>JAXLYM010000018.1:0-201891 GCA_046351455.1 Polyangiaceae bacterium
GCGCTCCGCCGCGCACAGCATCCACGCAGAGAACGACCGATTCGACGTCGGCTGGCTGTGCCCCTTCTGCAACCGCAACACGCTGCGCACGTTCCACGTCGGCGCGCTCCGCGTCGTCGCATCCCCGTGAAGAACGCTGCCTCCATCGCGCTTCGCGGGGAGCGCGGCGGGCTCTTGTAACTGGGTTTGTTTGGGGGGGCGCGGGAGAGGTCGCGTGACGCTCGGAGCGTCTTAACCGCGTCTATGAAACGCCCCCCGGCAGAGAGCGGCGCCGATCATCGTGACGCGTGCAGCGTCGAGGACTGCGTCCGCTCAGCGGTGGCCTCAGCTCTCGCCGCCGTGCGTGCGGAACACGTAGTCCCAGAGCGGCGACGAGACGCCGTAGCGCGCATCCACGCCCGTGTGGTGGTGGATCATGTGGTAGCGCTTGATCCACTTGAACATGCGCGTCGACATGCGGAAGTGGTGCACCGCGAAGTGCATGCCGTCGTACGCGAGGTAACCGAGGCCGAAGCCGACGAAGAACGGGTGCGCGTACACCGGGCCCGCGACGATGCGGAAGAGCACGTAGAAGAACGCCGCCATCGGGATGCTGGCGCCGAGCGGCATCACGAGGCGGCCCGCGTCCTGCGGGAAGTCGTGATGCACGCCGTGCAAGATGAAGTTCATGCGGCGCTGCCACGGGCGCGGGCCGATGTAGTGGAACACCCAGCGGTGCAAGCAGTACTCGGCGAACGTCCACACGAAGATGCCCGCCAACACGAGGCCCGCGAACGGCGCCACCGTCACGCCCGCCGTGAACGAGTGGTACGACACGAACGCGAGCACCGGGAGCCAGAACAAGAACGGCGTCGACCAGTGCACGCGCGAGAAGCGCTCGATCAACGGCGTCTCGAACATGCGGCACGAGACCTGACGCGCTCCGTAGATGGCATCGATCGGATCGCGCGTCCCCGGATCCGTGACCGTGTCGTTGTTCGTGGCTGCAGCGCTCATGGCCCGCGTTCGTACACCAAAGGGCGCGACGGGGCCAGAGCGCGGCACCACATCGCGGCGCGCAAAATCCAGCGCGTGCGCAGGGGGTTTCGCGCTACCCGAGGGCCGCGCGAAGCTCAGGCCGACGAGCCCAGCGTCGCGCGCACCAGCTGCACCACGCGAGGCCATCCCGACTCGATCACGGGCACGGCGACGGCGTCGTCGGCGAAGAGCTCGGCCACGTCCACAGGCTGATGCGAGAGCACCTTGCGCGCCGCCTGGAGCGCCCCCGCGCCCGTGAGGAAGAGGCTGTACCGCTCGCGGACGTGCGCGTTGTCGCCGAGCACCTCGTAGGCCCGCTGAAGCACGCCGCACGCGGTGCGCCGCTGGCCACGCTCCTGAAGGAGCGCGACGTACACATCCATCACCGCGCACAGCATCACGCCGTCCCGCGGCGCCGCCGTCACCGAAGGCCACAGCGCGCGAGCGAGGCAGATCGCCGCCGGCTCGGCCTCGTCGCCGAGGTCGCGGAGACCGAAGATCGCGTGCGCAGCTCGATCGACGCGCGCGATCGGATCCGCGATGCGCTGCACGTCCCGCAGCGCCTCGTCGATCACGAGATCGGGCGGCGCGAGCGACGGGACATCCATGGGCCGCTCCTCCGCGCTCGCCGACGGCGGAGGTGCGCCCGGAGCGCTCGCCGACGGCGGAGGTGCCCCCGGAGCGCTCACCGCAGGCGCCGCAGAGGCTCCGGGTGCGCCCGGGGCGCGGACCGGCGGAGGCGGGGCGAACGGAGGCGGCGGACCGAAGGCTGGCGGGCCCGGCGGCGGCGCGGGACCTCGCGAGAACGACGGGGGTGCAGCGAACGGAGGCGGCGGACCCGGCGGCGGGGGCGGCGGCATCGGCGCGTCGTCCACCATCGGCGCATCGTCCGGCCCATCGCCCGCGTTCGGATCCGGGGCGCGGCTCGGGACGGTCACCTCCAGAACCGCTGGATCGTCCGGCGAATCGCCTGCATTCGGATCCGGCGCGCCGACCGGAGCGAGATCGAGCGAAAACGCGACCGCGCCCGCCGGGGCGTCGGACGCGAGCATCCGCTCGTTTCCCAGTCGAAGCGTGCGCAGCGGGGAGCCTTTGGGGAGGCCCAGCGCGCCCAGGATGTCCTCCGGGTCCGTCTTCGCGCTCGGCACGATCGCCCCAGCCTCCGGCTTTCCCGGCGGCGGCACGGTCGAAGCCTTCGCGTCCTCGATGCGCTCGCGACGCGGCGGCGCCGCTTGAGTCGGCATCGTCGCGAGACGCGGGGACGCGCTCAAGAACCGCAGGAGCGCGACCGGGAGCTCGCGCCACGGCAGCGAAGGGAACGCGTCGCACACGTACTCCAGCTCGTGCAGCACGCGGCGATCGCTGTTGTCCACGAGCGCGGCCCGCGACACCGTCTCCTCGAGCATCACGATCGGCGCGAGGCTCCGCGCGGGGCCGTCCGAGGTCATCGGATCGAACCAGTCGCGCAGGAAATCCGGCCACGCGTACTCCAGGAGCAGGCGCTTGATGTGCGCGCGCACGCCCGCCACGCTGTCCGACGGGATCGCGCCTTCGCCGAGGCGCGCCACGAGGAAGTTGAGGCACCGCTTCACCGCGCGCGGCGTCGCCTCCGGAAGCGCGAGCACGAAGAGCGGCGCGGAGTCGACGATCGCCTGCGCGACCGGATCGGCCTTGCCCGACGCGAGCTTGTCCTCGAAGAGCCGGCCCAGCAGCGCGCGCATTCCGTCGCCGTCCACGAGCGGAACGTCCACGATGTGCTGCACGAGCTTCGCGAGCTCCTGGCTCACGCCGATCTGTCCGCGGACCGCGATCGGGGAAGCCGGACGGTGCGCGCCCGCGGGCAGCGTCGCGTCCGCCGCGCGCACGGACGCGCCGTCCGTCACGGCGCGCGCGAGGGTGCCGGGGCTCGCGGCGAGGATGAAGAAGAAGTTGTCGAGATCGCCGTGCTCCAAGAGCTCGCTCAAGATCGCGTACACGAAGGCCGGATCGCAGCGGTCGAGGTCGTCGATCAGCATCGCGAGCACGCGCGGGGCGCCGCTCTTGTCGGGGAGGCTGTCGCGGAGGATCTCCTCGACGTTGCGGAGCTTGGACACCTCGGACGCGATGAGGCCCACCATCTTCGACGCCCACATTTTCCGGCCCTGCGCGTCGCTCGGCTGGCTCGCGTCACGGATGGCCTCCGCGATGCTCTGGGTCGACGCGAGCAGCTTGCTCACGGCCTCGGTCTCGCCGCCCGCGAGCGCGACGAGCATCGACGCGACGAGGCTCGTGCGCGGGGTGAGATCCGGCGACTCCCAGTTCGGGGCCACGTACGCGCACCGCACGAGGCGCGCCGCGATCGCGTCCCCGTCCGCTCCGGAGCCGAGGGCGCGCGCCTTCTCGCGGGCGAGGTCCCACAGCACGTTGAGCGCGCTGCTCTTGCCGGATCCGGGCGCGCCGTGGATCGCGATCGTCAGCGACGCGGCGGGCTTCGCGCCGGGGGCGAGCGGCGCGACGAGCGTCTCCGCGATCTGATCGAGCTGACGGCGGATCGGCTTGGGCTTCGCTCGATCCTGCGGCGCCGAGAACCAGAGCTGGTCCTCCGGATCTCGAATGGGACGGTCGGCGAACAGCGTGAAGACGCTCATCTCGTGCGCTCTCTCTTCCGATGGTTCTGCGTGGGGACGTCGCGGATCACCGCGCGGGCTCCGCGTCGCCGGGGCGCATCGCGAGCCACGCGGGGCCGCTCGACGTGAGGCGGAAGGCGTCGCCGAGCCGCGCGATCGCGCCGATTCGCTCCGCGCACACGAGCGTCCGCGAGAGCGCAGCGGGGCCGATCGCGCACCGCGCATCGAGCTCAGCCCGCGTCGCGTCGCCGGATCGCAGCGCCCGCAGCACGGCGCGCAGGTAGTCGCGGCGGACGATGCGGCGCGCGCCCTCCGCGAGCAGCGTGAGCAGCGTGATCACGTCGTCGGCGCCGCGCATGCCCCGCACCGGCTTCGCGTTGCCCGTCGTCTGGCCCGCTTCGAGGAGCAGCGCGCTCACGGCCGCGTCGAGCACCGCGCGCGGCATGTCCGGGAGCCTCTTCGCGAGCCGCTCGATCGCGTCGATCTCCCCGCCTTCGTCGGCGAGCGCGCGGAGCACGGCGCCCTTGTCCGCCTCGCTCGGACGCGCCATCACGGCCGTCTCGAACCGGCCAACGATCGGATCGACCGCGGCGTCCGGCGGCTTCTTTCCCGCGGCGATCATCGCGTCCCGGATCGCGTCGAGCGCGAGCCGCAGCCCGCCGCCGCCCGACTCCGCGACGCGCGCAGCCAGCACGCCGGCCGGATCCGCCGCGAACCGGTCCGCCCCCGAGAGCGACGGAAACAGGTTGTTCGCGACGTCCTCGATCGCATCCGATCCGAGCGCGCGCAGCCGCTCCGAGAGCGCGTCCACGAGCTCCGGCAGGTGCGCGTGGAGCCGCAGGAGCCGCGCGACCACCTCCGCCGGCGCCGCGTTGCACGTGGCGATCCCCGACATCGTCTGGAGCACCACGCCGATGACCTCGCCCCACGTGCTCCGCGCGGCGCAGCCGGAGATGCCGCCCCACGCGACGCCGGTGCCCTGATCGACCTGGAGCTGGATCGCGTTGTTCGTGAGGCCCGCGCCCACGAAGCTCACCGCGCCCTCCAGCGCGATCGCGCGCGGCTCCTCCTCGAACGCGGGGTACCCCACCGCGTGCCACGGATCGCCCGCGCGCACCGCGTCCACCGCGATCACGCCGAACGCGTCCTCCGCGACCGTCGCGCCCTCGGGCAGCCGCAGGAGCGCCACGTCCGCGATCGGGTCGTACGCGATCGGCAGCACGCCCACCGCGTCGCCGCTCGGGAGGCGCAGCGCGTACGGCTCCGCGCCCTTCTCCACCTCTTCGGGCCTCTTCTTCAGCCACCGCTCATGCGCCCAGGCGCCGGCCCCTCCGGGCGTGCCGACCACGTGGAGCGCCGTCACGACGAACCGCGGCCACAGGAGCCACGCGGTGCCGCGCGCGCGCTTCGCCGCGGCGTCCGGGCTCGTCCGCACCGATAAAAAGAGGCTTTCCATGATCGCGCGACCTCACGCGTCCTTCAGCGACGCGCTCGCGACCGTGCCGTCCTCGTTCACGCGCACGTCGGCGTACGTCGGCAAAAACGAGCGCGCCCCGTCGTCCTTCACGAGGCTCACGACGAACTTCGAGAGGGCCTCGTCCGCGCCGTCCGCGAGCGCCTCCTTCGGCACCGTCACGAGATCCGCCCACGTGCCCGTGTTGATGTACGTCGCCTTGTCGGCCGGGCCGTAGTGCCGCGCGAGGTGCGTGTGCCCCATCACCACGGTCTCGACGCCGGGGATCTTGCCGAGGCGCCCCGCCGCCACCGCGTACGGCCCGTCGGGCGCCGTGCGGTCGAACGTGCGGTCGCCGTCGAGCAGCTTGCGCAGGCTCACGCGGAGCTTCGCGAGCCGGTCCGCCGGGATCGGCTTATTTTTCCGGATGATCTCGGACAGGCTGTCGCCCATCACCGAGCTCATGAACCCGCTCAGCAGATCGCCGAAGCCGACGTTCTCCGCGGTCGTGTGGATCGCCTGGTGCAGCTCGGGGAAGGCTGCGCGCAGGTCGGCCGAGTCCGCGGCCTCTACTCCCGCGACGTTCTCGGTCGCGCCCGGCGGACGCCCGTCGACGTTCGCGGCGGCCTTGCGCTGCGCCTCGAACAGCAGCTTGAAGTCGCCGAGGTACTGCTTCACGAGGCCCGGCTCCAGCGCGAAGATCAGGTACGCGAGCAGCTCGCCTTCGGGCTTGAGCAGGTCCACGAAGGGGTACGCCTTCTTCATCGGGTTCACGACGCGCGTCACGAGCTGGCTGCCCGTCGACACGACGACCTCCGCGAGCTTGTCCGGCGCCTCCCCGCGCGACAGGTACGAGGCGAGCGCGCGCAGGTGCGAGAAATCGTTGGCGTTGGCGTCGTCGTAGCGGTTGCCGTGCTCGATCAGCGCGCCGCCGACGCGGTACGCCCGCCCGTCGAGCAGGAACAGCACGTCGTGCAGATCCGCCCCGATCCGCCGCAGGAGCGTGTCCTGCACCGGCGGCATCGTGAGCTCGAGATCGTGGTTGCCGATCAGGATCGTGAGCCTCCGCCCCGCGGCGATGTGCGCCCGCAGCGCGTCGAAGATCGGGGCGAAGCCATCCCCGCTGCCGGGCGCTCCGACGACGCGCTCCAGCTTCTTCACCGCGTCGGCCGCGGTCGCCGTCCACGCCGTCCACGGTGGCACCGACAAGAAATCCACGAAATCGCCTGCGATCACGAGATCGATCGTCTCGTCGGGCAGGGCCTTCTCCGGAAGCGCCGCGATGAATTCCGCGAGCCTCTTCGGCTGGCTCATCATCGTCGGCCTCTCGCCGCCGAGGTGCAGGTCCGAGATCACGAACAGGCGCGATGGCTTTCCCATGGTTCCCTCGAGGATGCGAGTCGTCCCCCACCGACGCGGAGCGGTGAGCCTACGAGCGGGCTCCTTCGGTGTCACCACGCGCGTTGACGCGCCCCTCGCGACCGAGCTACGAGGCGCGCATGAAGCTGGCCTCTCTGTTCGTCCCCGCGCTCTTCCTGTTCGTCGGTTGCGGAAGCTCCGGTAGTGGATCGGCCCCCGCAGGCAGCGGCGCCCCTGCGACCTCCGGCGCGCCCGCGGCGACCGCGGCCGCGACGTCCACCGCCAAGCCGAGCGGCGAGAAGAGCATCACGTGCAAGTTCTGCCTCGGCGCCGACGGCACGAGCCAGGACTGCGGCATCTCCTGCAAGACCGACAAGGACCCGGAGTGCTGCGCGAAGTGGGCCGAGAAGACGAAGGCCATCTGCGCCAAGATCACGAAGGCCCAGTGCCAGGAGATCTGCGACAAGGACCAGAACCCGACGGCCTGCGAGATCGCGAAGACGATGAAGTGAAGGGGCCTCTCAGGTCCCGGCGTCGTCGCGCCACTCGACCAGCGTCGCGTCCACTTCCATCGTGCCCGGCCCCATCAGCTTGGCGGCCTGCAGCGCGGTGCCGGCGCGCGTGACCACGTCGCCCGCGTTCTCGATGGAGGGGGGGATCCACAGCGCGACCCCGCTGCAGAACGTCACGTCGCGCCCCGCGACCGTGCGCGCGGCGTCCCGCATCTGACCGAGCGATCGCGCGAGCACGCTGCCCACCGCCTGCGCGTCGATGCCGGGCAGCAGCACGATGAGCTCGTCGTCGTCCCACCGCGCCACGAGATCGTACTCGCGCCGGCCCGCGCGGAGCTCCTCGCCGACGCGCCGGAGGAGCGTGTCCGCCTGCGCGCGCCCGAGCTCCTCCACGAGCCGATCCATCCCGTCCACGTCGACGCGCGCGATCGCGTACGAGGCCCACGCGCGCTGCGATCGGCGGTGCTCGCGGTCCATCTCGGCCTCGAAGTGCCGGCGGTTCGAGAGCCCGGTCACCTCGTCGACGAGCGCCGTCTCGGCCATCTTCGCCTGGAGCTGCGCCAGATCCGCGCGGAGGGCGCGCTCCGTCGTCCGGTCCACGAGCAGATCCACGCGCCCGTCGCCGGCCGGAGCCGTCGCCCAGTCCACGAACCGCGGCGGCGTCGACTGCAGCGTGACGGCCTCCCGCCGCTTCTCCGCGGGCCCCACGTTCGCGAGGGCAGCGACGGCCCGCGCGCTCGCGTCGTCCCCGGTCACGATCGCGCCCAGCAGCTCCGAGCGCCGCCGCCCCACGATCGCGTCCTTCGGCAGCCCCATGAGCGCCGCCGTGTGGCTCGTGATCCGCGTGCACACGAGGTCGTCCCCCTGGAACAGGAGCGTTCCATGGTCGAGGAGCTCCAGGATCGCTGCGAGCGCCCGCTCCGTCGGGGATGCGCCTTCGTCGGACATGCGCGATCAGCGTACACCACGCCCCCTCCGCCCCCCAATTTCCGGCGGAATCGACGCACCGGAGCCCTCCCCTACGAGCTCCGGAAGCCGTCCCCTCCGCGGGCGCCGTCCCACCTCCCGCATCCCGTGGACGCTTGACGCGGTCTCGCCGGGAGCGCACGTATCACGGCGTGACACACGACCCGACCGAACCGCCCGCCCCCGCCGAAACCGAGCCTCGCGAGGAGGCCCCTGCCCCCGCCGAACCGCCCGCCGCCTCCGGCAAGAAGGAGCGCGTCCTCCACACGCGCGTCCCGGCAGTTTTGGAGAGGGAATTGAAGCGCTTCGCCGACAATCTCCGCGTCCCGGTCTCGAACCTGGTGCGGGCGATCCTGGAAGACGCGGTGGCCGCCGCCGACGCCGCGGGCGAGAGCGTGGAGGGCCGCCTCACGCGCGCGGCGCAGCAGCTCGAAATCGGCCGCGAGAAGCTGAAGCAGGCCGTCCTGCCGGACCCCCTCGCGGACGTGTACGCCTTCCAGCCGGTGACGCTCGCGCAGCCCGCGACGTGCGCGAAATGCCGCAAAGACCTGCGTCCCGGCGAGCGCGCGCACCTCGGCCTGACCGACAGCCCGCCCCGCTCCCCCGCCGAGCGCCTCTTCGTCTGCGGCACGTGCGTCCCCCACCCCTGATTCATTTTCGCGCCGACTCTTGACGCGTGACACACCGAGTCGTATGTATCACGACGTGACACGGTGCTGCTTCAAAGGGTGCCGTGACGTGACTCCCGTCCGGGTCGGCGGGCCGATGAGACGGTCTCCGTGAGCCTCCGTCTGCGCGGGCAACGTGCCTGTTGCAGACACTGCATCTCCGGTCTTGCCGGCCTCGCATTGAATTGGATTGCATTGAATCGCAAGCTCCCCCTCTTTTGAGAGCGGGAGTCGGACGGTCCTCGTGTGTCCACCGCCGGGCCGATGTGCCGGTTCGTCGACTGCCATCTTCAATCATTGAAAAGGAGCCCAACCATGAACACCTCCGCCGCCCAGAACACCACCTCCTCCGCCCAGGCCCCCAATCCCAAGCAGCTCCGCGACACGCTGATCGAGCTCGGCAGCTCGTGGGCGGTGTTCGGCCTCAAGATCGGCAAGATGGCCATTTCGCAGACGGCCGAGGCGCTCGGCAAGACGGCCGCGACGCTCGATTCGCTCGCGGACGCGATGCAGAAGCGCGTCGATGAAGCGGCCGCGTGCCCCCCGGCGGAGGCCCAGACCCCCGCGCCCGAGGCGAAGGACGAGGCCGCCTCCAACTGACGCGCTCCCGTCGACATCGTGTGTCGACTCCGGACCTCCGGACGGACGGCCCGCCCTGCGTGAAGTAGTGTGAAGGGTAGGGAGGGGGGGCGATTGACGGAACCGTGAACGGATTTATGAATCGTTCACGAGGAAAAAACACGATGTCGTCTCTCCCGTCCAGCTTCCCGTTCCTGCCTCTCCGCAACGGCGTGCTGTTCCCCGGCACCATCATCACGCTGCCCATCGGCCGCGAGCGCTCGGTCGCGCTCGTGAAGACGCTCCGCAAAGGGGATGTCCTCGGCGTCATCACGCAGAAGGACCCGAAGGTGGCCGAGCCCGTCGCCTCCGATTTGCACGGGATTGGCACGTTCGCCCGCGTCTCCGACATCGCCCGCGTCACCGGCGGCGAATACCGCCTGGTGCTCGAAGGTCTGAGCCGGATGGCGTTCCTGGGCCTCACCCGCAGCGAGCCTTTCTGGGTGGGCGACGGCGCCGAGCCCAATGAATCGAATCGTCGCTCGGAAGAGGCCGTGTTGCTCGCCAAATCGCTGGAGGAGCACGTCCGCGAGATCGTGGGCTCCGCCGGTGGTGCCTTGTCGCAGATCTCCGGCGCGGAGGAGGATCCGGGCCTGTTCGCGGACCGGATCGCCGCCAGTCTGGGCCTCCCGACCGACAAGGAGATGCGCGTCCTCTCCGAGCTCGACGTCACCGAGCGCCTGCGCCTCGTCGCGGGCCTCGTCGGCGAGACGAAGGCCGTCACCGACATGAAGCGGAAGATCGAGGCCGACGTGCGCCAGAAGCTCGGCCAGGATCAGCGAGAGGCCCTCCTCCGCGAGCAGCTCCGCGCCATCAAGAAGGAGCTCGGGGAAGACAGCCAGTCGGACGAGATCGCGGCCCTCAAGGAGCGGCTCGACAAGGCCAGTCTGCCGCCCGAGGCGAAGAGCATCGTGGAGCGCGAGCTGCGGAGGCTCCAGTCGCTCCAGCCGCAGCAGGCCGAGCACAACGTGATCCGCACGTACCTGGAGTGGTTCGCGGATCTGCCGTGGGGCGCCCGCGCCGAGGTGAAGGACGACATCGACGCCGTCTCGAAGAAGCTCGATGAGGACCACTTCGGCCTCGAAGACGTGAAGAAGCGCATCCTGGAGCACATGGCCGTGCTGAAGCTGGCCGGCACCTCCAAGGGCAGCATTCTATGCTTCGCGGGGCCTCCGGGCGTCGGCAAGACGTCGCTCGGACAGTCGATCGCGGACGCGACGGGCCGGCCGTTCGTGCGGATTTCGCTCGGCGGCGTGCGCGACGAGGCCGAGGTCCGCGGACACCGCCGCACCTATGTCGGCGCATTGCCGGGGCGCATCCTCAATGCGATGCGAAAAGCCAAGGTGAAGAACCCGGTCGTCCTGCTGGACGAGATCGACAAACTGGCCGTCGGCTGGATGGGATCGCCGGAGTCGGCCTTGCTGGAGGTCCTGGATCCGGAGCAGAACAAGACGTTCACGGACCATTACCTGGAGACGCCGTTCGACCTCTCGGAGGTGCTCTTCATCTGCACGGCGAACGATCTGGCGAACCTCTCGGCCCCGCTGCGCGATCGCCTGGAGATCATCGAGATCAGCGGCTACACCGAGGTGGAGAAGGTCCACATCGCGAAGAACCACCTCGTGCCGAAGCAGCTCAAGGAGCACGCCATTCACGAGGGCACATTGACCATCACGGACGAGGCGCTCCACGCCATCGTTCGCGACTACACGCGAGAGGCCGGCGTGCGCCAGTTGACCCGCGAGGTGACGAAGCTTTGCCGTTCGCTCGCGCTCGAAGTGGCCCGCTCCAAGGACTCGAAGCCGACGCTGCACGTCGACGAGGCGAAGCTCCACAAGTACCTCGGGAAGGTGAAGTTCTTCGGCGAGGTGGCGGAGCGCACGAGCGTCCCCGGCGTGGCGACCGGCCTCGCGTGGACGCCTGTCGGCGGAGATATCCTGTTCATCGAGACGACCCGCATGCCTGGAAAGGGGCATATCGAGATCACGGGCCAGCTCGGTGACGTGATGAAGGAGTCGGCGAAGGCGGCCCTCTCGTACGTGAAGAGCCACCACGCGGAGCTCGGCATCGACGTCGGGGCGCTCACGGAGCAGGACCTGCACATCCACGTTCCGCAGGGCGCCGTGCCGAAGGACGGGCCGAGCGCGGGCGTCACGATGTTCACCGCGCTGACGTCGCTGCTCTCGGGGCGCCGCGTGCGCAACGACACGGCGATGACCGGCGAGGTGACGCTGCGAGGACGGGTGTTGCCGGTCGGCGGAATCAAGGCCAAGGTGCTCGCGGCGCACCGGGCGGGCATCACGCGCGTGATCTTGCCGAAGAAGAACGAGCGCGACATGGAAGACGTGCCGAAGGAAGCGCGGGAGTCGATGGACTTCTTCTTCGCCGAGGACATGTCGGAGGTGATCGCGGCCGCGCTGGAGCCGACTCCGGGCCCCGCACAGACCGGTACGCAGACCCGGTCCGCCGAAAACGCCGAGGACGCGCGCGTCCACTGACGTAGAGTCCATGGTGCCCTGTTCGCCCGCGCGGCGGACAGGGCCCGAAGAGGGGGGTCTCCAAGGACAGAGCGCGCCGTGATAGCCTCCGCGCATGAGCATGGACGGAGCCTCGGCCGAGAAGATCGCAAGGCGCGTGATCGAGCGCGCGATGGCAGGCGATTTCGAGGGTGCGTCCCGCGATTTCACCGAAGCGATGCGGGCGGCGCTCCCGCCGGACAAGCTCGCTGCGACGTGGGCGGCGCTCGCGCAGCAGGTGGGCGCCCTCACCTCCGTCGCGAACGTCACGGTGCGCTCCGAAGAGGGGCACCGCACCGTCCTGATGGATGGCCAGTTCGAGCGGACGGAGCTCTTGATTCGACTTTCCGTCGACTCCGATGGACGCGTCGAGGGCCTCTTCTTCCAGCCGAAACCCAAAGAGATCGATTGGGCACCTCCCGCCTACGCCGATCCGGCCCTGTTCGAGGAGCGCGCCGTGGAGGTGGGCAGTCGCCCCGCGTTGCCCGGCGTGCTCACCATGCCGAAGAGCGAGGGCGCGCACGCGGCGGTGGTCCTCGTGCACGGCTCCGGCCCCAACGATCAGGACGAGTCCGTCGGTGGATGCAAGGTGTTCAAGGACCTCGCGTGGGGTCTCGCTTCGAGGGGAATCGCAGTCCTCCGCTATGTGAAGCGCACGCGGCACGCCCCCGCCGGCGTGGTCACTCAGAAGGAAGAGGTCATCGACGGCGCGCGCGACGCGGTGGAGCTGCTCCGCGGGACGCCCGGAGTCGACCCCGATCGCGTGTTCGTCCTGGGGCACAGTCAGGGCGGGTATCTGGCCCCTCGAATGGCGCGGGAGATCCCGGGGCTCGCGGGCCTCGTGATCCTGGCGGGCTCGACGCGGCCGCTCCAGGACTCGATGGTGGATCAGCTCGAGTATTTCGAGAGGCTGTCTCCGGGCGTGCCGCAGGTGACTGCCATGCTGGAGGCGGCGCGCAAATTCAAGGCGATCGTCGAGGATCCCTCGCTCACCGCGGATCAGTTGATTGAATTGCCGACCGGCGGCGCCGCGACGGGCGCGTATTTCCTCGACGTGCGCGACTACCATCCTCCGACGGTCGCGAAGGAGCTGTCGTGCCGCATGCTCATCCTGCAAGGCGAGCGCGATTACCAGGTGACGAGCCGCGATTTCGATGGCTGGCAGGCGGCGCTCGCGGGTCTATCGAACGTGACGTTGAAGACGTACCCGGCGCTCAATCACCTGTTCGTGGCCGGAGAAGGAACCCCGTCGCCCGCGGAGTACCAGGCGACGGGGCACGTGGACGCGCAGGTGATCGCGGACATCGCGGCGTTCGTGGGATAGGCTCGCTCGCGAAATGGCCGCCTCCCCTCCCCCTTCCGACGCCGTCCGCGACGAGTGGCTGCGGCGCGTTCAGGCCGAGTACACGTCGGCGGCGATCACGCAGCACCTCGGCCTCTGGCTGATCCAGATCGGCGCCTCGCCGGACCTCATCAAGGCCTCTCTCCGCATCGTCACGGATGAGGTGGAGCACGCGCGGCTCAGCCACGTCGCGTACGTGCGCGCGGGCGGCGCGGCCTCTCCCGGCCTCGCGCAGGAGCGGCTCAGCTTGCGGCGCACGCCCGGATCCACCCTGGAGGGCGACGTCGCGCGCGTCGCGCTGCAGGCCTTCTGTCTCGGGGAGACGGTGGCGGTCCCGCTGTTCAAGCGCCTGCGCGACGGGTGCACGGTGCCAGTCGCGCGGCGCGTGCTGGACAGGGTCCTTCGCGACGAGGTGCGGCACCGCGACTTCGGCTGGCTCCTGCTCGACTGGCTGCTACAGCAGCCGTACGCCCCCGCCGTGCGGACCGTCGCGGAGGCCGAATTGCCGGGGATGTTCCGCCGCCTCGCGGACATGTACGGTTATTTCGAGGCGCCGACAGGCGATCACCTCTCCCCGCCGGAGCGCGCCTGGGGCCTGATGAAGGTGACTGAATACGGCGCCATCGTGAAGCGGACGTTCGCGCGCGACTGGCGACCTCGCTTCACGAAGCGCGGGATCGACGCCGACGCAGCCTGGGGAAAAGGCCTCTCCGCGGCGCCCGTCTCGGCCTGAATACCTAACTTCCCTTCTTCGGCTTCACGGGAGAGGGAGTCGGCATGCCGGGCGGACAGGCCACCTTGCGGGGGCGCGGCGGGTTGCAGCCGGGGTGGTTGCACGGATCCGGTCCGTACGCGGTGCACGTGCCGTCGGAGCTCGGCTCCACCCGCCAGCCAGCCGGCGCGTCTTCCAGATCCGGCTTCGCGGTCGCGGTCGGGGCGGCGGTCGCGACGGGCGGGGCCGTGTCGGGCGGGGTCGCGAAGGTGGATGTCGCGGTGGAGGTCGGCGCCTCCTCGGGGCACGGGGCCGGCTCGAATCCAGGCGGATTGCCGTCGATCTCGTAGCCGCAGGTGCCGTCCGGGTGCTTCACGAGCTGGCGCGGCGGCGGGTTCCAGTGCGGCTGTTCCGGGTCCTTCGGCGGCGCTTCGCTGCAGGCGGCGGTGGAGAACGTCACGACGAACGCGGCGGCGAGCCGAGGGATGTCCCTTCGCTTCATGGGCCCGGAGTAGACGGGAGCCGCTTCGCTTCGTCAAGCGGCCTCCACGAACCACATGGTCAGTCCGCCGCGCGCACCAACGTCAGCACGGTGGAGACCAGGAACGCCAGCGAGTCCTCGATGCCGTTGTCGCGGAGCTTGACGCCTTTGCCGAGCAGGTTGATCGCCATCTCCTTGTTCCCCGCCACGCACTCGAGCCGGAAGGGGAACGAGTCACTCCCGTCCTCGTCGAGGATCCATCTCGAGGTGACCTCGTTCCGCAGGATCTCCGAGGCGAAGGCGGCCACGCTCACGATGGCGGTCCATCGGGCCACGCCGCCGTCCGATTCATCGGAGTCTTCCTCTTCCTCTTCGTCCTCGTCCGGGATCTCTTCGTCTTCGTCCATGTCGATGTCGACATCGATCTCGTCGTCTTCGAGGGTGCTCCGTAGACAGGTCCTCTCGAAGGTGGCCAGTCCGGCGTGGTCGAGAGGAACGCCGGCCTCCCGCGCGACGCGGTGAGCGAGGTTTTCCATGGCCTCCGTCACGATCGTGATCGTGTCGCGGGGGTGGCTGACGCGGTCGGTGATGTCCGTCCACGCGCGCGGATCTTCGCCGATCACGACGCGGCCTCCCGCGGCCTTGACCGCCTCCACGAGGAAGTCGGGCAGCTCTCCCGGCGCGTAATAGAAGACGATCGGCTTCGTGTCGTCCATTCGCCGCGCGCGCAGGACGCGGATCATCGCGAACAGGATCGACAGATCGCGCGACGCCTCGACCTCCTCCGCGTCGCGGTGATCGGTCAGCACGAGCCGGGTGCGCCCGTCCTCGGGCGACATGCGCGCGTCGGCGCGGTCGAGCGATGCGAACATTTCGGCACGCTAACAGACCGATCCGTCCTTGCCGAGCACCTGCGAACGGGAATCTCGCGCGGTTATTTCGACCCTGCCGGCGCGCGGAGAGCGCATGCTCGCTCGCATGGCGACAGGCACACCGCGGTTCACGGAAGACAGCGCCGACGTGCTCGTGTTCACCTTCAAGGAAGGCCTGCTCTCGGCGGTCGCGCACGATCTGAAGATCCGCGTGAACCGCTTCGCGATCCACGTCGGCGAGGGCAACGCGATCGAGGCGACGTTCGACGCGCGGTCGCTCACCGTCGTGACGGCGATGAAGGACGGCGCGGACGCGCTCGGCACGCTCGGCGACGGCGACAAGAAGAAGATCGCCGAGAACATCGCGGACGACGTGCTCCACCCGAAGAAGCACCCCGAGATCCGCTTCGCCTCGACGAGCGTGGAGGAGGACGGATCGGGCACCGGCTACCGCGTGAAGGGGCGCCTCACGCTGTGCGGTCAGACGCACGAGATCGCCTTCGTTTCTCGGTCGGACGGCGAAGGTCAGGTCGCGGAGATCAAGCTGCACCAGCCCACGTGGGGCGTGAAGCCGTTCAGCGCGATGCTCGGCGCGCTCAAGATCAAGCCGGACGTGCTCGTGCGCGTCGCGCTCCCGGGCGCTTTGTAGGGATTCGTGACGCGTGCCAGGGGAGCCTCAGCGAAGTGCGAGGCCCCCCGCGGCCCAAGAAGATCAGCGGACGAACACGTCGTGCAGCGCGCGCTGGACGTCGTTGTTCTTCGCGGCGTCGACCACCGCGCTCATGCGCAGCGGCGTCGCGATCGTGAGCGCGCTCGACGCGTCCGCGGTTCGCAGCGCGCCGAGGAAGCGCACCAGCGGCTCCTGCGTGGCCGCGAAGCCGTCGCCGACGACGCTCACCACCGCGACGTTCTCCTTCAGCGAGAGCGTCGGCACCGTCGCGAGGAGCGCCTTCTTCGCGCCCGGCCAGTCCGGCACGTTGAGCAGCGGCAACAGGAACGTGCCGCCGCCTTCGCCGATCTGCAGATCCTTGAACGAGACGTGCGTCGCCTCCACCGCGCGCAGCAGATCGCCGAGCGCGTCCGCCTTCTCCACGCGGCCGAGCACCACGTTGCCCTCGCCGACGACCGCGCGCGCCATGAGCGTCTCGCTCGGGGAGAACTTGCGGATCACCGTCTCCTTGCCCTCGCTCGGTTTGTCGAACGTCGAGCGCGCGTAGATGCTGATGCCCGAGCGACGCGCCCACTCGACGGCCTGCGCGCACACGACCTTCGCGCCGCACTCCGCCATCTCCTGAAGCACCTCGTGCGACAGCTCGCTGATGTGCTTGGCCTGCGGCACCGCGCGCGGATCCGCGGAGTACACGCCGTCGACGTCGCTGTAGATCTCGCACGCGTCCGCCTCGAGCGCGGCCGCCAGCGCGACGGCCGTCGTGTCGGATCCGCCGCGGCCGAGCGTGGTGATCTCGCGCTTGTAGCTCATGCCCTGGTACCCCGCGACGATGACGATGCGGCCGCGCGCGAGCTCGTCCTCGATGCGGTGCGGGCGCACCTCGATGATGCGCGCGTCGAAGTGACGGTCGTTCGTGAGGATGCCGCTCTGCGAGCCGGTGAAGCTGATCGCCTCGATGCCGCGCGCCTGGATCGCGATCGAGAGCAGCGCCATCGACACGCGCTCGCCCGTCGACAGGAGCATGTCGAGCTCGCGGCGCGGCGGATCGGTGGACGCGCCGCTCGCCGCGACCTGCTTCGCGAGCGTGAGGAGGCCGTCCGTGGTCTTGCCCATCGCGCTCACCACCACGACGACGTCGTTGCCGGCGCGCTTCGTCGCCACGATGCGATCCGCCACGCGGCCGAGCTTGTCGACGTCGGCGACGGACGAGCCGCCGAACTTCTGGACGATGATGGGACGACGCTTCTCGCTGTTCGTAGTCACGCTGCACCTCACGTGATCGCGGCCGCCGGCGCTGCACCGTCGTCGCGATCGTTCGCGCTAGCATGACGCCCCGCGGCGGGCCAAAAGATGCGCGCTCGTCACCCACGACTCCGCGACGTCGCGAGGTGGTCTGACTACGCCGGATGCGGATCAGCCTGTGATCTAAGGGGATCAGCGTGTGATCAAGATCACGGCATGATCGACGTCACGCGCGACGCGATGATCGGGAGATCGACTCCGCGGTCGACTGGCGATCACGCTCGCCGATCATGCGGTGATCAAACTGCCTTGGATCGAAGGGGGATCAGCGTGTGATCCGTCAGCGCATCAGGAGCTCGACGATCTTGCCTCGACCGTCGGCGCGGCTGTTCACGCTGCGCGCGCACTGCACCTCGACCATCACGAAACCCTCGCGATAAAGGGTCCGCACGAGGGGCGCGTTGGAGTTCGAGATGAGCACGTGGACGCCGCGGGCCTTCAGCGAGCGCGCGACGTCCGCGAGCTTCTGCTGGTGATGGTGGCCGAAGCCGCTCGCGGTGTACGACGTGAACGAGCTCGTCGCGGAGAGCGGGACGTACGGAGGATCGAAGTACACGAAGTCCCCCTTCTCGGCGCGCTCGGCCACGAGGTCGAACGGCTCGCACGAGATCGTCGCGGATTTCAGCGCCCGCGAGCACGCCCGGAGGTTCTCCGGGTCGCAGATCTTCGGGTTCGCGTAGTCGCCGAAGGGGACGTTGAATCGGTTCTTCTGGTTGACGCGATAGAGGCCGTTGTACCCGGTGCGGTTGACGTAGACGAGCCACGCCGCGACCTCCGCGTCCGAGTGCTGATCGATCGGGCGCTCCCGCATCTTCAGGTAGAAATCCTTCTCGTGCGGGTACTCTCGCAGGAGGGAGATCACCTCTTCGACGGCGTCACGAACGCCCTTGTAGGCGCGGATCAGACGCTCGTTGTTGTCCGAGAGGACGGCCCCGCGCTGAAGGTGCTTCTTCTGCGCGAGGTGGAAGAACATCGCTCCGCCGCCGACGAAGGGCTCGTGGTACCTGCGGAAGCTCGAAGGCGAGTGGGCGCGAAGGACGGGGAGCAAAGAGCGTTTCCCGCCGACCCACTTGAGAAAAGGGCGGACCGCATCGTCGTCCTCGGGGCCCGGAGTGGCCCTGTCGGACTCGATGACCCGAGCGCGGGAGAGATCCGGCCCGGCGTCGGTCTTTGCGACAGCCGATCGCATGGTGGAGGCATGAGCTACATCGCTTCGGATCTCTTGTCCATCCATTGATGATCGTGAGAAGACGAACGTCGCCGCGTCGCCTTGTGGCATCCTGGAGGGCGAGGTGACGCGATGTCCTTGAGATCTAGCGCTCTGGCTTCCATCGGTGCGTGCCTGTTCCTCGTGGCGTGTGGGGGGTCCGGCGGATCGTCCGGCTCGTCCTCCGGAGGCGGTGGATCCACCGGAGGCGGCGGATCCGGGACCACCACGTCGTCGACGACCACGACACCGACGGGCGGAGGCGGCTCCGGCGGCACCACGACGTCGGGCGGCGGAGGCTCCGGGGCCGGCGGATCCGGCGCGAACGGCGGCGGCGGACAGATGATGAACGTGTGCGGCGACGGCGTCGCGGCGGACGCGGAGGAGTGCGACGGCGCGGATCTCAAGGGCGCGGACTGCACGCTGTTCGGCTACTCGAAGAAGGCGGGCGTGACGTGCACGCCGGACTGCACGTTCGACAAGACCGGCTGCAAGGCGACGTGCGACGGCGTGCTGCTGGAGCCGGGCGAAGAGTGCGACGGCGCGAACCTCGGCAACCACGACTGCACGGAGCTCGGCTTCTCGGCGAAGGCGGGCGCGAAGTGCAACGCGACGTGCGACGGCATCGAGATCGGCAACTGCATGCCCACGTGCGACGGCGTTTTGTTGGAGCCCGGCGAGGCGTGCGACGGCGCGGATCTCGGCACGTTCAACTGCATGGACTTCGGCTACGACATCCCCGCGGGCCTCACGTGCGACGCGACGTGCAACTTCGACGAGAACGGCTGCACGCCGACGTGCGACGGCGCGAACCTGGAGCCCGGCGAGGAGTGCGACGGCATCAACCTCGGCGGCGTGACGTGCTCGGATCTCGGCTACGTGATCCCCGCGGGCCTCAAGTGCGGCGCGATGTGCACGTTCGACACGAGCGCCTGCGCGGCGGTGTGCGGCAACGGCGTGAAGGAGCCCGGCGAGGAGTGCGACACGTCCGCGCCCGCGGGCCAGGCGTGCACCGGCTTGTGCAAGCTCAAGTTCACGACGGTGATCAACGAGATCTGGTACGACCCGCCCGGCACCGACTCGACCTCGGCGTCGTGCTTCATCGAGATCAAGGGCGATCCGGGCCTGGATCTGGCGACGTACAGCCTCAAGTTCACGCGCGCGACGGACGGCGCCGAGTACACGCCGGCGCTCAAGCTGGACGGCTCGGTGATCGGCGCGAACGGTCACTTCGTGGTGGTGCAGACGGCGGCGCAGCTCGCGGCGTTGCCGATGGGCGCGACGGGCGTGACGAGCGGCAAGTCCGACATGCAGAACGGCCCGAACAACCTGCTCTTGCTGAAGGACACGACGGTGGTCGACGCGATCGGCTACGGCACGTTCAACGCGAACTTCCAGGGCGAGGGCACGCCCGCGATCGACCCGACGAACGCGACGCAGACGGTCTGCCGCCTCCCCGAGGGCAACGACACCAACAACAACGCGACCGACTTCCAGCTCTGCACCCCGACGCCGGGCGCCGCCAACATGCCTTGATCTGGAGGCCCAGGCAGCCACTGGGAGGCCGGAGTCCGCTCAGCGGAGGCGGAGCGGAGCCTGGCTCCGCGGAGTCCGGAGCTGAGTGGACGCAGGCCTCGACGTTGCCCACCCCCGGCCTTCGCTTCGCGAAGTCCGCCCCTCCCAAAGCGGCTGTTCCACAGCCGCAGGGAGGGGAACCTCGCGCGCCCCACTGGCCCTCTTCGTCAGACAACAGCCAGTTTACACCAGAGCGTCCGTTTTTTTGACGGCCTCGCGTCGCGCTGCTATTTCCGGCGGATTATCCAGGGAAACCGCACGGAAGCGGCGCAGTGATGGCCACCAAGACTTCGACCCTCCCTCCCTCGTCCCGCGCCGGCAGAGAGCGCGTCTCTTCCCGGTCCACGCCCGTCCCCGCCCGCGAGAACAAACAACCTCGCGATAATCTCCCCGGCGAGGTCATGATCCAGGGAGAGACGGTGTCGATCTGTCTTCTCCTGAATCGCAGGCACGGTCATCTCCGCGTGATCGATTTCCGGGCGGGCCCCACGGTGGCGAAGCGCAACACCATCCTCATCGCCGCGCGGCGGGAGGGTATCGAGAAGGTGTTCACGCTGGTGGAGCGCGACGAGGTGCTCACGTGGATGCGGCTCGGCTTCTCGCGCGAGGGCTCGATCCCCGGCTTTTACCGCCGCAGCGACGCGTGGGTGATGGGCATCGTCGTGTCGGAGGCGCGCCCGCTCTCTGCCTCGATGTCGCTCGATGATGACGACGACGATCTGCCGATCGAGGCGCCCGCGACGCCCGCCGCGCAGCTCGCCGAGCGCACGGTCCTCCGCGCGAAGAAGCTCCTCCGCGACGAGACGACGGCGCTCCCCTCGGTGAAGCTCGCCCCGGTGACGGACGCGGAGGCGCAGAAAGCCGTGCTGGCGCTGCAGAAGAAGGGCCTCGCGCTCACGAGCCTGTCGCCGTTCGGCCGCGACACCAAGCGGACCACGTATTGTTGCGCGAGCAAGGGAGTCAGCGTGATGATCTCGGCGGAGGATCAGCCGTTCTTCCAGAATACATACCTGGAGCTCCTGGCCTCTCCGAAGAGCGAAGCGGAGCGCATCGCGGCGACCGCGGCGCTCGCGGTGATGACGGAGCGCCTCCGCGCCGAGGGGAAAGTGAACGCCTTCTCGATCGTCCCGGCCGACGATCTCCTCCTGTGCGCGTCGATGCTCGCGAGCGGCTTCCGTCGCTCCGCGGCCCTGTCGAGCCACCTCACGCTCGGAGGCGAGCGCAAGGACGCCGTCGTCTGGTCGAAGCGCCTCGTCGCAGCCGACTGACCTGCTCCCCTCGCGACAGACGGCCCCGGCGCCGCGTTCTGGCTCTCCCTCGTGACAGAGGGCTCCGGCGCCGCGTTCTGGCGCAGGCGAAGCCTGTCGCCAGCAACGTGGCGGGCAAACCCCGCCAAAGTCGGGGTTTGCCTATTTCGGAGGGGGAATGTCGACGGGGGCGATCGTGGTGATTCCGGCGCCGGACCACGGCTGATCGTAGGACTTGATGACGCACGCGGTGCCCGTGTCGTTGTTGATGGACAGGGCGTATCCCAACGTGGAGGAGGCGCGCGAGAAGCCGTAGACCTTGTCCTTCCACGCGGTGATCCCGAACACGGCTCCATAGCCCGCGTCGGCCCCGGCGCAGCCCGGCGTCTTCACGAGCTGGCCGCGAAGGCTCTTCACCACGGACTGCGTGGTCGCGGTCTTGATCTTGGAGACGTTCAGCTCGACCAGCGTGTCGATCGGATCGCAGTTCTGCGTGGACGGCGGGTTCGGACAGTCGCGCACCGTCGCAAATCCGGCCGGATTGCCGTTGTTTTCGAGGAACACGAGGTCTCCGGACAGCTCCCACGCGGTCCCGGAGTTCGGGTACGTGTGGCCGTTGCCGTCGTTCACGGGGACGGTGCCGAGCGTGCCCCGCTGCGTGAGCGCGCCGTTCTCGTCGACCTGCCACAGCTCACCCGCGGTGTTGCCCGCGATGAGCACCTCCTTGTTCGGATCGATGACGCCCTTCGGCGCGAAGGTGAGGCCGTAGAAGCGCACGTCCGGCGGGTTGAGGAGCGGGATCGTCTGCGTGCATTTCACGACGGAGCCCGCGATCTCCAGCTTGTAGACGTTCGTCTTGCTGATGCCCCAGAGCTCGCCGGTGGCGCTCACCGCGATGTCCGTCATCGAGGTGTCCTGTCCGACGCCGCCGATGCAGTCCATCTTGCCGATCTGCGTGAGGCCGAGATCCGGCTTGGACGGGTCCCCTTGAAAGAGGGTGTCGATCGTGTGGACGTAGATCGTGGGGGGCACTTCGGGCGCGGCGCCGCCCGTATCCATGCCGCCGATGAGCGAGCCGCCGGTGCTGGTGCCGCCCATCGAGGTGGTCCCGCCGGTCGAGCCGCCGGCGCCGCCCATCGTGGTGGCGCCGCCCGTCCCGCCGTTGCCCCCGAGGCCTTCCGACCCGGTGGTCGACTTGGCGCAGGCGACCAGCAACGCGCCGATCGCGAGGAGGGAGAGGGGCCGGGCAGATGCGGGAGAGAAAAGGCTCGTCATCGCCCGCCGTTCGTGACGGCGCGACGGTTCCGCGTCAAGGACGGCGTGGCCGAACGACGCGAAGTTTTGACCGGATTTCAGCGCTGCGCTGCAGCGTGACCGCGTCGTCCCGAGAGACGAAAGCTGCGAACGACAGGACGCTCCCGCTCTGCGAAGCGAGCACGGACCGGGGGATGGGCACCTCGGCGCTCGTCGCGTCTTCCTCGTGGAAGCCCGTTTCGACGGCCCGTTTCGTCCGCGGGGGAGTGATACGAGGGGGCGGAGCCCCCTTGTAAAAACGTCGAGGCCTGCGCCCACTCAGCTGCGGACTCCGCGGAGCCAAGCTCCGCTCCGCCTCCGCTGAGCGGGCTCCGGCCTCCCAGTGGCGCCCCTTGTAAATCCCACAAAATGCGATGAGTCCCCAAGGGGGGCAGCTCGCTCACTCGAATTCGTTCTCGATGTAGACCGTGCGCGACACGTCGACGCCGGTCGGCGTGGGGCGGCCCGTCAGCGCGAAGAGGCTCGTCGTGCCGTCGCCGTTGATGTCGCCGCGCGCGGACGCCTCGAAGCCCGTGGGGCCGGGGCTCACCGACGTCGCCTGGTATCCCGATCCCTGCTTGTAGCTGTACTGGTAGTAGATCGGCTGCACCATCGAGAAGCGGAGGCATTTCCAGCCATTTTCCGCGTCGCCCGTGTCGAAGTCGCCGCCGCTCGAAAGGGGGTTGTACTTGGTCGCCTTCGGGACCGTCGCCGGCACCGTGACCGCCGAGCCGCACAGCTTGTGCGGAGCCCCGGCATCGGCCGTCTCGCGCTCCCACGAGGCCGCGGCCCCGCGCGCGATCGCTCCGATCGTGTTCTTCGCCTCCGCCGTCTTCGCCGCCGCGAGGTAGCGACGGACGCCGTAGATCGAGATCGCCGCGAAGATGCCGATCCCGAAGACGCCGGCGACCAGGAGGACCACGATCACGACGAGCCAGACCGGCCACGAGCTCTTCTTCGGCGGCAGGGGCTGGCCGTACGGCTGCTGCGGATAGGGCTGCATGCCGCTTGATTATCAGCTTTCCACAGGCCACGGACGGGCGTCGTCCGGGACGCGGCGCGGCAGATCGCAGCACAAGGGTGGATCCTGCAATCTCGCTGCTGGTACGATTCGCGCGATGTCGCAAGCCTTGACGCCCGCCGTCGGTAGCAAAGTCGGCCGCCACACGCTCTCCGCTGAATCGTCCGAGGCCATCGCCGCCTCGAGCTTCATCGGCCGAGGAGAAGATGGGCAGCTCGCGCGCATGTTCCTCGTGGCCCGCGCCGGTACGGACGCGGACGCAGTGACGCGCGCCGCCGCCCAGGCCAAGAACCTCACGCACGCGAACGTGCTGCGCCTCCTCGACGCAGAGAACGTGGAAGGCCGCCTCGCGCTGGCGTTCGAGCACGTGGAAGGCGTCTCGCTCCACACGCTGGTCGCCGCCGCCGGATCGAGCGGCCTGCCGCAGAAGGTGGCGCTCCGGATCGCGCTCGACGTGCTCGAAGGGCTCGCGGCGGTGCACGCGGGCGGCGGCGCGCACGGAGAGCTGGGCCCGCACCTCGTGTGGGTGGGCGTCGACGGTCAGAGCCGCGTCCTCGGGGCCGGGATCGCGAAGGTCCTCGGGAAGGCGCTCGCGCCGAAGACGGGGAGCGATCGGCTCGCGTACATCGCGCCGGAGCGCGTCAAGGCCGCGGCCACGGGGAACGGGCCCGTCGCGGATCCGAAGTGCGACGTGTTCTCCGCGGCGGCGATCTTGTGGGAGCTGCTCTCGAAGCAACGGCTGTTCGCGGGACGGCTGGAGTCCGCGGTGATCCAGAAGGTGCTGACCGCGCCGGTCCCGCCGCTCGCGTCCTCGGTGGAGGACATGCCGGACGGCGTCGACGAGGCGCTCGCGAAGGCCATGGAGCGCGATCCGGCGCGCCGCACGGCGACCGCGCGGGAGCTCGCCGACGCGGTGATCGCGGCGTTCCCCGACGGCGTCGCCTCGCACGAGGACGTGGCGAAGGCGGTGGCCGAGCACGCGACGAAGACGCTCGACGAGCTGCGCGCGAAGCTCACCGCCGCGGGCGCGACGTCCGCGACCGGCGAGCTGATCGTGCCGCCTCCGCGCGCGACGATCCCGACGCTGGACGAGCTGTGGGTGCAGTCGGACGATTCGCCCGCCGCGAAGCCGCCGCCCCCACCGAAGGCCCCGGTCGCGCCGAAGCCCGCGCCGAAGCCGATCGCGAAGCCCTCGGATCTGAAGCCGCCGACGAAGCCGATCGACGTGAAGATCGCGCCGCCGAAGCCGCTCGTGAAGGCCGCCGACGCGAAGGCCGCAGAGACGAAGCCTGCCGACGCGAAGGCCGCAGAGACGAAGCCTGCCGACGCGGCGAGCGACGCGGCGCAAACGAAGGACGCGGAGGCGAGCGAGGCGAAGGACGTCGTCGCGACCGCGGCCGTGAAGGATGTCGAAGAGGCGCCCGCGAGCGCCGGCGCGAAGGAGGCGGAGGCCGCCGCTCCGCCCGCGCCGCCCGCTGCGCCGAAGCCGGAGGTGAAGGCCGCGCCCGCCGCGCCCAAGGCTCCGCTCACGGGGATCGGCGCGAAGAAGCCGCTGCCGATCCCGCGCAAGGGGACGCTCCTCGGGGTGGCGCCGCCCACGAAGGCGGACGCCGCGAAGGCCGCCGACGCAACGAAGACCGAGGGCGATTCGCCGAAGCCCCCCGCGAGCGCGCCCGCCGCCGACGCGAAGGCCGACGCTCCGGCCGAGGCGAGCCCGGCCTCGAAGACGCCGCCGCAAGGCTCCGCGAAGAAGGCCGACGCGGAGGCTGCGCCCGTCAGCGCCGCGCCAGTGAGCGCCACGCCCGCCAGCACGACGCCCTCGGGGGACGCGGCGCCGCCGTCGCTCAGCAAGAAGGCGGCGCTCCCTGGCAATTTGAAGCCGGGCGACACGCTCGGTCGCTACGAGCTGCTCCTCCCCGTCGCCGCCGGCGGGATGGCGTCGGTCTGGGCCGCGCGGCTGCAAGGCACCGCGGGCTTCCAGAAGACGGTCGCGATCAAGACGATGCTCCCGGGGATGTCGTCGGACGTGGACTTCGAGGAGATGTTCCTCGACGAGGCGCGCGTCGCCGCCCGCATCCGGCACCCGAACGTCGTCGAGATCTTCGACCTCGGCGAGGAGGGCGAGACGCTCTATCTCGTCATGGAGTGGGTCGACGGCGAGACGTTCGGCTCGCTGCAAAAGAGCGCGAAGGGGCACGGCGGCATCCCGCTGCCGATCCTGCTTCGGCTCGCGTCGCAGGCCTGCGCGGGCATGCACGCGGCGCACGAGCTGCGCGACGACAAGGGCGCGCTCGTGGACCTCGTGCACCGCGACATCTCGCCCGCGAACATCCTCGTGTCGCGCACCGGGTTCGTGAAGATCGTGGACTTCGGCGTCGCGAAGTCGAAGGCGCGCATGTACACGACGCGCGTCGGCGGCATGCTGAAGGGCAAGACGCCGTACCTCTCGCCGGAGCAGCTCGCGGGGCAGACGATCGATCGGCGCAGCGATCTCTACTCGTTCGGCGCGGTGCTCTACGTGATGGCGACGGGGCTTCACCCGTTCCGCGGCGAGACCGAGGCGAAGACGATCGAGAATATTGCGCTCCGCGATCCGGTGCCGCTCCGCAAGATCGATCCCTCGATCAACGCCGAATTCGAGGCGATCGTGCTGAAGGCGCTCGCGAAGGATCGCGCGGATCGGTACGAGACGGCCTCCGAGATGCAGCGCGCGCTCGACACGCTCGCGGCGTCGATCGGGCAGACCGTGAACGACGACGACGTCGCGTCCTTCGTGCGCAAGGTCGCCGGCGAAGGGCTGGAGAAGCGCAGCGCCGCTCTCCGCGAGGCGATCACGGTCGCGGACGCGGGCAAGCAGCCCGTGCAGCCGCGCGCCGCCGCCCTCTCCGAGGCCCGCGGTGAGGCGCTCGAGGCCGCCGCGGCCGCCGCCGTGAAGGCCGACGCCGAGAAGGTCGACATCGCGGACGTGGACATCAGCGACGAGCCCGCCGCGGACGCGAAATCGAAGGAGGACGCGGAGGCCTCGAAGCCGCCGAGCATCCCCGCGATCCCGCCGCCTCCGCCCGCGAACGAGCCGGATCCGATCTTCACCGCGCCGAGCCTCGGGTCCGACGTGGAGCCGGCGTCCGCGCCGGTGGACACGCTCGCCGCGGCCTCGACCGAGCCCGCGCTGGACGATGCGCCGCCGCAGAAGAAGCGGACGCCGATGATCGTGGTGGGCGGCATCCTCGGCGTGTGCGTGCTCATCGGCGGGCTCGCGATCGCGCGCTCCGGCGGCGACAAGGGCGGCTCCGCGCCGATCTCGTCCACCGTCGCGGCCGCGAACAACCCCGAGAACGCGCGCACCGGGAAGCCGGCCGAGCCGACGCCTCCGCCGCCTGTCACGGCCGCGGCCACCGCGACCGAGGCGCCCGCTGCGACCGCCACCGCGACGGCCGAGCCCGCCGCGACCGCCACGAACGCGCCCGAGCCGGTCGCCGCGCCCGAGCCGACGGCGCCCGCGACGAAGCCGCTCACCGGAGCGAAGCCGACGGCCGCGACCAAGCCGACGGCCGCGACCAAGCCGACGGCCACGACCAAGCCGGCGAAGCCCCCCACGAAGCCGATCAAGAAGTTCGAGCCGCAAGGCATCTGACGCAGCACGCCTGAGCCCGAACGTTCGTTGCGGGCTTACGCTGAGCCTCGGACTTCCGGTACCATGCGCGTCGAAAGTCCGAATGAGCCCCACAACGCGCAGCAGCTCCAAGCGATCTCCCCTCTTCGTTGCCCTCGTCGCGAGCCTCACGCTGGCTCCGCTCGTCGGCGTATCGCCTGCGCTCGCGCAGCCGAAAGGCGCCGCCGCGGCGCCCTCGGCGGACGCGACGAAGAAGGCGACGGACGCCTTCAAGAAGGGCCAGGGGCTCCTCAAAGCGAACAAGAACCAGGAGGCGCTCGCGGCTTTCCGTGAGTCGTACGCCGCGGTGGCGAGCCCGAACTCGCAGCTCAACATCGCGCGGTGCCTCGCGCTGCTGGGCGACAACGTCGGCGCTTACCTGGAATTCAACTCGCTCATCGCGGACGTCGATCAGCGCAAGGATCCGAAGTACCAGCCTGCGCGCGACGCCGCCGTGGCCGAGCGCGACGAGGTGGTGAAGAAGATCGCGTTCCTCACCGTGACGGTCGCGAACCCGACCGCGGAGACGCGGCTCTCGATCGCCGGGCGCGACATCCCGCGGGACACGTGGGGCCAGCCGGTGCCCGCGGAGCCCGGGAACGTCGACGTCTCGGTGATCACGCCGCCCGGCGCGCCGAAGTCGCAGCAGGTGCAGCTCACGGCCGGTGAGAAGCGGCCCCTCTCGGTCGACGCGAGCGGTCAGGGCTCCGGCGGCGGTGGCGGCGGTGGCGGCGGCGGCCCGATCGCGGGCGGCGG
Source organism: Polyangiaceae bacterium (assembly GCA_046351455.1). Classification (GTDB taxonomy): domain Bacteria; phylum Myxococcota_A; class Polyangia; order Polyangiales; family Polyangiaceae; genus JADJRH01. The sequence continues at coordinate 27,846 of JAXLYM010000018.1, forward strand.
CTCGGGCGGCTCGCGCGCGTTCCTGCGCCCGGTCGCGTACGCCGCGGGCGGCGTCGGCGTGGCGGGCCTCGCGCTGTTCGCCGTCGGCGGCGGGCTCGCGCTCTCGACGTTCGGCGACCTCGACAAGAGCTGCGCGAAGGGCACCGTGCGTTACTGCGACTCGACGGCGAAGGGCCAGATCGACAGCGGCAAGATGGAGCAGACGCTCGCGAACGTCGGCTTGATCGTCGGCGCGGTCGGCGTCGCCGCGGGCGTGACGCTGTTCGTGCTCAGCCGCGACAGCGGCGCCCCGAAGAAGGAAGGCGCCGCCGCGACCCCCGAGGTGCGCGCCGTCGTGAGCCCGTCGTACGCAGGCCTCCACGGCACGTTCTGATTCCGCAGCTCCAACCGCTTCAAGACGTCCCCCTCCCTTCGCGAACGATCGTGAGCGATTTGGGAGGGGCGGGCGCGCGCAGCGCGACCGGGGGTGGGCAACGATCTATGGGGCCAGGCGCGCGACGAATCCGTCCGAGGAGCCGCCCGCGGTGAGCGCGTCGGCGCCGAACGTGAGCGCGCCGTTGAAGTCGCCTCCGAGCACCACCGCGCCGCACGGATCGACCGCGACCGATCGCGCGCGCTGATCGAGCGTCGCGCCCCAGCCGAGCGTCTTCACCGCGGCGCCGGACGCGTCGAGCCGCGTGAGGAACACGTCCTCTCCGTCCGCCGCCGTGATCGCGCCGTCGCCCGGGTCGATCGTGCCCTGGAAGCCGCCCGCGACGAGGATCTCGTCCGCGTCCGTGACGGCGACGCCGCGCGCGATCTGGGCCTGCGCGTCGCCGAAGCGCTTCGCGAACACCACCGCGCCCGCGTCGTCCACGCGCGCCACGAACGCGTCGTCGAGCGTGTCCGCCGTGAGCACCGTCCCGTCGAAATCGAGCACGCTCTTGAACGATCCCACGAGCGCCGCGCTGCCGTCGGAGAGCACCGCCACCGCGCGCGCCTCCTGCGACGAGTCGTCGCCGTACCGCCGCGCGAACACGGTCGCGAGCGCGTCGTCGATGCGCACGAGGAACGCGTCCTTCGCGCCCGCGCTGACGAGCGCGCCCGTCCCGAAATCCGTCGTCCCCTGGAACGAGCCCGCGACGTACGTGCGCCCCGCGGAGGCCGCGATCGCGATCACGCCCGGCTTCGTCGCGAACGCGACGTGCCGCAGCGCGACGAACGTGCCCTGCTCGGAGAGGCGCACCACGAACAGATCGTCCGCTCCGTCCGGCGTGACGGGCACGCCCACGATCTTGGTGGCGGCGGAGAAATCGCCCGCGACGAGGAGATCGCCGCCCTCCGCGATCGCGACGCCGCGCGCGTCCGCGTTCTCGATCTGGAGCGCGAGCACGAGCGCGCCGGAGGCGTCGAGCCGCACGATGAACGCGTCCGGCCCGCCGATGCTCGTGAGCGTCTTGCCGCCGAAATCCACGACGCCGTCGAACGTGCCGACGATCACCGCGCCGCCGTCCGCGAGCGGGGCCACCGCCTTGACGCGATCGTCGTAGTTGGCGCCGAAGCGCTTCGCCCACGCGACGCCGCCGCCCGCCGAGAGGCGCACCACGAACGCGTCCTGACCGCCCGCGCTGGTCAACGTCTGCGGGCCGATCGTCGCGGCGCCGCCGAATTCGCCCGCGAGGATCGCGCCGCCGTCCGACGTCACCGCGACCGCCGCGACGGTGACCGCGTCCGCCGCGGAGCTGCCGGCGAGCTGCCGCGCGATCGCGCCGCACGCAGGCCCGGAGCCGCCCGTGTCGGTGGTGCTGGTGGTGCTCGTCGTCGTGACGCCGCCCGCGCCGCCGCCCCCGCTCGTCGTGGTGCCGCCCTGCGCGCCGGAGCCGCCCGTGCCGCCGCTCGACGAGGTGGTGCCGCCGCTCGCGGAGGAGGTCGTGGTGGTCGTGGTCGTCGCGCCGCCCCCGCCGGATCCGCTCGACTCCGGGCCGCAGCCGGCGAGCGTCACCGACGAGACGAGCGCAGGAAAGGAAAGCGAGAGAAGAAGAAGAAAGCGTGTGCGCATGCGCACGATGGTCGAGCCCCGGCGCAGCCCCTGTCAACGTGCGCACGGTGAGCGCGACCGCGTCGCGGATGTCATGTCCGGCGAGCGTGTTGCGCGAGGATTTGCGATTCGTCCTCCTTGGCGCGCCGCTTGCGGAGAGCCTCCTCATCGCGAGGCGCAACGACCGCCCGCGTGCGTTTGCTGCCGCTCGCGGACCGACACGATCGAACGATCGCGCGGCCGCGGAGATCGGTGCGCCGGCGACGTGCGTCTTCGCGCGGGCGCGACGCATCTTCGAGCGCTTTTTCGTGAATGCCCGGCGCTCCCGTACCACTCACCCACGGAGGGTCTCCGATGCGTATCGCCATCCTGTGCACGTTGCTCGTCTCCGCCGCGATCGCAGCCGGCTGCGGCGGCAAAATCGTCACCGAGTCGCGCGGTGATCTCGGCGGCGGCGGCGCGGGCGGGGACAGCGGCGGCGCGGGCACGACGACGATCTCGGGCACCAACCCGAAGGACTGTCCGAGCGTGAGCTGCTCGCAGGACGGCACTTGGTGCACGTGCGAGACGACGTGCATGGGGCCGAAGCTCAAGGCGAAGTGCTCGTTCCACGAAGACGGCACGCTCGTGTGCGAATGCCATTTCAACGGCGGTTACATGGGCACGTGCGCCCCGTCCTCCGGCGCGCTGTGCGGCCTGCCCGACGGCTGCTGCGAGGCGTACGTGCCTTAGCTTTGCGCCCTTCGGATCGCGGCTCCCTTGCCAAAGCGGCTCGATCGAGCTACTGACGCGTCCCCTTTTTCCGCACGAGTCATCTCGTGCACCCCAGGAGACACCATGGCTCGGAAATCCCCGCTCGCGACGGTCAAAGAGAAGTTCGGCGACAAGAACAAGCTCGTGGAGGCCGTGAAGGCCTTCGTCAACGACGACCTCTGGGTCAAGCGCACGGCCGAGGATCGCGGCAAGGATCGCGGCCTCGAGTACGTCTCGAACGCGAAGCTCCTCCGCCTCCACGCGACGTTCTCCGCCGTGAAGGAGCAGTTCGGCACCCGCGCGAAGCTCATCGACGCCGTCCTCGAGCTCGAGAAGCGCGCCAAGGACGCCGGCTACAAGAAGCGCCTGGAGGCCTACCCGGTCCCTCGCCTCTTCGATCAGTACCAGTCGGCCAAGCGCGCCGCCGCCAAGTCGGCGAAGCCCGCGGCCTGAGCTGCGCCCTCCACCCTCCCCCACAAAAAAGCTCGAAAACCGCCGGGCGAATCCGCTCGGTGTCCTAGCGCGCGGCGCGGCTTCGTTGTAACAGCCCGCGCGTGACCCCCAGAAAAGTCTTCGCCGATGGCCTCTTCGAAGGCCAGACGGTCATCGTGACGGGCGGCGGCAGCGGCATCGGTCTCGCCACCGCCCGCGACCTCCTCTCGCTCGGCGCGAGCGTCGCGATCTGCGGCCGCAAACCCGACAAGATCGAGGCCGCGAAGAAGGAGCTCGTCGCGGGCGGCGCCGCGGAGGATCGCGTCCTGACCGGCACGTGCGACATCCGCGACACCGAGCAGGTGACCGCGTTCGTGACGCGCGTCCTCGACGCGTGGAAGCACATCGACGTGCTGATCAACAACGCGGGCGGCCAGTTCCCGAGCCCCGCGGAGTCGATGTCGCCGAAGGGCTGGGAGGCGGTGATCCGCAACAACCTCAACGGCACCTTCTTCATGACGCGGGAGGTCGCGACGCGCGCGATGATCCCGGCGAAGCGCGGCCGCATCGTGAACATCACCGCGGTCGTGGCGCGCGGCTTCCCCGGCATGGCGCACACCGGCGCGGCGCGCGCGGCCGTCGACAACCTCACCAAGTCGCTCGCCGTCGAGTGGGCGCAGTACAACATCAAGGTGAACGCGGTCTCGCCGGGCTCCAACATCCGCACGAGCGGCACCGCGCAGTACGGCGACGAGCTGCTCGAGATGGCGCGCAAGGCCACGCCGCTGAAGCGCCTCGCGAGCGCCGACGAGGTCGCGCACGTGATCGTGTTCCTCGCGAGCCCCGCGGCCGATTTCGTCACGGGATCGATCTGGGGCATCGACGGCGGCCAGCCGCTCTGGGGCGACATCTGGCCGATCCCCGAGCCGGACCCGAAGTCGACCTGAGCGCGCGCCCCATGTCCTCCTCCCACGACGAGAGCGGCGCGCCCCCGAACGACGCCGATGCGAGCGCCGCGGCGCCGAACACGACGACCGTCCCCGCGATGAGCACCGAAGCGCCCTCCTTCGCCGACGCGCCGGCCTCCAGCGCCGCGTCGCCCGCGCAGTCGAACCCGCCGCCGCCGGCCGCGCCGCCTCCTCCACCGCCCACGTTCGGCGAGCGGGCGCGCTCGTTCGCGCTCGCGGCGTTCGCGCGGGCCCGCGCGTACTTCGATCAGGAGCCGACGTTCTGGATCGCGGCCGCGCCGCTCCTGCTCCTGTCGGCGATCCTGTTCACGCGCCTCCCGAACACGAACTACATCTTCGACGAGCAGGAGGCGCTGCTCGCGAACCCCTACGTGAACCGCACGCAGGGCCTCACGTTCCTCGACGCGATCCACCGCGATTTCTGGGGCCTCCCCGCGGATCGCAGCGTCGGCTCGTACCGCCCGATCCCGAATTTTCTCTGGCGCCTGCTCTGGCACGTCAGCAAGCAGCCGTTCGTCCACCACTTCTACAACGTGCTGTTCCACGCGCTCGTCGGCGCGCTCGTCACGGTCTTCGCGTACAAGCTCTCGCGGCGGAAGGACCTCGCGTACCTCTCCGGCTTCCTCTTCGTCGGGTGCGCGGTGCTGACGGAGGCGGTGAGCGGCATCGTCGGGATCGCGGACGTGTTCGGCGGCATGGGCGCCCTGTGCGCGCTGCTCTCGCTGACGCTGCCCGGCTGGCTGATGCCGTTCGGCGTGTTCGCGTCGCTGCTGTTCGCGCTGTTCTCGAAGGAGAGCGGCCTCGTGTGCGTGCCGCTCGTGCCGTTCGCCGCGCTGCTCTCGGCGCCGCTCACGCACCCGAAGCGCCCCGCGCGCGTCCTCCGCACGATCGGATCGCTCGTCGCCGCGGCGGCCGCGTTCGTGATCTACGTGGAGCTGCGCAAGCGCTGGTTCCAGTCGCCGCTGCCCGCGGAGCTGCAGGCGGAGCTGCCGGCGGACGCGTCGCGCGCGAAGGTGCTGATGCACGACTTCCTCGTGTGGTTCCACCAGGCGCCGCTGCCGAAGGATCCGCTCAACAACCCGCTCGCCGAGGTGGAGCCGAAGCTGCGCATCGGCGGCGCGCTCCGCGTGTACGAGCGCGGCATCGGCCAGATCCTGTTCCCGAAGACCTTGAGCGGCGACTACTCGTTCCCGCAGGAGCCGGCGCCGAAGACGCTGTGGTTCCCCGAGAGCGTGCTCGGCGCGGCGCTCACCGTGCTGCCTCTGCTCGCGGGCGCGGCCTTCTGGATCCTCGCGATGGTGCGCGAGCGCAGCGCACGGATCGCGGCGCGGGCGGCGGGCGCGATCGACAGCGCGCGCGACGCCGTCACCGATCTCGACGCGCGCAAGCGGTGGATGCGCTACGCGGGCCTCGGGCTCCTCGTGATCTCGGTCGGCGCGTTCGCGCTGGACGCGTTCGTCCTCGGCAGCAAGACCGAGGGCCTCGCGTGGAACTTCCCCATCCCGTTCTGGATCTCGCGCTCGGGCAACGGAGCGTTCTGGCACGCGGTCCCGTGGCCGTTCGCGTTCTTGCCGTTGGGCCTCGTGGGCGTCGGCCTGCTCGCGGACGGCCTCCCGAACCTCGTTCGACCGGAGCCGAAGGACGAGCCGATCCCGCTCGGTCGATCCGGCCTGATCCTCGCGGGCATCGGCCTCGTGTGGATGGTCGTGAGCTACTTCCCTCACTCGAACATCCCGGTGGTGTTGCCGACGGTGCGCGCGGAGCGCTTCTGGTACTTCCCGGCGCTCGGCACGGCGCCCGTGATCGCGGTCGCGTTCGTGTGGGCGCACGACGTCCTCAAGAAGCGCCCGCAGCACGCGTGGACGGTGCCCGCGATCTTCGCGGCGTTCTTCGGCTTCCAGTGCATCCAGGCGTACCGCCACGCGATGGATTACCGAAACGATCTCGTCTTCTGGGAGGCCACGCGCGACGCGGTGCCGAACAGCGCGAAGGCGCACCTCAACTACTCGGTGATGAAGGGCGCGCGCGGCGATCTGGAGACGCGCCTCGTCGAGAGCAAGCGGGCGATGGAGCTCGCGCCCGAGTGGCCGATGGCGCACATCTACACGGGCGACACGCTGTGCCGCCTGCACCGCGCGGAAGAGGCGTGGCCCTATTACAAAGAGGGCTTCGCGATCGGCCCGAACGAGCAGAGCCTCATCTCGCTCGCGCTGCAGTGCATGTACGACGAAAAATCGCTCTACCCGCACGAGAAGGAGCTGCGCGATCTCGCCGAGGCGCACCCCGGGAGCTGGATCGCGTACCTCGCCGTCGACACGCTCGACAACAGCGAGAAGCACAACGGCGTGGACCCGAAGTACCGCCCGCGCGGCTACAACGAAGGCCCGAAAGAGTAAGCGCTGCCCACCCCCGGCGCATGCTCGCTCCGCTGCGCGTGCGCCGCCCCTCCCAAATCGCTCACTGTCGTTCGCGAAGGGAGGGGAACGTCACGACGCTCGAAACCCCGCTTTATAAAGGCCCTTCCGTGAGCCCGTGCACGAACTGGCGGACGCGCGGCTCCGTGCTCGACTTCGCCTCCTCCGTCGTGCCGTCGAAGATCAGCTCGCCCTTGTAGAGCATGCCGACGCGATCCGTCACCGTGAGCAGGCGATCGAGATCGCTCGACACCATCACGACCGTCGCGTTCGCGGCGCGCTGCTCGGCGCGGAGCAGCTCGAAGATGCGCTGCGACGTCACCGGATCGAGGCCCGCCGCCGGCTCGTCGTAGAGGACGATCTCGGCCTGCGTGATCGTGGCGCGCGCGACGCCGACGCGCTTCTTCTGGCCGCCCGACAGGCCCGCGGGCATGCGCCCCTCGAAGCCCGGCAACGACACGACGCGCAGGCGCTCCGCCACGCGCTCCAGGATCTCGTCGTCGTCGAGCTTCGTCGTGCGGCGCAGCGGGAACGCGATGTTCTCGCCCACGGTCATGTAGTCGAACAGCGCGTTGTTCTGGAACAGCATCCCGAACTTGAGCCGGAACGCCTGCAGCTCCAGCTCGCTCATCGCCGCGAGGTCCTTCTCGTCGACGACGACGTGCCCGTGATCCGGCTTCAGCAGCCCCGAGATCAGCTTTAGCAGCACGCTCTTTCCCGCCGCGCCGGGGCCGATGAGGCCGTACAAACAGCCGGCCGGCACGCGCAGGTTCACGCCGCGAAGGACCGCGCGCGGCCCGAAGCTCTTCGTGACGTTCTCGATGCGGATCCGCGGCTCGGTCATCCGCTCCTCAGGTGCGGCTCACTGCGCCGCGAACGACGTGCGCGTGACGTCGAGGCGCGGGTGCGCCGGGAAGCCCATCGACCGGACCTGCCCCGCGACGCACGACGCGATGCCGGGGCTCGGCGGATCCGTGGTGACGGTGACGCCGACGGCGCGGCCGTTCTGCACCGCGGCGCAGATGTTGACCGCCATGCTCGGGGGCACGCCGCACGAGTTGAGGTACGAGCCCTTGTTGAGCACCGCGCCGTACGCGCCGGCCGTCAGATCGGGCGGTCCGTTGTTGCCGCCCATCTTGTATTCTTCGTTGTACTTCGCGGCCGCGCCCTCGCAGCTCATGCCGCCGCCGAGCACGGGATAGCTTCCGCCGCCGGGCGACGCGCCGCCGAACACGTGGCCGGTGCCGCCTGGACCGGGGCCCTTGCCCGGCCCGCCGATGCCCGCGTCCACGTCGACGACGTCCGCCGTCTGCCCCGCGACCTGCAGCGCGTGCTCCTTGTCCTTGCGGTTCTTCAGCCAGAAGCCGAGCCCGCCCGCGATCACGACGCCGAGCACCGCGACGCCGATCAGCGTCTTGTACTGCGCGCCCTCTTTCTCTTTCTGGACGGTGGCCTCGAAGGCCTGCTTCTCGATCTTGATCTCCTGGTTGAGGCGCGCGTGCTCCGCGAAGGGCGCGAACTCCTCCCAGTCCTTGATGAAGCGCTCGTCGCTCGTGATGGTGTCGCGCAGCGCGTTGTCGCCGTTGAAGATGTGCTGCGCGATCTGCTGCAGCAGCTCGACCGCGGAGAACGGCCCGTGATCCATGCCGTCCTTCACGACGACGTAGCGCGGGCGCGGATCCGACTCGAGCGCGGCCTTCATGTCGGCGAGGCGCTGCGTCGGGTCGTTGCGCGGCTTCGCCGGCTGCTTCGCGTGGACGACGGCGCCGTACGGGTTCTCGTTGCCGACGATCCGCGGCGCGGCGGGCGCCTTCGGGATCGCGACCGCATCCATCTTCGGCGCGGGCGGCAAGAGCGAGAGCGACACGTCGACCTCGAGCCCGTCCTCGCCGTCCATGTGCGACTCGTCCGCGGGCGGCGGCGCGAGCGAGGCGTTCGGCGCCACGTGGTGCAGCGCCTGCGCGAGCGCCCCGAGGTCGTGCGGACGGTGCTTCGGATCCGCGACGAGCGCCTTGCCCAGGATCACCTCGAAGGCGGCCGGGAGATCCGGCACGAGGTCCTTCGGCCTTCGCATGCCGGGCCCCACCGCGGTCCCGGTGAGCATCTCGTACAGGATCGCGCCGACGGCGAACACGCTGCCGCCCGGATCGCCCTCGATGCCCTTGCGCTCCTCCGGCGCGAGGCACGCGCGATCGCGCGGGAGCGTCGGCGCGACGTGCGCCATGTCCTCCATGATCTCGACGAGCCCCGGCCCCGCGTAGCGGATGACCGACGGGTACACGAAGAACCGCTTGCCGCCCTGGTGCAGCTTCGCGAGGTGGACGCACAGCGGGACGCCGATGCCGATCGCGTCGCGGATATCGAACGTCCGACCTTGCGCCCGGCGCGCCTCGATCTCGGCGCGGAGCGAGCCGGGGACGATCGCCGCGGCGGGCGTGGGGGTGGACTGCGCGGTGGCCTGCGTGGTCATGACGGCCCCACGTTACCGCCGAAACCGATGTTTTCTCAACGGTGCGCAGCCCACCGCGAGCGCGCAGCAACCGCCGCTGCGATCGTGTGCGGGCCGGCAGGAATTTTCTTGAACTGGAGGATTGGCAGGGAGGGCGAGGCGCGACGCGAAAATGTCAGCTCTCGAGCGCCGAAGGCGTCAGCTCTTGATCTCCGACGAGGGGCGCTGCGACTGCTCGTCCTCGTGCAGGATCGAGAAGACGAGGCCGGCGCCGATGATCGGGAGGAGCCAGATGAGCTGCGTCTGCATCATCTTCTGCTTGGGCTCGTAGAGCTTGCTGCGGTGCACGCGCACGGTGAGCCAGATTTGGAAGGCCACGAGCGCGAGGAGGACCGCGCCGACGACGATTTCGAAGGTGCCCATTGGAGACCCCACCGTAGCCAGCCGAAACCGTTGCGCAAGGTCCGCGCGTCACGGGAGGTAGCTCAGCCTGTCTCCACGCTCGAAGCCTCTGGATCTGAGGCTCCGATCAAGCAGCCGTTGCGGACTCGGGACCTCACCCGTGCGCCCTCGATCGCGCGGAGCACGCGGGACGCGCGCGGCGCCATCGGAATCGCGTCGCGCCGCGCGCCCCGTGAGCGGCACGCTTCTGGCTTGAGCGGAAGCATGATGGCGTACTCGCGCGACACGTCGGCTTCTCTCGGCAGGTGGGCCGCCGCGTCCACGAAGGCCTGGAAGCGGCGCTCGTCGGCGAGCATGCGCGCCGTGCACGGGGAGGCCGTGGAGACGGACGGCGCGCCCTCCGTCCCGTACGCGAGCGCGCTGGAGCTGCTGAAGGCGCACCTCGCAGAGCTCGCTTCCGCCGCGTCCAGCGTGGTGATCGCCGACTACGAAGCCCGCCCGGAGGCGGAGATCCACGAGCTCACCGCCCGCGCCGAGATGCTCGCGCAGACCGCGCTGGAGGCGCTCGATCTCGTGGAGGTGCTCTACGTCGACACCGGCACCCACGAGGTCGCGTGCAACGAGGCGGCGAGCCCCGAGTCGAGCCAGGAGTGGGACGCGCGCGCCTCGATCCCGCCGATCGAAGCCGAGTCGATCGAGGACGTGCTGATGCTCGCGCGCATGGGGCTCCGCAGCCGGGTGCGCCTGCTCCGCGCGGCCGCGCATCGTCCGCACCTCACGCGGCTCAGCGTCACCGGCGCCACCCTGCGCGCCGTCGTGAAATCGCTGAGCGCCGTGGATCGCGTCGTGTCGGACGTCGAGCACGCGCTGCCGAGCCTCCGGTTCCACGAGAGCGCGCTGTCGAGCTCGCTCGAGGTGCGGGAGCGGTACGCCGATCTGTGGCGGTTCGTCTTGCGCGGCGGGGAGCCGGAGCTGCCGTTCGTGCGCGATCGGCTCCTCTCGGTGTCGGCCGCGCTCTCGCGCACGCTGGGGCTCCCCGTCGCGATCCATTTTCGCACGGACGATCGCGCCCTGCTCTTGATGGCGCGCGCGCGCATCCGCGAGTGGCTCCTCCGCCGCGACGAGTCGCAGGAGCACCTGCGCGAAGGGCTGCACCTCTTCCAGGACATCGCGGCCACCGTGACGATGTTCACCGAGGTGAACCGCCGCGAGGAGCTGCTGCAGCACGACGCGCGCATCGTCCGCGAGGTGCTGCCCGAGGTGCCCGCGGACGGCTCCTTGTGGCGCACGGTGGAGCGCCGCTCGGTGATGGCGCGCCTCGGCTCGATCCGCGGCCGATCCGCCGCGCTGGACGCGCTGCTCGACCTGCCGCCGGAGAGCGTCTCGGCCCAGAAGCTGCGCCCCGTGCTCGAAGAGATCCAGGCGAGCCTCGCGACGATCGCCTTCGCCGACGCCGGCTGAGCGCGGCCGGTATTCGAAACGACAACGGCGGGCCGGTTCCGGGGGGCGCGCGCGGGCCCCGTGTGCCAAGGTCGCGCGAAGATCCACCCCTTCCCCCCGCAGCGTGTCGAGATGCATGACGCCCACGAGCTCTTGCGGACGCTCACGATCGTGCTCGGCACGGCGGCCGTCACGACGGTGGTGTTCCAGCGGCTGAAGCAGCCGGTCATCCTCGGTTACCTCGTCGCGGGGATGCTGGTGGGCCCGCATTTCCCCTTCCCGCTGGCCGCGGACATGGACGCGACGCGCACGCTCTCCGAGCTCGGCGTGATCCTCCTCATGTTCTCGCTGGGCCTGGAATTCAGCATCCGGAGCCTCGTGCGCGTCGGCCCGAAGGCCGGGCTCATCGCGGTGGTGCAGTGCTCGCTGATGGTGTGGCTCGGCCACCTCGTCGGCGATCTCTTCGGGTGGACCTCGCGCGAGGGCCTCTACGCGGGCGGCATCATCGCGATCTCGAGCACGACGATCATCGTGAAGGCGTTCAGCGAGCTCGGCGTGCGCGGCAAATTCAAGGAGACCGTGTTCGGCGTCCTCATCGTGGAGGACCTCATCGCGATCCTGCTGCTCACGATCTTCACCGCGCTGTCGTCGGGCACGCAGGTCACGGCGGGCGCGCTCGCGCTCACGGCGGGTCGGCTCGCGGCGTTCCTCGCGGCGCTGCTCTTCGTCGGGATGCTCGCGGTGCCGCGGCTCCTCCGATTCACGCTGCGGCTCAACCGGCCGGAGACGACGGTGGTCGCGGCGATCGCGCTCTGCTTCTTCTGCGCGTGGCTGGCGCAGAGCTTCGGCTACTCGGTGGCGCTCGGCGCGTTCGTCGCGGGGTCGCTCATCGCGGAGTCGGGCGAGGGCAAGACGATCGAGCACGCGATCGTGCCGGTGCGCGATCTCTTCGGCGCCATCTTCTTCGTGTCGGTGGGCATGCTCATCGAGCCGCGCCTCATCGCCGCGAACTGGGGCGCCGCGGTGGTGCTCACGATCGCGGTCGTCCTCGGCAAGATCCTGTTCGTCGCGTTCGGCTCGCTGCTCACGGGCGCGGGCGTGCGGCCCTCGGTGCAGGCGGGGATGAGCCTCGCGCAGATCGGCGAGTTCTCGTTCATCATCGCGGGCCTCGGCCTGTCGCTCGGCGCCACGCGCGATTTCTTGTACCCGCTCGCGGTCGCGGTGTCGGCGGTGACGACGCTCTTCACGCCGTGGCTCGTGCGCGGGGCGGATCCGGTCGCGGCGTGGGTGGATCGCAAGCTGCCGGCGCCGGTGCAGACGTTCCTCTCGCTCTACGGATCGTGGATCGAGCGGGCGCGCGCGCCGGTGCGCGACGAGGTGCGGAGGAACCGCCGCCGCATGGTCCGCGTGCTCGTGACGGACGTGATCGTGATCGTGCTGCTCGCGGGCGTGACGCCGATCGCGGCGCGGCGCTTCGGAGCGGACGTCGCCGATCGCGCGCATGTCTCCGCGGACGTGGCGGCGCTCGGGATCGCGGCGGCGGGCGCGGTGCTCGTCGCGCCGTTCGTGCTCGGGGCGATCCGCACGACGCGCCACCTCGGCCACCTCTTCGCGGACGACTCGTTCCCCGAGGCGCAGGAGGGCAAGCTCGATCTCGCGGCCGCCTCTCGCCGCGCGTTCGTGGTGGCGCTGCAGCTCGTGATCGTGGTCCTGATCGGGACGCCGCTGCTCGCGCTGACGGAGCCGTTCGTCTCCCCGTGGGCCGCGGGCGCGACGCTCGCCGCGATCCTCCTCGTGCTCGCGGTGCGCTTCTGGCGGACGGCCACGGATCTGCAGAGCCACGTGCGCGCCGCCGCCACGGTGATCCTCGAAGCGCTCGCGAAGCAGGCGCACGCCCCGTCCTCCGAGCGCAGCGCCGCGCCGCGCCCGATCGAGGAGCTGACGGCGCTGCTGCCGGGCCTGTCGCCGGTCGCGGTGCGCCTCCGCGAGGGCAGCCACGCGGTCGGCCGGAGCCTCGCGGATCTCGATCTCCGCGGCCTCACGGGAGCCAGCGTCCTCGCGGTGAGCCACGAGGGCGGCGAGGGCGCGGTCCCGTCCCCGAAGGCGATCCTCCGCGCCGGCGACACGTTGGCGCTGGCCGGCGCAGAGGACTCGGTCGCCGCCGCGGCCGCCCTGCTCCTGGACGGCCCCGGCGACCGAATCACGCCGCCTTGATGACAGGCACGCTTCGGAGCTTGATCTCTCCGGCGACAGGCACCTTCGGCAGAGTGGCAGTCTCCTGGACAGGCGGCTTCCCGGTGCCTTGTTCGCCGGGCACGCGGAGGGGCGGGAGCCGCTGCCCAGACAAGGCCTGTCCGATCGTGAAACCCTGGAAAGTGAGCCGCATCGTGAGCGCGTCCACCATGCCTTCCCGGTGGAGCTGGCTCACCGCAGCGCGGATGTCCGTGCGGCGGACAGACAGGTCATCTCGAAGCGTCAAGAGGTTCATGCGCCTCCCCTCCATCTGAGCGCGAGCCAGGGCCTGCAGAATGTACATCGAGAGGGTCCGGATGTTCATGGGCCGGACCCTACGCCCCGCGCTGAACGACTGCCCAGTTTTCGATCACGATTTTTTTCGAACGCTGGGAAAATCAGCATTTCTTGCGGCGCCGATCCGCAGGATCTTTGTTCAGGGGATCCGGGTGCGGGGCGCCCGAGCGCCGGGGGGAGTCGGCGCGCTGGGGACGACCCTTTCCGACGACACGCCTCCTGCGCCCCCGAAACGACAGACTCCCCTTCGCCTCAATCCTCGAAGCCTATCGCGGGGATCCCGCCGCGCAGGGCGAGGGTCCGGGCGACGAAGAGGTCGAACGCTCGCATCATTTCGCCTTCGATCGAAGGCTCTTCGAGGATCGCGAGCGCGCGGGCGATCGCCTCGAACGTGGAGAGCGCGGCGTCATGATGGCGTTTTCGCAGGCGATATCGGCTGGGCGGTCCCGGGGGCAGCGTGACGATTTCGGCGCCGGCCGCGGCCTCGTCGCGGTGGATGACGCGGCTCGCCTGGCGCCAGTTTCCGTCCGGCACCACCAGCACGAGCGGCCCCGAGAGCGCGTCCTCCGGCCGGAGCGTCCGCGCAGACTCTGCCGGAAACAGCACGATCCGACGCCCCTCCGGCATCGGCCGCGCCGCGGGGCCCTCCGTCGGCCGCGATCCGTGGCCCTCCGTCGGGAGAGGCGCGGTCGGGTCGGTCCGCACGCCGCGCAGCCGCACGTCGGCGCCGAGGATCTTCGCCGCGAGCCGTCCGGTGTTGGAGGCGCGGCGGCCCTCCACGTGGTGCATCACGATCACGACGCGCGTGGCCACATCGATCCGCGGCAATTCGGCGCACACGCACGATCCGAGGGGCAGCCAGCACGCGGGGCACCGGGGCGCGCGCTTGGTCCGCGAGCCGTCGTTCGTCGGGGCCGCGAGCGCCGGTGTCCGGGGATCCATCGGGCCTCCCGTATCAAGGGTATCGACGAGGGGCCACTCTGTTTGCGATGGTAGCGCCCGAAGGAGCAGGCTGATGCGCTACGTCCTCATTTCGATCGCTCTCGTGCTCATGGCGTGCAGCAAGGGCCCGCCGCCGGCCGATCCGTCCTCGCAGGCCGCGACCGCACAGCCCGTCGCCGCGAAGGCCCCCGAGGCCGCGCCCGCCGTGGAGAAGGCGCCCGCGCCGTTCACCGCCGATCAGCTCCGGACGGGCTGCCCGGTGGGCCGTCGCATCGTCTACAAGATCGAAGAGGAGGGCAAACCGCTCGTGCGGCGAACGCTGGAGTTCGTCGGAAACGATGCGAACGGAGCCGAAATCAAGGGCACGACCGCGGACGCCTCCGGCAAGGAGCTCGACAGCGGCACGAGCAAGTCGACGTGGACGGAGCTGCGCTCGCACGGCGAGTTCGACAAGAGCCGCCTCGAAATCAAGCACCGCACGGTCTCGGTCCCGTTCGGCACGGTGGAGACGACCGTCTACAAGGTCCAGGACCCGGACGGCACCGTCACCACGTATTACTTCGCCGACACGATGCCCGGGCCTCCGGTGTTGATCTACGTGGACAACAAGGACGGAAAGCGGATCCGCACGCAGACCATGGAATCGAGCACCGGAGTCAAATAGCCACTCTCAAACGCCCGCTGACGTCTTCACGGGCGTCAGTCCATAGAGGGCTGTCGCGGCGCCGCCGAGCAGCGTGGCCAGCGTCTCCTCTGGCAGCTTCATCGCGAGGAGCTGCTTGATTTCCCGGTCCCACGCATAAGGCAGGTTCGGGAAATCCGTGCCGAAGAGGACGCGATCCGGGCGCATCGTCAACATCCGCGGAGGCACCACCAGAGGCAGGTAGTCGGCGATCGCCATCGTCGTGTCGAGCCACAGATTGTCGTAGCGCTCGAGGAGTGCCATGTACCCGTCGAGCTCGTCCGCACCCAAGTGCGGCACCAGGATCTTGCACGTGGGGTGATCGCGCAGGGCCCGCTCGATGCGCTCCACGCCGCAGATCGTGTGCGGATCGCAGGCGTATCCCGGGCTCGTCGGCTCGCGGCCGGCGTGGATGATCACCGGCTTTCCGGCGCGCGCGCACGCCTCGTACACCTCGTGCACGGGGGCGTCGTCCGCGGCGACGCATTGAACGTGGCTGTGCAGCTTCACGCCCGACAGGCCCTCTGCAAAGGCCTCTTCCAGGATGGCAGTCGCCCCGGGCTCCCCCGGAAACACCGTCGCGATCCCGACGATCCGCGGGTCCGTGCGCATGAGCTCCGCGACGAACTTGTTCATCCCGCGGGCGATGCCCGGCCGGTGCGCGTAATGGAGCGCCACGATCCGCTCCACGCCGCGCGCGAACAAAAACGAGATGACCTCCGGCGCGCGGAGGCGATATCGAATCGGCCAGCCGAACGTGTCGAACCACTTCCAGATGGCGTCGAACAACCGATCTGGAAAGAGGTGCACGTGCGCGTCGACCACGGGGGGCAGCGCCTCCGGCAGGTGCGGGCCCTCCTCGTCATCGATCCCGGGCATCGGCAGCGTGAACGAGCGCTGCGCGGCGAACGAGGCCACGCACGACGGGAGCAGCGGTTCTTCGGTCGTCTCCAAGGTCCTTGTTCAATACCAGACTCCCTTCCAGAGGCCCCGGCGTTTCTTGTGGTGCATCACCGACTCGCGGAACTAGTGTCCGCGCGTGCGCTCTCGGCATCGCATCGCTTCCCACAGGCTCGCGGCCGCGGTCGGGCTCCTCGTCGGGGCCGCGGCGGCGCCGGCCTCGTTCGTCGCGTGCTCCACGCCCTCCACCTCCGTCGACGGCGGCGATCTGATGGGCGTCTACGAGCGCGACGGAGGCGCCGGGGACGCGGACGCCGACGCGAAGCCGCTCAAGGACGGCGGCAAGAACAAGGACGCGAAGAACGCCCTCGTCACGCCCGGCCCCACGCGCGAACGAAAGCCCGTCACCGGCACCTGCGTGGCGAAACAAGGGGAGCCGGATCACGAGCTGCGCCGCGTCCTCGGGCGGCCCGCGTGCCGCAGCGAGCAGATCCTGGAGAGCCGCGACGCCGACGGATCGCCCCGCTACGCCTGCGTGATGATGCAAGGGGCCGAGACGCGCGCGCCGCTGCCGCTGATCGTGCTGTTCCACGGGCCCGAGGGGACGCCCGCGCAGATCGACAAGCGATCGAACTGGAAGAAGCTCGCCGCGAAGTTCGACATGACGGGCGACCCGGCGCACCAAGGCTTCGTCGTGCTGATGCCGCAGGGCCGCCTGCTGCGGCGCGATCGCAGCGGCGCGATCTTCGACACCGACTACATCGGCGACGGCAACGTGGACGTCGACACGGTGGACGCGTTCGTGGCCGACCTCACGAAGAAGGGCCTCGTGGACGCGCGGCGCGTGTACGCGATCGGGGAATCGAAGGGCGGACGCATGGCCGCGACGTGGGCGATGCTGCGCGCGGACAAGGTCGCCGCGTTCGCGACGTTCGGCTCCGACGCGCCGCCCGCCGCGTGGACGTGCACGGATTCGCCGCCTCCGCCCGCGCTCTTGATGTACCGCGCGTGCGACTCGGTGACGTCGTGCGACTCGGTGGAGGAGTGGGTCCGCGCGCGCGAGAAGGCCACGGCTGAGACGGTCGCGATCCGCCTCGGCGAAGGCAACCAGGAGGAGCTCCATTGCGCGCTCCGCAACAAGTGCACGAAGAACAAGGGCGCCGCGAACCACGAGCGCTGGCCGAAGGGCCGTGAGGAGGACATCCTCCGCTTCCTCGCGAAGCACGCTTTGTCGGCGGACGCGACGCCGCCCGCGCCGACCACCGAAGCGCCGGCGCCTTCGGGGACCGCGAGCGACGCGCCACCTTGAGCAACACTTTCAAGGAAGGTCCCCTCCCTTCGCGAACGACAGTGAGCGATTTGGGAGGGGCGGGCGCGCGCAGCGCGACCGGGGGTGGGCAACGTGGACGGTTTCGTCAGGGTCGCGGCACTCCCTGGTAGCAGCGAGTCGAAATCTTGCTGTACGTTGGCGAGGTTCCCGGCATGAGCAACGAGGACGACTTCGGCATCATCGGCGCGACGCTGGCGAATGCCTTCCATGTGGAGCGCGTGGTCGCGCACGGCGGTTTCGCGATCGTCTACCGCGGCATTCACGGCGGATTCCGCGCGCCGATCGCCCTCAAATGCCTGCGCATCCCCGAGGGCATGACCGAGGAGCAGCGCAACACGTTCCTGGAGCGCTTCCGCGAAGAGGGGGAGCTCCTCTTCCGCCTGTCCGCGGCCCTGCCCGAGGTCGTGCGGCCGCTGCACATCGACGCCGTGTACCTGCCGAACGGCGCGCTCATGCCGTTCCTCGCGCTCGAGTGGCTGGAGGGCGAGGGCTTCGATCAGGTGCTCTTGCGAAATCGCCGGGAACGAAGACCGGGGATGGATCTCTTGACGCTCGTGGGCACGCTGAAGCCGGTGGCGCAGGCGCTCGTGAGGGCGCACCACTTCCCGACCGAGGGCGGGAACATCTGCATCGTCCACCGCGACCTGAAGCCCGAGAACCTCTTCCTCTGCAACGTGGCCGGGGCCAACACGATCAAGATCCTCGACTACGGCATCGCGGAGGTCTTCAGCGTCGCGCAGCAGGTGGCCGGCGCGCGCGCGTGGGGCGGCATGAATCCGTTCACGCCCGGGTACGGCGCGCCCGAGCAATGGGCGCCGGATCGCTTCGGCGCGTGCGGCACGTGGACCGACGTGTGGGGCCTCGCGATCACGATGACGGAGGCGCTCGCCGGCAAGCCCGCGATCGACGGCGAGGTCGAGACGATGCGCCGGATCGCCATGGATCCGAGGCGAAGGCCGACGCCGCGCGCGCTCGGAGCCAACGTGTCCGCGGAGGTCGAGAAGGTCTTCGAGAAGGCGCTCGCGGTGGATCCGCGCGACCGGACGCGCGACATCGAGACGTTCTGGTCCCAGCTCGAATCGGCGACCGGCCTGCCGTCCACGTTCGGCGCGAAGAGCGTCCCCGGGCCCCGCGGATCGAGGCGCCAGTCGATGATGGAGATCGAGCTTCAGGACGCGCCCCACGAGGCGTCGATCGACCTCGATCTCGCGGTCGCGCCGGAGTCCTTGCGCGGCGGCGCCCCCGTGAGCGCGCGCTCCGGATCCGGCCCGCAGAGCGGCGTCCGCGGCGCGCGCGAGGCCACCGAAGAAGACCTCCCGATGTACGACGAGGGCCCGCCGTCGGCCCCGGGGCCGCGCTCCGGACCGCGCTCCGGACCGCACGGACCGGGCCCCATTTCGAGCAACCCCGCGCCGCGCGCGACGGGCTCCGCGATGCCCCGCGTGACCTCCGACTCGATGCCACCGAGCAGCCGCGGCGAATTCGATCTCGCCGCCGCCGGTCGCGCCGCCGGCGGGATGGATCTCGCGTCCACGAACCGCAGCGCCGGCATCGATCTCGCGACGCCGGCGCGAGGCCCTTCGAGCGCACCGGCGCCGCGCGGATCGGTCCCGGGCGCGTCTCCGGCCCCGCTCCGCAGCGCCTCCAGCGCGCCGCCGGCCCGCGCGCCGATGACGAGCGAGGCGGACACGATGGCGCGCGCCAAGAAGCGCTACGGAGCGCCCGCCATTCTCCTCGGCGTCGCGATCGCGATCATGCTCATCGATCTTGTCGCCGTGCGCGTGTGGGGTACGACCATCGCCGTGGGGCCGGTTCGGCCGGTGTGGGTGGCGGGGCCGCTCGCGCTCGTGGGGTCGGTGCTCCTGATCTGGAAGGTCGTTTCCGAGGAAGACGATGGTTGACAAGGCGCAGGCAAACGAGCTGGTCGCGGCGAAATTCTCCCGCCTCATGAACGCGACCTCGTCGCAGCTCGGCGTCGCGGGGGATCCTCCGGTGGCGGCCGCGTTGACGGCGGTGTTCCTGGTGGCGTACCTCGCCGCGCGCCGCTCCGACGCGCCGGAGGGGTTGCAGCAGGTGCTGCTCGTGCTGGTGGCGTTGCCGGTCGCCGTCGCGGTGATCGTGACGCTCGCGCTCCTCGGCGCCCGCGCGAAGGTGGTCGCGTGGCTCGCGGCGCAGCCGTTCCCGATCGAGAACATGAACGCGGTGCTGAACGGCCTCGGCGACGGCCTGGAGGTGACGTTCGCCCCCGGCGCGAAGGTGCCCGAGACGCCGGCGCTGAACGCGAAGCTCGACGCCATCCACCCCGACTGCTTCGTGACGGAGTCGAAGGACGACACCGTGGTGATGCGGATTGGCGTCGTCGACAGCAAGCGAAACCCCGCCTGGACGAACCACCAGCGCTACCGCCGCGTTCTCGAGCTCGTGGAGAAGGTGCTCGTACCGCTCCACGCAGAGAGCCCGATCCAGAGCGTCCGCGTGCGCTGAAGAGACAGCGCGCATCCGGGGGGACGGATCGGACACGTCTCGGCGTGTTGAATGTGTTCGGGCGGGCGACTCGCTGACGTTTGAGCGAGAAGCACATATCGGGTGGGCGCAGCGCCACCTTTCAGCGTGCCGGACGTGTCCGGACGGACGAGGCGGCGACATTGAAGCGTGCCGGATGTGTTCGGCCGCACAAAGCGGCGATGTTTGAGCGTGAACCGCCTCTCCAGACGGATGAAGCGCCACGTTTCAGCGTGCCGGAGGTGTCCGGGCGGACGTGGCGATGATACTTGAGCGTGCCGATCACGTTCAGGGCGGGCCAAGCGCCTCCTTTCAGCATACCGGGAGTCTCCGCGCGCGTACGCAATTCATCCCATTGCGGCCCGTAGTCCGCCGCGGATACGCTCGCGGAATGAGCGACGTCAAGAGTGGGACCAAAGGGAAAGCGAAGGAGAAAACACCGGCGAAGGCGCCGAGCAAGCCAGCCAAGGCGGTGAAGCCGGCCGCCGCCAAGAAGCCGCCGCCCGTACAGGAAGAGGTGGAAACCGTGGAAGAACTGGCCGGCTCGGAGGCGGACTACACGAAGTTGCTCCCTCTCGCGCAAAAGATCGATCTGCGGGAGGCGGCGCCCCGTCGATTGGACACGGCGCTCGCGTGCCACAACGCGGCCAAGGGAACGGCGGCGGTGCTGGAGCTGCGGAAGGCGATCGCGGCGCAGCTCCCGGGCGTGAAGATCGCCGACATCGAGCAGATTCCGCAGATCGCGAGCGCGCTGGCGTTCGCGGAGCTGCGACTCCAGCACATCACGTCGCCGGAGAGTGATTTGCGGGCCCGGATCAAGCGCATGCGGGAGCTTCGCCGGCTGATGTTGGGCTCGGCCATCGCGCTGGCGGAGGCCGGCGTGATCTCCGCGAAGGCGGTGAAGAACATCCAGGTGGGCACGGGCTTGGAGGACGCGGTCGACGACACGGTGGCGCTCGCAACGATGTTCCGCACCAACGCAGCGGCGGTGCGCGGCAAGACGCCGGTGACCCCTGCGCACGTGAAGGAGGCGGCGGAGCTCGGCGCGGCGTTGAGGCCGCGGATCAAGCCTGGCCGCGCGGCGAAGAAGAAGGAGGCGACGAAGGAGCAGGCGGAGGCGACGGAGATGCGAGATCGCTTCTGGATGCTGCTTGTTCAGCGGTATGATCTGGTGTGGCGCGTGGGCGCGTTCCTCCTCGGGAGAGAGGGAGTCGCCGCGCGCGTGCCGGCCTTGCAGAGCTATGCGGCCGGTAAGCGAACGGCGGACAGCGAGGCGAAGGGCGATACCGAGGTTGGGAAGGGCGCGGGCGACCAGGGGACACCCGACTGACCGTGAAAATCAAGGGGTGTTCTTCGGGAGGCGGTGATGGGATGTGGAATGGACCGCGCCGACGCGCGGGCCGGCTTCACGTCGGAGGAGCAAGCGCCGTCGTCCTCGGCGGACGAGCCAATGCTGGGGTGTTTTCATGACAGCAGGTAGGAGCGTCGAGTCACTCAAGATCATGATCGGGGCGTCGCCTGGGAACGTCGACCTCAAGCGTTTGATCTTCGAGGAAATTCGCACAACCACAAACGCCGCGGCGATCCAGATCTTCACCCAAGACCTCACGCTCCAAGGGGGAGACACCGAGATGGATATCGGTGTGAGCGTAGAGAAGAAATCCGCGTTTCGGCGAATCGCGGCACAGGAGAACGTCCTCTTCACTCAGGAGCGCGCACGGATCTTTCGGCCCGGCGCGGTCCTCTGCTCCCATCACGTGGTGCCGGATCGGGAGATGGAGCGGTCCAAGCTTTATCAGGAGGCGCTCCGCCCGTTGTTCTACCTGATGGCCCTACCTTTGGGGCTCCGGGACAACGCGGCGAGAGGTCTCGGACTTCAGCGAGAGCGCTCCCAAGGTCCGTTCGGCGAAGGAGAGCGGCGATATCTTGAAGCGCTGGGAGCGAGCCTCCTTCAGGCAGAGCAGGACGAGGTCGCGGGGCGGCTCGCGAAGCTCGTGGCGGACGCCAAGGCAGATGTGTTCCATACGATGGAGCAGGCCGTCATCCTCGTGAGCCGGAACCTCGCCTTGCTGGGCGCAAACCAGGCGGCCGAAGCTGTCCTTGGTCGGCGGGCGAGCCCGCTGAAGATCAAGGAAGGGCGTCTGCAGTTGGTCTCCGGGGGGTCAAGTGACACCTCTGTGGAAACGCTCGTTGGATTGGTGGCGACCTTCGGCCGCCCTCGCAGCGTGGTTGTCCGATCGCCCGGCGGTCTTCGCCTGAGCATCGATCTGCGGCGCGCGTCGAGCGCGGAGCAGCCTCAAACCGAGCGGGAGAGCGTGGTGGCGCTGTACCTCGCGGAGGGAGGCGACGGCTGTAGCTCGTGTCGCATCGTCAACGATAGCGTGCTCGACGAGCTCGACGACGTCGAGCGGGAGATCGTCACGAGGATGATCACGACGAGGATACCGAACAAGCAAATCGCCGCCTCGATGGAGCTCAACCTCCGCGCGTTCGAGAAGCGCGTGCAGCGGGTCGCTGCCAAGCTGGGGGTGCATGTCCCCCGCGGGCACAGAGTACGAGCGAGCTTGACGAAGCTGCTTGTGCAGAAGTGAGAAGTACCATTGCTGTTTTCTATCACGATAGCTTTCCGCTGCGCGGCCCCCCCAACATAAGGCCGTGCCCGCTGAACACGCTCGCGACCGTCAAGAGGCGACGTGCCCGTTCCATCTTGCCGGCGCGATGAGTACTCTTCTTACAAGCAGATTCGCTGCACCGAGAACGTGCTAGTGGCACGCCACGATTGAAATCCGCCCTCATCCTTGCCGACCCAGAACGTCTTTACTTCATTCAGATTCCAGGCGGCCCCGTATGGATTCACAGTGAGATCCATTGTTTGCTCGACCACGTTATTAACGACGGCCTTCGTGATCTTGACGTTGTTGGGAGGATTGGGGCATGTCGGACCGCTACCCACGTAGAGACTCAACGTGCCGCCGGTGGTGAACGCAGTGTTGTCCGCTTTGCGGATATAGACCCGAAGAACGGTGGGGGAGATCATCGCGGCCGCAGCTTTCAGCTTCAACGTGTTGTCGCCAGAGCAGCCAACCGGCCCAAAGTTCGGGTAAACATAGTCAGTGACGTTGAATTGGCCGTTGTTCCCAGCACCGCACGAGCAAACGCTGTTTTGGCATGATTCGCCGTTGGAGCAGCCGCAATCGACACAGCACGTGCTCTGATTCTCGTTTCCGTTGCAAGCCCCGTCTCCACATACGATCGGCGTCATGCAAACGTTGTTCTGGCACATCTGGGGCGCCGGACAGCCGCAGTCTGTGCAGCACGTGCTCTGCGTCTCCGCCCCGTTGCAGCTACTATCTCCGCAGACCGGGTTGTTCACACACGTGTTGTTCGTGCACATCTTGCCCGCCGGACACCCGCAGTCTGTGCAGCACGTGCTCTGCGTCTCCGCCCCGTTGCAGCTACTATCTCCGCAGACCGGGTTGTTCACACACGTGTTGTTCGTGCACATCTTGCCCGCCGGACACCCGCAGTCTGTGCAGCACGTGCTCTGCGTCTCCGCCCCGTTGCAGCTACTATCTCCGCACGTCGGGTTGTTCACACACGTGTTGTTCGTGCACGTCTTGCCCGCCGGACAGCCACAGTCTGTACAGCACGTGCTCTGTGTCTCCGCCCCGTTGCAGCTACTATCTCCGCACGTCGGGTTGTTCACACACGTGTTGTTCGTGCACGTCTTGCCCGCCGGGCAGCCACAGTCTGTACAGCATCCGCTCTGCGTCTCCCCTACGCTGCAGGTGGCGTCTCCGCAAGTTCCGCCGCCAATACACGTGTTGTTCGTGCATGAATCGCCTGCTGGACAGCCGCAGTCTGTACAGCACGTGCTCTGCGTCTCCGCGCCGTTACAGCTGCCATCTCCGCAGGTCGGGTTGTTCGTGCACATGTTGTTTGTGCATGTTTGATTTCCCGCGCACGTCCCGCACGAACAGCCCGAGTAGGAGCCACAATGTCCGCTGCAGATGGAGCTGCAGTCGCCCTGGCCCTTGTACGCAAGAACCTTGATCGCCTGTCCACCTTGCGAATAGGTTTGCAGATAAGCATAAGGCAGCGTGCCGAAACCATCCATGTTCGGCCCCCAGGTGCCCCAAGAGTTCACAAAGCCGAACGACGATGTCGCATCATCATAGGAGACGATCGCGATGGCATGGTAACCATCGGGCGTGGCATTGGGAGCAGGAACGACGATTTGTCCCGTGTCCCAGCCAGCCGACCAGAACACGGGCACACCGATCACCGGGGGCCACCCTTGTGCGATCGCAGCTTTGACGTCGGTGACATCCTGTGCCGCGACGGGTAGAGCAGTTTGAATGTATGCGACTCCATTGGCGTCAAGGACGTTCGCAGAGGGAACCATGTTGAGGGAGGACACGGGGTCGTTCGGATTATACGGCCACGCGGATGTCGGGACGACGTACGTGTCCTTGGACTCGTTCGCTGCAAAGATGACATCGATATATGATCCGAAATCGCAGTCACCAGCCCCATAGCCGGCGATGTACCAGATATCCGCGGCGCTGAAGTCATCAAACTGGTTCTTCTGGGCGATGTCGCGGAGGCCCATGGCGTTCCTCGTGGCGAACGCCGCACACGAACCACAGCTCCCTTGATTGGCTACAGTGAACCCGCTCGTCGACAAACTCGCGCTCGAAGGAAGGCCCCCAGAAGGGAACGGTATCGTCCCCACGGGAACGTCCTGCTTGGCGACGGTGTCACCTTTTTGGACGCAAACCGTGGCGCCGCCGATCTGATGACACGAGGTCCCTACCGCTCCATTGCCTCCCGATGAAGTGCTCCCAGCTCCGGCACCTCCACCGCCGTTACCGTTCGGACACGTGCATTCTCCCCAGGAGAGTCCATCTTTCTCACAAGACTGCGCTCCGAGGACCCCACCGACGCATGCACAGCTCTTCGTGTCGCCCGGCACGCACGGAGGCGTGTCCGCCACACAGCCGGCGATAAACGCTCCGGCGCAGAACGTCAGGCTCAATCCCCAGATGTTATTCTTCAGCATCGTAAGGAGCTCCGCTTCCCCGGTCTCGAATGAAGTTCGAGAACCGCTGTGTCTCCAACCAGATTTGTCCTGGGTCATTGGCTTTCTTCTACAACGGCGCGTGAAGCACGTCGGCTCTTCGCTACTCCCGATGTCGATCACACGCCCGAACGCTCGTCCGATCGACACACAGGAGCCGGACAGTGCTTTTCTGATACTCTTTTTGTGTAAGCCAAGATCGCATTGCACTCGCAATTTCAGCAACCATGGTAAATACGACAACAATACGACCAACAAGGTGGCATGGACACTCACCGTCCACACCAACAGGCTTGACAAGCCCACGGTGTCGTGTACGGCTGTCGCCCACCGCAGAGCTCTCCAACGTGACCGATAGGCCAAAAATTGGCGTCACTGCTACATTGACCGTGACGCGTTCCCCCGGGTGGCAGACGCTCCAGGCAAACTACAGGGGATCCTGCAAGGCAAACGTATCGAGCTCGGCCACGAAGCCCGGCTCATCGGTTGGCGAGGTCGCCACGGTACAGTTGCAAATCAAGCTAGGCGTCGATGACGGCATCCGCCGCTCCGCGGGCGGCTGGGCGGAGGACGCGGAGAACCTCGAGGAAGCGCTCGCGGAGATGCGCCGAAGCCGTCACGCCGAGAGAGCCTCCACGGATGGACGACTCGCCTGTAAAGCACCCACCGTTGGCCCCCGCCTGCACATCGCCTCCCCGCGGTGGTAGCTTCCGCATCCATGGCACTCTCCGCGACCAAGCAAGCGCCCCCGATCCCGGTCACCCCCTCCGTCGAAGAGTGGCGCGCCATGAGCCCCTCCGCGCAGCTCGATTTTCAGCTCCGCGTCATCGACGCGCTGAACGCGTCCGCTGACGTCATGGGCGAGGGGCGCCCCCACAAGAAGGCCAAGTCACGCGCGCTCGACGCGCTCGGCCTCCACTTCAAGGCCATCGGGCGGTCGATCTACCTCGCCGAAGAGATGACGGTCCTCTACCCGGGCGCCGTCGCGTTCATCCCGGACATCCTCGCGGTCGTCGGCGTCGACGAGCCCGAAGAGGACGAGCGTATGTCCTGGGTCGTCGCGGACGAAGGCAGAGGGCTCGATCTCGTGATCGAGGTGCTCTACAAAGGCGACCGCGAAAAGGATCTGGTCGACAACGTCGAGCGCTATGCGCAGCTCGGGATCCCCGAGTACTTCGTGTTCGACCGGCTCCGTCTCAGGATCCACGGCTACCGGCTGACCGGCCCGGGGCGCTACCAACCCATCCTTCCTCAGTACGGCCGCTACCACTCGGACGTGCTCGGGCTGGACATGGTGCTCGTCGGCAACAGTCTGCGCTTCCTCGTCGGAGAGGCCGAGCTGCCGGGCTCTGACAACCTGATCGGGCGCCTCCACGGCATGGTGCAGAGCGTGAGCACCCGCGCCGAACAGGCCGAAGCCAAGCTCGGTGAGGTCGAAGCGCTCGCGATCGCCGGCATCTTGGCGGTGTTCCAGGCGCGCGGCCTCACCGTGTCCGACGCTGCCCGCGAACGGATCAACAACGAACACGACGTTCTCCGCCTCCGCCGATGGATGGAAAAAGCGCTCACGGCTGCGTCGGTGGAGGAAGCCCTCTCCGACGATCCCCCGAACGCAACACCCCGCTGAGCACGCCTCCCCCTCCTCCGCAGATTTCGAAATGGATCGCCCCGGCGGTCCGCACGATTTTCCTTGCACGCTCCCCTACAAAGCGCTTGTCCGTGACCCGCCACAGATGCTATTCGCGGATCAGCATCCCAAGATGCGCGTGCGCGATGAGGCTACAAAACATGGCTCGCCGCGTCATTCCAGGGTGCCAGTGCAGCGGACGGATTGGGCACGTGTGTTGCTGAACGTCTTCGATCGAAGAGAGCGGAACCGATGACGCACACGAACAAAGCAGCATGGATGGTGATCGCCGTGAGCCTCCTCGGCGGTTGCGCGCCCCGGCAGTCGCCCCTGCCCCGCCTTCAAGAGGCCCGCGTTTACCTGGAGCGCGCGCGCTCCGTGAACAGCCCCGCGGCCAACCAGCAGATCGAAGAGGCCGAGGGCGCGATCGAGTACGCCGAGAGCGAGTACCGCACGATGCCGAATCACCCGCTCTCCGGCGTCCGCGCCGAGAACGCGCTGCAAAAGGCCCGGCAAGCGTACCAGCTCGCCGAGTCGAACCGCATCGCCGTCCCCCTCCCCGCCGCCTCGCGCTGATCCCCGTCCCCGCCGCCGCGTTCACACGACGCGGTGCCGCAAGCTCCACCACACTGCGAATCCCCCTTCTGCGAAGCCGCGCGCATCCGCGAATGGCAGTTCGCACAGCCCACCTCGAATCGCGTCTCGCGTCATGCGAAAGATCCGCCGGTGACGAAACTGGCACTCTCCGACGACCTCGGACTCGGCACCTCAGCCTGCGCCCCGCACCGAGGCGGCGGGACCTCAACTACCCTGTTCGTTTGAGCAGGCCAGTGAGCAGCAGCGTCGTCATCGCGGCGACGTCGGCGAGGACGCTGTCCGTCGGGGCGTGCGCGATCCACGGGGGCTCGAAGCGGGAACAGGCCAGGAGCAGCACGCGGACCGTGGCGTCCACCTCCGCGACGGTGAGCTCCCCGCACGCGACGCCTTCGCGGAGCAGCTCCGTCAGGATCCTCCGCTCCTCTTCGTGATAGGCAGTCTTCGCGGACTTCACGGCGTCGCTGCCGCAATGGAGCAGATCGCACGCGTGCGCGCCGTCCTCCAGCATCGCGAGGAAGCCGCGGGTGCGCGCCTCGAAGACGCGGGACAGGCGCTCCGCGCACGAGGCCCCCGGAGCCGTCGCCGCGGACCGCATCGCCGCGACGACCGCCGCGTACCTGCCGCGCGAGAGCGCCTCGATGACGGCGTCCTTCGAGGGGAATTCGAGGTAAACGCTGCCGACTCCGATGCTCGCCTCGCGCGCGATGTCGGCCATCGTCGTCTTCTGAGGGCCGTAGTGGCGGAACAGGCGATCCGCCGCCAGAAGGATGGCCTCACGACGCGTCTGCTCCGCCATGACGGGTGAACGAGATTGCCACAGGTTCACGCCAAAGAGGAGGGGGTTCTCGCCGGAGAAACCGCGCGCCCCGCAAGAGACGGCCCCGGCGACGGCTGTTTCGCTTGACGGATGGTCGCGAAGCGAATAGTTCGTACACGAAGCATCGTGCCTGCCCCCCAGCCTTCCCAGGAGACCGGCGTCCGCCCCGAGGTGGACCAGGTCGTCGAGACCATCATTTACCTCTATACGGAGTCGCGCCGCCTCACGAAGGGCATGGCGCGCGAGGTGGGGCTCACCGGCCCACAGCTCACCGTGCTGAAGCTCCTGGAGACGTTCCAGGACCTGTCGCTGTCGTCGCTGTCCGAGCGGATCCGCGCGCAGAACAGCACCGTGACTGGCATCATCGACCGGATGGAGCGCGAGGGGCTCGTGTGCCGCGAACGGTCGAAGAGCGACCGGCGGGTGGTGCACATCAAGCTCACCGAAAAGGGAGCCAAGCTCGCCCGCGAGATCCGGGTGGAGCCGCTCGAGATCTTCCGGTCCGCGCTGACGTCGCTGACCGGGGCCGATCTGAAGGACTTGCTGCGGATCCTGATGAAGCTTCAGAAGCGGGTGTTATCCAGGGTCGAGGCCCAGGCAGAGGCCCTGTCCGCGAAATCGAACGAGGAGTCATGACATGAGCAAGACGACGTTCACCGGTGAGCCGAGGCGCGCGGGCGGGCGCGATCCCGACGTGTGCGTGGTGACCTGCGCTCTGACCGGCGTGCTCGCGAATCGGCGGCAATGCCCGGGGATCCCGTACACGCCGGCCGAGATCGGGGAGGAGGCGCGGCGCGTCTACGAACAAGGGGTCAGCGTGGTGCACATCCACGCTCGCAACGACGACGGATCGCCCACGTTCTCTCCGGCCGTGTTCGCGAAGATCAAGGAGGAGGTGCGGGCGCGGTGCCCGATCATCCTCAATTACTCCACGGGCACCATCCTCGACGACGTGCGCGAGCAGTGCACGTACATCCGCGAGAGCAAGCCGGAGATCGCCGCCCTCAACATGGGCACGATGAACTACTCGAAGTATTCCGAGAAGCGGAAGGCCTTCGACTTCGACATGATCTTCCCGAACACGTACGATAAAATCGGAAAGCTCCTGTCCGCGATGAACGAGGCCGGGGTGAAGCCGGAGCTCGAGTGCTTCGACACCGGGCACACACAAGGCATCTGGCCGCTCGTCGACATGGGGCTGCTCAAGGCGCCTCTCCAGTTCTCGTTCATCGTCGGCGTGCTCGGCGGGATCCCGCGTCACGTGGAGTCGCTGCAGCTCCAGACGAAGATCATGCCCGCAGGGTCGGAGTGGGAGGTGATCGCGATCAGCCACGGTCACTGGCGCATGCTCGCGAGCGGGGCCGTCCTCGGCGGCAACATCCGGACTGGCCTGGAGGATCATCTGTATTTGCCGAACGGCGAGATGGCCAGATCCAACGGCGAGATGGCGGAGGTCGCGGTGCGGATGGTGCGCGACGTGGGGCGGCGGCCGGCGACGGTGGACGAGGCGCGCGAGATCCTCGGGCTCGGAGCGCCGTCGTGAGCACGTTCAACTACTCGATGCTGCTCGTCTCGGACGACGGACCGACTCGGACCCTCACGCTGAACAACCCCGCTCGCAAGAACGCGATCGGGCCGGTGATGGTCAATGAGCTCCTGTGGGCTCTCTCCGACGCGCTGGAGAATACGGCTGTTCGGAGCGTCGTGATCACCGGGGCTGGAGACGCCTTCTGCGCAGGAGGAGATTTCGCGCAGATGACCTCGGGCGCCTCCGGGTCGGAGCTGCCGCCGAAGGGGGATTATGCGGATCTGCTGCTCGCGATGGTCAACTCCACGAAGCCGATCGTCGCGCGGGTGAACGGGCACGCGATGGGCGGCGGGCTCGGGCTCGTGGCGGCGGCGCATTTCGCGATCGGGGTCCGCGGGGCGAAGCTCGGGACGCCGGAGATCAACGTGGGGCTCTTTCCCATGATGATCATGGCCGTCCTCCAGCGGGTGATGCCGCGGCGAAGGCTCCTGTCGATGATGCTCCTCGGCGAGCGGCTGGAGGCGGAGGAGGCGGTGTCGGCCGGGCTCCTCGGGAAGGCCGTGGACGCGGCGGATCTCGATGCGGCGGTGAAGCAGGTGACCGACTCCATCGCTTCGAAGAGCCCTGTCGCGACGCGGCTCGGGCTCTCGGCGCTCGCGGCGCAGGACGATCTCGATCTGGAGACGTCGCTGCCGCTCTTGCGGGACAGGCTCGCGGGCGTGCTCGGGACGGACGACGCGCGCGAAGGGCTGATGGCCTTCCTGGAGAAGCGCCCGCCCAAGTGGACCGGAAAGTGAGAGACAAGCACCATGAACATGCGTGAGTTGGTCCGGGATCTCGAGGCCAGGCAGGCGCTCGTCCGCAAGATGGGCGGCGAGGAGCGCGTCGCGAAGCAGCACGCCCGCGGCAAGATGACGGCGCGCGAGCGTCTCCACGCCTTCTACGATGATGGGGTGTTCTTCGAGGTGGGGATGCACGGCACGCAGATGGGCCTCTCCGCCGGACAGGACGGCAAGGACAGGCCACCTGCGGACGCCGTGGTGTGCGCGTTCGGCAAGGTCGACGGGCGCATGGTGTGCTGTGCGTCGTACGACTTCACGGTGAAGGGCGGCTCCATCGGGCAGACCGGCGAAGAGAAGGTCACGCGGATGCGGCAAATGGCCCTCCGCGGGCGCTGGCCGATGGTGTGGTTCATCGACTCCGCCGGCGCGCGCATCGATCCCGGGTCGACGCACGCGGACGCGATCTCCCTGTTCGCCGGGTCCGGACACCTGTTCCGCGAGCAGGTTCACATGAGCGGCGTGGTGCCTCAGGTGGCGGCGATGGTCGGCCCCGGGGCCGCGGGAACTGCCTATATCCCCGGCCTCGCGGACTTCGTGCCGATGGTGAAGGACATCGGATCGATGGCGCTCGGCGGGCCTCCGCTCGTGAAGGCGATGACGGGAGAGGACATCTCCGAACAGGATCTCGGCGGCTCCAAGGTGCACGCGACGAAGAGCGGGGTCGGCGACTGCGAGGTCAAGAACGACGCGGAGTGCATCGCGCTCATCAAGCGGTACCTGTCGTTCTTCCCTTCGAGCTGCGAGGACTCGCCGCCTCGACTGCCGGTGAGCGATCCCGTGGATCGAAGGGAGGAGTCGCTGCTCGACCTGCTCCCCGAGAACCCGAAGAAGTCGTACGACATGTACAAGCTCATCGGGGCGATCGTGGATCACGGGGAGTGGCTGGATCTCAAGCCTCGCTGGGCGCGCAACATCATCACGTGCCTGTCGCGGATCGGCGGGCAGCCGGTCGGGATCGTGGCCAATCAGCCGCACCATTTCGGGGGGATCCTCGACGTGGACGCGTCCGACAAGGCCGCTCGGTTCATGCAGATCTGCGACGCGTTCAACATCCCGCTCGTGTTCCTGCAGGACGTGCCCGGGTTCATGATCGGGTCGAAGGTGGAGCACGAGGGCATCATCCGTCACGGCGCGAAGATGCTCCACGTGATGGCCGCGGCGACCGTGCCGAAGATCTCCGTCGTGGTGCGGAAGGCTTACGGCGCCGGGTATTACGTGATGTGCGGCCGCGCGTACGAGCCGGACCTGCTCGTGGCCTGGCCGTCGGGCGAAATCAGCGTGATGGGGCCCGAGGGCATGGTGGGAATCGCCGCGCGGAAGCTGTTCGGGGACGCGCCGCCTCCGCCCGAGATGAAGCAGATGATCGTCGATCAGATCCAGAAGAACATCGACATCATGAAGGTGGCCGGCTGGGGCCTCGTGGACGACGTGATCGACCCGCGGGACACGCGAAAGGCCATCGCCTGGGGCCTGGAGCTCGCGCGGCACAAGCAGATCGAGCGCCCGCACCGCAAGCACGGCATCGTGCCTGTGTGATGGGTTGAATACATTCGGACGCTCCCCTCCCTTCGCGAACGTCAGTGAGCGATTTGGGAGGGGCGGGCGCGCGTAGCGCGACCGGGGGTGGGCACAATCAAAGAGCTTTGACGGCCGCGCTCGCGACGTCGGCGAGCGCCTCCAGGAATTTCGGGCGCGTGTTCATCGCGGCGGCGCGCGCGAATCCGAGGCCCATGTCCGTTGCCATCTTGCGAGCCTCGATGTCGAGGTCGTAGAGGGTCTCCACGTGGTCGGCGACGAAGCCGATCGGGGCGACGACGACCGCCTTCTGGCCGGCCTCCACGAGGGTCTTGAACGTGGTCGGGAGATCCGGGCCGAGCCAGACGTCGTTGGTCGCGCCCTGGCTCTGGAAGGCCACCTGGCAGGGGTTTCCGCGGGCGGCGACGCGGTCCGCGACCAGGGACGCCATCGCTCGGAAATCGCGCTCGTACGGGTCGCCCATGTCGATGACTCGCTGCGGGAGGCTGTGCGCCGTCAAGAGGACCGTCGCTGTTTTGGCTCGATCCGGCGGCAAGCTCGACAAGGCCTCTTCGATGGACTCCATGAAGGCGTCAATCAAGCGGGGCTCCGTTCCCCACTCCGGCGCCTCGATCATGCGGAGTCCGGGAGGGAGGGATTCGCGGATCGATGCGTGGTAGATGTGCACGGACTGCGGGGCCAGGGGGAGGCTCACGATCGTGTCCACTCCCTCCGACGCCAGACGCGGCAGGACGTCTTTCGGGTAAGGGTGCCAGAGGCGCGCGCACACCTCCACGCGGAGGCCCGTCCGCTCGGCGAGAGAGGCCGCCTGGGCGCGCGTGGTGCGCATCAAGGGGGAGCCGCCGATCGCCTCGAAACGGCGCTTCACCTCCTCCACCAGGTGGGGGGGCGTGGGGCGGCCACGGCGGATGTTGGACAGGAAAGAAGGCAGCTCATCGACCGAATCGACGGTGCCGTGACACGAGACCAGGACGGCGAGGCTCACCGTGGCTCTCTCGCACAAGACGCGGCGCCTGTCGAGCGACTCGGCACCACGCGCGCTCCCGAAGGGCTCCTGCGCGTCACTCCCGGAACGTGAGGTGAAGCGTCTGCTCCCCTCCGGAGTCCGGTCCTTTCACGGTCGCGGTCACCAAGACATCGAGTCCGTCGAGGCTCGCCATGTCGTGCGTCAACGCGTCGTAGATCGCGCCGTCCGAGACGAAGGCGTCGCCCTCTCGAACGAAGTGGACATGGAAGAACGACGAGTCGGTCGGATCCGCGGGGGACGGAAAGGCTCCCTGGTAGTCGTTCACGACGCGGACCTGGAAGCACGCCTCGTCGCCGTCCCCGGAGAAGGCTTGAATACGGATCGTCGGCGCGATCATGACGAGGCCCTGATTGCCGAGGTGGAGCTTCGCGTCGTCCCTGCTCTCGTACGGCGTGAACTGGTCTCCGGCGCCTCGGCCGATCTCGACGGTGCGCTGAATCTGCGCGTCGCCCACGGTGACCGCGCACGCGGAGGCCTGGTCGAGGAGCGCGTCCGAGGAAACGGATTCGCCTTGTGGACAGCCCGAGAGCGACGCGGCGAAGACTGCCATCCCACCGAGGGCCGAGAGGCGTAGTAGAAGCGAGCGCATCGAGCCGCTGGATTTGCGAAGGCCATGCCAGAGAGGCCGGAGAGGAGAGATCCCGGCGCACGATGGCACGGGCGCTGCTGAGGGGTCCCGCACGATGGCGCTCTTTCAACGAAGAAATCACATCAGGGGCGCGAGCAGCCTGACGTTCATGTCACGGTGGCTTCCGCCGTGGGATGCGCGGATGCTCGGGGTCCTTCGACATCCTCTCTTCCTCCTCGCGCTGGTCACGCTGGTGGTCAATGATCACTGGCTGAAGGGCGCGCGGATCCTGCCCGGGGTCGTGACTGGCAAGCTCAGCGATTTTGCCGGGCTCGTCGTGGCTCCGGTGCTCCTCGCGACGCTGCTCGGCGCGCGGACGAACGCTCGGCGCGCGGCGGCGTTCGGCCTCGTGGCGGCGCCCTTCGCGGCGATCAAGCTATCGGCGGGCGCGGCGCAATTGCTCGTGTCCGCGGCGGGCCTCGCCGGGCTCCGACTCCGCATCTGGACGGATCCGACGGATCTGGCCGCGCTCGTCTCGCTCTGGCCGGCGTGGCAGCTCTGCACAGGGGCGCTCGCGCGACAGGGGCGCGCGGGGCAGCAGGCCTGTTCGCGGGCGACATGGCTCCTGGAGCGGGCCGTGATGGGCGTCTCGGCGCTGGCCTGCGTGGCCACGAGCGCGAACCCGGGGCCGGGGACGTATTACACGACAGCCTATCTGCTCAACACCGGGCCGGACGCGGTGGACGTGCGCGTGCGCTGGGTGGACGCGAAGCTCGACTGTCCCACGGTGATGGGCGGCGATCCGACTCGGTTCCTCGGGCCGAACGCCTTCAATCTGGGGGTGACGTTCCACCTGGAGCACGACGCGACGGCCCCTCTCGATCGCGCGGCGGCGTACATGGCAGCGGGCCTTCCGGACCCGGGAGCCACGGAGTCGGGAGAGCCGGTCACCGGCGGGAGCTGCGAGGTCGCCCTCGTGGAGTCGGACTTGATCCCGGCGACCCTCTTGTTCTGGGACGGGCTCACCGGCGCGAGCATCGTGCCCAACGTGCGCACGGCCCCGGAGTTCTGGCGAGACGACGCCACCCTTCCGGGGCGCGTCGTCGTGGCGCCCGGCGCGCTCGCGACGCCCGGCTCCGTGAAGCAGGGGCCGCTCCAGAAGACGGTGCCCCCGGGGAGCTGCGCCGATGTCTCGCAGTCGTCGTATCAATGGAGCGTGCCAGTGGAGATCCTGGGCGGCGCGTGGATCCTCTCCGGCGTGGAGGAGAAATCGGACGGCTGCCTCGCGCTCGACCTCACGGACCCTCAGAGCGCCGGCAACGGCGGAGCGGGCGGAATGGGCGGCTCCGGTGGAATGGGCGGCGCCGGGGGCGGCGGCGCGGCGGGCGGCGCGGGCGATCCGGGGACTCTCCCGACGCAGGCGTATCTGTGTATTCCGAAAGAAGAGCTGCCGTTCGCGGTGGGGACGCACCTGGCGTTCGCGACGGACGAGACGGCCGTGACGGAGGCTTCGAGCCCGAAGACGCTCACTATCAAGGACGTCGCCTCCACGAAGACGCTGGAGGTGCACCAGCGCAAGGCCGAGGTGAAGGAGGGCGGGCTCGCCGTCCACGCCGAGGTCGGGACGTGCGTGGGCGATCGCATCGCGTGCGGCGGGTACGTGACGCCCGCGGTGATCCTGGTGCAGGCGAGCAACAAGCTGTCCACGCTCAAGCCCGGAGAGTCGCTGTCCGGGGCCGGGTTCCGCGTGCGCCTCGGACGCGCGGAGCTCATCCCGGTCGCGCGGACGGACTGCGAGGATGGGTATCGGACGCCGAGCATCTCGGCCGACTTCCTGGTTTCTTACGAGTGAGGGACACGATGAGGCTCAATCGAACGACATCTCTCTTCCTCCTGGGGGCGCTCCTCGCTCTCCCGGTCGGCTGCAGCACGGAGGGCGCCACGGAGACCGAGACGCCCGGCGGGTCGGCGAACATCACGCAAGGCGGAGCGCAGGACTTCGCCGAATTCCGGTCCATCGTGGAGGCGGGCGGCGTGCCCTCTCCGGACGTCCTCGATCCGGTCGGGTTCTTCGCGGAGCACGCGCTGGACATGCCGGCCGCGGACTGCGGAAAGGACATCTGCGTGCACCCGTTCCTCGCGGTCGCGCCCAAATTCAATGAAGACAACTGGACCATGGCGTACGTGACGATGAACACGCCCGTGGACCCGAAGGACCTCCCTCACAAGCCGATGCACCTCGTCATCGCCGTCGAAGCGGGCATGTTCGACGGCACCGTCTACAGCCCCGTCACGTCCGCCGTGACATCGATGCTCGCGAACCTCGGACCGGACGACCGCGTGAGCGTTCTGAGCTTCGGCGATCATACGAAGTCGCTCGTCGAAGACGTCGGTCCGAGCGACCCGGATCTCCCCGCCATGGTGGAGAGCGCGCTGGAGGAGATCGGCGACGGGACGACGGATCTCTACGGCGGGATCGCGACGGCGGACGAGATGCTGACGCTCGGCGACGAGGCCGGGTTCGTGGGGCAGCACCGCGTGTTGCTCCTCACGGGCGGACACGCGACTTCGGGCATCACCGATCCCGAGCACATCCTCTCTCTCGCGGAGGACATCGTGAAGAAGGGGACGGCCTTCAGCGTGATCGGCGCCGGCGAGAAATTCGACGCGACGCTGCCGAGCGCGCTCGGATCGATGGGCGCGGGCACGTACGCTTATGCGCAGTCGATGACGGATCTCGCGTCGCTCCTCATCGACGAAGGGGAGACTGCCCTCTATCCGCTCGCCACGGATCTCACCCTCGAGATCACGCCGGCGAAGGGGTATTCGGTGGGTCGCATCTATGGAGTCCACCGCGCGGCCGCGAGCGCGGACGGGGTGACGTTGTCGCTGCCGGCCGTGTTCATCGGGCAACGGAAGGGCGCCTCCGACGTGGGCGGCAGTCGGCGCGGCGGCGGAGGGGCCTTGTTCGTGGAGCTGCGCGGCGACGCGAATTCCGGGGTCGGGGCCAATGCGCCCGCGTTCCAGGTCACGGCGGACTGGACCTCTGCGAACGGCGGTATCCCGCAGAACCTGGTCGCGCCGATGAACAACACGCTTCCTCCCGGGCAGAACCCGCCGGACATGTGGTGGACCATCTCGGACGGCGGCGACGGCAAGCCGTTCATGATGCTGAATATGTATCTGGCGCTGCGCGCGACCGTGGACTTCTATCAGGCCGGCGACTGCGCGCGATCGCTCGGCGTGGTGGACATGATGCAGCAATCGGTGGGCGGCTGGCTCGGCAAATACCAGGACACCGACATCACCGATGACAACAACGTGCTCCTGTCGCTGCGCAAGAACGTGGAGAACGCGTGCGCCGCGCAGGCGTCCGCGGTGACGCCCGTGGAGCCGACCAGCTTCGACGGCGGCTGCTGCCTTTTCTAAACCTCTTTTCCAATCATCTCCTGTAGAGTCGCCCGCATGCGGGTGATTCCTTTTTTCCTTTCGGTTTCGATGATGGGTCTGCCTCTGATCGCCCTCTCGGCGTGCGGCGGCGGCACGAGCTCCTCCTCCGGCGGCGGCGGCGCGACCACGACGACGACGCCCTCCGGCGGGACGGGCGGCACGACGAGCAGCGGGGGTACGACCTCTTCCGGCGGCTCCACGGGCGGCACCACGGCCTCCGGCGGCACCACGTCGAGCGGCGGTACCGGCGGCACCACGACGTCGACTCCCCCCCTCACCAACTACGACTGCAATGCTCCCTCGGGGGCGATCCCGGCGCTGAAGCTCACCCAGGTCGCGACCGGCCTCTCGCGTCCGGTCCTGATCCGCGGCCTCCCCGGCGACGATGAGCGGCTGTTCGTCGTGGAGCAGGTGGGGCGGATTCGCATCCTGAAGAACGGTGTCTTGCAGGACAAGCCCTTCCTCGACATCACCGATCGCGTGCACCAGCCCGGCGGCGGGGACGAGCGCGGGCTCCTCGGCTTCGCCTTCCACCCGGATTACAAGAACAACGGGCGCTTCTTCGTCTATTACACGGACAACAATAACCAGAACGGCAGCAAGGGAGATCAGAACCTCGTCGAATTCTCCCGCGCGGACGCCGACACCGCGACGGCCGACGCGAACGGATTCGGCGTCGAGACGGCCAAGCTCTTCACGCTGCTCGACACGGAGTCGAACCACAACGGCGGCATGATCGACTTCAGCCCTGCGGACGGCTTTCTGTATGTCGGCCTCGGGGACGGCGGCGGCGGCGGCGATATGCACGGCACCTTCGGCAATGGGCAGAACCTCGCCGCTCTGTGGGGAAAGCTCCTTCGATTGGACGTGGACAATCCGTCCGGCGGAAAGCCCTACGGGATCCCGAACGGCAACATGACCACCATCCCGGCCGGCAATCCGACGGTGGGCGACGTGGCGCCGGAGATCTGGGACTACGGCCTCCGCAATCCGTGGCGCTTCTCCTTCGATCCGTGCACGAACGATCTCTACATCGGCGACGTCGGACAGAACGCCTGGGAGGAGGTCGACATCGAGCCTCCGGGCGCCGGCAAGCGCAACTACGGCTGGCGGCTGACCGAAGGGACGCACGACTTCAACGTCGGCGGATACGACACCTCGAACATCACGCCTCCCGTCGACGAATACCCCCACACGGACGGCGGGGCGACGATCGGGTGCTCGATCTCCGGCGGCTACGTCTATCGATCGAGCGCGATCCCGGGGCTCCGCGGCACGTATTTCTATGGGGATTATTGCTCCGGGAAGATCTGGACGTTCCGCTGGGACGGGCAGACGATTCAGGACAAGACGGAGCGAACCATGGACTTCGGCGGCGGCGGGAACGTGGTGTCGTTCGGACAGGACAACTCGGGCAACGTGTACGTGGTCGATCTCTCGGGGACGATCTCGCGCATCGACGCGGAGTGACCGGGGGCGTATAAGCCCCTTTCATGAGCGACGGTATCGGGGCGCGCCTCGCGCGGAACCTCACAGCGCTTCGCGAGGCGCGCGGCCTCACCCAACAACAAATCGCCAAGCTCGCGGACATGCCGCGGGCCACGTGGACGAACCTGGAGTCGGGCGAAGGCAATCCCACGCTCGCCGTCCTCCACCGCGCGGCGCAGGCCCTCGGCGTCTCCATCGAAGAGCTGCTGTCGGAGCCGAAGGCCGCGCTCCGCCGGTACCCGAAAGGCACGCTCCCCACGCGGCACCCCGGCGACGCCACCGTGCAGAGGCTATTGCCGGACCCGATCCCGGGCATGGAT
This sequence comes from Polyangiaceae bacterium, assembly GCA_046351455.1. Classification (GTDB taxonomy): domain Bacteria; phylum Myxococcota_A; class Polyangia; order Polyangiales; family Polyangiaceae; genus JADJRH01. The sequence goes on from JAXLYM010000018.1 coordinate 66,486, forward strand.
ATCGAGCGCATCGAGCTGCCTGTCAAAGGCCGCATGCCCGGCACGCCGCACACCGCCGGCACGCGGGAGTACCTGACGTGCGAGCGCGGCAAGATCCAGCTCGTCGCGGCCGGAGAGAAATGGGAGCTGTCGCCCGGTGACGTGCTCGTCTTCCGCGGCGATCAGCGCCACTCGTACACCAATATCGGGGAGGAGACGGCGGTGGGATACTCCGTGATCACGCTCGCCCGCGAGGTCTGCTGAGAGCCCCCGATACGGCGTCACACGTGGCTCTCGGGGAAGTCCTTCCCGTCGAGCACGAGGCGCAGTTTGTCCGCGAGCGCCGCCGGGGTGAACGGCTTCTGGAGCAGCGCGTCCGCGGAGGTCGAGATGCCGTGTCGCAGGACCGCGTCGTCCGTGAAGCCCGTCATGAAGAGCACCTTGAGCGCGGGGCGCTGTTTGCGCAGCGCCTCGGCCAGATCGCGGCCGCCCAGCGTGGGCATCACGACGTCGGTGAGGAGGAGATCGATCGCGCCCTCGTGGGCCTGTGCGATGCGCAGCCCGTCGTCGCCGTCGGTCGCCTCGATCACGGTGTATCCGTGGCGCTCCAGGATCTTGCGCGTGAGCTTGCGGACCGCGGGCTCGTCCTCGACGAGGAGGATCGTCTCGGAGCCGCGCGAAGAGGGCCGCGACTCCCGGGGGAGCGGCGTCAGGCCGGCCGAGACCGACGGGAGCAGCACCGTGAACTCCGATCCTTCCCCGATGCGGCTCTCCGCGGAGATGTGGCCGCCCGCCTGCCGCACGATGCCGTACACCGTCGCGAGCCCGAGCCCCGTCCCGCGGCCGATCCCCTTCGTCGTGAAGAACGGCTCGAACAGGCGCGCTCGGACCTCTTCGCTCATGCCCGTCCCGGTGTCGGAGACGCGGAGTCGCACGTACCGGCCGGGGCGCACGTCCTCCCCGCCCCACGTGCCGTCCGGGCCCACGTCGACCTCGTCGGTCGCGATGGTGAGGGCGCCGCCGCTCGGCATCGCGTCGCGCGCGTTGACCGCCAGGTTGAGGAGGACCTGCTCGATCTGGCCCGCGTCCGCCCGCACCGCGGAGAGGGGCTTCGTGAGGCGGCTCTGGAGCGTGATCCCCTCCCCCACGAGGCGCCCGAGCATCTTCGTGGTCGTCTCGATCACGGCGTTGAGATCGAGCACCTCCGGCTCGACGACGGCCTTTCGACTGAAGGCCAAAAGCTGGCTCGTGAGGCGGCTCGCGCGCTCGCTGGCGTCCCGGATCGCGGCCGCCGCGTCGTGCAGGTGATCCGATACCGGGAAGGACGCGAGCAGGAGATCAGAATACCCGTTGATCACGGTGAGGAGGTTGTTGAAGTCGTGCGCCACGCCGCCCGCGAGCTGGCCGATCGCCTCCATCTTCTGCGCGCGCTGGAGGCGCTCTTCGAGGCGCTTTCGCTCGGTGAGATCGATGAGGACCGCGGAGAGCGCGAGCGGCAGGCCGTCCGCGTCCCGGCCGAGGACCCCGACGTGCGACAGCGTGAGGAGCGGGCTCCCGTCCTTGCGGCGATACCGCTGCTCGCGGGCCTCGTGCTCCGTCTTGCGGTCGCGGAGGCTCTCGTACCGGCTTACCATCGAGGCCATGTCCTCCGGGAAGATGAAGTCCGTGACCCGCATCGCGGTGACCTCCGACACGGTGTATCCCAGCATGGCGGCGAAGGCCTCGTTCGCCTGCGTGATGCGGGCGGTCGGATCGATCTCGATCATCCCCGCGTCGGAGGTCTGGAAGAAGGAGCGGAGCCGCTGCTCGCCGTGCTTGATCTCCTCCTCGGCGCGCCGCCGATCCGTCATGTCGCGGAGCACGGCGACCGCCCAGAAGCCGCCGCCTTCGCGATCCATGCGCCGCGCGCGCAGCTCCACGGGGAATTCGGTGCCGTCCTTGCGCCGGTTCCTGGAGTCGAGGGCGAGCTCCCGGCCTTCGGCGACCACGTTGAGGACGAATTTGAGCTTCCACGAGGTGAGCTCCGGATCGAACAGCTCGGGCGTGCGGCCGATGACCTCTTCCCGAGAATACCCCAAGTTCACGCAGGCCGAGCGATTGACGTCCTGAATGACGCCCTCCTCGTCGATGAGCAGACAGGCGTCCGTCGCGTTGTCGAGGATGCCGCGGTATCGCTCCTCGCTCTCTTTGAGGCCGCGAAAGGCGTGCACGCGGGTCAGCGCGTCCGCGAGGCGCCGGCCCACCTGCTGGAAGAGGAGCTCCTCCTCCGCGGTCCACTCGCGCGGATCCGTGCACTGGTGGAGGCCGAAGACATAGGGCTTCTCGCCCTGAGGATAGATGGCCATCCCGAGCTGCGAGCGGAATCCGTACCGAGCCGACACATCCTCTGGAATGGCGTTCTCGCGGCCAAACAGATGGCGCACCGGCCCGTCCGCGCCGAGGAGCAGCGCGTGAGTCGCGGAGGCCAGAGGCGTCATCGGGATCTCTTCGCCGAGCGGGAAAGGCCCCTCGAACCCCGGCCGCGTGCGCTCCATCTCGAATCGCCACGTCGGCGCGGCCGGCTCGCACGGATAGACCAGCCACGCGCGGTGACACTCGAAGACGTCGAGGCAGATGTCGAGCACGTCGGTGAGCATCCGCGCGTCGTCGCTCGTGCGCAGGATCGCCTGGTTGACGCGATCCATCGCCTGGAAGAAGCGCAGGTGCGCGACGCTCTCGGGCGCGAGAGACGCTTTCGGAGGCGGCTCGGACGGGGTCATCGGGGGTCTCCGCCGGGCACGTAGGACCGGGAGGCGGCCGGCTCGTCGAGGACCTCCCTCGCTCGCCGGGTGAGCGCCGCGGGGCTGAACGGCTTCTGGAGCACGGGGACGTTCGCGCCGCCGGCCTTCTGCGCCGCCGCCTCGTCCGTCGCGCTGCCGATGTAGAGCGCGCGGACGCCGGTGCACCGCGAGCGGAGGGCCTCGAAGAGGGTCGTCCCGGAGAGGCCGGGCGCGCCCATCTCGGCGATGAGCAGGTGAATCGGCCCCGCGTGCTGCTCGGCCATGCGGAGCGCCTCGATGCCGCGCGTGGCGTCGATCACGGTGTATCCAGAGCGCTCCAGGATGCGGCGCGCGAGCTTGCGGATGGCCGTGTCGGACTCGACGAGGAGCACCGTCTCCGCGCCGCGCACCGAGGGCCGCACGTCCTCCCCGGCCGTGCCGGAGGAGAGCGCCGGGAGCAGCACGGTGAACGTGGTGCCTTGTCCTTCCAGGCTCTCCACCGCCACGGACCCGCCCGCCTGACGGACGATGCCGTACACCGCCGCGAGCCCGAGCCCCGTGCCTTGTCCCGTGCCCTTCGTCGTGAAGAAGGGCTCGAAGATGCGGGCGCGGACCTCCTCGCTCATGCCTGTTCCGGTGTCGGATACACGTAGTCTCACGTAGCGCCCGGCGGGGATGTCCTCGCCGTCCCAGGTGGAGCCCGGCGGCAGATCGATCTCGTCCGTGGCGATCGTGAGCTTGCCGCCCTTCGGCATCGCGTCGCGGGCGTTGACAGCCAGGTTGAGGAGCACCTGCTCGAGCTGCCCCGCGTCCGCGCGCACCGAGGGGAGCCGCGCGGACAGCCGCGTCACCACCGAGACGTCCTCGCCGATGAGGCGCGACAGCATCTTGTTCGTGGACTCGACGATCGTGCTCAGATCGAGGATCTTCGGCTCCACGATGGCCTTGCGGCTGAACGAGAGGAGCTGGCTCGTGAGGCGCGCGGCGCGCTCTCCGGCCTCCCGCACGGCGGCCGCGGCGTCACGGCGCGAGTCGGCCGTCGGGAGGGAAGAGTAAAGGAACTCCCCGTATCCGTTGATCACGGTGAGCAGGTTGTTGAAGTCGTGCGCCACGCCGCCCGCGAGCTGGCCGATCGCCTCCATCTTCCGCGCGCGGCGCAGGTGCTCTTCGAGGCGCTTGCGCTCCGTCAGCTCGACGACGACCGCGGCCATCTCCTTCGGCAGGCCCGCGGCGTCGCGCGAATTGACCACCACGTGCGTGAGCGAGAAGGACGCCGAGCCGTCCTTTCGTCGATACCGCTGCTCCCCGGCGAAGCGCTCTCTCACGCCGCGGATCATCTCTCCCCACGTGCGCCGGAGCGCCGGGAGATCCTCGTCGAACACGAGCTCGGAGATCACCATGCCGGTCAGCTCCTCCCGCGGATATCCGGTCATCGTGCAGAAGCCGTCGTTCGCGCGCTCCACGGCGCCGGTGGGGCCGATCTGGACCATCCCCACGTTCGACGACTCGAAGAAGGCGCGGAGCCGCTGCTCGCCCCGCTCCGCGGCCGCGGCCGCGCGGTTGCGCTCGGTGACGTCCCGCACCACCGCGACCCGCCAGAAGTGACCGCGGAAGTCCATGCGGCCGATCCGCACGTCGACGGGGAACGTGGTGCCGTCCTTGCGGCGAACCGTCGAGTCGATCGACAGGCGGCTGCCGCCGAGCACCCGCCGGCCGTTCGCGGCGAGGAGCTCCGGCGTCAGCCCGAGATCGAAGAGCACCGGCGTCCGTCCGATCAGCTCTTCGCGGGCGTAGCCGAGGAGCTCCGAGGCGCGGCGGTTCACGTCCTGGATGACGCCCTTCTCGTCGAGGAGGAAGAACGCGTCGGACGCGTGGTCCATGAAGCCGCGGTAACGAGACTGGCTCTCTCGAAGCCGCCGCAGCGCGAGCAGGCTCGTCAGCGCGTCGGTGAGCCGGCGCGCGATCCCTTCGAAGATGCGGAGATCGTCGGCGGACCACGTCCGCTCGTACGAGCACTGGTGAAGGCCGAAGAGGTACGGAGGCGCGCCCTCGGGGTGGATCGCCATCCCGACGCCCGCGAGGACGCCGAAGCTGTCGCGGAAGAACGCCGGGAGCTGCAGCGGATGCGAGGGCCCGAACGCCACGGGGCCGGGCTCCGCGAGCGCCGTCTCGATGATGAAGCGCACCCCGGGCACCATCGGCAGGTCGACGTTCAACGGGGCGCCGCCGGGGTACTCCGGCCGGGTGCGCTCCATGGTGACGCGCCAGGTCGGCGCCGCCGGATCCGCGGGGCACACGAGCCAAGCGCGATCGCACGCGAGCACCGACAGCGTCACGTCGAGCACGTCCGCGAGCAGCGTGTCGAGATCGCCCGCGCCTTGGATCGCGCGGTTCACGCGATCCATGCTGGAGAAGAAGCGCAGCAGCGCGAGGCTCGCGGGGGACGAGGGCTCGCTCGGCCGATCGGCAGGCGGCGGATCTGTCATCGCACGGGCTCCACCTAGGCCGTATCCCGATTTCGCTCCGGCCTCAATCGGGCGCGGCGGCTTCGAGGATCATGGCCGCGACGGAGCCTCGCGCACGGCGGATCGCGCGCCACAGATCCGCCACCTCGACGAGGCGCCCCGTCGCGAGCTGCTCGGCCTCTTTGAGCAGCGCGAGCGTGGACGCCGACAGGTACGCGAGCTGGCCGGGCTGCGCCTTCGGGAGGCGCGCGATCTCCCGCTCCACGATCTGGAGAGAGACGCGCGCGCGCGCCGGATCGAGCTGCCGCACGAGGGCGGCGGCGACGTGAATCGGCTCCATCTCGTGGTGGACGCGCTCGTCCGCGAGCCTCTGCGCGGCGACCAGGATCGTGCGCGCGCTGGCCTCGTACCGCTCCAGCCGGAGCACCTGGTCCTTCGACGCGGCCGGGGCGGAGGGCGGCCCCGTGACGACGGGCGGAGGCGGCGGTGGCGGCGGCGGAGGTGGGCTGTATACGGGCGCCGTGGCCGGAGCGGACGCGCGGTCTCGCCCGGGCAGATAAGGCTCCGCGCGCGCGAAGATCCGGAGAGAGGCGTGGACGATCGAGCCGCGCAGGACGAAGGCCGTGCCGTTCGCGTCGGCCCCGAGGCGGTGGATCCGCTCCGCGCGCCCCGCGCGCTCGAAGGCCCGGCCGAGGAGCAGGAAGAGGTCCTCGTCGTCGAGGAGATCGCCGTCGTCCTTCGCGAGGTGCCGGGCGATCTCCGCGCGCAGCTCGTGCAGCGCCCCGAAGTGCGCCGCGAACCGGAGGAGCCGAAAGAGGATGTCCGCCTCCTCGCCCTCGTGGACGTCGCGCGTGACGACGACGCCGTGCTCGGCGTGGCCCGCGAGGTACGCGGCGCCCTCTCCGAGGTAGTGTGTCTGGAGCACGTTGAGGAGCGACTCGGAGTCGATCGTGCCGACGTCGCGGCCGTGCAGATCGTGGAGCCGCTTCTGGAATGCGGCCAGATCCATGTCGAGCAACAGGCCATTGTCGTGCGCCTCGGCGAGCGCGCGCGCCACGTGCACCGGAGGCTCGGCCGGGGGCGTCGCGGGCTCGGCCGGCCGCGGAATCGGCCTCTCCGGCGGGTAATCGAGCGGCATCAGCATGCCGATCATGCGGGTGCCCTCGCGGATGAGGACGGCGTCCTTCGGCCCGAACGGCCCGAGATCCAGCGTCCGTCCGAGCGCGCGGAGCTGCCCCACGTACCCGTTCGCGAGCGCCACGTCGCCGGGGGCCCACGACACGTCCGCGCGGAGCTGACTCGGCACCAGCGTCTCGAGCGGCGCCCACACCGCGGGGGCCCGCGTCAAGGAGGCGTCGAGGAACGAGGCTGGGATCTCGGTATATCCGCCGAACGGCGACAGATCGCACAGCTCCGCGAGGATCAGGAGCGAGCCGTCGCTGACGTAGTCGACGCCCCACGACGTGCGGCCGCGGTGCGTCGCCTTGATCGTGATGGGCGGCATGGCTCAGAGCCCGATGGAGCCGCGATACACCCAGCCGACCTTGTTGCCGGACTCGACCTTGTACCAGTCGTTCTGCCGGCCCACGAGCTTCACGCGGGTGCCGCGGACGAGGCGCGCGATGACCTCGCCGTCCTTCGGATCCTTGCGGAGGAGCGACGTGTCCCACGAGACGGTGGCCGATCCGGAGACGCCGGTCTCGTTCGTGGTGGAGCCCGCGTTCGGCTCGTCGTCGCCGCCCTCCTTGTCGCCTTTCGCAGGCTCGTCCGGGGCCTTGCCGGGCTTCACGAAGGTGAGCTGGTAGCCGAGCGTGTAGCGCGCGTGCTTGTGCGGGACGTCGTCGAGCGAGAGGTTCGCGACCTCCTTCGTCAGGCACTGAAGCACGCCCTGCACCGTCGATCCGGGGATCGAGGTCTTCTTGCCGCGGATGACGTGCACTTCCTTCTTCTCGAAGTGCACCTCGAAGCCGAGGTTCATCTTGCCTTCGAGGCCCATCGCCGCGGGGCATTTGCCGAGCTCGCGCATCTTCGGCACGACGAGCGGATCGAACTGCAGCTCACCGCAGCTCTCCTGCTTCTTCCCCTTCTTGTCGAAGCAGCGCTGGATCTTGCCGGGGCCCACGGTCACGCCGCCGGACGAAGCATCGGCCGTGGCGGACGCGGTCGGCGCCGGGGCGGCCGTCGCGCTCGGCTCGGCCGAGGGCGCTCCGGAGGGGTTCGGCGCGGGCGCGGCGGAGACGGACGCGGTCGGCTCGGCGCCTCCGGGGCGCGCGTCCGAAGGGGCGTTCGGCCCCACGTGCACGCCCGCGAGCCGAGGCCACGCGATGCCCGCGACGAACCCGAGCACGGCGACGAGGCCCACGCGCGACCAGATCGGTCGGCCTTCCGTGGGGCCGGGGATGTCGATCTGGAGGGGCCGTTCCGCTTTCGCCATGGTGCGCGCCGGGGGTTAGCACAAAGCCCGGCGGCAACACAAAAACTCCGATAATAATGCGGGCCATGCTGCTCACATCGGGCGCCATGTTCGCCCGGTACAAAGTCGAAGCGAGCCTCGGTGACGGTGGCATGGGCCAGGTCTACCAAGCCTTCGACACGCAGCTTCATCGGCGGATCGCGCTCAAGCTGCTCAACCCGCCGAGCGCGGAGGAGAAGGTCGCGCCCGTCGCCGCGGCGCTGCTGCTCCGGGAGGCGCGCGCGGCCGCCGCGCTGAACCACATCAACGCGGTCATGGTGTTCGAGGTCGGCGAGCACGACGGCGTGCCGTTCATGGCGATGGAGCTCGTGGAGGGGCACCCGCTGCGGCACCTCATCGGGCGCTCGGACGTCACGCTGCAGCGGCGCATCCAGTGGCTGGTCGGCATCGCGAACGCGCTCGGGGCCGCGCACGCCGCGGGGATCGTGCACCTCGACGTGAAGCCGGAGAACGTGATCATCCGCGCCGACGACGTGCCGAAGGTGCTCGATTTCGGCATCGCGCGGCGCCGCGCCTTCGATCCGGAGCTCGCGTACCCGACGCAACAGGACGCGCAGCGGATGCACAACCTCACCGGCGGCGGCGCGATCGCGGGCACGCCGCGCTACATGGCGCCGGAGCAGATCGGCCGCATGGAGCTCGACGGGCGCGCCGATCAGTTCGCGTGGGGCGTCGTCGCGTACGAGCTGCTCACCGGCCGCAGCCCATGGCCCCTCGGGGACGACCTCTACACGCTGTTCACGTCGATCGTCCGCAGCACGCCCACGCCCGTGCACCGCCTGCGCACCGAGGTGCCCGAGGCGCTCAGCGTGATCATCGCGCGCGCCATGTCGAAGAAGCGGGAGGACCGCTACGCCACGATGAACGCGCTCGTCGGGGATCTCACGGGCGTGCTCGACGAGATGAAGGCGGACGCGCGCGGCCCGCTCTCCGCGGCCTCGCTGCGGCCGTTCCAGCCCGTCTCCGCGGCCGAGGCGATGACGCTGCGCGCGGGGGACGCGATCACCGAGCAGAGCGCCCCGCCCGCGAGCGCGCTCGGCACGTTGAAGGCGCAGATCAGCCACGCGCCGATCAGCCTCCGCGTCGACGCGAAGACGGGCGCCCGCGTCGACAGCGAGCAGCTCAGCTTGCCGGGCCTCTCCAGCGTCAGCGAGGCCGCGCGCCGCGCGATGAGCAGCAGCCCCGACGGCCCGATCTCCGGGCGCCCGAGCGATCCGACGGGCGCGCCGATCTCGGAGGGCGGCGGCCCGCGCACGCAGCGCTCGGTGGGCGCGTCCGCGGACGCGGGCAAGCGGCGCTTCACGCGGGCGGCGGTGGGCGCTGCGGCGCTCGTGACGGCGGCCCTCGGCACGTGGCTCGCGCTGCGCCGGCCGCAGGCGAGCGTGATCGACGCGGCGCCCGCGAGCGCGAGCCAGTGCAACGAGCCCGCGACGCGCGCGTATTCGGCGGGGAGCCGCGCGCTCCGATCGGGCAACTGGGAGGTCGCGCGCAAGTCCTTCAACGACGCGGCCGCGGCGGATCCGGAGTGCGCGCCGGCCCACGCGAAGCTCGTCGTCATCGGCTACTGGACCGATCAGCCCTCGAAGACGCGCGAGTCGATGCGGCGCGCGGTCGAGCTGAAGAGCCGCCTCAGCCAGCGCGATCAGTCGCTGCTCAAGTGCTACGAGCACGTGCTGTGGGCGACGCCGCCGGACGAGCGCTCGTTCGCGTCGTGCCTGGAGAAGCTGTCGGAGGCGTCGCCGGGCGATCCCGAGCTGGCCTACATCGCGAGCGATTTCGCCCCGGATCCGACGCGCCAGCGCGAGCTCGCCCAGCGCGCGCTCGACATCGACCCCGAGTACTCCGACGCGTGGCAGGGCCTCGCCGCGGCCTACGAGCGGCAGGACAACGAGCAGGCGGCGCTCGACGCGCTCGACAAGTGCGTGGCGCACGTGACGACGTCGGTCGACTGCCTCGCGCAGCGGGCCGCGGTGCTGACGCGGATCGGGCGCTGTGAAGAGCTGGAGAAGACGGGACGCGCGTGGATCGCCCGCAGCCCCGAGGCGATCGGAGGCCACTTCACGTTGGGCGCCGCGCTGTCCGCGCAGGGGAAGGCGCCCGCCACGGTGGAGGAGGCGCTCGCGCCGCGGTGGGCGAAGATCAAGGGCACCGAAGACGCGTACCGGGAGCAGCTCGAACGCGCGGCGCTCGCGACGCTCCAGGGCGATCTCGCGAAGGCCGTGACCCTCGTGCGCGACGTCGAGGCGCTCACGAAGACGAACCCGGACATGGAGCCGCGCATCGACGCCGCGCTGTGGCAGCTCGATCTCGGAGAAGAGGCGGCGGATCTCGCGGAGACCGGCAAGCTCGCGCAGGACCTGTGGAGCCGCAAGGCGGCGTGGGATTCGGGTCAGCGGCGCGTCGGCTTCAACACGCGCGTGCTGCAGCTCGATCCGCTGCTCCTCCGCGTGATGCGCCTCACGAAGCGCATGCCCGACGCGGAGTGGACGACCGCGCGCGAGAAGTGGGTCGCGGACTCGAAGGCGTCGGGCGCGCTCGGCGACGAGGGCGTGTGGGTCCTCGGCTACGCGATGCAGGTGGAGACGCCGGAGGACGCGTCGGAGGCGCTGAAGACGATGCCGCCGTCCATCGTGACGACGACGACGTGGACGACGAAGCTGCCCGGCCTGTTGACGTTCGCGTACGCGGGCCGGACGCTCGCGCTCGCGGGCCGCGCGGACGAAGGGATCCGTCTCTTGAAGCGCGCCACGACGTCGTGCTCCTCGCTCGACGAGCCGATGTTGCACACGCGGGTGCACGCGTGGCTCGCGGCGGCGCTCGAAAAGAAGGGCGACAAGGACGGCGCGTGCGCGGCGCTGTCCGTCGTGACGAAGCGCTGGGACCCCGCGACGTGGCGCACCGCGAAGGCGTCCGCGGAGCGCGCGAAGGCCCTCGGCTGCACGAAATGATGCCCACCCCCGGCCTTCGCTGCGCGAAGCCCGCCCCTCCCAAGCGTCGTGCTCGGCCGCTCCGCGCCCTGCGCGCGCCGCGGGAGGGGAGCGTTTCGTCCTTCGAAAGCGGGCGTTCCGGCCCGAATGCAGATGGTGCTTTCCCAAGTGCGCGGGTTGCGGATATTCCTTGCGCCATGGGGAATCGCACCAAAAAGACCACGACCGCGAACGCCGTGACGAAGCCGCTGCCCATGATCGATGAGCGCGCCGCGCGCAGCCTCGACGCAGGGGAAGCGTTCGACGACGAGCTGGATCCGCTCGGTTTCTCGGGCGCCGACGCCGCTCGCCCGCCGAACCGCCACGAGGCGCGCCCGCCGAACCGCTACGAGGCCCGGCCGCCGAACCGCTACGAAGCCCGCCCGCCGAACCGCTACGAGTCGAGCGCCGCGCGCCCGCCGAACCGCTACGAAGCGCGCGCCTAGCGAGCCTTCTTCGCCAAGAAACGCGCGGGCTCGTCGACGCGACCGACCACGCCCGCGCGCATCCACTCCTCGATCTTCTTCGCGTCCCCCGGGACGACGCACCGCTTGTAGAAGCGGCGCGCCTTCGCGACGTCGCCCGCTTGCGCCACGTCGCGCGACGCCAGCTCGAACAGCGGCGGGTACCACTTGCGCCCGAGCAGCACGTCGCCCGGATAGCTGCCGAGCCGCTGGAACTTGCGCCAGTAGCCTTCGAAGCCCGTGTACGGGTAGTGCAGGATCGCGGGCGTGAGGAGCCGCACGCGCCCCATGCCGAGGTGCAGCGGCACGTGGAAGCCGTGCACGCCCGCCGGCGCGCTCCCGAGCACCGTGCGCGCCGCCGCCTTGCCGTTCGCGTACGCCAGGAAGAAGCCGCCGCGCGCCGCGAAATGAGGGTCCGCCGCCGCGAGCGCGTCCGGATCGATCGCCCGCGGGTTCTTGCGGAACAGCGTGATCTCGCGGAACGGATCGGCGTAATCCACGCGCTCGCACAACGCTTCGTGGTTGTCGTAGATCGCGTACCCGATGCCGAGCGCCTCCATCGCGAGGAAGTGCGCGCGCGCGTCGAGCTTCGGCGGGTGGAACAGCTCGTCCGCGTCGATGTGGAGCAGCCACGCGATGCCCTCGCGCCGCGCCATATCGAGGGCGATCTTCACGTTGCAGAGCTGCCGCGCGGTCAGCTCCTCCGGCGACGCGACGGGCTTGTCCGGCGGGCCCGAGAGCGGGACCAGGCCCGCGCAGTACGCGTCCTTCTCCATGCGCGCGCGGAGCTTTCGATCCACCACGACCACGCGCACGCCCGGCATCTCCGCGACGCGCGCGCCGTCCGACTCGCTCGGGTCCGCGTCGAAGAAGAGGTAGAAGCGCTCGAAGCCGAGGGCCGCGTGGTAGCGGAGCCACGTCTCCAGGTGACGGCCCGGCGAGCGCATCGTGCTCACGATCGCGGCGCTGCCGGGGCGCTTCGGCTTCGGGATCATCGCGCGGCCTTCGCCCTTCGGCGGAACAGCGGCCCGAGCACGGTCCCCCGGACGCGCGCCGCGTGACGATCGATCGCGTCCGCCTGCGCCTCGATCTGCGCCGGATCGAACGTCGCGCCGAGCCGCTTTCGGATCCCGCGCGGCGTCGTCTCGCGCAGCATCGCCCGGAAGAGCGCGAGCGTGAGCGGATCCGTGAGATCCACGCCGATCCGATCCACGCCGGAGAGCGCGACCGCGAGCGCCTCGATCTTCTCCAGCGCGTCCTCCCCCGGGAAGCGCTGCCGGATGAGGTCCACGATGTCGTCGCGCGTGGGCACGTGGTGGAGCAGCGCGACGAACACCTTCTCGTCCTCGCCGGCCACGACGCCGCGGAGTCCCTGCGCGGCGCGGAGGCGGCGCTCCTCCCGCAGCACGTCGAGCAGCGCGTCCGTCACCTCCGCGCCGTGCCGGAGCTTCGCGGCCTCGATCACGTTCGCGATGGCGTCCGTCGTGCGATACGTCCGGTACGCGAGATCGAGCACGCCGAGGCATGTGGCCAGATCCGAGCACTCCACGACCTCGATCGCGCGCAGCAGCGCGTCCGGTCGGCCGAGCCGGCTGAGGAGCCGCAGCCCCTGGATCTTCCGCTCGCGCAGCTCGTCCACGTGGAACGCGTCCCACGCGAGGCGCGGCCCGCGGTAGTCGTACTGCGGGCCGCACTCCGGATCGCTCGCGGTGCGCACCACGATCGTCGCGGACGGCGCGGCGAGGTGCACCAGCGCGTGCGCGAGGTCGTTCGTGATCTCGAAGACGTCGCCGGGCCGGATCATCTCGCCGCCGAGGTACCGCACCTCGCCGAGCAGCATCCGCGCGTTGATCCGCTCCGTCACGTCGAACGCGTGCCGCGTCTGCAGCCGATCCCCCGCGAGCGCCTGGAACGCCCCCGAGAAGCCGTGCGTGTGGATCGTCGTCACGGTGCGCAGCCAGAACAGCACCTCGATGTGGAACCCGCGCCCGCGGTACACCGTGATCGGCGGCTCCCCGAAGGCCTCCGCGAGATCGTTCTGCGCGGGGATCGAGGGCGCGGCGAACAGCCACGCGAGCAGATCGTCGGCGCCGGATCGCTCGGGCACGCGCGCCTCGCGGAGCGCCTCCGCGGCGATCTTCGGGAAGGCCTTCTCGTCCCGACGCGCGCGCTCCCAGGCGCGATCGATGCGGTCCCCCAGCTCTTCGTAGATGACCATTTCTCTCGGCTCGCTTCGCTCTCTGGCCCCTCAGAGGCTGTCGCCGTTCTTGACGAGCTGCGCGTAGAACCGCACCGCCTCGCCGAAGTTCTTCACGCTGATGCGCTCGTTCGTGCCGTGCAGTCGCGCGCGGTCCTCGTCGTGCGTGCGCTGCGGCGCGAAGCGGTACACGCCGTCCGCGATCGCCTGGTAATGCCGCGAGTCCGTGGCCCCGAGCACGAGCGACGGCGCGACGATCGCGTCGGGGAAGATCTGCCGGATCGATCGCTCGATCAGCTTGAACGAAGCCGAATTCGGATCGCTCACCGAAGACGGATCCTGGCTCATGCTGCCCTCCACCGGCTTCACCGTGACGCGCGGATCGTCGATGACGGCCTTCGCGTGCTCCGTCACCGACTCGCGCGTGTCGCCCGGCAGGATGCGGAAGTTCACGAGCGCGCGGGCCCGCTTCGGCAGCACGTTCTCCTTCACGCTCGCGTCGAGCATCGTGGGCGCGGTGGTGGTGCGGAGGATCGCGTCGGTCGCGGGGCTCTTGGAGAGCGCCATCTTCGCGACGGGCGTGAGCAGCCACAGGTTGCTCAAGATCAGCTTGTTTCCGAACGGCATCTCGGGCGCGAGCGTGTCGAAGAGGGCGCGCGCCGGCCCGTCGATGTGCGCGGGCATCGGGTGCGCTTCGAGCTTCTGGATCGCGCTCGCGAGGACGCCGACGGTCGTGGGCTTCGCGGGCATCGACGAGTGGCCGCCCTGCCCTTCGACCGAGACCTCGAGCGTGAGGTACCCCTTCTCCGCGACGCCGATCAGCGCGACCGGTCGATCGATCCCCTTCAGGATCCCTTCGGTGATCACCATCCCTTCGTCGAGCACGAAGGCCGCGTGAACGCCGCGCGATTTGAGCAGCTCCGCGATCGCGACGGCGCCCTTGTAGCCGCTCACCTCTTCGTCGTGACCGAACGCGAAGTAGATGGTGCGCGACGGCTGGTACCCCTCGTTGATCAGCGCCTCCGCGGCTTCGAGCAGGCCGACGACGGCCATCTTGAAATCGAGCGCGCCGCGCCCCCACACGAAGCCGCCGTCGATCACGCCGCCGAACGGAGGCTTCGTCCAGTCGCCCTCCGTCCCCGGCTCCACGGGCACGACGTCCTGGTGCCCGAGCAGCACGATGGGCGCCTTCGATGGGTCCTTCCCCTTCCACGTGTAGAGCAGGCTGCTCTTGCCGACGACCTCGCGCGTGAGCGTCGCGTGCGCCTTCGGAAACATCTCCGCGAGCGCCGCGTGGAGGCCCTCGAACGCCGCCGGATCGTCCTGCGCCGCGTCCTGGTGCGACACGGTCTGGAACGTGAGCGCGCGCGCCAGGTGCTGCGCGGCCTTGTCGTCGTCGATCTTGGGAGCGTCCGAGGGCGTGGCGGCCGACTGCTTGCTGCCGTTCGTGAGCGCCTTCGCGACGAGGATCACGAGCAGCACGAGGACCACGATCCCGAGGCCTTTGAAGAAGCGTTTGATGGGCCCGCTCTTCTTCGGAGGCGCGGCTTCCTTCTTCGCGGGCGCGCTCTTTTCGGAGCTCTTGTCCGCGTCGTTCGCCTCGTCCTCGCCCTTCTTCGACTCGCTCATGAACCTCTTCACCCCGTGGCTGAATGCGGGCCGAGGGTACAGGAAAAAGCGCAGCGGGACGCGAGCCTGATCCGGGGGCTCCGACCTTGCCGCGGCTTGGGGACGCTGGCATCTTCACCGCATGGCGACGTTCCCTGCGTACCAGCGAGACCTCTTCGCCTCGGATCTGCGCCCCGGCGATCGCTACGAGCTGTCGGACGGTCGCGCCATTTACTGCGCGCCCACGGGCGGAGACGGCTCGCGCAACACCGTGGTCGGGGCGCAGGTGCTCGACACGGATCCGGCCGTCGAGACGTCGGGCATGGATGCGGGGTTCTCGCCGTCGCCGCGCCAGCTCCGCGCGCCGGACATCGCGGTGGGCAACGTCCCCGACAAGCCCGGCTGGATCGAAGGCGCGCCGCCGCTCGCGGTCGAGTACGCCAGCTCCGGCCAGGACGAGGGCGAGCTGCGCCAGAAGATCCGAGAGCTGCTCGCGGCGGGCACGCGCTGGGTGTGGGTCGTCCGCTTGCTGGGTGAGCGGCATGTCGAAGTCCACGAGAAGGACCGCCCGCTCATGCGCTACCGGATCGGCGAGAAGCTCCGCGCGCCCGGCGTGCTGCGCAACGAGGTCCCGGTCGAGGCGATGTTCGACCGTGACGTCGCGCACGAGGTCGCGCTTCGCAACCTGCTCCAGCGCAAGGGCTACGATGGCCTCGAGTCGGTGCGCACGGAGGGACGCGCGGAGGGACGCGAAGAAGGGCGCGTCGAGGGACGCGAAGAAGGGCGTGTCGAGGGGCGTGAAGAAGGACGCAAGGAGGCGGCGGCGGCGATGCTGCATCAGCTGTTCGAGCGCAAGCTCCGCCGCCCGCTGACCGAAGGAGAGCGCGCGGAGATCGACGCGCGGCTGACGCGCCTCGGAGCCGCACGTCTCGGTGACGTGGTGCTCGATCTGGCGGGTGACGCGCTCGACGCGTGGCTGCGCGATCCGGCGGCGGTGTAGCCGCTCTCCTTCCCGCGGTCTCGCTCGCGGCGAAGAATCGTTCGGGCGATCGCGGGGCTACGTGGGCGGCGCTGCGGCGCTACTTCGCCGCGGAGCCGGTCGGGAGGACCGCGACCTCGAAGTCTTCGATCACCGGGTTCGCGAGCAGCTCTTCGGCCATCTTCGAGAGGGACGCGCGGAGCTTGTCGGCGTCGGCCGAGCCGGGATCGAGCTCGATCTCCACCAGTTTGCCGACGCGCACGTCGCGCACCCCTTCGAACCCGAGCGTACCGAGCGCGCGCCGGATCGCGTCCCCTTGCGGATCGAGCACTTCACGCTTGAGGCGAACGTAGACGGTGGCTTTCACGCGGCGAGGTAAACCACAAACGGCCGCGTGCCGCAGCAGCTTTGTCGGATGGCCCGTCCCATCGAAGGGCCCTTGGCCATGTCCGCGTGGAGGTTTTCTACGAGGCGATGGATGCTCCGGGGAAACGGCGCAACACGCTTGATAGGATATCAGCGTTGTTCGTCGCGACGGACCAGTAAGTCCAGTCGAACGCGCGCACTTCGACGACCGCATCGCCGAGGTCTGCAGCGTCCTCGTCTTCTGTCCACAACCCTCCAGACCGGAAGGCAGGGTCATTCAACTCGCCTGGAACACCCACGAAGACGCCGCTCTCGAACTGTTCGACCTCAGCGACGGCATGGGCAAGGGCTTGGCGTCTCCAACCCATGTCGGCCGCTTCTCGCCGCGGGGGAGTGGGAAGGTGCCGACCGCTTGCACGTCCGCCACGTACCACTTCAGCCCCGGGCGGACCTCTTCGATGAGCGTCAGCAGTTCCCCGAGCTGCCACGGGAGACCGACCACCGTGGCGTGGAACGCCGCTGTCCCCAGGTGAACAACGTCATGCGGTACCATCGAGACTCCTGACTGTCGCGGCTATCCGTAGCGTTCCAGCTCTTCCCGCAAAGCCGTAGCCAGCTCTCCGGGTGTTGGCGTGATCCCCTTGCCGCCGGGTGTTGGGAAGACTCCGGGGAGCGCACGCATCTCGACCAACTTGGGGATCAGGTTGTTCAAGAGCTCCTCTAGCGATATCTCTTTGGCAGTGAATGTCGCCCATTCACCAGTTCGGAAGAGGTCTGCGTATTCGGAAGCAGGCCAGAGCGGAAACACCTGATCGCCGTCCGAGTTGGTCATTAAGGCCCAGCCATCATCCCACAAGCCCCACGCTCTTTCCTCGTCAGCGACGCGCTTGATGAAGTGACTGAATCTCTTCGGACCGCTCAACCCGAGAATGGCTTCGAATTGGCGCTGGCTAATGTGTCTCATAAGG
The DNA here is from genome assembly GCA_046351455.1 of Polyangiaceae bacterium. GTDB lineage: Bacteria > Myxococcota_A > Polyangia > Polyangiales > Polyangiaceae > JADJRH01. The sequence continues at coordinate 83,710 of JAXLYM010000018.1, forward strand.
CTTGCTTCGATTGGAGCCTGCCCCTTAAGTTCGATCATCGACTTTGCAGCGGGGCGGACGTTGCGATAGGACCAGCACTATGGCTCCAACGTTCCGCCAGAGGAGGCGAGCCACGCGCGCGCGTGGGCGCCGATGTAGTGAATCGACGTGTGCTTGGTCAACATCCTCTTCGCTGTTGCGAGCAGCTTCTTGGCCCACTTCCGAAAGGGCTCCGGCTTCTCGACCCATGTGCGATCCGGAGCCCAGAAACCGTCCTGGTAGTACAGCCTGCCGGCACGGAGCACCGGACCGTCCTGAGTTCCTGTATTGAATTGCAGAACAGGCGAAATAATCTGATCGATCGACCAGTACGACTGAGCTTTGACCTCCTGCATCGTCACCTTCCCCACGTCTTCGGTCCTCACCAGAAAAAGATGGGGCCAGAGTTTCCCGTTCTCCAACACCTGGAACGACTCGACCACCTTGGGCTTCGCGGAAGGCGACCGTGAATGAAGGATGGTGAATGGTTCAACTGCGCGAAGTCTCCCCTCAAGCTCCGCAAGATCCGCCGAAAGTAGATAATAGTTTACCTGGTGAGCCATGGCTTTCCTAATTGTAGGGATGAAAATCCGGTCGCTTCCCGGTCGCTTGCTCGATGTCATCCATCGCGCGGACTTCGCGAGACACGGGCTGCCCCGCCGCAGTTTGGCGCCCAATTTGATGCATCTCTACAACTTTGTTATTGGCATCCCTTCCCGCGACATCGACATATCGCGTGTTCTTGCCGCCGCCAGGCGTCGCGACTTTGTGTTCAAATTCAGGTTCCAGACCGCGAGATTTAACGCCTTCGGCAACCTCAGCCACCTTTGCCTGGTGCTCCGGTCCTCCCTTCTTTCCCCAAGGGTTCGGCGGCCCCATGCCTTCGCCGGCTCCCTTCGAGCCGCCGGCCACAGCGGCGATCGCCACCGCCACCGTGGCGGTGTCCTGGACTCCGCTCACGATCGCGGCGCCGCGCTCCTCCGGGTCCGCCGCGTTCATGGCCGCGTCGATCGAGCTCGCGACGCCGACCGCCGCCTCGATGGGGGCCGCGAGCATTTGCAGCGGCATCAGCGCGACGTTCTGCGGGATCTCCAGCGCCGTCACCGCTGCGAGGTCCCACTCGCCGCGCTCGGCGAGGGACGCGGCCGTGCTCACGACTTGAGCGTTGTGGCGAATCACGCGACCAGCGGTGAAGATCGGCGAAGACGACTGGATCGCTTCTCGGGCGGCTCCCCAAGCCATATGAAGATAGAAGTCCAACCCGCGCTTGCGATCTGCTTCGTCATCCCCGTTGGGAGGCTCGGTGTGTTGGTGTTCATCCGACTTGGCGACCTCGACGCGCTTGCCGACGATCACTGTCCAGACCGTGTCGAAAAAAGGTCTCAGCACCGGCGCATCCGGCGTGGCATCCGCGTTGGTCGGGGTAGGTCCCCGTTGCAGGTCGCCGGCCGCCGGGTCGAATCCGGTCGGATCCGTGAACCGCAGCGGGTTGTTGACGACGTACGAATAGCGGTTGTAGCTCTGCCCGAACAGCGGCCCTGTCACGTGCGGGTCCGGGCTCAAGAAGCGTTTCTGCGCGGGGTCGTAGACGCGGCCGCGCATGTCGATCAGGCCCAGCTCGTCGTCGTGACGATGGCCCGTGAATCCTAGCTTGACGTCCCCCAGCTCCGGCGAGCCCACCGCCCCATGGACATCCACCTTGGCGCCGAACGGATCGAAATACGTCCTCTGGACCTCCTCCCCCTGACTGTCAGTGACCAGGCCGACCGAGCCGAGCGCCTCCTGGTGGAGGTAGAGCGTTCGCCCAGTGTCGTTCGCGGCCTCGGTATACACGATCTGCGCGACGGGACCATCCGTCCCGTTCACCGTCATCACGTGCACGGTCGGCCCCGCCGCGCTCCAACGCCGCTCGTACAGGCCCGCGATCGTGTCCACGCCGTCCACGAGCTTGCCGCCCGCCTCGCGCACCTTGCGCACGCGCACCCCGAACGCGTCGTACTGGAACGTGGTCGCCTTGCCGTCCTGATGGATGGTGCTCGGCAGATCGAAGGACTTCCAGGTGATCTCCCGGCCTTGGCCGAGGATCTGGCGCCCGCGTTCGTCGTAGAGATACGATGTTTGCTGGCCGCCTTGCACTCGACCGGTCAGCGCGTGCGGTAGACGGAGGACGCCGCCCAGCATCTGTCCGGCGTGAACGTGGCTCTCGACGCCGGCCGATGTCGTCACGCTCTCCACGTTTCCGAGGAGGTCGTAACCATACGACGTCGCCTCTTGCTGGTGTTCGTACAAGAGCCCCCAGCCGTCGAGCCGGTCGAGCTCGTCGTAGTGGAAGGTCTCCACGCGCGGCGTTACACCCGCGTAGTCCTGACGAGACAGGATGTTGCCGGTGAGGTCACGCAGGTAGTGGACCGCGAACAGCGCGTCTCCGCTCTTGACCGCCTCGACGTTGGTGAGCTGCCCTGTCGCGGGGTCATACTGCCGCGTCTCGACGAAGTCGTTTCCCGTCTTGCCTTCGGTCAAGAGCCCGTCGGCGTTCCTGGTCTCCACCTTCCAGAGGAGCTTCGGCATCCCGGGATCCGTCGCGTCCTCCACCTTGGCGGCATAGCCTGCGTCGTTGTACGTGTACCGCGCCACGAAGCGAGGATGGTTCGGCACCTCGGGATAGTGGATCTCCGAGAGACGGCTCCACCCGTCGTAGGCGCGGTGGATCGAGTAAGTCTCATTCCCCACGTTCCACGATGTATCGGAGCTTCGCCCGAGAGCATCGTAGTCATAGGACACCGTCACTCCGTCGGGGCTGCTCGTCGAGGTGAGCCGGCCCCGCTCTCCGGGAGCTTGGCTACCGTCGTATCCGAACGTCGTCACCCCTTCGACGTCGTGTGACGCCCAGACGACGCGGCCGAGCACGTCGCGGTCGTAGGCGGTCGTGTCGCCGAGCGCGTCAATCTGAGAGGTGATCTCGCCGAACCCGTTGTAGGCCCACATCGTGGTTCCGCGGTCGGGATCGTCCACCAACAGCCGTCGACCGAGCTTGTCGTAGATGGCGTGGATCACGTTGTTCTCGGGATCGACGACGTCCTCCACCTGGCTGAATGCGCCGTAGAGGTAAGTCATCCCCACCCAGGTCACGCCGTAACGGTTGGCAGCGGAGGTGACTCGATCGTCCACGTCGCGCGAGAGCCGCTGCTTTCGACCGAGCGGATCCGTCGTGGTGGTCTCGAACATCGTGTGTGCGATCGTCGTCGTGGCGCCGTTGGGCTCGACGACCTCCACCGGGCGACCGAGCGTGTCGAACGTCGTCTCGGTCAAAAGCGGCGGACCGCCACCCACCGAAGGCCGCGAGACCTGCGTCGGCTGCCCGAACAGATTGTAGTGAGTCTCCTGGAAGACCTGCTCGCCGCCGAAGGCGCGTCGCGCGCTCCAGAGCACACGCCCCGATTCGTCGATGCGCGTCGCGGTTTCTCCGCCGTCGCTGCTGGTGGTCTGGACGATGAGACCCCACGGCTCGTACGGCGGGATCAGATAGGATGTCTCGGAGACAATCCCCCCATCCGGCGCCACCTCACGCACGCGACCGAAGCCGTCATAGGCGAAGCGCACGCGAACACCGTTGATGTCCTCCCGAAGGACAGGCACCCCGTACGCGGGATGAATCAAGTCGCGGGTGCACTGGTCGAGCGCGTTGCAGGCGGCCCGGGGATAGACGTGCTCGGCGTCGAAGGCGAGGTGAGTGATCCGGGCAGGCTCACCGGACACGCTGTCCGTGACCTTCCAGACAAGCCCGTAGATGTCGCGCGAGAAGCTGGTCGCCCGAAGAAGCTCCGGGTGATTGGGCTCTACGGTCACCTTCGAGAGGTGGCCGAGAGCGTCGTACTCCATCGTGCTGAGCCGAGCCTCGGGCAGCGGCATACCGTCGTGGTTGCACGTCACCGAGACTTGCGTGCGCTCACCGATCCGCCAGTCGGCCGCGAGGTTCTGGTAGGCCGAGGCCGTCTCGCAGCGCTGGCCGCCCACCGTGTGAGCAGACGCGGTCAACTCGTTGGCATAGTCGTCGAACGTACTGGACCCTTCACGGATGCGATGGGCAGTCTCGCTTCCGTCGTCGAGCAGCGTCGGGCCCGCGTCCGAGAGCTCGACGTGCTGTTCCCAGTCGCTCGCCTGAAAGCTCTGCGGGACGACGATGTATGTGTGTCCGTTGTTCGTCTTCCGCGCTTCGTAGGTCGTGCGCCTGTGCTCGACGCGGGCGGCGATGGAGGCCCCAGCCTGGGGCAACACCACGCTATCGTCGGCATCCACCGCGGTCCGCAGAATGGGTGTGATGCGCCACACATCGCCGGGAAGCCCGGCGAGCGGATAGCGCCCGTTCGCGTCCGTGGTGACGTTGTCATAGAGCGTGATCGTCGCCGCGTAAGAATCGAGATCAACGCTCCTGACCGTGCCGAACCCCAGGAATCCGCGGCCGCGGACATCGCTCCTCGGGTCCTCGAACGAGTAGGCGGTCCTGCGGATGCTCGCCGGCTCGTCTTGCCGGTGCACCCAGTGCTCCCGCGCCGTCAACATGCCTTGGCGCGGGCACCGCTGCGGATAAGCGCACATCGCCGGTGAGGCGGTGTCGCTGGGGAAGGCCTCGTAAAACACCGACTCTCGGAGGCCATCCCCGATGTCGTCCCGAACCCGGGTGATCACGTCGTGCGGTTGCCACTTCTGAAGGAGCACTCGCACGGAGACCAGGTGAGTCGCCATGTCGTGCTCGAAGACGACCAGATCCGAGAGGCCGTCTCCGTTGATGTCCCCGATCTGGATCGTGGGACTGTGCGCCTGGAGCGCGGGCGGAGGCGGCGCGTCGACCGGATAAGGATCGTAGGCCGGCACCCGGTACGGCTGCGCGCCGAGGTCGATCTTCTCGAAGCCGGCTGCGTGGCGGAGATAAAGGTAGGTGTCCGGAAACGGGGTCCCGTCCGCGTGGACTTCGCGAGACGAGAGGATGTCGTCCCGGCCGTCCCCGTCCATGTCGGCGACCTGAAAGTCCGACGGGTGAAAGTTGGTGAGGACATGGAGGCCCGGCAAAACCGCCGGAAGAAACCCAGCGCCCGTGTTGTAACGGACCGTCGGCGGCGAGCTGTCCAGGACGACGACGTCTTTGAGACCATCCCCGTTCAGATCGGCGAGGATGTGCTTGGACGGACATGTTTCCGCGTGCACAGTGCTCTTGCGAATGAGCTGACCATCCAGATAAACCGCGAAGAAGTGCCAACCCAAGTTGGCCTGGCCTTGCGGATTCGGCGGACACTCCGCAGGTAACGGAGTCGGATTGTCAGGGTCTGTGGGTGTGTAATCGACGTGCAACTCGCCGCGGCCGTCTCCGTTCAAGTCCAGCGCGGCGGGCTTGCGGGCGCCGACGACGTACGGCATCGCGAACGGTTGGACACGCTGAGGGGCGCCGAAGCTGCCTCCTTCGTTGTGCAGGAAGTACCATTCTTCGTCGTACCAATCGACGTCGTCGGTGTAGCGCGGCCCGACCTGGAACGCGTCGATGCGGCCGTCTCCGTCGGCGTCGACGAAGTCGATCGGTTTGTTGGGGAACGAATAGGACGTGGGCACGAACGACTGCGTGGCTCCGTCCCATCGCGTGAAGACGAGCTGATCGCCCACCTTGCTCAGGACTTCCATCTTCCCGTCGCCGTCGACGTCCGCGGGCCGCCCCCAAACATCCCCACCAGGAATGACATCGTCGAAGGGCGCTTGTGATCCCGAGCTGGTGCGGAAAACCCGACCGGCGTACAGCATCTCTTCCTTGCCGTCGCCGTCCAGATCCAGCAGGAGAGGTCGAGTGATCAGGTTATCGGGGATGCTCGCGATACCGTCGTAGACCGAGAATTCGGGCGTATGAGCGCGCTGGCTCTCGAAGGTGCGGCCCCACAAGGCCTTTCCCTTCGCGTCGAACCGCTGGACCTTGGAGAGCAGGCTCCGCGGGTTGTTCGGGTCTGCTTCCGCGGTTGCGTCATAGGAAAGCAGGTAGCGCGCGACAAGGGCCTGCTCCACCGGATTAGGCGCATAGGTGCGGATGCCGACCAGCCGGCGCGTCACCGTGTGGCGGACGCCGTTCACGTAGGCGAACGAAGGATCCGGTCGCTCCCCGGGCGCCGAATACTCCATCTCAATCGACCTGAGAGGCTGCTCGACGACATCACCGGAGCTGTCCAGATGGGCCGTGTAGCGGATCGCGCGAATCCGGTGCTCGAACGAGTAAGGAGCGACGGCCTCCGCGTCGACGTCGTACTCGAACAGCATCGCATTTCCATCGCGATCCCACTCTTTGGCCAGGACCCAGAGTGGACGGACCGTCGCCGGGGCGTCCACGGGCGGCATTTCTGCCGGATCCGCCGAAGGAGAGGGAGGCGTGACTCGCTGTGCCTCCAAGAAACGGTAGGTCCGGATCCGTCCGCCCTTCAGAAACACATCGAAGGAGTCGGGCCCGGCGCCGCTGTCGCCGTGGGCGACGATCTTCGCGAACGTGTCTCGCTCGGTGCGATACTCGGCGCCTTCTCCCATCTGGATCGGCCCGCCGACCTGGATCAGCCGCTGTCCGTCGAGGCAGAGCGCGCCGGTCGAGCCATAGTCCACGGAATCGGGCCGGCCATCGATCGCCGTGGTCTTGGGACACCGCACGATCTCCGAGCCGCCGTAATCCAGCGACCAGCCCTGGCCGATCGCTCCATTGCCGGCGCGGCTGGAGTATCGGAGAGCGGCGCGCGGCGCCATCCCCGCGCGACCATCGGGAGCGTCGATGGGCAGGACATAAGTGTAGTCGCCCGCGGCGCTGACCGTGCCGCCGCCCGGCAGATAGCCGACGCCTTCGCTCTCCACAATCGGCTCTTCCGCGGGCCAATCGAGAGGCGGAGGCGATTGCCACGCTCCGGGATCCGGCGCCGCGGCTGCCATCGGCGCATGCGCCCACGTACCCGCGCTCAGGCCGATGACTGCCGCGAGCAACACCAAGAGACTGGCGCTTGTCCAGCCTGAAGTTCCCTCTCCACGCATTTTTTCCAACTCCGCCGACGCGCTTTTCGCTTCGGCGGTGTCCTCTTACTCCGTGCCGCGTCTGCCTGACAAGCCCTTCGACGGCGTCGGGCATAACGTGACCCATTCGTCCGCCTGCGGGGCTCGTATCGGAGACGTTTGATGAAGTCATTACCTCTCTGAAGGCCTCTTACCAGGGCCGCGAGGACCTCAAGGCCCATTGCGAGGACCTCAGGGCCCATGACGAGGGCCTCAAGGCCCATTGCGAGGACCTCAGGGCCCGTCACGAGGACCTCAAGGCCCGTCACGAGGACTCCAAGGCCCGTCACGAGGGCCTCAAGGCCCGTGATGTGGTTCCGGGGATGGGTGGGGTGCCAGAAAGAGGCGCTGGACCCCTGCCAGGAGGGGTAGCCCCCCCCTTTCAGGGGGTACCTGCCGGACGTCAGCCGTCCTTCGGAGGCTCTTCGCGCGAGCCCTTACGGCCCGCGTAGTAATCGACGACGGCGGCGATCTTCCCGCGGATCGCCGCGTCCCGCTTGCTGATCGGCTTCGCGATCTGATAGGCGGCGAGCGTCACCGGCTTGACCAGCTCTCCGTGCTTGAGGGCCGTGTCGGCGAAGGGCCTCGCAGCATCGCCGAGCTTCGCCGCGACCCGCGCGTAGACACCGTGAATCGCGAACCGGTCACGGAGCAGCCCCGTCTCCAGCTTGTTCGGATCGTGCCCCTCGTCTTCATCCGCCAAGCACTCGAACAGCGCTGGCCGCGCCTCCATGACATCGACCACGCCGCGCAGCACGGTCGCCTCCTCCAGGCCCATCCGGCCGACCGAAGACACTCTGTCTTCCTTCGCGAACCGATGCGCGTCGGGAAACAGCTTGATCGCCTCGTCCATCAGCGCGTTGAACTTCTGTTCGCGCTTGAGGAGCTCCTCGACCGAGAGCTCCCCATCCTCCACCTTTTTTGCCATGAGATCCTCCGCAGTGCAGCCCCCGCGGCCGCACGTTCCAAGGAGGAGGCTCGCACGCCGGATCAGGCCCTGTCTACGGCTTCAGCACGCATAGCGACGCACGCCGAGCACCGCACACGGCCCATTCATGTGACCCCCGTAGAACCCCCCCCAAGGACGATAAGGGATTACCCGCTGCCCTTCGCCTCGGCAGCAGCCTTCTTGTCCTTGTCCTTGTCCTTCTCTTTGTCCTTGTTGGCCAGGCCGTATTCGTGCAGCCGGTACTGGATCGTGCGCACGCTGATATCCAGCATCTCCGCGGCCTTCGTCGTCGAGCCGCCGACCGCCTCCAGCGTCGAGAGGATCGCGTAGCGCTCGATCTCGCTCATCGTGGAGCCGGGCACGCGGATGCCGCCGCCGCGCGAGACCGGGGCCACGTCCGTCGGCAGGTCGTCGCCCTCGATCGCCGTCTGCTCGCACAGCACCACCGCGCGCTCGATCGCGTTCTGCAGCTCGCGCACGTTGCCAGGCCACGAGTGCGCGAGGATCTTCGCGCGCGCGCTGTCCGTCCAGCCGGTGATCGTCTTCTTGTTCTCCGCGGCGTACTTGCGCAAAAAGTGGTTCGCCAGGAGGAGTACGTCGCCCTCGCGCAGGCGGAGCGGCGGCATCTCGATGCGGACCACGTTCAGGCGGTAGTAGAGGTCCTCGCGGAAGCGGCCCTCCTGCACGTCCGCCGCGAGATCCCGGTTCGTCGCCGCGATCAAGCGCACGTCGACCTCGATCGTCTCGGTGCCGCCGACGCGCTCGAACGTGCGGTCCTGCAGCACGCGCAAGAGCTTCACCTGCGTCGCGGCCGGGATCTCGCCGACCTCGTCCAGGAACAACGTGCCGCCGTTCGCGAGCTCGAACCGGCCCACGCGGCGACGATCCGCGCCGGTGAACGAGCCCTTCTCGTGACCGAACAGCTCGCTCTCCAAGAGCGTCTCCGCGAGCGCCGCGCAGTGCAGCGTCACGAACGGCGCCTTCGAGCGCGGGCCCCGCTGGTGGATCGCGCGCGCGAGCTCACCCTTGCCGGTGCCGCTCTCGCCGGTGATGAGCACCGTCGCCTTCGCGCCCGCCACCTGCCGCGCGAGGCGATACACCTTCTGCATCGCGCGGCTCGCGCCGAGGAGGCCTTCGAGGCCGCTGCCGTCGCGCTCGTAGAGGTGGCGACGCAGGTTCTCGGTCTCCAGGCGCAGCTCGCGGCGCTCGATCGCGCGGGCGATCACGTGCGTGAGCGCGTCGAAGTCGATCGGCTTCGTGAGGTAGTCCTCGGCGCCTTCGCGGATCGCCGCCACCGCGGACGCGACCTCGCCGAACGCCGTGACCACGATCACGGGCAGGTGGCTGTCCTGATCGTGGAGGCGACGCAGCAGCTCGACGCCGTCCATCTTGGGCATGCGCAAGTCGGTGATGACGACGTCCGGCGGCCGATCGGCGGCCTTCGCGAGGGCGGTCGTGCCGTCCTCCGCGAGCGTGACGTCGTACCCTTCCTGGCGGAGCAGCTTTTCGAGCCCCGTCCGAGCGCTGGGCTCGTCGTCGACGACGAGCACGTGGGCTTTGGTCATGGCGAGCACATTCAACGGCAAAAGGTGGATGTCAAAGGGGTTGCGACAACTCGGCGCGCCGCGGGCATCGCGGGGCCGTTCGGCGACGGAGGCAGGGCGCCCCGCGCGACGAAACGATTAGCTCTCCGCCGTCTCCGGAACCTCGCGGGCCTGGATCGGCAGCATGACACGAAACACCGTGTGACCGGGACGGCTCTCGAACGTGATCGTGCCGCCGTGATCGCTGACGATGCGGTGGACGATCGACAGGCCCAACCCCGTGCCGCGCGGCTTCGTGGAGAAGAAGGGATCGAAGATGGGGGCCGTCGGCTCCGAGAGGCCGGGGCCGTTGTCCTCGACCTCCAGGATCGCGCGGGTGACCTCGCGCCGGACGCGGATCGTGACCACGCCGCCGCCGGCCGGGCCCGTCGACTCCACCGCGTTCCGCACGAGGTTCAGGACGACCTGCTCCATCTTGCCGGCGTCCAGCGTGCATACGATGTCGGTGGGCGGCAGATCCACGTCGACGCGCACCGACTCCACGGCGGCCTCGGGCCTCACGACCTGCGCGGCCCGCTCGCACAGCGCGCGCATCGACGTGGCGGCGCGGTGGTTCTGCCGCGGCCGCGCGAAATCGAGGAAGTCCGTCACGAGGCCGCTGAGCCGCGCGATCTCGTCGCGCACCGTGCGCAGCGCGTCGAGCATGTCCGGATCCGCGCCGGACCGGGCGAGCCCGCGCTCCAGGAACGTGACATGCAATTTTGCCCCGTTGAGCGGGTTGCGGATCTCGTGCGCGAGGCCCGCCGCGAGCGTGCCGACCGCCGCGAGCTTCTCGCTCTGGAGCACGCGCGCCGCGAGCGCGTCCTCGTCCGTGGTGTCGCGGCCGATCGCGAACAGCACCACCTCGTCGTCGGCCTCGCTGCGGGCGTACGCGAGCTGCCACTCCACGTCGCGCGTCTTGCCCGAGCGCGTGACGACCGGCGTGCGGATCACGTCGTCGCTCAACGACTCTCCGCGGGCCGCGCGGCGGAACGTGTTTCCGTGCGCCTTCTGGAGGCCCTCCGGCAGGAACATCGTCACGAAGTCCATGCCGAGCGCCTCGTCGCGGGCGTACCCGGTGACGTGCTCCGCCTCCTTGTTCATCATCCGGACGCGAACCTCGTCGTCGAGGCCGACCACGAGCACGCGCGACAGCTCCACCGCCTGCGTGTACCGGTGCTCCATCCGCGCGAGCGCCCGATCGACCTCCGCGCGCTCCCGACGCTCGGCCCGCTGAATGCGCGCCACGAACGCGTCGCGGTACGTCTCCATCATCACGGCGAGCTCGAGATCGAGCGCCCGATCGAGCGCCGACGCCGTCGCGGCGCCCTTCGATCCCTTCACCGCGAGCTTGCACATCTCGCGGCGGATCAGCGCCATCGCGCTGAACATGTACTTCTGTGGGAGCCCCACGCGCACGTGGATACGGCCGATCTTGGCCGTCTCCTCGAAGTAGGTCTCGTCGTGCGGGCCGCGGAGGAGCCGGTCCATCCACTCGACGAGCGATCGGCGCAGCCGCGCCACCTGCTGCTCGCCGGTGAACACCGCGTGCGCGTCCTCGTGCTCCATCGCGCGCTCGTAGAATTCACGGGCGATGCGCTCGAAATGCGGGGCAGCCTCCGAGCGGAAGGCAGCGAGGAGCTTCGAGTCCTCCTCGGTGAAGCGAACGTATCGCTTCAACTCTTCGTACATCGTCTCGCGCGCCACTTCGTTCCCTCGGCCGCCCCTGACCGTCTCTTCGGTTCCTGCGCGGTTCAGGCGCTTTTTGCGGGTTTGGGACGCACGACCATCACCGGACGGTCGGCGTGGTTGACGACGCGCGCGGCGGTCGTGCCGATCACGCGGTCGAGGCCGGAGTAGCCGTGCGATCCGATCACGATGAGGTCTACGTCTTCGTCCTTCGCCAGGTTGCACATGACCTGCCACGGCGTGCCGATCTGAATATCGACCTTGTGCCGGATCCCTTCCGGAAGCGCCCTCGCCCGCGACTCCAGATCACGGCGGGCCGCCTCTTCCATGATGCCGGGCAGCGCCGTCGGAGAGAGGCCGAGCGCGTCCGCCGGGAAGTCCAGCGGGATCCCGACCGAGTGGGCCAGGATCAGCTCGGCCCCGAAGCACTGCGCGAGGCCCACTGCCGTCTCGAGCACGTGATCCGAGCGCGGAGACGTGTCGATTCCGACGAGGATTTTGCGAATCTGGTAGGCGGACATACGAGCCTCCGACGCACGGGCACGGATCGAGAGCGCGGGATTGCGCCGTGGGGACAATCGCCCCATCCACGGCGCCCGCTACCTTTGCTCTCGCAAGTTCAGCGCCACCCGCCTCCGCAAAAAAACTGCGCGGAAAAGGCCGGTTCTCACCTTTTGCACCGGATGCAAGCGCTGCGTCGGCACGCAGACCATTCGTCGGGCCAGTCCCGGGAGGTGCGTGGGGGGGACGCAAAAAACAGAAGATTGCGTGGGGGGGCGAGCCGCCTGCGGCTTGGCATACGGTCTGCTGGGGTGCGCGCGCTGGAGGCAGACGAACAACGATGTTCAACGAGCTCGCGACCACGACGCACGGACGCCTGACGTCCCTGGCCATCACGATCGCCCTCGCCGGGGGCGGCATCTCCGGTCTCATCCACGATCCCATGGGGATCGCGCTCATGTGCGTGAGCCTGCTCGGCGCCGTCGTGGTGACGTTCACGGCGCTCGCCTTGAGCATCGGCGCGCGGACGGCGTTCGGCGTCTACGCGACGGTCCTGTTGCCGCTGTTCTTCTTCCTGTTCGCGACGGGCCTCATGGTCGCGATCCACAACCACGCGACCTGGGCGGCGTACGGCTTCATCGCGATCGGCGCGCTCTTCGGCGTCAACGCGCTCCGCGGCGGCAAGCCCGCCGCCGCGACCCCGGCAGAGTCCTCGCCGGCGCACTGAGGCCGCCCGTCGTCCCCGCGCTCAGCGGTGCACGGCCTGCATCATCGGCAGCACCTCGTAGCGGAAGCCGCGGCCGGACACGATGGCCGGATCGCCCGCTTCGAAGGCGCGGACCTCTTCCTCCTTCTCCACGCGCAGCACGCCCAGACCCCACGGACCGGACGGATCCGCGACGGGCCCGAACACGATCGCCTTGCCCTCGTCGAGGTGACGGCGCCAGTAGCCCGCGTGCTCGCGCATGACGGCCGCCTCTTCCGGCGTCATGTCCATCGGGAACGTGGGCCGCGGGGCGAGGAGCCGGACCATGAAGTAACGATGCGCGGGCGGCAGCGGGACGAAGTGGAGGCCCAGCCAGCCGAGCACGTTCTCCCAGCCGGCCGCGTGCATCTCGCACGACTGGGCACGATCGCCGAAGCCCGTGTGGCGCACCGTCACGCGCGTGCCCTGGGGCGTCGCGGTGAGTCGGTACGCGATCGTGGTGACGTGGCCGCCGTCCCAGTCCGGCTTCCAGGTCTGAACGAGCCTGTTCGGCGGGTCGACCTCCAGATACTCCCCCTCGACGGAGAACGTGTGTCCGTCGCTGCCTTTGCCCTCGGCGGTCCACCGGCCGCCTTTGCGCACGTCGGCGGTCCAGGCGGTGGTGCGGTACATCGTGTCAGAGCCCCACCAGCGGACGAGCTCCTCCGGCGTGGTGAGGGCGCGATAGACGCGCTCGACGGGAGCGGCGATGTCGACGGTGGCCAGGATCGTCCCCTCGGAGACGTCGGCGATGGCGCGGGCGGCGGCGGTGGTCATGTATCCTCCAGGTAACGTTTCAGCGAGTCCAGGTTCCGTTGCCAGAACGAGCGGTATCCTTCGAGCCAGCCGGCCACGCTCTGCAGCCTCTGCGGCCGCAGCTCGTACAGGCGCTCCCTGCCGGACCGCTGCTCGACGACGAGCTGCGCCTCCCGGAGCACGCGGAGGTGCTTCGAGATGGCGGGGCGGCTCTGTTCGAAGTCGGCCGCGAGCTCGTTGACGGGCGCGGGGCCGGCGCGGAGACGGTCGAGGATCGCGCGCCTCGTCGGGTCGGCGATGGCGCGGAACACGTCCTCGGCGGGCTTTCTGGCGGTGCTCATTGGTAACCGATTGGTTACGTGTACCGCCGGTCGGGGCCGCCTGTCAAGCTCCCTGTCTCGCCGCGCCCGCACATGTGCGGAGCGTGCCCGCACATGGGGGGAAGGCGCCGCCGAGACCCCCGCGCGGCCTTTCACGAGGAGAAAACGCCTTCGAAATAAGGGGATTCGTCGTTTCCCCGCTCTCCTCTCGGGGGCGGCACATGGCGTGCTCAAAGGAGGTCCGCTGTTCGACTCCGCCTGTCCACTCCACGCGTCGGCGGCGATCGTCCACCCATCGACTCCGAAGGAGGTTCTCCATGAGCGCGACGTACTCGACCACTCAGATCATCCACAGCTTCTCTTTCTCCGTGAATTCGGCGGGCAGCCTGTCGTTCGACAACTCGAGCGGAGAGGGCTTCTCGACGATGCAGGCCTACGTCACCAAGGTGGCGGACGGCGTGCTCGCGGATCCGACGATTCAAGGGCTCATCGGCTCCGACTGGCAGCTCGTGTGGGGGCCCGTCGTCTTCTCGAACGACACCTCCGGCGCGAGCGTCGTCGCCGACAACACCATGGCTTGTTACTACAGCCCATCCAATAACCTCCTCGTGATCCCGGTCGCGGGGACCAACCCGTCCTCGATGTTCGACTGGCTCAGCGAGGACTTCTCGGTCCGCAGCCTGGTCTCGTGGTCGTCCATCACCGGCGCGGGCTCGGGCAACGTCTCGCAGGGGACCGCCACAGGGCTCCAGATCCTGCTCGCGATGAAGGACGGCAGCGGGAACACGCTCCCCGAGGCGCTGAACGCGTTCTTGAAGAGCAGCTCTCTCACGAACGCCACCGTCGCCGTGGCCGGGCACAGCCTCGGAGGGGCGCTGTCGCCGGCGCTGGCGCTCTACCTGCACGACAAGCGCTCGACCTGGGATCCGACCGGGACGACCGCGATCTCGGCCTCTCCGACCGCCGGGCCGACGCCGGGGGACAGCGGGTTCGCGTCGTACTACGAAGGGATCATCTCGGCGGGCGGCGTGTCGTATTCAAGCCTGTACAACAACCAGGATGTGGTGCCTCTCGCGTGGGCGCCCGGCGATCTGGCCACGATCCCGTCCATCTACGACGCGAACATCACGCCCGTCTCGGGGGCCGTCCCGGCCGATCTCCTGACGGGCGCCGTCGCGAGCGGGCTGCAGATCAACGCGGCCGCGGCGGGGAGCTTCTCCAGCAACCCGTACGCGCAGGTGTCGACGGGGCGGAGCGCGCTGACGGGCGCCTTCTCCACCACCACGGACACCGGGGCGAAATTCATCCTGAGCGCCGTGACGACCTCGCTGACAGGCACGTTCGCGACGTACCAGCCCTACGTCGAGAACCTCGGGCGCTTCGCGGCGCAGGCGATTTACCAGCACACGTCGGCGTACCCCTCGCTCCTCGGCATCGGCTCGTTCGTGTCGGAATACCAATCGATCCTCCAGAAGAACAAGCCCTCGAGCGCGCAGACGACAGACGATCTCCGCGGCGCGGTGAAGCGGC
Organism: Polyangiaceae bacterium; assembly: GCA_046351455.1. Lineage (GTDB taxonomy): Bacteria > Myxococcota_A > Polyangia > Polyangiales > Polyangiaceae > JADJRH01. The sequence goes on from JAXLYM010000018.1 coordinate 98,860, forward strand.
TCACGGGCATCGATCCGGGCTCCGCCGAGGACCGGGCGGCGGCGCAACGGCGGGACGCGAAGAAGGCCTGATCGACGCTCAGGCGGCGCGCGGGCCCTCGGCGCGGGGGACGCGGAACCAGAACGTGGAGCCGTGTCCCTCTTCGCTGTCGACTCCGATGGTGCCGCCGTGCAGGTGCACGATCGCCTGGCTGATCGACAGGCCGAGACCGCTGCCGCCCTTCTCTCGGGTGCTCGGCGACTGGACCTGATGGAAGCGGTCGAAGATGCGGTCCTTGTGCTCCTCGGGGATGCCGGGGCCCTCGTCCTCCACGCGGATCTCCACCTCTTCGAGCGCGGCGCACGCGCTCACCCGAACATGGCTCTCGGGCGGTGAGAACTTGATCGCGTTCGAGAGCAGGTTCACGAGCACCTGCGTCAGGCGCGAGGGATCGCCGCGGACGTGCTCGCTCGTGGGCTCCACCTCGATCGAGATGTGCTCTCCCTTGGCCAGATCGGCCACCGCCTCGACGGATCGGTGGAAGATGGCCTGGATCGCAGTGGGCTCGATGCGGACCTCGAACATGCCTCTTTCGAGGCGGTCCATGTCCAGGATGTCGTTCACCAGCTCGATGAGGCGCAGCACGTTGCGCTCCGCGATCACGAGGAGCTCCGCCTGCTCCGGGGGGACCTGGCCCAGCGCGCCGCCCGTGAGGAGGCCGATCGAGCCGCGGATGGCCGTGAGCGGCGTGCGCAATTCGTGGCTGACGACCGAGATGATGTCGCCCTTGATGCGGTCCGTCTCGGCCTGCGTGCGGCGGAGCGCCTCGAAGGCGGCGGCCTTCTCCTCGTTCTCCTGCTGCAGCGCCGCCGTGCGCTCGCGGACCTTCTCTTCGAGCGTCTCGAAGCCGCGCTCCACGTCCTCGGCCATGCGGTCGAACGACTCGGCGACGAGGCCGATCTCGTCCTTGCTGCGGTATCCGGCGCGCGCGGAGCGGTCGCCCGTGCCGACGCGCGCGGCCGCTGCGGTGATCGTATACAAGGGGCGCACGACGATGAAGCGGAGCGCCACCGCCGCGAGCAGCATGAGCAAGAGATAGCCGGCCAGGTGAATGGCCAGCATCCGGAGCGCGCCGTTCTCCGCGTCCGCCTCGATGCTGCGGCGATCCACGGTGATCTGGATCGCGCCGATGGTGCCCGTGTCGTGGATGCTCTCGTACCGGCCGCGGCGCAGCGGGCGCAGGATGAGCACGTCGCCGCCCTCGGCGTAGATCATCTCCGGCTCGAAGGTGCCTCTCTTCAGGAAGGCGCGCAGCGGGAGCGACGTGGCCTCGATGCCCATCTCCGCGCGATCGCTCGACGCCATCACCGTGCCCGCGCGGTCCGTGACGAGCACGCTGCGCACGTCCGGCAAGAGGGCGCTGTTCGAGACGATGCGCTGGATCGACGTGAGATCCTTGTTGTCGAAGAAGACCTCGATCGAGTAGCCGAGCGTGCTCGCGATCGCGTCGCCCTGCCGCTCCAGCGCCTGGCGCGCGGCGGATCGAGACTCGAAGTAGAACGACAGCGACGCGCCGATCGAGAGCAGCGCGAGCAGCGTCACGATGACGAGCGAGAACTTCGACGCGAGCGGGAAACGCGGCTTCGCCGGGCGGGGGGCGGAGATCTCCGGGGGCTGGCTCGCGCGGCGGTCCGTCATCCCGGCGCGTCCCTGTCGCGGATCCCCGCGGCGAACAGCGTCTCCGGCGGCTTCGGCTCGCGGGTCAGGATGCCGTGCTTCTTCGCGAAGCGGACCGCGTTGTCGTACGCCGCGAAGATGGATGGCTTCGCCGCGGCGTCGAACATCTTGCGGCTCTCCGCGTGGCTCACGAGGCGGATGCCCGACAAGGCCACTCGAAGCTCCTCGGGCTTCATTTCAAGGTATTTGACGGCGAGCGGGAGGGCCTCGTCCGGAGCGTCCAGGAGCAGGCGGAGGCCCCTCTCCCACCCTTGCAGGAGCGTCGTCACGAAGCCAGGGCGGCTCTCGATCGCGTGCGACTGGGCGGCGACGACGTCCACGATCTCGCCCGGGATCTCGCTGCTCGTGAACAGGAGCTTGCGGCCGGGCGCGGCGGCGGCCTTCCCGAGGAACGGCTCCCAGAACGGGGCCGCGTCGATCTTGCCCTTGTCCATGGCCGTGATCGCCTCCTCCATCGACATGTTGTCGAGGTGGACGGACTCCTCGGTGAGGCCCGCGCGCTCCAGGGCGCGGATGAGGACGAAGTGCGTGAGGGTGCCGACCTCCACGCCGACGCGCTTGCCCGCGAGATCGGCGATCCGCTCGACGCCCGCGCCCACGATTCCATCGGCGCCGTTCGAGAAATCCGTGACGGAGACGACCTGCAGATCGACGCCGACCTCGCTGCCGCGCAGGATGTCGAACATCGTGCCGGTCGTGAAGTCCGCGCGCTGATCCGCGAGGGCGCGCCACGCGTCGAAGTCGGTGCCGAAGCTCGCGATGCGGAGGTCGACGTCGCCGAAGAAGCGGCGCTCCTTGGCGACGTAGAAGGGCGAGTTGCCGACCCACGGCGTGACGACGAGGCGGATCGGCGCCTCCGGGCGACGGCCGAAGCCGCACCCCGTCGCCGTCAGCGCGGACGTGAGCCCGGCCGAGAGGAAGCCTCTCCGCGTGAGCATCCGCGATGAGGAATACCTGAGTTATCGGGGGGGCGAAACAGGATCGCCGAACGCCTCAGCGTCCGGGAGGCATCATCGAGTTGCGGCGGATGGCCGGGTCGCTCGCGTCGAACGTGGCGATGAGGTGCTGGACCGCGCCGTCGCGCTCGGAGCGGACGAAGAGGCCACTCTTGTGGAAGATGCCGAGCATCGCGTGGTTGTTCGCGAGCACGTCCGCGCTGAAGCCCGAGAGGCCGCGCGCCTTCGCCACCTCGGCCACGCGGCGCATCAGCACCGTGCCGAGGCCCTTGCCGTGCAGCTCGTCGACGACGACGAACGCGACGTCCGCGAGGTTCGTCGCGGGGTCGACGTCGAAGCGCACCATGCCGAGGATCTTCGGCTGATCTTCGATCGTCTCGGCCACGAAGGCCATGTTGGCCTGGTAGTCGAGGTCGACCAGCTTCTGCATCTCGTCGTGCGGGTGATACCGCTTGAAGCCGAGGAAGCGCTGGTACGTGCTCTCGTCGCTGAGGCGATAGAACATGTCCTTGAGCGGCTCCTCGTCGGTGAGGCGCGGCGGGCGGATGTGCACCTTCTGGCCGTCACGCAGCTCCTCGTCCGAGGCCTCTTCCCACGGGACCTGCGGGCGCGGCGCGACCTGGTCGCTCAGGATGTATTTGCGGCCCTTCGCCTGCGCGAGCAGCTCCGCGCGGAAGTCGGGGTGCGCGATCTGGATGAGGGCCATCGCGCGCTGGCGGATGTTCTTGCCCCAGAGATCGGCCACGCCGTATTCGGTCACCACGTAGTGCACGTCGCCGCGGCTCGTGACGACGCCCGCGCCCTCGTCGAAGGCGCACCGGATGCGGCTCACCGTGCCCTGCTTGGCAGTGGACGGCAGCGCGATGATCGGCTTTCCGCCGTCGGACCGGGCGGCGCCGCGGATGAAGTCCACCTGACCGCCGATACCCGAGAAGAACCGGCCCATCAGCGTGTCGGAGGCCACCTGTCCCGTGAGGTCGACGGCGAGCGCCGCGTTGATCGCGCACATGCGATCGTTCCGGGCGATCGTGAACGGATCGTTCGTGAACTGGCTCGGTCGCATCTCCACCATCGGGTTCTTGTTGGACCAGTCGTAGAGCTCCCGACTGCCCATGATGAAGGAGGTGACGATCTTGCCGGGGAGCAGCGATTTCTCGCGGCCGGTGATCACGCCCTTCTCGACGAGCATCTTCACGCCGTCGGAGAACATCTCGGTGTGGACGCCGAGATCGTGGTGATTTTGCAGCGCGGTGAGCACGGCGTCCGGGATCTTGCCGATGCCCATCTGCAGCGTGGCGCGGTCCGGGATGAGCGACGCGACGTGGCGGCCGATCGCGAGATCGACCTCGTCCAGCGGCTCCACCTCGCGCTCCGGAAGGAGGTAGTCGACGGGGACGAGGTGCTTGATGCGCTCGACGGGGACGAAGGAGTCGCCGTACGTGCGCGGCATGTTCGGGTTGACCTCCGCGATCACGATGTCGGCCGCGTCGACGGCGGCGCGGACGATGTCGACGGAGACGCCGAGGCTCACGAATCCGTGGCGATCCGGCTCCGACACCTGGATGAGCGCGACGTCCACGCGGACGCGGCGGGAGCGGATCAAGGCTGGGATCTCGGAGAGGAAGATCGGCATGAAGTCCGCGCGGCCCTCGCCGACGGCCTGACGCACGTTGGCGCCGATGAAGAAGGCCGTGTGACGGAAGCGCGCCTCCAGGCCCTTCTCGACGTAGGGGGCCTTTCCGAGCGTCATGAGGTGGACGATCTCGTTGTCCGCCAGATGAAGGCCGTGCGTGACGAGCGCCTGCGCGAGCACGTTCGGCTCGCCCGCGCCGGATCCGATGAGGATGCGCCGGCCGCGCGGGATGCTCGCGATCGCCTGCTGGGCAGTGGCGATCTTGTCCTGGTAACGTTCTCTCCAGTTGAAAGGCGTGCTCATGGCTGCTCGAACTCTTAGCCAATCCAGGCCGCGCCGTGCATGGCATTCTCTGCGCGCTGCGTCGGATTCGCCGTTTGAGACGCGCGCGCACGGCAGTCGTTGCGAGTTTCGGCGGACGGCGCGTCGTGGTGTGATGGAAGGGCCGGTGACGCCCGCGTCGTCGCTCGCCGATCCACGATTGTTCCAGGTTGACGGAGGAGAGCTCGCATGACCGCGCCCGTGCTGTCGATCGACACTGCCTACGAGCCGGATCTGGTGCTGTTCGCGCGGGGCCGCGCGGATCTGTACCGCGAGGTGGGCGGTCAGTTCGCGGTGACCACGCTCGGGCAGACGGCCGCGGAGCGCGCGCGGGTGCTGCGGACGCTGGTGCGCGCGGACGCGGACGAGCCGATCCGCGCGATCGTGGTGTCGTCGCACGGCGAGCCGAGCCGCGTGCTCGACGACGACTCGCCGGACGGCGTGCTGCTCTCTTCCGACATGCCCGAGGCCGACATCGGGCGGTGGGCGAAGGGGCCCGCGGGCGGTCGATTGCTCTATTTTTGCTGCTGCTTCACGGCGAAGGGGCCGCTCTTCGATCGGCTGATGGCGCTCGGCGCGCAAGGCGTGATCGGGTTCACGGAGGAGCCCGCGTGGTCGTCGACGGAGGGGCAGCGCATCTGGCGCGATCTGGATCTGGAGATCGTGCGCTCGATCCTGAACGGCCAGGGGATCGGGGCGATCGCGCGCATCCGCGATCATTTCCTGGATCGGATCGCGGCCGCGCGGCCGAGCGCCGGCGATCGTTACGCGGCGGATCTCGATCGGATGAAGTCGACGCTGAGCACGATGGTGATCCGAGGGTGTTGAGGGTGCGGGACTGAGGAGGTTCGAATGAAACGAAGCAAGGGTTTGGCGGGGGTCGCGCTCGTCGCGCTGTGCGGGGCGCTCGCGATGGGGTGCTCGGGGACGAAGCTGTACAGCGGCGGGCCGTTCGCGGGGGTCGTGCAGACGCCGGAGGGGACGATCCGGTACTCGCTCGCGAAGACGATGGTGACCGTGGAGGCGACCGTCACGTCGGGCGCGAGCGGCAAGGTCACGTTCGACGGCAACGACTTCTCCGTCGACACGAAGCTCGCGCGGAAGGACGCGAAGGCCGAGGTGAAGTTCTCGACCGTCGCGGATCCCGATCAGTTCTTCACGCTGCGCCTGGAGCACGGGTCGAGCTCGGACGACAGCTTCACCGTCGACGTGGGGCCCGACGGGCTGCTCCGCGCGGTGGGGGCCGTGAGCACGAGCCAGATCGGCGCGACGATCAAGAACGTGGCGACGATCGCGGCGAGCGTGGTCGCGGGGATCGCGGCGGCGACGCTCGGCGGGGATCCACGCAAGCAGGCCGTCGCGCTCGTGTGCGAGAAGCTGTCTCAGGAAAGTGGGACATCCGGCCGGTGCCCCGCGATGAGCTCTCCGGCCCCGCAGACGCCGGCCCCCGCGACGCCGCCGACGCGCACCACCGCGCCGACGAAGGCCGGGACGAAGGGCACCGCGAGCACCGCGCCCGCCACCACGACGACCACCACCACGACCACGACCACCACCACGACCACGGGGTGCGACAAGCGCACCGAGATGTCGCTCGGCGAGCTGTCGATGGCGAACCTTTATTTCCTGGCCAAATCGAAGAAGCACCGGGCGCTGTGGGTCGCGCGGCGCGACGCGGAGGAGCGGCTGGCGGAGCGCACGTGCAAGCGGGCCGAGGTGGAGCAGACGGCGTCGCGCGCGACGGGCCGCGATCTCGACGAGGCGCGCGGGAAGCTCGCGCTGGTGCGCGATCTGGAGGCCGCGGCGCGCGTGGATCTGCGCGCGGCCTCGGAGGAGCTCGACGTCGCGGTGCGGGATTTCCAGCTCGAAGCGGGCATCGACACGCCGACGCGGACCGAGATCGTGCGCGTCACGTTCGACCTCGACGAGATCCCGCCGCCGGACATGCTGCACCGCGCGGAGACGCCGGATCCGCAGACGCGCGTCACGGGGATGGCCGACGCCGACGTGCGCGCGGCGCTGAAGACGTTCCCGAAGATGCTGGACCTCTACGATCGCACGGGGATCGCGCTGACGCTCACGCCGGCCCCGTACATCGCGCGCGGAGCGACGGTGTGGAGCGCGGACGCCGGGGGCGATCAGCCGAAGACGAAGATCTATTATCGCCCGGCGTACACCGCGGTTCTGACGACGTACGGCACCTCGCGCGAGACGGATCCGCAGGGCGGCACGCAGGACCTGCTCCGCGTGTTCTCGGTCGCGAGCGACGAGGTGATTCACCCGAAGATGCCGGTGCAGGGCTTCTCGTTCGAGCCGGCGGCCTTCGCGGAGCGCCGCATGGCGGTGGCCTTCGACGAGCACGGGCGGCTCACGCGGTACGAGCAGTCGGGCAAATCGTCGGCGCTCGGCGCGAGCACGGCGGCGGTGGACGCGCTCCAGTCCGCGCGCGACGAATACGCGAGCACGCTGCGCACGATCGGGGACATCCAGGACTCGCGGCGCAAGCTGGAGCAGAACGATCTCGTCTCGAAGATCGAGATTTTGCAGAAGCAGCGTCAGCTCGTCGAGGAGCGCCTGGAGCTCGCCGGCACGCGGAGCAACTACGATCTCCTGCTCGAAAAGAAGCGCCTCGACGCGGAGCTCGGCGTGACGCAGGGCCGGCGCGCGCTCACGGACGAGAAGGACGCATCGACGGTGAGCCAGGAGGTCTCGGAGCTGCGCGCGAAGCTCGATCAGCTCGCCCGCGCCGTCGACGCCCTCCAGCACCGCGACACCACCACCGGCACATCTCCTTATCCTGGAACGGCTGGGAAATAAGGCATTTGAGACCAAATCAGGTGCCCACCCCCGGCCGCGCTATCGCGCGTCCGCCCCTCCCAAATCTCTCGCTTCGCTCGTTCAGGGAGGGGTGAATCCCGTCTTTGAGTGAGCGATCTTCTCTATTTTTCTCGTACAAAATGAAACGACGCCGGTCCATGTGGAGCCGGCGTCGCTTCTTTTGTGCCGCGACTGAGACGCGTGCCAGGGAGGCGCCAGAGGAATGAAGACCTCTGGCGCGCCCCCCAAAAGCCTTATTTCAGACGGCCTTCTTCACCACGTCGACGACGCCCTGCACGCTCTTCGCGCTCTTCGCGAGCATCGCCTTCTCGTCGTCGCTCAGGTTCAGCTCGACGATCTTCTCCACGCCGCCCGCGCCGATCACGACGGGGACGCCCATGTAGAGGTCGTTGTAGCCGTACTGGCCCGTGAGGTACGCCGCGCACGGGAGGAGGCGCTTCTGGTCGAGGAGGTAGCTCTCGGCCATCGCGACGGCGCTCGTCGCCGGGGCGTAGAAGGCGCTCGTGCCCATGAGCTGCACGATCTCGCCGCCGCCGCCGCGCGTGCGCTTGATGATCGCTTCGAGGGCCTCTTTGCCGATGAGCTGCGTCGCCGGGACGCCGTTGATCGTGCAGGCGCTGAGCACCGGGACCATGTCGTCGCCGTGGCCGCCGAGCACCATCGGGCGCACGTCCTTGATGCTGACGCCCGCCTCGCGCGCGAGGAACAGGGCGAAACGAGCGCTGTCGAGCACGCCCGCCATGCCGACCACCTTCTTCGCGTCGAAGCCGGTGCGGCGCATGAACTCGTAGACCATCGCGTCGAGCGGGTTACTGATCACGATCACGAACGCATCCGGGCAGTGCTTCTTCGCGTTGTCGGCGACGTCGCGGATGATCGGGAGGTTCGTCGCCACGAGATCGTCGCGGCTCTGGCCGGGCTTCCGGGGGATGCCGGCGGTGATGATGATCACGTCGCTGCCCGCGCAGTCGGCCCAGTCGCTCGTGCCCGTGAGCTTCGCGTCGTACCCGAGGATCGCGCTGTTCTGCTCCAGATCGAGCGCCTTGCCCTTCGCCACGCCGACGCGGCTCGGGATGTCGAACAGCACCACGTCGCCGAGCTGCTTCTCCGCGCAGAGAGCCGCGAGCTCTCCACCGATGTTGCCGGCGCCGATGAGGGAGATTTTCTTGCGAGTCTTCGAGTTGCTCATGGGCGCGCGGTCTACCCCCGGACCGCCCCCACCGGAAGGGTGAAAGTTGCGCGAAACAACCCGCCGCGCGCGGTCGGAAATGGTAGGCGTCGGGCCATGGTCGACCGCGAGATGTTTCGGAAGGCGCTGCCCGTCTGCCTGGAGCGCACGTCGCTCGACGCGCTCGGGAAAAAGTACGAGGGGAAGGTCCGCGACAACTACTCGACCGCCGACGGACGACGCTACCTCGTCACGACGGACCGCATCTCTGCGTTCGATCGGGTGCTCGGCACGTTGCCGCTCAAGGGGCAGGTGCTCAATCGACTGGCCGCGCACTGGTTCGAGGTGACGCGGGACATCGCGCCGAATCACGTGATCGCCGTGCCGGACCCGAACGTGCTCCTCGCGCGCGAATGCGAGCCGCTCCCCGTCGAGCTGGTGATGCGGGCGTACATCACGGGCGTCACGTCGACGAGCATCTGGACGCATTACAAGAACGGAGCACGGGTGTTCTGCGGGCACCGACTCCCCGATGGTCTGTCGAAGAATCAGGCTCTCCCGGAGCCCATTTTGACGCCCTCCACGAAGGCCGAGAAGGGCGGACACGACATCTCGGCGTCGCGGGAGGAGATCCTCGCGATGGGGCATATCAGCGCGCGCGACTTCGACGCGGCCGCGGAGATCGCGAGGGCCCTGTTCGCGAAGGGGCAGAAGGACTGCGCCGAACGCGGGCTGATCCTCGCGGACACCAAGTACGAGATGGGCAAGGACGCGAGCGGCAACATCGTCGTGATCGACGAGATCCACACGCCCGACTCGTCCCGATTCTGGTTCTCGGACTCGTATTCAGAGCGGATGGCGAAGGGCGAGGAGCCGGAGAGCTTCGATAAAGAGTACGTGCGACGGTGGCTGTCGGCGCAGGGGTTCACCGGGGACGGGGCGATCCCGGTCATCCCCGACGAGGTGCGGGTCGAGGCCGCGCTGCGGTATGCCGTGGCGTTCGAGCGCATCACCGGGACGGATTTCGTGCCGGATCTGGAGGATCCGGCCGTGCGCATCCCCCGCAACCTGGGGCTCGTGAAGGGCGCGTAGGGCCTTGTCGACTCGGGGTCTCCGAACGGGCATTTTCGCGGCGCTCCTCGCGGCGCTCGCGATCGGAGGTCCCGCGTGCGGTCCGGCGAAGCGGCCGCCGGCGCAGCGGCTCCCCATGGAGCTGCTCAACCGGCACAAGCGCAAGCCGAAGGTCACCAGCACGACAGGCACGCTCGACGGCGTGGTGCTCGGGCCGGACGGGAAGCCGGTCGACTTCGCGCTCGTGACCGCCGTCAGCCTCAGCGACGATCCCGAGGACGGGAAGAGGCCTTTTTCGGCGACGACCATCAACCATGGTAAATTCGAGATCGCCGACGTTCCGCCGGGAAACTACGGCTTGACCGTCACCGGGCCGGAGGCGAACGTGGCAGTCCGGCCGGGGGCGACTCCCCTCCCCGGGGCCGTCGGCGCGCCGATCGTGACGGGCACGTACGCGGGCGTGGTCACGGTGACCGCCGGGGAGCCGGGCGTGCCGATGCTGATGCGACTCGGCACCACCGGGGCCCTGTTCACAGGGCACGTGATGGACGACGGCGGCAAGCCGATCGTGGACGCGCTCGTGCGGGCGGTGCGCGAGAGCCCGTACGAAGGGGACCACTTCTTCGCGAAGACGGACGCCGACGGCAAGTTCACGCTGGCCGTGCCGGAGGGGCACTATTTTCTCATCGGGTCCGCGGACGGGAGACGGCCGCAGAGGCTGCAGTTCGTGCCGGACAAGGTGCCTCCGGACATCCTGTTTCGGCTGCTGCCCGCGCTGCCGCCGCCTTCCAAAGAAGAGCTGACGGAGTGGATTCAATCGACGGGGGGCGCGATCGCCTCGCCGGACAGCGCGATCCTGACGGACCTCGCGAAGCTGCGCGACATCGTGGGGACGGCGCGCATCGTCGGGCTCGGGGACGCGTCGTATACAAGCAGCGAGGGGTGGAAGATCCGCACGCGGATGGTGCGGTCCTTGATTGCGGACGCGGGGTTCTCCGGCGTGCTCCTGGAGGCGACGCAGGCGGACGTGCGGGCGCTCGACGAGCACGTGCGGTACGGCAAAGGCAAGCTCGCGGAGGTGCTGCACGGGCTCGGGTACTTCTCGCTCGACACGCAGGAGGCGGCCGCGCTCTTCGCGTGGATGCGGCATTACAACGAGGACAAGAAGCACCGCACCAAGCTGGGAGTGTACGGCATCGACGTGCAGCGGACGCAGATCGCCGCCACCGAGCTACTGGCCTTTCTACAAAAGGTCGACAAGGTGCTCGCGCCGACGGTGCAGACGACGCTGGAGCGGCTGCGCGTCAATGACTACGGCCTCGATCTGCGGCGGCGGCCGGACGAGGAGCAACAGCAGGTGACGGCCGATCTGGAGGTGATCGCGTCGCGCTTCGAGAAGCGTGAGCCCTTGTACGTGGGGCAGACGTCGGAGCGCACGGTGAGCCTCGCGCGGGAAGATCTGGAGTCGCTCCGGTGGGCCGTGAAGGTCTATCTGGACGAGGCGCAGCGCGGACCGGCGCTCGCGGCCCTCGCGAAGCGGCGCGTCGACCAGGGACCGAAGTCGATGCGGTACGTGCTCCTCGCGCACGACGCCTTCGTCTCGAAGCGCAAGGAGGACGCCGGGACCGGGGCCGCCCTCGCGGCCGCGTACAAGAACGATTACGTCGCGATCGGCGGGACCTTTTATCAAGGGTGGCTCCGCGCGTGGGACTTCACCCAAGGGGCCACGACGGAGCGCGGAGTGAAGCTCTTTCGGCTGCCGCCCGCGGAGCCCGGGACGCTGGAGGGGACGCTGGATCTCGCCGGGATGCCGCTGTTCTTCGCTGACGTGCGCAAGGCGAAGGGGGCAGTCCTCGCGTGGATGGATGCGCGACTGGCGATGCGATCGATCGGCACGGTGTTCGCGGGGGAGCGGCGCGCGCGGACGCGCACGGTGGCGATGGACGCCTTCGATGCGCTGTATTTCGTGCGGAAGCAGACGAGCGTGACGCTCACGGAGACGGGCGCGCGGCCCGGAGGCAAGGAGTGGGAGTGACCGCCCGTGTCCGAAAGGCGCTGTTGTTCTCGGATCTGCACCTCGGGTGGACGGTGTGCGCTCGGCTCCATCAGGCGCTCCTGGACCGGATTCACGAGGCCGTGGACGACGCGGAGCTCATCGTGATGAACGGCGACATCATCGACGTGTACCGGCCACCGCCGCGCAGCGTCGAGGCGGAGATCGTCGCGCGGTTCGTGGAGATCGTCGCGAATTGGCGCGCCGAGGGGCGACGGGTCGTGTACGTGGAGGGCAATCACGACCGCGTCGAGCACGCGCCGAGACTGCCACTCTCGCCGGAGACGTGGTGCTTCGATTTCGAGGGCGCGCGCGGAGAGCGGATCCGCGTGATGCACGGGCACCGCTTCGACAGCGGGCCGTTCGAGATCGGGTCGTACGAGCGGTACGGGCGGCATATCCTCCGCTTCGAGAACGACGTGTACGGGAAGGTCGAGACGATGCACCGGACGTATCCGTTCGGGCTCGGGTGGCTCGTCGGCGCGGTTGGGTGGACGGAAGACATGCTGTGGACACGGGATTTCCCGGGGCGCGTGAGGCACCTGTTGCCGCAGACGGACGTGCTCGTGCACGGGCATTTCCATTTCGGCAAGGGGCACTGGCACATCGGGAAGGTGCCGCTCTGGCGGACGGGAGCGTGGGTGTCGCACGGACACAAGGGCTCCGTGGACAGGATGTTGCGGTACGAGGACGGGCGGTTTCAGCGCATCGGCCTCGGGGCGCGCGGGTTCGTCGCGAAGGACGACGGGTGGTGAGGCGACGTGAGAGGACGACCGGCGGTGAGGCCGCGCGACGCGAGAAGACGACGGGCGTCGCGGCGGCGCGATGTGGCTTGATTTTCGGGCGGTGATTCGATTGGAATGGGCGCGATGTCGCTGCCGGATCTGACAAGGCTCTTCGCGACGCCGCACGAGCGGCTGCGGGCGATCGGCGCGCGGCTGACCGAGGTCGGGATCGCGGGCGCGTACGAGGAGATCGCGGCGATCGGCGGCGGTCTGTTCGAGCCGGCGTTCCTGCCCTTGCGGAGGCGGCATCTGCGGCGCGCCGACGGGCCCGCGCACCGCGCCGCGCGGATGCTGTGCGCGGACGATCCGGTGAATCGGGACGCCGCGGCGGAGGCGCTCGGGGCCGCGACTCTGGACGAGATGTGCGCCGCGGGCTTGCTGGTGGAGACGGACGGAGGGCTGGTGTCGCCGCTCCGGCTGCGGGCGCACGAAGGGGTGCTGTTCTTCGCGGATCACCTGCACCACGGCGGAGAGGCCGTGATGGGGGCCGGGCCGCTCACCGGGGTGCTGCTGCGCGCTTCGCTGCCGGCGCGGCGCATCGGGCGGGCGCTGGATCTCGGGTGTGGGGCCGGGCTCGTGGCGCTCTTGTTTTCGCGGGTCGCGGATCACGTCGTCGCGACGGACATCAGCGAGCGCGCGGTCGGTCTCTCGCGCGTGAACGCGGCGCTCAACGGTGTGACCAACATCGATGTTCGGCGAGGGGACCTGTTCGAGACGGTCCCTGGCGAGCACTTCGATCGCGTGGCGAGCCAGCCTCCGTTCTTTCCAGCGCCGGAGTCCGCGGCGGGACAGACGTACTCGCAGGGCGGGCGCCGGGGAGACGAGCTGTCGCTCCGGGTCCTCGCGGGCGTGACGGGCCATCTCACGCCGCGCGGTCGAGCGGTGATCGTGGCGGAGTGGCCGATGTCCTCGGAGGAGCCGCTGACGACGCGCCTCCGCGGGGCTCTCGGGGCGGACGCGAGCGTGCTCTCGATCGAAGCGGACGGGCCGGATTGCGATGCGTTCACGATCGGCGACAAGGCCTTTGCGCACCCGGATTTCGGGGCGGCGTTCGCGGCGGAGGTGGTCGCGCTGCGGGAGCACCTGGGGGCGCTCGGCGTCACGACGATGCGGTCTTCGGTGACGGTCGTGGAGCCGGCGCGCGCGGGCGGCGGCGGGTGGACGCACGCGGCAGAGGTGGCGGACATCGCGGACGCGGCGGTGGACGGGGCGGTTGTGGACAGCCTGTGTTCTACGCAGGAGCTGCTGCTCGCGGGGCGGGAGGCGCTGCTCGGGGCGCGGCTCGCGCTGCCGCCGGGGGCCGTGCTCTTCGCGGCGAAGGACGGGTATTCGCGCGTGCTGTTCGAAGGGGGCGGCGCTTCGGGGGTGCGGCTGGATCGTGAGGTGCACCGGATCCTGGAGATGGTGGACGCGTCGGCGAACGTGGGAGCCGCGGTGAAGCGGTACACGAAGGAGTCGAGCGGTCCGCGCGGCGCGGCGACGGAGCGGTTCGTCGCGGCGGTGACTCAATCGCTCGCGGCGGGCCTCCTCGTGGTGGCGAAGGGGACGGAGGGGGCCGCGTGAACGCGGGTGCGCTTGAGTCCGGCGCTGTGACTGGCACGCTCGCGGGGCCGCAGAACGGCGCGGATACGGGCGGTGACCCCATGATCTCCGAGCCTCCGGAGGGCACCGTCGAGCGGTGGGCGTGGGAGTATGTGGTGACGACCGATCTCGGGCACAAGCTCGCTCCGCCGAAGGTGCCGTCTCGGTGGGAGCCTTCGCCGCCTTCGCGACGGATCCCGCGGCCGGGGAGGCCTGCGGAGATTCGGGTGGTGCCGCGCGCTCCGAAGGCGCCCGGGCCGGACGCGATCCGGGTGCCGCAGAAGCGGGCGCTGCTCGTGCATACGTTTCTGCACCACGAACTGCAGGCCACCGAGTTGATGGCGTGGGCGGTGCTCGCGTTCTCGGACGCGCCGCGGCCGTTTCGAGGGGGCCTGTTGCACATTGCCATGGATGAAGTCCGGCACATGCGGCTTTATTCGGAGCAGCTCGCGGGGCTCGGGTATCGATTCGGGGATTTTCCGGTGCGCGACTGGTTCTGGGAGCGGGTGCCCTCGGCGCGCGCGCCGGCCGATTTCGTGGCGGTGATGGGGGTCGGATTGGAGGGTGCCAATCTGGATCACACGCGCCGGTTCGCCGAGCGTTTCCGGGCGATCGGGGACGAGGCCGGCGCCCGTATTCAGGAGCAGGTGGGCGAGGAGGAGATTCCGCACGTGCGGTTCGCCCGAAAGTGGCTGAAGCGGTGGACGGGGAGCGACGATTTCGGAACCTGGTTGTCGCATCTGCCCGCGCCGCTGAGCCCCATTCTGATGCGCGGAAAGCCGCTCGATCGGGAGGCCCGGAGGCGCGCGGGCCTCGGCGAGCCGTTCCTGGACCAGCTCGAAGCCTGGACGGAGACTGCCACTCTCAAGGCATGAAACGAGAGCGCCCCCTTCGAAACGTGTGGTTCCTGAACCTCGACGCCGAGGACGAGCTCGCGCGGCCGGTCGGATACACGCCTTCGCGGGCGATGAGCGCGCGGATTCGAGGCCTCGTGGGGAAGGTGCCGGGGCTGACAGGGCCCGACGACATCGTGGTGGGCGACGACGAGACCGGAACGTGGCAGTCCGGAGGGCCGGTGTCGCGGTCGAAGAACCCGGGGCCGATCCCCGGCGGGCCGTACCGAGGCATCGCGTGGTGCCCGACGCCGCGGGCGATTCGGGGGCTCGGCAAGGTGGGAGTCGAGATCGCGGGCGCGCCGGCGCTCGCGGTGCTGCAGGCCGTGAATCACAGGCGTTTCAATGCGACGCTCGGGCAGACGCTGCCCGGCGGGCGGTACGTCACGACGGTGGAAGAGGTGCTGTCCGCGGTGGAGGAGGGCTGTCCTTCGGGCCGGTGGCTGTTGAAGAGGCCTTTCGGTTACGCGGGCCGCGGCAGGCTCGCCGTGGAGCCGCGGCGCGCCGGGGACGTGGAGCGCGCGCGGTCGTGGATCGAGGCGTCGCTGCGCGAAGGGGACGGCTTGCAGGTGGAGCCGTGGGTGGAGCGCCGCGGCGATTTCGGCCTGCACGGGTACTTGATGCGCGACGGAGCGACGGTGTTCGGAGAGCCGACCCGGCTCACGTGCGACGCGAACGGCGCGTGGGTATCGACGACGCGCGCGGAGGCGGGGGACATCGAAGGGCCGGAGCGAGAGGCCCTGTACCGAGAGGCCGAGAGGGCCGCGAAAGCGCTCCACGAAGCGGGGTATTTCGGGCCCTTCGGGGTGGACGCGTTCCGCTGGGTGGAGGGTCGTGGAGCGTGCCAGTTCAATGCGCGGTGCGAGATCAACGCGCGGTATTCCATGGGATGGGCCATCGGGATGGGGGACCGCCGGCCCGATCTCGCGGGCGCCGAACCTTGACGAGGTCCCGGGTCACGCGCCCGGCGCGCGCGGGGGGCCCTCCTTCGGATAGACCACCTCCACGAGGGCGGTGAGGTCCTCTTCCGTCGCGGCCGGGGAAAAGGCCCGTTCGAAGCGGTCGTACGCCGGGCGGTCGTGCTCGCGGAGCCACGCGAAGGCCATCTTGGAGCCGCGGAACCACTGGCCACGCAGCGTGAAGTAGTCCTCCAGACTCTGCATCACGAGGAACATGCGTCGATAATCGCCCTCGACTCCGGGCTTCGCGCGGATCCGGTCCACCATCTTGCGCGACCACAGGAGCACCGCGCGGCGCTCGTCTTCGGGCATCGGCTTCGGGCCGCGCGCGAGCAGACTGGCCACCTCGGCGAGCAGGGCTGTCCCCGCGCCGTTTCGCTCGTGCAGGACCACGCCGCCGTGGAGGCGCAACATCGATGGATCCGGCGTCTTCACCTCCGAGTCCGGCTGGATGAAGGCGTCGATGTAATAGCCCTCTTCGATGTGGGCGTCCCGGATCGAGGGGCCCTGTTCGCGGAGCAGGAGGAGGTCCACGTCGCTCTCGGGCGTCGCGTCGCCGCGGGCCCGCGAGCCGTACAGGATGGCCGTGTGGCAGCCGTGCCGCTCGGAGAGGGTCTGTGCGATGTATTCGAGCTGCTGGTGATTCATGCGGTCAGTTGGGCACGAGGTAGAGGAGGAACGTGTCCGTCAGGCCCTGGGAGGTCACGGTGCCGCTGCCGCTGTCGACGGGAGAGACCGTGAAGGTGTTGATGAAATGGCCCACGACGAGGGCGGTGCCGTTTCCACCGAGCGAGACGGAGCCCGGCGTCTGGCCCCCGGGGCCGCCGAGCTTGAAGATTTGAGGCGCCGCGTTGTCGGTCGGGAAGGCGCCGAAGAAGATGTCCTCTCCGCCGAGGATCTGGACAGGGCCATTTCCGTCGGCGAAATCGAAGAAGCCGGTCACCGAAAAGGCAGCCGCGAGGCCGCCCGCGTCCGCGTCCGGCAAGGCCGTCACGGGAGCGGCCGTGTTGGGCTCTCCATACTGGTTGTTCCAGCGGAAGTCGCCTGTCAGCCCGTACGCCGCGACGACCGGCAGATCGGTCGTCGTCGACATCTCCCCTCCCCCGAAATCGGCCGCTCCGTTGAGGGTGCCCGCGAAATAAAAGCCGTCCGGAGCGCCGGCGACGTAGCCGAGGGCCGCGCCGATCTCCCGCGCGAAGGTGGCCGTCCCGTCCGCGCCGGAGAGCTTCGCGAGGTAGCCGTATCCGTCCGCCGGGCCGGTGGGCAAGGGGCCTGTCCCGAAATCGATGTCACCTGCATACACGCCGGAGAGGAGCACGTCGCCCGCGGGGTCGACCGAGGCGTTGAACACGAACTCGATGTCCGTGCCGCCGAGCGCGCGGCTCCAGATGCGCTTTCCGTCGGCCGCGGAGAGCTTCGCGACGTACATGTCCGGGGCGACGATGGTCTGGACGGAGGTGCCGTCGAGGTCGAACGTGGCGTCGAATTCGCCGGAGACGATCACCGATCCGTCCGGCGCGAACGCCGCGCTCTCCACGCTGTTGCTCGCGTTCAGGTCGCCGATCGTCCGGAGCCAGAGGAGCGATCCGTCCGTGTCCAGGAGGGCGACGAACGAGCGGAAGAACGCCGGAGACGAGGAGAGCGTCTGGCCGGAGAGCGTGAGATCGCCGCGGAAATAGCCGCCCACGAGGACTCGGTCGCTCGCGTCGACGTCGACGGACATCATGAAGACGCGATCGGTGGCCTCGAAGATCGTGGACCACGCGAACTGGCCTCCGAGGCCATACCGCGCGACGTATCCCTCCTGGCCGCTGGCCGGGGCGGTGGCTTGTTTGTCGGGGAACGTGACAGTTCCCTGGAACATGCTCGCGACGGTCACGCCGGTCGGGCCGAGCTTGCCGATCGCGTCGTCTCCCCCGGTCGTCGGCACCGAGACAATCCATCCAGCGTGCCAGTTGCCGAGCGCCGATGTCCCCGTGGTCGTGCCGCTGGAGCCCGCGGTCCCGCCCGTGGACGCGCCGCCCGTGCCGCCCGTGCCGCCCGTGGTCGTGCCGCCGGTGGAGCTCGTGGTGCCGCCGCCCGCGCCGCCTCCGCCGCTGCTGCTGCTCGCGCCGGGGCCGCACGCGGTGACGAGGAGTGACGCCGTGAGGAGCGCGCCGAGGGAGAGCAGAATAGGCCGGTTGAACATCGGAACACGGTATCAAGCACACCGGCCTTGTCCAGGGGTGTCCGCGCCGAGGAGGTTCGTGATAGCGTCGCCGCGACAGGCCACCATGAGCAACACACCCGAGCAAGATCCGATCGGCCATGCGGCGAAGTTTCTCTGGTTGTTCTCGCTGATCCCCGTGATCTTCGGGTCGATGACGTTCTTCTTGCCGAAGGACATCACCGGTCACCAGCCGCTCATGCAACGGGTGTTTCCGTTCATCCTCGCGGCCCTCATCTCGCTCGTCGGCGTGGGGGTGTGGCGGCGCTCGGTCGCGGCCGCGTGGGCGGGGATCGGGCTCTTCGGGGTGGGCGTCGTGGGGATCGCGATCGCCGCGCTCTTCGGGGATCCGAACAAGAAGGCGGTGCTCATCTGGGCCGCGCTGCTCATCTGGCCGATTCGCAAGCTGTACGACGCGATCGGCGCGATTCAGGCCGAGAAGGCGCGCCCGCCCGCCGCTTGAGCAATGCGAGGGATACAGTCATGCACCCCTCCCTGCGCCTGAAAATCAGGCGCTTTGGGAGGGGCGGCGCACGCGCAGCGAAGCGAGCATGCGCCGGGGGTGGGCACCATCAAAGTGACTGTCAATTGGGGACGAGGTAGAGGAGGAACGTATTGCCGCCTTCGTCGCCGGTGACGATGCCAGTTCCGTGGTCGGCCGGGCTGAAATCGAGGGTGCCGCTCACGTTGCCGACGATGAGAGCGCTGTTGTCGGAGCCGAGCGTGAACATGTACGGAGTCTCGTTCTGGGGGCTGCCGTAAACCATGGTGCGGGGGGGCGAGCCGTCCGCGGGGAACGCGGTGATGAACATATCCTCTGCACCCTTCGCCGTCGTCATCCCGTCGCCGAAATCGACGCTTCCGTCCACGCCCCACGCCGCCGCGAGGCCGCCGGAGGAGGCGCCGACATAGGCGTTCGCGACGAAGTTGACGGACGCGTCGCCGTACTGTTTCGTCCACAGCGGCTCGTCATTGGCACCATACGCCGTGACCACCATGTCGAGCGCGGGGGACGTGATGGGGCCACTGCCCATGTCCGCGGCCTTGTCGAGGACGCCGGAGAAGTAATACGAGCCGTCCGGCGCGGCCGCGACCGTGCCATACGCGAAGCCGAGCGGGCGGGCGAACAGCGGGGCGCCGTCCACGCCGGACACGCGCGCGACATAGCCGTATCCCTGAGTCGACGCGGCGGCCAGAGGGCCTGTCCCGAAATCGATGGCGTCGTTGTATTGGCCGGACGCGAGCAGATCCCCGTTCGTCTGGATCTCCAGGCTATCGACGGAGTCGAACCCGGTCCCGCCGTAGCCGCGCGCCCACACGCGAGAGCCGTCTTCGGCGGAGAGCTTGGCGAAGTAGACGTCGCCTGTCGTGTAGTCCTTCACGCCGTCGAAGCTCGGGAGGACCGCGCCGTCCAGCTCCATGCCGCCGATGTATTCACCGGCGACGATCACCGAGCCGTCCGGCGCGAACCGCGCTCCTTTGACGTCCGCGCCGTCCTGCGCGGTGAACATGCGCGCCCAGAGGAGCGATCCATCGGTGTCGAGGAGGGCGACGAAGCCGCCGGCCTTCCCCGGAGCGCTGAAGCTCTGGCCGTCGATGGTGAAGTCATACATGAAGTCGCCGCCGACCAATGAGCGGCCCTGAGCGTCGCAGTCGACCGCGACGACATCGACGAGACCGGCCGGGTTGGTGATGAGCTGAGTCCACGCGATCTGGCCGTCTTTGCCGACGCGCACGACGTATCCGGCGGTGTCCCCGCCGACGTCGAGCTGGTTGTCCGGGAAGGTGATGGCGCCGCTGAAATAGCCGCCCACGGTCGCGCCGGTCGGCCCCAACCTGCCAATCGCGCGGTCCCCGAGCGTGGTCGGCCACGACAGGGCCCAACCCACATGCCAGTCGCCGAAGGCCGACGACGAGGAGCCGCCCGGGTCCCCGGAGCCGCCCTCTCCGTAGGCGCCGCCGTTCACGACGACACCCTTGCACCCGGTCGCGAGGAGCGCCGCGAGAGAGGCCGCGGCGAGCGATGTTCGGAAGAGCGCGCTGCTTCGAAGTGAGGTCCAGTACGGCATGACACAAAGGTAGACAGGCTCAACGTGCCCGTCCAGCACCAATTGTGCCGATCACTGCGATTTACGTGGGCAAAAGCCGCCGGTTAGTGTGTCTTTATGTGCCAACAGAGGAGGGTAACGGACCGAAAGCTCGCGGCCGGGCCACCCTGGGAGGTGGGGAGTCGGTCCGACGTGGGGAATCCGTCCGACATGGGGAGTCGGTCCACCGGGCACGAGGTGGACAGCGAACAGGCTCCGGACGTCGTGCGGCGTGACGAGACCGCTGCGTGGCTCGGCGGGCCGAAGTCGAGCGAGCCCGTGAAGAGACCCGCTGTGGTAGGCTCGAAGGTACGATGGTGAAGCCGAGCCCGTTCCTGGTCCCGCCGCAGCGCCCCGCGCCCGTCGCGCCGACGGAGGAGCAGTGGCGCGCCATGAGCCAGGCGGAGCGGGATCGCTTCCTCGAAGACGTGCTGGACGCGCTGTCCGGACCGGCGATCGCGATGTCCGAGGGGCGGCCCCACAAGAAGGCCAAGAGCCGCGCGCTCGACATGCTCGGGCTCCATTTCCGCGCGCTGGGTCGGCGCATCTACCTCGCGGAGGAGATGGCCGTCGTCTATCCGGGGCAGCAGACGTTCACGCCGGACGTGCTCGCCGTCCTCGACGTCGAGGAGCCGGAGGACGACCCGCGGATGGCGTGGGTCGTGGCCGACGAGAAGAGAGGGCTCGACTGGGTGCTGGAGGTGCTCCACGCGGGAGATCGGAAGAAGGATCTCGTCGACAACGTGGAGCGTTATGCGGCGCTGGAGATTCCGGAATACTTTGTGTATGACAAGCGACAGCAGCGGATCCATGCCTATCGGCTGTCGGGCAACCGGCGGTATCAACCCGTGCTGGCGCAGGCGGGGCTGTACCGGTCGAACGTGCTCGGGCTCGATCTCGCGATCGTCGACGGGAGTCTGCGGTTCTTTCAGGGCGCGGCCGAGCTGTACGACACGGCGCACCTGATCCGGCGACTGCAAGGCATGGTGGGGAACCTGGAGGCGCGCTCGAACGAGCTGGAGGCGCGCTCGAACGAGCTGGAGGCTCGCTCGAACGAGCTGGAGGCTCAGCTCGAATTGGCGGGCCGAGCGGCCGAACGTGCGCTCGTCGGCCTGAGGCGGGCGGTGGAAGCGGTGCTCAAGACGCGCGGGCTCGGCTGCTCCGAGGAGACGAGAGCGCGACTCGACGCTTGTGGCGATCCGGAGGTGCTGAACCTGTGGCTCTCGCGCGCGACCACAGCCGCGTCCGAGGCGGAGGTCTTCTCCGAATGAGGTTGTCCCGGGGGGCGCCGAGCGGGCGTGTCGTTACAGGCGCGTCTCGACGTGCGTCTTGCGGCGCAGCTCTTCGAGCCACTTCTTCTTCGCCTTCTCCATGATCTCGGACTGAAGGCGCTGGATCATCTCGTTCTTCGCCTCCTTGAAGGAGGTGTAGCGAGACGGCTGGCGGCTCACGAGCTTCATCACGACGACGGCCTGGCCGACGTGCAGCGGCGCCGAGATCTCCCCGGGCTCCAGCGGGAGGACCAGGTTCTCGAGATCGGCCGCGAGGGTGGGCGATTTGCCGCTCAGAGCCTGCGGCGAGCCGATCGGCGCGCGCACGCCGAGGTCACCGCCGTTGTCGCGCGTCGCGGAGTCGTCCGAATACTGGGCCGCGAGCTTCGAGAAGTCCTCTCCCTTGCGGGCGCGCGCGGCGATGTCCGCGGCGAGGGTCTTCCGCTCGGCGATCGCCGCGTCGCTGGCGCCGGCGAGGACGCGGAGGACGATCCACGCAGGGTGGTAGTCGCGACGCTTGCGCTCCTCCCGCAGGACGCGGTCGTACATCGTCTTGATGTCCTCCTCCGTGATGCGGACTCGGCCCTTCACGCGGAGCTGGATCATCTTCCCTTCGATGATCTGGCGGCGCATCTCCTCGCGGTAGTCCTGCTCGGTGAGGCCGTTCTTGGAGCGCGCGTCCTTGAAGAGCGCCTCTTTCGTCGCGCCCTGCGCGGCCGCGATGTTGTCGAAGGCGTTCTCGATCTCCTGGCTCGACACCGTGACGTTCGCGCGCGCGGCCGCCTGGCTCTCCAGCTCTTCGTCGACCATCTTCTCGAGGAGGTCGCGGAGGAGCTGCGAGCGCGCCGCCTCTTGCTGGGCGCCGGGCGGGACGGACTGCACGATCTGGATGAGGAACGGCTTCGCCCGGTTGCGCAGCTCCGAGAGGAGGATCGGCTTGTCGCCGACGATCGCGACGATCTTCTCGACGACGACGGCGTCCGCGCGAGGGGCCACGGAGAGCAGAGCGCCCGCGATCGCGAGGGACGCGACGAGGCGCTGCACGAGGGACCGGGGGTTGCGGAGCTTTCGCATGCGAGGGCCGGGCCTCGTAGCACGGTCAATTTGCGATCGCTATCGTCGCTCCGCGCGGAGCACGAAGCGCTCGACGAGCGAGCCGTCCGGTCACGCGATCACCGGAGCTTCTCGATCGCCTCGATCAAGCCGGGATCCGCGCTCTTCTGTAGCTTGTCGTAGAGCGCGGCGAACGCGGCGGCCACCGGGCCCGCGGCGGCGCCGAGCTTGTGGAGCCGCACCGCCGCGATCGCGTGCTCGAGGCCGGAGTGACGGATGAGCGCCGGATCCGCGAAGATCGCGTACGCCTTCGCCGCGGCCGCCGGCTCGCCGAGCGCCTCGAACGCGAGGGCCGCGTCGACGTGGCTGCGCGCGCGGACGATCGCTCGGGCGCGCTCGGCCTCGCGGAAGATCGCGGCCGCCGCCTTGTCGCCGCGCACCTTCCTCACGAGCGGGATCGACTGCATGAGGAGGTCGTCGTGGAGCACGCGATCGTCCTTCGAAGACGCCGCCTCCGCCTCGATCGCGTCGAGCGTGGAGCTGCGCAGGCGCTCGCCCTCCGCGCCCTTCGTCGCGAGCGCGATCTCCACGAGCGCCGCGGCCCGCTCCGCGCGGAGGAGCTGATCCTGCGCGGACGCCTTCTCGCGGAGCCAGTCGATCTGCGCGGCCTCCACCGAAGGGAGCTGGAGCCACCGCGACGCGGCGAGCGCGCGCGTCACCAGCGCGGCCGTCCCCTCCACGTCGCCCGAGTCCATGCCGAGCTTGACGCCGCTCGCGAGGGCCGAGAGCGCGTCGCGCGCGTGGCCGTCGAGGAAATGCGCGCTCACCAGCACCGCGGCGCCGAGCGAGCGCGCGAACGGCCGCGGATCCGCGAGCACCGTGCGCGCCCGCTCCCGAGCCCGATCCGTCTCCAGGCCGACGAGCTCGATGTCCATGAGGCCGCCCTCGTACGTGACCGGCTCCGCCATCGAGCTGAGGCCCAGCTGGCGGCCGAAATCGATCGAGCGGCGCGCGTCTTCGAGCTTGCCGGCGCGCAGATACGCCTGCACGACGGGCTGCGACGCGCGCGCCTCGGGGAGGATCTCGATCCAGGTCGCGGCGTAGCGGAGCGCTCGCTCCACGTCGTCGTCCGGCGCGCGGAGGATCGCGTTCTCGAGCGGGACGACGCAGTGGGTCGGCGCGGATCCGATCATGCGATCGAGCACGCCGAACGACTCCGGCAGGCCGAGGCGCGTGCCGAGCGTGATGTAGAGGCCGACCATCTCCGCGTCGTTCGGCGCCTCGGCGTAGCTCTGGCGGATGAGGCGCGCCGCCTCCTTGCGATCGACCTCCGCGGGGTACGCCATCAAGAGGCCGCGGACGAGGTGCTGGCGCGACAGCGGCAGCCGATCGAGGCGCTCCAGCGTGCGCTCACGGGCCTTCGCGAGGACCTCGCCGCTGCCCGCCGAGATCATGAGCACGAGCAGGTGCGAGAACGGCGAGTCGCCGTCGGTCTCCAGGAGGCGCACGGCGTCGGCCCCGATGTCGGCGGTGATGCGGAGGTCGCGGCGCTGGAAGACGCGCGCGATCCTGCGAGCGCCGGCCTCGTCGTTCGCGCCCCACGCGCGGATCTCTTCGGGCGTGAGGGGCGGCGGCGCGAGCTTGGGGCGGAGCGCCGCCACCGCGAGATCGATCGCGCGCATCGGCTCGCGCGCGTTGCCCGCGGCGGTCTCGCCGTCGAGATCGATGTCCGCGCGCGCAGGTGCGCCGCCGCCGATCTTCACGCGGACGCGGAGCGCGTGCGGGGAGTCGAGCACCGCCCACGGCACGCCGAGCTCCACCGCGAGCCGCGCGCACGCGCCGACGCCGAGCGCCCGCGCGACGTCCGGATCCAGCGCGCCGGGGCCCGCGTCCGGCGCGGCGATCACCTCGATCTCGGCGGGCTGGCAGCGCAGCGAAGAGACGACCGGCGCCACGCGCGTGGACGCCGTCGCCGCCGCGGTGATCTGCGCGTCGGAGCCGCGATCGCGCGTGAGGAAGAAGGCCGCGAGACCGCCGAGCAGCGCCGCCGCCGCGAACGAGAGCGCCCAGCGGAGGCGCCACGGCGCGCGCGGCCCCGGCGTAGCCGCGGCGAACAGGCTGTCGGGGATGGCGGGCGGCCGCGGCAACGTGGTGCTGGAGTCGCCGATGAGCGGCAGGTTGGAGTACGACGCGTACGGACCGCGCGCGGCGGGCAGCGGATCCGGCTCGCAGAACGGGCCCAGGATCTCGGCGATCTCATCCATCGACGCGAACCGGTCCTCGGGCTCGCGGCGGAGGGCGCGCTCGATCGCGGCGACGACGGGCGCGGGCACGTCCGGCGCGATCGCGGCGAGCGGCTCGAACGGCGAAAGGAGCATCTGCGCGACGAGGACGCCGGTGGAGTCGGCGGTCCACGGGCGACGGCCCGCGAGCATCTCGTACGTGGTGACCGCCCACGCGAACTGGTCCGCGCGCCCGTCGACCATGTCGCCGCGGAGCTGCTCGGGCGAGGCGTATCCGGGCGTGCCGACGATCGATCCGGCCGCGGTGAGGGCCTCGACGTTGGTGCCGGTGCCGTCGCCGATGCGGCGCCGAACGATGCCGAAATCGAGCACCTTCACCTCGCCGTCCTCTTTGATCATGACGTTCGAGGGCTTCACGTCGCGGTGCACGAGGCCGGAGCGGTGCGCCGCCGCGAGGACCCGCGCGATCGCGGCGCTCCAGCGGATCCGGCGCGCGATCGGCACCTCCGCGTCGCCGAGGTACGTGGACAGCGTGCGGCCGCGGATGAGCTCCATCGCGATGAACGGCACGCCGTCGTGCTCGCCGACGTCGAACACGACCACGGAGCCGGGGTGCTCGAAGGTCGCCGCCGACTGCGCCTCCAGCAGCATGCGCGATCGCGACGCCGCATCGCTGTCGGTGCGCAGCAGCTTGAGCGCCACCTCGCGCCGGAGCCGCGTGTCGCGCGCGCGGAACACCTCGGCCATCCCGCCGTGGCCGATGCGCCCTTCGAGGACGTAGCGATCGAACGCGTCGCCCGGCCGCAGCCCCGCGGTCCCGCGCAGCTCGCCGTCGCGCGGCCTCCCGCGGGGCGCGGCCGCCACCGTCGCGACGTCGTCCGCGTCGGATCCGGATCCCGAGTCGCTCGACGGATCGTCCGCGGGGCCGGGGCCGCTGTTCGCGCCGCCCGAGGAGCTGCCGCCGGAGTTGCTGCTCGCGCTCACGCCCGCGGAGACGGCGTCCTCCGAGGTGCTGCCGCGCGACGATCCGAGCTGTCCGACGGCCGCGATCCACGGCGCGAGCGCGGCCTCCACCGACTGCTCGTCGACCTGCGTGCCGCGCGCGAAGATCACCTGCGCGATCGCGTCCGCGAGCTCGCGCGCCGTCCGCGTGCGCCGCGCTGGGTCCGGCGCGAGCGCCCCTTCGAGGATCGTCCGCACGTCGCCCGCGATGTCGGTCACCTTCGCGAGCGGCGGCTCCAGCTTGCCGTGCGTGACGGCCCGCGCGAGCGCCGCGCCCTTGCGATCCCCGTATGGCGACGTCACGCGCAGCAGCTCGTAGAGCACGACGCCGAGCGCGTACACGTCGCACCGCCGATCGACCTTCTCGCCGCGGGCCTGCTCGGGCGACATGTACCGGAGCTTGCCGGGCTGCACGCCGGTCTCGTCGCGGACGAAGCGCGCGCTCGCCACGCCGAGATCCGCGACCTTCACGACGCCGCCGCGCGACACGAGGATGTTCTGCGGCGAGATGTCGCGGTGCACGATCGCGAGCGTCTCCGTCGCGTCCTCGTCCCGGTACTCGTGCGCGTAATGCAGGCCGCGCGCCGCCTGCTCCACGATGCGCAGCGCGACGACGTCGGGCAGCCGCTCCCCGCGCTTCTTCAGCTCGCTCAGGATCCGCCCGAGATCCGCGCCGTCGACGTACTCCATCGCGAGGAGGAGCCCGCCCTCCGGATCATCCGCGAGCTCGTAGCAGTGCACGAGGTTCGGGTGCGCGAGGCGGATCGCGAGGTGCGCCTCGTGGATGAACATCGTGCGGAGCCGATCCGATCGCGCGTGCTGCGGCAGCAGGCGCTTGACGACGAGGCGCTTCTCCGTCCCCTTCGCGCCGCGCTTCGTGCAAAGGAAGATCTCGGCCATGCCTCCGGTGCCGATGCGCCGGAGCACTTCGTAATCGCCCAGCCTGCCGGGAGCCGTCACCGGCGCTCTCCAGAGGGCTGCTCGGGTTTTCGGGTCCCGGCAATTTGCGCATCGATCATGGCGCGGCCGCAGTATACTGCGGCTCCGCCGTCCGTTTCGGCCGGTGATCGATCGAACAGCGCCTCCGTGGAGGGCTCTTGCTCAAGCTCAGCGAGCGCATCGTCGCGGGGGACACCGTGGTGTTCGGCGACGATCAGGATCCCACGACCTACTACCTCTTCCCGGATCGCATCCGGCTCCGCTCGGAGGACGACGGGGAGCCGAGCTTCCTCTTCGTGACGTACCCGCGCGACGCCGGCGGAGACGAGCCGTTCGGGACCGATCCGCAGGGCATGCTGCGGCTCCGCCTCGTGGCCGATCTCGATCCGGAGCGGAAGGCGCGCGTGCGCGAGGTGCTGCGGCGCCGCATCTATCGCCTCGCGGAGCTGGGCCGCATCGATCGCACGCTCGTGGCCGAGCCGCGGCTCTGCGCGCCGTCGTGGGCCGGCGGTCGCGTCCGCCTCCACGTGGACGACGGCACGCCGCAGGGCCGCGTGATCGCGAGCGATCCGATCGACGAGCCGCTGGAGCTCGGCGCGACGCTGGACGTGCAGCTCGCGACGCACGCGGCCGCGGTGCAGGACGCGCTCGCGGATCGGTCGGATCGTTGCACCGTGTCCATCTCGCTCACGTACCCCGCGCGCATGAGCGCGAGCGTCCGTCTCTTCGCGGACGGCGGCTCGATCCGGGACGATTTGTGGCGATCGGCGCGCGCGTATCGCCTCGACGCGACGGCCGGAAAGATGGTGCGCCACTCGCACGATCTCGCGGAGCTGTCGCCGGCCGCGCTCCGCCGGGAGAGCGCGGAGACGGACGCGGACGTGGCGGCGCTCGTGCACTCCGACGTGATCGCGGAGGTCGTGTCCCGTCACCTCTGGGTGCCGGACGTCACGACGGGAATGACGACGTTCCACGTGAAGGACGACGGCACCGAGCACGAGGAGCCGGGCGAGCTCGTCGCGGCCGAGCAGCTCGCGCAGCTCGCGCACGAGCGCTTCGTCCGCCGCGTGCGCGAGACGTATTTCGAAGCGCCCAGCAAGGGCGATCCGGCCCTCCCGACCGACGAGCTGCGCCTCCGCGAGGACGACGCCGCGGGCGAGGCGCTGGAGGCCGAGGTGTGGGAGGGCATCGTGTGGCGCAAGCACGAGCACGCGCTCCCCCTCTCGAAGATCGTCCCCGCGGAGATCCGCCGCCGCGGCATGTACCAGGCGCAGACGACCGGCAGCTTCTACAGCGCGCGCAACCAGAGCGGCACGGGGGAGCCTGGCTTCCTCATCCACGTGCGCGCGCTCGTCGTCGTCCGCGGAGAGTGGTCGAAGGCGTGGCTGTACCTCCGTCCTCGCGGGGAGCCGTCCGGTCAGATCGCGTCGTTCTCGTTTTCGAAGAAGAAGCGCGGCGCCGCGCTGTGGGTGCGCCCCACGCTGGAGGAGCCGAAGGAAGGCTACGAGTACCGCGTCGTGTGGCGCGCCGAGAGCGGAGAGGTCCTCGAAGGAAAGTGGCGCCCGCAGACCGCGTCGTTCCTCCTCGTGCACGAGACGCCGCGCCAGCGCTGGAACGAGGTGATCATGCGCCGCGCGAACACCTTCGGCGACGAGCTGGAGGCGATCCGCGTCGACCTCGAGTGCCGGGCCCGCGTGGAGGACGACTCCGGCCCGCCGAGCGGCTACGAGGCGATCTCGCCGGGCACCGCGACGGTGGTCCCGCGCAGCGCGTGGGGCGAGGGCGCGCAGCGCGCGTCGTTCGTGTTCACGCATCGCCCGGAGGAGAAGGCGTCGCGCGTGTGGCGCATCCGCGCGGTGGACGGCGCCGATCTGCTGTACCGCTTCACCTTCATCTACAAGGACGGCTGGACCACGTCGTTCCCTGCGGGCGGCGGCTTCGCGCAGGTCGGACCGGATCGCGTGCTGCGCGTCGGTGAGCCGTATTCGTTCTCGGTGCTGGTGCTCCCGGCGCTTCGTTTGCCGGAGGACGCGGAGCGCCTCGACGTGCGCCTCGTGTACCGCGACCCGATCCTCAACGTGCAGAAGACGGCGCACTTCGTCTTCGACGAGGAGCGCTGGAGCGAGCAGCGCTGGAACGTCGGCACGATGAGCCGAGGCCCGCACCGCTACGACGTGGAGATCGTGTACCACCTCGCCGACGGCACCCACGTCCGCCGCGCCTTCTCGCAGGTCGAAGACGAAGCGCTCGTGGTGCGCACCCCCGAGTCGATGGACGAGGACTCGCTGCACGGCCGGGATTAGAGCCTGTTCTGATCACAGGACGCTCCCCGCCCTGAACGAACGAAGTGAGAGATTTGGGCGGGGCGGGCGCGCGCAGCGCGACCGGGGGTGGGCACCTCTGAATGATCTCGGAGCGTCGGTCGCCGCTTACAATGCGCGGATGCGATCTTCTCTCTCCTTCACGCTCGCCTCGATCACGTCCGCCGTTGTCCTCGCGGGGTGCGGTGACGGCGGCGCCTCCAGCAGCTCCGGCGGTGGGACGGGCGGCGCCACGTGCACGTCCGCGTCTTGCGGCGGCGCGACGTCGATGGGCGGCGGCGGCGCGGCTCCGATCACCGGCACGATCCCCGGCAAAGTGGCGCGCTACGACTACGTCTTCGACGAGGACGCGCTCACCGCGGACACGCAGCTCACCGTGAACGTGGAGGCGCCCGGCGGGGACTGCACCGAC
Source organism: Polyangiaceae bacterium (assembly GCA_046351455.1). GTDB lineage: Bacteria > Myxococcota_A > Polyangia > Polyangiales > Polyangiaceae > JADJRH01. The sequence goes on from JAXLYM010000018.1 coordinate 128,368, forward strand.
TTCGAGTCGAAGGTGCCGACCACCGGAGAGGTGACGTGGAACGGCGATCCGGCCGCGAGCGCGACGCTCGACGCCGACGTGCTGCACGTGTGCGGCAAGGGGCTCGCCGAAGGGCCGCTCGTCGTGAAGGCGCCGACGACGTACCCGAAGAAGAAGTACTTCGGCCTCGACGTCGGGTTCTCGCGCAAGACGAACCTCGCGGGCGGCGACTTCTTCTACCTGCTGAGCTGGGTCGGCGGATGCGCCAATTTCGGCCCGTGCGACAGCGATCCGGGCACGCTGAGCGAGTTCCACATCGACGTGAAGCACGCGGCCGGGACCACGGTCCTGTGCCCGGGGAAGCTCACGCCCGGCGACACGAGCACGCACTGCGACATCGACGGAGCGCTCGCGCCCACGTACAGCGCGGTCGCCTTCGCCTCCGACGCGATGTGGAAGAAGAAGCCGTTCATGACGGCGAACGGCGTCGACTGGACGTTCTACGAGGTCCCCGGCGGCAGCCTCGCGAGCTCCCTCGACCCCGCGAAGATGAGCGAATTCTTCGGCTGGATCACGAACCTGCTCGGGCCCTTCCCGTACGGCGACGAGCTGCGCTTCGCGGGCGCGCCCACGGCGTGGCTCGGCTTCGAGCACCCGGCGAACATCGTGCTGCTGGAGGACCTCGACAAGCTGGTCACCGACTACGCGAACAGCGCGCAGCACGTCACCATGCACGAGACCACGCACCAGTGGGCGGGCGACCGATCCACGATCGCGACGGGGCTCGATTTCGTGTGGAAAGAGGCGACGGCCGAGTACCTCCCGTACGTGTTCGAGGACGAGCACATCGACGCGCAGACGTCCGCCGCGTCGCTCGCGTACTGGGACGGCGTCTCGCTGCAGTCGCTGCATTACCCGCGGCCGACCGACGATCCGCCGCCCGCGGTGAACACGTTCTACGGCGACGTCTACGGCCCCGGCCCGATGGTGCTCTACGTGCAGCTCGAGGCGCTGATCGGCCGCGACAAGGTGCTCGCGGGCATCCAGTCGTTCCTGAAGGAGCCGGGCGCGCGCAGCGTCGACGATCTCCGCGCCGCGATGGAGACCGCGTCCGGCAAGGATCTGAAGCCGTACTACGACGCGTGGGTCTTCGGCGCCGGCGCGCCCGAGTGGCCGACGATGAAGATCGCGACGTCGCAGGCGGGCAGCGAGGTGACCGTCACCGTCACGCAGGAGAACGCGTCCGGTAAGGTGTACCCGTGCGTCGTCGAGGTGGAGGTCGACGGCGCGACGACGAAGACGACGGCGAAGATCGATTTCGGCCTCGCGCCGCAATCCGAGATCGCGAGCGCGAAGGTGACGCTCGCGGAGCCGGTGATCGGAACGGTGCTGGATCCGAGCCACAAACTGGTCGCCCGCGAGAAGGCGGCGCCGCTCGTCGCGCCGAAGAAGCGCCCGGTGTGGATCTTCTGAGCGCCCCCTCCGGAGCCTCCGGATCGCCTACGCCGAGCCGCGGGGCGTCGCGCGCGTCTCCTCGCAACGAGCCGCGTGCTCCGCGGGCGAGCAGCCCACCTGCGCCTTGAAATCGTGGATGAAGTGCGACTGATCGAAGTACCCGAGCTCGTGCGCGAGGCTCGCCCAGTCGACCATCACGCCCTCCTCCGCGCGAGCCACCGCCTCGTGCAATCGGAACCGCTGGATCACCCACTTCGGCGACACGCCCACGTACTTGCGAAACAGTCGCTGCAACGCCCGCTCCGAGAAGCCCGCGCGCGCGGTGAGCTGATCGACCGTCGTGATCTCGCGATCGCCGAGCGCGATCTCGACCACGCGCAGCACCACGTTCATCCCTTCGTCGGGCGCGGGGATGTGCGGTCGCAGGAACGCCTCGACGACGGCCACCTGTCGCGCGTCGTCCTCGTCTTCGAGCACCGCCTCCTCCAGCGCGCCGCCTCCACCCCCGAACACCTCGTCGATCGAGCGCACGCGATCGGTCAGCTCGGACACGGATCGCCGGAAAAACGGCTGGAACGCGCCCGGCTTGAACTTGGCGCCGATCACCTGGCCGCGGCCCAGAAGGAGCACCTCGAACTTGCGCGTGCCCACGCCGAACACGCCGGATCGACCGCGCTCGACGACGAGGTTCACGCACGGATGAGGCAGCGTCTCCTGCGGGTACGGCGCGCGCCCTTCGAGATCCCAGCGCACGATCCAGTGCCGCTCGATCCACGGCGCGAGATCCGGAGACGGCGCGATCCTCGCGAGCGAAAACGAGCGGCCCGCGCCCCGCGCGTGGAGGATCCCGAGCTGACTGACGGCGCCCATGACGTGTCGCCTTTTTACAATACCGCCCGCGCCTCGCGAGGCACCATGCGCCCACCATGAGCGAAACGAAGACCGAGACGAAGACGTACGCGGGCGGCTGTCACTGCGGCAAGGTGCGCTACGAGGCGCAGCTGGCCCTCGAAAAGCTGATGGACTGCAACTGCTCCATCTGCTCGAAGAGCGGCTGGCTCCTCGCGTTCATCCCGGCCGCGCAGTTCAAGCTGCTGTCCGGGGAGGGCGCGGTGACCGACTACCAGTTCGCGAAGAAGCACCTGCACCACCCGTTCTGCGCGACGTGCGGCGTCCGTTCGTACAGCTACGGCGCGGCCCCCGACGGCACGATGATGTACGCCGTGAACGCCCGCTGCCTCGACGACGTGGACCTCGCGTCCCTCCCGGTCACGCACCACGACGGAAAGCACCTCTAGCCCGCCGATCGCGCGACGATCACGAGGCGCTCTCCCCTTCGCTGCCCACCCCCGGTCGGTGCTCGGCGCTTCGCGCCTCCGCGCCGCCCGCCCCTCCCAATTCGCTCGCTCCCGCGATCGAAGGGAGGGGCCCCCGAGCTCGCGCACTTCCCTTCTTTTCGTGGGCGCCGTGACGCTGTACACCGCGCGGCGTGAGCGAACAGAAGTGGTCGAGGGGGGATTGGCTCGCGCTCTCGGGCGTGCTGATCAGCGCGGTCAGCGCGCTCGCGGCGCTCATCGTCTTGCCCGGGATCCGCGAGCGTATCGGCGTGGACGGCGCCGCGAGCGCATCAACTACCGCAGCGTCCGCGGACACGAGCGCGCCCGCGACGGCCTCCGCGAGCGCGTCCGCGACCGCCGCGATCAACGCTGCCGCTGCGAGCGCGGCCCCTGCTGCGACCGCGTCCTCGGATGCGCCGAGCGCGAGCGCCACGTTCACGAGGCCGCCCGCGTGCACGTCGTTCGAGGCGTGCGTCGCCTCGTGCGAGGCCGGCGCCGCGGTGTCGTGCGCGGCGAGCGGCGACATGGCGCGCGGAGGCACCGACGGCGCGACGAAGGATCCGGCCCGCGCGTACGGCTTCTACGACCGGGCCTGCAAAGGCGACGAGCTGTGGGGGTGCGTCGGGCGCGGCTGGCTGGAGCTGAACGGCGAGGGCACGGCGAAGAACACGGAGGCGGCCCTCGCGAGCTTCACGCGCGCGTGCGACACGTCCTCGATCGCGGGCTGCTTCGGCCTCGGCGTGATCCTCCGCGGCGGACACGGCGTCTCGGCCGACACGGATCGCGCGTCCGCCGCCTTCAAGAGAGCGTGCGACGCCGGCAACCGCGCCGCGTGCAAGGCGCTCGATCAGCTCACCAAGAGGTAGCTCCCCCCGACCGCGCGCAGACGCGCGAAGCGCGGCGAGCACGGGCTTGGGGGGAGCCGCGGCGCGCGCAGCGCGACGCGTGGGGGGCAACGTCGAGGACTGCGGCCGTTCCGCTACGGAATCCGCTCCGCAACGGAGCTACGCCTCCGCGAAACGAACTCCGTCCTCCCAGTCGCGGCCGGGGCAACCCCGGATCACGTCGCGTTCATTTCTTGTCGTCGGCGATCTCTCGCAGGATCTCTTCGACGCGCGTCGCGGCGTCCTGGCCGTCGTCGTACTGGAACCGCAGCTCCGGGGCGTGACGGAGGCCGAGCGCGCGGCCCACCTGCTGGCGGAGGCGGCCCGACGCGGCCTCGAAGCCGCGCAGCAAGCGCTTCCTCGCAGCCTCGTCCGGGACGAGCAGCTCCTGCCGCACGTAGACGCGCGCGAACGAGAGATCGTCCGTCAGGTCCACGCGCGTGATCACCGGGGCCACGAGCCTCGGATCGTTCATGTCCCGAAGAAGCAAGGTCAGCTCCTCGCGCATGCGCGACGCGACCCGCTGGCTCCGTTTGTACGCCTCCATCGTCAGTGCTCCTCGTCGTCTTCTTCGTGATGCGCGCCGCTCGGCGGGCCGAGATCGAGCACGGCCTCGATGCCGCCGCGCACGCCCGTGCCGCCTTCGCCGAAGGGGATGATCTCCGTCGCGCGGTCGGCGAGCACCGCGTCCGGCAGGTTACCGGCCATCGCCCCGACGTCCGCGAGCACGCTGTCGCACACCGCGGCGTCGTTCGACACCACCGCGATCCCGAGCGTCGCGTGCCGCGGATGATCGAGCGCCCCCACCTCCGCGATCGAGACGCGGAGACGCCCCTGCACGCGCTCCTTGAACGAGAGCACGACGCGACGCTTGTCTTTGAGGCTGCGCGCGCCCGGGATCATGATCCCGAGGCGCATCACTCCGACGAACATGATGGCTGGTTGGGCTGGGAGGGGGCGGCCCGACGAGCGCCGGGCCGCGAGGATCAAGTGACCGTTTCGAGGAGAGCGATCAAGACAGCTTGGTCTTGACCTCTTCGATCTCGAAGGACTCGATGATGTCCTTCTCCTTCACGTCCTGGTAGCCGTCGAGCGAGATACCGCACTCGAAGCCCTCGGCCACCTCCTTCGCGTCGTCCTTGAAGCGGCGCAGCGCGGAGAGCTTGCCGGTCCACACGACGACGTTGTCGCGGATGATGCGCGCGTCCGCCGTGCGCTTCACGAGGCCGTTCAGCACCATGCAGCCGCAGACGTTGCCGATCTTCACGATGCGGAAGATCTGTCGGACCTCCGCGCGGCCGAGCACCTTCTCCACCTTCGTCGCGGGGAGCAGGCCTTCCATCGCGGAGCGGATGTCGTCCACCGCGTTGTAGATGATGTTGTAGAGGCGGATCTCGACGCCTTCGCTCTCCGCGTGCGACGCGGCCTTGCCGGCCGGGCGCACGTTGAAGCCGACGATGATCGCCTTCGACGCGACCGCGAGGTTCACGTCGCCCTCGGTGATGCCGCCGACCGCCGCGTGGACGATCGTCACCTTCACCTTGGCGGTCGACAGCTTGTTGAGCGCGTGCACGACGGCCTCGACCGAGCCCTGCACGTCGCCCTTGATGATGAGCTTCAGCTCGAGCTGCTCGCTCTCCGCCAGGCTCTTCGTGAGCGTCTCCAGCGAGACGCGCGAGTCCTGCGGGATGAGCGTCTTGGAGGCCTTCTTGCGACGGCCCTCCGCGATCTCCTCGGCGGTGCGCGCGTCCTTCACGGAGTGCACGGGATCGCCCGCGCTCGGCACCTCGTTGAGGCCGAGCACTTCGACCGGCGTGGACGGACCGGCCTCGCCGACGGCGCGACCGAGCTCGTCCGTCATCGCGCGGACCTTGCCCCACGCGGCGCCGGCCAGGAGGATGTCGCCCACGTGGAGCGTGCCGTCCTGCACCATGACGCGCGCCACGGGGCCGCGACCACGATCGAGGAGCGCCTCGATCACGGTGCCGCTCGCGCGACGCTTCGGGCTCGCCTTGAGCTCGAGCACCTCGCTCTGGAGCAGCACGCTCTCGAGGAGCTGATCGATGCCCTCGCCCGTCTTCGCGGAGACGTGCGCGAACATCGTGTCGCCGCCCCACTCCTCGGGCTGGAGGCCGAGGTTCGCGAGGTCGCGCTTGATCTTGTCCGGCTCGGCGCCGGGCTTGTCGATCTTGTTGATGGCGACGATGATCGGGACCTTCGCCGCCTGCGCGTGGTTGATGGCCTCGCGGGTCTGCGGCATCACGCCGTCGTCCGCCGCGACGACGAGGATGACCGCGTCGGTGACGGAGGCGCCGCGCGCGCGCATCGCCGTGAACGCCTCGTGACCGGGCGTGTCGAGGAAGGCGATCGTCCCGCGCGCGGTCTCGACGCGGTAGGCGCCGATGTGCTGCGTGATGCCGCCGGCCTCGCCGTCCGCGACGCTCGCCTTGCGGATGCGATCGAGGAGGCTCGTCTTGCCGTGATCGACGTGGCCCATCACCGTGACGATCGGCGGGCGGAGCTGGAGCCCCTCGTCGCCGGCGCTCTCGGTGCTGGTGGCGGTCGCGAGCGTGTCGGCCTCGCTCACCGCGACGTCCTCGACGGCCCACCCGAATTCGCCCGCGATGATCTTCGCGGTGTCGGTGTCGAGCGTCGAGTTGATGTGCACGCCGCTCATGCCCATCTGGAGCAGCTTCATCAGCAGATCGACCGCCTTGACGCTCATCTTGGCGGCGAGCTGCTGGAGCGTGACCTGCTCCTCGATCTTCACGACCTTCTTGTGCGACGACATCTCCTGCGTCGTCACCGGGCCCTTGGACCGTTGGAACTGCGGACCGCCGCGACCCTGACCGGGACGCATCGGGCCGCCCGGACCGCCGGGACGACCGCGCTGCCCCATGGGGCCACGGCTCTGCGGACCGAACGTCGTCGCCGGACGAGCCTGCGTCGACTGCGCGCGCGGATCGTACGTCGTGCGGCGCGCGGGCGGCGCACCACCCGTGCGAGGCGGCGCGGGCATCGGCACGCCGGGGCGGCCTTGCCACACGTCGATGCCCGTCTTCGGCGGAGAAGAAGGACGCTTCGGAGCAGCCGGCGGCTCCTCCACGGGCGCGGGGCGCGCAGGCGGAGGCGGCGCCGCAGGGCGACGCACCGGCGCTTCGACCTGACGAGGCCGCGCGCTTGCAGCGGGCGCCGACGTGCTCGCCGGTGGTGCCGCAGGTTCGTTCTTGTTCAGCGTGAGCACTGCGGGTTCCTTCGCCGGTGGCTCTTTCGTGGGCTCCGGCTTCGAGGCCTCGACCTTCGGGGCTTCGACCTTCGCGGGCTCCGCCTTCGCGGCTTCGGCCTTCGGGGCTTCGACCTTCGCGGGCTCCGTTTTCGGAGCCTCGGCCTTCGGCGCTTCGACCTTCGCGGGCTCCGTCTTCGGAGCCTCGGCCTTCGGCGCTTCGACCTTCGCGGGCTCCGCCTTCGCGGCCTCGACCTTCGCGGGCGCGGCTTCGATCGCGGGCTCCGCCTTCGCGGCCTCGGCCTTCGGGGCTTCGACCTTCGCAGGCTCCGCCTTCGGGGCTTCGACCTTCGCAGGCGCGGCTTCGATCACCGACTCCGCCTTCGGGGCCTCGACCTTCGGCGCTTCGACCTTCGCGGGCTCCGCCTTCGGGGCGGGCTCCTCCACCTTCGCAGGCGGCGCGATGATCTCGACCGGCTCGTGCTTGACAGGCGCGGCCTCCGCTGCGGCGCGCGGGACGGACTTGCGCGCCGGCGGCACCAGGTGCTGCGGCGCCTCCGGCCGCGACGGCGGCGGCGGCGGCACCTCCCGCTTCGCGATCGCGGGCGCTTCCGGACGCGACGGCGGCGGCGGAGGCGCGCGGAAGCCCGTCTGCGAGGGCGCGGGCGGGCGCACCACGTGCGACGGCGCGCTGAACCCCGACGAGCTCGGCGCAGGCTGCGGGATCGAATGGGCCGCGTGGCCCGGCTCGGACGGACGCGGCTCGGGGACACCTTCGCCCACGCGGGCGCGGCGCTTCACGACGGTCGGTCGGATGCGCTCCTCGACAACCTCGGTGGCCTTGTTCCGCTCCAAATGCCGCTTGACGCGCTCGACCGCGTCCGGCTCCACGGCGCTCATGTGGTTGCGGACGTCGCCGATCCCCATGGATTGGAAGAGCGCGACCAGCGTCTTCTGATCCATGTTGAGCTGTTTGGCGACTTCATACACCCGAACTTTGCTCATTCGCTCCGCTCCACTGCCTGCTTTCCCTGCGCGCCGGTAGTACCCGACGCCGCGCGCCGCCTCTGCCGCCCGAACTGTCCCGCTCGATCGGCGCCCACTTTACCCCGGAAGTCTGCCGGCGTGGCGGCGTCCTTTCGGGTCCCTTTCGCGAGCCTTCGACTGCCCTCTTGGCGGAGGGCGCCCATCGCTTTTTCCACGGCGTCGCGCACCGCGTCGGCGATCCGAGTATCCGTGATCGCCACCACCCCTACCCCCTCGGCCTTGGCGGGGCGATGGAGCGCCGCCGCCAGGGACATTTTCGTTCCCCACGAGACCGCTCCGCCCGCCGCCACCGCGTCCCGCACCGCCGCGAGATCGGCCGCGGCCGCCGCGTCGGTCGCCACCACGAGCAGCGCCGCCTCTCCGGAGCGCCACGCCGCGGTCGCAGCGTCGGCCCCGATGCGGGCCTTGCGCGTCCGCACGCTCGTCGCGAGCAGCCCCGCGATCCGCCGTCCCATCGCGGCCTCGATCGCTTGACCGAGCGCCCGCGCGTCGATCGGCTGCGGCTCCGTCGTCTTGACGTCGCCGCCGTCCTTGACAGCGACGCTCACGCTGTTCGCCTTGCCCTTCGTCGCTCGGAGGAGGCCGCGCACCGCCGCCTGCTCCAGGCACGATCCGCGGGCGTGCACGTGCGCGCCGCGGCCGAAGCCGCCTCCTGCGGCGTCGACCGCGATCTCACCGGACGGCGCGATCACGAGGCGGACCAGCTCCTCCGGGGCGCACCGCTCCCCGCAGCCGACGCACGTTCGCTCGTGCGCGCTGTGGTGAGCGCCGCCTTCTCCGTCCTCGGGAGAGCCGGGAGCGGCCTTCGTTTCTTTCGCCTCGATCAACCTCTGCGCTCCTCTGCCGTCACGCGTGCTTCGCCTCGGCGGCCTTTTTGACCTCCGCGCGCGCTTGCTCGAGCACCTTCTGCTCGGTGTCCACGAAGGTCTTCGCGCCCTGCTTGATCATGCGCGCCTTCTTGATGCCGAGGCCGGTGCGGATCGCGAGGCGATCCTCGTCCTCCCGCAGCACGTCCTCGACCGTCTTGTAGCCGGCCTCTTCGAGCAGACCGACCGTGCGATCGCCGATGCCGCGGATGAACATCAGGCGCTCGCGCTCGGTGAGCGGCTCCGTCCGCGTGGCGGCGGCCTTGATGCGCTCTTGGCGCAGCCGCTCCATCGTCGTCTCGGCCTGCGCCTTGATGCGCTCCGCCGTGTCCGCGCCGCCGAGGCCCGGGATCGCCGCGAGCTCCTCCGTCGTGGCCTCCGTCACCTCTTCGAGCGCGCGGAAGCCGAGGCGGTACATGCTCTTCGCGACCGTCTCGCTCACGCCGTCGATCTGCTGCAGCGCGAGGATCGCCTCCTCCTCCATCTGCTTGAACTTCGACTCGCTGATGATGTCGAGCTTCCAGTTCGTGAGCTGCGCGGCGAGGCGCACGTTCTGACCCTTGCGGCCGATCGCGAGCGACAGCTTCTCGTCCGGCACCACGAGCTCCATGCGCCCGTCGGCCTCGTCGACGATGACCTTGTGCACCTCGGCCGGCTGGATCGCGGCGATGACGTAGCGCGCCGGATCGCGATCGTACGGGACGATGTCGATCTTCTCGCCGCGGAGCTCCTGCACCACGGCCTGCACGCGCGACCCCTTCATGCCGACGCACGCGCCGACCGGATCCACGTCCGCGTCGCGGCTCGTGACCGCGATCTTCGAGCGGGCGCCGGGCTCGCGAGCGACGCTCACGATGCGCACGATGCCCTCGTAGATCTCGGGCACCTCGGCCTCGAAAAGCTTCTCCACGAGGCGGGGATCCGAGCGCGACAGGATCACCTGCGGGCCGCGCGCCTCGCGATCGATGTCCTTCACGTACGCGACGATGCGGTCGCCGGGCCGATACGTCTCGCGTGGGGTCTGCTCGCGGAAGGGAAGCACGCCCTCGGTCTTGCCGATGTCGACGATGATGTTGTTGCCCTTCTCGAACCTGCGGACGATGCCGCGGATGAGCTCGCCTTTGCGATCCTTGTACTCGTTGTAGATGATGTCGCGCTCGGCGTCGCGCACGCGCTGGAGGAGCACCTGCTTCGCCGTCTGCGCCGCGATGCGGCCGAACGTCGTGCGCCCCTGCTTCAGCTTGAGGATGTCGCCGTACTCTTTGTCCTGATCGCGCGCCTTCTCCGCGTCCTCGGGGCGCCAGAAGACCTGGAAGCCGAGCTCCTCGCCCAGCGTCGCGTCGAGCCGATACTTCGCCACGTCGTCGAGCGAGATCTCGCGCTCGGGCTGCGTCACCGCCTCGACGACCGTCATGTACTGGAACAGGTCGACGTGGCCGACGTCCTCGTTGAAGCGCGCCTCGAGCTCACGGGTCGGGCCGAACACGCTCTGGGCCGCCTTCAAGATGGCAGCCTCGATGGTCTCCACGAGGACCTTGCGCTCGATCCCCTTCTCCTTGGCGACCTGTTCGAGGATGGCGCCGAGGTTGTTCTCGGTCCCCTGTGCCTGTGACGCTGCCATGACGCGCGAATCTCCTTCTCTTCTCTGCGTGGCCTATTTGTTCGGCCCGCGACGATCCTGGTTTCCGGCGGCCGCCCCCCGAGCGGCGTCGCCCCCGGCCTTGGTGGCCGCTGTCTTCTCGGCAGGGGATTTCCCCTTCTTCCCGCCCTTCGATTGGCCCTTCTTCTCGCCCGTCTGGAGCTCGAAGACGAGGCGCGCATCTTCGATGTCCTCGAACGGCGCGCGGAGCAATTTGCCGTCGACCCGCACCCCGATGTGACCGTCCTCTGCCTCTTCGAGCGTGCCGCGGAGGACGCGCTGCCCGTCGGCCGCGGGCTTCGAGAGCTTCACCTTCGCGAGCTGGCCGCGGAACCGGACGTAGTCGGCGGGGCCGCGCAGCTTACGATCGAGGCCCGGCGAGCTGACCTCCAGGTTGTAGTGCTGCGCGATCAGGTCCTCGACGTCGAGCAGCTGGCTCACGTCGCGCGACACGTCGACGCAGTCCTCCAGCGTGACGCCGAAGTTCGTCTCCGCGGTCGGCGCGGCCTCCGTGCCGGGGGGCGGCACGCGCTCGATCGTGAGCCGTAGCGTCCAGCCGCCTTGATCCGTGGCCCACGTCAGCTCCACGAGATCCACGCCGTGCGCGACGAGGACAGGCGCGATCGCGTCGCGGACCTTCGCGAGGTCAACGCCGCCTTTCACGATCACGCTCTTGTCGGTGGAGTTCGATTGCATGGAGTGGATCCGGACGCCGGGCGAGCCCGTACGCACGGGCCGGCCCCACGACCAGGCGGACCCACAGGGCGGTCGGATCGAAAAAAAAAGAGCCGATTCCCTAACTGGGAACCCGGCTCCGCGGATCCGCCTAGTTGTTGGCGCGCAGACTACCCAAGCGGTTTCCGCTGCGCAAGAGAGATCTGGGGTCGTTCTCTCCACCGGGCAGATTTGGTGAACCGCCGCGCGTGTGCGCTGGCACCTCGGAGGCACGCCGCGTTTCGTCCCTGGGGGGTCGGGCCTCGGTCGGTGCCTGTCGAGATTCGACGCGGTCGCTCAGCTGCGGAGTGGATCGAGCCAGTCTCGGGGGGTCCGACATCATCGAATATGGCTTGTCATGGCTGTAATTCGATCAAAGCCGCTCGACTCGATGGGTGGCCGGGGTTCGCCTTTCGTTCCGAGAGGTTCCAAAGGTAGGAGCGCTCCCGACCTCGGCCCGAAAGAGGCAGTCGCAAGACATTGGCGTGCGCCTCGGAAGCTGTGTTATTCGACGTAGTCACCGGAGGCGGAATCCCACGAGTCCCCCACCGCGACCCGGCACGAAAGACGGAGCGAGTCGGTCGCGAGCACGAGGTTCGGTTTCGATGATCACGGTCACCCAGAACGTAGGACGGTTGACGGAGATCCGGATGGTGGCGCCGATCAACGTCGACGATCTCACCGTCCTCCAGCGCGACATGACGGCGCTGCTCAACCGCGCGCAGGGTCGCCTCGTCGTGTGCGCCGATCTGTCCGGCGCGCAGCTCTTCTCCGACGAGAACGCCGAGCGGATGGCCAAATTCTTCCGCGGCAGCTCGAAGCTGGAGCGCACGGCGATCGTCGTGTGCGGCGCGGCGACGCTGTACCTGCAGATCGAGCGTCTCCTGCGGGAAGGCAACGGCGTCCCGCAGCCGGCCCCGTCGCGCACGGAGCCAGGCGCGCCGCGAGATCCGTCGCGCCAGATCACCCGCACGTCCGGAGAGCTCCCGCAGCCGAAGCGCCCCGCGACGGACCCCACGCTCGGCAAGCGCCCGACGACGGATCCGCACCTCAAGCGCGGCTTCGAGCGCAAGGCGTTCCGCGCCCTCCCCGAGGCGATGACGTGGCTCGACGAGGTCCTCACGAGCGAAGAGCGCGCCCGCCTCCGCACGTTCCTCGAAGGCCCCCGCTCGCAACGGTAGGCGTCAGCGCTTCGTCCCGACGGCCACGCACGTCCCCTTGAAACACAGCACCTGCGGCTCCGGAGAGGAAGGCGACATCCCGCCCATCGGGCCGCACGCCGCGTCGTCCACCTCGTGCGTCTTCGAGGTCGGCGACACCATCCGGTTGCCGCACATCTCTTGCCGGACGCTGCGGCTCTCGCGCGGGACGTCGCAGTCCGCGTCGCTCTGACAGGGTTTGCCGTCCGACGAAGGCACGGACGGATCCGCGAGCGGCTCGCACGCGGCGAGCGCGACGAACGGGAGCAACAGGAGCGCGCGCATGCCCCTCGCCTATACCAGATCGCGCCCGCGACGCCGCCGCGAGGCTGTTGTATGAGGTTCCGCGATGCGATCCGAGACGTACACGCACACGGCCGACGACGGCACCGCCCTCTTCGTTCACCGCTGGGAGCCCGACGATCCGGCGAAGGTCGTCGCGATCGCGCACATCGTCCACGGCATGGCGGAGCACAGCGCCCGGTACGCGCGCCTCGCGGAGTCGCTCACGGCGAACGGCGTCCGCGTGTACGCCCATGATCACCGCGGCCACGGACGCACCGCGAAGCAAGAGGACCTCGGCCATTTCGGCGACGAGAACGGCTGGGCCCGCGTCATCGGCGACGTGCGCCGCCTCCTGCGCCGGGAGCTCGACGAGAACCCCGGCAAGCCCCTCATCCTGATCGGCCACAGCATGGGCTCGTTCATGGTGCAGCAGATCATGTACGAGGTGCCCGAGTGGCTGAGCGCGGTGGTGCTCTCCGCGTCGAACGGCAAGCCCTCGCTGCTCGCGTCCGCTGGTCGCCTGGTCGCGCGGGCGGAGCGGAAGCGCCTCGGCGCGCGCGCCGGGAGCCCCGTGCTCAAATCCCTCGGCTTCGAGGCGTTCAACAAGGCCTTCAAGCCGAACCGCACCGCGTGCGACTGGCTCTCGCGCGACGAGGCGGAGGTCGACAAATACGTGGCGGATCCGCTCTGCGGCTTCGACTGCTCGACGACCACGTGGATCGAGATGCTCGACGCGCTCGCCGAGATCGGCGACCCGAAGAACCAGGCGAAGATCCGCAAGGACCTGCCGGTCTACGTGATCGCCGGCTCGGAGGATCCCGTCAGCGAGAAGACGAAGGGGCTCTATCAGCTGCTCCGCGCGTACGGAAAGGCCGGCCTCACGGACGTGACGCACCACTTCTACCCCGGCGCGCGCCACGAGATCTTCAACGAGACGAACCGCGGCGAGGTCACGCACGAGCTGCTCGTGTGGCTGCGGTCGAAGGTGCCGAACCTCCCGCAGGGCTGAGGCGCCTTATTTCGGGGGGGCTTCGCAGCTCGGCCACAGATAGCGATCGGTCCAGCGCGCGGTCTCGGCGTCGCGCTCGACGAGCAGCACGCTCGCGTTGCGCGGGTTCGCCTCGGCCTCGAACCACTCGACGGAGCGGTTCATCCACGCCATCCGGAACGCGCGCTGCGTGACGCCGTGCAGGAAGATGAGGTGCGTGCGGTAGCGCGATCGGTGGATCTTGCCGATGAAGATGCTCATGCGCTCGACGACGTCCGCGCGGCTCTCGCCGTTGGGGTAACGGAAATAGAAGATGCCGAGCGTGTCGGCGGCGCGGCGGCGCTTCTCCCACCGCCACGGATCGCGCGCCTGGATCTCCTCGTCGGTGAGGCCGTCCCAGTCCCCGAAGTCCTGCTCGCGCAGCAGGAACGACTCGCGGCGGCTCAGCATCTCGCCCGGCGCGCCGAACGCGCGCGACAGCACGAGGCGCTCCGTCTGCCGGCACCGGAGGAAGCTCGACGACCACGAGCACACGCTCGACGGATCGATCCCGAGCTCCGCGATCGCGGCGCCGGCGGCGCGGGCGTCCTCGTCCTCGTGCGGATCCGCGAGCGGGATCATGTGATCCGGCATGTGCAGGTACACCGACGGATCCACGTTCGCGATCGAGCGCGCGTGCCGGACGAGGAGGATGCGCGAGATGGTGGAGTCCATGGATCCGCGGAGGCGCGGGGCGCCGCGCCGCAGGTTACGTCGCCGGCGCCACCGCGAGCAGCACCTTTCCGAACGAGGCGTTCGACGCCACGTAGGCGTGCGCCTCGCCCGCTCGATCGAGCGGCCACTCGCGATCGATCACCGGCGCCATCCGCCCCGCGGCGACGAGCGGCACCACGTTGCGCTCCAGCATCTCGGCGGCCGCGATCTTCTCCGCGAGCGGCCGCGATCGCAGCACGGTGCCGGTGATCGTCGCGCGCCTCGCGAGCAGCGCGCCGAGCGGGATCTCCGACCGCGCCCCGGCCGTGAGACCGACCACGAGGATGCGCCCGAGCACCGCCGCCGCGTGCACGTCCTCGCCCACGTACGCGCCGCCCGCGAGCTCCAGGATCACGTCGGCGCCGCGGCCGTTCGTCGCGTCGCGCACGGCGTCCGCGAACGTGGCCTTCTCGACGACGAGCGTCACGTCCGCGCCGAGCTCCTTGCACCGCGCGAGCTTGTCCGCGGTCCGCGACGTCGCGATCACCTTGCATCCGAGGCTCTTCGCGATCTGGATCGCAGCGGTGCCGACGCCGCTGCCGGCCGCGTGGATGAGCACCGACTCCCCCGGGGCGAGCCGCCCGCGCGTCACGATCGCGTCGTACGCGGTGACGAACGCCTCCGGGACGCCCGCGGCCGTGCGATCGTCGATCGCGTCCGGCAGCCGCGCGACCTCGCCTTCGTGCGCGACGATCTGCTCGGCGTAGGCGCCGCCGCCCACGAGCCCGAGCACGCGATCGCCCACGCGAAAGCGCGTGACCCCGTCGCCGACCGCATCGACGACGCCCGAGTATTCGAGGCCGGGGATGTTCGGCGGCACGCCGGGGGGCGCCGGGTACACGCCCATGCGCTGCAGCAGATCGGCGCGGTTCACGCCCACGTAGCGCACCGCCACGCGCACGTGTCCGAACGGCGGGACGAGGTCGGGCAGCTCGGTGAGGGTGAGCACCTCCGGCCCGCCCGCTTCACGAATCACGATGGCTCGCATGCGGCGGAGCTTAGAGCACCGAGAGCGAGGAGACCCGTGTCGCCCCGGCGGATTCACCGCGATGTCGCCGGAGCCTCGAAATGTCCGCGCCGCGGACGATTTCCCTTGGCGCCGGGTCCGCGAGGAGAAGGGCCGTTCCGGGCCTGATCCGAGGGCCGAAACTGCTCGTTGACGCGCGCCGTGCCTTGTTGCTTACTTCGCCGTCGATCGACCGTTCAAAGCGAGCGATTCACAGGAGCGGACCATGGCGAAGAGCGCGATTTTCATTGGCTGGCACCGTCCCATCCCGGGCCGGGAGACCGTGTGCTTCCACATCTTCAAGGAGTTCTTCAGCTACATGACGAAGCAGCAGGAGGCCGGCAAGATCGACAGCTTCGAGCCTGCGATCCTGCACCCGCACGGCGGCGACCTCGGCGGCTTCGTGTTCGTCCGCGGTGAGAAGGCGAACCTCGCGCTCATTCAGGACACCGAGGAGTGGCGCAAGTTCGAGATCGAGGGGAACATGAACGTCCTCGGCCTCGGCATCGTCGAAGCGAACGTCGGCATCGAGTTCCAGGCCCGCATGACGCGCTTCGAGGCCGAAGCCGCGCACGTCTGAGACCCAGTCCAGACTGCCAGTCGAGAGAGCCCTCTTCCCCGTGGAAGGGGGCTTTCTTTTTCCATCGTTCAGCGTCTTGGCTCTGGTTCACGTCGCGACGAACACAGGCGGACAGGCAGATTTCTGTGATTTTACAAGGGGGCTCCGCCCCCTCGTATCACTCCCCCGCTCGGGTGGGCTGGGCGCGAATCAAATCCGCTATGGAGCGACTCCGTCCTCCCAGTGGCGGCCTGAGGGGCGGGCGCGCGCAGCGCGACCGGGGGTGGGCAGCGTCACTTCCCCTCGGTTTCCAGGCCTTTCAGCACGATCTCGGACAGGAGCTTGTAGCCGGCGGGGTTGCAGTGCGACTCCGGGTGGAAGCGGATCGACATCGGGTCCTCCACCGAGAGGAATCGGGGGTGTGCGTCGATGAGCGGGATGCCGAGCTCCTTCACCGCGGAGAGGACGCCCGCGCGGTTGCCGTGATCGCGCTTGCCCTTGTATTGCAGGTAAAACATGTCGGCCATGTAGACGAAATAGAGCTTGCCGCCCCAGCTCTCGGCCCGCTTCTTCGCGCGGTCGAGGACGCGCTTGAACAGCGGGAAATCCGGCGGGAGGTTGAACACGTCCACCACCGCGAGCGACGTGAGCGCCCACGTGAGCCGGTCGAGGCGCAGCACCGCGGTCGTGGCGGAGTGCGATTCGTTCATCACCAGATCGCCGAGCCACATCGGCGCCGACTGACGCGTGAGGCCCATCGACCCGAGGCCGCCCGGCCACCGCGGCGCGAGCTTGTCGATCTGGCCCGCGAGGTCCACGAACGCCGCGTCGATCTTCGCCTGACGACCCTCCAGCTTCTGCGAAAACCCGTCCTCTTCGAGGTACCGCTTGAGGAGCGGCACGTTCTTCTCGAAGTCGAGATCGCCCATGTCGTTGTTGTAGTAGGTCCAGAGGACGATCTTCGGCTTGCGGGGCGCGACGTACTCTTCGAGCGTCGCGAGCTCGATCAGCGGACCGTTGCCGGCCATGCCGAGGTTGAGCGTCGCGGGGTATTTCTCGCGGATCCAGTGCGCGGTGTTCTCTTCCTGACCGACGCACGCGGCCTGCGTGAACGAGTCGCCGATCATCGCGACGTCGAGCGTGTCCTTCGCCCAGATGCCCTTCGGGTTGTTGAAGCCGTGCTCGTCGGCCTCGTACTCGGCGTATTTGCCGCCCTCGTTGCAGTAGACGATGTGCTTGTTCGCGATGCCGCCGAGCGGCAGCACGCGCTCTCCGTCGACCTCCACGCCCCACGTCGGGCTGAGCGTGTGGTTCTGGATCTCGTTCTTGACGTCGATCCCCTCCTTCAGGTTGAGCACCATCAGCGCGCGCGGCTGGAAGGATGGATACGCGTCGTTGCCCGCGGCGCGCGAGTCGCGGATCGCTTCCCACAGCGAGCGCGAGTCGTATTTCACGCCGCGCCGCTCGGCCATCGTCCCGTCGTAGGGGCGGCTCCGCGCGATCTTCCACTCGAAGCCGTAGATGAGCAGGATCGCCGGCAGCAGCGTGAACGCGAGGGTCACGCGGCGCGCGGGGCGCAGGAGCTTGTACGACGCCGCGAGCAGCACCGCGAACACCGCGGGCAGGATCTGGAGGAGCGCGGGGCGGTTGCGAGCGCTGGCGAAGAAGATCTGCGAGACGTTGAGCGCGATGGCGACGCCGATGATCCCGTTCGCGATGCGGACGGCGCGGGCGGACGGCTCCGACGACGCGTCCTTCTTCGCCTCGGTCTCGGCGGTGGGCGGTCCCTCTTTGGTGGAGGGCGCTTCGCCGGGCTCCGTAGGCTCGTGCGGCGCGGCGTTCTTTTCGGTGGATTCGTCTGCCAAAGGGCTCGCTCCTGCCTGTCGCTGGCGATCAGCGGATCGCCGCATCGACCCGTAGTGCCCCTGAGCGCCCCGCGTCGGTGAGCGTCGGGATCGGCAACGTCTCTCCCTCTTACCGCGATGGCTCGCCGAGGAACACCGCGCCGAGCTTGAGTACGAGAGGTTTTTTTGACAGGGTCACCGCCGAGCATGGCCGAGCCACCGACACCGCAGCGTCCTCCGGGGATTCCGGGCACGGATTCCCCGGGCGATCCGCGCGACTATGAACCGGCCGGCCCCACGCTTCCTGCGCAGCCGATCGCCGCGCCCGCGCCGCCTCTGCACGATCCGTGGAGCGCAGCGCCGCCGCTCGCGCCGGTGCCCCGATCCGCCCCACCGCAGCCGCCGTACGCGCCGCAGCAGCAGCCGATCGCGCCGCAGCCGTACGTGCCGCAACAGCCGTTCGATCCGTACGCGCAGCAGCCGTACGCGCCGCAGCAGCAGCCGTTCGATCCGTACGCGCAGCAGCCGTACGCGCCGCAGCAGCAGCCGTTCGATCCGTACGCGCAGCAACCGCCGTTCGTTGCGGTGGATCCGTTCGCGCCGCCGCCGTACGTGCCGCCGCCTCCGCCGCCTCCGTTCGTGGCGCCGGTGCCGCTCGTGCAGCCGTGGCCCGAGCAGCTGCCGCTGCCGTTTCCGGATCCGCGGTTCGCGCCGCAGCGCGCGGAGAAGCCGTTTCAGCCGCGACGGTTCCGGTGGCCGCGCTCGCCGATCCGCGACGCGGGCAAGCCCACGCTGCGATCGTACATCGTCGCGTCCGCGCTCGTGTTCGGCCCCGCCGCCGTCGCCGACGTGTTCACCGGCATCGCGAAGCCCGCGCCGATCACGCTCATTTGGGCCTTCGGGATCGCGATCGCGATGGCCGTCGTGAACGGCTTCCTCTGGCAGACCGCGCTCGGGATCGTCCGCAAATTGCCGCGGTTCGCGACGTGGCTCGTGTGGCCCGCCGCCGCGATCGGCCTCGGCGCGTGGCTCGCGAACGAGCTCGGCGCGTACTCGAAGCTCGGCGGCAAGGATCACAAGCTCGCGATCATGGCGCTCGTCGGGTGCGGCGTCGGCGGCCTGTTCCTGGGGCTCCTCGTCGCGCTCCTGCAGCCGCAGAAGATCAAGGGGCGCGGCCTCCTCGTCACGAAGCGCATCTGGCTCCGCGCGCTCTTCGCGCTCCTGCTGCTCGGCGGCGGCGGCGCGGCGACGTACGTGGATCGCAAGTACTTCCCCGGCACCTACGCGTCGGCGCACACCGTGCTGCGCGTCGGCGCGCTGTGGCTCGGGATGTTCGGCATCCTCACGACGGGCGCGCGCTTCGGATCGCGGCCGCTCCGCGCGAGGCGCAACGTGACGGCCGCGATCTACGGCCTCGTCGCGCTGTTCCCGTTCGTCACGATCAGCGCGCAGAACAAGGCGGCGATCCACGATCTGCTGGAGGAGCCGGTCTCGGGCCTCATGTTCCGCGCGGCGCGCGAGGTGACCGACATCGATCGCGACGGCTACTCCTCGATGCTCGGAGGCGGCGACTGCGCGCCCTTCAACCCGTTCATCTCGCCCGGCGCGCCCGAGATCCCGGGCAACGGCATCGACGACAACTGCCGCATGGGCGACGCCAAGTTCGTCGATCGCGTCGCGGATCAGGCGAAGGTCCCGGTGCCCGCGTCCGCGTCGCCGATGAGCGTCATGCTCATCACGCTCGACACGGTGCGCGCGGACCGCCTCTCGCTCTACGGCGCGCAGCGCGACACGACGCCGAACATGGTGAAGATCGCGCAGAAGGCCGTGCGCTTCGACTGCGCGATCACCTCCGGCGGCTGGACCAGCATCGCGGTCTCGTCCTTGATGCGCGGCCTCTACCCGCGGCGCCTCATGTGGAGCCCGCTCGTGGAGACCTCGAAATACAGGCTCCTCCGCTTCCCTCTGGAGCACGATCTGCCGACGGGCGAGCGCATCCGGCTCGGCTTCGCGCTGCCGCTCGACGATCCGCTCATGCCCCTCGCGCGGTGGCTCCAGCGGCGCGGCATGTACACGTCGGCGGTCGTCGACGACGGCTACTCCGAGTTCCTCTCGGCCGAATTCTCGTCCGCGGGCTTCGATCACTACACCGAGGTGAACCCCGGGGGCCTCGGCGGATCCAAGGGCGACGAGGACACCGCGAACCTGGCGATCCAGGCCCTGGAGGGCATGCCGAAGGACAAGCCGTTCTTCCTCTGGGTCCACTTCTTCGGCCCGCACGAGCCGAATTCGAATCACCCCGGCCTCCCCAACTGGGGCAAGACCGAGGTCGACGGCTACGATCAGGAGATCCGCTTCGCCGACCTTCAGGTGGAGCGCCTCGTCGAGGCCCTCGACAAGCTCGATCGGCCCGCGGCCACGATCGTCACGTCGGACCACGGCGAGATCATCCGCAACGCGCACGACCGCGATCACGGCAGCGATCTGAAGCCCGAGATCTTGTGGGTGCCGCTGCTCCTGCGCGCGCCGAATCTGGGGCCCGCCGTCGTGAAGCAGCCGGTCAGCCTCGTCGACATCGTGCCGACGATCCTCGCGCTCACCGAGACGCCGGGACCCGAGGGCCTCGACGGCATGGATCTCCGCAAGCTGATCGCGTGGGATCCGGCCGCTCCGCCGCGCCTCTTGCACACCGACACGTGGCGCATGAACCTGAAGCAGACGTTCGACCTCGATCTGTCGAGCGTCAGCGACGGCAAGCTCACGCTCGTGCACGACCGCAACACCGACGACCTCGTGCTGCGCCCCGTCTGCGACAAGCAGATGAAGCTCACGAACATGTACGGGAAGGTCGACTCGAAGAAGCTGGAAGACGAGCTCTTCAAGTACGAGGAAGAGAACGGCGGCGCCCCGCGCGTGGCCCATCGAAAGAAGTAGCGGAAGAACTCTCGCCTGGGTTTCGAGCCCTTTTGTGTTAAGGGGGCGCGATGCGAGCAGGCATCGTCGGTTATCCGGGCTCCGGGAAGTCCACTGTGTTTCAGGCGCTGGCCCCGGGCGGTAAGGCCGATCAAAAGGTCAGCTTCGGCAACATCAAGGTGCCGGACGCGCGCGTCGATTTCCTCGCGTCGATCTTCAAGCCGAAGAAGACGACGTTCGCCGAGGTGACGTTCATGGACGTCGGCGGCGCTGGCAAGGTCGGCGGCGCGTTCTCGCCGGACGTGCTCCAGAACATGCGCAACGTCGACCTCCTCGTCCACGTCGTGCGCGGCTTCGAGAACCCGACGCTGCCCACGCCGCCGGATCCGGTGCGCGACGAGAAGGCCTTCAACGACGAGATCCTCCTCCTCGACCTCGGCGTGCTCGAGAAGCGCGTCGAGCGCATGAAGAAAGAGTCGAAAAAGGGCCCCGAATTCGACGCCACGAAGAGGTGTCTGGACCACGTCGAGAGCGGCGAGCCGCTGCGCACGTTGGTGCTGACGGAGGAGGAGCAGAAGGCGCTCGGCCCCGGCATCCAGCTCCTATCGCAGACGCCGCTCATCACGCTCTACAACCTGTCGGAGGCCGCGTGGAGCGACCCCGCGAACGCCGAGCTGCGGAAGGCGAAGCACGGCAAGTCGGCCTCGTCCCTCGCGATCTGCGGCGCGATCGAGGCGGAGATCGCCGCGATGCCCGCGGAGGAGCAGAAGGACTTCCTCGACGGCCTCGGCCTCGGCGAGCCCGCGCGCAACGTCTTCATCCGCGCCGCGTACGAGATGCTCGACCTGATCAGCTTCCTCACGGCCGGCCCGGACGAGTGTCGCGCGTGGCCGCTCCGCCGCGGGATGGTCGCGCGCAAGGCCGCCGGCAAGGTGCACAGCGACATCGAGCGAGGCTTCATCCGCGCCGAGATCTATCGCCCCGAAGACCTGAAGGAGGCGAAGACGGAGGCCGCGCTCAAGACGCAGGGGAAGATCCGCGTCGAGGGCAAGGACTACGTCATGCAGGACGGCGACGTCGTGAACTTCCGCTTCAACGTCTGAAGCAGCCTTCTTTCAAAGGCCGCGCTGCACGATCCCGTTCGGCGCGTCGCCCACCTCGATCACGTCGACGAGCGAGCCGTCCGACGTCTTCGCGCGCACGACGCGCGAGGCGCCCTCGTCCGTGACGTAGCCGAGGCCCGCGTCGTCGTCGATCACGAGGCCGTGCGGCTTGCCTCCGAGATCGCTCGTCCAAACCACCTTGCCGTTCGACGGATCGCGCATCTCGACGACGCCGCGATCCTCGACCGCGATCCACACCGCGTCGCCCTTCGCGTTCGACGTCACCTGGCCGGGCACGCCGCCGACGTCGTACGTGCTCGTCACGTCCTTGAGGTTGCCGCTCGACAGCACCGCGACCTTCTTGTCCGTCTCCAGCGAGATGAAGAGGCCCGCGGGCGTATTCCACACGGCGATGGGGCCGCCGCCGACGTCGGCCGCGTCGAGCTGCGTGTGCAGCGCCGTGTCGACGATCGAGACCGTGTCGTCCCCCGAGTTCGCGACGAGCGCGCGATCGTCCGAGATCCTCGTCACCTCGAGCGGATCCATCCCGACGCTCGCGGTCCATTTCTCCTTCAGATCGGAGGCGCTCGCGCCCACGATCATGCCGTGCTCCATCATCGCGTAGGCGACGGTCTGGAAGTCGAGGAACGCCACGTTGTGCACCGTCGCGTCGACGTCGGCCTCCGCGATCTGCGTGCCGCTGGACGAGTCGAAGACGTAGATCTTCGAGGTCGCGCCGCTGCCGTGCGCGCCGCTGTGGCCCATCGAGAGATCCATGCTCGGCGCCGCCACCGCGAGCCGCGTCCCGTCCGGCGACAGCGCGAGGTGATGCGGATGGAACCCCGCTGCGATCGGGATCTCGTCGGTGACCTTCCCGGTCGCCGGATCGATCACGCTGATCGACGAGGACCCCCCGTTCGCGACGAACACCGCGCGGTCCGGGAACTTCTCGGTGAGGCCGCAGCCCGAGGCCGCGAGGACGAGCGCTGCACACGACAAACCAAGGCTGATTCGCTTCATGGGTTAGCTCCGCGCGCAGCCTAGCAAAGGAGCGCGCGCGGTCAGCTCCCGTGCGAGTCGCGTCGGCCCGCGCGCAGCGAGTCGACGTCCGCGTGGCCGCCGCTGCCGTTGCCCGCGGCGTCGTCGTCCGGGTCGCCGTCGTCGTGGACGCGCGCGGCGTCCGCCGTGAGCTGCGGGTACACCGCCGCCGCCACCTCCGGAGAGAACGCCGCCGCGAGCCGATCGTCCATCGCCGCGAGGCCCGTGCGCAGATCGTCGATCGCCCGGCCCAGCGTCGCGTGCAGCGCGCGCCGCTCCGGCTCCGTGACGCCGTTCAGCTCGGAGCGCGCCGACTCCAACGCGCGCGCCGCGTACGCGCGATCGATCGTCTCCACGCCGCGCACCGCGGAGACCAGGAGCTCCGCCGCGCGCACCTTCCCGCGCGATTTCGTGCGCGTGCGCTCCAGGAAATCCCGGTACGCCTTCACCGCCGCGGAGAGCGTCGTGAGCAGCGACGTGACGTGCGCGACCTCCGTCTGGATCGCCGCCTTTTGCAGGCTCGTGAAGTGCGACGCGTGCCCCGAGAGCGCGTGCAGCGTGCCGAGCACCTCCCGCGCCCAGCGAAGATGTCGGAGCCCCGAGGCGCTCCGCGCGAGCACGCGGTGCGTGACCGGCCTCATGCGACCGCGGCGGCGGGCGTGGGCGGAGCCTTCGGTTTGACGGCCGGCGCGGGGGCCGTGTCGTTGACGCGCACGCTCACGATCTTGGACACGCCGGCCTCCTGCATCGTCACGCCGTAGAGCACGTCGACCGACTGCATCGTGCGCTTGATGTGCGTGATCAGGATGAACTGCGAGTGCTCCGTCATGGAGCGGATGGCCTCGTTGTACCGGGCCACGTTCGCCTCGTCGAGGGGAGCGTCGACCTCGTCGAGGATGCAGAACGGCGACGGTTTGTACTGGAAGATGGCGAAGATCAGGCTGACCGCCGTGAGCGCCTTCTCGCCGCCGCTCATGAGCTCGATGTTGCCGAGCTTCTTGCCGGGGGGCTGCGCGAGGATCTCGATGCCGGTGTCCAGCATGTCGTCCGGGTTCGTGAGGCGCAGCTCGGCGCCGCCGCCGCGGAACATGCGCGGGAACAGGTTCTTGAAGCGCTGGTTCACACCGTCGAACGTCTGCTTGAACAGGCGCTTCGACTCGCGGTTCATCTGCTGGATCGCCTTCTCCAGATCGTCGATGGCCTTCTCCAGGTCCGCCTTCTGGCCCGCGTAGTACTTGTGGCGCTCCTCGGCCTCGGCGTGCTCGCGCATGGCGTCGACGTTGACGGGGCCCATGCGATCGATGAGCTCCGCGAGCTCCGTGATGCGCGCGCGGTGCGCGGCGTCGACGAGCGGCCTCCGGTGGTAGTCGCCGGCCACCTTGTAGATGTCGAGCCCGCGGAACTTCTCTCGGACGCCCTCGATGAGGTGCGTGTGCTCGATCGCGAGGCGCTCCTTCTTCAGCTCATGCTCGCGGAGCGCGCCGCTGGCCGTCTCCACCGAGTGGCGCAGACCGCGCAGATCGGCTTCGCGCGCCGACAGATCCTGACGCGCAGCTTCGAGCCGCTGCCGGGCCTCGCCGAGCGTCGCGTGCGCCTTCTCCGCGCGGGTGACGGCGTCGACGAGGGCCTCGCGCGCGAGCATCATCTTCGCGGCGGCCTCCCCGGCCCCGCGCGCCGCCGTGACGCGCTCCTCGTCGAGGCGCTGGATGCGGCCGCGCAGCTCCTCCACGGATTTCGCGAGGCGATCCACCGTCTGCCGCAGCGACTGACCGCGCTCGCGGATGCGCGCCAGGCGCACCTTGCGATCCGTCACCACCGACTGCTGCCCGAGCACGCGCTCGCGCCACTCGCCGAGCACCTGCTCCGCATGCGAAAGGCCCTCGGCGGACTGCTCCAGCGTCGCGCGGCCGGCTTCGAGCCGATCCTTCGACGCCTCGTGATCGGCGCTCGCGATCTCGATCGCGTCGGTCAGCTCTTCGAGGTCGCTCTTCACGACGCCGCGGCGCTTCTCGGAGGCCGCGAACTGCTCCTCGGCGCGCTTCAGATCCTTCTCGGCCGTCAAGAGCGCGAGCTCGCCCTGGTGCGCCTCGTTGCGCGCGCGCTCCAATTCGGCGCCGATCTCGGTCATCCGAAGGCGCAGGGCCTGCTGCGACTCGAGCAGCTTCGTCACCAGATCGCTCTGCCGCGCGACCACCTCGTGCAGCTCGCGCATCTCGCGCTTCTGCTCGATCATGCCGGCCGCGACCTGATCCTCCTGACCGCCGCTCACGCGCCCGTCCGGGTGCACGACCGTGCCGTCCATCGCGACGAGCGGCACCGTGACGCCGGATCGCTGCGCCGCGAAGGCGTCCGCGGCCGTCTCCACCACGACGGCGTCGCCCACGAGCGCCCGCACGAGCGCTTCGTCTTCCGGATCGAAATGCAGCCGATCGACGAGCCGCCCCACGATCCCCGGCCCGCGCAGCGTCGTGGCCGGCGCGCCCGCCACGAACCTCGGCCGCGCCGCGATCACCGTCGCGCGCCCGCGCTTCTGCGACGCGAGCTGCGACAGGAGGCCGACCGCCTTCTCCGGATCGGTCGACACGATGCACTGGAGCCGCTCCCCCATGAAGCCGGCGAACGCGTGCGTCAGATCCGCCGGCGCCTCCACGCGATCCGCGACGAGCCCGCGGAGCGACGTGTCGCCCGACTTGAGCAGCGCCTTCGTGCCCGCGCCGACGCCTTCGAGCCTCGAATGGATCTCCTCGAGCGCGCGCAGGCGGTTGCGCCGCTGCGACAGCTCGTTCTTGGCCTGCTCCACGCCCTTGTCGGTGGTGACGGCCCGCTCGCGCAGCTCCTTCATCTCCGCGTCGAGCCGCGCCTTCTCCTCGACGGAGATGCGCTTCCCCTCCGCGAGCTCGACCACGTCTTTCTGGAGCGTGCGCCGCCGCCGCTCCATGTCCTCGACCTCGTACGACAGCCGGCCCAGCTCGTCCTCGAGCTTGATGCGGCGCTGGCTCATCTCGGTGAGGCGCCGCTCGTGCCCGGTGAGCGTGGCCTCCGCGGCGGCGACGGCGGCGGCGGCCATCGCTTGATCCTTGCGGATCCGGTTCACCTCGTCGCTCGAAGCGCGCTCCCCGGCCCGCAGCTCTTCGAGGCGCTCGTGCTCCTCCATCGCGAGCTCCCCCTCGCGTTGCTCTTCGTCCGCGGCGCCCGCGAGCTGAGCCTGAAGCCCGTCGCGCTCCAAGATCAGCTCGCCGATCGTGCGCTCGAGATCGAGCTGCTCCTTCTGCGCGACCGCCCGCCGCTCGTCGAGGGCGAACAGTTTGTCCTTGGCGCGACCGCCTTCGGTCTCGTGCGTGCGGACCTCGTTGTCCGCGAGAAACGCTTCTTTTTGAGCGTTTTCGGTCTGCTCTTCGGCCTCATGCGCCTTCTGCCGGACGACCTCCAGCTCGGCCTCGCGCGCGTCGAGGGCGGCGCGCTCCGCCTTCACCTTCTCGGAGAGCTCCGCGACGGCCGCGTCCTCGTACTTCGTGAGCGCGGTGATCTCGAACAGCCGGTGCGCGGCCTCGTGCAGCGTGAGATCTTCGAGCTCGCGCCGGTAGTTCACGTAGCGCTCGGCCTTCGCCGCTTGCCGCTTCAACGAAGCGAGGCTCCGCTCGATCTCGGACACGATGTCGCCGACGCGCAGCAGGTTCTGCCGCGTCTGCTCGATCTTCTGCTCCGCCTGCTTCTTGCGGGCCTTGTACTTCGTGATGCCGGCGGCCTCTTCGATCAGCATGCGCCGGTCCTCCGCGCGCGCGGACACGATGAGGCCGATCTTGCCCTGCTCGATGATCGCGTACGCCTTGGTGCCGACGCCGGTCCCGAGGAAGAGGTCGGTCACGTCCTTGAGGCGGACCTGCGTCTTGTTGATGAGGTACTCGCTCGTGCCGTCCCGGTAGAGGCGCCGCGTGACGGCGATCTCGGCGTAGTCCCGGTACTCGATCGGCAGGAGCTGCGCGGCCTCGACGTCCGAGTTGTCGAAGGTCATCGTGACCTCGGCGAGGCCGTGGGGGCCGCGCGTCTCGGAGCCGGAGAAGATGACGTCGGTCATCGCGCGACCGCGCAGGTGCTTGGCGCTCTGCTCGCCCATGCACCACCGGATCGAGTCGACGATGTTCGACTTGCCGCAGCCGTTCGGGCCGACGATGCCGACGACGTCCGTGTCGAAGTGGACGACGGTGCGATCGCAGAACGACTTGAAGCCGCTGATTTCGAGCTTTCGGATTCGCATGACGGGGCCGCCGCGGGACCTGCCCGCAACGCGAGGCACCGGCGGATCGTGGGAGATCCAGCGGTACCTCCGAAGGGGTACATGGACGAACGCGGCGCGGCAACCCGGGAAACCCGTTCAGCGGCGATCGCTGGATTTATGCTCCGTTCCGAGTCACTCCTTCGTGAACACCCCGTCGCCGGTGGTCGTGAGCGTCACTCCCCCGTCGCGCGCCGTCACCCAGAGGTGGTCACTCGCCGGCACCTCACTCCACTCCTCCGGCTTCGGCTCCTTGCGACTGCACGTCTTCCCGTCGAAGGCCTTCACCGTGCCTGTTCCGGCGCCGCCCATCGCGCCTGTCAGCGTGCGCACCGTGACGCCGCGGGGGTGGCAGTAGCCGTCGTTGGTCCCTTCTTGGGGCTTCGCGGACGAGATCACCGCATATTTCGGAGACAGCTTCTTCACGAACGACAACCCCGTCGACGTCTCGGCCCCGTGGTGCCCCACCTGCAGCAGCGTGACCGTCCCGCGCGCGTCGATCACCTCTTCTTCCTGCTTCGGCGCGTCCCCCAGAAAGAGCACCGAAGACTGGCAATAATCGACGCGCAGCCCGATGGAGCAAGCGTTCGGGTCCGAATGGCACGCTGCCGGCCACTCCTTCGGCACGATCGGCGTGAGCTTCACGGAAGCGGTCCCCGGAAGGGGCGACTCCGGGTGCTCCGGACTGACCACATGGATAACGGCATTGGCAGCCGCCGCGGCGTCGCGCGCGTCCTTCACCACCCCTCGCTCGCGATCGATATCGAGCCCGTTGTCGACGTACGTCTTCGGGTGAAACGCCTCGATCACGTCCGGCGCCCCGCCCAGATGATCCGAGTGTTGATGCGTGATCCACAGCAAATCGAGAACGCCCGTCCCGAGGTCCTTCCGCAGCCCCTCCATCACGCGCTGATGCCACTCCTTGCACTCGGTGCATCCTGGCCGCCGCGCGCTCTCTCCGGCGTCCACCAGGATGTGCCGCCCGTCCGGCAGCGTCACCAGCACGGAGAGGGCCTGTCCGGCGTCGTAGAAATGCACCTTCATCGGCGCGCCGGCCTGGCAGCGAGGGGGCGAGCGATCCGGTCCCGCAAACGCGTCCGCGGTGAGCGCGGGGCCCGGAGACTCCACGTGTTGCGGCGGCGGCGGGGGCCCGCACGCGACGAGACCGAGGGCGATCGCAGGCAAGAATCCGGCAAGAGCACGCATCGCGGACCACCCTACGAGGACGCGGCGGCGGACTCAAGCGAACCACTCACCCGCGGGCGAAACAAGCTTTCAAGACGCATTCCATCCTGGATTTTCAGGGGCTCCGCCCCCAAACCCCTGGCGTGGGGGCGGCTCGTATGCAAGGTATCGCTTGACTTCGCGGGAGCGCTCGAATCTGCTCCTCCCGGTCAGAAGCACGGAGGTCCCGTCATGTCGAACATGCTCATGCTCGCTGCGCTGTTTGCGGATGCCAAGACCAGCGGAGGGGGCGGCGGGCTCCTGGTCTGGGTCCTCACGGTCGTCGGCATGTGGACCGTCTTCACCAAGGCTGGACAGCCGGGGTGGGCGGCGCTCATCCCCATTTACAACCTCTACATTCTCTTCAAGGTGGCGGGCTGGTCGGGACTCTCGCTCTTGCTCCTCCTGATTCCGCTCGTGAACGTGGTGGTGCTGTTCATGGTGACGTTGGAGGTGGCGCGGAAGTTCGGCAAAGGCTTCCTCTTCACGCTCGGCCTAACGTTCTTGCCGTTCATCTTCTACCCTGTCCTCGGACTCGGCTCGTCGACGTACGCCGCCTATCGCTGACGCCTATCGCTGACGCCTATCGCTGACGCGCTCGATGTCCGCGGGGGGTGCCCGCGACATCGCATTCGTGCGATACTCCCCTCATGAAAGCGGCGCTCGCTCGAACTTGGACGGCGGAAGAGTACCTCGCCTGGGAGGCGGAGCAGCCGATCCGGCATGAGTATTCAGGTGGCCAAGTGTTCGCGATGGCCGGCGCGAGCGCCGAGCACAATCAGATCGTGGCCAATGTGCTCGGAGAGCTGCGGTCGGCCCTGCGGGAAAAACCGTGCAGGGTGTTCGCTTCCGACATGCGCTTGAAGATCCCCGAGACTGGCATCTACACCTATCCCGACGCTGCGGTGGTCTGCGGACAACCCATGTACGAAGACGAAAAGCGGCTCACGCTGCTCAACCCGACCGTGCTGGTCGAGGTCCTCTCCGACAGCACCGAGAGCTACGACCGAGGAAAGAAGTTCCAAGCGTACCGCTCCGTCCCGTCCTTGACGGATTACCTCCTGGTCGCGCAGGACACGGTCTGGATCGAGCACTATGTCCGCACAGCCGACAGCGGGTGGATATTGCACGACACGCTCCCCGGCGGCGTCGTCCGGCTCGCCTCGTGCGGGGTCGAACTGCGGGCGGATGAGATTTACTGGAAGGTGCTCGGCGGCGACGGCTCGTCGGGGCCAGTCGGCGCTCGCCAATAGCGTTTCGGCGCCGAGCCGAGAATGGCAGTCTTCGTTCGACGCCCATCACCCATCCTCGCTGACGCTCGCGGTCGCGGTGTCCCCCCCTCGCGCGGAGCGCGATTGGGGGGGACCGGCCGCGCGGAGGCGCCTGGGCGCCGAGCACGGACGAGCGGGGGGCACCTCCTCACGAATGCTCGGTGCGGGGCGCGGATCTCGATCGCGTGGCTTGACATGCGGCCGCACAAGCCGCAGTAGTGCGGCGATTTTCGGAGCCTCGTCATGCCCACCTACGAGTACGCGTGCACCTCCTGCGGCAACGGCTGGGAAGCCGAGCAGTCGATCAAAGATAGTCCCCTCACCGAATGCCCCGCCTGCCACCAGCAGACGGCCAAGCGTCAGATCTCGCGCGGAACCGGCTTCATCTTGAAGGGCGGCGGCTGGTACTCGGACCTCTACGCGTCGTCGTCGAACAAGGGCGGCTCGTCCAGCGGCGGCAGCTCCGGCGGCGGCAGCTCCAGCAGCGGTAGCTCCAGCAGCGGCAGCTCCGGCAGTTCGACGCCAAGCACGCCGAGCACACCAAGCTCGTCCGGGTCGTCGGGATCGTCCGGCGGGACGACCTGACCTGCCCGGTCGCGCCCGAAATGATACGGTCGGATTCGATGGATTCGACCAAGAGGCAGAAGGAGCTCGAAGCGAAGCTCGCCGACATCGACGCGGACCTCCTCCGCAACGTCGAGCGGCGCGCCAAGCTCGCGCAGGAGTTGGCGAAGAGCCGCACCGGCACCGCCCGCTACTCGCCCACACTCTCCGGCGCTCAAATGGAAGCGCTGGAGAACGCCGTCACCCCGCCCTTCCCCGCGAGCGCGGTCCGTCCGCTCTTCAACGCGATCGACGCCGCGTGCCGCGTCTACGACGTGGCGCCGAAGGTCGCGTGCGTCGGCGCCGAAGGGGATTTCGGCTGGATCGCCGCGCGCACGCACTTCGGTGTCGCCGCGGAGATCCTCCGCGTGGACAGCGCCGCCGCCGCCCTCGATGAAGTGGCGCGCTCCCGCGTCGACTTCGCCGTCGTGCCGTACGAGTCGCTCAAGGACGGGCCGATCTTCCCCACGATCCAGGCGATCGCCGGCGCCGATCTGAAGCTCGTCGGCGAACGGGAGCTCGCGCAGGCCCTCTCGCTCGTGAGCACCAGCGGCAACCCGGCCGACGTCCGCAAGGTGTACGCGTCGCCGAGCGATCACGCGGCGTGCGCGACGTACCTGGAGGCGCACCACGGCGATCTCTTCGTGCACGACGTGAAATCGCCCATCGTCGCGTGCGATCTCGCCGCGGAGGATCCGTCGGCCGGCGCCATCGTCCCGCGCGGGTTCACGTCGCCGAAGGCCGTCCGCGTCGCCACCGAGAACATCGGCGACGAGGGCGAGATCCGCATCCGCTACGGCATCGTGAGCCGGCTGCCGGCGCCGCGATCGGGCTCGGACGCGACCGCGATCCTCTTCAGCGTGCAGGACCGACCCGGCGCGCTGCACTCGATCCTCGCGCATTTCAAGGAGCGCAACTGCAACCTGCGCCGCATCCAGTCGCGACCGATGGCCGGCGAAGGCTGGGAGTACCTCTTCTACATCGAGGTCTCCGGCCACATGACCGACCGCTCGCTCGTGGCGGCGCTCGAAGGCGTCAAGCGCGAGACGAAGACCCTCAAGATCCTCGGCTCTTTCCCGCTCGAATTCCCCGAGCCCAGCCCCCCGTCCAACCGCTAGATTCGCGGGCCACACATGACCCTTCCTTCGCTCCGCACAGGCGCGCTCGCCCTCCTCGTCGCCACCTCCGCCGCGTGCACGACGTCGTGCGGGGGCAGCGACACGCTCGTCCTCATGGCCGGGCAACGCGTGGATCCGGCGCGCCTCGACGCGGATCCGGTGAGCATCCTCCCATCCGGGATCCTCGTGTTCGGCTACATGGACGCGACCGCGATGTTCCGGTCGAACCTCGGGCCGGACGTGTCGAACATGGTGCAGACGATCCTGCCGCTCGGCCCGGAAGCGAACTTCGTCCCGACGCGCGACGTGACGAAGATCTTCGCCGGCACGTACGCGATGCAAGGGGCCGACTTCTGCGCGGTGGTCCAGGGCAATTTCGATCTGGACGCGATCAGGCGCTCGGTCGACGCGCGCGCGACGTCGCTCGCGGGCGTGCCGCTGACGAAGAGCCGCTACGCGGATACCGACCTGTATACGGCCGGCAACATCGGCTTCACCCTGCTCACCGCGCACACGGTGTTGACAGGCAACGAGACGGGCATGCGGCGCGCGCTCGATCGCATCCGCGCGGGCAAGCTGAAGCGGGACGTGCCGGACTGGATGACGAGCCTCGGGCGCACGCCGAACGCTTCGTTTTCCCTCGCCGGCGACTTCGGGGCCGCGTCGCCGGGGGCCGCCGCGCTCCAGTCGATGCCGTTCCTGTCGGGCGCGAACGCCATCCGGCTGATCGGCAATTTCCAGCCACCGGGGATGAACTTCGCCGGCACGCTGACCTTCAACGACGAGGCGAGCGCCGCGCAGTCGCAGTCGGCGCTGGAGAGCCTCAAGTCGATCTCCCCGTTCATGAGCATGCTCTCCGCGATCGGGCTCGGCATCACGATCCCCCCCATTCAATCGGCCCAATCCGGCAAGGACGTCGGCCTCACCATCGCGATGGATGAGGGCACCGCGCGCACGCTGCTCCGCAAGGGCGGCGACGTGCTGCGCGCGGTGGTGCGCTCCGGCAAATAACCTATCTCAGGGGCAGGCCATGCAAGGAAGGATGTTGCGGAAGCGCAGGTGATCGATCAGCGCGACCGAGTCCCCCGTGCTCACGGCGGAGTCGTACAGCGTCAGATCGAGGGTGATCGTCTCCCCGAGGACGTGCGGGGACTCCACGTCGACCCAGCCGGTGGACGCCGGCATCCCCGTGCCGGCCAGAGGGCCTGTTCCGCCGGGGCACAAATGGCACCCGGAAGGGGCGCAGTCCGTGTACTGATCGCTCGGCACCGAGAGGGGGAAGCCCTTCGGTCCGTAGGCGATGTTGTGATCCTGGGGCAAGCCCAGCGCCGCGGAGCCGAGCAGCGCGAGCAGCGTGTCGTTGTGGCCATTGCACACGGAGGCCGGATACTCCGCGGTGAAGAAGGACGTCGAGAAGAAGAACCTCCCCGCGTTCGTGGGCGTGCGCACCACGAGGCGCAGCGTGACCCCGTCGTGCGCGCCGGCGCCGGCCGGACAGGAGCCCTCACAGGGTGTATCCGCGGGCGTCATCCCGCCGTGAACCGCCCCATACGGCTGCGGGAGCGGGACGAGCGAGCCGAAATCCGTCCCCGGGGAGGGGGCCGTATACTCCGGATCGAAGGGCGCGCGCATCTTGCCTGTCGAGAAGGCCGCGAGCGTCGCGCCGCGCTTCGGGGAGAAGGTGCCGTAGCCGGAGCGGACGGCCGTCTGGTAATTCTGGAGATTGGCCATCTCCGCGGGCGAAGGCGGCGTCCCGTCCGCGCGGAGGAGCTGCGCCGACAGGAGGCCCCACGTCTGCTGAGCCTTCGGCGCGAGGGGATCCGCCGTCACGCAGAGATCCATCGCCAGCGCCAGATCGAGCGCCGTGACGCCCGCGCTCTTCGGCCCGGGGTCGCACGTGGGCGCGAACGCGACGTCCGGAGTCGCGGGGTTGCAGTCGTCGTCCTTGCCATTGCCGACGCCGTCCACCTCGATGGGGGGCGTGACGGGGTTGTTGTCGTCGTCGACGAGCTGCCACGTGATCTCCATGGCGCCCGGGTTCACCTTGGGGTCGACGTCGTTGCAGTCGCCGCCGCACGTCGTCCACCCGTCCAGATCCGCGTCCAGGTCTTCGTCGGTGAGGCCGTCGCAGTCCTCGTCCACGCCGCTCGCGCAGAGCTCCGCGGACGGGAGCACCGCGCCCGTGCAGGCGCCCCACTCCGTCCCTTGCGGATTGCATGTCTGCGTCCCCGCGTGACAGGCGCCTACTCCCGCGGTCCCGGCCGCGCCGTCGTAGCAACTCTGGGTCTGCCCGGGCTCACACACGCACTCTCCGTCCGCGAGGACGTTGCGCTCGCAGCCGTTGCTGATATCGCCGTCGCAGTTGGCCCAGCCCGCGTCGCAGGGGCCGTAGGAGCAGGCCGCGTCCTTGCACGAAGTCGTCCAGTGGGGGAAGGAATCGCAGACGTGGCCGCAGGCGCCGCAGTTGTTCGGGTCGTTGTTCGGGTCCTGGCAGGCGCCGTCACAGCACGCGAAGCCCGCGGGACACGGGGCGTCCGGAGAGCACCCCTCCACACAGACGCCCTCCGCGCAGACGTAGCCCGCCGCGCAGGCAAGGTCGTTCAGGCACTCTTTGCACGCGTGCGTCGCGACGTCGCACGAGCCGGACTGGCAGTCTTCGTCCGTGTCGCAGCCCGGCACGCAGGTCTGCGAGACGATGTCGCAGTAGTTCCCGAACGTGCAGTCGGTCGGGGCCAGGCAGCCCACGCAGGTCTGCGAGACCGGGTCACAGACAGGCTCGGACGGATCCTTGCAGTTGAGGTCGTCGTAGCACTCCGGGATCGGCTTGCTCGTCGTCGTGGTGGTCGTCGTCGCGCCGCCGCCGCCCTCCGTCGTCGTCGCGCCGCCGCCGCCCGCGGTGGAGCCGCCCGTGCCGGAGCCGCCGCTCCCGGAGACGGAGCCGTCACAGCCGAGCAGAAGAAAGAGGACCGCGAGCCCGGCCCGACCACCCTTGTCAACAAGCATCCTGCCAGTGGAGAGCAACTGTCCTTGCCCGTCAATCCATCTCGGACACGGGCCCGCACTTCTCGTAGTCCGACGGGGATCGGCTTCGATGCCGAGAAACGGTTGACTGACCTCCTCGGGTGGCGACGCGGGCGGGGCCGCACGGAGACAGCGAGTGACGCGCGATCTCTCCTCGCCGGTGCACGAGGTGGGGATTTTTGCCCCGCGCTCGCGTAGCATCCGCGCATGTCGGAACAGGCCACCACCAGCGAGCCCGAAAAGAGCGCCGATCCCGAGGGCGACTGGCTTCGAAACGTCTACAAGCCAGGCGCGCGCCAGCTCACCGTGCGCGCGGTCCTCTCGGGGATGGTGATCGGCGCGGTGATGTGCCTGTCCAACCTCTATGTCGTGCTCAAGACGGGCTGGAGCCTCGGCGTCACGGTGACGGCGTGCATCCTCGCGTTCGGCATGTTCCGGCTCGGCTCGGGGATCCGGAGCCGGATCGCGCGGGTGCTTCCTTTCGTGGGCAAAGGGCGCGATTTCGGCACGCTGGAGAACAACGCGATGGGCTCGGTCGCGTCGGCGGCGGGCTACATGACGGGCGGCGGCAACATGGCCGCGGTGCCGGCGCTGCTCGTGCTGACCGGCTTTCGGCCCGACGGGTGGAGCATGTTCTTCTGGTTCGCGACGATCGCGGCGCTCGGCGTCTTCGCGGCGATCCCGATCAAGCGCCAGCTCATCAACATCGAGCAGCTCCCCTTCCCCACGGGCCGCGCCACCGCCGAGACCATCGAGTCGATGCACAGCCTCTCTCACCACGAAGAGGGCGAACAGGCGCCTTCCGATAAGGCACCTTCCGATAAGGCACCATCGAGGGACGGCAAGGCGCAGCTCCTCGCGATCGCGGGGATCCTCGGCGCGATCGTGGCGTTCTTCCGCGACGCGAAGGCGAAGTGGATGCCGTTCAACCTCCCCGGCCACTTCGCGCCTCCGGTCTCGTGGGGCGGCGCGCTCGCGGACAAGTGGACGATGTCGTTCGACGGGAGCCTCATCCTCGTGGGCGCCGGCGCGCTGATGGGGATTCGCACCGGGTGGTCGATGCTCGTGGGCGCGATCGCGACGTACGGATTCCTCGCGCCGGCGATGGTCGCCGAGGGGGTCATCGCCGAGGTGAAGTACAAGGTGATGATTCAATGGACGCTGTGGCCCGGGGCGGCGATCCTGCTCTCTTCGGGCCTCGTGTCGTTCGCGTTCGAGTGGCGGAGCATCGGAAAGTCGTTCTCGGGTTTGGCGCGGCTCTTCAAGAAGGACGCGGCGAAACAAGCGGATCCGCTCGCCGAGATCGAGTGTCCGGCGTGGTGGTTCCCGGCGGGCTTTCTGGTGTTCGGGCCGGTCGTGGTCTATCTGATGCACAGGCTCTTTCAGATCCCGTACTGGGCGGGACTCCTCGCGTTGCCGATGGCGGTGATCATGGGCGTCGTCGCGGCGCGGGTGACGGGCGAGACCGACGTGACGCCCACGAAGGCCCTCGGTCCGGTGACGCAGCTCGCGTACGGCGCGATGGTGCCCGGCAACATGGCCGCGAACGTGATGGGCGCCAACGTGACGGGCGGAGTCGGGCTGCACAGCGCGGACCTCCTCACGGACCTCAAGAGTGGCTATCTGCTGGGCGCCAATCCGAGGCAGCAGTTCTATGCGCAGCTCTTCGGGGTGGTGGCGGGCGCGGCGGCGATCGTGCCGGCGTTCAACTTGCTCGTCCCGGACGCGTCGGTGATCGGAGAGGCCCAGTTCCCGGCGCCGGCCGTGCAGGTGTGGGCGGGCGTCTCGAAGGCGCTGGTGGACGGCCTCGGCGGACTGCACGGCACCGCGAAGATCGCCGCGGGCGTGGGCTTCGCGATCGGCACGGTGCTCGCGCTGGCCGAGCGCTTCACGCCGAAGAAATACAAGGTCTACGTGCCGTCCGCGTCCGGCCTCGGCATCGCGATGGTGATCCCCGGCGCCAATTCGATCGCGATGTTCCTGGGCGCGCTCATCGCCGAGGTGCTGAAGCGCGCGCGCCCGAAGACGGCCGAGCGAACGGTGGTGCCGGTGTCCTCGGGCCTCATCGCCGGAGAGAGCCTGATGGGGATCGCGGTGGCCATCCTCGTGGCCGTGGGCGTCCTTCAGAAATAGGCACCACCTGAATCAGCCAAGGTGCCCACCCCCGGCCGCGCTGCGCGCGTCCGCCCCTCCCAAATCGCTCCCTATCGGTCGCGAAGGGAGGGGGCCCTCCGTCTTCGGGACGAGCCCCTGAGCCGTACCCGAGACGCGTGCCAGGTAGGCGCCGATACGACGAGACCTCTCCCGCGCCCCCCAAATAAACACTGCCACCCAGCAAAGTGCCTGTTCAGCGTGGACGGCCGGCGATCGGGGGAGACGCCGTCAGCGGATCGTCGGGCCACGCGTGACGGGGGTATTTGCGGCGGAGCTCCTTCGCGATGGCCGGATAATGCCTCTCCCAGAAGCCGGCCAGATCCGTGGTCACCTGCACCGCGCGGTGATTCGGAGCCAGGAGGTGCAGCACGATCGGGACTCGGCCCATCGCCGCGGAGGGGCCTTGTTTCATGCCGAAGAAGTCCTGAAGGCGCGACTCGACGAAGGGCGGCTGTCCTTCGATGTACGTCACCTTCGCCTTGCGGCCGCCCGGTAACACGACGGCGTCCGGCGCGATCTCTGCCAGTTTG
Source organism: Polyangiaceae bacterium (assembly GCA_046351455.1). Lineage (GTDB taxonomy): Bacteria > Myxococcota_A > Polyangia > Polyangiales > Polyangiaceae > JADJRH01. The sequence goes on from JAXLYM010000018.1 coordinate 165,394, forward strand.
CGCGCGGCGCCCGGAGGCACGAGGTTCCTTATTGCGGAGGGCAGATCGGCCGCTCGCAGCTCCGAGAAGCTGCGCTTGCCCTCGCACAGACTGGCCATCTCACTCTCGATCTCGGCCTCTCCGATCTCGGGCAGTCCGGCGTCCGGACAGTGCTTGTTGGCGAACCGCACGCGGAGCAGAAAGCGATCGATCTCGTCGCCCGGCGCGAAGGCGCGCCACCCTTTTGCTTTGGCCGCGCGCGCGAGCTCCCGCGACGCCAGGACGAGCGCCTCGCCCTCGGGACGGGCCGCCTTCTCTTCGAGCGCGAGGCCCTCGAACATGAGCCGGCGCACCACCTCCGCGCGCTCCGCGGATTGGTTCCATTCGACGTCCATGCGGTCGTCGATGCGTTCGAGGAAGCGATCCAACAGCCAGTCGGCCTCGATCGCGCTCGCCGCGCGCACCAGCGTGCGGGGGCCGCGGCCCTCGTGACGCTCCTCGGCGTCCACCGCGATCACGAGATCGACGCCCTCCACGCCGCTCTCCGCCGCGAGCGCCGCGGTGCCTCCGCTCGCGAACAGGATCTCTCGCTCGCTGCGGCGCGTGTCGTTCGAGGGCCTCCGGAGGCGCCCCACGCGATCCGGAAAGCCCATCAACAAGGCTTGCCGCAGCCGCTCGTCGCGATCGCTCTGGAGCAGCATCGAGTCGTTCGCAGAGCGACGCAGCGCGCCCGCGATCTGCTTCTCCGCGCGCGAAACGGCCGCGACGCGCGCCTGGCTCAGGGACGGTCCGCTGAAATCGCGGTTGCGCCCGCGGTACGTCTCCAGCGCGGCGAGCACGTCGGAGTGGGTGCCGTCCCGTCCGAGCGCGTGCGCCGTTCGCGGGCCTTCGCGGAACGAGCTCGCCACCAGATCGCGCTCGCCGAGCAGCGCCGCCACCGCGGCTCCATCGCGGCCGACGCCGAGCGCTTCGGCCTCCGCCACGACGCGCGCGAGCCGCGGGTGCAGCGGGAAATCGAGCATGCGCCGGCCCACCGCGGTGAGGCGTCCTTTTTCATCGAGCGCGCCCAGCCACCCGAGGAGCGTCATCGCGGACAGAACCGCCTGCGCCGGGGGCGCGTCGAGCCACGGGAGCGCCGCCGGATCACGGGCGCCCGCGGCCGCGAGCAGCAGCACCGCGAACGCCAGGTCCGCCCGCGCGATCTCCGGCGCGTCGAAGTCGGGCCGCGACTCCATGTCGCCGCGCGTGAAGAGGCGGAGGCACCGCCCCTCCCGCGTGCGCCCGGCGCGCCCCGCCCGCTGCGCGAGAGAAGCCTTCGAAACAGGGGATTTCTTGAGCAGCGGCAGCCCCGTCCACGGCGAGTGCGACGCCACGTTCGCGAGCCCGCTGTCCACCACCGTGACCACCCCGTCGATCGTGAGCGAGCTCTCCGCCACGTTCGTCGCGAGCACCACCTTGCGCCGATCCGAGGGCCGGATCGCCGCCGTCTGCTCCTCGATCGAGAGCGATCCGTGGAGCGGCAGCACGCGCAGATCGGCCGTCTTCGCGAGCGGTCCCAGCGCGTCCATCGCGCCGCGGATCTCCGCCGCCCCCGGCAGGAACACGAGCACGTCGCCGGGCGGCCCCTCCTCCACCGCGCGGCGAACGGCGCTCACCACGCGCAGCGCGAGGTCGCGGGAGTCCGTGCGCTCCGCGTGCTCGATCGTCACGTCGAACATGCGCCCCTCCGATTTCACGACGGGCGCGCCCCCGAGACGCGCCGCGAACCGCTCGGCCTCGATCGTGGCGCTCATCGCGACGAGCGGCAAATCCGGCCTCCGCGTGGCCCGCAGATGGAGCAGCAGCGCCAGCGCGAGATCGCCTTCGAGGTGACGCTCGTGCACCTCGTCGAGCACGACGGCGCCCACGTCCGCGAGCATCGGATCGCGCAGGAGCCGCCGCGTGAGCACGCCCTCGGTCATGAAGACGAGCCGCGTCTCGGGCCCGACCTGCTCCTCGAAGCGCATCGCGTACCCCACGCGCTCGCCGGGCCGCTCGCCCCGCTCCGAGGCCACGCGCAGCGCCGCCATCTTCGCCGCGATGCGCCGAGGCTCCAGAACAAGGACTTTCTTGTCGCCGGGCACCGCGTCGAGCAGCGCGCTCGGCACGCGCGTCGTCTTCCCGGCGCCGGGCGCGGCGTCGACCACCACCGCGCGCGCCTCACGAAAGGCGGCGAGCACCCGCGGGATCGCGGCGTCGATCGGGAGGTCCAGCATCGCGCGCACCTTATCGCGAGGCTGATTCCATGCGATTTCAAAAGGCGCGGATCTTTCGTTGACCTAATTCGCCCTCTCGGCGAACCATTGGCGAGGTCGCGCGTAACGGGCTTTGCAGCACCATGGATCGCTCCCCCGCAACCCCGAGGTCCGGGACGTCGGCGCACGACGCGCTCCAAGCGATGGCGGCCGATCCGCGCGCGTCCTGGGCGCCCGGCTCCGCGGAGATCGCCGCGATCGAGGAGCACGCCGCGCGAGGATGCTCGGTGTGCGCACGGGCCCTCGTCAATGCGCGGGAGGCCGCGGTGGACCTGGCGCTCGCGGGTCCGCCGTCGCGTCCGTCGACCGCCGCGCGCGCCGCCCTCCTGAATCGCACGGGCGCCGTGATGAAGAGCCGCGGCCCCGTCGACAACCCCGACCTCACGAGCCGCATCTCCGTGGACGCGCGCGGAAAGACGCGCGTGCTCGACGTGAGCGCCGCCCTCGCCGTGAAGCACCGGCAAGATCCGACGGACGCCGAGCGCATCGTCGAGATCGACGCTCTCCGGGCCGCGGAGCCGCGCCCCGGCGAAGGCTCGGAGCGCCTCCTCTCGCAGCTCGCGCGCTTCCTCGACTTCACGGTCTTCTTCGTGAGCATCGTGCGCGGGGAGCGCGTCACGTACCGCGTGCAGCGCGGCCTCCCGGAGGCGATGCGCGGCTTCCGGGACCTGCGCCGCGAGATGAGCTTCTGCACGCACGCGGTCTCCGGCGGCGCGCCGCTCCTCGTCGAGAACGCGCAGAACGAGCCCTTTTTCCGAGGGAACCGGGCCGCCACGCAGCTCGGTGTCGCCGCGTACGCCGGGGCCCCGCTGCGCACCTCGAAGGGCATCGTGATCGGCACGCTGTGCGCCCTCGACTTCACGCCGCGCCCGGTGCCGCCCGCGACGTCCGCGTTGATCGACGTCTTCGCGCGGAGGGCCGCCGCGGAGATCGAGCGCGCCGGCCGGCCCGACGCCGCGAGCGCCGCGAACGAAGCGATCCCCGGCATCCTGGAGCGCTCGTCGGAGCGCGCGGATCTCCATGCGGCCCCATTCTTTCGGGACCTCCTCGCGGCCGAGCTGTGGCGCAGCCCCTCGCGCTGGAGCGCCGATGCGTCGCCGTCCCGCGCGGGCTCCGTCCTCCTCACGGTGCGCGTGCCGGAGCGCCTCTCGGTGGACGAGCGCACGAGCGCGGTGCTCGCGCTCCTCGACGAAGAGGAGACGGCCGGGCGAATCGACGCCGTCACGTTCGGGATCCTCTTGCCGAGGATCGACCCCGAGGGCGTGACGGCGCGGGTCGCTCGCCTGCGCGCGGGGCGGCGCGACGTGGTGGTGCGGTTCGCGTTCGCGCCGGCGGGCGCCTCCACGACGCCTTCGTGGATCGCCGCCGCGACGCGCTGAGCGTATGCGCCGCGGTCCAAAACGAAGCGTTTGCGCGCTGCGAGACGGCCCGGTCCGGCGCGTCCGTCACCTCCCCTCGTCATCGTCGCGCGCCGCGCCTCGGAGGCGTGGTATGGAATGATCGCTTCTCGCACCACGCGAGACCCAGCGGACCAGGCGGATGCGAATCCTCGTTTGCGAAGACCAAGACGCGATCAGGCACATGATCGGGACCCTCGTCACCGCGGCCGGCCACAAAGTGGTCGAGGTGCGGACGGGAGCGGAGGCGGTGGAGGTCGCACGGAAGGAGAGCTTCGACGTGCTCCTGCTCGACCTCATGCTGCCGGGCGTGCTCGACGGATTCGAGGTCGTGGCCCGCCTGCGCGAGGACGAGAGCACGCGCGCGATGCCGATCTTCGTGATCAGCGCGATGGATGAAGAGTCGGCCCGCCCGCGAGCGATGGCCGCCGGCGCCACGGCCTACTACACGAAGCCGTTCCGCCCGCTGGAGCTCCTGGAGCACATCCAGAGGCTCGCGAAGAAGGCCTGATCGTCAGCGGGGCCACGCGGCGCGCACGCGCTCCGCGAACCCTTCCATCTCGCCGGGCTCGAACACGTGCACGCCGTGCGACCACGTGAGCACGCTCGCGGGCCGATCGATCTCGCCGCCGTCCGTGAGCGGGATCACGTGCACGTGGTGGTGCGGGAACGACATCGGGATGCGCCGGGTCGCGCCGAGCGCCGCGACGTACACGCGCACCGGCGAGAGCGCCGCCGTCAGCGCGCGCGCCGTCTCCCACGCGAGCCGCTGCACCGCCGCGTACTCGTCCCACGGCAGCTCCGCGATCGACTCCACGTGCCGCCGCAGCACGACGACGGAGTGCCCCGGCCGCGCCGCGAACCGATCCAGCATCGCGATCGCGACGTCGTCCTCCGCGAGCACGCTCGCCCGGATCGCCTCCGCCGAATGGTGCTCGATTTGGCTTCGTTTCAAGCCGATTTCGTGATCCGCCGCGAGCTCGGATCGCGGCGTCACCGCGGCCACCGCGGCGCACATCGCGCACCCGTCGAACCCCGCGTCGATCGCGCGCGCCTCCTCCGCGACGAGCGTGAGCGCGGCCGCCTTCGAGAGGTGACGCATCAGAAATAGGTGCCGTACCGGCGGCGCGGCGGCACGGGAGGCTGCTTCGGGGGCGGCGGGACCGGCACCGGCTTCGCGCCCGGGAACACCGCGTTCGGCTTGTGCACCGTGCTCGAAGCGAACTGCGTGGCGCCTCGCATCTGCGCCGCGAGAGCGAGCAGCTTCTCCGAATCGAAGACGTAGTTCGCGTTCGGGAAAGCGAGCGCCGCCTCGTACGCCTCCTTCGCGGCGGACCCTTCGACGAGCTCCGGCCACACGAGCATCGCGACGTGCGCGTTCCACCGATCCGTTCGCTGCACGGCCGGCGGATGCGCGGCGAAGAACTTCGCCGAGGCCTCCACCACGTCGGCGCCTTCGCGGAGCTCCTTCAAGATGTCGTCGGTCGCGACGGCCCACGACTCGATCATCGACTCGTTGCACAGCACGTACTCGCGGTACGCCTGCCGTCCGTCGCTCCCGTCCGCGCGCCCCGTGATCGGCGCGGTCCCCGGCACCGTCACGTTGTCGTGCACGAAGTGGATCGCGGCGATGCGATCGGGCCGCTTGATCACGTCCTCGATCTTCACCAGCTCGCCGTTCATGTCGCGCGCCTCCCACGCCGGCGAGCTGGTGCGGAGCATCACGACCCACGCCTCCGCCTTGAGCCGCACCTGGAGGAGCTGCGTGCCGTACGTCTCGCCGGGCCACCCGAGCAGCGTCGCCCACGGCGCGGGCCACGCGAACCGGGCGCGCGCGAAGGCCGGCGCACGGAGCAGCGCCGCGAGCTTGTCGCCGGCCATCCAGCGCTCCTCGATGGTGCGGTCGTAGAAGCTCTTGCCGTGGAGCGGCGACTCGGTGCGCGAGAGCAGCACGTGCTCCTTCAGCAGCTCGTCGATCTGCGCGTCGGTGGTCCACGTGTAGAGCGTGCGCCGCGCGTAGTCCTTGTCGGTCACCTTGTACGCCGCGAGCTTGTCGGACGGATCCGGCGGCGGAGGAGCGGGCGCCTCGGCGGTCGCGGTGACGCTCGCGGTCGGCGCGGCGCTCGCGGTCGGCGCGGCGGTCTTCGCGGGCGCAGCGGCGCGCGGAGGCGGCACATCGACAGGCGTGCACGCGATCTGCCCGACGGCGACGGACAGCGCGACCCCGCGCGCGATCGCCTGTCCGCGCGAGCGTCTCCGCGGGGCCTTCTCACCACGTCGATCCGGACGGTGCTTCTTGGTGCGGCGCTGGCGCATCGGTCGCGATGATACGCGCGCGCCCCGCGGACGGTCTCCCCCATCGCCGCCGAGCAGGAGCGCGCCGCTCGCCGGGGACGCCGGGATCGTCCGCGATTTTCGCGCGCCCGTGGAGGCTCGGACATGGCACAAAGGCGCCATGCGAACCTTCGCAAAGATCCTCACGACCGTCGCGATCGCCTCGGTCGCGCTCTTCGGGTGCGGCTCGGGCGCAGGCACGGAGACGCACACTCCCATGCACGATCACGCTTCGCACGATCACGGAGACGGCCACGGTGATCACGGCCACGATCCCCTGGTTCACCGCTTCCAGAACGCGGCGGACTGGGCCAAAGACTTCGACTCTCCGGAGCGCGCCGCCTGGCAAAAGCCGGACGAGGTGGTGAAGCTGCTCCAGATCACGCCCGGAATGAAGGTCGCCGACATCGGCGCCGGGACTGGCTACTTCGAAGGCCCGCTGTCCGCGGCCGTGGGGCCGAGCGGCCAGGTGCTCGCGCTCGACATCGAACAGAGCATGGTCGACTACATCACCGCTCGCATGGAGAAGGAGAAGATCGCCAACGTGAAGGCGATGCTGATCCCCGGCGACGACCCCAAGCTGGCCTCTTCCAGCGTCGACCGCGTCGTGATCGTCGACACGTGGCACCACATCCCCGGCCGCGAGGCGTACGCGAAGAAGATCGCGGAAGGCTTGGTTCCAGGCGGTTTCCTGATGATCGTGGACTTCACGATGGAGGCCGAGCACGGCCCGCCGAAGATGCACCGCATCCTCCCCGAGGACGCGAAGAAGGAGCTGGAGACAGCCGGCCTGAAGGGCGAGATCGCGCAGGAGACGCTCCCCGAGCAGTACGTGGTAATCGGCCGGAAGCCCTCGAAGTAAGAAGTGTTTTTTGGGGGGGCGCGGGTGAGCGCCGCGCTCGATGGCGCCCACCTGGCACGCGTCTACGAAACGGCATCGGAGCCACTCCAGGCGCTTCGGAACGTGCCCCTCCCTTCGCGAACGACAGGGAGCGATTTGGGAGGGGCGGGCGCACCGCAGGTGCGACCGGGGGTGGGCACCGTCGCAGGACGAAGGAGATCAGCTCTCTTTCGGCGGCGGAACGACGTCCGTGGAGGTGCCGTGCGCGCCCGCGATCACGAAGGCTTCGCCCGGCTTCGCGTGCTTGTACTTCACGTGACCCAGCGCGAGCGTGCGGCCGTCCGGCGTCGTCGTCACCGAGGTGACCGCGCCGATCGCGCCGTCGTCCGGCCGCTCGATGGGCGCTCCCGGCTTCACCGCGTCCACGTTCGCCCCGGAATCCAGGGCGATCTGCACGAGGCGCTTCTTCACGTGGCCGCGCACCTGGAGCATGAACACCGCCTCTTGCCCCAGGTAACACCCCTTCTGGAACGAGACGCCGAACCGCTCCAGCGCGGCCTCCTGCGGATACGTGCTCTCGTCGAATTCGGCGCCGAACCACGGCACGCCGCGCTCCACGCGGAACGCGCTCCACTCCTCGGGGGAGGCCCACGACATCGCGTCTCCGGCCTTCGCTCGGAGCGCCTCCTTCACCTTCGCTTCGGCCGCGACGGGCGCGATCACCGCGCACGTGCCGGTGCCCGTGAAATCGAGCGGGATGAGATGGCCGCCGGCCTCCGTGACGACGCCCGCGAGGCTGCGCGCGGGGGCGCCGTGCACGAAGGACCACGCGAGGTCCGCGGAGAGATCCGCGAGCGCGACGTCCTCCATCACGAGGTGCCGGTCGAAGTGCTCCGTCACCGACGCGACGGCCGCGCAGCGCAGGCCCACGAGGAAGCGGTCCTCGGCGACGAGCGCGATGTACACCTCCGCGAGCACCTTGCCGGTCTTGCCGACGCACAACCCGAACGCGCCCTCCCCCACCTTGCGCGGCATCAGATCGCACGTGACGAGGCCGTTCAGCCACGTGCGCACCTCGCCGCCGCTGCACTCGATGGTGCCGAGCTCGGGCGCGGACTGAAGCAACATCGATTTCCCCCGAAACAGCGCGTCGGACGAGGTCTCCATGGTCGCCCGGAGATTTGCAGCGCCGCGCCCGCGACGCAACGCCTCAGGGATCCACTTCGGCGACGAGATCGTCGAAGCCGGCGGACGCGTGCACCGCCGCGGGGACGACCGCGCTGTCCACCTTGCCCGCGAGCGCGCGGATCGCCGCCGCGTCCGCCGCCGAAGCCACGCGCGCGCCGTTCTCCTCCGTCGCGACGTCGCCCACGGTCGTCACGTTGCGCGGCAGCTTCGCCGCGAGCGCGATCACCGCGTCCGCCGTGGCCGCGCGGATCACGATCGCCCGCGCCCCGACCTTGCCCGCGAGCTCCACGTCCGCGTCGCCGCGCACGAGGCCGAGCGGCAACATCCGCATGCCGCGCGCGATCTTCGCGAGGTTGTCCCACTCCGCGGGCGCGAGCGTCACGTCGATCGCGACGCCGTCCGCCCCGAAATACCGAGCGCGCTGGCAGTCCTCCCGGCTCGCCACCTGCGCGAGGCTGAGCGACGGCACCGTCTTCGTGGCGCGCGCGCCCTCCGTCATCGCGGGCCCGGGCGACGCGAACGCGAACGCCGAGACGTTCACGTCGTGCAGCCGCGCGGCCTCCTCGGCGGAGCGCTCGGCGCCGAGCTCACCGACGAGCGCGAGGTTGCGCTTCCGCGTGGCGAGCACCTGGAGCAGATCGCGCGTCGAGGGGACGATCTGGGCGATATCGATCTCGGACATGCCGCGGCCGGTAAACCCGGGGCCCGCGCGGGTCAAGCCGCGGCGTCACACGCAGGCCACGTCGCCGCGACGTCCGACCTACTCGAGGGCCGCGAGCAGCGGCGTCGCCTCGTCGACCTTGATCCACATCGCGCTCTGATCGCTCTCGTAACAGATGCGCCCCTCGTGCCGCATTTCGAAGGCGTACCGCACGAAGCACCGCGCCTTGCCGATGCGCTTCTTCGTGATGGTGCACTTCGCGTCGATCGCGTGCGGCCCCGGCTCCACGAGCTTGCGGAACACCAGCCGGTGGATGTGCGTGCCGTACCCGATCCACCCCTCGTTGTGACGCAGACCGAGCACGTAGTACGCGTGGATGAAGCCGAGCATCCCCGTCGCGTGCACCATCACCGCGCCCGCCACGTGCTGCGGGTGCCGCACCGGGTGGTGACGCTGCGCGGACGTGATCGGCATCGGCTGCTCGGTCGGCATACGGCAATGGATCACGTCGCCGTCCTGCTCGATCGAGACGAGCTCATCGAAGAAGAGCACGGATGGGTCGTACGGCAGATCCGCGAGGAACTCGTGATCCGCGGCGAAGCGGAGAGGGACGTTCGGCAACATCGGCGGCGGTCGTACTCCCGCGCTCGCGGCTCATCAACGCGGAATGCCTTCGCACCCGCCGCGTTCCGGGCGCCGCACCTCACCCCGATGCGTCGCAGCGCGCATTTGACGGTGAGGGCAAGGTCTTCTAAGCCACGCCCGAGAAGCAGGAATGAGCGCATCCAACTCCACAAAGACACCCATCTGGCCGAGCGCGCTGGCGCTCGTCGCGTCGATCTTGGGGTTCGCCTTCGCGCTGTCCTCCACGCTCGACTACACGAGCCACCTGGACCGGCAGCTTCACGATCTGCACTGCTCCTTCATCCCCGGCCTGTCGGCGGACGCCGCGAAAGAGGGCGCGTGCCGCGCGGCCATGTACAGCCCCTATTCGGCGCTGTTCAAGGACAAGTACTGGGGCGGCATCCCGATCGCGATCTTCGCGGTGGGCGCGTTCGGGTTCTTCCTCGCCTTCTCGCTTTACCTGCTGCTCGCGCGGAACAACGCGCCCCGGCGAGCTCAGCAATTCCTCTTCGGCGTGAGCCTGACGCCGCTCGCCGTGTCGGTGCTGATGTTCGTCATCAGCCTCACGAAGCTCGGCACCTTCTGCAAGACGTGCGTCGGCATCTACGTGTCGTCGGCGCTGCTCGCGGTCGCGGGCGTGGGCGCGCTGCTCGGAGACATGCGCCGCGCGAAGGCCGCGCTGGACGCGTTCCAGGGCAAATCGGCGCCCCCCACGATGAAGTCGGCGGCCGCGCTGGAGGACACCGAGAAGGACGGCGTCGCCCCCACGATCGTGGAAGGCGAGGTGCCGCCGGTCGAGGCGCCCGCGAAGGAACCCCCGAAGAAAGAAGCCGATCCGATCCCGCCGCCGCGCACCGGCGGGCCCGCGCTGATCCCCGCGTGGCTCATCGCGCTCGCGATCTTCTCGATCGTGCCGGCCGCGCTCTACGTCTCCGCGATGCCCCGGTACGACACGTACGTCACCGGCTGCGGCAAGCTGGAGAAGCCCACCGAGCCGGCGAACACGCTCCTCCACATCCAGCCGGCGGGCGCGAAGCAGCAGGCCACGATGTTCGTCGATCCGTTCTGCCCCACGTGCAAGGCGTTCCACCAGCGCCTCGTGACGGAGGGCATCTTCGACAAGCTCGACACGACGCTCGTCCTCTTCCCGCTCGACAACGAGTGCAACTGGATGCTCGACCGCGCGGTGCACCCGGGCTCGTGCACCGTCGCGAAGGCGATCCTCTGCGGCGGCGATCAGAAGGCGCTCGCGATCCTGGAGTGGGCCTACGACAACCAGGAAGGCCTGCTCGAATCGGCGAAGGGCGCGGGCGGCATCCCCGAGCTGCGCACCAAGATCCGCGAGCGCTTCCCCGGCCTCGATCAATGCATCGACTCGAAGGAGACGAAGCAGCGGCTCGATCGCACGCTCCGGTACGTGGTCGCGAACCAGCTCCCGGTGGCCACGCCGCAGTTCTTCCTCGACGGCACGCGCCTCTGCGACGAGGACAGCGACATCGGCCTTTCGTACACGCTGTCGAAGCTCGCTCCTGATCTGATGAGGTCCCGATGAAAGCGGCAGGTGTGGTTGGTCTCGCGGTCGGCTGCGTCATCCTCGCGGCCTCCGCGATCACGGTGCACGGGCAGGTGCGCGCCGCGGGCGAGCGGCTGAAGACGGGCGCCACGGCCCCGCCGCCGAAGGTGGTCATCGCGAACGACGCCGAGGCGCCGTACTGCACGCCCGCGTTCAAAGAGGTGCTCGCGAAGGTCATCCACGCGTGCGGCCTCGTCGGCGGTGAGTCGCGGCGCGGGTGCCAGCCGGCCGACGTGAAGACGCTCGCCTCGATCAACGACGAGGATTTCAACGCGCTCTTCACGCCGCTCAAGAGCCGCGGCGCCGTCATCATGTTCGACGACGGGCAGGACAAGCTCGACGACGCGGCCAAGCAGCTCATCGAAGATCGGTGGCTCGATCGCCGCGGCGCCCGCTACTTCTTCGTCGTGGCCCGCGCCTCGAAGACGGGCGGCGCCGACTTCAACCGGACGCTCTCGCACAAGCGCGCGAACAGCGTGCTGTTCGACATCTCGGACAAGTTCAAGGACAAGGACCCCGACATCGACAAGGAGGTCGGGCTCCTCTGGCTGGGCAGCGAATTCGCGCAGCTCGGCAAGGACTATTGCGACTGGAACGTCTCGCGCGCCGGCAAATGCAGCGCCGAGGCGATCAACCGGAGCGCCTTCATCTCGTGGGTGGACTGCCAGCTCTAATGAACCCCTCCCAGAAGATCACGCTCGCCGCGGCCTCGTTCGTCGCGCTGAGCCTCGCCGGGTGCGACGAGTCCGACAAGCCGAAGCCGCCCGCCGTGTCGACGTCGCGCAGCGAGGTCGTGACCGCTCCGTCCGGAAAGCCCGCGACCGGCCCCTCCACCACCGCGACACAAACCCCACAAAAACAAGCCCCGCGTGACGTGTGCGGCGGTCAGACCGCGCGGCCCGGCCCGAAGGGGACGCTGAAGACGAAGGCCGCGCCCGGCGCGTCCGAGCCGCCCGCGACGATCGCGTTCGGCGCCGGCAAGTGGGTGTGGCTCAACTTCTGGGCGGCGTGGTGCGGCCCCTGCAAAGAGGAGATGCCGCGCCTCGTCGCGTGGCAGGACAAGCTCCGCAAGGCGGGCGTGCTCATCGACTTCGCGTTCGTCTCGCTCGACGACGACGAGCGCCAGCTCGAGCGCTTCCTCGAAGGCCAGCCGAAGGAGGGCGTGCGCGCGTCGTACTGGCTCCCCGAGGGCTCGGTCCGCACCACGTTCCTCTCGACGCTCAACGTGAAGGACACGCCGGAGCTGCCGCTGCAGGCGCTCGTGAACCCGAGCGGACAGCTCGCGTGCACGGTGCAGGGCGCGATCGAGGATCGCGACTACGACGCGATCGCCGCGTTCGTGGGCGCCAAGAAATAGGCGCCGCGCGAGCATTTCGTTGCGGCTCTTCGCGCCCCGCTCCTAGCATGGGCCCGCTCCGAGGAGATTCATGGCCACGCCCGACCACGCCCGTGATCCGTTCGAGCTCATCGGCATTACGATCGAGGGGAAATACCGCGTCGCATCCGTGATCGGCGACGGCGGCTTCGGCGTCGTCTACCGCGGCGTGCACACCGGCTTCGGCGAGCTGATCGCGATCAAGTGCCTCAAGATCCCGCGCGACCTCGACGACAAGGCCCGCGGGGAGCTGCTCGATCAGCTCAAGGAAGAGGGCCGCCTCCTGCACAAGCTCTCGAAGGCGACGCCGGGCATCGTGCAGGCGCTCGACGTCGGCGCGATGACGACGGCCGCGGGCGTGTGGGTGCCGTACCTGGTGCTGGAGTGGCTCGAAGGCGAGACGCTCGCGGAGTTTCAGAAGCGCCGCGAAGAAGATCACCTGGGCGGGATGCCGCTCGCGGAGGCCGTGGAGCTGCTGACGCCCGCGGCGCGCGCGCTGGCCGTCGCGCACCAGAACAAGATCGCGCACCGCGACGTGAAGCCGGCGAACCTCTTCGTCACGAAGGTCGGCGAGCGCCGCACGGTGAAGGTCCTCGATTTCGGCATCGCGAAGGTCCTCACCGACACGACGATCACCGAGGCGCTCGCGCACACCCGCGCGGGCCCCAGCGCGTTCACGCCGCGGTACGGCGCGCCGGAGCAGTTCAACAAACAGCGCGGCGCCACCGGCCCGTGGACGGACGTGTTCGCGCTCGCGCTGATCGTGGTGGAGCTCACGACGGGCCGCCGCGCGCTCGACGGCGACGATCCGACGCAGCTCTACGTGGCCTCCGCGGATCCGACGCTGCGCCCCACGTTCCGCGGCCGCGGCCTCGACGTCGCGGATCCGGTCGAGACGGTGATCGGCAAGGCGCTCCACGTGGAGCCGAAATACCGCTACGGCGACGCCGGCGATTTCTGGGACGCGCTCACGGCGGCGGTCGGCGTCTCGCCCGAGGCGCCGCGCACGTCGCAGCCCGCGGTGAGCTCCGGCAAGGCGAAGACGGTCGTCGTCCCCTCGTCGGACGACAACCTCGCGACCGCGGAATTCGCGGCGAACGCAGCCCTCCCGGTGCACACGGAGCCCGCGCCGAGCCTGCCGGAGCCGCACGCGCAGACGCAGCCCGCCGAGAACGCGAAGCCCTCCCCGGTGATCGTGTCCGCGCGCGATCACTCGAAGCCGCCGCCGTCGGTGACGTCCGCATCGGCGCAGGTCGCGGCCGCGGCCGAAGATCCGGGCCCCCCGCGAAGGGGCCGCGCGCCGGACGATCCGATGGCCGAGACCCCCTTGATCGCCCGCGTTCCGAGGGCGCTCGCGCCGGGTGAGGTGGCGACGCAGCCGTCCGCGGGCGTGCGCGGACCGGGCGGCAGCACCACGGGCGGCGCTTCGAAAGATGCGCCTCCGTCGGCCCCCGCGTCGTCGGTCCCGCCGCCGGCATCGGGCCGCGGCCTGCTCATCGCGCTGGGCGTGATCGGCGTGGCGGCGGTCGCGACCGCTTACCTTTATTTCACGGGTCCCGGCGCGAGCCTGCCCGCGGGTCCGAAGGGATCCGCCTCCGCCGTGGGCACGTCCCGTCCGACGGGCCCGCGCCCGAGCGGCACCGGCACGTCGAGCGCCGCGTCCAGCGCGACCGCGTCGTCGAGCGTGAGCGGCCTCGCGGAAGCCGGCGCGCCGCCCCCGCCGCCTCCGGAGGACATGGTCTACATCGCGCCGATGAGCGCGAAGCTCGGCGAGGGCCCGACCGCGCGCGACGTGGTGCTCACGAAGGGCTTCTTCCTCGAAAAGCGCGAGGTGACGGCCGGCTCGTACCACACGTGCGTCACCTCCGGCGTGTGCCCGCCCGCGAACGAGGTGAAGAGCGAGCTGCGCTTCAAATCCCCTTCGCCCGCGGACCCCGACGGCGGCGCGGCGGACGCCGGTGTCCCGCCCGAAGCGAAGGAGCAAGAGGACGTGTGGATCGCCCGCTGCACCGAGCGAGCGGGTCAGAACGATCACCCGGTGAACTGCCTCACGTACTCCGCCGCGGAGCAGTATTGCCGCTGGAAGAAGCGCCGTCTCCCGACCGAGGCCGAGTGGGAAGCGGCCGCGCAGGGCGCCGATCAGCGCGCGTATCCGTGGGGCAACTCCCGCCCCGACTGCGACCGTGCCTGTTACGACAAGAACAGCGAGTGTCGCGGCGGCGACGTGGCGACGTGCGCGGCCGGCTCTCCCGCGGGCGATCGCACCCCGACGGAGATCTCCGGCATGGCTGGCAACGTGGCAGAGTGGGTGTCCGACGGCTGGCTCCCGAAGCCCTTGAGCGGCACGGACCCGCGCGCCAACCCGTTCGCGAAGACCCGAGTCGTCCGCGGCGGCGACTTCTTCTCCAACGTCGACATGCTCCGCGCCTCCACCCGCCGCGAAATGCACCCGGGCGCCGCAGAGGTGTGGATCGGCGTGCGCTGCGCGATGGACGCGACTCCCTCTCTCTGAAGAACATGAAAGAGGGGGTGCCCACCCCCGGCCTCCGCTTCGCGAAGTCCGCCCCTCCCAAAGCGCCAGCTTCGCCGGCGCAGGGAGGGGGCGTCGCGTCACTTTTTCTGCCCCAACCCCTCATTCTCATGAGCCGTCTTCTCTCAATGATAACGCTGTTCATTTATCAAACAAATTCGATCACTTGGGAGACAGTCCCGGGTTGACCGCGCGGATGCAGGCTGTTTTGCTCGGAGCATGGACCTTCGAGCGACTCACCTTCTCCTTGTCCTGGCCGTCGCGAGCGCCGCGGCGGCGGCGTGCACCACCATCGACCCGAACATCATCGGAAGCGGCGGAACGGGCGGCTCCGGCGGCTCCGCGACCACCTCCACCGATGTCGCGACCGGGCTGCCGTGCGACGTCGCGGCGACGCTCCAGACCTATTGCGTGAGCTGCCACGGGAGCTCGCCGAAGAACGGCGCCCCGATGCCGCTCGTCACGTACGCGGACCTCTCCGCGACCAGCCCGAAGGGCGGCACCTACGCCGATCGCTCGCTCGCCCGCATGAAGGACGCCGCGGCGCCGATGCCCCCCGGAGGCGGCGTCCCCGCGGCCGACGTCTCCGGATTCGAGGCCTGGATCACTGCCGGTATTCCGATGGGCACCTGCGGCGGCACCGGCGGCGCCGGCGGCACCGGCGGCGGAAGCACGGGCGGCACCGGCGGCGTGGGCCCGGCGACGGGCATCCCCTGCGACGTGGCCGACGTGCTGAAGCAGTGCACCGGCTGTCACCACAACCCGCCCTCCGGCGGCGCGAAGATGCCTCTCGTCTCCTACGATGATCTGATGACGGCCAGTCCGAAGGGCGGCAACTACGCCGATCGGTGCCTGATCCGCATGCAGGACGCCGCGGCGCCGATGCCGCCCTCCCCGTCTCCGATGGTGTCCGCCGCGGGCGTCGCCACGTTCCAGGCGTGGCAGCAGGCCGGCTATCCGATGGGCGACTGCGGGGCCGGCGGCGCGGGCGGCGGCGACCCGTACGGCACCCCCGAGACGTGCACGAGCGGCGTCACGTGGGCCGGCGGCGAGGAGGATTGGGGCCAGTATCCGAAGGAGGGGATGCACCCCGGAATGCCGTGCATCGACTGCCACGGAAACCCGGGCAAGTACGGCCTTCAGGATAGCGGCCCCGGCATGTGGATCGGAGGCACGGTGTACCCGACCGCGCACGAGTACGATCAGTGCCTCGGCGTGAACGGGAACGCCGAGCAGGTGAAGGTGGAGGTGACGGACGCGAACGGCCAGGTGGTCAGTCTACAGGCCAACGTGACCGGCAACTTCTACCTGCGCAAGGGCCCCGGCGTGCCGGCCATCGTGTACCCGATCACCGCGAAGGTGGTCAGTCCGAACGGCACCCGCGCGATGAGCAAGGCCGTCCCGACGGGCGATTGCAACACGTGCCACACCCTGAAGGGCACGAACGACGCGCCGGGCCGCATCATGGCGCCGTAGCGGTCAGTTGATCGCGCTGCCGCCGCCCAGGGTCTTCTTCTGGTTCGGCGCGCTCGCCTTTCCAGCGGCCGGATTCACGACGATCTTGCCCGGCGGGACGACCACCTTGCCGTCGCCGCCGAACGCCCCGCAGTCCACATCGCCGGGGATCACCGGGTCCGGCGCGGTGCCGCAGGACTGAAGGAAGCCAATCCCGACAGACTGCCTGTGCGGCAGGAACACGCACCGGAGCGCCTGCGAGCGCGTGCCGTCCTCGTTCACGTGGGTGAACTTGTTGCTCTGCGGCCACGTGAGGCCGCCGCCGACCGAGTGGCCGTTCGACGTCTCGTGGCAGCCGGCGCACGACTGCGTCTGCGCGCGCTCCACGATCTCCTCGGGTGTGAGGCCGGAGCCGATCGACGAGAGCTCGATCGACACCGCGTCGTGGAACGGATCCGGGCCGGGCGCGAACTGCGGAGGATAGGCCTCGAGCGGGCTGTCGGAGAAGCTCTGTCCCGCGTTGAACTGGTCGTCGATGTTCATGGCGATCGTGCTCAGGTTGGTCACGACGTTCGGGTCCGTGACGGCCAGAGAGGACACCTGGCTCGCGCCGCTCGGCGCCGTGAACGTCCCCTGGAAGGCGGGCGCGAACGGGTTCGTCGACGCCACGTCGAAGAGCTGGAAGAAGGGGTTGTTCTTCACGCTGACGGGCTTCGAATACAGCTTGCAGACCCCGCCGTCGCACTGCACGTCGGTGTGGAACTCGCGCAGCTCCCACGCCGTCGGGTTGGGGCCGTTCACGAACTGGTTCGTGCGGATCTGACCGCCGCTGGAGCCGTATCCGCCCTCCGCGACGGATTTTCCGTCGTTGAAGCCGTAATGGTGAACCTCGACGACGGGCGTGAATCCGTCGATGCCCTTGAAATAGAACCTGCGCAGCTCGTGGCCGACCGCCGACGGATCGGGCAGCGTCGCGAGGTCGCGCCAGAACTGCTCGACGGGACGGCACGCCTCGATGCCGCAGCCGGGGTTCGGGTTCGGGAGCTGGCCCTCGAAGATGATGAAGTTGCGGCCCGTGACGCCGCCCGCCTCCGGGTTCATCGCGTAGATGATGCGGTATTCGCCGCAGTGCGTGCCGTCGAGCGGGGCCAGGTCGAAGCGGTTGAATACGGCGATCGGCGTGAAGTCGCCCGTCTTCACGACGTGCGCCAGCGCGCCCTCGTTGCGCTCGCAGTCGACGGGGAAGCCGTTGATCGTGGCGCCCGCGTCGTCGCAGTGCGGCTGGAACGGCTCGGTGAAGACGCCCGGGCTCTTGTTCTGCGTGTCCCAGAGGCGCTGGAGCCACTCGTCCGCGGACTCCGACGCTCCGGCCTGCGCGATGAGCTGATTGACCACGTCCACGAGGGGGAAGTTCTCGTCGAGGATGGGCGCGTCCGCGGTGCCGGGGAAGCTCTCGGTGTTGCGCGTGACGACGAGAGAGGGAGAGACCGGGAACGAGTGATCGTCGATGCTCGGGTCGCAGGCGGGCGCGATCCCGCACGGATCCGGGATCGGCGCGGGCGGCGGAGTGGCCACCTCGTCCTTGACGTCCGCCGCGGGCAGAGCCTCGGAGTCGCTGTCCGAGCCAGTGGTGGGAGAGGCGCTCTCGCACCCCGCGAACGCGGCGAACGCCGCCGAGCAGAGGACGAAGAGCGAGGCGTAGGACGAGGGTCGACGAGCCTTGGACAGGGACATGGGCGTGATCTCCAGGGTGAAGGTATCTCCCCGGGGAGCGGTCGATATCGAGAACACACGTCCGGCGATTCCTCTTCTTCCGGGACGCAGATCGGCAGAATACGCCGACCGGCGCCTCGGGAAAAAGGGCGCACCACTCCCGCTCACCACGATCGTGCTCCGCCGGAGCACGGGGACGTGGCCTCTCGGCGGGGCGCGCTGTGGACGCAGGATCGCCTGCAAACGAAGCCGTTCGCGAGCGAAGATGGACTCTCGCTACCTGACCAGTCCTCGGGGAGACGCTCGATGGAAGAGGCCTTTTGCAAATGGCCGCTTGACCGCGCACACTGACCCCTCACCGGCGGGCGTGGACCCTCTTCTCACTCCGAGGAGAGGGACGAACACGACCCGCGGTCCGAAAGGCCGCAACGCCGATCAGCGATACAACGAACAGTCGTTATCGGACAATCGAAAAAGAAAGTCAATGCTTTATGAGCGGCGCCTTCGGGGGCGGACCGGAAATGACCGAACGGCTCAGACCGGGCGGAACGGCGCGACGCGGGGGAGTGATGCGAGGGGGCGGAAGCCCCCTTGTAAAAACGTCGAGGCCTGCACCCACTCAGCTGCGGACTCCGCGGAGCCAGGCTCCGCTACGCCTCCGCTGAGCGGGCTCCGGCCTCCCAGTGGCGCCCCTTGTAAAATCACAAAAAAGCGTTTACCCGCCTGTGCTCGTCGCGAGTGAGCCAGCTTCCAGGGTGGGTTCAGCTCTCGATGGGGAGAGGGGCTGTCACGACGCCGAGGTCCACGAAGGCGCCGTCCTTCATGACGATGTACGGGCGCTCGGCGAAGGCGAAGCCGCCGCGGCCGTCGTGCTCGATGATCTGGAGAGCGCCCATGCCGTATCCCATCGGGCCCTGGCGGTAATAATGGGCCTGCAGGCGGTACGGATAGGCGCGGGCGGACGGGGCGCCGCGGATCGTGAAGCACTCGGGGCCGTAGCCCTGCGTGACGTCCGCATACAGCTCGCCTCCGCTCGGCAACTGGCGCTGTCGATAGAAGGCGTGGCCGCCCGCCGCGTCGTGAATGTGGAAGTCCACGTCGTTCGCGTCCGTCTCCCACACGAGGACGAAGCGCACCGACGGCGCGTCCTCCAACGTCGCGCCCGCGGCCCGCAGGCGAGCGAGGATATCGGTCGTCCTCGCCGGTTCCGCGCGGATCCAGGCGGCGGCGGCGAGGCCGAGATCCTCGGTCAGGATGCGGGGGATGCCCGGGAACTTGTCGGGGTACGTGCGGGCCTGTCCGGTCGCGATCGCGTCGAACGCCTCGGCGAAGCGGCCCGCGCGGAGCAGCGCCATGCCGAGCAGGCGGTGACCCGACGGGTGGTCCGGACGCGACTCCACGGCTTTTCGGAACGTGTCAATCGCGAGGTCCAGCGCGGCGCGGAGGGCCAGTCTGGACAGACGCTCTCCGGCGAAGCGGCGCAGGTCCGCGCGCGACGGGAAGAGATCGAGGATCGAGCCGTACGCCCGCGCCGCGAGGGGATGCGCGCCGAGCATCTCCGCGGCCTCCCCGATGCCGACCAGCGCCAGCACGTCGCCGGGCGCGCGCCGACGCCACGCGAGGGCCGTATCGAGCGCCCGCTTCCCCTCCCCCGCGAGCACGAGCGACATCACCTCACGGAAGGGGCCAGTCCAGGAGTCGAGCATGTCCAGCTCGGGAGTCGACGGGGCGGACGGGAACCCCGGCGGAGGAGGCGCCGCGACCGGACGCGCGGCCGCCGGAGCAGGCGGCTCCATCGCGGGCGGCGCGGGGCGTCCTTCGGGCTCCGGCGGCGCGGCCGGCTCCGGAGAGGCCGAGTCCGGGTGCGAGGGCGACAGGCGATCCACGAGGCTCGACACGGCGTCGGACACGGCGCTCGTCACGCGGCCGAACAACGAAGGAGCGGCTCGCGGCGGGGCCGGCGCGGGCATCGGGCCCGGAGAATACGCGGGCGACGGCGGGGGAGGCATCGGCGCCATCGCGCGCATCGGGGCCATCGCGGGGGCCGGACGCGTCGGGGCCGGAGAGGGCATGTCCATCGGCTCCGCGGCATACGAGTCCGGCTCGGAGCGGGGCAGCTCCATCGGCGCTTCCCGGAGCCGGTCGACCTCCGGCGCTCCGCGCGGCGCCTCGTCGAGCATGCCTGTCGCCATCGTGGAGACGTCCTCTTCGTCCGAGAGCGCCCCAAAATCCAGCGCTCCCTCCGGGGCCTCCGCCGGAGAGGGGATGTCGGCCGCGGCGGGCGCGGACAGGGCGCCGTCCGACTCGGCCACACGGCGCGGGGATCGCTTGAGCGCGCGCGTCATCTCGCCCTTCGGCGCGGGCGGAGGGGGCGCGACTGCCACGCTCGCGGCGGTGCGGTGGAGCACCTCCACGCCCGAGAGGCCCACGGTCAGGATGTCCGAGAGGGCGTTCCGGTCGATCTGGTAGCGCTCGTAGTCCGCCTCCGTCTCCAGCACGAGCAATGCTGTATACGGGCTCAGCACGCGGTGCTTCACGGACAGATCGACGATCTGCTTCTGGAGCCCCGCGCGCACGTCCGCGTCGGTGTCGGGCCGAGAGCGCATGTCCTCCAGCCGCTCGATGCGGGCCTTGATCCAGGCGCGCGCGAGCAGCGGGCGCGGAGCCGCGTCGAGCGTGAGATCGCCGCCATCCGGAGCGCCTCCCGTCATCGGCTGCCCGTCGAGCAGGACGCGAACAGGCTTGTTCTCCGGCACGTCCGCGTACACGAGGACCGCGTCGCCCGGCTGCACGCCGTCGAGCCGAGTCGGCCACACCCACTCTGCGCCGGGCACTTCCACTCGGATATTGGACCGCGTCGCGCCGAGCAGCTTCTGTCCGATCTCCGGGAGCCCCACGCCCGCGTCGCACACGGTACCGTCCCGTTCCAGACCGGCCGTCACGAGGCGCCGCAGCGCGGCGTCGTCCCGCAAACCGCCCACCGCGAGGACATCCATCCTCTTCACGCCGGCCGCGGAGAGCCCTTTTGCCGCGGCGACCAGCTTTTCGGAGGCCGTCTCTCCCGCCGTGGCGACACCGTCCGTCACGAGGAGCACGCGTTCGAAACTGGCACCTTCCCGGGCGGCCGCCCACGCGAAGGCCCCGGCCAGATCACTGGCGCCGAGGGGGAGCCGCGCCGCGAGCCGGCCCGCGTCCTCGTCCCCGAAGGCGGACGCCGCGCCCTCGTAGACGACGTCCACCCCTTGATCGAAACAGGCAATCAGGACAGGCACGTTCGGACTCTCCCCTTGCCCGAGCGCGCGCACGATCGCCGTCACGACCGCCGTCTGCCGCTCGTACCCGAGGGCCCTCGAAGCGCTGGTGTCCACGAGCACGAGGAGCGACGTCACCGCGTCCGGCGCGGAGGGGAGGCTCGGCCGCGCGCGCACGACGGCGAGGTTCTTGTGCCGCAGCCCCACGCGACCGGACGAGGGCGGCTCCACCTCGAAGTCGACGTCGGGAGTCCAGCCGGCCTTTTGCACCTCCACGACTTGCCAGCTCGACTGCGTCCCTCCGAGCGACGTCGTCGCGCCCGCGGCCCCGGATCGCGCCACGAGCGCGCGGATCTGGAGCTCCTCGATGCGCGGCAGTCCGATGAGGGGCAGTCGGTACGGCTCCCCCTCCTTCGTGAGCTCGTGGCTGTACGAGAGGATCAGCTCCTTGCGACTGCCCGCTTCGATGGGGAATACGCGGGCGGAGAACTCGTTGCCGGCCTCGTGCTCCAGGAGCGCGGGGTCTTGACGGCGGTGCAAGAAGTCCTCGTACGCGCGGCGCGCGGCCTGCCTCTCGACGACCTCGCCCTCTTGCCACGCGCCGCCGATCTTCATGGCGAAGCGCGACACGCTGGCGCCCGCGGGCAGCGCGATGCGAAACCGCCCTTCGAGCTGCCGCTGCTCGGGGTTCTGGAACACGAGGTGAAGCTCGGTGAAGGCGAGCGGATCCTCGATGACGACGCGCGCGTGGAGCGCCACGAGCGTGAGCCCCACGCCGTCGGAAGCGGTCAATTCGAGCGACGCGCCCGCCAAATCCGCGGGCGGCGTGGACACCTCGTCGAAGCGGAACGTGCGAGTTGCGTCGAGCGCGGGAGCGGACATGGCGGCGATCCTTTCGAACAGCCTCTCTTCGGCCGAGAGGCGCGCGAGCTTACCACCGCCGTCCCAGCGGCGCGTCGATCTTCGGGGGAGTGGAACGAGGGGGCGGAGCCCCCTTGTAAAATCACATCGAGGACTGCGACTCTTCGTCTCAGGGATCCCAGGACGGGGCGCCGGGCTTTCCCTGCCATTGGAAGGAGTCCACCGTCACGATCGAATCCGCGTTGTGATCCGGCGCGCCGTTCGCGTTGCCGGAGTCGAACACCGTGAACCGCAGCTTGAAGGGCGTGTTCGGCTCCACGGGGATGAAGTTTTCGATCCAGCCGGTGCCCGCGTTCGTCCAGCCCTGGAAGGCGCCGCCGTTCGTGCTTCCGTCGTAATCGGTGCCGACGAGGAGGTCCTGCGCCGAGCAACCGGACATCGGTCCTCCGGGCGGCGTGCACTGGCCCGCGCCGGCCGGGCAACCGCATTGCGCGAACGGCGTCGCGTTGGCGCTGATCAGGAATCCCTGCGGATCCAGCGCGATGTTCTGCATCGTGAGCTGGCCCTGCTTCTCCGTCTCCAGCTCGGACCAGAAGAAGTCGGCGAACGGCGTGCAACTGTATTGCGGGAAATCGTATGTGCGGTAATGGAACCGGAATTCGAAGCCGGTCGCGTTCGTCGGAGTGACGCCCTCGATCTGGAGCGCCGCGGCGTCCTGCACGCCGTCCGTCGGCACCGTGACCCCGGGGCAGCCGGCCGTGACGCCGGTGAAGAGGGCGGGCGGCGGGCTGGAATACCCCTTGTCGTAATTGCGCGACACGAAGCCCGGCTCCTCCTTGTTGCGGGCCGTCCCGGTGGAGAGCGCCAGCATCCGCTCGCCTTCCTGCGGCTTGTCGTTGGTCCCGAAGTGGTCGAGCAGGCCGTGACCGAGGTGGTATTTGGCCATGTCGACGTCCACCCCCGGCGCGCTCCCGTCCGCGAGCACCCAGCTCACCGTCTGCACGAACTTGGGCACACCGTCCTTCGTGGCGCACATGCCAATCGCCTTCGCCGCGTCCATCGGATCGGCGGAGTCGAGCGCGAGGCCCGCGTCGCACGGCTTGAGATCCGGGTCCAGGTTGTCCACCAAGCCGTCGCAGTCCTCGTCCCCCGGGTTCGGGATGACGCCGTTTTCGTCGGGGCCGGCGATCACCTCCGCTGCGCCCGGGTTCGAGCTCGGGTCGCAGTCGTTGCAGTCGCCTTGAAGCTCGTTGTACCCGTCCCCGTCGGCGTCGTCGTCCGGAGGGCCGCTGTCGCAGCCTGTGGTGCCCCCACCGCTGCCGCCGGTTTGGATGAAGCAAGCGTCGGTGAAGTAGCAAGACCACGTCCCCGAGGCGCAGTCGCACACCTCCTCGGGGTAGCAGCTTCCGTCGCAGCACTCCTGTCCGTACTCGCAATGAGCCGTTTCGGAGCTGCACGCCTGGTTCACTTGCGGCGAGCCGGGGCACGAAGCCGAGCCGCCCGCTCCGCCGGTGCCTCCCGTCGTGGTGGTGGTGCCCGCGCCGGCCCCACTGATCACCGTGGGCCCACAGCTCACCGAAGCGACCGCGGCCCCGAGAGCGAAAAGAACAACCGACGCCCGTGATCCCCGAAGCGAGTGGTACTGCATACAGGGAGCGTATCAGAACGGATTTTTCTGCCACCCCTAATTGGTCCCGGCATTTGTTGCCGGTCCGCCGCTCAATGCCCGAAGGCCCGCCGGATGGCCGGGTGCGCCGCGATGAGCGAGAGCGCCTGTTGGAGCAGCTCTTTCCCTGGGCTGACTCGGTGCCACGTGGACGCGCCGCTCGGGTGAGGCAGGCAGATCACGTCCGTCTCGACTCCGTGGTACGTCGCGCGCATCTGCTTGCCGATCACGTCCACGAGAGGGCCCTTGTGCCCGATCACCTGCTCGATCGCGAGCGTCCCCACGGGGAGCACCAGCTCGGGGCGGAGAATGCCAGTCTCGCGTTCGAGGAACGTCCGACAACTCTGGATCTCCTCGGGGTTCGGTCGCCGGTCGCCGCCGCCCTTGGCCTTGCCGGGGAAACACCGGGCCACCGCCGCCATGTACACCGAGGCTCGAAACCGCTCCTCGTTCGCCGAAGTGGCCTCTTCGAACCACCGAAACAGGGTCTTTCCGGCGGTCCACGCGAACGGGCGGCCGAACGAGCCCTCGCGCGGGCCGGGCGCCTGTCCCACGAGCAACACAGGACTGACGACCGGCGGGCCGTGCACGACGGGGCCGATCATCTTCGGGCAGGCCTTGCAGGCGTCCAGCTCCTGATGGAGCACTTCCAGCATTCGAACCGCGGACATCGCCTTCGGACCGCCGGTCATCCCTTCAGCCGATCCTCGTCCCACGGGCCGTCGCGGAGGCCCAGCGTGTCCTCGCGCGCGGCCAGGCACGCCTCGCTGCCGACCACGAACACCGAGCAGTTGTCGGGGCGGATCGTGTAGATGGCGCACTTCTTCGTGCGCGTGCTCAAGTGCTGGCACGCCTTGCGATCCGGCAGGAACCGCAGCGTGATGCGGCCGTCGCGGTGGCGCTTGATGTAGTCCTTGTGCACGAGGTCGCCGCGGCCGCCTTCGCGGAACCGCTCCAGATCGGCCTCGTCGAGCACCACGTTCGACTCGTGGCAGCACGCCGCGCACTTCAGGCAGTCGAGCTTGAGGCGCCGCGTCGCGTTCGGGTAGATGCTGTCGCGATCGCACCAGTCGACGACGCTGCCCGTGAACTTCGGCGCCACGCGCGCGGTCGCGAGGCCCTTCGCGGGGCCGGCCTTCACGCGTCGCCACCTTCGCTGCTCGATCGCGAGGATCGCCCAGAGGCCGAGCTCGGTGATCTTGCCGGCGTCGTCGACGGTGAGGAGCATGTCGACGCGGCCGTTCTTGTGGACGATCGCGGCGTGCCCGCCCTTGCGCACGTGCATCGCCGCGCGCGACAGGAACACGGGGTTGAACCGCCGCCAAACCGGGCGATCGATGACGTAGGCCGAGGACGACATGCGCCGCGATTTTTATCACCAACCGGTCTGCTAAGGTGCGCCGCGTGAAGAGCTCTCGAACGATCCTCGTCCTGCAGACCGGCGATCCGGTGCCGAGCGTGGAGGCCCGTCGCGGCCCGTTCGCGCAGATGATCCGCGACGCGATCGGCCCGCTCTGGCCGGGTGAATACGCCGTCGCGGACGTCCGCGCGGAGCCGCCGCCAGCCAAGCTGGAGGGCGTCGCGGCGGTGGTGATCACCGGATCCTCGGCGAACGTCCCGGATCGCGAGCCGTGGATGCTCCGCACCGAGGCGTGGCTGCGCGACGTCGTGGGCGCGGGCGTCCCGGTGTTCGGCATCTGCTTCGGCCATCAGATCCTGGCGCAGGCGCTCGGCGGCGAGGTGATCCGGAACCCGCGCGGCCGCGAGATCGGCACGAAGACGATCGCTCGAAACGCGGACGATCCGATCTTCGCGGGCCTCCCGGGCGAGATCGTCGCGAACGTCACGCACGTGGACACGGTGGGCCGCCTGCCGCCGAACGCCGTGGCCCTCGCGTCCTCCCCGCTCGAGGACAACCACGCGATCCGCTTCACCGAGACATGCTACGGCGTGCAGTTCCACCCGGAGATCGACGCCGACATCATGCGCGGTTACATCGAGACGCGCGCGGAGATCCTCGCGTCGGAGGGCATCGATCCGAAGGCGCTGCACGCGAGCGTGACGAACGGCGAGATGGGCACCGAGACGCTCCGCAACTTCATCCGCACGTTCGTCCGCTGATGCCCACCCCCGGCCGCGCGATCGCGCGTCCGCCCCTCCCAAAGCGCCTGCTCCGCAGTCGCAGGGAGGGGAGCCTCTACTCGAAATCGATGCGCCAGCGCAGGTCGGCGCCGAGGTTGCCGATCGGCAAGCCGAACGTGTCGCTCGAGTTGTCGTACGAGCCCTGCACGCTGACGCCGCGGTTCAGCTTCCACTCGATCGTGGCCTTCACGTCGCGGTTCTCGGTCACGCCCGTCGTCACGGTCGCGCGCACCGAGTCCGTGATGCGCTTGCCGACCGTCACCATCGGCTGCGTGCGCCCCAGACGCACCGAATACGCGGTTCCGAAGCGGAATTCGTCGATGATGGGGACGATCGTCTTCACCGCTTTGTCCGCGCCCGTCAGCGTCGAGAGGGCCTCCAGGCCCACCGGCGCCACCGTGTCGCCGACGGAGGACGCGAGGCCCTGCTCCATCTCCGCGCGCGTCACGCCGAGCGTGAGCAGGAGCACGATGTCCTCCTGCCGCAGCGCCGGATCGCTCGACAGATCCACCTTGAGCGCGTCCGCGTTCCCGTACGCGTGCATCGTGATGCGCCACAAATTCGCTGCGCCCGAGCCCGTCGCGCCCGAGGACGCCGTCGTCGTGGGCGCCGCCGCGCTGCTCTCCGTGAGGGCCGTTCCGCGCCGGTACTCGGTCTGCGCGCGCACATCGACCTTCGGCGTCACGCGGTTCGGATCCTCGAAGCGGACGGAGCCCTCCTTCACCTCGAAATCGTGATCGCGCAGCCGCAGCTTCGACTGCGGCAGGATCTTGAGCAGGCCGCGCGCGCCGTACCGCTGGTTCGTGCCGGAGAGCGCGAGCCCCGGCTCCACCACCTCGAGCTGCATGTCGATCAGGTTGTTCGCGAACCGGAGCGGCCCCGCCGACGTCACGTTGAGATCGAAGCGCAGCGAGTCGTTCTTCGGGTCGTACGTCTCCACCGTCGTGCGCGTGCGGCTGCCGAGCTGGCCGAGGTTCACCGCGAGCTCGATCGGCCGCGTGTAGCTGAACGACGTGAGCCGCACGTCGCCCGTCACCTTCGGCATGCGCTGCTCCGGATCCTCCGACGTCGGCGACATCGCGACCTTGAGGTCCGCGTTCGTCGTGAGCACGACGCCGTCCGCGATCGGCAATTTCACGCCCTCGGCCTTGATGCGCGCGTCCACCGCGCCGAGCTCCGTCCCGTGGATCGGCACGCCGCCCGTGAGCGTGATCGTGCCCGTCCCGACCTTCGCCGAGGCCTTCTTGAAGCGCAGATCGCCGCCGCCGATGTCGACCTCCACCTGCACGTCCGTGAGCGCGACCGGCAGCCCCTTCACCGCGAGCTCCCCGTTCTTCAGCTTCGCCGAGCCGGAGTACTGGATGCCGTCGAGCTTGCCCTGCATGCGCAGCGTCGCCTCCACGACGCCGCTCGCGCGCTCGACGCCGGGGATGTCCGCGGAGATCTTGGAGAGGCTCATCGGCTCCACGCCGATCTTCACGTCGAGCGACGGCGCGGTGAGCACGCGGTCCACCTTCCCGCTCGCGAACAGCACGCCGGAGAGGCCCGACGACGCGCGCCCTTCGAGCCGGAGGCCCGGCAAATCGAGCACGTTGCCCGTGAGCGTGATCGGCCCGCTCTGCGAGAGCAGCTTCACGTTCTGACCGCCCCGCGCGAGCTGGAGCTTCGAGATCGCGAGCGTCACGTCGCTCCGCGGGAGATCCAGGAGGAACACGTGCTTCACGTCGATCGCCGCGGACAGCCGGCCCGAGGGCGGCGACGCCGAGAACGCGACGCCCGGCACCAGGTTCGCGAGCACGCCGAGATCGAGGTCCTTCAGATCGATCGCGCCGCGCACGTCCTTGCGCTTCTGCTGCGAGACCTTCACGTCCTTCATCGCGATCTGATCGCCGAACAAGGACCCGTTCACCACGTAGTCGCCCCAGCTCGGATCCGAGGCGAACACGCCGTAGTCGAACGGCGCGCCCGCGGAGTTGTCGCACCCGCTCTGCTGCGCCCGCGCGAGCTCCGCGGCCTCCACGTCCACCGGCGCCGCGCTCGCGGACGCCGCTGGCTTCTGCGCGGCCGTCTGCTTCGGCACGATCTCCAGCGCGAAATGCGACGGATCCAGCGTCGCGGGCCCCACGCGCACGCGCGACACCTCCACGTCGACGAGCCCGTTCATCGCGTCGAGGCGCCCGCCGATCTTCGCGACGGCCGAGATCGTCCCGTCGAATTTTTTGCCCCACTGCCCGAGCACGTCGAGGCTCCCGATCGGCACGCCGCTCGCGAGCGCCTGCGCGCGCAGCACGCCGCCGTGCCGGATCACCGCGGTCGCCGTGATCGAGCCCGGCCCCTTGCGCAGGATCGCCGAGCGCACGTCGAGCTTCATCCCGTTCGCGCCGGCGCGCCGATCGTCCCACACGAGGCCGACGTCGACGTCACCGCCGTCGTACGTCTCCCCGTAGAGCTCCACCTTCGGGAAGTGGAAGTCGCCGTCCACCTTCAAGAAGCCTTGTCCGCAGCGATCTTCGCGTCCGCCCGACACGAAGTGCACGTGCGCCGCGCCGATCCCGCGGCCGTGGATCTCCGACCACCTCGGATCCGCGAGCGTGCGGCCCTGGTAGGTCGTCTTGTCCATGTTGAAGATGTCGAGCAGGTCGTGCACCTCCATGTGCGGCTCGGCGCGCGTGTCGACGTCGGCGTCCACGATCACCCGCGCCCCCTCGTCGAACGCGATGCGCGCGCGGCTCGCGTGGAAGGCGCTCGTGTTCTTGCGCCCACGGACGTCCGTGAGGATGAGCTTGAGCGGCTCGAATTCGGCCTTCGCCTGCTCGATCTGACCGACCGGCAGCCCGGCGAACACGAAGTCCTGGATCGCGACGTCCGCCGTGAGGAACGGGTGCGAGAGCGGCGCGTGCATCGCGAGCTTCACGCTCGCGAGGCCCGCGATCGGGATCTCCGCGAGCGGCGAGATCTCGGCCAGATCGATCTTCGTCCCCTCGTTCACGTCGAGCGCGATCCGGTTCTTGAACTCGATCGTGCACGTCGTCGCGATGTGCGTGCGCCCGCCCGGCACGTCCACGCTGAAGCCCTGGAACGTCACGCCCTCGGGCTTGATCACGAACGTCCCGTGCAGGTTCGCCTCGGGCAGCCCCACCATGCGGTGCTTGTCCTGCCGCCGCACCGAGCGATCGTAGACCTGGAAGTCCTCGGTGTGGCCGCTCAGCGGACCGCTCAGATCCAAGGGATCCAGCGTGCCCTTGAACTCCGGCAGGTGCACCTCCTTGAGCTTCCAGCCGACGATCGCCTGCGGGTGCACGCCGAGGTCGCGGATGAGATCCGGGAAGTCCATCCCCGTCACGACCACGGGCCCCGCGGTGAGCGGCCGGCCCTTCGCGAACGGCTCCACCTTCGCCTCCGCGATCGTCACCTTGCCGCTGCCCCAGATCGCGTTGATGTCCGAGAGGCGCACCGCCGTGTCGGAGACGTTGAGCTTCGCCTCCAGCGTCTCGGCGAAGAGCTTCCCGTCCGCGCCCGGCGAGAGCGCGGCGAGCGTGCCCGTCACGATCGGGAGCCCGTCGCCGTCGTACTCCGCCTCCACGTCGAGCGTCGCGGACCCCGTGAGGTGCGGCGCCTTCACGAACCGATGCGCGAGCGCGAGCGGCACCTTCGCGCGCACGCGCCCCGAAGCGCGCGGCTTGCCCTGCGAGAGCCCCGAGATCCGCAGCGCCGAGAGCGACACGTCGAGCGCGCGCCAGTCCCCCTGCGCGAGCGCGCACGCCGGGATCGTCCCGCCGTCCGGATCGAAGTCGACCGAGCCCGCGATCGCGAGCCGCCGCACGAGGATGTCGTCGCCTTCGATCCGAGCGCGCACCTCGATCTTGCAGAGGCGGTCCTCGTCGATCGCGTCCTCCTCCGGGTGATCCGGCGTCGGGTGCACGCGCGTGATCGTGGCGCCGCCCGCGCGCAGGCCGGCCTCGATGGCGCCGCCTTCCTCCGCGGACACGTCGACGTCCAGCTCCTCCGCGAGCGCGTGCGTGACGTCCGGAGGGCCCGGAACGCCTAGATCCGTAGGCGCTCCGCTCTTCACCACGGTGACGTCCACGCGCCCCTCCGTGATCGCGAGCGACGTGAACGGCAGCTCGCTCGCGCCCTCTTTGCCCTTCGGCGGCAGCTTGTAACTGAGGTTCGCGATCTCGCCGTCCTTGAGGACCGCGCGGATCCAGGGGCGATCGACCTCGACCTCGCCGACGTCCAGCTCACCCGCGAGCAGCGAGAACGGCCGCGGACGCGCCGCGACGCGCTCCACGCGCAGGAACGGGAGCCCGCCGTCGTTCGCGTCCACCGTCACGTTCGAGAGCGCGATCATCATCGGCCACGCCTCGACCTCGACCTGGTAACGCGCCGTCACGCCGAGCTCGCGCTGCAACAAGGCCGACGTCTCGCGCGCGGCCCAGCCCCGCACGAACGACGTCCGCACGAGCACGCCGAGGAGCAGCGGCACCGCCCCCACGATCGCGAACAGCGCGCACAGCACGACCGCCACCGCGCGACCGAGATCGCGGCGCTTCTTCGGCGCTGGCTTCGGGGGGGCGGCCATGACGCACGCAGGTTATCAAGGATGCGCCGCGTTGCCCGTCTTGGGCACGGTTCGCTGTGATTTTGACAGACCGCCGCTCGGCAGGACGGTGCGGCTGCGTTCAGTAGATGTCGTACGTGGCCATCATCGGGTGATGGTCGCTCGCGGCCTCGACGTCCTTGCTGTGCCGGATCACCACCTTCGACGCGTCCAGCATCTTCAAAAGAAGGGGATTCGCGATCTGGTGGTCGATCAGCTCCTTCGCGTTGTTGTACACGAACGAGTACCGATCGCCCTGCGCCACGCTGTCCGCCGCGTCTGTGTAGGTGACCTTCGGGTTGTTCTTCGGGTCGCCCGCGAGTGTCCACGCGACGGGCGCCGAGCCGGGCAGATCGTTGAAGTCGCCGAGGATCACGATCGCGGCCTTCGGGTCCGCCTTCTCGAGGGCGTCCGCGATCGCGCGCGTGTGCTGCGCCTCGGCCGCGCGCTTGTCCTTGTCGTCCGTCTCGGCCGAGCCGTCGCCCTTCGAGCGGTAGTGCACGGCGAGCAGGATCACGCTGCGCCCGTTGACGGTGAGGTGGATCTCCACCGCGTCGCGCGAGTACGTGTACGACTTCGATCCGGCCAGATCGAGCCGCTTGAACATGTCGGTCGTGTGCGTGACGACCTTGTCGATCGGGGCCTTCGACAGGATGCCGATGTCGAGCCCGCGGAAGTCGTTCGTCTCGGTGATGTCCGCGTTGTAGGCGCCGCCGAGCTGCTTCGTGTTGAGGTCGTTGACGATGCCGATGTTCTCGCACTCCGGCATCACGATGATGTCCGGATCCATCGCCTTGATCACGGCGCCGACCTGCCCGAGCTTCGTCGAGTACTCGCCGGACGTGAGGACCATCTCGTACATCGACGAGGTGTCCTTCTTCGTGTCGAAGAAGTTGTGGATGTTCCAGTTCGCGATCTTGAACGGCTGCCCCACGGGAGCGCCGCCGGTCGAGGTGTCGCCGCCGGCGCCGCCGGTGCTGGTCGCTCCGCCGGTCCCGCCGCCTCCGGTCTCGGTGGTGCTGGAGGTGCCCGCGACGATGCCTTGCTGACCGCAGGCCGCGAGCGACACGAGGACGGAGAGGCCGAGCGCGGCGCACCACGGCGCGGCGCCGAGAAGGAACGAAGAGCGCATTTTACGAGGATTACCGCCATCCCGAGGGGGAGGCCACAACGAAGAGGCGCCACCTTCGGTCGAGCACGCGACAACGTGAGGCCCGAAGCTTCTGGCCGGGTGAAAGCATCGTTGGCGGATCGCTTAGGGTGGGGACCCCGACGGCGTCGCCGGCGGGGCGGGGAGGCGCGTGCCTCCCCGTGATGGCTAAGAGTCCGCGAGCTTCCTGTAGCGGAACTTGCGCGGCTCGTCGGCGGCCTTGCCGAGGCGGCGGTGCAGATCCGCTTCGTACGCCTCGTAGTTGCCCTCGAACCACACCACCTTCGAGTCGCCTTCGAACGCGAGGATGTGCGTCGCGATGCGGTCCAAGAACCAGCGATCGTGGCTGATCACCACCGCGCACCCGGCGAACTGCAGGAGCGCCTCCTCCAGCGATCGCAGCGTGTCGACGTCGAGATCGTTCGTCGGCTCGTCGAGGAGCAGCAGGTTGCCGCCGCGCCGGAGCAGCTTCGCGAGGTGCACGCGGTTGCGCTCGCCGCCCGAGAGGCTGCCCACCTTCTTCTGCTGATCGCTGCCCGCGAAGTTGAAGCGCGCCACGTACGCGCGCGACGCGACCTCCGTCTTGCCGACGAGGATCTTCTCTTCGCCGCCGGAGATCTCCTGCCACACGCTCTTGTTCGGATCGAGGGCGTCGCGGCTCTGATCCACGTACGCGAGCTGCACGGTCTCGCCGACCTTCAGCTCGCCGGTGTCCGGCTTCTCCTGGCCCACGATCATGCGGAACAGCGTCGTCTTGCCGGCGCCGTTCGGCCCGATCACGCCGACGATGCCGCCGCGCGGGAGCGAGAACGTGAGGTCGTCGATGAGGAGCCGATCGCCGTAGCCCTTCTTGAGGCTCTTCGCCTCCACGACGACGTTGCCGAGGCGCGGCCCCGTGGGGATCGAGATCTCGGTCGACTCCGGCGCCTTCTTCGCCTGGTCCTCGGCGTACAGCGTCTCGTACGCGGCGAGGCGCGCCTTGCTCTTCGCCTGCCGCGCGCGCGGGGCCATGCGCACCCACTCGAGCTCGCGCTCCAGCGTCTTCTGCCGCGCGGTCTCCTGCTTCTGCTCCAGCTCCAGGCGCTTCTTCTTCTGCTCCAGCCAGCCGGAGTAGTTGCCCTCGTACGGGATGCCGTTTCCCCGATCGAGCTCGAGGATCCAGCCCGCGACGTTGTCGAGGAAGTAGCGATCGTGCGTGACCGCGACGACGGTGCCCGGGTAGTCGTGGAGGAACCGCTCGAGCCACGCGACGCTCTCCGCGTCGAGGTGGTTGGTCGGCTCGTCGAGCAGCATCAGATCCGGCTTTTCCAGCAGCAGCCGGCACAGCGCGACGCGCCTCTTCTCGCCGCCGGACAGGTTGCCGCAGAGGGCGTCCTCGGGGGGCAGCCGCAGCGCGTCCATCGCTCGCTCGACGACGCGATCGATCTCCCAGCCGCCGCACGCCTCGATCTTGTCCTGCAGCTCCGAGTACTCCTCGAGGAGCTTGTCCATGTCGGGCGGATCGGTGCCGAGCAGCCCGCCGATCTCCTCGAACCGGTGCACGAGCGTGCGCGTCGCGTGGACGGCGGACTCGACCTCGTCGCGGACGGTCTTCTTCGGATCGATCTGCGGCTCTTGTTGCAGGAACCCGATGCGGATCCCGTCGGCCGGCCTCGCTTCGCCGAGGTGGTCTTTGTCGACGCCCGCCATGATGCGGAGCAGCGAGCTCTTGCCGGACCCGTTGACGCCGAGGACGCCGATCTTGGCCCCCGGATAGAACGAGAGCCAGAGCCCCTTGAGCACCTCCTTGTTCGGCTGGTGCACCTTCCGGACGTCCTGCATCGTGAAAATGAACTGGGGAGCCACGGCGAAAAGCCTCCTCACGGCGCTCTGGCGCGGTTGATCCGAGAGCGCAGCGGCGGCCGACTTAGCACAACCCCGCACCGTCGTACGCGTGCACATGGATGCCCCCCTCCTCGACGTTGCGCCCTCCGGTCGCGCCCGGTCGGGGGGCCGGCCGCCGCCGGAAGATGGAGTCAGTGTTTCAATGGCGCCTTGCGCACCATCACGATGCCGCGGTCGTAGCGGACCTCCGCGCCGTTCGCCTCGGCGATCGTGACGAGCGCGTCGTACGCGTCGACGCCGCGCAGCGAGGCCGTCACCTGCCCGGTGAGCCCGCTCTCCACGACGAGGTTGAAGCGCCCCGAGTCCGCGAGGAACCGCATCGCGTTCTCCAGATCGGCGCGGTGAAAGCTGACCTCCACACGACCGCGCGATCGAGGCCGCGTCGGCTCCGGAGGCGGCGCCGGATCGCCGATGAGGATCGACCCGTGCTGCGCGAGCGTGCGCGAAGGAGGCGGCGTCCACGCCGCGGGCTGCGCCGACACCCACGTATCCGTGAGCGGCGTCGGCGAAGCGCCGCCCGATCGCGCGTGTGGCATTTCCGCTTCCGAGGCAGCGCATCCCGCGATCGAGATCAACGTGATCAGCCCGAGACCGAAGAAGACGCCGCGCATCGGGCAAGGATACAGGAGAGGAATGCGTCGTGCGACCGGGGTGGGCATCCCCAGCGTTCGTCACACCTCGCTCGTCGAAGCTCGTTCCGACGGCCCGTTTCGTCAGCGGGGGAGTGATACGAGGGGGCGGAGCCCCCTTGTAAAAACGTCATGCCTGCGCCCCTCGTGAATCCCACAAAATGCGGGCATTCGCGGGGGTGGGCGTCGCTCCGCGATCTCGAACGATGCCTCAGTGCTGCGTCGATCGCTCGTAGGCGATGAGGCCCGCGGAGGAGGCGACCCACAGCACCTCGCGGGCGCTGTCCCACGCGAGCGCCGCGCGGCCCGAGGCGCCGCTCACCGCGACGTCGGCGACGTGCGATGCCTCGTCCGACGCGAGCTCCACGAGCAGCAGATCCAGGGGCGACGTGCGGTCCTCGCGCGCGGTCAACGCCACGAGACGCGCGGCGTCGCCGTCTCCCGCGAAGGCGATCGCCGCGGCCGGGCCGACCTTCGCGCGCGTGAACGTGGCGCCTCCGTCGCGCGAGACGTGCACGACGCCGCCGGAGAGGAGCGCGATCGCGCGGGCGCTCGGCGTCGCCGCGAGCGTCACCGATCCGTCGCCGATCGCCGCGCGGACCTCGTCGGGCACGCGCTGCTCGTCCGGCGCCTCGTCGTCGCCGCGGAGGCGCTCGATCACCAGATCGCCTTCTTTTTCCGAGAGGAGCACGAGCGTCGAGCCCGCCGCGATCATCGCGCGCACGCCGCGACCGCCGCGCTCCACCGGCGGCTCCGGGCGGCTCGTCGGCGTCCACCGCACCGACCAGAGCGCGCCGCCGTCGCAGATCCACAGCCGGCCGGGCGTCGCCGCGATGCCGCCGCCGCGGGACAGAGGCCACGGCACGCTGCCCGTCGCCCACGAGCCGCCGCCGTCCGTGCTCGCGAACAGCGCGCCCTTGCGCGTCACCGCGAAGATCGCGTCCTCCGAGGCCGCGAGCGCCGCCGCGTCGATGTCCGGACCCGCCGCCTTCGAGACGCGTCCGCCGTCGCGCGCGATGATCATCGTGGGCCCCGAGGCGACGACGAGCGAAGGCGACGCGGCCACGAGCCAGCACGGCACCTGCGCGCCGACGCCGGAGACCACGCGCCACCGCGCGCGCTCGGGAGTCGCCGTCGCGGATCGCCGGAGCGCCACGTCGACCGCGTGCGCGCCGTCGTCTTCGTCGAGCGGAGGCAGCGCGCCCTCGTCCACGAACACCGACGGATCCTCGCCGGTGCCCGCGCCCGCCACGTCGCTCTCCTGATCGTCGAGCAGCGTGTCGTCGTCCTCGTCGCGCCCGAGGCCGCTGCCGTCGTCGTCGCGCTCGGCGTCGTCGAGGAAGGCGAGCGTGTCCGCGATGGACGCGAGATCGACCACGTCACGCGCCGCCTCGGCGCCGTCCGCGATCTCCTCATCCTTCACGTCGAGCACGATCCCCGCGTCCATTTCCACCGGCGCGCCATCGTCGCTCCCCGAGGCCTCACCTTCTTCGATCGCGTCGTCGTCCGCGATCGCGAGCGGCGCGTCGTCGTCGCGCGCACCGTCGAGCGGGGGCAGCGGGAGCTCGTCCTCGTCTTCATGGAGGAGGCGCTGCGAGCGCGCGGCGGGCGCAGGAGAAGGCGGCATCGACGCGCGAGGATAGTCGCACGCGCCGGCGCCGCCAGACCCAGCGCGCTCCGCGCGGATCGCAAGCGCGATCGCTGCGCGCTCCGGACGGCCCGCGATCGTGATCGCCGCGACGTCCGCGCGAGGGATCGATTCCCCGGGCCGGAGCGGTGAAACTGCACGTTTTTGGGAGCCGCGCCCGCCTCTCAAGTACTCCTCGCCCCGCGCCCCACGACGAGAGGCACAGCGACGCGCGCCTCCGCGAGCGAGGGAGCGCCGCTCCACGACCCACGGATCCAAGCCGATCGCGCGACGACACTGCACCGATGTTCGCGGCTTCGTTGCCTCGCCCTCGGGCGCCGATCGTCCATGACTCTGGCGAAGAGCAGAACTAGCGTTGCATGAAGGACATGCTCGGACACAAGCACACGACGCAGGATCGCGCGAAGCGAACCGGCCCCGTTCGTCGCGTGCGCGCCGCGCTCACCACCGATCGCGCGACCACCGGGCTCGTGGCCGGCCGCCTCGTCGTGGCGAAGGAGCACGTCGTCTTCGTGAAGGGCGTCGTCGAGGCGAGCGAGGGCCTCGCGTGCCTGTTCGCGGAGCGCGGCGGTGACCTCACCATCGCGTCGCCCGCGGAGCTGCGCGCCGAGCTGCGGGAGCTCCTGTCCGATCTCGCGTCCGAGCTGGGCGGCGCCTTCGATCTCGCGGAGACCGCGGACGAAACGATCACGCCGGACGCCGC
>JAXLYM010000019.1:0-193489 GCA_046351455.1 Polyangiaceae bacterium
GAGAAGGGCGGCGTCGTGCGCGTGCCGATCACCCTCGAAAAGCCGGGTGCCCCCGCATCCACGAGCAGCGCCAGCGCCTCCGCGAGCGTCGCGCCGAGCGGGACGGCGACGGTCGCTCCTGCGCCGGGGCCGCAGATCAAGCCGCTTACGTTCATCACGCTGGGCGTCGCGGGAGCCGGCCTCGTGGTCGGCGCGATCACCGGCGGCATCACGCTCGGAGCCGCGGGCGACTTGAAGAAGCGATGCCCGGACAACCACTGCCCCAACGACGAGCAGGGCGCCTTCGACTCGGCGAACGCGCTCGCGACCGTGTCCACGGCGACGTTCGTGATCGGCGGTGTGGCGGCGGCCGCGGGCGGTGTGCTGCTGGCGCTCGATCTGCTCGGGGGACGCGCCAAGCCTGGGTCGCCGGGCGCCTCGTCTCACGGGGCCTCGTCGGTAGGCGTACGGATCCAGCCGTACCTCACGGTGACTGGCGGCGGCGTCCGAGGGAGCTTCTGATGGCGCGCGCGTTTGTCTTCGGTGGTGCGAGCCTCGCGATCGCCTGCGCGCTCGCGGGGTGCAACGTGGTGGCGGGGCTCTCGGATCTGACGATCGATCCGGCGACCACGACCTCGATCGGCGGCGGCGGGACGGGCGGCTCCACCGGAGGCACCGGCGGCACGGCCGGCACCGCGGGCTCGACCAGCACCTTCTCGTGCAGCAACGGCAAGCTGGACGCGGCCTCCGGCGAGACGGACGTGGACTGCGGCGGCGTGTGCGCTCCGTGCGCGCTCACCAAGATGTGCTCGGTCGCGACCGACTGCGAGAGCCGCATCTGCCGGCCCGACGCGGGCTCCGCGGACCCGACGCGCAAGTGCCAGGGCGTGACGAAGATCGTGGCCGGCA
Organism: Polyangiaceae bacterium; assembly: GCA_046351455.1. Classification (GTDB taxonomy): domain Bacteria; phylum Myxococcota_A; class Polyangia; order Polyangiales; family Polyangiaceae; genus JADJRH01. Next base: position 889 of record JAXLYM010000019.1, read on the forward strand.
ACGCGCACGTCTGCGCGCTGCTCACGAGCACGGAGCTCTTCTGCTGGGGCAGCAACACGCACGGACAGCTCGGCACCGGCGACACCAACGACGCGCCCATCCCGACCCGCGTGCCGCTCGCGAACGTGAAAGAGGTCGCCGCGGGCGGCCCTCCGGAGGACGGAGAAAAAGGGCACACCTGCGCGATCGACGGCGCCGGGAACCTCTCGTGCTGGGGCCTCAACGCGAGCGGAGAGCTCGGCACCGGCGACTTCCAGGAGACGACGCTGCCGCCGGTCGCGCCGGCGCTCACGGGCGCGAAGAAGGTGGCCGCGGGCGCCGCGTTCACGTGCGCGATCGGCTCGGACGACCTGGCCGTGTGCTGGGGCGCGAACCTGTACAACCAGCTCGGCGACGGCACGGGCAACACGTCGCCCACGCCCGTGTCGGTGGTGAAGCTCGACCCGTCGTCGGAGATCTCCGCGGGTGCGCTGCACGCGTGCGCGGTGCAGATGGACGGCTCGGTCGCGTGCTGGGGCAACAGCGATCGCGGGCAGACGGCGGCGGACATGCTGGTGCCGTCGACGCCGGTGGTGGTGGCCCCGAACATCGCGGGCGCGACGGCGCTCAGCGCGGGCAACGACTTCACGTGCGCGATCGACGGCGCGGGTCTCTCGTGCTGGGGCGACAACCTGGACGGCGAGCTCACCGAGACGGTCGCGGTCCCCGCCACGACGAAGCCTTCGTTGATCGACGTGAGCGGCGCGACGGACGTGAGCGCGGGCGCGGACGGCGACGCGGATCCGAACGACGCGCGCGGAGGCCACACGTGCGCGGTGATCGCGGGCGGCAAGCTCGCGTGCTGGGGCAACAACCGCCACGGGCAGCTCGGTCGCGGCACCACGAGCGAGAAGGAGCCGACCCCCGCGGAGGTGGCGGGCCTCGACGGCGTGGTGGAGGTCGCGGCCGGCGCGGAGATCACGTGCGTGCGCTTGGAAAACGGCGCGGCCGCGTGCTTCGGTCGGAATGATCACGGCCAGGTTGGCAATGGTCAGAAGGGCGAGCCAGTCTCTTCCCCGGTGCCCGTCGCATGGCCGTAAGAGTCTCCTCGATGCCCCCCCGCACGCCTCGCCTCCCCGGCGCGGGCGACGTGATCGCGGGGAAGTACCGCCTGGAACGCCTGCTCAAGCAAGGCGGCATGGGCGCGGTGTGGGTCGCGACGCACCTCGGCCTCGACGAGAAGGTCGCGGTGAAGTTCATGGATCCGCGGCGCGTCTCGTCCGTGGAGGCGCGCCTTCGCTTCACGCGGGAGGCGAAGGCGGCCGCGCAGATCCGCTCGAAGAACATCGTGCAGATCCTGGATCACGGGGTCGACGCGAACGTGCCGTACATCGCGATGGAGCTGCTCGCGGGGGAGGACCTCGGCGCGCGGCTTCGGCGGCTCGGCCGGCTCTCCGTGGCGGACGCGTCCACGCTGCTGAACGACATCGCGCACGCGCTGGATCGCGCGCACGCCGCGGGGATCGTGCACCGCGACCTCAAGCCCGAGAACATCTTCCTCGCGAAGGACGGCGAGTTCGAGGTGCCCAAGATCCTCGACTTCGGCATCGCGCTCGAGGTGCAGGACGACGCGTCGGACGACAGCGCCGTGACGCAGGAGGGCGTGATCCTCGGGACGCCGTACTTCATGAGCCCCGAGCAGGTGCGCGGCCGCACGAACATCGATCACCGCAGCGATCTGTGGTCGCTCGGCGTGATCTTGTTCCGCGCGATCACCGGCATCCGCCCGTTCGGTCGCGGCCAGACGGCGGACGTGATCGTGCAGATCTGCTCCGACCCGATCCCGCGCGCCTCCGTGGTCACGCGCGACCTGCCGGAGGAGTGCGATCGGTTCTTCGAGAAGGCGCTCGCGCGCGACGTGTCGAAGCGGTTCTCGTCCGCGAAGGAGATGGCGTCGGCGTTCGCGGACATCGCGCGCATCGCCGAGGCCGCCGACAAGACGCAGCAAGATCTCGCGCCGCCCACGGGGGAGCGCCGCACGCCGCGGCCCGCGCGCAAGGGCCCGCCGCCGCTCCCGCAGACGCCTCTCCCCGAGGCGCCGGTCGTGCGCGCGCCGCCGAGCGTGAACGTGGTCACGGCGCCGGGCTCGGCGGCGGAGATCGATTTCTCCATGCTCGCGTCGTCGGAGGCGCCGCCGCCCGTGACCGCGGATCCGCAGCGCGAGCAGACGGCGGCGCCGGTCGCGCTGGATCTCACGCCGCCGCCCGCGGATCTGTTCGCGAGCTCGCTCGCGCCGACGCCGGACCCCGCGCTCGTGGCCGCGGAGGCGCAGACGGGCCAGATGTCGACGGTCTCGACGCCCGCGCCCCCCGCGACGTCGCAGCCTCCCGTGATCTCGGGTCCGATCGTCGTGTCGACGCCGCCGGCCGCGAGCGCCGTGACGGTGTCCGCTCCGCCGGAGGTGCGCGCGGCGCCGATCGCGACCTCGAACGCGCCGCCTTCGCCGTCGCGCTCGCCGATGTGGATCGCGCTCGCGACGACGGTGGTGGTCGCGGCCGCGGGCGTGGCGTTGCGCGACAGGATCTTCCCGCCGCCTCCGCCCACGAAGGAGCCGACCGGCGCGACGACGATCGTGCTCACGGCGGGCACGGTCGTGCTGATGGGCCCTGCGGGCGTCCCGATCCCTGCGCCCCCCGGCGTGACATCGACCCCGAACGCATCCACCGAGCTCCCGAAGCCGACGGCGACGGCCGCCGCCGCGACGCCTCCGGTGCCCGCGACGAGCAGCGCCGCGGCGATCCCCGCCGCGACGCCGAGCGCCTCGGCGGCAGCGAGCGCGCCGGCGGCCGCAGCGAGCGCCTCGGCGACGGCCTCCGCGAAGCCGACGGCAGCAGCCTCCGCGAAGCCGACACCGACGGACGAAGAGCTCCCGAAGACGGCCGTCGACCCGAAGCCGACCGCGACCGCGACCGCGACGAAGAAGGACGAACGCGACCTCGGTTACTGAGCCGAAACGCCGTTCGCTTCCCGGTCCGCCCGCGATTCCGCCTTCACTGAAACTACCCCGGGAGAGGTCCGGACCCCTCCCGGCGAGGGGTCAGGGCTCGCCCCGAGGGGTCCGAAGGCCTCCCGGCGAGGGGTCAGGGCTCGCCCCGGGGGATTCGAATGCCTTCCGGCGAGGGGTCAGGGCTCGCCCCGGGGGATTCGAAGGCCTTCCGGCGAGGGGTCGGGGCTCGCCCCGTGGGATTCGAAGGCCTCCCGGCGGAGGGAGTGATACGAGGGGGCGGAGCCCCCTTGTAAATCCCATAAAAACGAGGCGAACGCGCGTTCGTTGGAGGCGCTTCAGTTGAAGACGGAGGGGGTGTTGTCCGGCAATGTGACGCTCGTCGCGAGGATGGTCTGCGTGCCGGTTCGGGTGAGCTGCACCGTCTTCGATTGGCCGAGGACGCGCACCGTGACCTCCGCGCCGCCGCTCGGGAGGTCGCCGGTGATCAGCGTGCGGTACGTGCCGGACGTGACGCTCGCGAGCGCGATTTCGCCGCGGGAACAAGGGGCCGCGGGCGTCCACGGGGAGAGCACTCGGCCCGTCGGGCCCACGACGATCGGCGCCGGACACTCCGCGGCTTCACCATGACACGCGACGCGCACGTCGAACGGGCCCGCGCTCGCGGTCGGCTCGAAAGGCGGGGCCGAGCCGTGCTCGAGCGCCTCGATCAGCTTCGTGACGAGGGCGCCGGGCTTCGGGATCGCGCGCGCCTCCGTGAGCACCGCGGATCGCTCTCCGAGGCGCGCTCGGCAACGGAGCGCGTGGTAGGCGGCCGCGTCGTCCGCGCCGGGGAGCGATGCGAGCGCTCGGAAGTGGGCGCACGCGCGGCGCTCGTCGCCGGTCGCTTCGAAGGCCGCGGCCGCTCGACGGTGCGCGATCACGCGCGACGGATCGGACTCCACCTGCGCGTCGACCGCCATCACCGCGACGCGCGGGCGACCCGTCGCCGCAGCGGCCTCCGCGTAGAGCTCCAGCGCTGTCTCGTGATCCGGATCGAGCGCGACGTAGCGGCTCGCCTCGGCGAACGCGTCGTCGAATCGGCCGCGCGCGAGGAGCTTCCGCACCGCCGCTTGATGCGCGGATCGCGACGCTTCGGGGGCCGCCGCCTGCGCGAGGATCTTGGCGAGCGCCGCATCGTCGCCGGGCGCGGGCGCCTCGTCGGGCGCGCGGTGCACGACCACGGGGCTGTCCGGCGGCGGGTTCGGCGCCCAGCGAGGCCACGACGTGCCGACCGGGTGGCTCCAGTCGGTGGAGAGCGGCTGCGATCGGCCATGCGACGACCACGTCTGCGGAGCGCTCGACGACGGCGCGGGCTGCGCGCTCGGCGCTTCGGCGGACGGGGCGCTCGACGTGCTCGATGAAGACGCGCTCGAAGCGGCGTCCCCGGGCGCGAAGTTGATCGGGTACACGACCGTGACGACGCCGCCCTCGGGCTGCGGGAACGTGAGGCCTCGCACCGCGGCCACGACGCACGAGACCACGGACGCGTCCGACAGATCGGAGCCGCCGTTCGCGCTGGTCGTCACGCTGCCGTTCGCGTCGATCACGAAGCGGATCGAGACGCGGCCCTGCAAGTCGGGGTTCGTGCGAAGGCCCACCTCGTAGCACGCGCGGAAGCGTCCGAACTGCTGGCGCACGATGCGCTGGATCACCTCGGGCGGGAGGCGACCGCTCACCGACGCGGCGCCGCTGCGCACCTTGGGCGCCGAGGCCGAGTGCTCGCCCGCGAGGCGTCCGTGCCCGGAGCCGAACGACGACGACGAGCTCGATCCCACGCCGGACCCGTGACCGATCGTGCCGACGGAGCCGAGGCCGATCCCCTCGCCGCGACCGCCGCCGCCCTCACCGATGCCGGACAAACCGAGGCCGCCCGCGCCGAACGACGATCCGATGTCGCTGCCCCACATGTTGCCGCGCGCAGGATCCAGCGCGGAGTGGCCCCACGGCTCGCTCGGCGCGTCGCTGTTCTGCAGCGCTCCCAGGATGCCGAACGGCTCGGCGGAGCGGGCGCTCGACGCTCTGCTCGCGCCCGACGCGCTCCTCGCCACGGGCGCGCCGCGAGGCGAGCCGTCGCCCGCGGGATCCGAGGCGAGCACGCGATCGATCGCAGCGCGCACGCCGGTCTCCACGAACATGCGCTCGTTCTCGAGCACGAGCATCGCCGTCGCGCGCGAGAGCACGTGGTGCACGGTCGAGAGGCGGACGATCTCCTTCGTCGCCTCGTCCGTGCCTGCGCTCTCGAGCGACGCGATCTTCGCGCGGGCCCACAGCGCGTGCACCGCGGGCGACGGCGAGGCGATCGCGCGGCCCCAGTCGAGCGAGCGCACGATCTGGTAGCGCGCGCCGTCGACGTCTCCGGTGAGCCGCGCCTCGCGCAGCGCGCCCTTCGCGTGCGGCTCCGCGTCGGCCGCAGGCAAGGACGCGGGCACGGTCTCGCCCTTCGGCTCCGCGGGCAGGCGGAAGCGTCCGAACACCTGGATTTCCTGGCCCATCCGCACGCGCGGGAGCTGCGAAGGCAGCACGTCGAACGCGCCGTCCGGCAGCACGAGCTTCGCGTCGCGTAGCACCGGCGCGTCGATCGTCCGAGCGATCGCGGCCGCTCGATCCGCCACCGCGTCGCCCGTCGCGAACCGCTCGTACGTCCCCGAGACCGCGCCCGCGATCGCGGAGAGCGCGCCCTCGTCGAGGCCGTGACCGACGCCGACGAAATGCGCGTCGATCCCTCGGAACGCGGGGGCCACGCGCGCGGCGATCGCCTGGACGCCGAGCTCGCCGGACGTCGCGACGCCGTCGCCGATGTACACGACCTGACCGCCGCCCTCCGAAGAGAGCCGATCCGCCGCCGCCAGGAGCGACCCCGCGAGGTCGGACGATCCCGCGGCCCCACGTCGCTTGAGCCACCGCGACGCCGAGGCGATCGCCTCGTCACCGGCGCGCGCGAGGCCGTCGTCCGGGTACGACTCGCACGCGCTGTCGCACGCGAGCACCGCGAACCGATCCTCCGGGTCCATTCCTGCGAGCGCCGCCTGAACGACGCGCACCTCCGCGTCGATCGTGTCCGCCGCCTGGCTGTGGCTCGTGTCGATCGCGAGCACGCGCGCGGGCCTCGCGATCGCCCTCTTCGCGGACCCCGGCGGCGCGTCCGCGCGGAGCCTCAACGCGAAGTAGCCGGCCGGCGCGCCCCGCGACGCCTCGCGCGCGGCGACCTCCTTCGGCCCCATGCTCCACGAGAGGCTGGCGGCGTCCGTCTCCGTCCGCGAGTAACGCAGCACGAAGTCCGAGGTCGGAGCGAACTTCTTCGCCGCATACGAGGCCACGAGGCCCTGCTCGTCGACGTGCAGCGACGCGTCGTAGCCCGCGGTCGTCGCCGCGCCGAGCGTCGCCGCGCTGTCCTTCACGGTGATCGCGACCGCGAAGTCGTCGATCGTCGTGGCGCGATCCGCGCCGAGCGACAGCGGGTACACGTAGCGCACGCGCTCACCGCGCTCCGCGAGCGACTGATCGTACGTGAGGAGCACGCGGCGACGCCCCTTCGGCGGGATCGGGAACACCTTCAACGCGACCGTGGATCCCTCCTTCATCTCCAGGATGGCGGGGTCGCGCGGGCGCACGGTGTCGTCCACGATCGCCTTGAAGACGCGGCTCGCGAGCGGCTTCTCGACGACCTCTCCCTCGACGAGATCGTCCTTCACCCAGAGCGCGAGGCGCGACACCGACGCGTCCGGCGGCAGCGGGAACACGAAGCGCCCCTCGAGCGTGCGGGCCGTCTCGTTCTCGAACTCCTCCTCGACGGTCGTGCGCGCGAACCCGTCACGCACCTCCGCGGCCACGTGATGCGACGCGAGCCGCACGCCGGAGACGATCTCCTCCGTGCCCGGCACGCGCGCGGTCATCGTGCCGAGGCCCCGCGGAGCGCCGCTCGCGGGCGCCTCCCGTGCGGTCTCTTCGTCCTCGTCCGCGGCCCACCGCGCGTACGGCGTGACCGGCTTCCCCGGCGTCCACCGCGCGCCTTGTCCGGTCGCGAGCGTCTCGGTCGCGGCCTCGTCGCGCAGGGTCGCCTCGCCTCGCTGCACGATCACGGAGCACTCGCCGTCGCCGCCCTCCGAGCGCACGTCGATCGACGCCGTCCCCTTCACGATCACGGAGCGCTCGCCGAGCTGGACGACGAGGGGGTGCGCCGCGGAGCCAGCGCTCTCGGGCCGCTCGATCGAGAGCCGCCCGCTCCGAAGGGTCACCGCGTGATCGGCCCCTTCGGCTTGCATCTCCGCTTCGGTGGACGGGCCGAGGTCGAGCGTCACGTCTTCCCCGGCGGCGAGCGTCGCGCGCGCCCCACGGCCGGTGCGCAGGAGCGATCCGCGGGCGATCAGCGCGCGCGACGTGACCTGCGCGCACGCGTCGTTCACGCACCGCGAGAGGCCGCCCTCCCCGTCGATGGAGGTGACCTCCACGAGCCACGGGATCGACGGCGCCGGCGGGGGCACGGCTCGGCTGCACGCGGCGGAGATCGCGGCGAGGCCGAGGGCGGACAAAACACGACGAGCGCGCGCGGGCGGTTGCACGAGATCCTCCAAGGGCCGGGCACGACGACGCCACCCGGACGCGGTGAGGCCACGGCGATGGACGGATGACCGCGCCGCGGGACGAAGGTTCCCGCGGATCATTCACCCCACGTCGATGTGCGGATCGGGATGTGCGGATCGCCGCAGAGACGGCGAGCTACTGGACGGTGAGATCGATCTGGTAGGGGCCCGACGCGCTGCCGTCGCTGAAGTGCTGGACCCACACGTAATACGCGCCGCCGGGGAGGTTCGAAGCGGCGCCGTACAGGGCCGGGCTGATCGTGGAGCAGTTCCCCACGCCGCCGTCGTCGTCCTGCACGACCTCGGTGCCGACCGCGTTGACGAGGTGGATCTTCGAGTCGAAGGGGCACGACGACGCGTCGCCGATCGTGTGCACGTTCAGCGTGACGCTCTGCCCGGTCATCACGAGGAACTTGTACCAGTCGTGATCGCCGATGTTCTTGATCGAGCCGTTCCAACCGCCGAATCCCGCCCACGCGCCGGTCGCGTTGTTGAGCGTGTCGTTGGGCTCGATCTCCCACGGCGCCTCGGACTGGCACGTCGCGGAGCAGCCGTCCCCCGAGGTCAGGTTGCCGTCGTCGCACTGCTCGCCCGCGCTGATCAGCGTGTCGCCGCAGGCCGGGGGCTGCACCTTCACCGAGAGCACGTACTGCGCGACCGTCGCGTTGAGCGCCGAGAGCACCTTCGCCTTGTACGTGCCGACCGGGAGGCTCGCCGCGGCCAGGTACACGTTCGGCTCGATCTTCGAGCAAGGAGCGATGCCGCCGTCATCGTCGAGCGCGAGCTGCACATCACCCGGACCGTACAAGGTCAGCGTCGAGTCGAAGGGGCAGGCGCCGAGGCCGTCCGACACCTCGATGATGACGCTGGAGCCGGGCACCGTGACGTCGAAGCTGAACACGTCGACGTCACCCGCGGGTGTCATCGAGGCGATCACACCGTCGTAGCCGTCGACCGCGTTCGGCGTCGCCATCGGGTTCTGCTCCACCTCGTGCGTGTAGTTGGCCTCGAACGCGCAGGTCGCGGAGCAGCCGTCGCCCGGCGCCACGTTGCCGTCGTCGCACTGCTCGCCGGCCTGAATCAGGCCGTCGCCGCAGCCCGGCGCCGAGACGTGGACCTTGAGCACGTACGACTGGATCACGTCGTTGTTGCCGTAGTCCTCCACCTTCACGCGGTACGTGCCGACCGGGAGGTTCCCCGCGACCGCGTCGTTCGCCGGAGAGATGAGCGAGCACGTCCCCGCGCCGTCGTCGTCGTCCGAGGCGATCTCCGTGTCGGCCGCGTCGTAGAGATAGATCTTCGTGTCCGCGCCGGACGGGCAGTCGTTGAGGCCGTCCGACGTGGAGATCGTGACGGTCGATCCGGGCGCCGTGACGTCGAAGCAGAAGTAGTCCTGATCGCCGACCGGAGAGATCGACGCGACCGCGCCGTCGTACCCCGCGAGGCAGTTCGGCGTGTTCGGTCCGTTGGGCTCGCTCTCGGTGAGCAGGAGCGCTTCGAACTGGCACGTCGGCGAGCAGCCGTCCCCCGCGATGGTGTTGCCGTCGTCGCACTGCTCTCCGGCCACCACGTGCACGACGCCGTCGCCGCACACGGCCTCGATCAGGCAATCGGATGTGCACCCGTCGCCGGACACGGTGTTGCCGTCGTCGCACTGCTCGCCCGCGTCGACCTGCAGCACGCCGTCACCGCACGCGGGCGCCGAGAGCTGGACGTCGAGGAGGTACGAGTCGACCGCGGCGAACGCGATGTTCTCGACCTGGATGTGATAGGTGCCCAGCGCGAGCGACGCCGCGCCCACGTTGTTGACCGGGTTGATGGAGGCGCAGCTGCCGCCGAAGGAGTCGGCGTCCTGCGCGACGAGCGCGCCGGAAGGGTCGAACACGCGCACGTAGCTCTTGAAGCCGGGCGGACACGTGACGCCGTTCCCCTTCACCGAAAGGGTGAGCCCGGAGCCTGCGGTCGTCACCGGGAGCGCGAAGACGTCGACGTCGCCCGCGGGGCAGATCGCGCCCGAGAAGCCGATCGAGCCGTTTTCGAGCGGCGTCGCGTTGGAGTTGAGGTTGTTCGATTCGACCTCGAGCGTGTAGCCGGCCACGTTCGCGGGCTCGGGGCACGCCACGGTGCTGGTCGTGCTCGTCGTGGTGCTCGTGGTCGATGAGGACGACGAGGAGGTGCTCGACGTCGTCATGCCCCCCGTCCCGCCGGTGCCGCCGGTACCGCCCGTGCCGCCGGACCCGCCGGTCGTGGTCTCGCCGCCGCCGCCTGTCGTGGTGGTGGTGGTCACCGTCGCGCCGCCGTCGCCGCCGGAGCCGCCCGGCGTGCCGGAGCCGCCGCCGTTCGCGCACCCGAGGACCAACGTGGAGGCGGCGACCGCAGCGGGGCCAACGAGGCCTCTCACCACGCAGAAAGCGGCGTGTCCAAGGATGTCAAGCGATCGCATTTCCTGCTCCAGCCGGGAACGCAAGGGTTCCCGCGCGCGCAGGATACCACCGAGAGGCGACAGGCGTCGGCCTGGGGTGTTACCATCGAAGGCGTACCTCGCCCCGCCGACCGTCGGCGCAGGGAAGAGAAAGGCCAGGTCCCCTGATGAACATCACAATCACTTTTCGGCATATGGAAGGGACAGATGCCGCAAAGCGCTTCGCTCACGAGAAGGTCTCCAAGCTTCAGAAGTTCCTTCGTCAGGCGATGACCGCGCAGGTGACGCTCTCGGTCGAGGGAGTGGATCACGTCGCCGAGGTGGCGATTCAGTCGGGGAGCGCTCACTTCCACGCGAGCGAGCGCAGCCAGGACATGTACGCGTCCATCGACATGGTGATCGACAAGCTGGAGCGTCAGATCCGAGGCGCCAAGGGAGCGAGCCAGGCGAAGAAGCGCGGAGGAGAGAGCGCTGGAGAGTTTGCCGAGCGCAACGGCACGGACACGAAGGCGAAGTGAGAGCGCGGCCGCGAAACGTCGGCGCACATCGCTCCGACGTGCGGCCTCGTGATCCGCGTCCCGGTCAGGAGGCGCCGCTCGGCGTAGCATCTCGCTCGGCGGCGCCCCGCCCGATCCCCGATCTCGCCGCGCACCGGCGAGGAAAGAGGGACGCTCCGGAAAGAATTGGTAGACTACGCGCCCTTCCAAGGTCGAGGGTCCTCCCGCGGCGCAGGTGATCCCATGGGTGTCTGCGACATTTTGAGCCGTGACCGCGTATCGGTCGCCAGCGTCGAGGGCGGGCCCGTGCGGTCCAAGAACGACGCGCTGAAGCGCCTCAGCGCCCTCTTGTCGAACGGTCAGAGCGTCGTGTCGATGGAGGAGATCGAGCGCGTCCTCGCCGAGCGCGAGAAGCTGCAATCGACAGGCGTCGGCGGCGGCGTCGCGATCCCACACGGCTCGGTGGAGGGCCTCGATCGGCTGATCGGCGCCGTCCTCCTGTGTCCATCGGCGATCGAGTTCGACGCGATCGACTCCGCTCCGGTGTCGATCCTCTTCGCCGTGATCGGCCCCAAGCGCGCGACGGGAGAGCACTTGAAGACGCTGGCCCGCGTGTCGAGGCTCCTGCGCGACGACGGCTTCCGCGCGCGCCTCCTCCGCGCGCCGAGCGGCCCCGCCGCGTTCGACATGCTCGCGGCGGAGGAAGGAAGGGTGTCTCCGTCATGAACACTCCAGGCGGAGGCCAGCCCGCTCGTCCCGCGATCACGGTGCGAGAGCTGATCGCCGACTCCAGCCTCGGGTTGGAGATGCAGGTGATCGCCGGGGAGGCGGGGCTCGATCGACAGATCCTGCACACGCGCATCCAGAAATCGGGGCTCGCGCTCGCGGGCCACTACCACGGCATCGTCCCGTCGCGCGTGCAGATCCTCGGTCAGACGGAGCTGTCGTTCCTTCAGCGCCTCAGCACCGACGGCCGCGTGCGCTCGCTGCGAGGCTTCCTCGGATTGGATCTGTGCTGCGTGATCCTCACGACCGGCGCGGCCCCGTTCGACTCGGAGGCCTCGGGCTACGGCGTGCTGCCGGTGCCGGAGCTCGCGCAGATCGCGCAGGAGACGGGCACGCCGCTCGTCCTGTCGCCGGATCGATCGAGCGTCACCATCAACGCGATCCACGCGACGCTCGATGATCGGCTCGCGCCGCGGGTGCGGCTCCACGGCGTCCTCGTCGACGTGTTCGGCGTGGGCCTGCTCCTCATGGGGCCGAGCGCCGTCGGCAAGAGCGAGTGCGCGCTCGATCTCATCCTGCGCGGTCACCGCCTCGTCGCGGACGACATCGTGCAGTGCGACTACCGCCCGCCCGGGATGGTGTTCGGCGCGCCGGTGGATCTCCTGCGTCACCACCTGGAGGTGCGCGGCCTCGGCATCCTCAACATCAAGGATCTGTACGGCGTCACGGCGATCCGCGAGCGCAAGCGCATCGACGTCGTCGTGAAGCTCGTCGAGTGGTCGAACGAGACCGAGTACGATCGCCTCGGCATCGACGAGCGGTACCACACGATCCTCGGCGTCAACGTGCGCGAGCTCGTGATCCCCGTGCAGCCCGGCCGCGACATGGCGTCGATCCTGGAGGTGGCCGCGCGCAACGAGCTGCTCAAGAACGCGGGCCACCACGCGGCCCGCGAGTTCTTCAACAGCATCGAGGGCGCTCTCTTGAACGAGCGCACGCAGAACGAATCCGCGGCGCCGCCCCCCGTGCGCGCCCCCCACCGAGCGCGCGCGCCGGAGTCTTCGGCGAGCCTGCCGCGCGTCTCCCCGAAGGGCTGACGATGTCGCCTCCGCTGCGAGACCCGCAGGAGAGCACTCCGCCGGCGTCGCTCCCCGCGATCCCGTCCGGCGCGGCCGCGCACGGATCGCCGCGCGGGTGCGTCGTGGTGGTGACCGGCCTCTCGGGCGCAGGGAAGAGCACCGCGCTGCACGCGCTGGAGGACCTCGGCTACTACTGCGTCGACAACCTCCCGACGCCCGTCGCGAAGGAGACCGTGGAGGTCTGCGAGCGCGGCGGCATCCGGCGCGTCGGCCTCGGCATCGACGTGCGCGTGGGCTCCTTCCTCGACGGCGCGACGAGCGCGCTCGCGCAGATCGCGAACGGCGATCGCGAGGTGATCGTCCTGTTCCTCGACGCGTCGGACGAGGTGCTGCTGCGGCGCTTCGGGGAGACGCGGAGGCCGCACCCCCTCTCGACGCGGACCCCGGCGGGCAGCCCCGCGACGAGCGCCGTGCTCGAAGGGATCCACCAGGAGCGTGACCAGCTCGCGCCCCTCCGCGCCGCCGCCGCCATCGAGCTCGACACGTCGCAGATGAGCGTGCACGAGCTCCGGCGACGCGTCATCGCGCACCTCGGTCCGGGCCGCGCCGAGCAGCCGCGCATGGAGACGCGGATCGTCACGTTCGGCTACAAATACGGCCTCCCGGTGGACGCGAGCCTCGTGCTCGACGTGCGGTTCCTCGACAATCCTTACTTCGTGCCGCACCTCCGCGCGCTCGCGGGGACGGACGAGGCGGTGCAGCGGTTCATCGCGGACAACCCCGATGCGCGCACGTTCGTCGACAAAGTCGAGGATTTGCTAGCCTTCCTCCTCCCCAAGTACGAGGCTGAGGGAAAGAGCTACCTCACGATCGCCGTCGGCTGCACGGGCGGGCGGCACCGTTCGGTCGCTCTCGCGATCGACATCGCGGAGCGCGTCGAAAAGAAGACCGGGTTACCGATCACGGTGGTTCACCGCGACGTGGCCCGAACGGATATGATGAAGCCTGTCGCACGAACGACAGCGGGGACCTAGTCGGCCATGAAAACAAGGCCGAGCTTAGCGGGCATAGCGTGAGCGAGAAGGTTCGGGAGAAATTCACCATCGTCAACGCGCGCGGCCTCCACGCGCGCGCGGCCACGAAGCTCGTCCAGACCGCGGGGAAATTCCCCTGCGAGGTGACGGTCACCGGCCCCGACGGAGAGAGCGCCAACGCGAAGAGCGTGATGGGCGTGCTGCTCTTGTGCGGCTCGCGCGGCACGCAGATCGAGGTGGAGGCCCGAGGGGCGCAGGCGAGCGAGGCGGTCGCCGCGATCGGCCGCTTGATCGCCGATAAGTTCGGGGAGCCGGAGTGATGGAAGAGGGCGCGCGGACCCGAGCCGAGATGCTGCGCGGCATCGCCGGCGCGCCCGGTGTTGCGATCGGCACGGCCGTGGTGATGGGGTCGGCGCGCAACACGTACCCGCGCCGCCACATCCACGACGCGGACGCGCCCCACGAGCTCCAGCGGTTCCACGAGGCTGTCGATCGCGTCAAATCGAACCTGCGCGAGATGTCGGCGCGCCTCGGCGACAAGCCCGCGGAGGCCGCGATCCTGGAGGCGTACGTCGCCATGGTCGGCGACGAGGTGCTGCACGACGCGGTGAAGAAGCAGCTCCACATGGAGAAGCGCTGCGCGGAGTGGGCCGTCGTCGCCGCCTGCGCGGAGATCGCGCGCCGCATCGCCGCGATCGACGATCCGTACCTCCGCGAGCGCTCCCACGACGTCGAGTTCGTCGGCGAGCGCCTCTTGCGCGCGCTCATGGGCGCCGGCGGCGTGGAGGGCACCATCCCGAAGCTCGCGGGCCGCTCCGTGCTCGTCGGCCACGATCTCTCCCCCGCCGACACCGCGGGCCTCGTGACGGAGCCGGTCGTCGGCTTCGTCACCGAGATGGGCACGCGCACGAGCCACACGTCGATCATGGCGCGCGCGCTGGAGATCCCGGCCGTCGTCGGCGTGACGGAGGCGCTGGCGCGCATCGCGACCGGCGACATGGTGATCGTCGACGGCCTGCGCGGCGTCGTCATCGTCGACCCCACGGAGGAGCAGCTCGACGAGGCGAGGACGCGCGCCGAGCGGTACACCGCGTTCTCGCGCGAGCTGCAGGAGTCTCGCGATCGCGCCCCCGCGAGCCTCGACGGCACGCGCATCACGCTCCGCGCGAACGTGGAGCTCCCCGCGGAGGCGATCCTCGCGCGCGACTACGGCGCGGAGGGCATCGGCCTCTACCGAACGGAATTCCTCTACATCGACCGCCTCTCGCCGCCGACGGAGGACGAGCAGTTCGAGGTGTTCCGCGCCGTGGTCGAGGCGATCCGTCCTCGGCCCGTGGTGCTGCGCACGTTCGACATCGGCGGCGACAAATTCGTCTCGACGTTCCAGCTCCCGCCCGAGATGAACCCGATGCTGGGCCTCCGAGCGATCCGCCTCGCGCTGTCGCGGCCGGACGTGTTCCTGGAGCAGCTCCGCGCGATGGTGCGCGCGTCCGCCTACGGCGACGTCCGCATCATGATCCCGATGGTCGCGAGCCTGTCGGAGCTGCGCGAGACGAAGACGCTGCTGGAAGAGGCGCGCGCGCAGGTGAAGGCGCGCGGTCAGGCGATGGCCGAGCACATCCCGCTCGGCGTGATGATCGAGGTCCCGTCGGCCGCGCTCATGGTCGACAAGTTCGCGCAGGAGGCCGCGTTCCTCAGCCTCGGCACGAACGACTTGATCCAGTACGCGCTCGCCGTGGACCGCACCGCGCGCAACCTCGCGTACCTCGCGTCCCCGTTCGATCCGTCGATCCTGCGGCTGATCTCGAACGTGGTGCGCGCGGGCGTGCTCTACAACTGTCCGGTCTCGATCTGCGGCGCCGCCGCCAGCGATCCGCTCTGCGCGACGCTGCTGATGGGGCTCGGGTTGCGCGACTTCTCGATGGAGTCGGCCGCGATCCCGGAGATCAAAGAGGCCTTCCGCCGCATCAAGATCAGCGAGGCGGAGGCGATCGCCGAGGAGGCGCTCGCGTGCACGACGGCCGACGAGGTCGAGCACTGCGTGGCCGCCGCGCTCGCGACCAAGTTCTACGACCTCTTGACCGGCGAACGCTGAGCAAGCGGCGCGGAGGGGTGCCCACCCCCGGCCGCGCCACGCGCGTCCGCCCCTCCCAAATCGCTCACTGTCGTTCGCGAAGGGAGGGGCTCGTTCCACCGCGCAGTCCACTGCCGGAGACGTCCTCGCGCGACGCTACGCGCCTCGTGGAGGCTCCGCAGCGCACGGCGAGCAAACTTGTGTTGGAGGGGATTTGCGGCGGCTACCGAGGATGGCAGCCGCCGCGAGGCAGGATCACTGAGCGGTGGGCGCGGAGTAGCCGTTGAGCTGCGGGATCTCGTCCTTGGAGAGGACGCAGCGCGCCTCCGTCGTCGGCCCCGTGAGGAGGCCGGCGTTGTCGGGCAAGCCGTAGAACGTGCCCACCACCGGCAGCAGGGTCATGTCGGTCTTGCACTCGATCGGACCGAAGTCCGGGTTGATGCCGGAGCCGACCGCGCGCCCGTGAGCCGCGTCGGGCTCGGGGTTGCACAGCTCGGCGCCGGTGACCACGTGCGAGCAGGAGTCGCCCGCGCAGACGTTGAAGTCCGACTTCGTGCAGTCCGAGTCCGCGAGGCAGTTCACGCAGAAGCCGACCGCCGTATCGCACTTCGGATTGCCGTTCGTCGCGGTGCAGTCCGCGTCGCTCTGGCAAGCGTGAATGCAGATGCCGTAGTCGGGCGAGCACGTCGGATACGCCGCGTCCGCGCACTCCGAGTCCGCCGCGCACAGAGCCGCTCCGAACTCGGGATCTGCGTACGGGAACTCGTCGCAGGGGATGGCCGGCCACATGCCGACGGCCTTGTACTTCGCGACGCAGCCGTTCAGCGTGATGGTGACGTCCGCGGAGAACTGGGTCCCCGTGGCCGCCGCCGTCACGTAGAAGTTCACGTTGCTCCACTCGTACTTGAGGTCGGCCGCGGGGATGTTGACCGCGACCACGCAGACGCCTTCCGTCGCGCCCGTGTCGATGGCGCACGCGCCGTCCTGCACGCCGTTGCAGTCCGCGTCCGCCGTGCACGAGGCAGGCAGAGCGCACGCGCCCGGCGTTCCGGCAGCCGGATCCGCGCCCGCACACACGTAGTTGAAGTTCGTGTTGCAGTCGGTGTCCGCCATGCACTCGGCCGGCAGCATGTCGTCGAGCAGCGGGTAGTTCGCCGGATCCGACGGGAACACGCCGCCCGGGAAGATGACCTGCGCCGGCGCGAAGTTCGTCGCGTGGCACATGTCATCCGAGTCGGGAAGCGTGTCGGAGAACGCACCGATGGCGTTCGGCTGCACGATGTCGCCCGCGGCACCGTAGTTCTCCGTCAGCCATGTGAGATCGCCGAGCGCCTGCGTGCGGACCGCGACCGTGGTCTTCGTGAAGTCGCGCGTCTTGTCGCCGGCGTCCGGGTGATAGCTCTGGAAGCCAACGATCTCGCCCTTGAAGTCGGCGCACTCGCCCGTGCCTTCGACGAGGACGTAGCGAACGGCGAACGCCGAGAGACCTTCAAAGTTGAGGCCGATCTGCGGAGTGGAGGTCTGGCCGACGGTGCACTCCGGCTTCGAGATCGTGCAGTTGAAGTTCGCGATCCCCGCCGCCGAGGCGGCGAGGCCGAAGATGAGGAGGCTCTTTCTGAAGTTCATGGTTCCGTGGCTCCTTGCTCAGAAAGTGACCTTCGCGCCGAAGCGGAACGTGCGAGGCGACTGATAGGCCGCGGGTTTGCCGTAGTTCGGGTTCTTCTCGGCCGCGAGGAACGGCGTACCATCCGGGTGCTGGAGGCAGTCCGGAGCGAGCTTGCCAGGCGCGCAGACCTTCGGCCCCAGCTTGCCATCCGAGCCCTTGACGGGCTTCGCGTCGACCAGGGGCGTGACGTCGGTGAACGTGTAGTCCTCGTCGACCGCCGTGACTTCCTGGAAGTTGAAGATGTTGAAGATGTCCATGTAGACGCTGAGCGCGGACTGCTTGGACAGCTTCAGGTCGTACTGCAAGTGACCGTCGAAGCGGTGCACGTAGGGGAGACGCTCACCGGCGCCACGGGGCAGGATCTGCACCTCGCTGCTGCCGTAGATCGGGTGCGCGCCGAGGAAGCTCGTCGGGCCGCCGGTCCGGCCGGAGTAGCCGAGGCCGAGGTTGAGCTGCATGTAGTTCGGGCCGTTGAAGAACTCGTTGAACGGGAAATCGCGGGCCGCGTAGACCTTGATCTCATGCGTGGAGTCGCCGGGGAGCGGCCCGTAGCGGTTCACCGTCAGCGACTTGAGGTCGAAGTCGGAGTTCGCGTTCGGGTCGAGCTGGCCGGTCTCGGAGCGGTACAGACCGCCGATGTTGCCGCGCAGGTAAGAGAGCGTGTAGCTGACCTGGGCGAGCCACTTGTCGGAGAAGTTCTTCGTGAAGAACAGCGACACGCCGTCGTAGTCGCGCTGCCCGTGCGGGAAGTCCTTCGCGATGCCGCTGCCGGGGTTGCCGATGAAGTACGTGGTCGCCTCATCGCGGCTCATGTCCTCGATGACCTCGACCATGTAGCGGTGGACGTACTGCAAGCCGAGGCGCCCGTCCGGGAAGATCTCGTACTCGCCGCCGACCACGATCTCGTCCGACGACTGCGGCTGCAGGTTCGGATCGACGGGGACCTTGGCGTTGCCGGTCGCGAACCAGTACTGGTTCGGATCGTAGGACGTGCCGAAGACGCGACCGCGCGAACGGCGAGTGGCGTCCTGCGTGCAGATGCCCGTCGCGCCCGCGAGCGTGCGCGGATCGCAGGAGTTCTCGGGCGTGGCGCCGCCGGCCGTGTACGAGCGGTGACGCGAGCCCACCTGCGACTCACCGGGGAAGCCGCGGTCGGAGATGTCGAGCGGGATGCTCTCGTAGTAGCGCGCGAAGTTCGCATAGATCTTCGAGCGGCCCTGCTGCGTGATGTCGTAGACGATGCCGACGCGCGGCGAGAACTCGGTCGGGAGCGCGATCGCCACCTTACCGTCGTTGCCGAAGACGTACTGGCTGTCGTAGCGCACGCCGAGGTTCAGCGTGACCTTGTCGAGCAAGCTCCAGGAGTCCTGCACGAAGGCGCCGAACGACGACGACGACGAGTTGGCCCGCTGGAAGTCCTGGATGACCGCGGTGTCGGGCCCCGTGAGGAAGCCGTACTGACGCGACTCGTTGAAGGCCGTGCCGCCGCCGTTCTCGGAGTAGCGGACGTGGCCGGAGTACGCCTTCTTGTGGTCGTAGCTCATCTGCTCGAAGTCGAGGCCGGCCTTGACCACGTGGTGACCGAGGCCCTGGAAGAGCTTCGTGAGGATCAGCTTGCCGTGGTAGCGGTCGAGCTGCGCGTCGTCGATGTAGTCCGGACCACCTTGGAAGTACGTGGTCGTCGGGCACTGCGGATCGCGCGCGACGCTGCCGTCCGCGGCGAAGACGGCGTCGGCGCACGCGCCGGCCGGGACTGTCCCGTACTGGAAGAAGCCGGTGCGGCCCTTGTTGCTCGCCGAGAAGTCCGTGATCGAGTGCACGTACGGGACGGATCGCTGCCACTGGATCGACGGCACGCCCGCGAGGCCCGTGCTGCTGCCGATCTCGGAGCCGTCGGACGGGAGGCGCGCGGCGCGCTGGTGGTGCCAGCCGACCGACGCGTCGATGAGGAAGGACTTGTTGTCGAAGGCGCCGTTCCACTTGAGGGTGAGATCGTTCGCCTCGGACACGTACTTGTGCGCGGCCGCGGAGAAGTCGTTCGCGCCGCCCTCGATGCCGCCGCTCTGCGGATCGATGCCCCAGATGCCGGCGCCGCCGGAGTCCGAGGGAGCGCCGTAGACGGAGAGCTCGAGCTGGTTGTCCTGGTTGACCGCGTACGTCAGCTTGCCGATGTACTGCAGGCCGCGCTCGATCGCGGGGCGCACGACGGGGGTCGTGCCCGGGATCTGCTCCACGGTGGGGTCGCCGTTGGCGTCACGGACGAAGTCCATGATCGGCTGCCCGTTCTCGTCGAGCACCGGGTTGCCCGCGGCGTCCTTCACGGGGGACGTCCCGATCATGCGACGGTTGAGCGTCTGCGTGACGCTGTAGCGCGTGGAGTTGAAGGAGATGCCGCCGTAGAAGAAGAGGCGGTCCTTGATGATCGGGCCGCCGATCTCCGCGCCGAAGTCGTGGATGAGATCGACCTTGCGCTGCGTCGCCACCGTCTGACCGGCGGTGAGCACCTTGGTGCGATCGCCCTCGAGCGCGCCCGGCGAGAAGTTCATGAACGCGGAGCCGTGGAACTCGTTGCCGCCGCTCTTCGTGACGACGTTGAGCACGCCGCCGGTGGAGCGTCCGTACTCCGGCATGTAGCCGCCGCTGATGACGCTGACCTCTTTCACGAAGTCGACGGAGAGCGGGGTGCCGACGATGCCGTACGCCGGGTTGTTCACGGACAGACCGTCGACGATGTACTGGTTCTCCGGCGAAGTCGTGCCGTTGATGGAGACGCCGTAGTCGTCGTTCTTCGCGCCCGGAGCCACCTCTGCCACGGACTCGAAGGAGCGAGCAGCGCCGCCCTTCGCGCCGGGACGCGCAAGCGCGACACGGCTCGTGAAGTCCTTGGTGAGCGTGGTGCCTTGCTGGCTGGATCCGACGTCGACCGTCGGCGCCTTGCCGACGACGTCGACCACGGTCGCTTGCAGAGCGAGCGGCGCGAGCGTGATGTTCGCGCGGATCGTCTGGTTCGCGTTCAGCGTGACCTGGCTGCCCGACGGCTTGTAACCGTCGTTCGTCACGCGGAGCGAATAAGCGCCCGGAGCAAGGTTCGGGATGCGGTAGCTACCCGAGCTATCAGTGACGACTACCTGTTCACCCGTCGCGCCAGCCACCTCGACGACCACGTCTGCCAGAGGCTTCTTGGTCACCGTGTCAGTCACGGATCCGACGATGACGCCAGTGGTAGCGTCGGCCAAAGCCACGGCCGGAGACAGCATGACGGCTGCCGGCACGAGGGCCCAAAGAGAACGCGCAAGCAAGGTGCGCGCGATGGCTCCGCTACGTCCAAGCGGAAGCCCCAACAATGTCGAACGTCGCACAAAAACCTCCTCGGCCTAAGAAACCTCGGACAGCAGCGCGCACCATACAACCTTTCGACCTCTTGTGAACAGCAAGCGTCGCTCGCTTAACGATCGTTCGGTCCGAAGGTCCGTCGCGGAGCGAGTTTGGAGGCGGCGCGACCGCGCAGCGACGGCTGGAGAAAACGAAGGTGGCCCGCGAGCCGAGCGCGACACGCGCCTTCGCAGGTGCGGCTTTGAGCGATCGCGATCGATTGCCTGAGCCGGATTCGAGGTCTTGAGGCACCGCGCTCGCGATCCTCATTTCGATCGAGACCAGCGCGTCGATCGAGAGGTCGCGACGCCGTGCGGCGCACGGATCCGCGGGCAGCGCTGAAAACTTCCGTCGAAGAAGGAACGTCAAGTACGCCCAGCCGCGGCGGTCGCGAATCGTCGCGAGGTCGTCTATACAGGGGGCAGAGAGAGGCGTTCCTTTCGATGTTCGACTCCGTTCTGAACCGAGCGCAAGTTCCGAAGAGGCAGATCGGCACCGGCGCAGCTTTCGCTGTTGCATTTCATCTCTGGCTGGTGATCGCGATGATCTGGCTCTGGAAGGGCGATCATCACGACAAGAAGGAGGCCGTCGACGTCACGTTCGTCGCGGCGCTCCCGCCTCCGCCTCCTCCGCCTCCGCCACCTCCTCCCGGCGGCGGCCCCACGAAGCCGAAGAATCCGACACCCGTCCAGAAGAAGGTCGAAGTCGACCCGGACGTGTACAAGGACTCCAAGGAAGAGAAGAAGCCGGAGGAGAAGAAGGAAGAGGAGAAGCCCGCGGAGACGCAGCAAGAGGGCGGCGTCGAAGGCGGCGTGGACGGCGGCGTCGCGGGCGGCGTCGTCGGCGGTGTGGTCGGCGGCGTCGTGGGCGGCGTGCTCGGCGGCGTGCTCGGCGGCACGGGAACAGCGCCTGTTCCGAGCGCTCCTCCGCCCACGTTCTCCACGCTCAGCATCGGCGATCCGAACCTCGATCAGACGAGCTGCCCGCCGGTCGGCATGCCGCCGTACCCGCAGGAGGCGCGCGCGGCGAAGGTCGAGACGACCGTGATCGCCCGCTGCGTCGTCGAGACGTCGGGCTCGCTCACGTGCAGCCTGATCAAGAGCCACCCGTTCCTGGAGGCGTCGACGAAGGCGTTCCTCGCGGGAGCGCACGTGAAGCCTTTCACGGCGCACGGCCAGCCGGTCCGGGTCGCCTGCAATTACCCCTTCCGTTTCAAGCTCGAGTAGGCATTCGCCCGGGGCTCGCAGCACACGGAGCCGGCCGGGTCAGGGACAACTGCTGCTTTGGGATAGCGCGCCGACGGCGCGGTAGAGGTCGAATGACATGCAATTCACGTTGACTGAGCTCTGGGGCCACATGGGCCTGTTCGCGCGGCTGGTCGTCATCGCGATGGCGATCATGTCCGTGATCTCGTTGATCGTCGTGGCCGAGCGGTTGCTCTTCTACAACAAGTCCAAGAAGGACTCGCTCTCGTTCGCGGAGAAGCTCGCTCCCCTTCTCTCCAAGGGCGATCTCGACGAGGCCGTGGCGAAGGCGCCGAAGAGCAACCAGGGCTACCTCGGTCGTGTGCTCTACGCCGGGCTCGCCGCGTACAAGACCTCGAAGAGCGCGGCGGAAGAGATCCACGACGCCGACGAGGCGCGCGAGATGGTGTTCGAGTCCGTTGCGCGCGCGCTCGATCGTCAGAGCCAGCGCGAGGTGGCGCTGCTCAAGCGCGGCAACGGCTGGCTCGGCACCGTCGGCGCGACCGTCCCCTTCATCGGTCTGCTCGGCACCGTCATGGGCATCGTGACCGCGTTCCAGCAGATGGCCGCGTCCGGCTCCGGCGGTCTCGGCACCGTGTCGGCCGGTATCGCGGAGGCGCTCATCACGACGGCGTTCGGTCTGCTCGTCGCGATCCCCGCCGTCATGAGCTTCAACTTCCTGTCGGCGTGGGTCGACGGGCGCGCGGTCGACATCTCGGAGTCGTCGAACGAGATGCTCGACGTGGTGGCGCGTCAGCTCCACGTCTCCTCGAAGAAGCGTCGCCAGGAAGCGTAGGCGAGGCCGGCCATGGCAATGGGTGGCGGCTCTGGAAAGGGCCCGAACAACAACATCAACGTCACGCCGCTCATCGACGTCGTGCTCGTGCTCCTGATCATCTTCATGGTCGTCACGCCGATGCTCCAGCGCGGCAAAGACGTGAAGCTGCCTCAGGCCGAGAACATCGAGAAAGAGAACAAGGAGAGTGATCCCCTGATCGTCAGCGTCACGGCTGACAAGAAGGTGTTCATCGAGTCCGACGCGGCGGACGAAGAGCATTTCGGCGATCAGCTCAAGGCCGCGCTGAAGGATCAGAACAAGAAGATCCTCCTCAAGGGCGACCAGCGGCTCTCGTTCGGCGACGTGCGACGCATCATGAACAAGATGCGCGACGCGGGCGCGAAGAACGTGTCCATCGGCGTCGAAGAAAAGAAGAAGTGATGAGCGGGAAGAAGGGCAAGAAGATCTCTGTCGCGCCCGCGACGCCGCCGAGCACGGACATCAACGTCACGCCGCTCGTCGACGTCGTGCTCGTGCTCCTCATCATCTTCATGGTCGTGACGCCGCTCCTCGAGAAGGACATCGCGGTGAGCGTCCCCAACACCGAGAAGGTGGAGCAGGTCGAGGAGGTCCCGCCCGATCAGCTCGTGGTGAAGCTCCTCGCGACCGGCGACATCCTCGTGAACGGGGAGAAGACCGAGCTGGACGCGTTCGAGCCGCGCCTCGAAGGCGTCCTCAAGAAAGAGCCGAATCCGCGCAAGCGCATCGTCTTCATGCTCGCGGAGGACGGCGCCAACTACGGCACGCTCGTGCACCTGTTCGACCTAGCGCGCCAGGCTGGAGCGGACACGCTCGGCCTGATGACGGACGATCTCGACAAGAAGTAAGCGATCTCGCGCCGCCCGCTTGCGCGGTAAATCCCCCACAGATTAGGCTTGGCTCCGGGCGTGGACTCATCGCGAGCCGCGACCCGGAGGAAAATGTACGGTCCGCAAGGGAACAACGCAGGCGGGAGTCGGCCTGTCACGAAGGTCACCGTTCCGGAGATCCGGTCTCGCAAAGGAGGCCCTCCGATCGCGATGGTGACCGCCTACGACTTCACGATGGCGCGCCTGCTCGACGAGGGCGGCGCCGATATTCTCCTCGTGGGCGACTCGCTCGGGATGGTCGTGCAAGGCCACACGACGACGCTGCCCGTCACGGTCGAAGAGATTTGCTACCACGGCCGCGCCGTCGTCCGCGGGACGCGCCGCGCGCACGTCGTCGGCGATCTCCCGTTCATGAGCTTCCAGGTCTCGCCGATCCAGGCGCTGGAGAACGCGGGCAAGCTCATGAAGGACGGCTGCTACGAGAGCGTGAAGATCGAAGGCGGTGAGGAGATCGCCGAGCACGTGCGGCGCATCGTCGCGGCGGGCATCCCGGTGATGGGCCACGTGGGGCTCACGCCGCAGTCGGTGCACGCGATGGGCGGCTTCAAGGTGCAGGGCAAGGGCGACGCCGCGGAGCGTGTCGTGAACGACGCGCGCGCCCTCGAAGAGGCCGGCTGCTACGCGGTCGTGCTGGAGGCGATCCCGCCGGATCTCGCGGAGGAGGTGACCGCGTCCGTGAGCATCCCCACGATCGGGATCGGCGCGGGGCCGCATTGCGACGGACAAGTCCTCGTCTGTTACGACCTGCTCGGGATGTACCGCGATTTGAAGCCGAAGTTCGCGAAGCGGTTCGCGGAGGTCGGCGACCAGATCGTGGGCGCGGTGCGCGCGTACGTCGACGAGGTGCAGGCGCACACGTTCCCCGGGGCGGAGCACAGCTTCAAGCCGAACAACAGCACGGTCCGCCGCCGCCCGGCCCCGGCGCCTCTCAACGAGGTGATCGATCCGGCCGAGATCCCGCCGCACTGGCAGACGCACTGAGCGTCCCCCCGCCACCCTTCACATCGCAGGACGTTCGTGGGCGAGGAGCCAGCGCTTCCGTTCGAGGCCGCCCGCATAGCCCGTGAGCGAGCCGTCCGCGCCGATCACGCGGTGGCACGGCACCACGATCGAGATCGGGTTCTTCGCGTTCGTCGCGCCCACCGCGCGCACCGCCGACGGAGAGCCGCAGCGCCGGGCGAGCTCGGAATACGACACCACCTCGCCCCTCCGTATGCGACGCAGCTCGGCGTACACGCGACGCTCGAAATCGGTGCCGAACGTCGCGACGTCAACGGCGTCGAGCGCGTCGAGATCGCCTTCGAAATATGCCCGTAGCCGCTCGCCGATCGGGCCCTCTCGCTCGGTGAGGTCCTGCGGCGCGACGCCGTAGCGCGCGAGGTTTCGGCGGAGGCGCTCGCCGTTCTCGGGGAACTCCAGCGCCGCGAGGGACGCATCGCGCGACACGCACGTGAGGTCGCCGATCGGCGACGGGACGCGTTCAATGGACCAGACCACGGGCACCTTCCTCTCGCTTCGATCGCCGCTCGATCCACGCGCGCACGATCGCCATCTCGCGGGTGTCACGCACGCCCGCGGATCCGGGGCGGCGCAGCTCGCGCGGGGCTCGTCCGCACGCCTTCGCGAGCGCCGCGTTGAACGCCCGCAGGCTCCGGAACCCGGACGCGAACGCCACGTCCGCGAGCGGCCGCGACGCGTCCTCCGCGATCGTCTTCGTCGCCACGATCACGCGGCGCGCCTGCGCGAGGGCCGCCGGCGTCGCGCCCACGTGCACCGCGAACAGCCGTCGCAGGTGACGCTCCCCTACCCCGAGGCGCTCGCACAGCTCCGACAGCCGCTCGTCGTCCAGCGCGCCGCTCGCGATGAGCCGCATCGCGCGCGCGACCGTGCTCTTCGTGCCGATCCACGCGGGCGATCCCGGCGCGCTCGCGGGCCTGCACCGGAGGCACGGCCGGAACCCCGCCGACGCCGCGGCCTTCGCGCTGCGGAAGAACGTGCAGTGCTCGGCCTTCGGCGTGCGCGCCGGGCACACGTTGCGGCAGAAGATGCCGGTCGTGGACACGCCCACGAAGATGCGCCCGTCGTAGCGCGGATCGCGCGCCCGGAGCGCGCGGTACAGCTTGTCGCCGTCCGGATTCACGAAGCTCACCCTACGCCGGAGCGCGCGCCCGTACTCGCCGTTTCCGGACGTCGATTCTTACGGCGCCGACGCCATCGTGCGCGTGTCCTCGGTGAGGCGCTGGTTCATCGCGTCGAGCGGGAGATCGTTCGGGTCGTAGCCGAAGGGGTCCTCGATCTCGACGCCGATCTCGTCGATGCCGAACATCCCGAACGCGAGCACCGCCGCCGCGATCGGCGTGTACCACTTCATCTGCTCCACCATCGCGAACGGCGCGGTGAAGCAGAACAGCATCAGGAAGCTCTTGATGTGCTGCGCGTACGCGAACGGGATCGGCGTCTTCATGATCCGCTCGGCGCCGCCCCAAATGTCGACGAGCTGGGTGAGGTTCGTGTCCATGAGGTGCAGCCGCTCGGCGGTGAGGCGGCCTTCGCGCGCGCACTTCGCGAGGACGCGCGTGATCCACACGCTCGCGAGCGCCGGACGCACCGGCAGATCCGTGAGCGCGGACCGCTCCTCCGCGGTGATCTCCGCGCCCAGCGCGCCGAGGTCGCGCTCCTTGCGCAGGTACTGGCGGAGCAGCGCGAAGAACACCGACAAGAGGCGCGCGATCTCGCGCCGCTCCGCGAGGCCCTCCGGCGTCTCGTCGATGTACGCCGCCGCCTGCCGCGCCAGATCGCGCGAGCGGTTCACGAAGCCGCCGAGGAGCCGCCGCCCTTCCCAGTACCGATCGTACGAGGCGTTCGTCCGGAACACGAGCAGCAGGCCGAGCGCGACGCCGAGCAGCGTGTGCGCGATCGCCGGCAGCTTGAAGCCGTACGTCGCGAACAGCCACGCCGCGCCGCCGCCGAGCGCCGCGCAGAGCAGGATCCGCGGCAGCAGCGCCGGCAGCACCGAGCCCCGCATCCGAGCGAGGACGTCGATCCAGTTCTTGGAGTCGTACTCGACCATGATCCGGCGCGGCGTAGCCGAAACCGAGGGTGGGCGGAAGCGCGACGCCTCGATTCGCGGCGGATCTCGAAAACCGCGCGCGCCACAAGCGGCGCTGACCGAGTCGCGGTAATAAGGGCCGCATGTGCGGAGTGTTCGGGATCTTCGGCCATCCGGAAGCGGCCAACATGGCGTACCTCGGCTTGCACGCGCTCCAGCACCGCGGTCAGGAGGCCGCGGGCATCGTGTCGAGCGACGGCGAGAAGCTCTACGCGCACCGCGCGATGGGCCTCGTGCAGGCCGGGTTCACGCCGCGCGATCTGGCGGCGCTCCCGGGCGATCGCGCGATCGGGCACGTGCGGTACTCCACGGCGGGCGGGTCGCACATCAAGAACGCGCAGCCCTTCGCGGTCGACTACGCGCGCGGCTCCATCGCGCTCGCGCACAACGGCAACCTCACCAACTACGAAGAGGTGCGCGAGCGGCTCGAGGCGCGCGGCTCCATCTTCCAGAGCTCCAGCGACACGGAGGTCATCGTCCACCTCATCGCGATGAGCACGCACATGGACGTCGAGGAGCGCATCTCGGACGCGCTCGGCCACGTGGAGGGCGCGTACTCGATCCTGTTCCTCACGGAGCGTGAGCTCGTCGCGGCGCGCGATCCGTACGGCTTCCGTCCGCTGTGCCTCGGGGCGCTCGCGCACCGCGGCGGCATCGCGCACGTGTTCGCGAGCGAGCCGACCGCCTTCGAGCTCATCGGCGCGCAGTACGTCCGCGATCTCGAGCCGGGCGAGGTGGTGATCGCCTCCGACGAGGGCCTCAAGAGCACCTTCCCCTTCGCGCAGAAGCCGCACAAAGCGTGCATCTTCGAGTACGTGTACTTCGCGCGGCCGGACTCGCAGCTCGCGGGCGCGAGCGTGTACGAGGTGCGCAAGGCCATCGGCCGTCGCCTCGCGGAGGAGCAGCCGCTCCCGGGATCGAAGGAGGACGCGATCGTGATCCCGGTGCCCGACTCGGGGCTGCCGGCGGCGGTCGGGTTCGCGCGCGCTTCCGGCCTCCCGTTCGAGATGGGGCTCATCCGCAGCCACTACGTCGGCCGCACGTTCATCGAGCCGCAGCAGTCGATCCGTCACTTCGGCGTGCGCCTCAAGCTCAGCCCGAACCGCGCGGTGATCGAGGACAAGCGCGTCGTCATCGTCGACGACTCGATCGTGCGCGGCACCACGAGCCGCAAGATCGTGAAGATGATCCGCGACGCCGGCGCGCGCGAGGTGCACGTGCGCATCTCCAGCCCGCCGACGCGGTGGCCTTGTTATTACGGCATCGACACGCCGACGCGCGGAGAGCTGATCGCCGCGAGCTGCACGGTGGAGGAGACGCGCGAGTACCTCGGCGCCGACACGCTCGGGTACCTCTCGTTGGAGGGCCTCGTCTCCGGCGTGACGGAGACGCGCAGGGCGGCCAAGCTGCCCATGATCGCGGACCCGGTGAGCGCGCACTGCCACGCTTGTTTCTCCGGCGACTACGCGGTGCCGCTGTCCACGCGAAAGACGCCGTCGCGCCCGCCGCGGCTCGTGACCGCGCAGTGAGGGGGCCGTGGTATCTTCGGACGTGACGATGGAGACCGCCTCCGATACGGACCTCTTCGCGCGCGCGCCGGACGCGGTGTCCATCTACGAGGTGAGCCCGCGCGACGGCCTCCAGAACGAGGCCGCGATGATCCCGCTCGAAGGGAAGAAGCGGCTGCTCGACGGCCTCTTGAGGGCGGGCCTCAAGCGCATCGAGATCACGAGCTTCGTCTCGCCGAAGTGGGTGCCGCAGCTCGCCGACGCGGAGGAGCTGGCGCGTGAATA
Organism: Polyangiaceae bacterium; assembly: GCA_046351455.1. Lineage (GTDB taxonomy): Bacteria > Myxococcota_A > Polyangia > Polyangiales > Polyangiaceae > JADJRH01. The sequence continues at coordinate 29,217 of JAXLYM010000019.1, forward strand.
CAGGCCACCGCCGGGCGTGACGTTCGGCGCGCTGTGCCCCAACGCGAAGGGCCTGGAGCGCGCGCTCGCCGCGGGCCTCACCGAGATCGCCGTCTTTCTGAGCTCCAGCGAGACACACAACAAGATGAACATCAACAAGACGATCGACGACACGCTCGCCGTGTTCGAGGAGATCGTCCCGCCCGCGCGCGAGAAGGGGCTCGCGGTGCGCGGCTACCTCTCGACGGTGTGGGGTTGCCCGTACGAGGGCGACGTCGACACGAAGCGCGCGATCGCGATCACGAAGCGCCTCGTCGAGCTCGGTTGCTATCAGGTCTCGATCGCGGACACGATCGGCGTCGGCACGCCGAAGCAGACGGACCGCATCGTGCGGGCGTTTCGGGACGAGATGCCGCTCTCGCAGATCGCGCTGCACCTGCACGACACGCGCGGCACGGCGCTCGCGAACATCCTCACGGGCCTTCAGCTCGGCGTGCGCGACTTCGACTCCGCGGTGGCCGGCGTCGGCGGTTGCCCGTACGCCCCCGGCGCGGCCGGCAACGTCGCGACGGAGGACCTCGTCTACCTGCTGAACGGCATGGGCATCGCGACGGGCGTGGACCTCGACGCCTTGCTGGAGGCCGGCAACATCGCCGAGCAGGTCATCGGCCGCCCCCTCCCCGGCAAGGTCCACAAAGCCGGCCCCTTCAAGCTCCGCAAAGCCCGCGGCGCCTGAAGCACCATCCACCGAATGCGACGTGTTCCATGTCGGGACGCGGGGCTCGGGGGTACGCCTGCGCTCTCGCCGGACACACGGCCCTCCCCTCATGATAGTGTAGAGTCCTGGTGAGGGTCGCGATGGGGAGCCAGATGTCTCACGAGGACTCATGGGCGCGAGAGATCACGACGGCCACTTCGGAGCTCAGGCGCGTGCCCGTTGGCGGGGACCCATTGCAGATCCTCGGGGGAATTCCATCGCGGCTCGGAATCGCTGCTGGTTTACTCGGTGTGTTCGAAGCCGGCGCGCCGCTCGCCATGCGCAATCGTTCCCTCGGACTACCACCCGAGATTCTCCATGGATGGCTCGAGACATCCCCCGAGTATTTCACTCGCGCCTTGGAAGCCGTCGTCAACTCAACGGACGGCGCGTTCTGGTCGGACGATGACTCCATCCTGGGGCCATCTCGCGTCGGGCTGGAGGTGCTGGACCAACTCTCGGCTCACGGTCTGGGGCACGGCGGCGGGTACAGGATCATGGAGGATCGAGTCCCGGGGCGGGGCACGGATTATACGTTCCTCGCGTTGCTCACACATCGGGGCAGAGTATTTATCCCGTGCACAGCCATGGTGTTGAAGAGGCTGCATAAGCCCATCCGAGACGCCATCTGCCGCATACGTCTGCCGCTCGTGCCGACGACGCCCATCCTCCGCCAAATCATGGACGACGACGAACAAGGGTACATCTGCCTCGATTCGGCAGGATGCCTGTTGGAGGTCAACCGTCGCGCGCATGATATCGCCAGTCGCTACCGAGGGGAGATAGGTCTTCATCACCGGAGTCGGCTCCTCCAAGACCTGGCGACGCGCTTGCTCGGCGCCTCGGGGAGTGTCCATCGTGCGATCCGAAAGGACGGGCGCGAGGTGCTCGAGATCCGCCGGCATCGCCTGGCGAAGGAGACGCACGCGCTGTCGGAGGACGTCACCTTGATGGTGCTGCGCACCGTGGAGGTCCCGGAGTCCAGCCATCTCTTCTGCGGCGAGGATTCCATCTCCGGCCTCACACCGATGGAGGCGAGGATCGCTAAGCACCTCACGTCCACGGGGGATTCGCGGAAGCAGATCGCCTCGAAGCTGAAGATTACAGAGGGCACGATCCGCACCCACATGCAGAACCTTTATCGCAAGCTCGGCGTGCAATCCCGCGCAGAGCTCACGGCGATGAATCGGCCGCGACGCACCTGATCCATCGCGGGCCTCCGCGCCGGTCACGACGCCTACGCTCTTCGTCGTATCGAAAACAGCGCCCTGCATGCCTACGCTCCGGGTCACGACACGCACGTTCGTACCAAGGAGTCGTCATGGACAACACACATCGGTTTCTCTCCGTCTTGGGTCTCGCAGCTTCCTTCGCGACCGCGAGCTGCGTGGCCTCCACCGCGGACACAGACGGAGACAACGAGGGCTCGCTCGGCGAGGCGGAGCTGGCGTTGAGCACGTACTCGTTCTTTCCGGCGAAGACAGGCGATTACGCCGGAAGCTATTGGAACAACCCGAACACCGTCGGCGCGAACAGCTTCTACGATTTCACGAACGAGGGCGGGGACTGCACCAATTTCGCGAACCAGGCGATCCTCGCGGGCTTGGCCAACTCCATCGACAAGCTGACCGTCTACAACGCGCGCCTCAACTGGCAAGACAAACAAGACTCCACGAACGACTGGTGGTACAGCAGCCCGAACAGCCGGGCGACCCCTGAGTGGGCGGGCGCCAACGGCCTGTTCACCTACCTCAAGAAGCAGGCCGCGCATCCGGCGAACCAGTATCCGAGCTGGGCTGGTCTCATGGTCACGTACGTGAGCAGCGGCGCCTCCGTTCCGGCCGCGGCGACCCTCCAAAAGGGCGATGTCATCAGCCTCAGCACCGGGGGGATCGCGTACCACAGCGTGGTGGTGGCGCAGGTGGGCGCCTCCGCCAGCACGACGTACATCGCCTATCGCAGCGCCGCTTGCGACAACAACTCGTGTCCGGCGAACAAGGTCTCCATGGCGACCTATGGCGCGGGGCACCCGGGCATCACCTGGAACGTCTTTCGTATCAACGGCTTTCGGAAATGAAATCGCGCAGGCGAGGTCCCTGAGAATCTGGAACCTCTCTACAGGCGGTCAATCAAGGAGAGAGAAATGGACGGGAAGAGACTCGGTTACATCGGCTCCTGTGCGGCGTGGGTGCTCCTGGTAGGCTGCGCCTCTCCAGACGAGTCCGCCACCGCGGAAGACCTCGGACGTCTGGAAGCCTTCGTCGACGCGGCGCTCCAGGAGCGGATCACGCCCGCGGAGACCGAGGCCACGTATGAATCGCTCGACCAGTCGGAGCGAGAGATCGTGCGCCAGTTCTTGGAGACGAAGACGTCGACCACGTTGGCGAGGCCCGACGGCGAGGGGCTGCACGACGCTCCCCCACTCGGGACGCAGGCCGCAGGCGCGAACTGGCAGCAACCGATCGAGAACGTCTGGACCTACGACTACCCAGCCAAGGTGTTCAGCACGTTTTCCTACGTCGACTGGTACTGCGACGACGACCCCAGCGACAAGGAGTACGCGTTTTACTATCCCTATCCGTCGGCCTCTCCATCGTTGCTCCGCTGGACGTCGACCTCCTCGCAGGTGTATCTCGCGTTCATGGTGGCGTACGGCGGCAACCTGCTTGGATTCGGCTACAACAAGACCGAGACTCGCTTGTGCATCGGCGACAACGGGGTGTTCGCCGCCGGCGGCGAGGCCAAGGTCAAGTCGAACGTCTTCGTTCATTATTGACGAATACGGCGTCGCGCCGATCCAGCGGATTCCCCTTCGCCCCTGGACGTGCCAGGATGAGGGCGCAGGGGCGAGGCTCCAAGACGAGCGCCCGACGTCATCGAGATGCGAGACACGATCGAAGAGCAATGGCCCCAGCCGGGCGTCTTCCAAAGCAAGGTGCTGGGTCACAAGCTCTTGGGTCAATCGGCGAGCACCCTGCGATTTTCGCGTCTCCTCATGCCCGCCGGGTACGCTCGGCTGGACGAGCCGTCCATCACCCTCGTCGTGGTGAGCGGCGCAGCCCCCTGGGCGCCTCGGGAGCACCCCTTTCCACATGGTTGGACGCGTCGCGTGAAGCAGGAGAAACACTTCTTCGACGTCGTCTTCGACGTGCCCACTCGCACCGTGCTCTTCACTCTTTGGGGAAGCGGTCTCGCCGCAGCGCTCCGCGTGCGGGCGCGCGTTCTCCGATGAAACGACGGATGGGACTGCTGGAACGCACGCCCGCGTGAACGCGCGTCGGGAGCGGATCGCGGAACGGGCTCGCGGTCAGCGGCGACGCTTGTCGCGCATTCCCTCCCGCAGACGCTCTACCTCTCGCTTTTGATGCTCCATGCCGAACTTGACGCCGAGCTCGTCGGCGTCCTTCAATGCGTCCTCCGCGTCAACCCAGCTGCGCTTTGCGATGAACAGCTCGGCTTTCGCACGATGCAGCGCCGCGTTCCCAGCCACCGTCATGTGCGGTGAGAGTGATATCGCCCTATCCATCTCGTCCTCCGCGGTGGCGAAATCCGCGCGAAGGATGGCGTTCTGGGCGATGCGGAGGCTCCAGATCGCCTCCCACCGCAACACCCCTTCTTCGTGCGCCACTCGACGGGCGTACGATAGAGGCGCGACGGCCTGCGCGAGGCGGCGCCCCTGCGAGCAACGCTGTCCGTAGACACCACGATAGACAGCCCGGCGCATGCGATCCTTCGCCGCGACCTCCCCGCAGTTCTTCAACATGGCCACGGACTCAGAGGCTCTGTAGAAGGCGCAGTCCTCATAGAAACGGCGCTTCCCTTCTTCCGACTGGGCCGTGGCCATTTGGCCGTACAGGTGAGCCATGATTTGAAGCACAGCGGCCCGCCCTTCTGGGTGACCCAGCCTGCGCTTGTCACCGAATGCCCTCTTGCCATAGAGCGAAAGCGCCCTCTTCGCCGACGCGATCCCCTCCTCCCACGCCCCCATCTCCATCTGGAGATTCGACATGTATTCAAAAGCTCTCGCCTGGAACATGAGGCGATCGACGCCGCGAATCGTGTCGTCCTCGCCCGACTCCACGGCGCGAAGCGCGGCGCGGATGAGCGAGACGCCGTGCGCAAAGGAGCCTTCGCCAGCGACGTCGCTGGCCCTCTGAAGCGCCGCGAAGCCTCCGCTGGAGAGCACCAACCGCTTCACCGGGCCGCCGGCGAGGAAGACATCGGAGGCCTCGAGATCCATGGTGATCAGGCGCGCCGGGAGCGCGATCCGATAGCCGCCGACGCTCCGGCCGCCTCGGCGCCCACCCCCCTTCGTCTCCTCCACCTCCCATTCGATCAGACGGCCTTCGGGCGGATTCCTATCGCACAGCGCCCGAGCGAGCAGGCTGCTCACGCGAGAAGGCGTGCTGTGCACCTTCTCCGCGAGCGCCTCTGCGGAGACCCAGTCACCGCCGCTCCGAACGCGCGCGGCCGCGAGCGCCACGGAGACCCGAAATAGACCTTCTGTAAGCGGGAAGTCGATGCCATGCGCCAGGATCGGCGCCTTCAACGGGAACACCCGTTCGCCCAGACGCAGCCAAGGATGAGCAGCCAAGCCGCCGATCCCCAAGGTGAAGGACGGTTCAGAAGACGCGCTCACGAGCACCTACCGACGACATTACCTCGTCATTTCAATAACTTTGATCATTTTCCGAGACGCGGTTGATGCGCGGCTGCGCACCGTAGAGGGATATGGTTTGCTCCTCTTCGACAGCGTAGCAGCTCCTCAGCAGGCGGACCGCCGGTATCGGCCTCGCTGAAGGAACGGCGCTCGCCGATCGCGCGGACCGCACAGCTCCGATGGGCACGTGTGTGTCTGCGCCATGCCCTGGGCTCAGGAAGGCCCAATCATGGAGGAGCCATGTCCGCAGTTCCGCTTGTGATGTGTCACCCGCCCTTCAGCGTCGCTCCGGACAGGAAGAAGACCCGGCGGTCGCAGAAGGTCATCCAGAGGCTGCTGGCGATCTTCGACGGACAGAATCGATCTGGGGGATACGATAAAGGCTATCTGAAGGGGTATCTGGCCATCCTGGCTTTCGTCGAAGCGAGCGCGGCCGGCCGATTCGGGGTCCAGAGCGTGGCCACGCCGCTGTGCTCCATCCAAAACGTCCAAAGCCGGTCGTTGGCGCTCTTCGAGGCTCTGCTCGAGCTGCTCACGAGACTTCACGCCGCGATTCTTCGAGGCGCGGCGCTCCGGGGGGTTCGCGTCAAGTGGTATGGCGACCTCGACATCCTCAAGCGGGCGGGAGGCTTCGCGGAGCGGACAGCTTATCAGATCGAAGCCGTGTGCGACGCGACGGCTGACGCCCCGAGCCCCTCCTTCGAGTGGTGGCTCTTCGTGGCCTACGGTCCAGAGGCCCTGAGAGCCGTGGAGGTGGATGCCGTCATTCGAACTGGCATGGAGGAGACGAACGTCCTTCGATTGTCCAACCTCGACCCGCACTCGGGCGTGGCGCTCCTCGGAGTGACGACGCTGGGCCCCGAGATGAGCTTGGACCGCTTCGACAGCGCGGTCTCCGAGCTCCAGCGCTGCGCCCCCGCCAGGTTCGAACCGGGCTATTCGTGCGAGCTCGCGAACGGAGCTCTGCTGGAGCTCGGAGAGCGAGCTCTTCGCGGGAGCTTCAATCTGATCCTCCCCGTCGACGGCTCGAAGGGCGACATCGCGAGGCTGACGGCGACGCATCGGCCCGCGCTCGCTCGACGAGGCATCTCGCTCGTAGACGCGGCAGACGAGCTGGGTGCGCTCGTCGCTCCTTCACGTTCGGCAGAGGGTCGGAGCGTCGTCGCTCTGGTCTCGCCGGCGCTCTTCCGCGCGCTGAGCGCAGAGGGCCCCGCCGATATCTGGCTTCTTTCGAGCACCGAGGAGAGAGGCGCGTGCAGGCTCTCCGATGTTCGCCTCGGCGATGCGAACGTGCATATCCACGACGGCACCCCGAGCGGAACCGTCGAGGCTCTCCAGCGCGCGCTGCAGTTCTCCGCGTGTCACGAGTCCCTGCACGGCGGCGAGCGCCGAGCCCTCCACGAGGCACGGGCTGCCGAACGTCACCGTCAAGCAGAACATCTCCAGCGCATCGCGACCGAGCTGACCCGCGATCCGCGCTCTACGGTGACACACATCGCGAGATGCCTTGAGGAGGGTTCCCATGTTCGAGCGCCGGAGTTGCACTGGGACATTGCGGCAGTCCGAGAGGTGGCGGTCGCCCGAGCGAACGGACTCTTGCCGAGGAACGCCAAGTGGGAGAGAGCGGCGCTCGGCTATGCGTACACCGCGACGATCACCGCCTATCGCGCCGTGACAGACATCGACCCGACCGGGGAGGACTGGGAGAAGACAGCCCGCTTCCTGTCCCCCGTGCTCATGGCGGTTGGTTGCACAGACGAAGAGGTGTTCGAACGATGGCCGGGGGAGCGTCCCGACGCGGCGCGGGCACGATGCGTCGCGGCCGCCACGTATCTCTCCTCGCGGGCGCTGGGGGATCGCTACGTTCGGGTGCCCGACGTCGCGGGTTGGGAGCAGCTCGGCGTCGTCGCCGCGTTCTGGGAGAGGCTGCGCGAGGAGCGCGCCCCGATCGCTCATCCGCGTGTGTTGCAGGGCTTCTTCCAGGCGGTCGCCGAGTTGTATTCAGCCAACATCGCCGAGCAGGACTCTCGCGCACGACGCGCGAACGCTTGGGCGGTCGTTCGAGACCGCGTCCCCTCGAGCACGCTCCAGGCGTCGAAGACTTCGATGAATCGAGTCCTCCCTGCGCGCGTGTCGGACTGGATGCGCACGCTGGAAGGGCCCGGGGAGCGACGACATCGGCGTGCGCGATTGCAGCTCGCCGTCCTGCGCGACCTTCAGCTCGTCCACCCCAGCATCGCCGCCGGCATCGTGTGCCGCGCTCTCGCGATGATGATCCCGGCGCCCATGTGGGCGCCCCTGGGGCTCGAGCTCCACGAAGAAGCGGCGACGCTGATGGATCTGAGCTTTCGCCTCAGGAACGACCTCTCCTCCCTGGTCGACTCGGCGGAGGGGGACCGCGACCACAAGGACAACACGTGGACCGTGCTGGTCTCGGACCGCGCAGGCGGAAAGGCCCGTGAACGCGCCGTCGCAGAAGCTGTTGCGGCTTGCCAGGATGTGCAGGAGCGGCTCGATGACGCGCTCGACGATACGCTCCATCGAATGTCCGCGGTCGCGCCCCGCCTCGCCGCGTTGGTGAGGCGGAGCGTTCACTTCGGACGTCTTGCTTACTCAGGACAACACTACAGCAAGCTCGATCTCGGGGAGTTGCACCGGATGGGCGCGGCGACGTTGCAAATCACTTGAAGAGCGTTTCGAGGCGGGTCTTCAGCTTCGCGAGGCTCGTGGTGCGGCGGGCCTTGCGGCTCTTGGCGAGCGTCACTTCGAGGGCGGCGCGGGCCTTGTCCGTGGCCGAGTAGAAAGAGGCGCACTGGGCGTCGGCGCCGGCCTCCCACCAGCTCCGCGGACGGTTCGAGCACGCGTCCTCCGCCGCGACCACCTTCTCGTACGCCGCGATCGCCTTCGCGTCCTCCGGGCCTCGCATGTTGAGCGCCGCGTCGAAGGCCATGTCGTTGTTGCGCGGGGCCGCGGGGATCGCGATCGCGCCGCCCGGGTTCGCCTGGATGTCCTTCATGTTCACCGAGTACTGCGCGCCGTCCGCGCCCATCACGCGGCCCTTCGCGACGAGCAACATCGGCTCGTTCTCCTTCGGGTACTCGAGCTTCGCCTTGTCGCCCGTCACCCCGATCGCCTGCGCCACCGAAGAGTCCATGTTGAACTTCGGGAACACGTAGATCTGCTTCGGCGTCGCGAGGAACAGGGGCTCACGATTGGCGTCCTGCTCCGCCTGGTTCGTCGAGAGCTGCGGGAAGTGATAGGTGATGTCGCTCTCCTCCACCGTCGCGTCGTCCGGGAACACCGTCGGAGGGAGGACCGGGTTCATCTTGGTGTCCTTTCCGCGGACCACCATGTGATAGAGCACCTCCTCCGCCGAGGCGTGCGTGCCAATCCGCAAACCGTACGTCCCGGCCTCCATGCGGCCGAAGTTGAACTGGTCGCCGGAGCCGCAGCGCGTCGGGTAGTTGCGGCCGCTCTCGTTCAGCGGGCCCACGAGCTGCACGTCGATCGGCTTCGCGGAACGAACATCGATGTACATGTCCCCGAGCGGGCGCTTGAGGTTGAAGACGACGTCCGGATTCTCGCGGAAGAAGCTGTCGCCACAGCGGCCCTTCGTGCCGGGCTCCTTCAGCGTCTTCTCCGTGTAGACGAGCGCGTCCTTCGGCACCTCGGCGAGCTCCACCTGCTTGCCTTTGTCCTTCCAGAGGATGTCCACCGGGCGGGTCTCGTCCTCGACCTTGACCTGGTAAGTATACGCCTTGTCTTCACCGCCGCCGACGTAGACCTTGATCTCCTCGCCCGCTGGCCACTCCGGGTTGAGCGCGACGCTCGGGGTGCCGGAGTACGAGTCGTCGCAGATGTACTTGTGGTCGCCGAACTCGGCCACGATGAGCTTCGCGCCGGGGGCCGAGATGCGCGTCTGCTTCATGCCGGCGGTGAACTTGATGATCGCGGCCGGCGCCTCGCTCACGAAGCCGGAGCAGTTCTCCACGCCGTGCGGCTGCTTGCGGACGTTGACCTCGCCCTTCGTCGCGAAGGTGCCGATGACGAGCGGATTGGGGCCGAAGCTCGGCTTCAGCTCGACCGATTTGCCGGACGGGGACGCGCCGGCGGCGAGCGCGGCGGCCAGATCGTCGGTGTTGGCGCCGGGCTTGGCGCTGCCGTCGGGCTTGGCCCCTTCCGTCTTCTCCCCGTCGAGGCCCCACGTTTGGACCTTGCCGTTGACCTTGACGACGCAGCCTGCGCTCGTGATCAACGTGAGCGCGACCAGACACTTGACGACGTTCCTCATGACGGTGCTCCGAGAGTCGATGTTTCCGCAAACTGCCAGTTTGCAGACGGGGTCTTCCAGGGTGTACGTGGGATAAGAGAGTGCCAGTTTAGTTCAAGCGGCGGTGAGCACGCCGAGGGCCTTGCCGACCTTCGTGAACGCGGCGATCGCGCGGTCGATGTGCTCGGTCTCGTGCGCGGCGGAGAGCTGGATGCGGATGCGCGCCTCCCCCTTCGGCACGACCGGGTACGAGAAGCCGATCACGTAGATGCCCTCCGCGAGCATCGCCTTCGCCATCTCGTTCGCGAGCCGCGCGTCCCCGAGCATCAGCGGCGCGATCGGGTGGATGCCCGGCTTGATGGTGAAGCCCGCGGCCGTCATCCCCTCGCGGAAGCGCTTCGTGTTGGCCATCAACTTGTCGCGCAGCTCCGTCGTGCGGCTGAGCAGATCGAACACCGCCACGCTCGCGCCGCAGATCGCCGGGGGCAGCGTGTTCGAGAACAGGTACGGGCGCGACCTCTGCCGGAGCAGCGCGATCGCCTCTTTTCGCCCCGTGGTGAAGCCGCCGGACGCGCCGCCGAGCGCCTTGCCGAGCGTGGACGTCATCACGTCGATGCGCTTCATCACGCCGAATTCCTCCGGCGTGCCGCGGCCCGTCCTGCCCATGAAGCCGGTCGCGTGCGAGTCGTCCACCATCACCATCGCGCCGTATTTCTCGGCCAGATCGCAGATCGTGTCGAGCTTCGCGAGGTAGCCGTCCATCGAGAAGACGCCGTCCGTCGCGACCATCCGCACGCGCTTGTCCTGCGTCTTCTTGAGCGCCTCTTCGAGCGCGTTCATGTCGCCGTTCGGGTAGCGGTGGCGGTCGGCCTTGCAGAGGCGGATGCCGTCGATGATCGAGGCGTGGTTGAGCGCGTCGCTGATGATCGCGTCCTCTTCGCCGAGCAGCGTCTCGAAGAGGCCGCCGTTCGCGTCGAAGCAGGACGAGTAGAGGATCGTGTCCTCCGTGCCGAAGAAGGCGCTCGCCTTCGCCTCCAGCTCTTTGTGGAGGTCCTGCGTGCCGCAGATGAAGCGCACGCTGGAGAGGCCGAAGCCGTGCGTGTCGATCGCGCGCTTCGCGGCCTCGATCACCGTGGGGTGGCTGGAGAGGCCGAGGTAGTTGTTGGCGCAGAAGTTCAGCACCTCCTGCCCCGCGGTCGTGCGGATCACGGCCCCTTGCGGCGTCGTGATCTTTCGCTCGTCCTTCCAGAGGCCGGCCTGCTGAATCTCCTCCAGGGCCTTCGCGTACACCGTCTGCGCAGCGTCGAACATGCGGCGCCTTATAACACCGCTCTTCGGATTTTTCGCTGACAGGCGCTATCTGCGCGGATCTTTGCTATACCGCGCGCCCTGTCGTGACCCCTCAAGAGCTCGAGCGCGAGATCGCGCGCCGCAAGACGTTCTCGATCATCTCCCACCCCGACGCCGGCAAGACGACGCTTACCGAGAAGCTTTTGCTTTACGGAGGCGCGATCCAGCTCGCCGGCGCCGTCCGCGCGAAGCGGGCCCGCGCGCACACGGTCAGCGACTACATGGAGATGGAGCGCGAGCGCGGCATCTCGATCCAGTCGTCGGTGCTCCAGTTCCCGTACGAGGGCCGCATGCTCTCGCTCGTGGACACGCCCGGCCACGCGGACTTCAGCGAGGACACGTACCGCGCGCTCATGGCGACGGACGCGGCCATCATGCTGCTCGACTGCGCGAAGGGCGTCGAGGCGCAGACCAAGAAGCTGTTCCGCGTCTGCAAGCTCCGCAAGATGCCGATCTTCACCTTCGTCAACAAGCTCGACCGGCCGGGGCGCGATCCGTTCGACCTCATCGGCGAGGTGGAGGAGGTGCTCGGGATCGGCGTCTATCCGATCACGTGGCCGGTGTTCCGCGGGGCTTCGTTCCGCGGCGTTTATCATCGCAAGCTGCACCAGGTGTTCCTCTTCGAGCAGGTCGCGCACGGCGCCGAGATCGCGCCGATGGAGGCGATGACGCTCGACGATCCGCGCATCCTGAACCACCTCGAAGCCGACGACGTGAAGCGCCTCCGAGAAGAGGTGGAGCTGCTCGATGCGGCCGGGGACGCGCTCGATCAAGAGAAGTTCAAGCACGGCCAGGTCTCGCCGATGTTCTTCGGCAGCGCCATCAACAACTTCGGTCTGCCGCAGTTCCTGTCGTCGTTCGTGGAGATGATGCCGCTGCCCGCGGGCCGCGACTCCGACAAGGGCGTGATCGAGCCGATGGATGAGCGCTTCACGGCGTTCGTCTTCAAGATCCAGGCGAACATGGACCGCGCGCACCGCGATCGCGTGGCGTTCATGCGCGTGTGCTCGGGCCGGTACGAGCGCGGGATGAAGGTGAAGCACGTGCGCCTCGCGCGCGACATCCGCCTCACGAACCCGGTGCAGTTCCTCGCGCAGGAGCGCACCCTCGTGGAGGACGGCTACGCGGGCGACATCATCGGCGTCTTCGATCCGGGCATCTTCCTGATCGGCGACACGATCACGAGCGGGCCGATGGTGCAGTATCCGCCGCTGCCCCAGTTCCCGCCGGAGCACTTCGCCCGCGTGATGATGATCGATCCCCTGAAGCGGAAGCAGCTCAAGAAGGGCCTGGAGCAGCTCGCGCAGGAGGGCTCGATTCAGCTCTTCCGTCCGCCGGAGGGCCGAGAGGGCGAGTCCATCATCGGCGCCGTCGGAGAGCTGCAGTTCGACGTCGTCGAGGATCGCCTCGAAAACGAGTACAGCGTGAAGGTGCGCTTCGACCGACTGAGCTTCAAGCTGGCTCGGTGGGTGGAGGGCGAGCCGATCCCGCTGGCCGAACTGGAGAGCAACCTGTTCGGCTACGGCGCGCTCGACGTGCACGGCCAGCCGGTCGTGCTCTTCAAGGGAGACTGGCAGTTGGAGACGTGCGCGAAGGCCTTCCCGAACACCCAGTTCGTGGAGCTCAAGGGCGCTGTCTTCCGCGACGTGTGAAGTCGCAGCCGGTCACTTCCGGTATTTGTACGCGTCCCGCCCGAAGAACAACGACACCACGTCTGTCAGATCGACCTTGCCGGAGGCGTCCGCCACGCGCCTCTCCTGGGCCCGCGTCTGCTTCGTCGCGAAGCAGGATCGGCAAATGAACCCGCTCTCCCACACGTAGCTCGTGCCGACGGTGACGGGGCGCGCGCAGTCCTGGCAGTTCACCTCACGGGGCTTGTCCGGCATCTCCCCGCGGGACCGATACGGGTTGTTCTCCCGCTCGCGGACGGGCGCCGGCTCGAATGCGCTCTCCTCGTATTCATCGCCGTCCAGCCACACGCCGGAGCACTGCGCGCAGAAGTCGATGACCATGTCTTCCATGATCGCGAATTCGTACGGGACGGCCTGGCACCGCGGACAGACGGGCACGTGACCGCCCGCGCGCCCGGTGAGCATGACCTCCGTCCGGCGCTGCGGCAGATCCGAGACCGTGGGGCAGACAACGGCGAGCTTCTGCCCGTCGAGCCAGAGGCCGTGGCACGTGTCGCAGATGTCCACGGTGACGGGCGGCCCCGACTCCACGAGGGCCGTTCGCTCGGTCATGGGCACGCGGCAGAGGGGGCATTGGAGCGGCATCGACCGGAGACGGTAAATGCTCGCGCCGCGCGCGGCAACCGCGACGGCTTCAGCTCTTCTGGAGCTTCTCGATCAGCGCGAGCGCCTCGGCGAGCTTCGCTTCGGCCGCTTCCTTCGCCGCGCGCTCCGCTTCCTTCGCCGCGCGCTCCGCTTCTCGGCCGGCGCGCTCCTCGGCGAGCTGGCGCTCCAGATCGTCCTTGTGGCTCATCACGTCGTCGAGCATCAGGCCGAGGCGATGGAGCAGCTCCTCCGTCTGCGGGAGCGTCGCGTCGCCGGCGAGGAAGCGCAGCTTGCCTTGAATCAGCGCCAGATCGAGGCCGAGCACGCCGGACGTGTAGCGGCCGAGCTGCGGCACGATGCGCTCGTACGCGCGGCGACCGGACGGCGGCAGGCGATACCCGTACAGGCTGCCGCGCGTGCGATCGAAGAGGAAATACTCGCCGATCCCGAGCCGGGCGTAGCGCTCCACGTTCTTCTCGTGGTCCTTCGAGAAGTCGCCCGACACATGGACCTCGAGCACGAAGTCCAGGCCCTTGTCTTCCGCGGTGACGACCCACGAAGAGCGCTCGTGCGGATCGACGTCGAGGACGGCGAGCACGTCCGGCGCGAACCGCGGCTCCCCGGGGTAATAGACGCCGATCTCGGACGAGATGTAGACCTTGCGCCCCACGCGGCGGAAGTAGTTCTCCAGCGCGTCGACCGCCGTCTCCTTGGCTTTCCGGTGGAAATCACCCTCCGGCGGGGACAGCTCCGCGGGCACCTGCGGCGGGAGCATCGCCACGACCTGCTCCCGCTCGGCTGGCGTCATCTTCTCCCAGATCTCGGACGAAGGCGCCCGCGGATCCAGAGGATCGAAGATGTAACCGACGATGGAAGCCACGGCCTTGGCCATGCCGGGAGAATAGAGGGTCGGGGCGGCGCTGTCACGGGCAAGCGCCGGCTCTTCGAGCGATCACTGCACCGTGCCGGTCGCCTCCGCGTGGACGGGTTTTCCGGCGCTGCAGTCGTCGGTGACGTCGGCCCAGAAGGTGACCGATTTTCCGCTCGGGCCGGGCATCTCCATCATCGTGTCGGGGTCGTACGAGGTGGTGAGGTAACCGTACATGCCAATCGCCTCGCTGCGCTCCACCTTCACGTCGTAGCGAAGCTCGGGGTGCTCGGCGTTGGGGCCGCTGTAGATCCGCGACGGATCCAGGGCGTCGCGGATGCCGAACGAGGCGGCCACCGTGGGGCCGAAGCCCCGAAGGCGCAAGGACACCCAGATGTGCTGTCCGCCCTGACTGCCGTACTGAATGGGGATCGGCGCCGCGTCCGCCGCCACGAATTCCTCGCCGCCGGTGCCGATCTCGACGGCCTGCGCGGGCCGCTCGGAACAAGGCATGTCCCACACCGGATCGCCCGGATCGCAGCCCACGAGGAGCGCCGGCATCGCCAGGAACAGATACGAACCACGCTGCATGGAGATGTCTTATCGGACCCCCCGGAGAGCGGGCGCGAAAGGTTTGCCTGTTACTGGTGCGTGCCGGGCGTGGAGGCGTCGACCGACCACACCCAGTTGTCGAGGAGGACGACCGAGTCGTACCAGCCGTCGCCGGTGTCCCACGTCGCGAAGCGGATCTCGATCGTCTCTCCCGGCTTCACGTTGCCGTTCGTCGTGAGCCAGCCGGTCGCGCCGCCCGCGTATTTGGCCCCGGCGTCGCAATAGGCCGGGTCGCCGGGGAACTGCGACGCGAGGTTCGGATCGTCGAAGCCCGTCCCGACGAGCTGCGCCGTGCTCATGCAGGTGTTGTTGCCCGCGATCGCGCCGGTCCCGCACCCCGTCGAGCTGGTCTGGCACTGCGTGAAGAGGCCGGTGCTGCCGAACGCCAGGTTCACGCCGACAGGATACACCTTGTTACCGGCCTTGTAGAAGGCGAGGTTCTTGTCCGTCGGATTGGCCACCTGCCCCGCGCCGGGGACGAACTGCGAGTCGAGCAGCGTGACGAAGAAGTCGTTGAACGGGCTGCACACCCACTCGGGGTACTCGCTCGAATAGAAGTTGGTGGAGACGGCGAAGGACTTGGCGTTCGTCGGGACGCGGATCCGGAGCTTCAGCATGATCGGATCGTGGGCGGTCGTGCCGCCTTGCGGATCCGGGCAGCCGGGGGCGTTCGGGAGGTTGTTCGCGTTGGCGGCGAGCCAGTCGGCCGGCATCGGGCTGGACTTCGCGAGGTCTTGCCCGCCCTGGAACGCAGCGTACGCCGGAGCGGTGTTGTTCGGCGCCGTCTTCGCCGCGGCGACTCCGGTGCTGAGGACCGCGATGCGACTGCCGGCCAGCGGGGCGACGCCGGAGCCGAAGCCTTGCCGGATCGATTTCGCGTTCGCCGCGGGGCTGCCGCTGCCGTCGACGAGCGTGAACGAGCCCGTGATGACGCCCCAGATCTTGTCCTTCTTGCTCGGGGGGCTCTCCGACGTGGACTGGCACAGATCGATCGCCTTCGCGTAGTCCGTCGGCGTGTTGGAGTTGCTCACGAGGTTCTGGTCGCAGGCGCCGATCGGGTTGTCGACGACTCCATCGCAGTTGTCGTCGACCATGTTGCCGTCGACCTCGAACGCGCCGGGATTGACCAGGATCGGATCGCCGCAGACGCCGACCTCCGCCACGTCGCAACAATCACCGTCGCAGGGCGTCCAGCCGTCGCCGTCGAGGTCCTTCGCGTTGTCGGGGACGCCGTCACAGTCGTTGTCGAGGCCGTCCGCGCACGCGTCGAACACCGGAGTCACCTGCCCCATGCAGGCGCCCCACATGGTGCCTGTCGGATCGCACGTCGAGGTGCCGCCCTTGCAGGTGCCGACTCCCTCCGTCCCCGCGGCGCCGGTGTAACAAGCCTGTGTGTCGCCCGGGGTGCACGAGCACGTCCCGCCGGGGCCGACGTAGGCTTCACAGCCGGTGTCGGGGTTCTGATCGCAGTCGGCGTAGCCGGCGTCGCACATCCCCATCTGGCACATTCCCTGGACGCAGCTCACCTCTGCGTGGTCCGGGATGGCGCACGGTTTGTCGCACGTCCCGCACGATTTCGGGTCGCTGTTGAGGTCCGCGCAGGCGCCGCTGCAGCAGGCCTGTCCGCCGGCGCAAGGTTGGGAGTCGTTGCAGCCGGGCACGCATCCACCGCTGGAGTTGCAGACCTCGCCGGGCTGACACTGCGAGTCTTCGGTGCAGCTCACGCACTGGTGCGAGGTCGGGTCGCAGACCTTGGGAGAGGTGCAGTCGGGGTCGCCCTTGCAGCCGTCGACACAGGCCATCGTCGCCATGTCGCAGTATTTCCCGGCGTCGCACGTGTCGTTGGAGGGCAGGCAGCCGACGCACGTCTTCGAGTCGGGATCGCACACCGGCGTGAGCCCGCCGCACTCCTGCCCACACTCCGAGGTGGTGCCGCCGCCCGCGCCGCCGCCCGAGGACGTCCCCGCGGGCCCGCAACCGGCCATCGCGAGCGACCCCAGCGCGAGCACCGCCGCCGGTAGAGAGACGAGCCAAGCGAGCCGGACGTTGCGCGAGCGAGCCATGGTTTCCGATCGTCCTTCCGCCGCGCTCGTTCCATCGATGTCGCGCGACGCGGAGGATTACATCGGAGAACCGCGCGATAGCCAAGAGGGGATTCTTGGTGCCCACCCCCGGCCTTCGCTTCGCGAAGTCCGCCCCTCCCAAAGCGTCTGCTTCGCAGTCGCAGGGAGGGGTCGTTTTCAGGGCAGGACGCGCACGCTCGTGGCCGGGAGCCAGCCTTCGACGGCGCCCCAGCGGACGTGGACGATGCCGGCGCGGCGCTCGCCGACCTCGACGGCGGCGGCTTCGGGGAGCGTGGTTGTTTGCGGGTCGCCCTTGAGGACCGCGCCCGTCTCGTCGGTGAGGTGCGCCTCGGTCGCGACGACGACGCCCTGACGCGTCGTGAGGCGGAGATCGCGGGCGTGCCAGGCGATCGGCACCAGCGCGAGCAGCGCCACCGCGCCGACGGCGACGAGCACACTGCCCATCACGTGGAGCGGGTGCGCCGGGCGCGCGGTCATCTTCGGTGCGACCACGCTCGCGGCGCGGACATCGTCCTTCGGCGCGTCCTCCAGCTTGTCGAAGCGGCGGAGGAGAATGCCAATCGCGACGAGCATGGAGGCGACCAGGCTCGCGAGCGTCCACGTGCGATCGCTCGCGAGGCCGACGACGACGCGGTCCAGCGTGGGGCGGACTTCCATCGTCGCGTTGTTCTTGCGGGAGCGGCGGCGCGTCACCTCCGCGCGCACGAGATCGAGCGCCGCGTCGGCCCCGGCGTCGCTCTCGCGGAGGCGCAACGTCTCCTCGAAGGCCGCGGCCGCGCGCCCCAGATCGCCCGGTTTTTCGGCCTTTTCGCGGATGCGCATGAGGTACGCGAGGCCGCGATCGTAGCTCGCGTCCGGGTGCAGATACCCGCGGTCCGCGAGCGCTTCCAGGGAGTCGATGGCCGCGCCGTACTCCCCTTTTTCGAGCGCGGCGCTGCCCTTCGCGAACAAGGCCTCATCGGACTCCGGGGCTTCCGCGCGCGCCGGGGACGCGAGCGAGAGGGCCAGCACGAAGAGCGGGGTCGCCCACACGAGAGGCTTCGAAAAAAGGCGAACGCTGCGAGGGTGCCAGTTGTGTGATGAAGCCGCGGTGGAGGTGTCGCAGGACGGGCCGGCGTTGCGCTGGTGCCAGTTGCGTGCGAGGGTGTCGCGAAGGGGCATGTCAGGCTCCCTTCGCGGCGAGGAGATCGGCCACCAGAGACTCCGCGTCTTCCACCGTGAGGTCGGCGGCGGCGAGCGGGTCGAACCGGGCCGAATCGCAGGCGGAGAGGGTGGCGGCGGCGCGCTCGGCGACGGGCTTCTTGATGCCTTTTCCGATGAGCTCCGGGGCCAGCGCCTCCTTGAGCACGCCGCGGGCCTTGAGGCCTGTCGCGCCCTCGATCGCGATCACGATGGCCCGCTCGATCGCCGCGGCCGCCGCGCGCTCGTCCCTGGACGACTTGGCCTTTCGCGCCTCGTCGAGGGCCGTATTCGCGAGCGTCCGCGGCGAAGATTTGCGGCTCGCCATGCGCGACTTCAGGCGACGACTGGCCTCCACCGACGCGATCCCGAGCACGGCCAGGAAAGGCGGCGCCGCGAGCGCGACGACGTACCGCGGGCCTTCGAGGAGCACCGTTTGCTGAGCCGGCGGCGTGAACGGTGACAACGTGGTCCGCGCCGGCGGCAGGTTCTTGAACGGGCTCTCCGTCTCCGAAGAGGCCTGTGCGGACGCGCTCGGGACGGGGGCGACAGGGGCCGTGCTCGGGGTCACCTCCACGGTGCCGAGCGTGGTCTTCGCGGTCTCGTAGCGCCTCGCGCGAGGGTTCCAGTACGGAAACTCGATGTTTCCGAGGTCGACGGTGCCTCGCTGCGTGAGGCGCACCACGTAGCCGAAGGAGCGGAATCCAGCGATGTCGCCGGCGCGCGGCTCGATGCTCTCCTTCTTCTCCGGGTCCAGCCACTCGACGCCCGTCTTCGCGGGGACGTTGAGCGACGTGGGGAAATTGCCGGTCCCCGTGAGCCTCACCGTGACGGCGACGCTGCCGCCCTCCTCGACCTTGCGCGGCTGCACCAGCGCGGAGATCTGGAACTGGCCCACGTCCCCGATGCGGTATCCGACAGGCCGGTTCGCCGCCGGAGGCTCCGTGACCTGAATCACGATGTCCTCCGACGCGCGCTTGAACTGCCGCCGCGTCGTCTGGGACTGGTACGTCTCCGTCATCGAGCCGGTGGAGAGCTTGCCGGCGCGCAGCGGGAACAGCGCATATTGCCCGAGCAGGCGCACGCGAAAGTGGCTGTTTCCGGCGCGCGCGGTGGTCGTCGTCTGAACGCCGGGGTCCTTGACGAGGTCGTACCGGAGGAAATCGGCCATCGTCATCGGCGTCTGCTCTTTCACGCCGAGATCCATGACGGCGCGCGTCCGCGAATACCGATACACCGAGATGGTCACTTGCTCGCCGACCACCGCGGTCTTCTTGTCGACGATCGCGTGCAGGAAGATGTCGTCGTTCGGCGCCTTCGGGAGCGCGAGCGCCGGGTCGTCGCCGGGCTGATCGGAGTCGTCGTCGTCGAACCCGCCGCCCCCGCCGAAGGGCCAGTTGGACCCGAACCCGGGCATGCCGGGGAACAGGAAACCGCCCTGTTGCCGCTGCGGGCGCGTGCCCTGCGGCACGATCTTGATCGTGACCGGAGAGCCCTTCAGCTTCTGCCCGTTCCATTGAATCGTCGGAGCGGGGATGTTGAACGTGCCGGGCGTGGAGCCGACCAGGGTCCAGGTCGCGCCGACGCCGCGGTACGATTTGCGGCCGCCCGCCCCGAAGCTGAAATAGCTCTGCTGCGAGATCGAAGGCCCGGAGATGCTGAACCCCTGCGGCGCCCGCAATTCGGGGTTGCTCACGGGATCGTCCGTCTCGGACATCGCGGTGATCTCGATCGTGAACGGCTCGCCGACCTCCGCCTCGTCGTCGCTGGCCTTCGAGGTGACCTGCGGGGGAGTCTGCGCGATGGCGGTAGTTTGGAACGTGCCAGTCGCGAGCATGGGAGTCGCGAGCGCGAGCCACGCGAAGAGAGCGCGAGACGCGGCCTTTCGAGGGAGGCTCATTTGTCCTCCATCTTGAGCTTTCGCCGGCCCGCGGCGCGCTTCTTGGCCTCTTCTTCCTGGTAGCTGGGCGCCTCTTCGAGGTGATCGAGGATGCGGTCGTCTTGCAGGCTGTCCGGCGACACCGGCTGTGCGGACGTCGTGGGCTGCGGGGCCGGCTGGTCCTCGTCTTTCTGGTCGTTCGAGCCGCTGTCCTTCTCGTTGCCGCCGTCCGCGGCGCCCGCGTCGCCGCCGTCCTGTCCGCCGCCGTCCGCGTTCTTGTCCTGATCGCCGCCGTCGCCCTTGCCGCCGTCGTCCCCGGAGTCGCCCGAGTCGCCGTCGTTGCCGTCCGGAGCGTCGGAGTCCGCGTCGTCGCTGTCGGGCGCGTCCGCGTCCGCGTCGTCCGGAGCATCGGAGTCGGCGTCGTTGCCGGCGTCCTTCTGGTCCAGAATACGCCGCAGCGCGATGGCGCGGTTCCACGCGGCGTCGCGGCCGATCCCGTCGCCGCCCGCGTCGTCCGGGATGCCCGGGATCAGCGTCAATGCGAGGTCGTACTCCTTCACGGCCTCTTCGTAGCGCTTGCGGAGGAACTCCAGGTTTCCGGCGAGGTACTGCGCGCGCGCCCGCAGCTCGATAGGCACCTTCGGATCGTTCGCGATCGCCTTCACCACGAGGAGCGCGCAGTCGACTTCTTGACTCCGCCGCTGCGCCTGCGGGTCGTCCGCGGGCGTGCCGGGCAGTCCGGGACTGCCAGGTTGGCCGGGGACCGCGTCGTCCCCCATCTCCTCTTCACCGAAGCGACGGCCGAATTTCTCGGCGATGTGGAACAGGACGAGGCCGAGATCGAAGCCGCCGTTCGGCTTCTCCCGCACGGTGTCGGGGATAGCGATCCCGCCGTCGCCGCCGCAGATCCCGGTGCCCAGGTATTTCGCGAGCACCTCCTCCGCCGACTCGTACTGACCGGACTCGATCTTCTTGATCGCGTCCTCGACCTCGGGCGCGTTCCGCTCGAAGGGGCGGCGCGGATCCCACGAACACCCGGCCGAGAGCGCGGGGCCGAGCGCGGCCGCCGTCACCAGCGCGAACGTGAGGCCCGCGAGCCGGCCGAGCCAGACTCTGCGGTTCGCGAAAAGGGGGCTACGACTCCTTGCCACGGGGGCCCTCCTCTCGATCGTCGTCGCGCGAGATCGCTTTTTTTCGAGGGCCGTCACGTCGCGGAACGGCCGCCTTGTTTTTGCGCAACGTCGAGGACTGCGTCCGCTCCGCTCCGGACTCCGCGGAGCCGAGCTCCGCTCCGCCTCCGCGGACCGGACTCCGTCCTCCCAGTGGCGCCCCACGCGCAGAGGCCATCAGGAAAGAGGGCATTCCGCTCAATTCGATGGCTCGCTCCGGACCCGTCGGGGCGCCGGGGGCGCGCCTGGGAATGAAGTTGCGGAAGCCGGACTCCCCGACGAACGCCTCGATCACGAGCAGCAGGATCGCGAGCGCCAGCGGGTACATGTACACGTCCGCGTACACCGTCTCGACGCGCTCGGAGAGCTCGCCCTTCATCTGCGCGCGGATGTTCGCCGCCACCTTCTCGATGCCGGTGGAGCCGTGCTCCGCGCGGATGATCGTGCCGTCGGGCGTCGCAGACGCGATGTCGCCGAGCTGCTTCTCACCGTCGACGGAGAGCCACGTCATGAGCGGCTTTCCGTTGTGATCGACGCGGTACCCCGTGATGCGCCCGTCCGCCGCGACCTCCGGAATTCGCTCCGGCGTGCGGCCGCCGATCTGCACGACGTGGATCGTGGTGCCGTCCGCGCCGATGCCGCGCGCGACCGCGACCGGATCGCCTTCGAGGTCTTCGCCGTCCGTCACGAGGAGGATGATGCGCTTGTGATCGGCGCTCTTCGGATCGCGCTTGAGGAGGTTCTGCGCGTGATCGAGCGCGCGCGCGATCGCGGTGCCGCCCACGGGCATGTCGTTCGGATCGAGCTGGCGGAAGAACTGTGCGACCGCCGTGCCGTCCGCGGAGAGCGGCAACCCCATCGGCTCCCCCGCGAACGCGACGGCGCCGAACCGCGCGCCGGGCAGCTCCTTCACGAGGCGCGCGACCTCCACCTTCGCTCGGAAGATGCGCGACGGCTGGACGTCCTGCGCGTACATGCTCTTCGAGTAATCGAGCACGATCACGCAATCGATGTTCGTCGCGGGGATGAGGCGCGTGCCCTTTCCGTACTGCGGCCGCGCCGCCGAGACGAACGCGAAGACCGTCGCGAGCACCAGCAAGACGCCCTTGTACGCGCGGCGCTTCGACGGATCCGACGTCTGCAGCGAGTACACGCGCTCCGGCTCACCGAAGCGGCGCACCGCGCGGCGCAGGCCGATGCTGCCGAGCAACAAGAGCACGCCGACCGCCGCCGCGAGCAGCGTCCCGAACAGGAAATACGGCGCGGCGAAGTTCACGGGAACCTCCGCAGCAAGAAGGCCCGGAGCAGCGCGTCGACCGCGAGCAGCATCACGCCGGGGATGAGCACGAACGGGAAGAGATCCTCGAACGACGCGGAAGAGGCTTCGAAGCGCGTCTTTTCGAGCGCGTCGAGCACCGCGTGCATGCTGTCCGAGAGCGCCTTCGCGTCCGTCGCTACGAACGACTCGCCGCCCGTCGTGAGCGAGATGCGCTTCAAGAGCTCGGGGTTCACCGGGAAACGCTGGCGCGCGTACCGGGGCTGACCGAAGAAGTCGTTGCCCTGGAAGACGTCGACGTCCTCGCCGTTGCCGATCTGGATCGTGTACACCTTCGCGCCGGTGCTCGCGGCGAGCTGCGCGGCCTTCTCCGGAGCGAGCACGCCCGCGTTGGAGTCGCCGTCGGTGAGCAGCACGATCACCTTCGACGCCGCGTCGCTGTTGCGAAGGCGCGCGACCGCCGTGCCGACCGCGTCGCCGATCGCCGTGCCGTACCCGTCCACCACGCCGAGCTGCACGCGCTCGATGAGCTGGGTGAGCAGGTGATAGTCGAGCGTCGGCGGCGACAGGATGTACGCCGTCTTGCCGAACACGACCGCGCCGATGCGATCCGTCCTTCGCCGGGAAATGAAGTCGTTGATGACGAGCTTCGCGGTGTCGAGGCGCGTGAGGCGCTTGCCCGGCTGCGGGTGCGGCGCGCCCGGGAGGACGGACGGATCCGCGTCGAGCACCGCCGCCATCGACATGGAGACGTCGAGCACCACCACGATGTCGATGCCCTTGTCCTCGGTGCGCTGATCCGACAGCAAGCTCACGGGGCGGGCCAGCGCGAGGATCATCCCGACGAGCGCGACCGATCGCAGGATCCCCGGCAAATCGCGGAGATTCGCGCGTACGCCGCGGGGCCCGGCGAGCATCGGCGCCACGGTGCCGACGCGCATGCGGGGCCGCCGCTTGTCCTGACCGAACGTGCCGAACCACCACACGAACGGGACGACCGCGAGCGCGACGAGGGCCCACGGGTTCTGCCAGGTGGCCTGGATCCAGGCCTCTCCGCGCGCGATGAACGAGTACGCGAACGCGATCGCGAAGGCCGACAGCGTGCAGAAGATCGCGAAGACGACGCGGCCCGCCGGGCGCTTTCCGCCCTCCGTCACGTAGCCGACGACGAGCGTCGCGACGAGCAGCGCCGCCGCGGTGAGCGTCACGGGGACGATCACAGGTCCTCCTTGTCCGGCATGGACGGCGCGGACAGCGCGGTCGGCGGCATCGTCATGTGCACGATCGACTGGCCCCGCGCGAGGGCCGCGCGACAGTCCTCCGCCGAGGGCGTGAACCGCGCGAACTTCACGAGGTCCGAGTCCTCGAGGAAGCGGATGATCTCCGAGAACCCTTCGATCGGCGGCTTGATGCGGCGCAGGATGCTCTGCATCTCGTCCGTCGTGCGCTCCAGCCCGTCGAAGCCGTAGCGCGCGCCGAGGTACTTGCGGACGGTGTTGCTGACGCGCTCGTAGTAGACGTCGTTCTGCTTCTTTTCGAGGAGATCGCTCTCGCGGATCGTCGCGAGCTCCGCGAACGCCTGCGCCCACGGCGGCTTCTGAGGCACCTTCTTCTCGGGCTTCGGAAGGCGGCTGTAATACCGATAGAGCAGCGCGCCGATCGCCGCGAGCACGAGGCCGATCGCGACGCCGATCGTCACCTGCTTCGCGAGCGTCCACTCCTCGCGCTGCGAGCGCGGCGGCGGGTTCGGCTTCACCTTCGGGTCGGCCTCGTTCGAGGTCGGGTCCTCGATCACGAGGCGCTGCGGGCGCGTGCAGACCGTGACGAATTCACCGTTCGCGCGCTGCACGGCGATCGGGAGCGACGGGATCGTCATCTCGGATCGGCCGGCCTCCGCGGGCAGCGGCACGATCGGGATCGTGATCTTCGTCGTCGCGCTGGAAGCCTTCTCTTCGCGGGTGATCGTCGCAGGCGAGCCGCCGCTCTGATCCGGCACCACGAAGCCCGCGGTCTCCAGCGCGTGGCCTGCGTCGCTGTCGGTGCGGATGTGGAAGCCCTCCGGCAGGACCGTCTCGCCCTTGCCGTGGCCGACGATCACGACGAAGGGCACCGCGTACCCGCTGAGGCCGCGCTCCGGGACGACCTCCGCGACATCCGGACGCACCGCGCCGGGCGGCACGTGCTCGGTGCACGAGTGCACGACCGAGCCGCCCGCGTCCCCTGCGTCGCCTTCTCCGGCGTCTTCGCCCGCGCTCGCGGCCGCGTCGTCGGGCGCGCCGCCGTCGCTCGGATCGCCTTGATTCAAAGGCGTCGCGGCGTCGATGTCGCCCCCGTCCTTCGGGGCCGCGCCGTCCTTCGAGGCGTCCGCGCCCGCGTCCTTCGAGGCCTTCTTGTCATTCGCGGGCGGCGCGCCGAGCGCGCTCGGATCCGAGGCCGTCACGCCCACCGCGACCGCGGCGAGCGAGCCGAAGAGCACGCAGAGCGCCGCGAGGCGCCTTCGGGATCGCGCGATCACCGCCGGATCCTCCGCGCGCGCTTCGCGAACAGGTCGCGCAGCGGGGCCACGAAGCTCTCGTCCGTGCGCACGATCACCGAGTCGAGGCTCAGCTTCTTGAACAGCTTCTCGCGGTCCTGCCGCACGCGGATCATCGTGCGCTTGTAGTGCTCGCGGACGCGGCGATCGCCGGTGTCGACGACGATCTCCTCGCCGGTCTCCAGGTCCTCGAACGTCGCGAGCCCCACGTCGGGCAGCTCCTCGTCGCGCGGGTCCACCACCATCACCGGGATGACGTCGTGCTTCGCGCCCGCGAGGGCCAGCGCGCGCTCGAAGCCGCTCGCGTAGAAGTCGCTCACCACGAACGCGACGCTGCGGCGCTTCGCCACCTTGGACAGCGTCTCCAGCGCGAGGCGCAGGTTCGTCCCGGTGTACTGCGGCTCGTGCCCGAGGATCTCGCGGATGACGCGCATCACGTGCTTGTCGCCCTTCTTCGGCGGCAGCATCTTCTCGATCGTCTCCGTCGCGAGCACCAGCCCCACGCGGTCGTTGTTCTTGATCGCGCTGAAGGCGCAGAGCGCGCACACCTCCGCGGCGACGCGCGCCTTCGAAGCGCGCCGCGTGCCGAACACCGTCGACTGCGACATGTCGACGACCAGCATCACGGTCATCTCGCGCTCTTCGAAGAAGACCTTCACGAAGGCCTCGTTCATGCGCGCGGAGACGTTCCAGTCGATCCAGCGGACGTCGTCGCCCGGCGTGTAGGCGCGCGTCTCTCGGAAGCTGAGGCCCTGCCCCTTGAACACCGAATGGTACGTGCCCGACAGCTCCTCGTTCGCGAGCCGCCGCGTGCGGATCTCGATCGTGCGGAGCTGCTTCAGGAGCTCGGTGGGGAGCGGCCCCGTTTTCTTCTTGGGGGCGGACGTGCCGGGCGGGGTGGCCATGAAATCTCGACGAGACGGTGCGAGCCATCCGAGGCTCGGCGCGCGTTCTAGCAAGCGTGGGCGCCGAAGGACAATCGAGGTTTGGTGCCTATTCCGGTTATGCTTTCGCTGCGGCATTTCACGCCGCTCTCCTCCCAGCGCAGGAGCGGAGCTCATGACCCATCGAACGGCACTCTCGGTCCTCTTCGTGGCCTGTTTCGGGACATCCGGGTGCAGCCCCGACCTCGGCGGCGTCTTCGAGACGAGCGCCGGCGGCGCCGGGGGCACGACCGGCACCACCGCCACGGGCGGCGGGGGCGGCACGACGACGAGCGGCTCCACCACGAGCGACACCGGCACGACGAGCGGCTCCACGACCTCCTCGACCGGCACGATCTCCACGGGCACGGGCTCGTGCGATCCGACGCAGCCGAACGCGGACACCGACAAGGACGGGTGGAGCACGCTCGAAGGCGACTGCGACGACTGCGATCCCGAGGTGAACCCCGGCAACATCGAGATCGCCGGCAACGCGAAGGACGAGAACTGCGACGGCAAGAAGGACGAGCCGCTCGCGACGTGCGACGAGACGCTCGTGTACGACGAGGCCGACGCGATGAAGGCGGTGAAGGCCGTCGACCTCTGCAAGGTCTCCGCGGGCGAGAAATCGTGGGGCGTCATCACCGCGGACTGGTCGCTCGCGGACGGTTCGCCGCCGCCGCAGCAGAACCTGACGGCCTTCCACCGAGGTCACGGCGCGCTGCCCGATTTCGGCCCCAACGTGAAGCCGCGCGCGGGTCAGCGGGTGTTCGTGCTCTCGTCGGGGACGGCGCGTCGTCCGAACGATCCCGGGTACCAGAACCCTCAGAATTACGACAAAGGCTACACGTGCGCGTCGGCGCCGAACTACCCGAAGGAGGCCGCGAGCTGTCCGGGCGTGCAGACGGGTCAGCCGCACGACGCGACGGCGATCAACGTGCTCTTCCGGGTGCCGGGCAACGCGCACGGGTTCTCGTACGATTTCAGCTTCTACAGCTACGATTTCCCGCAGTACGTGTGCAGCCAGTACTCGGATGTGTTCGCGTCGATCCTGCAGCCGCCTCCCGCGGGCGCGGTGGACGGGGTGCTCAGCTACGACGAGACGGGCTCACCGATCAGCTTGAACGGCGCCAATTTCCGCGCGTGCTCGTGCATGGGCGGGCCGTGCGCGGGCGGCAACAAGACGTTCGACTGTCCGCTCGGGACGACGCCGCTCATCGGGACGGGCTTCGATCAGCAAGAGACGGGCAGCTTCCGCGGCGCCACGGGCTGGCTCACGACGATGGTGCCCGCGGAGCCGGGGTCGGAGGTGTCGATTCGATGGACCGTGTACGACGCCGCGGATGGACAGGCCGATTCGACCGCGATCATCGATAACTGGCGCTGGATCACGACGCCGGGCGTGGTGACGCACACGGCCATTCCGGCGAACTGAGGGCCCCTCCCTTCGCGAACGAAGAGAGCGATTTGGGAGGGGCGGACGCGCGATAGCGCGGCCGGGGGTGGGCACCTGAAACTGCCAGTCTGGAAGGTGTCAGTCTCTCGCGACTGGCACCTTCTTCACGGCACCTCGACGACCTCGAACACCCGCCGCACGATCTGCTCCGTCGTCACCTCTTCGGCCTCCGCTTCGTACGTGAGCACGACGCGGTGGCGCAGCACGTCCGGGCCGATCGCCTTCACGTCCTCCGGCGTGACGTAGCCGCGGTGGCGCAGGAAGGCGTGCGCACGGGCCGCGAGCGCCAGCGCGATCGACGCGCGCGGGCTCGCTCCGTACTCGATGAGGCTGCCCAGCTCCTTGAGGCCTTTTTGCGAAGGCTCGCGCGTCGCGAACACGACGTCGACGATGTAGTCCTTCACGCGGTCGTCCATGTAGACGTCCTTCACGACCTTGCGCGCCTGCACGAGCTGCTCGACGTCCACCACCTTCGCGGCCTTGCCGTCGATCGAGCCCGTCATGCGGTCCACGATCTGACGCTCCTCGGAGCGCGTCGGATAGCCGACCTTCACCATCAGCATGAAGCGATCGACCTGCGCCTCGGGCAAGCGGTACGTGCCCTCTTGCTCGATCGGGTTCTGCGTCGCCATGACCACGAACGGATCCGGCAGCGGGTACGTCGTGTCGCCGATCGTGACCTGACGCTCCTGCATCGCCTCCAGCAGCGCGCTCTGCACCTTCGCGGGGGCGCGGTTGATCTCGTCCGCGAGCACCAGGTTCGCGAAGATGGGGCCGAGCTTCGACGTGAACTCGCCCTTCTGGTGGTTGTAGATCACCGTGCCGACGAGGTCCGCGGGGAGCAGGTCCGGCGTGAACTGCACGCGCGCGAACTTGGCGCTGAGCGTGTCGCAGAGCGTCCGCACGCTGAGCGTCTTCGCGAGGCCGGGCACACCTTCGAGCAGCACGTGACCGCCCGTGAGCAGGCCGATCAGGATGCGCTCGATCATGTACGTCTGACCGACGATGACCTTCCCGACCTCCGTGGTGAGGGTGTCGATGAAGGCGCTCTCTTGGCGGACAAGCTCGTTCAGGGCGCGGACGTCGTGCATGTTCGGCGGCCTTTTAGCACACGTGCGCGGCGCTTATTCCAGCCTCTTCGGTGACTCGATCGTCACGTCGCAAGGCACGGCGAAGTGGGGCGGAGCGCCTCGGTTTCGAAGGCCTGTCGTCACGCGACGTTGCGCCGGACGGACCTGTGGCGTAGCACCCCGGCCATGCCGGTACCGACCGAGACCGCCCTCAAGGCGCGCGCCCGCGCCCTCCTCGACGCCATGACGGAGCGCACCCGCTGGATGTACGCGGTCCCGCGCGATCACGACGAGCTCACGACGGCGCGATCGATCCTCGAAGCGGACGGCTACCGGCTGGAGGAGGGCGACGACAAGGCGCGCACGTACCGCTTCTCCAAGGGTGTCTCGGGCCCCAATGCGTTCGTGCTGTTCGACTCGGCGGAGCTGGAGGTGCTGCTCATCGAGGCGACGGGCCAGGACGCTCCGGAGACGCTCGCGAAGGTGCTGGAGCGCACGGGTTTCTACGCGCAGTCGCAGCTCCTGCGGACGGCGCTCGACGTGAAGGATCCCGAGGCGCCGAAGGCCCTCCGCACGCTCGCGCACATGGTCGTCGCGTGGGACGAGGACTGGAGCGACCTCTTCTTGTTGCACCTCGCCTCGCCGGACCCGGTGGTGCGCCACGAGACGGCGATGGCGCTGACGATCGCGGTGATGGTGACGCGCGAAGCGGGCCCCGCGATCGCGCTGCTCGAAGAGGCGAAGCGCCGCGAGAAATTCCCGAAGCTGAAGGACACGCTCGACGAAGCGATCCAGGTGATCTCCGGCCTCACCGGCGGCCCCGTGGCCCTGAAAGCCCCGCCGCCCGAAGACCTCAGTTAGTCACGTTTCCCCTTCTTTTATAGTCTTTTTTGGCCCGCGGGTCGCGCGTGCGTCCCTGGCCGGAGCCGCCTCCACGCGTCTCGGCTCGTCACTTCTCGAAGTCGTCGCCCTTCGGCTTCGCGGGAGAGGCCGTGCCGGTTCCGCCGGGTTTCGTACCGGAGCCGGTTCCGGTGCCGGGCTTGGTCGGCGGCTTCTTCGCGGAGGCCACGGCGCTCGATCCGGCGCCCGTCTCCAAGGCGATCGCGAGATCGAGCGCCATCTTCGACGCGGCGCCGCCGTTCTTCTCCGCGACCTCGCGCGCGGCCTTCAGCGCGACCGCGGCGCCTCCGAGCTCGCGCGTGACCTCCGCGCGCTTGCCGTCATCGGGGAACGAAGCCTTCGCGGTCGTCATCAGATCCGCGCGGCGGCGCTCCAGATCCGCGATGCGCATCAGCACCTCGCCGGCGCGGCGCGCGACGCCGATCGAGCTCTTCGCCGTCTGCTCGGCCGCGTTGAGGAGCTTCTCCGTCGAGCCCTCGGCCTTGCCGGACGTCACGAGCTTCGCCTCGGGCAAGAGGTCCAGATGCGCGAGCGTGCCGGCCATCTGGAGCTTCTTCGCCTCCGCGCGCACGTAGTCGGCCGGCGCCGTCGACGGCGCCTGCGCGCCGATCGCATCGCCGAGCGGCTTGCCCGCGTCGCCGAGATCCGCGGTGCCTTTGTCAGCGTCGGCGCGCACCTCCGCGACCTCGCGGAAGAACGCGTCGTACGCCGCGACGCCGGTCGTCACCGTCTCCCCGTGCTCGATGCGCGAGCCCGACGAGCCGCCGCCGAAGAGCCCGCACCCGGACGCGCCGATCGCGAGCATCAAGAAGAGTCCGAACCGATTCACGAGCCGCATTGAAGCACCGCGCCCCATAGCTCGTAGCTCCCGCCGGACGCGCGCGAAAGGAACATCGTCGTCACGTAATTGCCCGCCACGCCCACCACGGCCTGTCCGAAATTGCCCGCGGGCGGAGAGATCGCGATCGGATCGCCGAGCGGCTTCCAGTCGGCGGCGAACGTCTGCGCGCGCACCGCGTAGGCGCCGGATTTCCCCTCGGTCCACACGAGCACCCAGCGGCCGTCCGTCATGCCGGCCACGTCCGGAGCGAACGCCTCGCCGCCGGGGCCGCCCTTCGGCAGCGGGATCACCTGCGACTCCTTCGGCAGCGTGCCGAGCGGCGCGTGCCCCATGCGGATCTCCCACGGCGCGTCGCTGCTCGCGTGATCGCCGAACACGATCGCGATCTCGCGCGCGTTGCTCCCGAGCGACGGACGCCCCACGCCGCCGCCGGATCCGCTCACGACCTGCAGCGTGCCCTCGGCCTTGCGACCGTCGCCGATGTACCCCGCGAGGATGTTGCCTTGCCTGCGGAACACGAGCGCGTACTTCGAGGAAGCGGTCGCGATCACGCGCGCCGCGTCGAGCCCTTTGTCGTCCTCGACCGCGGGCACCGTCCACAAAGTCTGCGGCGTCGCGTCGGGTTTGTCGGCCGCGGCGACCGCGGACTCCGCCGTCCCCTTCCCCGCGAGGCCGAGCACGAACGGGCTGGATCCAGGGGCATACACGTACGGCGCGAGCGGCGAGCTCTCGCCCTTCGTCGTCGCGAAGAGCTGCGATCCCTCGCGCGGCGCGAACACGCGGAGGAGGTTGCCGTCGCGCTTGTCCGCGCCTTTGTCTTCGAACGTGCCGGCCGCGAGGTTGACCTCGACGAGCCCCGGCTCGTGCTCGTCGCGCGCGTACGCCACGGTGACGCCGTCCTTCGAGGGCGCGACGTCGACGGGCACGGACTGGAGCACCGACGGCGCCCAGCGAACGGGCTGTTTCGCCATCCAGCACGGCTTCGGCGGGGACGGCAGCGCGACGCGCGCGAGCCTCGGGATCGTGCCGAGCGCGGTGCGCACCGAGCCGGCCTGCGCGCCCGGAACCACGGAGCACCGCCCCACGAAGAAGGCCATCACGGCCATCGCGATCACGACGCCGCCCGCGCCGAACAACGACGAGAGCGGCACGGTGATCGGCTCCCCCATCTTCGGCGCCGTTCCTTCCGCGGGCGGCGGATTCGACATCGGCCCCGGCGGGTTCGACATCGGCGGCGGACGGTTCGAGTACCCCGCGGGCGGCGCGAGCGGCGTGTACCCGGGCGACGGCTCGCCTTCACCGTTCACGAGCGGCGTGCCGCCCGTGATCGATCGCTTCGGGTTCACGAGCGGGAGCGCGCCGGTCGTGCGGATCTCCCCGAACGACGAGCCCTCCGCGATCGCGACGCCGGGCGCGGCGCTGTACCCGTCGGCGGAGGGCGCGTACCCCTCGGCGTACGAAGGCCCGAGGCGCCCCGGCGCGATCGGCCCCTTCGGCATCTCGATCTCGACGCGCGACGCTCCGGCCGCGGCGCCCATCAGGATCGCGCCGCCGAGCGGCTGCGGCGCGGGCGGATAGCTCTGCGGCGACAGGCTCGCGGTCGGATCCGCGTTCGGGTGCGACCGCATCGGCCCGCGCGCTTCGTTCGACTGCGACGCCCGCGCTTCGTTCGGCAGCGGCCCGGTCGGCGCCGGATCCGGCGGCGCGTGCCCCTCCGAGAACGACGGCATGCGCTCCGCGAACGCCGGCGCGCCCTCCACGAACGACTTCTGCGAAGCGCGCGCCGCCCCGGGATTCGAAGCCGATTCCGCGCCGGCGACGGACGGCGAGGCCCCGTGCGACGCCTTCGCGCCCGCGTGCGCCGCGCCGGGTTGCGCGACGCCGGACGCCTGCGCGACCGCCGCGAGCGCCTCTTGCGGATCGCTGAACGACGGCAGCCGATCGCGCGGCTCCACCGTCGGCTCCGCGGAGAAGTGCGTCGACAGCGGCAGCACGCCGGTCGAGTCCGTCGACGTGTTCTCTTGAATCGCGAACCCCGACGGCTTCGGCACGCGCGGCGCGGCCGGCAAGCTCACGTTGGCCGCGGCCGTCCCCGCGTTGGGCGGGCTCGATCCGCTGTTGCTCCCCATGAACGCGGTCGTGCGGAAGTTCTTCGGCGCGATGTCCGCGGCGTTCCCGAGCGCGCCCGGAGCCGGCGTCACCGCGCGATTCGGGTTCGGGGTCTGCGATCGCGGCGGCCCCACGCGCACCGGCGGAGGCGGCACGATGCTCGCGGGCCGTCGCATCACCTGCGCGGGCGGCGGCGCGGTGCTCGACGAGCGCCCTCCCGGAGGCGGCACGGTGCTCGGCGAGCGCCCGGCAGCGGGCCGAGGCGCCTCGTGCTTCGCGCCTGCATTTCCCGGCGCGTTCGAGTCGAGCAGCGCCGTGCGCGTGACGGGCCGCTTCGACTGGAGCGACTGCGCGACGCGGCTCGGCTCCTTCGCGGGCGCGGCGGACGCGCTGTTCGAAGGGCTATCGCCGGGCCCCTTGATCTTGAACGGCTCGCTCGCGTCGGCGACGAGCGTGACCTCTTCCTTCGATTTCGCGCCCTCGTTCTTCTTCCCGACGCCGCCGCCCATGACGGCGGTGGAGGGCCGAGGGCTCGCGTTTTTCGCGGCGTTCGCCGTCGGATCTTGCTTCCCGAGGGGCCGCGCGGCGGGGATGACCGGCTTCGCCATCGGCGTGGCGATCGCGGGTTGCCCGGCAGCCGGCCGAGGCGCCCCGTTGCTCCGTTGCGGTTGCCCCTTGTCGTTGAGCAGCTCGGTGGGCGTGGGCCGACCGGTGTCCGCGGTGGACCCGATGTCCGGCGGCGTCGCGGGCACCTTCCCGCCGACGACGAGCGGCGGCGGAGGCACGGGCGCGTACCCCTTGAGCTCCGAAATTTCGCCGGGGGGTTGCCCGATTTTCGGAGCGGGCGCGATGTCGGTGGTGCCTTCGTTCGTCGGCTCAGCGGGCAGGATCTGCGAGTCCGTCGCGCCGAGCTCGGGCACGGTGAAGGCGGGCACCCAGCCGCTCATGCCTTCGCGCCACACCAGCGTGGAGGGTGCGAGCACGCTGGAGGCGAGCGCGGATCGCAGCTCTCCTTCGCGCACGACCCGCTGCACGCCTTGATCGTCCGTCCAACGCCATTCGTCCGAGGCCGCCAACGCGGAGCACGATAACGCAACTCGCCGCGATGTTGGACGACGAGCGAGCACCCATGCCCATCTCGTCCTCGCCGCCGCCTCCCCGAGCGCTCGCGCGCGCCCTCCTGTTCGTACGTTCGGTCCCGCTGTTCGTACGTTCGGTCCCTGGCCCCACGTCCTGCCTCGCGCGGTGGCCTCCGCGTCCCGGCGGTGAGGAGAGATGCCTCGCGGCGTGGCTCGGCTGGACCCTCCGCGTGATCGAGCACCTCCTGATCGCCCTCCTGTCCCCGCGAACGTGCGCCGCCTGCGACGAGCGCCTGAGCGAGAGTGCCAGTCTCAAGAAGAGCGCCAGTTCCGAAGAGAGCGCCAGTCCATCCGAGAGGCACCCAAGACACCCCCTCTTCTGCCCCACGTGCGCCCGAACATGTCTCTTCTTTCGTTCGACGTCCCCGCCCGTCGCCCCGAGCCGGAGCAACGTGAATGATCACCCCACATCGTACCGGATCGTGGCCGGAGGCTCGTACACCGGAGCCCTCGCGATCGCGGTGAAGCGCCTCAAATACAGCGCCCGCCCGGACCTCGCGCGCCCTCTCGGAGCGTGGCTATCCGAGCGCGCACGAACAGCCAACCTGACAGCCGATCTCGTGATCCCGGTGCCTCTGCACCCGAGAAAGCTGCGGGCCCGCGGTTACAACCAGTCTGCCCTGCTGTCCGCGCACGTCGCGAGATCCCTCGGAGCCCGCTTTCGTCCGAGGGCGCTCGTCCGCACGCGCGACACGGCCCCGCAGGCGTCGCTCGATCGCGAGGCCCGCGGAGACAACATCGCCGGAGCCTTCCACGCGCGGCAAATCGAGGCGATCCGTGGCAAGCGAGTGGTCCTCGTCGACGACGTGGCGACGACGGGCGCGACGCTGAGGGCTTGTGTACAGGCGCTCCTCGACGCCGGCGTCGCGAGCGTCACAGCCCTGGTGTTGGCCCGCAAAGATCACCCCGGCGCGGCCGCCGGCGAGGACGCTCCGGCGACGACGTTTCCTGGTTGAAGCGCGCCGCCGAAAGGCGCAAAAGGGCCCCACCGGTTTCCGGGGAAACACCCCACCTATTTCGGGGCACACACAAGGAGTCCCACCGATGATCGTGAACGGCCGTATTTCGGGGATGTTCGTGGTGTTGAGCGCGGGCCTCTTGGCCTCGTCGCTCGCGGGTTGCGGCGGGGAGAAGCCGTCTCCGAGCGGCGCCACCACGGCCGCGGCGCACACGACGGAGGCCCCTGCGGGCGGCACCGCGAAGTCGACCGCCGCCTCCACCGCGGCCCCGCCGAGCCTCGGCGCCGCAGCGACCGCCGCCGCGACCGGCTCGTCCACCGCCGCGCCCGAAGGCCCCGCGGGCCGCTCGAAGGTGCCGACGCAGGAGGAGTGGACGGCCGCGAAAGAGGTCGGCGTGAAGGGCTCCACGAAGCTCGGCTGCGAGACGAAGATGGTGCGCGAGTGGCTCCGCGTCTCCTGCAAGGGCAAGAACGACTCCGGCGGTGAGCCGAAGGGCCTCACCCTCAAGAAGGGTGGCAACAACGGCACCACCTTCACGAGCTCGCAGCCGGGCCTCGCGAGCCTCGTGGTGGCTTATATCGACGGCGTCGACCTCGTGGCCGAGTTCGCCTGGAGCGACAAGAAGTCCGAGCTGGTGGTGAGCTGGCCCCACGGCGCGCCGGAGCCGCCGCTCAAGGGCGAATTCCGCTGAACAGCGCGCCTCTGCCTGCGGGGGCCACCGATCGCGCCTCCGGCAGGGGCACCTGCGATATGGGAATGTGCTCCGACGCGCCGCGGTCTCCTGCTCAATGCTCTCTGCGACTCTGTAGCTCCTCGCCTGGATCACACGCTGTTGGACGCTGTGCCAGCCGACTGGGAGCGACATCCCCCCGCAGCGGAGCTCCTTGCATCAAGCGAGAAGGACTAGCCGGACGACTGAACTCGAACGATTGCGCGGAGCCGTTGAGCAATCTCTTCATATATCGGAACGCCGATGTTCTCCGCGATCTCGAGGGTGATCGCTATCGCGTAGGGGATAGGTTCCTCCAAAGAGCCCGCGCTCGCCCGGCAGCTCACCTGGATCAAAAGCGCGTCTCCATCGACAAAAACGTCCGCCTTTTCTCCTTCGAGCATCTCATGTTGGACCGTGCCGCGCGTCACAGCGTGATAGTCCGCTTGGGTACGCTTCACGGTCAAACCTTGCTTAGGCGGCTCGAACCAAAGGTGGGCTCGACGCCAGCCTAGATGACGCGCGTTGATCGGCGAGAAGTAGCTCAAAGTGAGCGTGAGACGGCGCCATCCTGTCTTGCCGGAGAGCGACGGCGGCAGGGGAAACCGGTGGATGTGCGACTGGTCGACTGAAAGCACTCCCCCGCCGAGCGCGGTCACCCGATGATCCGTCGACATGGCCAAACGATCGGGATCAACGCGCCCGTACCCGAGAAGGCGAGTCACATACTCGCGAAACCTATCTGCCCGATCGGGCGTGCGAAGCACTTCGGTCACCTCGTCGACCATGGACCATTGGGCCGCATGCACGAGCAGCGTGCGAATCCAGGTCGCCATCGGAACTGCATCGATGATCGCCCCGCCAACCTCGTTGCGCAGCCCGACCACCACATCGTGCGCTTGGATGGCTGCGCGGGTCACCAGGGCTGTCGCGCCGCTCGTGCCCCGGGTGTGCACGACGCCGGAAGTCTCTCCAGGGCGCGTTCCAGGAGCAGCTACCCGCAAGCCCGGGGGTCGGGTGTGCTTGTAGAGACGGAGGGCCATCTTGCCATTCGCTGCCTTTCCGAGATCTTCGTCGACCAGAACACGACCTCCTTCCATCAACACATCGGGTTTGATGCAGCGCCGGTAGCCCATCCCCTGCGCATTGAGGACGCTTGGCATCCCAGCGGCAGAGTAAGGATCTACCCAGCCCGGTGCCTGGACCGGACCAGAGGCATCGGCATGAACAGCCCCCACGGTCAGGACGTTCACCGCTTCCGCGGGAGAAAGAAGACGTCGAGTCCGCGCGTCGGCCGCGATCGCCTGAAGTACCAGCTTGTTGAGCTCGCGCGGCTGGATGGATGAAAGCGGCCCGGAGTGCGCAATGTGGAAACGCTCGCTCCAGTTCCCTGCGCTAACGACGAAGAGCAGATGATAGCGGTAGGACAGATAGTCGAGCAGTCGAGCGAGGGGGCTCATCGGCCCGTCGAAGGGGCGCCACGGATCACCGATGGAGAAGTTGATGACGCAGACCCGTGGCGCGGCCGGGCCCTCGTCGCCGTCGCCCTTGACGATGCGGCGGACCGCACGATGGACAAGGTCGATGAAGAGCGTCGTTTCAGGCGCGCGCTCCGTCGGAGCCAATCCGCTCGGGATCTGGCCCTGCAAAATGGGCCGAACATAGAGTCTCCGCGCGAGCGGAGGGCCGCCTGCCGCGAGATCGCCGTGCAGGATCAAGGACGCCATCCCCGTTCCGTGAACGCGGGCGGTAACGGGGTAGCTCCCCTCCCAACCGTCCGGGTCATCCACGTCAAGACGGCCGCGCAACCGCTGATGATTCTGGAGGGGCAGGCCGTCGAGCAAGGCCGCGACCGGTTCGCCGAGGCCAACGACCGGCGCAGCGAGCGGGCCTTCGATCAGCGGGTCCCCGGGCGATGGCGGCGCAGCCATCTGGCCAACTGCGCCGAACAATCGAACGTCGTCGCATTGCACAAACGCGGTGTCACCCGAGCCAAGCACACGCTTCACTTCAAGGATCGGCAGCTCCACGAGGATCGCGTCGTAGCCGATCTCTTCGATCGTCGTCCGGTGCAGGGTCTTGCCCCCAACCTTCTTCAACAGCCCCTGAATCCGGGTGGCGGCCGACGCCCGACGCTTTGGCTCATGCCTGAACCAGAGCTCCACTTCGCATCGCACCGTCTCTTGTCCAGCCTGGACGCGCTCTCGCCAGTCGTCGAGGACTCCGGTCGTTTCAAGCCGGTCTTGCGACCCCCAGACGCGCACGTCCCGCAAAAGATCGAATAGGTGCTTGAAGGGCGCAAACCCGTGTGGCAGGCCCCGGCCGGCTGTCCAGGAATGCCAGAGCGAGAGGACCTGATTCAATGCTCGCTGATTGGAGAATACAAGGTATGCCCTCCCCGACAATGGCTTCTGGTCGTTCTTCAAATCAAAGAAGTCATCGTCGGGCGGAATATCAAGCTCGTCGATCTCTCCAAGCCACTCGAGCCCGCTTATCTTATTGACCGCACGCAGGAAGTCCTCGATCGGAGCCGCCGTCACGAGGACTACGACCTGCTCGGGAATAACGCTGGGAGCGCCCGCCAAAAGTGCCATACGGCGCTGGTCCATTGCCTCGGCGAGCGCCTGGAATTGGGGCTCAAGGCGCTCCGCTTGCCGCTCTCGACCTGGCGTGTGGAGCTTGGCACCACCGCCGCGATTGAGTGTGGCGCGACGGCCCGCCACGACAGCCGGTAGCAACAACAGGGGCCTGTTGGCCATGGTCACTCCTCGCCAGTGAAACGCGCCCCCCACTGGGCAAGACGCTCTCGCACGATGGCCGTGGGCTCCGCGCTCGGCAGTCCAAGGACATACCTGCGCTGCACATCGGCGCCGAAATCCTCCAGCTCCGCGAAGCTCAGTCCTTTCAGACGCTCCGCCAATGTCTTTGTCGGGATGCCAAGTCGGAAGCCAGCCCGGATCTCGAAGCGGCGAAACCACTCCTCGACTTGTGGCGAATTCGGCTTCGGGAGGGCGATTCGGAGCTGAAACCGGCGCCAAACCGCCCGATCTAACAGCTCCGCGTGGTTGGTGGCGGCCACCACAACGACATGGCTCGGGAGGGCGTCTACTTGGAGGAGCAGCGAGCTTACGACGCGCTTGATCTCGCCCGTCTCGTGGACGTCCCCCCTCTCCTTCGCCACCGCATCGAATTCGTCGAAGAAGAGCACACAGCGGCGTGCCCGCGCATATTCAAAGAGGCGGCCGATGCGCACGGCCGTCTCGCCAAGATAGCTGGCGATCACTCCCTCGTATCGCACCACGAGAAGCGGCACGAGGAGGGCCGTCGCGATCGCCTCCGCCAGCGTGGTCTTGCCGTTACCGGGTGGACCCGCGAGCAGAACACGATGCCTCGGCTCCAACCCATGGGCCCGCAGCAGATCGACGCGCTGGTGTTCCTCAATGATCTCCTGCATCGCGACCTGGGCAACGTCGGGCAAGAGCAGCTCCTCAAGCTCACGCCGCGGGGTCAACTCGTGGAGGAACCCTGACATGTCGAAGGTGGGGCGAGGAGCATCGAACCGACGCTCAACTCCGCTGACGCGGAGGTTCTCGGCGAGGCGGTCCGCGAGGACGTTGTGCTGCCGCGCCCGCTCCTCCGCGATGATGGCCTCCACTGTACGGGTGAACGCGGGCTTGTCGCCCTGCGCGCCCGCCCGTACGAG
The DNA here is from genome assembly GCA_046351455.1 of Polyangiaceae bacterium. Taxonomy (GTDB): domain Bacteria; phylum Myxococcota_A; class Polyangia; order Polyangiales; family Polyangiaceae; genus JADJRH01. Next base: position 67,918 of record JAXLYM010000019.1, read on the forward strand.
GCTGATCAGCAGGTCCGAGCGCGCCATCAGAGCAGGCCCTGCTTCGAAGCAAGGTTCAGATGCCCCCGATCGAGCCACGGGCGCTGAAGGTCCATCATCACGACCCGACAGGATGTCGCATGAGTTTGCAACGGCTGCAACGGGGGACGGACAGAACCTGTCCGCTCGGCGCAGCGACCTCAAGTGCGGGCACCGCTCCGAGAATCGCCGGACGCAAGCGCAGAGCCGCTTGACATAGCCTTGTGGACCGGATCTTCTGGTCGCCTCGCCACAAAACGGCGGGGGCTCGCCGCGGAAGACTTGGCGAGCAAAACCGAGGAGGCCAGTATGGGTAAGTTGGAGCACGGCAACGTGGTTGTCTCGTTCGCGAACAAGATCACGATTCCGGAGAAGGCTGGGCATCTGTCCGCGGCAGAGGCCGCGCGTATCCCGCGCGCCAGAAAAGGGGTGGGGCTCGCGTGCGACGCCACCTCGACGGCGCTCGAAAAGTACGGGGATCGCGTCCCAGGGGCTGGCGACGCCGGCGAGCTAGCGAAGGCCGGGGAGATGGCAGACGCCATCGACGAGGTGATCGCGGATGTCGAACACCTTCTCATGATCCTCAAGCAGGCCAATCTGCTGCTCGATGGCGACGCGCACACCCGCCTTCGTAGGGCGCTGACGGCGGTCCGAGCGGCCGAGAAGTTCGACCCCAAGGTGGCCGACCTCTTCCGCGGCTTGATCGCCTACTTCGCGCGCAGCAACGGTGAAGCAGCAAGCCCCGCCGAAGGCGCCGATACCAGCGCCAAACCGGCCTGAGCGAGCCCTGTCCGCACTGCCCTCTTCTCTCCCCTCTCCATCACTCTCAGCCAATAGCCGCGTCGGCAGCCCCATGGTGATGGTTTGGCATCTGGCGCGCTACCGGCTGTCACCATGAGGGACACAGGGTCTCCCTTCCATCGACAAAGGTTGCCGCCATCGGGGACACCTGGTGTTACCTCCGGGGACACGCGGTGCCCCTTGGGGGATATCGGTTGCCACCACCAGGGACAAGCAGCTTCCCTTCCAGGGACACGCGGTGCCACGCAGGCCGAGACCGGACCACCCCGGACGGGACATCTAGCTTCCTTGTTAGGTGCTCCGGGAGCGGGGCCCCTCTTTGCGCAGCAAGTCCTCCAAGTGCCGCGCGAGCTTCCCGGCCATCTTCTCGATGACCGCGGCCACGCTCTCCATCCGGCGCGCGGGCTCGTTTCGATCTGCCCCGCTCATGTTCCGCGGCGTTCACTTGCGGGGAGAGACAGACGCCTTAGCAGCGACACCGCTGCAGCCGGGCAGTGCGATCTCCCCAGGACCGCGCATTCGCGACGGGACGCAGAGCCTCCGCGTGGCGCCCTCATCGAGCTGTGAGACGGCGCCGGTGCGTGAAGCTACGCGTCGCGCAGACCTCGGGCGACGACGGTGGAGGTGGGGCCAATCGAGGAGGCGCTCCGCTGGCCGGGAACGTTGCGGCTGCGCGGGCCTGGCCGCGCAGTCGCAAGGTTGCCGGCCAGTCTTTCAAACGCCCCTTCCCCTCTCCCTAACCACGTGACGCTGCGCCCCCCGGCCGGGCGCGACCAAAGGGAGCGAAGGGCGCGCAGCGCCCGGCCGGACTTGGGGGGCGCGGGCCTTCGGCGCGAAGCGACGAAGGCCGTGGGGGGCACCTCCAAAGCTCCCCCCATCCCGCCCCGCTCCGCGACAGCCTACTTGTGGCACTGCCCGTCGCGGCTCGACTCCCGCTTGCAGCCGGACGGGTCGGGCGGGTGGTCCTTCAGGCACTTGTCCGAACAGCTCATGTCGTTGCCGGACATGCACTTGGTCATGCACGTCGCCAGCTCGCCGCCGCACTTGTTCACGGACGCGACGTCCGGGCAGACGTAGAACGCGCCGTTCACGCAGCAGCTCGCCTCCCCGGAGGCCCCGCCGCCCGACGCGCCCCCCGGGGCGCCGCCGGGGCCGGCGTTCACCTTGACCTGGTTCATCACGTTCATCACGTCGTTCAGCGAGATGCCGGAGGACGCGGGCTTGTTCTTCGCTTCCTCGGCCTTCTTCGCCTCTTCGGCCTTCTTCGCCTCTTCTTCGGCCTTCGCCTTCTCGGCGGCCATCTGCGAGGCCATCTTCTCGTCCTGTTCGGCGGCCGCTTTGGCCTTCTCCCAGATCGCGCGGCCCACCTTCTCGCCGTTGGCCGTCAGCTCGGCCACCTTCGCGGCGGGCATCTCCTTCGCATTGAGGACGTCCACCGCGAGGACGACCTCTTTCTTGCCGAGCTTGAAGTGGACGCGCACCTCTTCGCCGAGCATGAAGTGGCAGTATTCCGCCTGCTGGCAATTGGGCTTGTAGCCCTCGGCCGCGATCTCCGCCGCGAGCGGCGCGACCGTCGCCTTGACGTCGCCCGGATAAGCCAGCTTCGTCGACTGGCGCGCGCGACCGCACGCCGGGAGCGCCACCGCGGCCGCGAGGAGGAGAGCGATGCTGATGCGAGAGAGGCTCATTCTCTGGGTATCCTTGAAGAGGAGAAGGGCTGTCCGGACAAGAATGTATTCGCGCCCGGACCGCGCACTCAACGCGACCGAGCCCTCGACTGTCAAGCGCGAAAGCGGCGCCGGCGCTCTCTCCGCACGTTCCGGACGGCGAGGCCGAAAACCCTGCGCTCCATGCGTGTCCGACGCTCGATTCCCGTTCACGCACCGTCCGCGGAAGAGGGCCTGTGGAGGCTCTGGAGCTCTCGCTCGACGGCCTCGGCGACCTCCGGGAACTGGCGGGCGATCTCCTGCAGTCGGGCCGACGAGCCCTCCGTGCGGCCCTGTCGACCCTCGCGCTCGATCTCCGCTGCGAGCTTCGAAATGCCGGTCGCGCCGAACGTGCCGCACGAGGAGACGAGGTTGTGCGCCTCGTACGCGAGCGCCGCAGCGTCTCCCCGTTCGAGCGAATCCGTCATCCTCGCGAGGCGAGCGCGCGTGTCCTCGACGAACGTGCGGCCGAGCTCCTGCAAGAACTCCGGCCCCTCCGATTGAAATTGCCGCAGCTTCGCGAACGCCAACCGCTCCAGCACCACCGGAGCCGGCGCGTCCGCCCCACTGCCACGCTCCGCTTCACTGGCACGCTCCACGGCACTGCCACGCTCCGTCGCACTGGCACGCTCCACCCCACTGCCACGCTCCACCCCACTGCCGCGCTCCGCCCCACTGCCGCGCTCCACCGCGAGCCGGATCAGCACCTCGTCGAGCGCCGCCGGATCGATCGGCTTGCCGAGGAAATCGCACATGCCGGCGCGGCGGCACGCCTCGCGGTCCTCTTCGTAGACCGCGGCCGACATCGCCACCACGTGGGGCGGCCTCCGATCACCGCGCGGAGCCATGATCCGCTGCGTCGCCTCGATGCCGCTCATCCCGGGCATCTGCACATCCATCAACACCACGTCGTACTCGCGCTCTCCCGTCGCGCGGATCGCCTCTTCACCGCTGTCCACGAGGTCCACCCGATACCCCATCTCCCGCAGCAGCAGCGACGCCACCTTACGGTTGATCACCAGATCATCCACCACCAAAATCTTGAGCGGCGCACGCTCCACGGCTCGATCCGCCGCGGCGATCTTCGCGGGCGCCTCCACCTCCGGGAGCCGGAGCTCGAACGTGAACACCGAGCCTCTCCCGACCTCGCTCTCCACGCGGATCTCTCCGCCCATCGCCCGCACGATCCGCTGGCTGATCGTGAGGCCGAGGCCCGTCCCGCCGTGGCGCCGCGCCGTGCCCTGCTCCGCCTGCTCGAAGGGGCGGAAGATGCGCTCGAGCACCTCCGCCGCCATGCCGATGCCGGTGTCCTCCACGCGGAGCACGATCGCACGATCGCCTTCGTTTTCCGAGGCGCGCGCGTCGATCCGCAGCGTCACCGTCCCCCGCTCCGTGAACTTCACCGCGTTCGAGACGAGGTTCACCAGCACCTGTCGGAGGCGCGCCTCGTCCCCGAGCACGTGCGCCGGCACCACAGGCGACATGGCGAGGCCCACCTCCACGCCGCGCGCCGACGAGAGCCGCAGCATCTCGATCACCGACGTCGCGAGGCGCCGCAGATCGAAGGGCGCCGGCGCGAGCGTGAGCTTGTCGGCGTCGATGCGCGCGAAATCGAGGATGTCGTTCACCTGCGCGAGCAGGCCCCGCGCGCTGTCGTGGATGGTGCGGGCGTGGCGGCGGTCCTCCTCGGACAGCGACGTGCGCGCGAGCAGGTCGGACAGGCCGATCACCGCGTTCATCGGCGTGCGCAGCTCGTGGCTCATCGCCGCGAGGAAGGCCGCGCGGGCCTTCGCCGCCGCCTCCGCGCGCTCCTTCTCGATCGCGAGCTCGCGCAGACGGACCGACAGCTCGCGCCGCGCGCGCCGCTCCTCCCGCTCGGCGTCGAAGCGGGCGCGCCGCTGCTCCTCGAAGGCGCGCGCCAGGTAAATCCCCGTCACGTTGAAGGCGATGATCGTGAGCGGGCCCGTGGAGCGCCCCATCACCGTCGCTCGGCCCGCCGGCCCCCAGCAAAGCACGATCGCCGACAGCGAGATCGTCACGCCCGCGACGATCCGCTGCCAGAGCGCCCCGCGCAGCGCGAGGTACTGCATGCCGATCACCGCGAGCGCGCCGAACGCCGGCCCCAGGAATTCCTCCGTCCACAGGCGCGAGAGGGTGACGACGCAGAAGTTGACGCACAGCATGCCGATCGCCAGCGCCGCGGCGCGATCCATCCGGCGAGGCGTCTTCGCGCGGCCCAGCTTCACGAGGGCCCCCGCGATCGCGAGCGTCGTCACGGCCCGAACCGCGACCGTGCCCCAGAGCAACCACGGCTCCCGCAGCAGCAAGAAGTCGTTTCGCACCGTGGCGCCGATCGCCACCGTCATCACCGCGAAGCCGACCGCCGTCTGCCTGCGGTCCGCATCCATGAACTGCCGGCGATACCGCTGCTCGCGGAGGAGCGCGGCCCGCGAAGAGCCTGTTCGGACAGCCGAAATCATTCGTGGGGGAGTCTCGCCGAGCGCCGCGTCCCCCGTCCACGGAAACGACGTCGGGAACGGCGCGCGGCGATGTTCCGCGGCCGCCTCAGATCGGCATCTGGCACCGCCCGATCAGCGGCACGTGATCCGACAGCCCGTGAAAATCCCCGGCGTTCCCGAATTTCTCGGTGCCTTCGAAGTCGAGCCATCGAGTCTTGGCGGACGAATAGACATGGTCGAGGTGCATTCGCAGGTTGAGGAACCCGGCAGTCCCGAACGAGCGCGCCTCGTGATCCGTCGGCTCCCCGTGGACCGTCCGGAACGCGTCGAGCAGGCCGCCCTCTTCACGGAGCAGCCGATCCACCGGCGATCCGGGCAGAGAGTTGAAGTCTCCGACGATGAGGAAATTGTCACTCTTCTTCGCCGCGTCCACGAACCGGAGCAGCTCCTCCGCCTCCGTCACCTGGTTCTTGCCGAAGCCCATGCGCGCGTCCCCCGTCCAGAACGCCCGCGAGAAGAAGCTCGGCAGCGATAGGTGGGTGTTGAACACGTCGAACCGGAGGCCGTCCGCGCGCTCGAACGCGACGTGGGCGCAGATGCGCGTCTGCTTGAGCCGCCGCGCCATCCGCCGATGCGTGATGTCGTGCGGGCTCGACGCGTTGTGGTGCGCGACGTGGAGCGTGTCCTTCGCGAGCACCGCGAGGCCCGTCGTGTAGATGTTGGTGCGCGACGTGAGCTTGTACTCGTGCGCCGGGAAGTAATAGGCCTTGAACTGCTCGTGCTTCTTCGCGTGGCGCAGCGCCGCGGTGAGCTCCGTCATCAGCCGGTCGAGCTGCGTCTCCTCGGGGTAATAGAGGCGCGTCATCGACGTGGAGCGGAGCGATTGCGTCTCCACCTCTTGCAAGCACACGAGATCGGGCGTCGTCTCCATCGACGCGATCGACCGCGCGATGCGGGCGATGGCCTTGCTCGTCGACGCGATGCCGCGCGTGGCGTGGCCGAAGTAACGCACGTTGTACGTCATCACCCGCAGCGGCTCGGCGTAGGTGATCGCCGAGGGGGGCGTGACGGACTTCCGCGGCGCGACGACGTGCAGCGCCGTCGGGGCTGCGTGGTGCCCGTGCGCGTGGCCGTGCGAGTGGCCGTGCGCGTGGGCGCCTTGCGCGTGCCCGTGGCCGTGCGCGTGGCCGTGCGGGCCGCGGGGGTACGAGGACGATGCTGGCTCTTCGGGGCGGTCCTCGGGTTCGTCCCTCTTGGTGTCGGCTCTTCTCATGTATGCTTTCCCGCCATGGGCAAGAACGTCATCCTTCCGGAGCAAACGGTCCGCGATCTGCTCGAAGCGTACGCCTCGCTCTCCGCCTGGTACTACCAATTGTGGGGAGCGGTCCGCAGCGCGAACGGTAACCCGGAACCGCCCTCGGAGCAGGCCCGAGCAGCCTTCCTGGCGCGCCTCGCGCAGGATTATCCGGAGATCGCGGCCGTCGCGAAGGACATTCCGCGCCCGCGCCCCTTCGTGCCCCCGCCGCCGGCCCTCCCCGCGCCGTACGCCGACCTCGACAAGGGCACCGAAGAGCCGACCACGATCGTGGAGCCCGCCGCCGCCCGACAACGCGACGCGAGCGCCCCCCCGCCTGTCGCGCCGCCCGCATTCGTGCCGCCCGGTGGGGTGAAGTACTGACCGCCGCCCGTCGACGATTTACGGCGGCGCGCCCCACAGCGATCGGGCGATCGCGTCGACCACTTTATCCATCCCCGCGCGCGCCGGGCCGGCCTTTCCTTTGGCGCCGTTCACGATCAACGAGAACGCGACCGTCGGCTTTCCGGGCGGACCCAGCACGTAGCCGGAGAGCGCGAACGCCGCGTTCAGAGTGCCAGTCTTCGCGCGGACGGCGCGCGTCTTCGACCACGGCTTGAAGCGCGAACGGAGCGTGCCGTCCACGCCGCCGACCGCGAGCTGCGCCTCGAATTCCGTGGCGATCCGCGCGTCGTTCGCCGCCGCTCGAAGCAGCGCCGCGGTGGAGGCCGCCGTCGTTCGGTTGGCGTCGAACAAGCCCGATCCATTGGTGATGGAACACCCGCTCTCGAAGGCGCCCATCGCCTTCATCTCCGCCGTCACCACCTCCGCCGCGCCCGCGAACGTGCCCGGACGAGCCTTCTTCTCGGCCGCGAGCGTCTTGAACACCGTCTCTGCCACGAAGTTGTCGCTGTCCTTCCCGAGGAGCGCGATCACGTGCCCGAGCGTGTCCGAGCGGTGCGCCGCTAACAAGTCCTTCTCTTTCTCCCCGCCCAAACGGACGTCGTCCGCCGCGTCGATGCCGATCTGCGAAAGGGCCGCTTTCAATGCAAACCCCGGCGCGAGCCGCGGATCTTCGAGCCTTCGCCACACGCGCACGATGTCGCCGCCCTCCGGCACGTGGCCCGTCACCTTCAAAGACAAGGCCCCTCCGCTCGCGGACATCGTGGCGCCGAGCTTCTCCGGATCGGCCTTCTTCGTGGTCTTCACCGTGCCCGAGAGCTTCGCCACGCCGGGGGGCGACAGGAGCACCGTCGCGTTCTTCCCGTCTTCGGTGGGGCGCGCGGTGATCGTCACCGTGTTCTCGTCGACGGAGACGGCCGACACCGGCGCTCGGAAAGGGGCCCACTCGTTCGGCTGTTGATCGAAGGCCGGCGGCGTGTACGCGTCGTCGAAATAGCTTTGATCCACGAGGATTGCGCCGACCTTCTTCACGCCGTGCGCCGATAGCTCCCGCGCGAGCCCCATCAAATCATCGCTGGACAGCGTCGGATCCCCGGTGCCGCGCAGCACGAGCGCCTTCACGCGGTCGCCGTCGCGCTTTCCGTAGAGGCCAGTCAGATACCGATGGTCCGGCCCGAGGAGCCGCAGCGCGACCGCCGCCGTCGCGAGCTTCGCGTTCGAGGCCGGGTTGAGCGGCGTGTGCTCGGCGCTCGACGCGAGGACCGCGCCGCTCGCCACGTCGACGATCTGAATCCCCGCGGTCCCACCCCACGATTGCACGTCCTTCGCGAGATCCGCCGCCGCCTCCCGGATCTTCTTCGCGTCGAGGGCGGAGGACGCGGGCGCGACTGCCACGCTCGCGACAGGCGCGCTCGGGACTGCCACGCTCGCGGACGGGGGGGCGGGCGGCTCGCTCTGGCCGGTGCGCGCGATCGCGGCGACGCCGAGGACGCCGAGGATCGCGGCCGCGCGGCGGAGGGACGGGCTACGTGGGACGAGGCGGAAGGGCATGCGCGCCGGTCAATGGACCATGCGCTCGCTGGGGATGCCAGAGGACGTTTCGAAATCCGGCACGACCGGGGGGGCCGGCGGCACGACGGCCAGCGACTCCACGCGGCTCCGGGCGCCGCGCGCGAACCGCAACGTGGAGCGACGGCGCACCGCGATCGGCGTCGCGGCGCGGTCCAGGAGCGGCGGCGCGGCCGGCACCTGCGCGACCGACACCTGCGCGACCGGCACCTGCGCGGCCGGCTCGGCGGCGGTGGACTCCACCGCGACGGGCTCCATCACGCAATACTCCAGCGCGACAGGCCCGGAGGCGGCCGGCTTCGGGGGCGACGGGGGGGCGGCAATATCCATCGATGACCCCGATTCCATCGCATGAACGATCTCCATCGGGAGCATGCGGACCGTCGCCGGGACTGGCTCCATCGCGACCTCCGCCTCCACCGCGACGGCCTCCATCATTTCAATCGGCACCGGCCCCATCCCCGGCATCGGCTGCATCGGGAGAGGCGGCGGCGTCACCGGGAGAGGCGGCGGCATCACCGGCAGCGGCGGCGGCACGACGACGCGCGGCGCGGCGATCGCGTCGATCACGGGCTCCACGACGGCCGGCTCGTCCTCCTCCAGCTCCAGGAGCTCGAACGGCATCGGCTCCCGCGCTTGCATGAATTCATGGATCACCCGGCGCACGGGGCGCCGGAGCTCGAGGAACCGGGCGCCGAACCCGATGGCCGCGCCGGCTTCGTCACACAGAATCCAGGCCACCTCGACGGGGACCTCGTAATGGTGTCCGAAGAGCTTCAAATTCAGCTCGATCCGGGCACCGACAGGGGCGAAAATGGGGCTCTCGACAAAGACTCCACCCTCGGACATGTCGCGTGTCTTGCCCGAATAAAAATTCGAGCCGGTCTCGAAATCGACATCCACGGAGATGGTGACGCGCGGATGTTTCCTGCGCTCGTTGGGTTTCATACCCGGTGGGTGTACAATTCTCATGCCCCTCGCGATCGCGCCGGATCCTGGATCCGCGGGCAAATCGGTGTCTCAGGCTGAGGCCGATTCTTGATTTGCGTCAGCCAAAACGGCACAACGCAGCCGCAGCGAGCGCCGAGACAGGGGGCGGAATCCGCTTCCCCCCGAGAATTTTGCGATGGTCTGGGTTACTCCCGCCCCGGAGAGCCACGCCGGCGAGACCTCATTGCAAGTCCGATTCCCAGGAGCGCGATCAGCGGGTATGCCCCGTCGCCGGAGGGCTTGCCGGGCACATCGCACGAGCACATCGGCTTGCGCGGGAGGGTGTCGTCGTAGCCGCCCTGGCCACCGCCTCCGTACGACGAGCCGCCGCCCCCCGAGGAGGAGCCGCCGCCCGCGCCGGAGCCGCCTTCGCCGCCGCCCTCCGTGACGAGGCGCACCGAGTCGACGTCGAGCGAGCCGCCGCCCTCCACGCCGAGCGCGAGGCCCGTCAACGTGCCAGTCCAGTTCTCTTCGGTCGCCGTCGCGATCGTGGTCATTCCGAAGTCGCCCTCGGGCAGCGTGAGCGGGATTCTGAGCGCGTCGTCGAAGGCGGGAGACGCGTCCGTCGTGTAATAAAGGAACGCCTGCGCGCCGCCCGAGACTCGGCCCCAGATCTCCACGCCTGCGAAGGAGTCGGCGCTGACGCCGATGTTCGTGATCTGCGCGGCGAGGCCGTCCGTCTGCGGGGTGATCGACAGGTATCCCTCTTGAGGGTGCGTCGCCAGATTGGCACCGTTCGCGGCGCCCCAGCCTTCGCGACGGTCCGTGTCCCAGAGCCATTGTGTGTGGCTGTAGATGTCGGCGGGGGCCGCGATTTGAAGGGATCCGCCGTTGAAGGTCTGGGCGTTGTCGACGTTGTCGGCCGGGCCGTTCCATGCGTCTTGATGGTACGCGTCCGGGATGTCCTTCACCCAGACGTGCGCCTCGGGGAAGAGGTCCGGCTCGATCGAGTACATGTCGGCGCTCAGCGTGATCGTGAGTCGCTTCGTCTCGCCCTTCGCGAGGGCGTTCATCTTGAGGACGAAGGAGGGGCCGAGCGCGGCGCCGTGCATCGGATTCGCAGGGTCCGAGTTGGCGTCGTTCTCCGTGAAGGTGCCCGGATGGTTCCAGTCGGACTCGATGAGATAGTCGATGCCCGTGAAGAAGCCCTCCGAGATCTCGACGCCGAGATCCACGTTGGTGGCGCCGCCGTCTCCGGTGTTGGAGAGGAGGAACTGGACCTGATGCGGCTCCCCTTCGTAGAGGTCCGCGCGGCCCGCTGAGTCGCCGTCCGGCAGGGAATCCGAGGCGTCCGCGTAGCCCGCGGAGAGTTGCACGTCCGGGTGTGTGGCCGCCGCGTTGCAGTCGGGGCCGAGGGGGAATCCGCCGGCCGGAGACTGCTTGAGGCGCGCCTCCGTCTGCGGGCCGTAGATGCCGTCTTCGTCGATGAGGTCGTTCGGGTGGTTCTTGTTCCAGAGCTTCTGGAAGGCGAGGACGTCGGTGCCTTTGTAATTGACCGCGCCCGCGCCGGTGTAATCGAAATGGACGACGTCGTTCGAGCCGTACCAGGTGAATCCGTGGTTGGTGAGCGAGCTCTTCCAGGTGGAGTATTCCTGCACGTCGAGCGCGAGGCCGGTCTCGTGGTTGGAGAGGCCGGGGCCGGCCGCGAGGGTGATGCCGCAGGTGCCGAGCTGGTACCACCGATAGAGGAGATATTGCTGCGCGACCGTGCGAAGGGCCGAGTTGATCTGCATCGACGTGCCGGGCGAGCCCTGGAGCGCGGCGACGAGGCCGTCTCTCGCGGGCTGCTCCAGGAACGGGAGCGCGGCGTCGGAGAAGACCACGTTGTCGAACTGCGGTATCTCGACGAAGGAGCCGGGCTTGAGACAGGCGCCCTCCGCGGCGATCTGCATGCCGAGCCCCTTCACGGTGGAGGTGGAGCACCCGCTGGACACGGCCTGATCGACCGTGATCGCGAACGCCGCCTCCCCGAGCGGCTCCGGGTCCTCCGGAGGGTCCTGGGGGGCGCACGCCGCCCCGAAGAGTCCGAGACCGAGGCCGAGCGATGTCAGGAGAAGAGAAGAGGAGCGCATGCCGGAGGACGTGGATTAGCACGCCGCGTTCCAGGCATCTTCCGAAAGGATTGCGAGAATTTAGGGGGATTCGGGTGGATCGCCGAAGAGCCGGTCGGCCCTCCGCATGGTCCATCGCGGCACCAGGGTGAGCGCGACGCCCCACCCCCCGCGCCGCCGCAGACTGGCAGTTACGGGCCGACGTGCTGGATGGTGCCGTTGATCACCTTGCCGACCCACTCGGACACCTGCACGCCGTCGATCGTGGTCGTCCAGAACGACGGAGAGCGCAGCACGGTGTGGTTGAGGCCGAAGTTGTAGCCGAAGTGGTCCTGTCCGACATAATAGGTGGCGGCGCGGTTCTCGTGCGCGGCGCGCAGGGCGAGCAGCCCGTCCTCGTACACCTGCGCGGGCACGTTGGTGGCTGTCCCGTCACAGTCGTCGTGCGTGCCGTCGCACCAGCCGAAGCCCATGAACGTGCGGATCACGAGGTCCGCCGTGTTGGAGAAGAGGCCGAATCGCATCTCCGGGTAGCTCGACAGCACGTGGTTGAGCATGCCTGTCGAGAAGTTGTTCGGATCCGAGCAGTCCGCGCCGCACCCGGCCAGGAGCGTCTGATCGAGGCCCCACACGTCGCGGAAGATCTGCTGGAGGCAGGGCGAAATCACGTCTTGCGAGAGCGGAGGGCCGGAGTCGTCGATCGTGATCATCTGGTGTCCGGGGCCGAAGGCGTCCGCCACGTGCGCCGCGTTGAGGCCCGCGCCGAAGCCGCCCGCGCTGATGCCCGTCAAGAGGACGTTGTCGGCGTTCGCGAACGTGGGCACCCACTGCTGAAGATACTTGGTGATGTTGCGATAGCCGTGGAAATAGCGCATCTTCCCGCCGAGCATCGTGTCCTTGTCGCCGCCGTGGATGTCCCCGCTGCAATAAGGCACGTAGATCATGCTCCAGTCCTTGACCGGATTGCCGGGGTTGTCCCGGTTGAAGATGCCGTCGATCGGCGGGACGAACGGAATGCTGAAGGCGGAGAAGTCGCACGCGTCGTTGAAGCAGGCGCCGCCGCCCTCCAGGTAGATCATCACGTTCGGGGAAGCGGGGTTGATCGAGATGCCGAATCCGGCGGTGTCGCCGTTCATGCACACGGTGCCCGGCACCTCGATGTACTTCCATTTGAGGGTCGGCGCGTCGATCGGCGGGACCACCGTGCAGTCCGGCAAGCAGCCGTCGAACTGGTTGTCGTTGCCGTCGTCGCAGGCCTCTCCCGGGTCCACGTGGCCGTCTCCGCAATAGGGGCCTGTCGAGGAGGTGGTCTGTCCGCCGGAGCCGCTCGTGCTCGTGGTGCCGGTCGTGTTGGTGCCAGTCGTGCTCGTGGTGCCGGAGTCGCCGCCGGTGGCCGACGTGCCGGAGCCGCCGCCTCCGCCGAGCGCCGTGAAGCCGGAGCCGCTCGTCGCCTCCCCGGAGCCGCAGCCGAGAGAGAGGACGGTGAGCGCCGCGCATGGCAGCAGAACGGCTGCCGGAACGGATGCGAAGGTCCGACGGTACATCTCAATCCTCCAAGACAGGCAAGCTGCGTGAGAGGATATCTTCTCGCGGCCAGGGCTTCGGATCAAGCAGAATGCGCGCTGATTCACGGAGCCCCGTGACTCCGGATCAACGCGCGGTAGGTGGCAGTTTCAGGAGGGTTCGAATTGTGCGGTGAGCGAGGAATCAAGCCGATCCGCGCGCGCGACGGTGGGGCGAATCAGGACGCGGGCGAGCTTCAGGGCTGGACGAGGCCGTCGATCACGAGGCCTCCGTCGGTGACGGACACGGGCCTACCGTTGGGGGCCTGCACGCTCTGGTTCGGGTCCATGCCGAGCTGATGGGCCACGGTGGCGAGCAGATCCGGGACGGAGGTCTTGCCGTCCTTCACCTGATCACCGTCCGCGTCCGTGCCGCCGATCACCACGCCGCCGCGGACGCCGCCGCCCGCGAGCACGGCCGAGTACGCCGCAGGGTGGTGATCGCGCCCGTCGTCCGAGGTGATGTGCGGAGTGCGACCGAAATCACCCATGCAGATCACCAGCGTTCGGTCGAGGAGCTTGCGATCGGCCAGATCGACGAGCAGCGCGCTCATCGCCGGATCCAGCGCCGCGCACTGGGTCTTCACGCGATTGAAATTGTCCTGGTGCGTGTCCCAGCCGTCGAGCGTCACCTCCACGAGGCGAACGCCCGCCTCGATGAGGCGCCGCGCGGTGAGGCAGCCTTTTCCAAAGGGGGTGTCGCCATAGGCCTTCACGATCTTCTCCGGCTCGCTCGCGAGGTCGAACGCCGAGAGCTTCGGCGAGCGCATGAGCGAAAAGGCGCGATCGTACACGGCCCTCCGGTCGGCGATGAAAGGCGCCTTCGTGCGGGCGGAGAAGCCGTCTTCGAGGATGGACAGGGCCTCTCGCCGGTGCGAAAACCGCGCGTCCGACACGCCCGGATCCGTGTTGTCCGGCGGCGCTCCCGGCGTGGAGACGACGAACGGGGCGTGGCCGGCGCCGAAGAAGCCCGCGTCGTGGCCGGGGCCGTTCAGGCTCACGTAGGCCGGCAATTCCGGATCGCGACTGCCCAGCACCTTGCTGGTCCACGCGCCGAACGAGGGATACGCCGCCGTCGGATTGGGGGTGTGGCCCGTGTGTCCGAGCGACTGCGCGCGATCGTGACTGCCCTCCTTGCTGGAAAGGCCGCGGATCACCGCGAGCCGTTTGGCCTCCTTCGCGAGGAGCGGGAGGTGCTCGCCGAACTGCACGCCGGAGATCGCCGTCGGGATGGCGCGCATCGGCCCCATCACCTTGGAGTTACCGGGCTTGGGATCGAACGTGTCGAGGTGGCTCGGGCCGCCGTTCATCCAGAGGAGGATCACCGCGTCGGCGGCGGCCTTGGGGCCTGTCGAAGGGGCCTTTCCGGGGGCGCCTCCGGGGACGTTCGCAGGCTCGCCGGCGAAGGCGTCCGGCGTCGTGTCGCGGAGGGCCGCGGCGCCGAGCGCGCCGAGCGCGACGCCGAGGAACGAGCGGCGAGACAGGCTGATTCGAGGGCGCGACGTGAGCATGGGAGTCTCCAGGTTCAATCGAAAAATCGTGGTCATCGTGAGGGCTCGCGGGCTCTCGAACATCAATGCTGCGTGGCCATCTCGGTCGAATTGAGGAGCGCCCAGAAGAGGTCCTCGTACGCGCGCTCGCGGGGCGTCTTCGCCTGGCTCTTGAGCTTCTTGTCGAGGCGCGCGTACGGCGAGTCCTTCTTCTTGCCGCCGCCCGCCACGGCGTGATCCGGGTCCTTCTTCGGGCCCTTCTCGGCCTCGTCGAGGAACGCTTTCCATTTGGCGCGCTCCTCGGTGGTGGGGAGTCGGGACAGGGTCCTTCGATAGAGGGCGTCGAGGCGCGCGTCGTCGCTCGGCGACTTCAAGGCCTGGTCGAGCGCGCTGCCCTCCACGTCGCGCGCGGCGAAGCGCGAGACGGCCCCGTTCGAGAGCAGCAGCGCGTGCGCGATGGAGCCCTCGAAGGAGTGATTGCCCGCGTCCTCGTCGACATCCATCACGAGCACGAAGCTCTGCCGCGTGCGGGCGCGGAGCTGATCCGCGCGCTCCCCGGCGATCTCCTCGACGATCGGCCCCAGCCCCGAGGCCGTCACCACCGCGTCGAACAGCACGTCCGCCGGCACCGGCCGCAGCGCGAACGAGGCCCAGAGATCCGCCGGCGGGCCCGCGCTGCGCTGATACGCGTCCGACGTGCACACGCTCCGGTACACGCTGCGGACATCGTGTCCGCTCGACACGAAGCCGTTCGCGAGCGCCTCGAACAATTCGGGCAAGACAGGCGGGTTCTTGGGGCGAATGTCGTCCACCGGATCCACGAATCCGCGGCCGAGGAGCTGCGCCCACACGCGGTTCACGAAGGCCTTGGCGAACGTGCCGCTCTTCGCCGACACCACCCAATCCGCGAGCGCCTTTCGTCGGTCCTTGTCGCCGAGCGCCGTCCCGTCGAGCGCGCGAGGCTCGATGTCGGCGAGGGCCTTGTTGTAATCGGAGGCTTTGGGGCCGAATCTGGCCTTCGGGATGTCCTTCACGTCGATGATCGGGACCTCCCCTTTCGAGCGGTCGACCGGCGCGCCGCGCGTCTTGATGAAGGCCGCCGCGAGGCTCTTGAACTGGCTCGTCGTCCACGCCTCCGTCTTGTGATCGTGGCACTGCGCGCATTGAATCTGCACGCCGAGGAACGCGCGCGACGTCTTGCCCGTGAGGTCCGCGGCCGAGTCGCGGTACCGAAGGAGGTAGTTGACGTTGCCGTGCACGCCCTCCGCGGGCGCCTCCGCGACGGCGGCCTGCGCGGCGACGTTGCGCTCCTGGATCGAGCCGCCGGGGCTGTTCACGCCCTCTCCGGACAGGATCTCTCGAACGATGGAGTCCCACGGGGCGCGCGCCTCCATCTTCTGCTTGAGCCACGCGCGGAAGGCCGCCTGATCGACGCCTTGCCCGAGCTTGCCGCCGCCGAGGAGCAGGTCCGTCCAGATCGCCGCGAACCGCTCGGAGAAGCGCGGGTCATTGAGGAGCTGGTCAATCCGCTTGGCGCGCTTGTCCGGGGCCTTGTCGGCCTCGAAGGCGACGAGATCCTCCGGCGTGGGGAGCGTGCCCCAGAGATCGAGCGTGGCGCGGCGGAGGAACGTCGCGTCGTCGGCCGGGGGGGTCGGCGTGAGGCTCTGTTTCTGCCACGCGTCCTGGAGCAAACTGGCAGTCTTCCCCTCGGGGACGGCCGGCTTCACCGGGGCGGACGAGGCCGTGTGCGGCGAATTGCCCGGGTTGCTGGACGACGAGCAGGAGCAGGCGCCGAGGAGCGCGGCCCCGAAGACTGGCACCCAGAGGCGGAGGCGTGCGAGCATGGCCGCCCGCTGTGCACCAGGTGTGCCGCGACGTCCACGCTTGTTTTGCAGGCGATCGCAGAAACCGAAGGCCGCGGCGGAGGGGCCGTGACAACCGCACTGCGGAGGGCGCGCCGCACGCGGCGAGCGGAGGCAGCGGGGTAGGAGCGCGGCGGGAAGAGCTGCGGCTGCCCCCCGACAAGATCAAAGCTGGCTCACGTCGCGACGAGCACGACAGACAGGTGCTTTTGTGATTTTACAAGGGGGCTCCGCCCCCTCGTATCACTCCCCCGCTCGCGCCGTGTGTGCGGGGGTGCGAATCAAATCCGCTATTGAGGAGAGTGTCAGTCGGTGCAGACGGTGCCCGTGTCCGGGAGGGCGCCGGAGACGAGATAGTCCGTCACGGCCTTGTCGATGCACTCGCTGCCGTGCATGAAGCTCGTGTGGCCGTCGCCGTCGCGCGTCAGAAGCGCCGCTCCGGGGAGCTGTTTCGCGAGCGATTGGGCCCAGTCGTAGGGAGTCGCCGGGTCCCGCGTGGCGCCGACGACGAGGATCGGGGGCGCGCCCTTCGCGACGACCGGGACCGCCTCACGCCAGGACGGCAGTGGCCAGAATTCCGCCGGGAGGGCCGTGTACGGGAGATACGCGCCGATGCGAGGAGCCTTTTTGGTCACCTTGGTGAGCAGCTCGGCCAGGGCTTCCGGCTTGTGCGAAGAGGGGGAGTCGAGCGAGGTCACCGCGTAATACACCTCGAACGAGTTATCGTACGTGCCGTCCGGCGCGCGGCCGGAGTAGCCGTCCGCGAGATCGAGCAGGACCGTCCCGTCGCCCTTCGCCGCCTCCGAGAGGGCCTCTGCGAGCGAGTCCCAGCGGCCCGGCTGATACAGCGCGCCCGACACGGCATACGCGAATTCGCCCGGCCCCACCGTGCGGCCCGTATACAGCCACGACGGGAGCGGGGTCTTTTCGATCGACGCCTTCAGCGCGTCGAACACCTCGCTCGGCGGCGTCACCGGCTCCGTGTCCTTGCCGAGGGGGCAGTCGTCGGAGGTCTCGCACCACGCGAACATCTGCTCCAGCTCGACCTCGAAGCCGTACGCCTGGCCTTCGATGAACTGCTCGTTCGTCAGCGAGGGATCCAGCGGGCCGTCCAGCACGAGCGCGCGCACGTGATCCGGGAAGGTGTCCGCATAGACGGCGCCGAGGAAGGTGCCGTACGAATAACCGAGGTACGTCAGCTTGTCGTCGCCGAGCGCCTCCCGCAGCATATCCATGTCACGAACGATGGAGTCGGTGCCGATGTGCGCGAGGAGATCGCCGCTCCTCGACTGGCACCCTTCGACGAAGGCCTTCGTCACGTCGGTGAGGGCCTTTCGCTCCGCCGCGTCGTCCGGCGTCATGTCGAGGCCGACGAGCGCGTCCAGGCTGTCCACGCAGTCGATCGAGGGCGTGCTGCCCGCCTCCCCGCGCGGATCGAAGCCGATGAGGTCGAAGCGGTCCTTGAGGTCCTGCGGAAAGAAGACGCCCGCGGCCTTCGCGAGCGAGACGCCGGAGCCGCCGGGACCGCCCGGATTCAGCAGCAAGGAGCCGATCCGCTTCGCAGGGTCCGCCGCGCGGACGCGGACGACAGGCACCTTCATCTTCGGCCCGTCCGGATCGTCGTGATCGACCGGCACCTCCAGCGTGCCGCAGTCGAGGGCCGGATTGTCCTCGCAGTCCGCGAAATCCACGTGGGGCGGCGGCGTCACCGGGGAGATCGTCTCCTCGACCCCGGTGCACCCGAGGAGAGGCGTCGCGAAGAGCGCGCAGAGGATGGACAAAAAGCCTACGTTTCGGGGAGATCGCATCTCGATCAAGCCCTCTCGGGGCGGAGGGAAGGTGTCCGTCGAACCACGAAGTCGGGCGGCGACTTCGAGCGGTATTTCAAGCGATGAAGGGCGACACGTACGGCAGCACGGTGGGCGGATCCGCGGGCGGCGCCTCGGGCACCGTCGCGATCCGGAGGTAATTGAGCGGGCCTTCGTAGTTGAGCAGCGGGGCCAGCTTCTCGTCGCGCAGCGCCGCCGCGAGATCCAAGGGACGTGGCTGCTCGCCTGGGAGCACGAGCCAGCCGAAGCGCCGCATGAGCCGCACGAGCTGGCTCGGGTCGTTGTGCAGATCGTTGTGCTGGAACCCGGGCGTCTGCCAGCATCGGAACCCCTGGCACAGCGCCGGAAACGCCGCGGTGTCGCCGAGCCAGCCGTAGTTGCACACCGTGGAGCGGCCGTATTTCAGCTTCTCCGGATACGACAGCTCCTTGTGCAAGACCCAGTATTTGCCGACGCTGTCGATGAGGCCGCCCGGATCCCCGCCGAGCTCCCGGATCCTCGCGTCGAGCGCGGCCGAGTAGATCTCGCTCGTCGTGATCGCGACGATGCGACCGCCGATGTTGACGATCGGCTCGAACCGCAATTTCGCCTGCTGGTAGATGAGGTCGATGATCTTGGGAGTGAGGAGGAGACAGCCGAGCATGTCGGCGATCCTCTGGAGATCCTGCGCGCTCGCGGAGACGCGCACCCCGTTGATCTTGAGGGCGTCCCGGATAACGGGGACGCGGATCTCCGTCCCGTCGGCGCCCTTCGATACCACCTCGGCCCATTCGATCTGCGCCTTTCCGGCGCGGACATCGTCGATGACGCTCATGGGCCGAAGGATATCACTTCATGCGATTTTCAAGGGCCGGCAAACAGGAGAAGCACGACCTCGGTCCCGGGGTTGCCGCCGACGTCGCCCTGGCACACGCCGATACCCACGTTGTTGTACGGGGCCGCGTCCTTCGCGATGTCGGCCATGACCTCCTTGTCGAGCTCGTAACCGGCCCACGGCGCGGCGAGCCGGTTCTTGAGGGAGGCGTCCAGCCCCACCACGGTCTTGAACATCGCGTTCGCGTCCGTCGGCATCGCCCCGCCCTTGCACACGCCGTCGGCGATCTTCTGCGCGGCGGTCGTGAGGGGCTCGTTGCGCGTGAACGGCGCGGAGTGCAGGGCGTCCAGATCCTTCAAGATGCGCTCGCGCTCCTTCGCCGGGTCCACCTTGATGACCTCGAACACGTACTCCACCGTGCTGAACATGACGCCTTTCCACGGCCCCACGGTGCGCGGGGAGAGGCCGAGAGCGATGGTGTTCACGTTCTGGTCGAAGAGCGCGAAACGCGCCGCCGGCCGGAGCAGACGCAGCGTGATGTACTCCGACACGAACTCGATATCATCGAGGAAGCCGAACACGTTCCGCGCCGGGAGCCCCGCCGCCGCGAGCTTCTGAGGCATCTGCGTCTCCGGAGGCGGCAAGTCGTCGCGGCTCGCGATGAGATCCGCGCGCGCCTGCACGAGCGACGTGGCGGCCTGTTCGACGGAGAGCGCCGGGCGCCCGAGCTTCTGCCGAGCCTCGTTGTACGCGGTGAGGATCTGCGTCGCCCACGCCGAGCGATCCGGGTGGTTCTTCTGCGGATGACGGATGAATTCGTCCGCCTGCTCGGCCTCCGCGACTCCCACGTGGAAAGGCAACCACAACACCGAGGATCGATATCCCTTGTCGGACCCGTCCGCGGGCGGCGTCATGCCGACGACCTCCACGAAATAGCGCCCCGGGGCCGCGGGCATCGGCGCGTTGGCCAGGAACGAGCCGTCCGCCTGCTTCTCCATCGGCACGCTGAGCACGGCCGGACCGCCCTGATCCACGTACAGAGTCAGGTTCGTGTACGGCTTCTTCAACGAGAGGCGAAGGGGCATGTTCTGCCCCGCGGCCTGCGCCTTCGGGGTGGGCGCCATGTCCACCTTGCGGTAGCCGAGGGCGATCGCCTGCGCGACGTGCCCCATCACCATCACGCGCGCGACGCCGAAGGACACGACGTCGTCCTTCACCTGCGGCACCACGGCGGCGAGCCGTCGCACGTGCTCCTGGAACAGCGCGGCTTGCTCGGGCGGCGCGACGACGACGTTCACCGGGCCCGGCATCGAGATCGAGCCGCACTTCCAGTAGAGCCACTGGAGCAGGGCGCGCGCGGGCAGCTCGTTCTCCTGCGCGTACGTCTTGCCGACGACCGCGGCCACGAGATCGAGCGCCGGCTCGTGCACGGCGTTCGGCCCGGCGAGCTCGGCGAACTTCGCCTGCGCAGCGGCGCTGTTTTGATCTTCGGGGAGCTGGACCGGCGTGGTCTGCGCGTACGCCGGCGGCGCCAGCGTGAGGAGCGCGCTCGCGGGGGCGGGCAGCTCGCGCACGGGCGGCCGAGGAGGAGGAGTGGGACCGCACGCGGCGGCCAGGACGACGAGCAGGGGCAACAGAAAACGTGCCCACCGCAACGCAGGCGATGTGCTTTTCGGCATGATGACGGCGCACGCTACACCTGAGCCGATCCGGGCGGGGCAGGCATCGAATGTGCGCAGGGCTGTTGCGCGCCGCCCGGGCTTGCTAGGGTGCGCGCCGCTCATGAGATGGAGGTCACCGTGACCCGCAGCGCTTTTTCCTGGACACGGTCGTTGGTCGTTCTTTCCCCGTTCATCCTCGCGTGCTCCGGCGCGCAAAACAGCGCGGAGACGCCTGCGGACGGGTCCGGCACGAGCACGGAGGCCCCGCTCGACGAGGTCAACCAGCCCGGCCTCGTGAAGTCGACGCCCTCGGAGTCGAGCGACTCGGGCGGCCTCAACAAGGAGCAGCGCGAGCAGATGGAGGTCGTGCTGAAGCGCGGCGCCTCCGCGGCGGCGACGTGCTCGGAGAGCGTGCCGGACGGCAAGGGTGGTGAAGGAGAGCTCAAGGTGCTCTTCGACGGCCAGAAGGGCCGCATCACGGACGTCACGGTCGGCGCCCCGTGGGCCGGCACGTCGATGGAGGCGTGCGTGAAGCGCTCCTTCGTGAACCAGATCATCGTCCCCTTCGAAGGCGACCCGCTGGAGGTCCCGTACACGATCAAGATCCCCGAGCGGAAGAGCCCGATCGCGGCAGATCCGAACGCGAAGGATCCGAAGAAGCCTGGAAAGAAGCCGTGAAGAGAGCCTGTTCGTTCGCCGCCGCCGCGATGTGCGCGGCCGCCTTCGTCGTATCGTCGCCGGCCCGCGCGGAGGATCCGCCGCCGGTGCGATACCCCCCGTCGACGGTGCGCCCCAAGCTGATCGTCGGCGGCATCGCGGTGACGGCGATCGCGTACGGCGCGGCGTTCCTCGGCTCGGAGGCCGCGTCGACGTACCCCGGCTCGCTGGAGCTGAAGGCGCCGATCGTCGGCCCGTGGATCGCGCTCGCGAAGAACGGCTGCCCGCCGGAGAACAGCGGCTGTGACGCCTTCGTGTACCTGCGCGGCGGCCTCTTGATCCTGGACGGTTTGCTCCAGACCGCGGGCCTCGCGATCGTGGCCGAGGGCATCCTGATGAAGACGGAAGCGGTCCCGTTGACCCCGCCCCCTCCGTCGAAGCCGCTCGCGATGTTCACGTGGAAGCCGGCCCCCTTCGTCACCCCGACGAGCGCGGGCTTCGGCTTCGTCGGCACGTTTTAGAGGGCGCCACTGGGAGGACGGAGTCCGATCCGCGGAGTCCGCAGCGGAGCGGACGCAGTCCTCGACGTTTCTAGCTCTTTCGCCAGCCGCGCATTTCCGGCCCGATCGAAGCCTTTCCAGCGAGCCTGCCGAGGCGCTCCACCGCGACCTCCACGCGCGCGCCGAACGCGACGCGCGACGCGAGCGGCGTGTGCACGCGCGCGACGCGGATCAGATCGCCGGCGCGCAGCGGCACCACGTGGCTCGCGAACGCGATCTGCTCCGCGGGCGTGAACGGGGACGCGGCGAGCGCGCAGCCTCCGAGCGCCGCGCCCTCGACGCGGACGTGCGCGCGCAGCTCCGTGACGTGCGGCACCTCGTCGCGCGTCACGAGCACCGGCCCGAGCTGCGCGCCGAAGCCGCCCTCGAACGCGAGCATCACCGCGTACCCGAAGATCGCGGCCGACGCCTCCGCCTCCGCCGCGCGGAAGAGATCGTCCGCGATCATCGCGACCACCGACGCCTCCATCGCGACGTCGCGCGCCCCCGGATCGCACGGCACCGTCGCCTCGTGCCCGAGCAGCGAGCGCGCGGACCCCAGCCGGACCGCCGGCCTCTTCGCGTCCATCGGCGCGTCGCACAGCACGAGCGCCGCGCGGTCCGGATCGCACGGCGGCAGCCACGTGAACGTGCTCGGCAGCACGCGCGCCTCCGCGGGCCGCTCCCCGGATCGCAGCCGCTCGTCGAGCTCCCGGAGCGACGCGCCGCCCGCCGCGATCACCGCGGAGTGAAAATCGCCGCCCGCCGCGAGCCGCGCGCCCCGCGGCCCCAGCGCCGCCGCCAGATCCGCGATCCGGTAGAGCGCGCCATCCCGTTCGAGCGCCGGCGTCGGAAGCAGAGGCGCGCTGTCGTGATCGGAGGACGCGTCGTGGAGAACAGCGGCGATGCGCATGGGAGGCGCCGCCGAGGACGGCCGCGGACCGACCGGGCATGCTAGCGCAAAGGTTGCTCGTGCAAACCGGGAAACCTCGATCTAGATCGGCGTTCCCATGAGGGCCGGGTGCTGCTACCCAACAGGTCCGCGTCTGGCCGGCACGTCGCCGACCTGTTGAGCACAGTGGTGCTAGATCGCCGTCGCCGCCGCGGAAACCGCGCGCGACACAACCGGAGCGCGTGGTCATGAGCAAGCGGACCAAATTCGTGTTCGTGACGGGTGGGGTCGTTTCGTCGATCGGCAAAGGCCTCGCGGCCGCGTCGATGGGCGCGTTGATGGAGGCCCGCGGCCTCAAGGTCACGCACATCAAGCTCGACCCGTACATCAACGTGGATCCGGGCACGATGAGCCCATACCAGCACGGCGAGGTCTTCGTGACCGACGACGGCGCGGAGACGGACCTGGATCTGGGCCACTACGAGCGGTTCACCACCGCCCGCATGTCCCGCCAGAACAACTTCACCACGGGCCGCGTGTACGAGTCCGTGATCTCGAAGGAGCGCCGCGGCGAGTACCTCGGCGCCACCGTGCAGGTCATCCCGCACGTCACCGACGAGATCAAGGCCCGCGTCCGCGCCGCGGCCGAAGGCGTCGACATCGCGATCGTGGAGATCGGCGGCACGGTCGGCGACATCGAGTCGCTCCCGTTCCTGGAGGCGATCCGCCAGCTCAAGGTGGAGCTCGGCCAGCACAACGCGCTCAGCGTGCACGTGACGCTGGTGCCGTTCATCGCGACCGCCGGAGAGCTGAAGAGCAAGCCGACGCAGCACGCGGTGAAGGAGATGCGGGAGATCGGCATCCAGCCCGACATCCTCTTGTGCCGCACGGATCGCCCGCTGCCGCAGTCGATGAAGGAGAAGATCTCGCTCTTCTCGAACGTCGCGGTGAACTGCGTGATCGCGGCGGTGGACGTGCCGTGCATCTACGAGCTGCCGCTCGCGCTCCACGCGGAGGGCTTCGACGAGCAGGTGACGGAGCTGCTCAAGATCTGGGCGCGCCAGCCGGATCTGACGAGCTGGCACCGCATCGTGGACCGCTTCAAGAAGCCGTCGCGCGGCGCGGTGAAGATCGGCGTCGTCGGCAAGTACGTGCAGCTCCGCGACGCGTACAAGTCGCTGCACGAGGCGCTCGTGCACGGCGGCCTCCACAACGACGTGAAGGTGGATCTCGAGTACATCGACGCCGAGCAGATCGAGGCCCGCGGCCCGAACGGCGCGGCCGAGATGCTCGCGAACCTCGACGCGATCCTCGTGCCCGGCGGCTTCGGCGATCGCGGGACCGAAGGCAAAATCGAGGCGATCCGTTACGCGCGCGAGCAGAAGGTCCCGTTCTTCGGCATCTGCCTCGGCATGCAGCTCGCGGTGGTGGAGTACGCGCGCACCGTGTGCGGCCTCGGCGGCGCGAACTCCGGCGAGTTCGACAAGAACGCGCCGCACCTCGTGATCGATCTGATGCCCGATCAGAAGGGCGTCATGGAGAAGGGCGGCACGATGCGCCTCGGCGCGTACCCGTGCGTGCTGACGCCCGGCTCGCTCGCGGCCGAGGTGTACACCGGCGCCGACGCCGACCACGGAAAGCCCGCCGCCCCCGGCGCGCCGCGTCCGTCGCAGCCGTCGCAGGGGGGATCGCTCTCGATCAGCGAGCGTCACCGCCACCGCTACGAGGTGTCGAACAAGTACCGCGAGGTCATCGGGTCGCGAGGCCTCACGTTCTCGGGCACGTCGCCGGATCAGCGCCTCGTCGAGATGGTCGAGCTGAAGGACCACCCGTACTTCCTCGGCTGTCAGTTCCACCCCGAGTTCAAGAGCCGCCCGCACGTCGCGCACCCGCTGTTCGCGACGTTCGTGAAGGCCGCCCTGGAGCGCCAGCGCGAGCGCGCCCGCCAGAGCGAGAGGGCGAAGAGCGCCGAGCCCACGACGCCGGCCGCGTCGACGTCCGCGACGCCCACGCCCCCCGCCACCACGATGAACTGATCGCGGGCGCCGCTGGGAGGCCGGAGCCCGCTCAGCGGAGGCGGAGCGGAGCTTGGCTCCGCGGAGTCCGCAGCTGAGTGGGCGCAGGCCTCGACGCTTGAACGGGCGCAGGCATCACGCTTTGAAAGGTTCTACGTCTCGACAGGGGTGGGCGGGGGAGGCTCCGGCTTCGCGCGCGGCTTGCGTCGGTAGAGGAGGATCATCGCGAGGAGCGCCGCGAGGCCGAGGCCGGCCGCCGCGATGTAGCGCTTCGTCCAGTCCTTCTTCGGCGCCGCCTGATCGTCGAGGGACGCGAGCGCCGCGCGCGCGCGATCGTTCGTCGGATCGAGCTCCAGCGCCTTCTTGAAGAGCAATTTATCCGGCGTGCCCTGGTCCATGAGCACGACGCCCTCGAGGTACGCGATCTCGGCGTCGAGCTTCTTGCTGTCCGGGTTCTTCGGATCGAGGCGCGACGCCTTGCGCAGCATCGCGAGAGCGTCCTCGCGCTTGTCCGCGGGCAGCTCCTTCGCGCGCGCGACGTACGTCTTCACCATCTCGCGGCGGCGCTCGAACATCGGCTGGCGCGCGAGCACCTTGTCGAACGCGTCGACGGCGTCCGCGTTCTTGCCCGCGGCCGCGGCGGCGACGCCGTCGTCCATGAGCTTGTACACCTCGGCGAGGCGCCCGCGATCGTAGGCGGCGAAGATCTCCTTCGCGATGCGGTCCCACGTCCACTCGCGCGGCGCCTTGTTGCCGGTCATGTTCAGGTACACGTCGCGGAGCTGCCACACGCCCGGCTCGCCGATCGCGGTGATCGCCTCGCGCGCGGCGTCGCGGAGCTGGATCCGATCGCTGTTCGCGAAGCTCAGCACCACGCGGGCCGCGTCGACGTCGCGCGTGCGGCCGTAGGCGCGGAGCACGTCCGCGAGCACGGTCGTGTCGTTGGTGCTGACCGCCTCGCCCGGGATCGCGCGGCCGAGCGTGTCGAGCATCTTGCCGGCCCATTTCTGCACGATCTTCGCGTCGTGCTGCCGGGCCTCGATGAGCGCGGGGACGGCCTTGTCCTTCAGCTTCATCACCTGCCGCTGCAGATCGATGCGGAGCATGTCCCCGAACTGCGCGTGCAAGTTGATCATCTCGCGGATCGCGGGCGTCGTGCCGATCGCCGCGAGCATGCGCTCCATCGCGAGCAGCTTCACGAGGTCGCGCCACGAGTCGCTCTTCGGCTTCGGCTTCGCGATCACGAAGTCGAGCCAGTCGCCGTCGTCGTCCTCGGCGCTGCTCTTCTTGTCGCTCTTGTCCGCGGGTTTGTCGGCGGGTTTGTCGGCAGGCTTCTCGGCGCTCTTGTCGCCGCCCTTCTTCTTCTTTTTCTTCGGCGCCGGCTCCGAGGGATCGTCCGAGCCGCCCTTCGCCTTCTTCTTGAGGGCGTCGCGCCCGGCCTTGCGCGCGTCCTCGAGCACCCGCGGCGCCGTCTCGCGATCGAGGGAGCCGCGCACGTCCTGGATGCGCTGGCGGATCGCCGGGACCAGCGACGGCTGCACGTCGTTGATGAGGCCGCGCGCGTTGGTGCGGGAGCGATCGTCCTCGCCGGTGAGCGCTTCGAGGATGCGGTCCAGATCCTTCAGCGACGCGGCGTCGGGCTCGGGCAGCGTGATCGGCGCGAGGCGCGGCAGATCGGGGAGCGGGCCGGCCATCGGCGCGCCGCTCGCGGAGGCGGTCGCCGTCGGCAGCTCCCCCGCGGCGAGCGCAGGAAACGGCGCGGCGGCGAGCGCCACGAGGACCAGGGGGAGCGCGATCGTTCTTCGAGGCAGCGAGGTGCGCATGGCTTCGTTCGAGGGATCCAGGCCGCGTTGTGCACGCGATATGCGCGCGGAGCCAGCCCAGTTTCGATCGCGCGCAACGACGCGGGCAAAGATCCGCTTCCGGCGATCTGGCGGGCGGCGAAGATCCCGCCCCGGCCCCTTCAGTCGACGATGCGGAAGTCGGGGAACTCGCCGGTGAACGAGCGCCACCGGACGTCGACGCGCTCCACGCGGGCGGCGCTCGGACCTCGGTTCGCCCACGCGATCAGGTCTTTGAGGCCGTCCTCTTCGCCCTCGGCCAGCAGCTCGACGAACCCGTCGGGCCGGTTCCTCACCCAGCCGCTCAGCCCGAGACGGCGCGCCTCCCGCTGCGTCGACGCACGAAAATACACCCCTTGAACCCGCCCACGGACCACGAGCTGGACCTGCTTGAGACCCATGAGAAGAGGTCTTTAACCGGGTGGATACGAAGAGGCAACGGCCGCAAAAAAGGGGCTTGATCTCAGGGCGGGGTCGCGAACTGGCCGGGGAACGGGTTCGCGTTGTGGCGGGTGTCGACCTCGTTGTTGTTCCAGCTCCACGGGTCGGTGCCGCGCTCGTGGAAGACCGCCATGCCGATCACGCCGACGTTGCGGGTCTCGCCCGTCTTCTGGTTCGAGTACGACGACGAGACCGAGCCGAACTTGAAGGCCGCCACCTGGTCCATGCTCTGACGGAAGCCCTCGACCTCGAGCTCGCCGCGCGGATCCAGGATGTAGCCGCGCTTCGCGAACGAGGCGTCCTTGCCGTCGATCACGTCGAGGCCGTCGACCGAGAGCACCACCTCGAACCGGAACGGCGAACGGTTGCGGACCACGATCGTGTAGTTGGTGCCGGCCTCGCCCTGCACGTAGTTCTTCCCGCCGGAGACGTAGCCGCTCAGGAAGTGGCCGTTCCCGTCGCGGAGGCCGACCGTCACGATGCCGCCGCCGATCGAGAAGGTGCCGCTCGTCGCGCTCGGCGTGCCGGCCGCGTTCGCCATCGCGCGGATGCCCGCGGCGTCGTTGTAGAACATGCTCGCCGTCGTGAACGGGGAGGTCGCGTCCGCGCGGAGGAACGGCGTCGAGGTGATGCGGCTGTTCAACGTCTCGCCCCACTCGGTGCCGAGGCCGGGGCGCATGCTCGGCGACTGCTCCTCTTTCGCTACGCGGCCGCCGCTGTCGTCGCTCCACGAGCCCTGCGCAGAAGGCTGCGCGGGGCGCGGCGCGTCGAACCAACCACCGGGGCCCGCCGACGCGGCCGGCGCGCTCGCCGGCGCCTCACCGTCCCCGTAGGCGCGCGCGCCGGGCCCGCCGTAACCGTAGCTCGCGCCCTTCGGCGCCGACGCCTCGCCGCAGCCGAGCGCGAGCGCAGAAGTGACCGCTACGATCGAAACGAGACCCGCCGTGCGAAAGCCGTTCATGATTGCCTCCATCGTCTTCGGGGCAGAGAACGACACGCCCCGAGGAGACTTACACGAGCCCGATCACGATCTCGTTCGAGGCCGGATCCGGAGGGCGATCCAGGGGGCGGGGCGACGGGCGCGTCAGCGGATGAAGATCGCGAAGTCGTACTCGAGGCCGTTCGAGGAGGACCAGCCGCTGAAGCCGCAGTTGGCGTCGGAGCAGGTGTTGGCCGCGGGGCCGAACGTGTCGCTGCCGAAGTAGCCGGGGTTCGTCGCGGTGTAGCAGAGGCCCCAGCTCCCCTGCGCCTCCGAGCTCGTGCGGAACGCGGCGCCGACGCACGTCTTGCCCGCGTACGTCTGGCCCGCGCAGCAGTACCGCATGTCGTGCCAGTTGCCGAGGCCGCCGCCCACGTTGTCCGAAGGCGTGGCCTCGTTCGAGCCGATGCGATCGCCGTCCGGCGAGCCGGCCGATCCGCTGGTGCACGCGCCTCCGGTCGCGACGCAGTGGTTCGCGTAGAGCTGCGTCGAGAGGCGCACCACGCGCTCGTTCAGCGCGAGCGACGCGATGTCGGAGCCGAGGACGGACGTGCCGATGAGCGTGTTGTCGCCCCCCAGCATGTGCGAGAGCATCGTCGCGGTGTTGACCTTGGCGAAGCGCTTGTAGCCGAGCTTCACGCCCTCCTGGTGCACCATCACGAGGATCTCGGTCGCGCCCGTCAGGCTGTTCCACGCCTCGCTTTTGTGATCGGCGGTGAGGCCGTTCGCCGCGGTCCCGAAGGTCGACGTGCTCGTCCACAGCGGGTCGGCCCACCACATCACGTGGCCGTCCGAGGTGTCGAGGTTGAGCGCGAGCGTGTAGCCGCCGCCCGCGATCGTCATCTCGCACCGCACGTCGAACGGCGCCTTCGGGCCCGCGCCGTCGAGGTCGATCGTGTACACGCCGCTCGGCGCGTTGGGGCTCGCGTTGTGGACGTCGAGGCACGACGTCGGGAGCTTGCACGCGCCGTTCACGCACGTGGAGCCGACGGCGCACGCCGTCCCGCACGCGCCGCAGTTCTGGCTGTTCGTCTGCAGATCGACGCACGCGGCGCCGCACTTCGCGAAGCCGCCGCACAAGGGGGTGCACGCGCCGTTGATGCACGCGGCGTCGGCCGCGCACGCCGCCCCGCACATGCCGCAGTTCGCCGGATCGTGCGCGAGATCCACGCACGCGGCGCCGCACTGCGACGCGCCGCCCGCGCACACGAGCGAGCATGTGCCGTTCACGCACGTCTCGCCCGCGGCGCACGCGATCCCGCACATGCCGCAGCTCGCCGGATCGTGCGCGAGGTCCACGCAGCCGCCGTTGCACGGGGAGCCGCCGCCCGCGCACGAGAGGCCGCACACGCCGGTGTCGCAGACCTCCGCGGGGCCGCACGGCGCCCCGCACGCGCCGCAGTTCTGCGGATCCACCTTCACGTCGACGCACGCGCCGTTGCAGAGCGTGGAGCCTCCGGAGCACGCGAGGCCGCACACGCCGCCCGCGCACGTCTCGCCGTTCGCGCACGCCTTCGCGCAGCCGCCGCAGTGCGCGGGGTCCACCGACGTGTCCACGCACAGCTCGCCGCACAGCGTGGTGCCGCCCACGCACGCGAGGCCGCACGCGCCGCCGAAGCACGACTGACCGGCCGGGCACACGCTCCCGCACGCGCCGCAGTTCTTCGGATCCACCGCGGTGTCGACGCACGCGGCGCCGCACAGCTTGGTGCCGCCTCCGCACGCGACGCCGCACACGCCCGCGGAGCACACCTCGCCGGCGGCGCACGCTTGATCGCACGCGCCGCAGTTCTTCGGATCGTTCGCGGTGTCGGCGCAGGCGGAGCCGCACTGCGTGGTGCCGCCTCCGCAGGTGACGCCGCACGTGCCCGCGGAGCACAGCTCGCCTCCGGCGCACGCCTGATCGCACGCGCCGCAGTTCTTCGGATCCAGGTTCGTGTCCGCGCACGTGTCGCCGCAGAGCACGGTGCCGGGGCCGCACGCGACCTTGCACGCGCCGGCCGAGCAGACTTGGGAGGACGCGCACGCGCCGTCGCAGCTCCCGCAGTGCGCGGGGTCCACGAGCGGATCCACGCACGCGTCGCCGCACGCGAGCAGGTTCGCGGGACAGCCCGCGCTGCCGCCGGTTCCGGTCGCGCCGGTCGCGGTCGATCCGCCCGCGGAGGAGCCGCCGCTCGACGATCCGCCGCCTCCGCCGCACGAGGGGAGCGCCACCAGCGCGAGCACGAGCGCGGGGCCGACGAGCACCGACGCGGCGAGGTTCCGACAAGCCATGCGAGTCTCCGCGCCGCGAAAGGACGCGGCGAACCGCGGATGATCGCACCCGGCGCTCCACGAGGGCAACCGCGCACCACGCGAGGTGCGGCGCCGCGTCCGCGCCCGAGCGGCTCCATCTCCGCAGGGCATGCGCGCAGGATCGCCTTGTTTTTGTGCCGTTTGCGTGCTCCCGCGCGAGCGGCCCGCGGCCTGCCACCGTCGGACCGAGCATGACAGCCACGAGCCCGATCGCCGTCACCGCCGCGTCCGCCGCCCTCGTGATCGCCTGCGCCGGGTGCGCGTCGCGAGCGGTCCCCTCCCCTCGCTCCGTCGCGTACGGCCCCGTCGCGATGTACGGCGCGCCGGCGAGCGCGCCCGCCTACGCCGCCGACCTCGACGACGAAGATCCCACGGCGGACGCGGCGCTCGGACTCTTCGCGCGGCCTCGGAAAAAGAAGCGCGGCGCGATCCCGATCCCGTGGCTCCTCCCCGCCGGCTGGAGCCTCCCCGGCCTCTCGTTGCCCGCGCCGTGGACCGCGCCATCTCCTAAGAAACAAGGCGCTCCGATGCCGTCGCCGGGCGCGCCGCTGGCCATCGCGTACGCGCGCTCCAAGCTCGGTTTGCCGTACTGCTGGGGCGGCTCCGGGCCCGGTTGCTACGACTGCTCCGGGCTCACGAGCGCCTCGTGGAAGGCCGGCGGCAAGGCGATCCCGCGCACGTCCGAAGGCCAGGCGGAGGGCCTCCCGGAGGTGCCGCTCGATCGCGCGCTGCCCGGCGACATCCTCTGGCGCCCGGGGCACGTGGCGCTCTACATCGGCGACGGCAAGATCATCCAGGCCCCGCACACGGGCGACGTCGTAAAAATTTCACCCGCCGAACGCTTCGTGAAGGCACTCCGGCCCTGACCACGATCGCGGTAAGCTCGCGCTCGTGATCGGAGGCGGATCGCCCTTGTTCGTCGAGGTATCGTGAGCGGAACGAGAGTCGTGTCGATCGCAGCTTGCGCCTTGTCGCTCGCGGGCTGCGCGATCCCGGTGAGATCGACGAGCCGCGACGAGGCGCTTCGCCTCTACCACGCCGAGCCGCGGATCGAGGCCGGATCCGCGCCGGCATCGCCGGAGGGCGCCGCTCTCCCGATCCCCGAGCAGCTCACCGTCGACGACGCGATCGCCCTCGCGAAGGAGCGCAGCGCCAAGCTCGTCGAGCTGCGGGCGCGCGCGGATCAAGCGAAGGCCGAGGTCGGCGTCGCCGCGCGCCTCCCGAACCCGGAGGTGCAGGTGCAGAATCTCCGCATGGATCAGGTGCTCGACGGCAAGCCACGCGAGCGCACCACGGTGAAGATGCCGCTGCCGCGCCCAGGAGAGATCGACGCGCGCATCGCGGCCGCGCAGGCCGACGAGGCCTCCGCCACCGCAGCGCTCCACGCCGCGGAGATGGACATCGAGGGCGACGTGCGGTGGCTCTTCGACGACGTGCTCCTCCTGGACGCGCAGATCAAGGCCGCGGACGCCGTGGTGGCGGCGCGTGACGCCGTCGCCGCGCAGATGAAGGCGCGCCTCGACGCGCAGCAGGCGACCGCGCTGGACGAGACGCTCGCCGCCGTGACGGCCGCGGAGGCCGTCGAAGATCGCGTGAGCCTCGCGTCGCAGCGCGCGGCCACGAGGGCAGCGTTGTTCGTGCAGCTCGGCCTCTCTGCGGACGCGAACATCAAGATCGTCGGCGCGCCGCCCGAGGCGTGGCCACCCGCACCGCTCCCCACGGAGCGCGCGTTGATCGAGCAGGCCCTGCAGCGCCGCCCCGAGGTGGAGTCGGCGATCGCGAAGATGGATGCGGCGGATGCGCGCACGTACGCGGAGAAGGTGAAGCGGTGGCCGTGGCTCACGTTCGTCGAGCTCGGCTACGAGATCGGCCCCACGGTGAAGGACGGACAGGGCTTCACGTTCCAGGCCGGCGTGGAGCTGCCGATCTTCAACACGAACCAGAAGGGCGTGGCCGCCGCGGAGGCCGAGCAGAAGGCGGCGAAGGCGAACCTCGCGAACGCCGTGCAGACCATCTCGCGCGAGATCCGGATCCGCTTGCAGTCCGCGCGCATCGCCGAGCAGCAGGTGGACGATCTCCGCAGCCGCGTGCTCCCCGCGAGCGCGCGCGCCGGCGTGGAGATCCAGAAGGCGCTCTCGGGCCACGACGTCGACGTGGTGCTCGCGCTCATGGTCGACGTCCGCCGCGTCCGCGTGGAGCTGCTCTATCTGGATGCGATCCGGAGATACCGAGCCGCGGTGTCGGATCTACGCCGTTCGGTGGGTGGCAATCTCCCCGGCGCCAAATAGGCAATCTGGGGGGTTCTCAAACAGATATTTGGGGTCGCGGGAGTGGGCAGCGCCAAGGAGGGCGCCTCCCTGGCACGCGTCTACGAAACGGCGCCAGGGAGCGTGTGACTACTGCTGACTGGACTGCGGGTAAGGCCGCGCTTGCTTGATGTAGAGCGTCGCCGGCTGCGAGGGATCGGCCTCGTCGTCGAACTTGAACTCCACGTCCATCGCGTACCACCCGTCCACGCCGCCCGCGGGCCCGTACGCCGCGGAGAACCGAGTCTGGATCGCGTCGAGCGCCATCCCGAGCGAGTGGATCTGCTTCGCCGTGAGCACCGTCGTCCCCTCGGGGATCTGGTTCGAGTGCGCCAGGTACGAGACCGGCTGATTCGGCTGGCTGTAGTAATAAAGGAACTGATCGCTCGTCGTCCCCGCGGGCGGGTGCACCACCTCCACGTCGCCGCCGAACTGCACGTTGATGTAGAAGGCCGGTGAGAGCCCGGACGCGTCGAACGGGTTGTTCGTGACGGCCACTCCATTGGCCTCTTCGTCCGCGAAGTTGTGGTGCACGAGCAGCGCCATCCCCACGGATTTGTGGTCCACCCCGTAATACGACCGCTCCTCGAACGTGCGGAACAGCCAGGCGCTCGCGTACGACTGCCGGATCGCGTCGAGCACGTCCGTCCACTGCGCCGGATCCCCCGAGTGCGACTCATAACATCCCGCGCACGGGAAGCCGTCGAGATCCTCGGAGTTCGTGCTCGTCCGGAACCGCATCTTCAGCCCCGGATAGTCCGTCTCCAGCTTGGCCTTCAGCGCGGTCTGGAAGTCCGCGTTGACCGGCGCGAGCAGCATCGCGCTCCGGAGCGCGAGGAGCTCCTGATCGCGCACGGTCGCGTCCGTCATGAAGTCCTTGTCGAGGAGGAGCTGGTCGATCTGATCGTAGAACCCGTTCTCCTTCATGAACTGGTCGTAATAAAAGACCGGGATCGCGAAGGCCTTCTTCACGGGCACGTCGTCGGTGCGCGCGAGGATCGAGTAATGCGCGGCCTTCCCGCCGAACGCGTTCACGGCGTCCTTGATGTTGCCGCGCAGCGTCTGGTCCCCGGTCGGATCCGGCGTCACGTCCTCGATATTGCGCAGGTCCGTCACCGAGAGATCCATCCCTGGCAGCGTCACCGGATCCGGTTTGTGCGACTCCCACCAAGCCTCTGCCTCCGCCTGCGTGACCTCCTCCACCTTCCACGAAGAGGCCGTGACGGTGAGCCGCACGAGCTTGCCCTCGAACCCCTTCAGCGTGGCGTTGGACATCGCATTTCGAAGCCCCATGTTCGGCGTCTTTCGGTTGCGAGACAGCACGTTCACGTGGGAGAGCGGCGTCTGGAACTCCTGCGTGATGAGCCCCTGCACCACGGTGATGTCGTTCGGCGCCTGGTCCAGCACCATGATGTCCTGGTACGAGATCGTCTCGTTATCCAGGTTCTCCGCGTAGGCGAAGTGAACCCGGCCGATCCCCTCTCCGAGCGAGAGAGGCTGGTAGTCGATCGACGCGTAGAGATCGTCGGTCGTCTTCACCGGAATATCGGACGGCAGCGCCTTCGCCACCGCGGTGACGGCCTCGCTCGTCGGGTGGAACACGAGCTCGTCCCCGAAGTACACCTGATCGCGCACTCCGTAGAACAGGGTCGCGATCATGTCCGCCGAGGACGTGTCGTACGGCGCGATCTCCAGCGCCCAGATGTCCGGCTCCTCGTAGTGCGTGACCGCCCCGAGGTTGAAGCGCCGGTCCGGCGAGAAGTACTCCGTCCCATTGAAATCCGCGAGCTGCGGCACGATCGGGAGATTGCCTCCCGACAGGTGCGTGGACGCGAAATCGTAATGAATGGGATACTTGACGCTGTTCTGGAAATAGAGAGCGTCCTTGTCCGCGTGATCCTGCACGACCTTCGTCGAGCGCGCGCCCGGCAGGGTGTTGTCGATCGGCTCCGAAGCGAGCGCCTCGAAGTCGGACAGACAGCCGATGTGCCCCAGGAACTCCGTGTCCGTCGCGCCGGCCTCGATGCGACAATGGTCCGCGGTGGTCGTCGTCGTCGTCGTGCCCGAGCCGCTCTCCCCCGGATCCGAGCACCCGAAGGCCGCGAGGGCGCCGATCCCGATCGCGAGTCGTAGAGCCTTTTGCAAGATGCCTTTCATCTCGGCCTCTCGTCAGGGGGTGAGCGCGAAGCAGTAGAACCCGCCGTAGCCGCCGCCGGATCCCACGGTGTTCGAATTCGGGTCGGGCGGCCCCATTTCGATGAGGTTCACGCCCGGCGCGCAGCCGGACTCGTCGAGGGCAGACATCCAGTTCGCGGGGTTGTTGCCGCCGCCCCCGCCGCCGGGCCCGCCGTACCGAGGCCACGAGTGCCCGACGCGCGGCTTGCCTTCGGTGCCGGTGTTTCCCGTCCAGTCCTTGCAAGTCGAGGTCGAGCTGTAGAGCTGGCCGTTCTTGTTGGTGCCCGTCAGCGTATCGTGGTTGTCCACTTGCCCCTGGCCCGGGTCCGGCGCGTGGTTGGGGACGCCGTCCTCGTTCGGGAAATCGTCCTTGATCGCCGGGTCGATGGACGTCGGCCGGTCCGCGAGCAAATCCGCCTTTTGCAGCGCGAACACGCGCCCGAGCCGGTCGTACCAGGGCCCTTCGCCGATGCGATCGATGGCATTGACGACATTGCCATTCTCGTCCGCGGTGGCCGAAAGGAACGCTCGCCACGTCTTCTGCCCGGCGCCTGGCATGCTCTTCTCGGCGATGGTCGCGCAGATCTTGTCGGCCCCGCGGAGCCCCGCGCCCGCGCCCGTCTCGCCGAAGCGGAGATCGCCGCCGAAGCCCGCCTGGCTGCCGGACAGCTCCTGCAGCGCCACGAGGCTCGTCACGAAGAAGCTGAATTTCTCGGCCGGAGCGGTGGTGCTCGTCGTCGTGGAGCCGCCCGTCCCGGAGCCCGCGGTCCCGGTGGAGCCGCCCGTCCCGACGGTGGAGCCGCCCGTCCCGGAGCCCGCAGTCCCGGTGGAGCCGCCGGTGCCCGTGGATCCGCCGCTGCCGGCGCTCCCGGAGAAGTTGACGTCGGAGTTGCCGCACCCAGCCGCGAGCACGGCGGAGACGGCTCCGAACGACACGAGGAACAGCGAACGATGGAGTCGGTTCGTCATCTCAAGCTCTCCCGGTGAAATAAAGGACCGGCCCCGGCCGGCGCCCCGCGTGAAAGAGACGTTCGTTACTTGCAGGTCAAATCCGACTGGCACGCTTGCCCTTGCGGACAGTCCGTATCGGCGGTGCACGACACGAGCCCGTCCACGGTGACGGTCCGCTCGACCGGAGAGGCGATCACGAGATCCACCCGTCCGGGCGCGATCGTCGTCGACCCCTTCACTTGCCGCGTCAGCACGATGGTCGGATACCCCGCGACGCCCAGCGCGAGCAGCTTGGTCACGAGGTCCGCGGAGATCGAATAGGCCCCGTCGTCCGCGGTGTCGCACTCGATCATGCCCTTGGTGCCGCCGTGGTGGCTGATATCGAGCTTGATGTGCACGGTGGCCCCCACGTCCTTGGAGGGCGCCGTCCACGTCAGATCGATCGGAGAGCCGGACTTCAGATCGGGAGTCGCGCTGGTGATGACGAGCTGTTCGATCCCCTTGGTCGCGATGTCGAAGGTCGCGTAGTAGTCCCCGGCCGCGTGGATGGAGACGTCGTCCCCCGCGGCGAACGCCGGGTATTTCAGCGTCGTGCCGGCCGGAACCTGGTAGTTGTTGGCGACGGGATCCATCGCGACTTCGGTCTTCCCGTCCGTCGTCTGGAGGCCAGTCGCGGTGACGGTGCCGGCGCCGTGGGCCTTCGGATAATCCTGGCAAGTCTCGTCCTCGACGCACACGGCCGAGCCGCCGCAGGGCGTGGAGCAGAATGGCACTCTCGGCTTGACGAGCTTGCAGTCCCCGTCCGCCGTATCGAGCTCCCACACGATCTGCGCGGGATAGGCCCCGTCGTACACTTTCCCGAGCACGGTCGTGGACCCCGGCGTCCCCGGATCCGACCCGCTCGCGGCCTTCTCTTCATTGAGCTGAATCTGGAAAGTTCCCGCGAGAATGTTCGAATCGAAGGACCCGGTCGCGGACCCGGTGGTGCCCCCCGAGCCGCCGCCGCCGGACGCCGAGGACGTGGTCGTGCCCGTCGTCGTGGACCCGCCGGAGCCGCCGGAGTCCGAGCCACCGCACCCCGAGAGGAGCGCCGCGCCCGCGAAGATCGCCGGGAAAAGAAGCGGAACGGAAGCCAAAGACCGAGGTTTGCGCAGGTCAAGATTCTTCGCCACGTCCCGTTGTGCGTACGGTGGGGCACCTCGGGTCAAACTATTTCGTCGTCCGGCTGTCACGCGAGCGCCATCGGGGAGGTTCCGGGATCTCGCTCTGGATTTGCAAAGGGGCTATCGCCCCTTCACACATCCCCGCCGCAGAGAGGCGTCCTCTGGCCTTGATTGACTACCATGTTCGGACTCATATACTTCTCATGGGGCGAGGTTCTCGCGCCTCTGCTGAGGGGAGGGTGTATGCGTTATTTGTTTCTGTGGAGTCTCATCTCGGCGATGGTCCTGGGATGCGCCGCTTCCGGGTCGAGCTCCGACGATCCGGGCGCCATCGACGACGAGCTCCAACCACAAGATGACAACGGGCCTATCGTGATCATGAGCGACCACGTCGATTACAGCTCCAATACCAGCATCACTCCCACGGTCGGGGGTCCGTGTCCGCCCAACACGATCCGCACGGGGGATCCGGTGGTCTACAAGGAAGACGAATCGATGGGCGGCTGGTGCGAGTCCCGTGGGTGGGTCAATCCGTCCGTTCCTACAGACTGTACGCTCCGGCTCCACATCGGCGCGGACATCTGGCACGGCGGAGGGAGGGTGATCTGGAAAGTGAACGGCTATCGCACCCAGATCGCCCCGAATCCGACTCCGTAGCTGCGAAGCCGGAGCTCCCCCGGCTCGTCCTCGTCCATGTCCGCCCACTCCGCGATCGTCATCGGCAGATCGCCCGCCGGCTCCACGGTGTGCAGCATCGTGGCGCCACTCTACCAAACGGACATCGCCGCGACGAGGCTTCCACCCCAGCCTTCCCAGCGCGCAATGATGGACGGGCCGCGCCGCGCTACCCCTCCGCGCTTCGTTTCTGCTACCCAAGCCGCATGAGCTACGTCGTGCTCGCCCGCAAGTGGCGGCCGCAGTCGTTCGAGGATCTGGTCGGGCAGGAGCATGTCTCCACCACGATCGCGAACGCGATCACGCAGAACCGCGTCGCGCACGCCTTCCTGTTCACCGGGGTCCGCGGCGTCGGCAAGACCACGAGCGCGCGCATCCTCGCCAAGACGCTCAACTGCGAGAAGGGGCCCACGCCGAAGCCCTGCCAGGTGTGCCCCGCCTGCGTCGAGATCACGAACGGCGCCGACGTCGACGTGCAAGAGATCGACGGCGCCTCGTACACCGGCGTCGACGACGTGCGGAAGCTCCAGGAGAGCATGCCGTACCGGCCGCAGCGCGACCGCTTCAAGATCTACATCGTGGACGAGGTCCACATGCTCAGCGTCAACGCGTGGAACGCGTTCCTGAAGACGCTCGAAGAGCCGCCTCCCCACGTCAAATTCATCTTCGCGACGACCGAGGTGCACAAGGTCCCGGTCACGATCCTGTCGCGCTGCCAGCGCTACGACTTCAAGCTGATCCCCGCGCAGACGATCGCGGCGCGCCTCAAGTGGGTGCTCGGGCAAGAGAACATCGGCGCCGACGACGCCGCGATCGCGACGATCGCGCGCGAGGCCGCCGGCAGCATGCGCGACGCGATGAGCCTGCTCGATCAGGTGATCGCGTGGATCGGCGTCGCCGGCGATCGCCTCACCGCGGAGGGCGTCGCGCGCGTGCTCGGCGTCGCGGATCGGCAGGTGCTCCACCGGCTCGCGGGCGCGCTCGTGGACGGCGATCCGGGCGCGTGCGTGAAGATCGTCGGCGAGCTCGCGGGCGAGGGCTACGACATCCCGCACGTCGCGAAGAACATCCTCGCGCAGCTCCGCGACCTCGCCGTCGCGAAGGTGTGCGACGAGCCGGAGAAGCTGCTCGATCTCGCGGCCGAGGAGATCGCGGACGTGAAGGCGCTCGCCGCGCGCGCGCAGCCCGACGATCTGGTGCGCCTGCACCAGGGCTTCTCGAAGGCGTTCGACGACATCGTGCGCGGAGGCCAGCCGCGCGCGTCGCTGGAGATGGCGCTGATCCGGCTCGCGCGGAGGCCGCCGCTCGTGCCGATCGAGGATCTGCTGCTGCGGCTCGCGGATCTGGAGCGGCGCATCGGCGGAGGCGCCCCGCCCGGCGGCGGCGGCGGCAGCGGTGGAGGCGGCGGCTTCTCGCGACCGGGCGGTCGTCCAGGCGGCGGCTCCCCGGGCTGGAGCCCGCGCGGCGCGTCCGCGGCCCCGCACGAAACGGCCCCCGCGCCCAGCGCCGCCGCAGCGCACCCCGCGGAGCCCCAGAGCAACTCCGATGTTCCTAAAGGCCTCGCGGACGCTCCCAAAGGCCTCGCGGACGCTCCCAAAGGCCTCGCGGACGCTCCCCAAAGCCTCGCGGAGGGTCCCAAAGGCCTCTCGGAGGAGCCCAAAGGTCTCTCGGAGGCTCCCAAAGGCCTCTCGGGCGACACAAAGCACCCCTCGGACGACGCCAAAGGTCTCTCGGGTGACACAAAGCACCCCTCGGACGACGCCAAAGGTCCCTCGGAGGAGCACAAAGCACCCCTCGCGGCCAGCCAAAGTGTTGCGGCAGCCTCCCAAAGCAACACTGTTCAGCCCCAAAGCACCGCTGTTCAGCCCCAAAGCACCGCTGTTCAGTCCCAAAGCACCGCGGCTCCGCACTCCGGGCCCGTGAGCGGGACGGGGCGGCCGCAGGTGCCGGCTTCGCAGACCGCGAACGCCGCTCGGTTTCAGCCGCCGATGCGCTTCGAGGCGCCGCCTCCACGGGCCAACGCCGACGCGCCGCCCTCCAGCCGGTCCGCCCCCGATCCGGCCTCCGCGCGCTCCAGCTTCGAGCCTCCACAACGACCCAACTTCGAGGCGCCCGCGCGACCCAACTTCGAGCAGCCGCCGCCCGCGCGACCCAACTTCGAGGCTCCACAAAGGCCGAATTTCGAAGGCCCCGCGCGCGCCGACAACGGGCCTTCGTCCGCGCAGAAATTCGGGCCTCCTCCGGTGGGGCGCCACGGGTCGAACCCGCCTCCGCCGCCGTCCGAAGGGACGCCCTCGGGACGCGCGCCCGTGCAGTCCAAGATGGAGAAGCCCGCGGAGAAGATGCCCACTCCGCCGTCGCACCCCGCGAGCGAGGCCGACATCAAGACGTGGCGCAAGCTCGTGGAGGACGTGCGCAAGCGCCGGCCCGCGCTCGCTTCGGTGCTGGCGCACGCGCAGATCTTCGAGATGGGGCCGGAACGGGTGCTGCTCGCGTACGACCAGACGTCGTTCCTCTACGGGCAGGCCACCGAGAATTCCGCGAAGGACCTGCTCACCAACGTCGTACGCGCGCACTTCGGCGAGAAGGCCGAGGTCGTCTTCGAGATCGCCGTCGGACGCACCGGCACGACGATCGCGGACCTCGATACGCTCGAGCGGCGCGCCAAAGAAGAGGCCGCGCGCAAGCACGTGGCGGAGCACCCGCTCGTGCTCGCCGCGATCAAGGTTCTCGGCGCCGAGCTCATCGACGTGCGCCTCGTCGAAGGACCGCCCCCGCCCGAGACGCCGCGCTCCGCGGCCCACTGACGTTCGTGAAGCGCGCCGCCGTCGTCGGGCTGCTCGCGGTGTGCGGCGTCGCGTGCGAAGCGGCCAGCGCGTCGGACTCGGGGCGCTCCGGATCCGGCGACGAGAGAGGCCACGGCGCGCATCGCGGAGGGGGCGGCGGCTTCTTGAAGGGGCAGCTTCACGCGCACTCGTGGGGGTCGATGGACAGCGACACGCCGCCCGAGAAGGTCGCGCGGTGGTACTCGGATCGCGGCTTCGATTTCCTGGTGATCACGGATCACAACCACATCACGCGCGTGCCCGACACGCCGACGATGCTGGTGCTGCCGGGCATCGAGCTGACGACGAACATGCGCACGTGCGACCCGCCGCCCGCGCCCCCGCACCACTGCCTGCTGCACATGAACGGGCTGCTCCCGGAGCGGGCGCTGCTGCGCGATCCGTGGCGGCCGCCGGTGACGACGTTCGCGCGGACGGATCTCTACGCCGCCGAGGTCGAGGAGGGGCTGCGGATGGGGGCGCTGCTCCAGCTCGATCACCCGAATTTCCACTTCGCCGCGGACGCGTCCATGCTGGTCGATCTCGCGGCGATGGGCGTCGGCTTCGTGGAGATCGCGAACGAGGCGCACGACTCGATGAACGACGGCGACGCGCTGCACCCCTCGACGGAGGCGCTCTGGGACGAGGCGCTCACCCGCGGCGCGCGCGTGCTCGGCACGGCGACGGACGACGCGCACGACTACTTCGACGACGACAGGACCGCCGCGCAGTTCCCGCTCGCGTACACCGGCGATCGAGGCTTCGTGATGGTGCGCGCGCAGCGGACGTCGCGCTCGATCCGCGAGGCCCTCGCGCGCGGCGACTTCTACGCGTCCACCGGGATCTTCCTGCGGCGCATGGAGATCTCACCGTCGCAGGTCTACCTGGAGGTCGACGGCGATCGCGCGGTCTGGTTCCAGGTGATCGGCGAGCACGGGGCCGTTTACCAGGCGGAGGGCGGCCTCACGCTCTCGTTCGAGCCGCGCGCGATCCCTTCGAAATACGTGCGCGTGCGGATCACCGACGCGACCGGCCATCACGCGTGGACGCAGCCGATCATTCGCCCGAGCCCGTGAGGCGCACCGCGTCCGCGCCCACGGCTGCGAGCTTGCGCTCCATGTGATCGTAGCCGCGGTCGAGGTGGTACACGCGGAGGACCTCCGTCTCGTCGGCCGCGACCAGGCCCGCGATCACCAGCGAGGCGCTCGCTCGGAGATCCGTCGCCATCACCTGCGCGCCGGACAGCGGCTGGCCGCCGATCACGTGCGCGGTGTGGCCGTCCACGTCGATGTCGGCGCCCATGCGGCGCAGCTCCGGCACGTGCATGAAGCGGTTCTCGAAGATCGTCTCCACGATGCGCGACGTGCCCTGCGCGAGGCACATCAGCACCATGAACTGCGCCTGCATGTCCGTGGGGAAGCCGGGGTGCGGGGCCGTCGTCACGTCGACCGCCTTGAGCTCCGTGCCCACGCGGCGCACGCGCACCGCCGTGCCCTCGCGGCCGATCTCGACGCCGGCCTTGCGCATCTTCGC
Organism: Polyangiaceae bacterium; assembly: GCA_046351455.1. Lineage (GTDB taxonomy): Bacteria > Myxococcota_A > Polyangia > Polyangiales > Polyangiaceae > JADJRH01. The sequence continues at coordinate 109,713 of JAXLYM010000019.1, forward strand.
GACGAGCGCCTCCAGGTCTTCGAGCGGCGCGCCCTCGATCAAGCAGTCGCCGCCCGCCGCCGCCACCGCGACCATGTACGTGCCGGCCTCGATGCGGTCGCTCACGATCGCGTGGTCGAACGGATCCAGCGTGTCCGCGCCGCGCACGTGGATCACGTCGGTGCCGGCGCCGTCGACGTGCGCGCCCATCTTGTTGAGCACGCGGCCGAGCTCCTCGACCTCCGGCTCCCGCGCGCAGTTCACGAGCGTCGTGCGGCCCTTCGCGAGCGCCGCCGCCATCATCAGGTTCTCCGTGCCCGTCACGGTCGGGATGTCGAACACGACCTCCGCGCCGCGCAGCCGACCCGCCTCCGCGACGATGTAGCCGCGCCGCAGCTCGATCTTCGCGCCCATCGCCTCGAGGCCCTTCAGGTGCTGATCGACCGGGCGCGACCCGATCTGGCAGCCGCCTGGCAACGACACCTTCGCGCGGCCGTACCTCGCGAGCAGCGGGCCGAGCACCAGCACGCTCGCGCGCATCTGCTTCACGAGCTCGTACGGCGCCTCGGGGCGGACGTCGCCCTTCGTGGGCGCCACGTGCACCTCCGGCGCGTCGACCTTCACGTCGCGGCCCAGGAAGCGCAGGAGCGCCGCCGTCGTGTCGATGTCGCGGAGCTTCGGGACGTTGCGGAGCAGGCTCTCCCCGTCCGAGAGCAACGTCGCGCACAGGATCGGCAGCGCCGCGTTCTTCGCGCCGCTCACGCGGATGGTGCCGTGAAGCTGTTTTCCCCCGCGGATGCGGATTCGGTCCATGGGGCGCTTCTTGGCACAGGCGCCGCGATTCACCAAGAAGCCTTGAACGAAAGGGGAACAAGCACCCGTTTTTCGGCGAGCTGATCTAACCTGCCCAGCCGATGCGCCGCCGCGCCCCTTTGCTTTTTGCCCTTTCCCTCGCGGCCCTCGCGAGCTCCACCGTCGCCGAGGCGCAAGATCGCGTGTCGCCATCTCTCGATCTGCGCGGCTTCCGCGCGTCGCCGGATCCGGCCGCGGGCCTTTATTACGAGCCGGTCTCGACGCCGGGACACCTCGACGCGAACGCCGCGGCCTGGCTCTCGTACGCCTACGGTCAGGCCGTGATCCGCATGCCGTCGGGCCAGGTGCTCGCGATGCCGATGCGCCATTCGCTCACGGGGGACTTCGCGATCAACGTGGGGCTCTTCGGGCGCGCGTCGCTCGGGCTGGTGCTGCCGTACGCGCTGTACCAATCCGGCGATCCGTCGCGGCCCACGATCGCGGCGCTCACCGGCGACGTGCGCGTGCCGGCGCAGGCCCTCGGCGACGTGGGGCTCGTGGGGAAATTCACGCTGATCGCGCCGACGTCCGGCGAGTACGGCTTCGGCCTCGCGCTCCACGAGCGCTTCACGTTCCCGAGCGGCGACGAGGCGAGCTGGCTCGGCGAAGGCGACGTCACGAGCGAGACGCGCCTGCTCGCGGAGTACACGACGCGCACCCTCGGCCTCTACGGCTCCACCGGCTTCAAATTGCGCGGCAGCGAAGAGCGCGTGCTGTGCAGCTCGGAGGGCGCCGGCACGGCGAGCGATCCGTGCCTCACGCGCGCCGGGCACGAGATCCCGTTCGGCCTGTCGTTGCGGTTCACGCCGCGCGGGCTCGGGCTGGATCCGGCCGCGAAATGGACGGCCTTCGCCGAGATCTACGGGCACATCCCGGTCACGCCGATCGACGCGTTCCGCGAGAACCGCGTCGCCACGACGGAGGTGGCCCTCGGCGCGCGGTACGCGTTCCAGCGGGATTTCTCGGCCCTCGCGGCGGTGGCGACGGGCGTGGTGAGCGGCCTCGGGGAGCCGGCGTTCCGCGGCGTGGTGTCGCTCGGGTGGGCGCCGCGCACGCACGACGCCGATCACGACGGCATCGACGACGACGTGGATCAGTGCCGCGAGCTCGCGGAGGATCGCGATCACTTCGAGGACGACGACGGCTGCCCCGAAGGCGACAACGATCAGGACACGGTGCCGGACACGGCCGACAAATGCCCCAACGAGAAGGAAGACCTCGACGGCTTCCGCGACGACGACGGCTGCCCGGACCCGGACAACGACAACGACGGCATCGTCGACGCCGAGGACGCGTGCCCGAACGAAGCGGGCGTCGAGGACACGAACCCGAAGCGAAACGGCTGCTCGAAGAGCGATCAGGACGGCGACGGCATCTTCGACCAGGACGACAAATGCGTCACCCAGGCCGAAGATCGCGACAACTTCCAGGACGACGACGGCTGCCCGGACCCGGACAACGACAACGACGGCGTGCTCGACGCGCAGGACACGTGCCCCAACGTCCCCGGCGTCCCGTCCCAAGATCCGAAGCAGAACGGCTGCCCCGAGATCGACGCCGACGGCGACACGTTCTGGGGCGCCGAAGACAAATGCCCTCTCCAGGCCGAGGATTTCAACGGCAAGGACGACGACGACGGGTGCCCCGACGACCCGAAGCGGAAGGGCTTCGTGACCGTGTCGACGGTGAAGGGCGAGCCGACGCTCTCCGTCTCGAAGGGCGTCACGTTCACGAAGGACGGCGCGATCGATCCCGCGAGCATGTCGGTGATCCGCGCGATCGGCGCCGAGCTCACGAAGCACCCGGCGCTCGGGACCACGCCCGCGTGGAGCGTCGCGGTCGGCGTGCGCACGCCTCCGAAGGGCACCCAGAGCGACGCGATGCTGCGGGCCTTCACGGTGGTCGACGCGCTCCGCCGCATCACGCGCCGCGACACCATCGCCGAGACGGTGGGCTGGTCCGCGGTGAAGGATCTGCCCGGCGCGAGCGCTCAGGGCATCGGCTTCCTGCTCTTGACCGGCACCTCACCGGAGAGCGCGGCGCCCGAGAAAAAGCCTGTGATCGTGGTCCCGAAGCTCGCGCCGACGAAGCGCCCCGGCCCGCCTCCCAAGAAGAAATGACACCGAATGCCGCGACGCCCGCCGTGAACGGGTGACGCCCCGCGACACATCGGATCGTGCGGCGTGGCCGGAGTTTTGTGGCCGGATCGCGCGTGGCTTCGTCTATGGTGCCCGCTCGGAGCCTGCACCTTGCAAACGCTTGCGCGTTGGTTGGTAAAACGGTCGGTCGCCTGGGCCGTCGTGATCCTCGTCACCTTGCTCGCGATCGCGAGCATCTTCTCGGCCCGCACGGTCGAGCAAGACGATGATGTCCTCGCGTTCCTCCCCAGCGGGAGCGCCGACGTCCGCATCTTCACGGAGGTGAACCGCCGGTTCGGCGGCCTCGACGTGGCGATCGCGGGCGTCGAGACGAAGAACGTCTTCGACAAGGACTTCCTCACGCGGATGCGCACCGCGACGATGCGCCTCAACGCGACGGAGGGCATCGGCTACGCGCTGACGCTCACCAATGTGGAGGACTTCACGCCCGACGCGGAGAAGGGCGGCATCCGCGCGGACTACCTCGTGCGCGAGCTCCCGGAAAACGAGGCCGATCAGAAGGTCCTCCGCGAGCGCGTGCTCTCCCGCGACGAGGTCGTGGGCAACCTCGTCGACGAGAACGGCACGAGCGCGCTCATCTACTGCTTCGCGCAGCCGGGAACGAACGTGCGCGCGACCGCCGCGAACGTCCGCAAGATCGTGGAGGAGAGCTTCCCGAACGAGACGAAGTACTGGGGCGGCGCGCCCTTCATCTCCACGTACATTTACAACGTGACGCAGGAGGATCTGCGCAAGCTCGCGCCGTGGGCGGTGCTGGTGCTCGTGCTCATCACGGTGGCGTCGTTCCGCGATCTCGTGGGGACGGGGCTCGCGCTCCTGTCGACGGCGCTCGGCATCCTGATGGCGCTCGGCATGATGGGCGCGCTCGGCGTGCACTCGAACATCGTGCTCGGGTCGATGCCGCTCATCCTGCTGTCGCTCGGCAGCGCGTACGCGGTGCACTTCCTGTCGCGGTACTACTCGCTGGTGCGCACGTACGGGGTGGAGGGCGCGGTGCAGCGGACGCTCACGGGCCTCGGCCCCACGATCGCGGCGTCCGGCCTCATCGCGGCGGCGGCGCTGCTGTCGTTCGTGGTGATGGACATCAAGCCGATGCGCACGTTCGGCATGTTCACGGCGCTCGGCCTCATGGCCAAGCTGACGCTGGCGCTCACGTTCGTGCCGGCGGTGATCGTGCTCGCGCGGATCCAGGGCAAGAAGAAGGTCGTCACGCACGGCGAGAACAAGCTCCTCGTGCGGTTGATGACGTTCTCGCAGGCGAACCGGAAATGGCTTCGTTTCGCGCTGATCGCGGCGTTCGTCGCGGCGATCCCGTTCGCGCTCAAGATCGACACGCACAACGACAACTCGGCCTTCTTCTCGAAGGGCAGCCCGCCCGATCGCGCCGAGACGTTCATGCAGGCCAAATTCGGCGGCTCGCAGTTCCTGCAGGTGGAGCTCGCGGGCGACATGACGAACCCGGCCGTGCTGCGCGAGCTGCACCACGTCGCGGACCGCATCGCGGCGCTGCCCGACGTCGCGAGCGTGCAGCACGTGGGCGATGTGCTCTCGATCATGAACGACGCGATGTCCGGCGACCGCACCACGCCCGACACGGCGCCGAAGGTGAAGGTCCTGTACGGCTTCCTCGAAGGGAAGCGCGCCGTCCGCCAGTTCGTGACGGAGGACCGCGACCGCGCCCTGATGCAGGTGAAGCTGCGCTCCAACAAGCCCGAGGACGCCGAGCGCGCCCTCGCGGCGATCCGGGCGATCGCGAACGAGCACGCGGGCCTCCGCGCCGTGGCGACGCTCGAAGGCGGCGACCGCGCCCGCATCGAGGCCCGCGCACGCGAGGCGACGATCGCGCACGTGCAGGCGCTCGCGGCGAAATACAAGGCGACCTTGCCCGCGTCGGCCCCGCCGGCGCTGGAGCGTGCGTTCACGGAGAAGAAGCTCCCCGTCCCGACCGAGGCCGTGGAAAAATCGCTGCTCGCGTTCCTCGGGTCCGACGAGTTCGTGGGCGACATGCCGTCCGAGCCTGCGGACGCGAAGGCGAAGGTCGCGTCCGCCGCCGCGAAGCTCGGCCCCGCGCCGACGACGGACGCGCTCACCGCCGCGATCCTCGGCGCCCTGGATCCGAAGCCTTCGGACGCCGCCGCGAAGGACCTGGCCGGCTCGATCGACAAGACGCTGAACGAGATCTGGCGCCGCGAGCGCGCCTCCGCGTGGTCGAAGGCGCTCGTGAAGGAGCTCGGCGTCGGCGTCCCCGAAGGCCCCAAGGGCGAGCGCTTCGTCGCGGCGATCGGCGCGTCGCTCCTGGATCTCGACCGCACCGCCGTGCTCCTGCCGGCCGCGGCGGGCGCTGCGGGCGCGTTCCAGCTCGACATCCACGTCACCGGCCAGCCCGTGATCAACGAGGGCCTCTCGCAGAGCGTGACGAAGAACCAGCTCCGGAGCCTTGGTTTCGCGCTGTTCCTGGTGCTCCTCATCACGTCGGCGGTGTTCCGTTCGCCGCGCACCGGCTTCCTCGCGGCGGGCCCGGCGCTCCTGACGGTGGCGATGCTCTACGCGGGCATGGCGCTGCTCGGCATCCGGCTCGACATCGGCACGAGCCTTCTCGCGAGCCTCATCGTGGGCGCCGGCACCGACTACGCGATCCACGCGCTCTCGGGCTGGGAGACGTCGGACGACAAGCCCCTCGCGGAGGCGGCGACGCGGTCCGCGAAGGTGGCCGGCCAGGGCATCTGGACCAACGCGCTGATGGTGGCGTGCGGCTTCTCGGTGCTCACGCTCGGTGAGGCGAAGCCCCTTCAAAACGTGGGCGGGCTGACGGCGGCGGCCATGGTCCTGTCCGCGTTCGCCACGTTCCTGATCATCCCTGCATACGCAGAAAAACGAAGATATACGCGACGGGCCAGAATGCCGGAGGCACCTTCTCCGTCCGACGGCTCCGAGGCGAACGCCGAGGGCGCGCCCGCACTCTCCTCCTTGATGACAGATCGGAGCTCCTCCCCCGCCAGCGGCGGCGCTCCCCCCAACTCTCCGAGGTCCCGATGAGGTTTTCCCACTTTCTGACGATCGCAGCGACGACTCTGGCTCTTGGCCTCTCCCAAGCTCCGGCGATGGCCGACGACGCGGGCGACAAGGCGCTCACCGCGACAGAGACGGAGATGAACAAGGCCAAGACGCTTTACTTCGAGTACGAAGCGAAGACGACCGAGGCTGGCAAGGCCGACAAGACGGTGGGCCTGAACGTCTGGATCAAGGGCGAAAAGCGGATGACGGAGTTCACGTCCCCCGCGGATCTCAAGGGCACGAAGGTGCTCATCCTCTCTCCGAGCGAGATGTACGTTTACCTGCCCGCGTTCGGGAAGGTCCGCCGCATCGCGAGCCACACGAGCGATCAGAGCGCCTTCGGGATGGCCTTCGCGCAGGACGATCTCGCGACGCAGAAGTACTCCGGTCAATACTCCGCGAGCCAGTCGGGCGACAAGCTCACGCTCACGCCGAAGAGCGGACAGACCACGTCGTACGGCAAGATCGAAATGACGATCAGCAAGGACAACAAGCTGCCGACGGAGATCAAGTATTACAACTCCGAGGGCAAGCTCGTGAAGACGGAGACGCGCTCCGGCTACACGAAGGACGGCGACGTCTGGACGCCGGGCACGCTCAAGATGGTCGATCACACGAAGAACCTCACCACGACGATGACCCGCAAGAAGGTCAAGGTGAACGAGTCCATCGCGGACGACGTGTTCTCGAAGCGCAACCTCGAGAAGTGAGCCGCGGCATGGCTCGTTGACGCGAGTCGGCGGGCGCTCAAAAGAGGCTCCTTTTCACGACTTCCTCCACACTCCGGTGTTGGGGGAAGTCGCGTTTTGTAGTATCGCCGCTCCATGCGTTCCGTGCTCCGAGCGGCTCCCACTCTCACGATCACCGCGGCGACTGCCCTCCTCGCGATCTGCCACTCTCGTTACGCGCTGGCGGACGACGAGCTAAGCGTGCACTGGGGCGCCAAGATCCAATCGGACCTCCGCTTCCGCACGGAGACGAAGGGAGTCGGCGACTTCTACAATCGGCTGGAGCTGCCGGCCGGGCCGGAGCGCAACCAGAACCGGCTCGGGCTCGACGTCAACGCCTCTTACGGGCGGTTCAAGGCGGTCGGACAGGTCGACTTCGTCCTCGACGGCTTCGCTCAGAGCCTGAACGACGTCGGCGATCTCTACCATATCGAAAAGACGGACCCTTATTACTTCGAGGTGCCGAGCCTGTATGTCGACATGAAGGGCATCCTCGTCGACGGCCTGGATCTCCGCATCGGCCAGCAGGTGGTGTCGTGGGGCGTGGGCGATCAGTTCAACCCGACGAACAACCTCAACGCCGACGATTTGAGGGATCCGCTGCTGTTCGGGAAGCAGGCCGGCAACTTCATGGTGAAGGCCGACTACTGGGTGAACGACAACATCTCCATCTCCGGCGTGCTGGTGCCCGTATTCAAGCCGGCGCTCCTCCCGCGGTCGGCGATCCTGGGGCCGGCGGCGATCGAGAGGCTGCCTTTCGCGGACCCGGCGCTGCGCTGGCGCATCGAGTCGGAGCAGGGCGCGAGCGCGCTGGCCCTCAAATACCCGACGATCGTATCGGCGACGAAGCCGGTGTTGCCGGAGACGAACTTCGAGAACATGCAGTGGGCCTATCGAATGGCCGGCACGTTCGGAGGGCAGGACATCGCGCTCTCGTATTATTACGGCAGGCACGATTTCCCGACGCCGATCGCGAACCATACGCGGCTGGAGGCTGGCCAGCAGTGCGATCCGAAGGACAAGACGCGCTGCATCGACGGCCTCTTGAAGACGGACGTCACGCTCGGATACCCGAAGATGCATGTCTACGGGCTCAACGCGGCGGGCGAGATCCCGCTTCAATGGATCAAGGAGAGCCTGCACGGCATCGGATACCGGCTCGAAGCGGCGCTGGTGTTTCCGGACCGGACGGACATCGCGCTCACGCAGGACGCGCTGCCTCTCCCAGGGTTGCCGCAGGACGCGGGGGAGTACGACTACGATGGTGACGGCAAGCCGGGCGCGAAGAACGGGCAGAGGCCCGCTGTCGTCGACAGGACGCCTTTCCTGAAGTGGGTCGTCGGGCTCGACTACTCCATTGGAGAGCATGTCTATCTGAATGGCCAGTGGGTGCACGGCCTCTCGGACGAGTTCGGCGCGGGCGATTTCCTGCACGAGGGGTACGTGGTGCGGCAGAGCGGGATCACCGACAAGGACCCGTACGACACGCTCCTCAACTGCGCCCTCCCGAAGGACGGGACGAAGTGCACGCGCGAGATGCTGCACCCGCGCCTCGGCGATTATGCGGTGCTCGGCATGGACTTCAAGTTCATGAACGACGCCTTGCTGCTCCGCCTCTTCAACATCCTCGACGTGAGCGGCGTCGTGGAGGAGCACTACGACGCGAAGGCGAAGAAGCGAGTCCGCACGAGCTACTCCCCGTTCTCGGAAGAGGGCTTCTCGATGGTGGTCTATCCCGAGGCGAACTACAACTTCGGCAACGGCCTGGACTGGAGCGTCGGCGCGCTCGTCCAGCTCGGAAAGGACTACTCGAAGTTCGGCTCGGCCGAAGCGGGCGGCACCTTCGTGTGGACGCGCGGACGATTCGCGTTCTGAGAAGAACTTCTATTGTTTGAGGGGCCCCCTCCCTTCGCGAACGAAGAGAGCGATTTGGGAGGGGCGGACGCGCGAATGCGCGGCCGGGGGTGGGCACAGAGGTTTGGGGGCGATAGGCCCCGTCGAACTGGCACGTTCGACGGGGCTTACATCGGCGTCACGTCAAGTCGTCGTCGTGGTGGTCTTTTCGCCGCTCAGCTTGAGGGCCACCTGGGCCGCGGCGAGGCGCGCGATCGGGACGCGGAACGGGGAGCAAGAGACGTAGTTCAGGCCGACCTTGCCGAAGAACTCGATCGAGGCCGGGTCGCCGCCGTGCTCGCCGCAGACGCCGAGCTTGATGTTCGGGCGCGTCTTCCGGCCGCGCTCCTTCGCCATCTCCACGAGCGCGCCCACGCCCTGCGCGTCCACCGTCTGGAACGGGTCCTTCGCGAAGATGTTCGACTCCACGTACGCGCCGAGGAAGCGGCCCGCGTCGTCGCGCGAGATGCCGAGCGTCGTCTGCGTGAGGTCGTTCGTGCCGAAGCTGAAGAACTCCGCCGGATCCGCGAGCTCGTCCGCCACGATCGCCGCGCGCGGCAGCTCGATCATCGTGCCGAAGTGGTACTCCACCGTGCGGCCCGCGGCCTCGAAGACCTCCTTCGCCGTGCGCTCCGTCAGCTCCTTCGTGATGATGAGCTCACGCCGCGTCATCGCGAGCGGGATCATGATCTCGGGCTTCACCTCGATGCCCTGGCCCGCCACCTCGCACGCCGCTTCGAGGATCGCGCGCACCTGCATCTCGTAGATCTCGGGGTACGTGATCGCGAGGCGACAGCCGCGGTGACCGAGCATCGGGTTGAACTCCGTCAGCTCCTCCACCTTCCGCGACAGCGTCTCGGGCTTCACGTTCATCGTCTTCGCGAGCGCCGCGATCTGATCCTCCTCGTGCGGGAGGAACTCGTGCAGCGGCGGATCGAGCAAACGGATCGTGACGGGGAGGCCCGCCATCTCGCGGAAGAGGCCGACGAAATCCTCCTTCTGGAACGGGAGGAGCTTGTTCACCGCGTGCTTGCGCGCCGGGAGATCGCCCGCGAGGATCATCTCGCGCACGGCCGCGATGCGCTCGTCGTCGAAGAACATGTGCTCCGTGCGGCAGAGGCCGATGCCCTCCGCGCCGAAGTTGCGAGCGGTGCGCGCGTCGAGCGGCGTGTCGGCGTTCGCGCGGACACGCATCGTGCGGACCTTGTCGGCCCACTCCATCAGCACGCCGAACTCACCGGAGAGCGCCGCCGCGACCGTCGGGACCGCGCCCAGGTAGACGCTGCCCGTGCCGCCGTCGAGCGTGATGAGGTCGTTCTCCTTCACGACGACCGTCTCGGCCGGGTGGCCCTCCGCGTCGTACACGGTGACCTGCATCTCCTTCGTGTCGTACCGGATGCCGATCGAGGAGCAGCCGGCGACGCAGCTCTTGCCCATGCCGCGCGCGACGACGGCCGCGTGGCTCGTCATGCCGCCGCGAGCCGTGAGGATGCCGCGCGCCGCCTTCATGCCGTGGATGTCCTCCGGCGAGGTCTCCGCGCGGACGAGGATGACGGGCTTGCCGCGGCCCGCGAGCGCCTCCGCCTCGTCGGCGGTGAAGACGACGTGGCCGCTCGCCGCGCCGGGGCTCGCGGGGAGGCCGCGCGCCAGGAGCTTCTTCGGCGAATTCGGATCGAGGCTCGGGTGCAGGAGCTGATCGATCGAGGACGGATCCACGCGGAGGATCGCCTCGCGCTCGGAGATGAGGCCCTCCTTCACCATCTCGACGGCGATGCGGACGGCGGCCTTGCCGGTGCGCTTTCCGTTGCGGCACTGCAGCATGTAGAGCTTGCCGCTCTGCACGGTGAACTCGATGTCCTGCATGTCGCGGAAGTGTTTTTCGAGCCGCGTGTAGATGCCGACCAGATCCTGGTACGCGGCGGCCATCTTCACCTCGAGGCTGTTCGCGTCGTCGCCCGCGCCCTTCGCGATCGGCATCGGCGTGCGGACGCCGGCCACGACGTCTTCGCCCTGCGCGTTCGGGAGCCACTCGCCGAAGAAGCGGCGCTCGCCCGTCGACGGATCGCGCGTGAACGCCACGCCCGTGCCCGAGTCGTCGCCGAGGTTGCCGAACACCATCGCCTGCACGTTGCACGCGGTGCCCCACGACTCGGGGATGTCGTGCATCGCGCGGTACACCTTCGCGCGCGGGTTGTGCCAGCTCTTGAAGACGGCGCCGATCGCGCCCCAGAGCTGATCCATCGGGTCCGTCGGGAACGGCTTGCCCGTCTCCTTGAGGACGATCGCCTTCTCGCTCGCGATGAGCTCCACGAGCGCCTCTTCGTCGAGCTTCGAGTCGGGGACCTTGCGCTCGAGCTCCGCCGACGTGAAGCGCGACGGATCGAGGCCGAGGTGCTTCGCCGCCTTCTGGCGCGCGGCCGTGAGCGCGTGCTCGAACTTGTCGCGCGGCACCTCCAGCACGACGCCGGAGTAGAGAAGGATGAAGCGACGGTACGCGTCGAGCGCGAATTTGCGGTTGCTCGTCGCCTTGCCGAGGCCCTCGCAGATCTCGTCGTTGAGGCCGAGGTTCAGGATCGTGTCCATCATGCCCGGCATCGAGGCGCGCGCGCCCGAACGGACCGACACGAGCAGCGGCGCCGTCACGTCGCCGAAGCGCGTCCCGACGATCGAGGACACCCGCTCCAGCGAGGCGCGCACCTCGCTCTTGATCTCCTCCGTCAGCGCGCCGCCCGCAGAATAGAAGGCGTTGCACACCTCGGTCGTGATCGTGAATCCAGGCGGCACGGGGATCCCGAGCCGCGTCATCTCCGCGAGCCCGGCGCCCTTGCCTCCGAGGAGCTCCTTTTGCGAGCCCGTTCCGTCCGCCTGTCCTGCACCGAAGAAGTAGATTGCCTTGCTCATCGAGGTCCCAACCGTAGTCCGAGTAGGGCCCGGGTCACAGCAGGAAGGGTGCCAATCGGAGAGCGACGCCGCGTCGCCGCGAAGGGCGTGGATCGCAGCCGTACGCGTGCGTTTTCGCGCAATCCGCTACGGCGCGCCCGAACCGTTTGCAGGAGCGACGGCGGGCAACGTGGGCGACTTCACCAGACAGCGCTTGTCCGCGCCTTGCGGCACCCAGCGGACGTTCTTGTCGCGCGGCACGATGTAGAGGCCGCCCTTCGCGCCGGGCTTCGGGACGATCGCGCCGAGCGCGAGGGGCCGTCCTTCGGGCAGGTCTTCGATCTCGATGAGCACGTCGTCGCCGTCGCGATCCACCGCGGAGATCGACGCGCGCCGCTTGCTCTCGTCGGCCTCCGCGGTGCACGCGACGCCGCGTGCGCTGACCGCGACGACGACCGCGTCCGCGCCGATCACGGGCACCTCACCGTCCCACTGAAAGGCTTGTTTTCCAGGCATTCCGACCTCGACCGCGAGGCAGCCGCAGGCCGGCGTGCGCGGGGCAGAGGCGCTCATCGCGAGATCGTGCCGGACGCCGAACCACGTCTGCGCGTCCGAGGTGAGCGGCGTCGCGGCGGGCACGAGCGTCTGTTGATCGTCGCCGGGCGAGAGCGTGCGCGATCGATCTTCGCCTTGCCAGCTCGGGTCCGAGGTCCAGTTTTGCTCGCCGCCGCACCCGGCGATCGCGAGGCCGAGTCCAGCGAGGATCCAGGGAAGGCGCGACATCGCGACGAGGATCGCACCGCGGCCGCCAGGCGGCCAAGTTCGATCGCTCACCACGCGGGCGGCGCGGCGAGCGTGTGGAGCGGCGGCGCGTCGAAGCCCTCGTGCAGGATCTTGCGGTAGTGCTCCGCCATCTCCAGGAGGCTCGCGAGCGTCTGCGACGTGTCCTGATCGCGGAGCGCCGAGACGTGCAGCGCGAACAGGAGCACCACGCGCTCGCCGTCCAGCGCGAGGCGGAACGACCCGGTCGACTGATCGTTGAGCGTGAGCAGCAGGCGGTAGAACGGCTCCCGCGCGCCCTTCGGGAGCGACGCGACGGGCACGCGGAGCGCCGCGGTCGTGCCGGCTTCGTCGAGGCTCACGGACACGGCGACCGCGTCTCCTCCGGGCGTGGAGCGCGGCGGGAGGAGCCACGTGCGCGGCCCCGTGCGCACGCGGTTCGCGATGATGCCCGCGCCCGCGAGCGCGTCGTGGACGGCGCGATCCGCCGCCGCGCGCGAGAGATCCGCCGCGAACGGGTGAGGAAGCGCCGCGCCGCACGCGAGGCACGCGTCCAGATCCGGGACGAACGGCGACGTGCACGCGGGGCAACGGTAGATGGGGGAGCGCCGCTGCAGATCCGAGGCCGCCTCGATCGGTCGCAGCGCGGCGCGGAGCTCCGCGGCGGGCAGCGCCGTCCCGCGCGCGCGCACCCCCGAACGATCGCCGCGAACGTCGCGCGTGAGGATCGCGATCGCGCGGCCCTCCGCGTCGACGACGGGGCCGCCCTGCGGCTCCAGCTCGGCGGCGTCGACGTCGAGCGCGAACCGCTCGCCGGGCGATGCGCCCCGCGGTGACGAGCAGATCGCGCCGGGCCAGATGCGGAGGCCGCGCCCCGTGAGCGCCGCGACCGCGAGCACCGGCTCCCCGAGCTTCACCGCGGGCGTCTCGCGCAGCGGCAGCGCGACCATCGGCTCCGGCTTCTGCGGGACGCCGTCCGTCGCGAAGACGAACGCGAGATCGCGCGCCACGTCCACCGCGACGACGCGGCCGGGGCGCCGCTCGCCCGCGTCGTTCTCCAGCTCGACGTCGACGTGGTAGCCGACCGCGGAGTGGCTCGTGACGAAGAGCGCCTTCGTCGAGACGAGCCACGCCGTGGCGCGGAAGGGCCCCGCGGAGAGCGCGCACACGGCGCGACGAACCGGGGCGATGGCGGGGCTCGCGGTCATCCCGACACGATCTTTCGGAGGGCCGTCATCATGAGCTCGATCACCTGCGGCTTCGCGCCGTCGCGCTGCGCGTACGCCACGATGTCACGGAGGCGCTGCTCCGTCGGACCGGGGAGGCGCGTGCGGCACATCAGCTCCGAGAGCGCGCCCAGCGCGAGGTAGTGGCGCAGCGTCGGATCCGGCGGCGACAGCTCGATCTCCACGACGAAGCGCGCGAGGTTCTCCTTCGCCTGCGCGGCGGTCGTCCACGGCTCCACGGCGGCGGGCTTCTCCTTCGGCACGTGCGCGCGCGACGCGATGATCGTCTCCAGCGCGCCGAGGGCCGGCTCCGCGACGGGGATCGGCGTCTGCTGACGCGACGGATCCGGGCGCGTGGTCCAGATCTCGCGCGTGACCTGGCGCGTCGCGCGCACGAGGTACGAGACGGCGTTCGGCGTCGACTCGTTGTGCTCCAGCACCGCGCGGAACACGGCGGCGCGCACGAGGAGCAGCATCGCGTGCGGCTTCTCTTCGAACGAGAGCGCCGTCGCGAGCGCGAGCGCCTGACGGAGCAGCTCGCACAGCTTGCCCTCGGGGCTCATCGCCTCGGGCGGCGAAGGTCGGTTGCCGCGGCGCGAGGGCGGCGCGATTTCCATCGTGTCCGCGGCGGAGAGCGCCTGCGCCGACGGGATGCCGGCGGGAGGCGGGACGACCGCGCGCATCGCGCTCGTGCTCGCGAACGGAGGCCGCAGCCCGAGCGCAGGCACCGCCGGCAGCGCGGACGGCAGCATCGATGGCCGCGGTGGGGGCGGAGGATCCTGCGCGGGACGCGAAGGAGGCGGCAGCGTCGGCGGCGCGAACGAAGCGGGCGCGGACGAAGGCGAGGTCGCCTCTTCCACGTAGTCGGGCGCGAGCACCGCGGGCAGCTCGTCCGTCTCGTCCGCCGCCGCCGGCGGGATCGAGAGCCGCAGCGTGATCGGCTTCCCCGGAGGCGGAGGGAGCGGCATGTTCGCGGGCGCGGGTCGCGACGGTGGGTGGACGGAAGGCCGCGCGGACACCGACGACGACGGCGCCGCCTGCGACGCCGGGGCCAGCGCCGTGAGCGCCTGCGAGCGGCCCAGCTTGTCCCACGACGAGAGCACGCCTTGCTCCGGGATCGCCGGGCGCGCGTCGTACGCCGAGACGAGCTGCTCCTGCGCCTCCGAGGCGTGCGCCGCGATCTCGCGCGTCGCGCGCCGGAGCGACCCCGGCGACAACATGTCGAGCCGCGCGGAGAACCGCACGACCAGCAGATCCAGCCGCAAGCAGAACCGAGCTGTGGAAGCGTCGCGGTTACACAGCTCGAGCGCCGCGCGCAGGGCCGGCACGCGCCGCGTCTGCGGCAGCCGTACCACCGGGATCTCCAGCGTCACGACCGCGGACGCGACGTCATGCACCGCGAAGATCGGCGTCGCGCCGATCGCGGCCACCCAGCCGGGCCCGTGAGGCGACGTGAACGCCCGCGGCGACGAGCCGAACGTCAGCGCGAGCCCGATCGCGCGCGCGTGATCGCCGAACGCCCACGCTTCCTTCGCCGCGGTGAGCGACGCTTCGTCCTCGTCCTCGTGGCTCCAACCGCGCGTGTTGTCCGCGAGCGGCAGCGGCGTGGCGTCGCCTCCGCACGCAGCGCACGTCGCGCGCGCGCCCGCCGGCAACAGCCAGCCGCACGTCGTACAGTACGAGCGATCGGTGCTGGGGGCAGCTTCCACGCGAGTGGCTCGATGATAGTCGGTTTACCGCGCCCCGATTGGACATTCGAGCGCCCGACGATTCACCGTCGACGGGCGCCCTCCATGCCGACGCGGTTCAGACGAACGGATTGAGGTGAACGGGGATCCGCGACTCGCGCATGTTGTGCTGCACGCGGCGGATGAAGTGGACGAGGATCACGCCCCACACGACGAACGTGATCACGCTGATGGTGAGCTCGATGCTCTTCGGCACGCTCGCGACCATCCACACCGCCGTGAGGAGGAACGCGCCGAACGAGAGCGGCACGAACCACTTCCAGCAGAGGTTCATCATCTGATCGATGCGCACGCGGGGGAGCGTCCACTTGACCCAGATGACCACGAAGATGAGGAACCAGCTCTTCGCGAGGAAGATCAGCACGCCGACGAGCTGCAGCGCGAAGCTCGCCTCCTGCTGCGCGGGGGACACGCCGGGGATCTGCCAGCCGCCGAGGAACAGCGCGCTCGCGATGCCGGACATCACGAAGACGTTCGCCCACTCCGCGAAGAAGAAGAAGAGGTACCGCATGCCGGAGTACTCGGTGGAGTAGCCGGCGACGAGCTCGCTCTCGGCCTCGGGGAGGTCGAACGGACCGCGGTTGCCTTCGGCGAGGGCCGTCGTGAAGTACAGGAAGAACAGGCCGAACGTGATCGGGTTGCGGAACACGTACCAGTACCAGGGCCACCCGCCGACATCGAGCACGTGGTTCCCGGTGCCGCCCTGCGCGCCGATGATGTCCTGCAGCCGGAGCGAGCCCGTCATCATCACGAGGCACACGATCGCGACCGCGCCCGGGATCTCGTAGCTGATGATCTGCGCCGCGGAGCGGATGCCGCCGAGCAGCGACCACTTGTTGTTCGACGCCCAGCCGCCCGTCATGAGGCCGATGGTCACGAGCGAGGTGACCGCGATCACGAAGAGGATGCCGATGTCGAGATCGGCCGCGATGAGCTTCTGTCCGAACGGCATCACGACGAAGGTCGCCGACACGCCCATGAACACGAGGTACGGCGCGAGGCGGAAGAGCCACTGATCGCTCTCCGTCGGGATGATGTCCTCCTTGAGGATCGACTTCACGCCGTCGGCGAGCCACACCAGCGCGCCCTGCGGACCTGCGCGGTTCGGCCCGATGCGCGACTGCATGCGGCCCGCGACGCGGCGCTCGACCCAGGTGATGAAGCCGGCGGTCGGCGCCATGAAGAGCAGGATGATCGCCGCGGCGATGCCGAGGACGATGCCGGCCCCGAGCAGATCCACCGGAGGCGCGCCCTCGAAGCCCTTCATGTCGATCTGGACCGCGGGCATCTCCTGCGCGCCGCGCTGCACGACGAGCTGCGGCGTCTCCGAGAAGCCGTTCGCCGCCATGTCGCCGACGTTGAGGACCTTGATGCCCTGGAAGCTCGTGATGAGGTCACCGGCGAGCACGCCGCGCCGATCGGCCGGGCTGGCGGGGCGCACCTTCTCGACCTTGAGGCCGCCCGAAGCGGGCGAGTCCGGCGAGACGGCGATGCCGATGAACTCCAGCGTGCGCTGGCCTTCCTTGTTGCGCGCCTCGAGCACCGCGCGGCGCGGCGAAGGCGGGCGGAAGTCGACCGTGATGCCCTTGACCGTGCCCGTGACCGGCGTGTTGTCCGCGGCGCCCGAGGGCAGCGTCACGACCACATCGCCGACGAACGTGGTGTGGAGAGCGTCGTCGCCGCGGCCGCAGAACGCCGTCTGCAGGCCTTCGGTGAAGACCATCGACACCTTGTCGCCGCTCACCTTCGCGTGATCGATCTGCACGAGCTGATCGACGAGCGGAGCCTGACCGGGCCGGCGCAGCTCACCGTGGAACTCCACCTGAGCCTCGCGCCCGTCGCCCGAGGGCATGTTGATCCCGATGACCTCGATGCGGTCGCCGACGTCGACGTCGCGCGGCTGCACGTCGATGACCTGCAGCAGCTCGGGCCCGGCGTCCTTGCGGGCGCAGCCGAGCACCGAGAGCGCCGCGAGCAGGCACACCAGCGCGGCGCCGGCGAACGTGCGCAGCAGCGGCTGCCGAGCGCAGCTTGCAGAGCGGGCGGCGGAGCGGAGCTCACGATCACCCGGGGTGGAGGTTCGGGGGCGGCGGTCGCGCAGACTTTCGCGCATGGGGGGCCCGCTTATAGATCCAGACGCTGAGCCCGTCGAGATCCCGGAAAACCTGGGAGGGCAAGACCCGTGCGAAGGAATTGCGCGAGCTTCCCGTTTGCGCCGACCGCCCCCCGGTACGCCGCCCCGAGGCTCGCCTGAATCCGCGCGTTTTCGCGGAGGGGCCGCGGCTCACCGCGCCGGTCGAACCGGCAAGAAATAACGCTTGTTGTCGAGCTCGTTGACGCCGACGTAAAGCTCGGCCTCGAACACTTCCTTCAGGCGACGGTACGTCATCACCTCTTCGATCGTGCCGCACGCGACGAGGCGCCCGAGCTTCAGCAGCGCGACCTGATCGGCGTAGCGCGCCGCCGCGTTCAGATCGTGGAGGACGACGACGCACACGAGCTGCCGCTCCGCGACCTCCCGGCACACCACCTCGTGCAGCTCGATCGCGTGGCGGATGTCGAGGTGGGAGGCCGCCTCGTCGAGCACGAGGGCCCGCGCGCTCTGAGCGAGGGCCCGCGCGATCGCGACGCGCTTCTGCTCCCCGCCGGAGAGGTGCGTCACCGGACGCTCCGACAGGTGCGCCAGATCACAAGCCTCGATCGCGCGCTGCACGACGGCGTCGTCTTCGTCGGAGGACCGCATCCACGCCCCCTGATGAGGCGCGCGCCCCATCGCGACGACCTGCTGCACCGTGAAGCCGAGCGCGACCTCCACCGCCTGCGGCACGACCGCGATCCGCTGCGCGAGCGCACGTCGATCGAGCGTCGCGAGGTCCTCACCGAACAGCGTCACCTTCCCGCGCGCCGGTCGAAGCGCGCCGGAGAGGATCTTCACGAGCGTCGACTTCCCCGCCCCGTTCGGCCCGAGGACGGCGCAGATCCGCCCCGGCTCGACGCCCAAGGAGATCCCGGAAAGCGCCGTAGTTCCATCGGAATAACGTGCGTCAACGCTCTCCAGTCTCAACATGAGAAGAGGCCGTCCCTTGCGCGGCGCCCCCGGGCGGTGGTCCAATCCGAGAACCGCGATCTTGCGCGGTCCTGGCACCCCACGTGAGCCGACGGGCACGGGCCCGAGGCTCCCTGGCAGTCGAACAAGGCGCACGTCGTCATCATGGAAACGGCCAAAGAAACAGCGGGATCGGTTGACAAGCCGCGGCGCGTTATCAAGCGCTACTCGAACCGCAAGCTCTACGATACGAAAGACAGCCGCTACGTCACGCTCCAGCAGATCGGCGCCATGGTGCGCGCGGGCGAGGACGTACAGATCATCGACAACGCGACGAAGGAGGACAAGACGGAGGTGACGCTCGCGCTCATCATCTCCGAGGACGTCAAGAGTCAACCACGAAGCGTCCCGCTCGGAACCTTGCGCGATGTCATCCAGGAGCGCGGGAGCCGCCTCTTGACGCAGCTCCGGGAGAGCCCGCTCGGCCGGATCCTTCCCGGAACCCCCGAAGCCGAAGAAGGAGAGGCCGCGCCGCCCACGCCGCCTCCGGAGCCGGAACCGCCGCCGCCGCCGCCTCCCCCGCCGCCTCCGCCGGTGGCCGACATGGGCGATAAGCCGAAGAACCGCTTCTCCGAGATGCTCGAGTCCTCGCGGCAGACGCTGGATCAGTGGCAGCACGCGATCGACGAGCGGATCCGCGCCATCCTCCCCGGCGCCACGGATCTCCAGGCCGAGGTGAAGAGCCTTACGCAGCGCGTCGAGGCTCTCGAAGCCAAGCTCGCCGCCCTGGAAGGTGCAAAGGGCACCGACGGCGCTAAGGAATAATCGCCGGCCAGGAATAGGCGCCTATCTCCTCCTGTTCCGGCGATCGACATGCCGTTCTTCTTCAGCAAGAAGCCCGCGAGCGTCGCGCAGGATCTCGCCGCCACGACGGGCTCCCCCAGCGCGGAGAGCTCGTTCGAGGTGCAGCTCCTGGGTCACCTCGACACGATGTACGCCGTCTCCTGCCGGATGACCCGGAGCACCACGGAGGCAGAAGATCTGGTGCAAGACACGATCGTGAAGGCCATGCGCGCCCGCGATCAGTTCGAGCCGGGCACCAACATGAAGGCCTGGCTCCTGCGCATCATGACCAACACCTTCATCAATCGGTACCGGCGCGGCGGTCTCGAGCGAGAGATCTTCGACGGTCCCGACGCCGACTCTCTCACCGACGGATGGGTGAGCGCGACCACGATGCGTGCGATGCGCGATCCCGAGACGCAAGCTCTCACGCCGTTGGTCGAGGCGGAGGTGCAGCGAGCGCTCGACGCGCTGCCCGACGAGTTCCGCCTCGCCGTCGTGCTATCGGACGTCGAAGAGCTGTCCTACAAAGAGATCGCGGACGCGATGAATTGCCCGATCGGCACCGTGATGTCGCGCCTCCATCGAGGTCGCAAGCTCCTGCAGAAGGCGCTGCGCGAGCACGCGGAGGCGATGGGCATCGTCGCGGCCGAGCCCTCGAAGCGAGCGCAAGAAGAGCCCGTGAACTTGGCCGAGTACCGCCGCCGGAAGCGAGGTGTCGCGTGAGCGCCCTCAAGGCCCCCACCGACTGCGTCCTCTATGCGCGCGCGCTCCACGCGTACGTCGACGGAGAGCTGTCGGTCGATCACACCGCCGAGATCGAAGCGCACCTCGTGAAATGCGCCGAGTGCTTCGAGCAGGTGGAGCAGCACCGCGCGGTGCGGCTCAGCCTGCGTCGCACGAGCGCCGCGAAGGCGCCGAGCGCGCTCCACGATCGCATGGCCGCGCTCATCGCCGCAGAGGCGTCGCGCCCTCCGAGCGCCGACCGCGTGAGCTCCGTCCCGCGCGCGCCGTCGCGTGAGGCGAAGCTGATCCCGCTGCGTCACGTGATGGCGCTCGCCGCGGCCGCAGGCGTCGTGTTCGCGGTCGGCATGTCGCGCATGGCGAAGACGACGGACGAGCCTGGCCCGAGCGCCGGGCCCCGCGCCGGTCTCCTGTCGATGAACTTCGACGATTTCGTGGACGACCTCGTCGACATGCACGCGAGCCCGCTCCCGCCGGAGACGACGAACCCGGAGGAGCTCCCGCGCTTCGATCCGTTCGTCGGCGTCCCGGTTCGGAGGCCTGCGCTGCCGAGCTTCCAGCCGCTCAACGTGCGGTACGACGGGGCGCGCGTGCAGGCGGTCCGCGGCAAGCGAGCGGCGCTGCTGCTCTACACGATGGCGGGCAACCACCGCGTCACGATGTACGTGTTCGACGCGCAGACCGTCCCGCTCCAGCAGACGCGGCTCCAGCAGCGCGTCGTGCGGCAGCAGCCCGTGTACGTCGGCAACGTCCGCGGTTACTCGTTCGCGGCCACTCAGCGCGGCGGCGTCGGCTACGCGCTCGCGACCGACCTCGACGACGACACGAGCGCGAAGCTCGTCGCGGCCGTCCAGTAAGCCGGCCCTCCGTCTCCCCTCTCCCTCCTCATCATCGTCACCGGCTCGATCTCGGGCAGCCAGCGGTCGCGCAGATCGTGGACGCCGCGCGCTTTACAGCGTGCGGCGAGCGAGGCACCCTACGGCGCATGGGCATCTTCGACCGGATGGGCAAGGTCATTTCGAGCAACGTCAACGCGCTCCTCGACAAGGCGGAAGATCCCAAAAAGAACATCGACCTCATCGTCGAGGAGATGAAGGAGCAGATCCGCGCCGCTCGCAAAGAGCTGGTGGAGGGGGTCGCGGCCGAGAAGGTGCTCCGCAAGAAGGTCGAGGATCTGGACGCGGACGTCGAGAAGTGGGAGCGGCGCGCCGAGCTCGCGCTGAAGGCCAACGACGAGAAGCTCGCCCGCGAAGCGCTCGTCCAGAAGAAGCGCGTCGTGACCGAGCGAGACCGCGCCGAAGCGCTCCGCGCCGAGCAGCGCTCGACGGTGCTCACGATGAAGAGCGAGCTCGAGCGGATGGAGACGAAGCAGAAGGAGCTCGAGGTCAAGAAGGGCACCATCGCCGCGCAGGTGAAGCAGGCGCGCGCCGGCGGCGGGGCCGAGGGCCTCGGGGCGAAGGCTCCCGGGAGCGCGTTCGCCGAGTTTCGTCGGATGGAAGATCAGATCGACGGGCAGGTGGCCGAGGTCGCCGCTCACCGAGAGGTCGATGACGCCCTCCGGGACGGCCGGATGGAGGCCGACGAGCTGGAGTCGAAGTTCGCGCAGCTCGAAGGCCGTTCCAGCGGGGCCTCGGGAGACAAGGCCGCCGCCCCCGAGATCGATGACGAGCTGGCGGCGCTAAAAAAGAAAATCCGGATCGGGTGATGCTCACGTTGACCGCCCCGAATCCGAAGGCCTAGCATTCGCAGCTCATCCTCTTTTCTCCGGCAAATCTGATGAACGTCGCCACGTACGCTGCCGCGCAGCTCCTGCGCGTCCTTCCGCGAGCGAGCATCACGCGCGCGGTCGGCCGTCTCGTCGATGCCGAGCTGCCCGCCTCGATCTCCGCTGCGGTCGTGGGCCTCTACTCGCGCGCCTACAAAGTCGACCTCGAAGAGGCCGCTCCTCGGGAGGGCGCGTTCACGAGCTTCGACGCCTTCTTCACGCGAGCGCTGCGCGAAGGCGCGAGGCCTCCTTGCGAGTCGCCGGACGCCTTCGTGAGCCCAGCGGACGGGCGGATCGAGGCGCTCGGTCCGGTGCAGCCGGGCGGGCGAATCCTCGTGAAAGGCAAGCCGTACACGGCGGCGGATCTCCTCGGGGACGCGGAGGACGCGCGCCGCTACGACGGCGGTCAGTTCGCGGTCGTCTACTTGTCGCCGCGCGACTACCACCGCGTCCACACGCCCGTCGCGGGCGTCGTGCGAACGGTGCGATCGATGCCGGGCGACTACTACCCGGTGAACTCGATCGGCGAGAGGCACATCCCGCAGCTCTTCGCGCGCAACCGACGAGTGGCGATCCTCATCGACACCGAGGCGCACGGCCGCGTCACCGTGGTGATGGTCAGCGCGATGATCGTCGGGCGCGTGTCGGTCAGCGGGATCGAGGCGCGCGACGTGCCGATGGGCACGCACACACTGAGCCCGGAGCTTCGGCTTTCGCGCGGCGACGAGATCGGGATCTTCCACCTCGGCTCGACGGCGGTCGTCTTCGTCGAGCCCGGAGCCTTCCCCGCCTTCTCGTTGCCGTTCGGCGCCGTGCGCGTCGGTCAACCCTTCTGCCCGGACGGTGCGCGATGAGCAGCGAAGGCCAAGGTAACGACGGGAGCGCGCTCGTGGGTGACGGCTCGCCGGCAGGCGGCTTGGAGCTCGGCGCAGCGCTCGGTGGGGTGCCCGTGTCGAGCCGGCCGCCGCCTCCACGGAAACGGACCTCTACGCTTCAGGGCGCGGCCGCGCCGCCGCTCGAAGACGTGCCGACGCTGTCGCCGTCCGCGGACGCGCCGCCCTCGCTGGACGCGCTCGACTCGGCGATCGGGTTCGCGCAACGCCCCGCTTCGTCTGCGCAAGGCGCGGAGAGCGGCTCGTCGGACAAGCTCGGGTTCACGCCGCTCCAAGCCGCCGGGCCGGCGTCGAGCTCGCGCGGACCGCTCTCGGCGCCGCCTGCTCCTCCGCGGCCGCGCGCTGCTTCTTCGGGGCCGCCGCCCGCTGCTGCAGCGCCCGACGCAACGAGCATCGGCGACGGCCCTCCTCCGATTCCGGACATCGACACGCCGCTCGCGACCGGGACGACCCGCGACTCCAGCAGCGGCACGAACGCGTCGCGCCGTCGATCGAGGCGCACGCTCAAGATCCCGGACGACGCGGTGCCCACGACGACGCCCGCTCCGCCTGCCGTGGCGCCGGCCGCGGAGACGGCCTCGAGCCCTGCGTCGATGCCGATGCCGGCGGTGCTCGCGCCGCCCTCTTCCGGCAGCGCGCCGATCGTGACGCCCACCGCGCAGCAAGCCGCGCCGACGCCTGCGCCTCAGGCTCCGCCCGCGCCCGAGCGCGCGCCGATCGTGACCGACGACAGCATCGCGATCATCCGGCCGATGATGATCATCGCGGTCGGCGACTCGGAGCCGGTCATCGCGACGCCGGTCGCGCAGCCTGCGGTCGCGCAACCTGCGGCGCAACAAGCTCCCGCTGCGCCGCCGGTCGCCGAGCCGACGCGCGCTGAGGTGGAGACGACACAGCCTGCCGCTCCGTCGCCGATCGCGGCGGCTCGTTCCGCGGCCACCGCGGCGAGCGCGCCGGTCGTCAATTTCGAGAGCACGATGCCCTCGGCGCCTTCGCCGCTCCGTTCGACGCCGCCGGAGCCGCCGCCTCCGGTCGTCTCGCAGCCGCCGCCCGCCAACGCGACACCTCCGCAGGCCGCCGTCCCCTCCCCTGCTCCGCCGTCCGCCGAAGCGGGCACGATCTCCGGGCCCGCCACCGAGCGCACAGCAGCGCCCGCCGAAGCGGGCTCCGCGGAGGCCGCGCCCGCCGAGCACACCGGAGAGGAGATCGAGCCGCTCGAAGAGATCGAGCCCGAACGCGACAGCGGTCCCTCGATCGAAGCCCTCATCGCGAAGAAGTCCGACGAGGAGTCGCTCGACGAGTTCGAAGAGGCCGACGAGGACGAGGCCGAGAAGCTCTCGACGACCGAAGAGATCCCCATCGTCGAGATCGAGGTGGAGCAGCCGAAGCGCCCGCCTCCGCCGCCGCGTCGCGAAGGGCCGCCGTCCTCGCCCGCGACGCCGCCGCAGCCTCCGACGAGCGCCGCGCCCGCCTCCAAGCCGACCGCGCCCGCCTCCAAGCCCGCGCCGCCGACCGCGAAGCCCGAGACCAAGAAGCGCCCGTGGTGGGAGGAGATCTTCTCCGAAGACTTCATCCGCACGATGGACCAGCCGAAGCCGTCGTACGTGCAGCGCGAGGTGAACTTCATCGAGGAGAGCCTCGGCGTGGAGAAGGGCGCCGTGGTGCTCGATCTCGCGTGCGGCACCGGAGCGCACGCGGTGGAGCTCGCGAGCCGCGGGTACAGCGTCGTCGGGTTCGATCTGTCGCTCGCGATGCTCGCGCGCGCGTCCGACGAGGCGCAGGAGCGCGGACAGAAGCTCAACTTCCTCCAAGGCGACATGCGCGAGATGGCCTTCGAGGAGATGTTCGACGGCATCTACTGCTGGTCGACGAGCTTCGGTTACTTCGACGAAGAGAAGAACCTGGAGGTCCTCGCGCGCACGCACCGCGCCCTTCGCCACGGCGGGATGCTCCTCATCGATCTCATCAACCGCGACTTCATCGCGCCGCGCCAGCCGAGCCTCGTGTGGTTCGAGGGCGACGGGTGCGTGTGCATGGATGAGATGCACGTCGACTTCTTCACGAGCCGCCTCAAGGTGAAGCGCACGGTGATGTTCGAGGACGGGCGCACGCGGGAGGTCGACTACTCGATCCGCGTGTACAACCTGCACGAGCTCGGCAAGATGATGCACGACGTCGGGTTCCGCGTGGTGCAGGTGACCGGGCACCCCGCGCACCCGGGCGTCTTCTTCGGATCCGAGTCGCCGCGCATCATCATCCTCGCGGAGCGCGCGGACTGACGCTTCGTTTCACCGGGGGATCGCCAGCCTCATGAACCTCGCAACCTCTGCTGAAAAGGCGCTCCCCGCGATCCGCAAATCGGACGCGCCGGTGGATCAGGTGGCGTACGCGCGCGATCTCTGGCCGCGCCACCACATCGCGGTGCGCGACGGGCGCATCGCGGAGCACCGGCCCGCGCTCGTGACGTGGCCGACCACCACCGAAGAGGTCGCGTCCGTCGTGCGCTTCTGCGCGTCCGAGGGCGTGCCGCTCGTGCCGTACGGCGCGGGCTCCGGCGTGTGCGGCGGCGTGCTGCCGGACCCGCGCACCGTCGTCCTGGATCTCAAGCGGATGTCCGCGTGGCGCTCGCTCGACAAAGCGCCGAGCCTCGACGTGGAGGCCGGCGCGCTCGGGATCCGGCTCGAAGAAGATCTCCAGACCGCGGGCTTCACGCTGGGGCATTTTCCCTCATCGATCCTGTGCTCGACGGTCGGCGGCTGGGTCGCCGCTCGGAGCGCGGGGCAGTGCTCGGGACGCTACGGGAAGATCGAAGACATGGTGGCGTCGCTGGAGTGCGTCACCGGCACCGGCGACGTGGTGACGCTGCGCAGGCGCTCGAACGGCCCGGATCTGGTGCCGCTCGTCGTCGGGAGCGAGGGCGTGCTCGCGGTCGTGACCTCGGCGCGTCTGCGGCTCCACCCGGCGCCCGCGGCGCGCTCGTTCGGCTCGCTCTCGTTCGACACGATCGAGGCCGGGTGGGAGGCGATGCGCGCGATGTTCCAGGCGGGGCTGCGGCCCGCGGTGGCGCGCCTCTACGATCCGTTCGACTCCTTCATGGCGCGACGGGGCGCGGCGAAGGCGGCGCGTCACGACCACGACGCGCCGCGCGCACGCGAGAAGAAGACGGGCCCCGGCGCCGGAGCGATCGCGCTGCGCAACATCCTCAAGGCGCCGCGCGCGATGAACGATCTGCTCGACCTCGTCGGCTCGCGCGCGCTCGGCGGAGCGATGCTCGTGCTCATCTTCGAAGGTCCGAACGGCGAGGTGAACGAGGACCTCGCGCACGCGCTCTCGCTGGGGCGCGGGTACGGCGGCAAGCCGCTCGGCGAGGGACCGGCGCGGCACTGGCTCGAGCATCGCTACGCCGTGAGCTACCGCCAGGCCCCGATGTTCATGGCGGGCGCCTTCGTCGACACGATGGAGGTCGCCGCGCCGTGGTCACGGCTCGGCGATCTCTTCCGCAACGTGCGCGAGGCGCTCGGGCGGCACGTGTTCGTGATGGCGCACCTGTCGCACGCGTACCCGGACGGCTGCAGCATCTACTTCACGTTCGCGGGCGGCGGCCGTGACGCCGCGGCGCAGGAGGCCGCGTACGACGCCGCCTGGCGCGCCGCGCTCGACGCGGCGCTCGCCTCCGGAGGCACGCTGTCGCACCACCACGGCGTGGGCCGCAGCAAGGCGCCCGCGCTCGGCGCCGAGATCGGCCTCGGCGTCGAGGTCGTGCACGCGCTGCGAAACGCCTTCGATCCGGCCGGGATCCTGAACCCCGGCAACCTCCTGCCGCGCCCGGGGACGGCCCCGCGCACGCGCGTGGAGCCGGCGCTGACCGTCACGCTCGATCGCTCGTCGATGCTCGTGCACGCGCCCGGCTCGTCCACGCTCGGTGACGTCGCGCGCGTGCTCGCGTCGGACGGGCTCGCGCTGCGCCGAGGCGACGCGCCGCTGCCCGCGGATCGCACGATCGCGGACTGGATCGCGGACGGCCTCCCGGGCGCGCCGGATCCGTGGCTCGATCCCGTCGATCACATGGTGGCCGGGTTCACGGCGCGGCTCGCCTCCGGTGCGCCGTTCGCGGTGAGGCCCGCGCCTCGACGCGCCGCCGGGCCGGATCTGTTCGCGCTCTTCGCGGGGACGCGAGGGAAGGCCGGCGCGATCACCTCCGCGTGGCTCCGCGTGGCTCGCGACGGCAGCGGCGCGGCCACCCGAGCGCGCCCCCTCACGACCTCGATCGAGCGCGATCCGCCGGTGACCGAAGGCGAGGCAGCGTGGATCGATCGCGCGACGGCGGCCGCTCGGGACGTGAAGGAGCGCGGGTGATCCACGTCGTCGACGATCGCCTCCGCGAAGAGGCGCGGCGCTTCGAGCTGCGGTTCGCGTGCCCCGACTGCGCCTCGTTCGACGACGAGGCGCGCGCCTGCTCGCTCGGCTTCCCGCCGGAGCCGCACCTGGATCCGCAGATCGAGGGCCGCCGCGAGCTCATCTTCTGCAAGGCGTTCGAGCTGCGTTGACGACGGCGGACGATCGCGCGGGCGCCGCGGGGCGCGACGGGGACGCGGAGATCGCGCGCCGACCCGGTCGCTCGCACCCGCCGTCGTTGATGCGCCTCGCCGAGCGCGCGATCCAGGACGAGGCGCTCGTCGATCGCGGCGACGTGGTGCTGTGCGCGTGCTCGGGCGGACCGGACTCCACCGCGCTGCTCCACGTGCTCGGTCGGCTGCGCCAGAAGCTCCGGTTCGAGGTGGCGGCGCACGGCGTGGATCACGGGCTGCGCGCCGCGGCCGCGGAGGAGCTCGCCATCGCCGAGCGCGTGGCGGCTTCGCTGGGCGTCCCGTTCGGCGTCACGCGCGTCCACGTGGCTCCGGGCGGCAACCTGCAAGCGCGCGCGCGGGAGGCTCGGCTCGGCGCGCTGCGCGACGTGGCTCGGCGCATCGGAGCGAAGCGCATCGCGACGGGACACACCGCGGACGATCGCGCCGAGACGGTGCTGCTCCGGCTGCTGCGCGGCGCGGGGCCTTCGGGCCTCGCGGCGTTGCCGCCGGCCGCGCCGTTCCCGACGAGCCACGACGACGCGCGCTCGAACGCGGCCTCGATCACCTTGATCCGCCCGCTCTTCCGCGCGCGGCGGGTGGACGTCGCGGCGCACCTCGCGCGGCACCACATCGCGGCGGCGCAGGATCCCTCGAACGCGGATCCTCGGTTCCTCCGCGTGCGCGTGCGGCGCGAGCTCCTCCCGCTCCTCGTCGACATGTCGCCCGCGATCGTCGATCACCTGTGCGCGCTCGCCGACATGCTGGCCGCGCCGGACGACGCGGAGCCGCCGGTGCCCGGCCTCGGGCGGGCGCAGCGGCTCGCCGTGGCGCGTGCAAAGAAGTGTGAACGCGACGTAAAACTCCGCCTTTCCGGGGGCCGCGACGTGGTGGTGGGCTTTTCAGACGAGCGCGCGGTCCTTATCGGAGAGGCGGGCTCGGAGGCCGCCACCGCGGCTCGCCGGCCACCGAGATGACGCACGATTCCCTCGCGATCCAGCCATTTTCAAGAGGATCGCGCGGGCTCACGCGGCGGCGGGGCGACGGATCGACCGGCGACGTCGCCCGCCGATCGACACGCCGCGCGCGGCCGCGCTGAAACGGGCGCGATTTCGTGCAGGGTTTTCGGGGGTCCGCGTGTGGCGCCGCTCATCCCGATCGCGTACCATGCCAAAAGCCCGCCCCTTCCCGGGGCTTTCCGCAGCAGAACCGCCTTTCGAGAACCTGTCTGCTGCCAGGGGTGATTGTGAAGCAATCCCATAAAACGCTGCTCCTCTGGGTCCTCCTCATCACGATGTTCCTCGCGATCTGGCAGTTTTTGCAGCCGGATCGCACGCCTGCCACGCAGGTCCCGTACAGCGACTTCACGGCGCTCGTGTCCGCGAACAAGCAGACGAGCCCCTACGTGGAGTCGGTCCAGATCAAGGACCGCGAGTACACCTTCTGGGTCAAGGACCCGAAGAGCAACGCGAAGACGAAGAAGATCACGTACGGACCGGTCGAGGCGGACGAGAAGTTCCTCCGCGATCACGACGTCGCGATCACCTTCGAGAAGGAAGACTCGTCGTCGTTCTGGCCGAGCGCCGCGGTGACGATCCTCCCGATGATCTTCCTGCTCGGCATGTTCTACCTCTTCATGCGGCAGCTCCAAGCGGGCGGCGGCAAGGCGATGAGCTTCGGCAAGAGCCGCGCGAAGCTGCTCAGCGAGTCGCAGAACAAGGTGACGTTCCAGGACGTCGCCGGCATCGACGAGGCGAAGGACGAGATCGAAGAGATCATCGCCTTCCTCAAGGACCCGAAGAAGTTCCAGAAGCTCGGCGGCCGCATCCCGAAGGGCGTGCTCATGATGGGCCCGCCCGGCACCGGCAAGACGCTGCTCGCGAAGGCGATCGCGGGTGAGGCCGGCGTGCCGTTCTTCTCGATCTCCGGCTCCGATTTCGTGGAGATGTTCGTGGGCGTCGGCGCGAGCCGCGTGCGCGACCTCTTCGAGCAGGGCAAGAAGCACGCGCCGTGCATCATCTTCATCGACGAGATCGACGCGGTCGGTCGTCACCGCGGCGCCGGTCTCGGCGGCGGTCACGACGAGCGCGAGCAGACGCTGAACCAGCTCCTCGTGGAGATGGACGGCTTCGAGTCGAACGAGGGCGTGATCATCATCGCGGCGACGAACCGTCCCGACGTGCTCGATCCGGCGATCCTCCGCCCCGGTCGCTTCGACCGGCGCATCGTGGTGAGCCGGCCCGACGTGCGCGGCCGCGAGGGCATCCTCAAGGTGCACACGAAGAAGGTGCCGCTCAGCAGCGACGTCGATCTCGAGGTCATCGCGCGCGGCACGCCCGGCTTCGTCGGCGCGGATCTGGAGAACCTCGTGAACGAGGCCTCGCTCCTCGCCGCTCGGCAGGACAAGGACATCGTGACGATGGTCGACTTCGAGATGGCCAAGGACAAGGTGCTGATGGGCACCGAGCGCCGCAGCATGGTGATCAGCGATCACGAGAAGAAGACGACCGCGTACCACGAGGCCGGCCACGCCCTCGTCGCCAAGCTCCTGGAGACGAAGACGGATCCGGTGCACAAGGTCACGATCATCCCGCGCGGTCCGGCGCTCGGCCTGACGCAGCAGCTCCCGAAGGAAGATCGCCTCAGCATGTCGCGCGATTTTGCGAAGGCGCGGCTCGCGGTGCTCATGGGCGGCCGCGTCGCGGAGGAGATCGTGTTCGGCGAGTTCACGACGGGCGCGGGCAACGACATCAAGCAGGCGTCGAACCTGGCGCGCCGCATGGTGACCGAGTTCGGCATGAGCGACATCGTCGGCCCGATCTCGTACGCCGCCGAGGAGGAGAGCGTGTTCCTGGGTCGCGACTTCGCGAGCCGTTCGCGCGACTACTCCGAGACGGTCGCGAAGCAGATCGACGACGAGGTCCGTAAATTCATCCTCGACGCGCACGAGCAGGCCAAGCAGATGCTCACGGACAAGCGTGAGATCCTGGAGAAGCTCGCCGTCGCGCTGCTCGAGCGGGAGACGCTCGACGCCGAGGACATCGACGCGGTCATGATGGGCCGCGACCTGGTGGTGAAGGACCGCGTGGTCATCCCGACGTACGCGGATCGTGAGCGCGCCGCGAAAGAGAAGCGCCGCGCCGCGAGCATCTTCGGCGCCCCGAAGCCGGCGGCCACGGGCTGAGCGTTCTCCTCACGTGGGAAGGGGGCGAGCCCCCTTCCCGCCTGACGGCGGGACCCCCATCCAATCAACTCGTAGCTTCGTGAGGGCGTGACGCTTCGTTACGCCTGGCTGGAGCGTCTGCAGCCTTCCTCGGCCTGGTGCGACTCCTTCCAATCTGTTGCCCACCCCCGGCGCATGCTCGCTTCGCTTCGCTGCGCGTGCGCCGCCCCTCCCAAATCGCTCACGATGGTTCGCGATGGGAGGGGAGCGTCTCCAGCATCCGGAACGTCGCTGATGCAAGGCCAATGAGGCTGTCTCGATTTTCTGAGACGGCTCCTCCGCGCCGTGACCACGGACAAAACGAAAGCGCCCGATCGAGGGATCGGGCGCTCTTTTGCTGACGCCTACTGAGACACAACGTCGAGGCCTGCGCCCACTCAGCTACGGACTCCGCGGAGCAGACTCCGCTCCGCCTCCGCTGAGCGGACTCCGGCCTCCCAGTGGCGGCCAGCGCGGGACGGGGCGCGACACTCGGACCAAAAGGCCGTGCGCGCCCCCCGAAAAAAACATCAGCAGTGCGAGGTCACCAGCGCTTCCAGAAGGAAGCTTCCGGCTTCTTCGTGGACGTCGGCTGCGCCTCTTGCTTCTTCGCGGCGGCGACGGCGTCCTGTCGGCACGTGCATCGCTTGTCCTTCGGGACGCCCGCGAGCACCTGCTCCTCGTGCATGCCGCAACCCGCGAACGTCGGCTTTCCACATTTCGAGCACGTCACCCTGCTGCACATCGCGATCACCCGTTTCCCTTCGTTCTACCTGTGAGAGCCGCCGCTTCCTGAAAGGGTTCGCGCGTCACTGCGGCTCGTCGCACTTTCCGCTCTTCGGGTCCGACGTGTTGTTGTCCGTGCGGCACTCGTGCCAGTTGTGCGCCATCGCGCCGTCGTCGACGATCGCGAACACCGGCTCGCTGCCGTCCAGCACGCCCGCCGGCGCGTTCGGCAAGAGCAGCGTCACCGCCTCCGCCTCCGCCGGGTACAGCGTCTTCTTCGTCGCGCCGTCGCCGAGCTTCGTGCCGGGCATCGCGCCGGAATAGAAGCCGACCGGCACGCCCGCGGGCAGCGACGCCGAGCCGAGGTTGCGCACCGTCGCCACGATCCCGTAGTCGCCGAAGCACTTCGGCGCGACGCTCACCACCGCGTCCGGCGCCGAGAATTCGCCCTCCGGCTGGCGGTTCTGGCGGTAGTCGTTGAGGCCGGGCACGGTCCAGTTCGGCGACTCCATCACCGGGACCTGACCGTCCTCGCCGATGTTGGTGATGTGGTACGTGTGCTCGTTCCACACGCGCCGCGTGCGCACCCAAGAGCCGCTCTTGCTGCCGAACACGCGGATGCCCGACTGCTTCGATCCAGCCTCGGGGCACGTGATGCTGCTGTACGCGTTCGACGCGACCACGATGTCGGCCTGCCCGTCGTTGTCGACGTCCGCGACCACCGGGTACTCCCACAGCGTGCCCGTCGTGTTGCAGAACGGGTTCACGCCGTCGTCCGCGAACAACAGGTTGTCGCCGGTCTGACCGTCGTACATCCAGAGGTGGTACTCGTCCGAGTAGACCGCCTCGGCCTTCCCGTCGCCGTTGAAGTCGAAGACCGCGCTGCCCGTGACCGCCGACGAGCAGTCGTGCGTCGTCTTGAACCAGAGCGTCGTCATCGCGTCCGGCACGTTCGGATCCATGAGCTTCTTGCCGTCGAACACGACGTAGCCGACCGCGCCCGCCGCGCCGATGTCGGGCGTGCCGTCGCCGTTGAAGTCCGCGACCGTGGGCGGGCCGCCGCCGTACTCGCTCGCCGCGTTGCAGTAGACCTTGGTCGACGTGCCGTTGTTGATGTCGACGTTCTTGCGGATCACCTTCGCGCCGCCGTCGCTCGCCGGGTCGTAATGAATGATCGACATCGCGTGCGGCGCGCTCGACGAGATGATCACCACCTCGGGCAAGCCGTCGCCGTCGAAGTCGCCGACCGCGTGGTAGCCGGTCGTGAGCTGGTTCGCGCCGGTGCGCAGATCCCAGATCACGCTGCCGTCCGCTCGATACGCGCGCCTTCCGTCGACGACGTCGAGCAGGCCGTCACCGTCGACGTCGACGAGGCCGCTCAGCGTGTTGCCCCAGCTCGTCGCGGGATCGAGCTCCATCTTCACCGCGCCGGTCGCGCCGTCGAGCAGCGTGTGGCCGACGAGCACCTCGGGGTGACCGTCCTGATCGACGTCGCCGATCGCGGGGTGCTGGTAACCGCAGTGCACCTTCGTCGTGTCGGTCTGCGTCCAGAACGTGGTGCCGTCCGCGCGGAACGCGATCACGCCGGTGTCCTGCGCGGTCGCGTCGCAGCAGCTCGATCCGCTGGGGCCGGGGTTCATGCAGCCGACGATCTCGGGGACGCCGTCGCCGTCGAGATCCGCCGCCGCGAGGCCGCCGCCGGGCTGCACCATGTTCGGCGCGCTCCACTTGTCGACGACCTGTCCGCCCACGATCGAGATCGCGTGCAGCGTGCCCATCTTGAAGTAGCCGCCGCTCGTGAACGTGGAAAATACGATCTCGGGGATGTCGTCCTGGTTCACCTTGCCGTCGCAGTTGTCGTCGTCGAGCTCGACCACGATCGGCGTCATCATCACGTCGTTGGGCGTGCCCTGCGCGACGCCGCCCCACGCGTATTTCACCTCGGCGCCGAAGTCGTTCGTCGGCGGTTTGTACTGGCACTCTTGCAAGCACACGATCGGATCGCCTGGATCCTGGCCGGGCGCGCACTCCGGCGGCTTCGGCATGCATTTACCCTTCGGCGGGACGACGCCGCCCATGCAGCTTCCGCCCGCGCCGCCGGCGCCTCCGCCGCCGCTGTCGCCGAGCGAGTAGTCGCAGAGATCGCCTTGCGGACAGTCCGTCGCGTCGACGCACACATCGCCGGGCGTGACGCATTTCTGGAAGCTGCACACCTGCCCCATCGCGCAGCACTCGTTCGCGCACGCGAGCACCGGATCGCAGCACACGCCGCCCGCGCACACGCCGCCGTCGCCGCACATCGCGCCTTGCGACGCGCAGTCGCCGCCGTCTTCGAGGAGGCCGCCGCCGCTGCCTGCGGTGCCCGCGGTGGACGTGGTCGCGCCGCCTCCGCCGGTGGTGCCGCCGGCCGTGCTCGTGGTGCTGCCGCCCGTCGAGCTGTTCGTGCCGTTGTCGCCGCACGAGGCCGCGATCATCGCGACGATCGCGGGCGGAACGAAGGCCAAGAGAAGGGTGCGCTTCATGAGGATTCCTCCACGATCGAGGGTACGGCGGGCGGTGCGCGCGCGGAGGCTCCATTTTTTGCGCGCGCCGCGGGCCCTTCTGCGAAACCGGATGCGCGCATCGAAGGCGCGTTCCGCCGTTCCCCGCTCGTCGCGGCGAGGGTACGCTTCGCGGGATGAGGACGCCCAGCGCGCCCGACGATCCCGTCACGTCCTGGGCAGAGGTCCAGCCGGGGACCGTGCTCGCGGGGCGGTACGTGGTCGAGGGCGTCCTCGGACAGGGCGGCATGGGCGTCGTGCTCGGCGCGCTGGATCGCACGACCGGGTTCGAGGTCGCGATCAAGGTGCTCTTGCCGGGCGGCGCGAAGATCGACGGGGGAAAGGAGCGTTTCCTGCGCGAGGCGCGCGCGGCGTCGTCGCTGTCGGGTCCGCACGTCGCGCTCGTGATCGACACCGGCACGCTGCCCGACGGCGCGCCGTACATGGTGATGGAGCGCCTCTTCGGGCAGGACCTGCGCGTCGAGCTGTACCAGCGCGGGCGGCTGCCGCATCTGGAGGCGGCGGCGCTCTTGCTGCAGGCGTGCGAGGCGCTCGCGGAGGCGCACGGGCGCGGCATCGTGCACCGCGATCTGAAGCCCGGGAACCTGTTCCTCGCGCAGCAGGTGGACGGATCGATCGCGCTCAAGGTGCTCGATTTCGGCCTCGCGAAGGTCGTCGAGGGGATGGAGATCAACCCCGAGGGCCTCACGCGGACGGGCGTCGTCGTGGGTTCGCCGCCGTACATGTCGCCGGAGCAGCTGCGTAGCTTGAAGCTCGCGGACGCGCGCAGCGACGTGTGGAGCCTCGGCGTGATCGCGTACGAGATGGTGACGGGGCAGCGGCCGTTCCAGGGGATCACGGCGGCGGGCCTGATCGCGAGCATCATCGCCGACGCGCCGGAGCCGCCGCGCCGCGCGGTGCCGGCGATGGCGGAGGCCTTCGAGGCGTTGATCCTGCGCTGTTTGCGGAAGGATCCGAAGGAGCGTTTTCAGTCGATCGCGGAGGTCGCCGCAGCGCTTCGGGGAATCCTGACGTCCGCGCCGCCTACCCGCGGCCCTGCGGTGAGCGAGCCATCCATCACGACGGTCGCGACTGGCCACATCGACACGAGCAATCTCCAGACAAGGCACCTCAGCTCGATCGATATCGCGACAGGCCACATCGAGACTGGCCACATCGAGACTGGCCACATCGAGACTGGCCACATCGAGACTGGCCACATCGAGACTGGCGGTATCGAGACTCGGCACCTCCCGGCGAGCCTCGCGGCGCTCTCGCCGGCGGCGGATCCGACGGCGACGATGCCGCTTCCGGGGCTCGCGGACGTGGTCGGGGCGCCTGTGGGGTCCGCGATATCGGCGGCGGCTGCAGGGACGGCGGCGGCTGCAGGGACGGCGGCGGCTGCAGGGACGGCGACGGCTGCAGGGACGGCGGTTTCCACCGCGGACCTCGTTGCGGCCTCGGGGCCGACGAGCACGCTCTCGATGGGGTCGGCGGAGCTCGTCGTTTCGCCGCCGGAGGAAAGCAATGGGGGCCCGCGACGGCCGGTCCTGATCGCAGCGGCGCTCGGCGCGGCGGCGCTCGCGCTCGGAACCATCGTGCTCCTCGGGCGAGGTGACGCGACGTCCGGCGACACAGCCAACCTCGGCGCGAGCCCGGCAGCACCCCTCGGCGCAAACACTGCATCCTCCCTCGGCGCGAACACGGCACCACCGCTCGGCACGAGCACCGCATCACCGCTCGGCGCGAACACCGCATCACCTTCCAACGCCGATACGGCTCGGACACCGCCGGCGGATACGACTCCACCCGTCGCGGCGGACACGACGGCGCCTGTCGCGGCGGATACGACTCGGCCTCTTCCGGGGGCGGCGGACTCGGCCTCTTCCGGGGGCGCGGCCACGGGGGCGCCGAAGGGCTCCGCCGCGCCGCGGGGCACGTCCACGGGCACCCGGCCGAAGCGGCCCGGCAACACGAGCGACTGGCGCTGATCCGACGATGAGAGTCCGCTCTTCGATCGCATGCGCCCGACTGGCCTTCCTCCCGCGGGCGCTCTCGCTCGTCGCAGCCCCATTGCCAATCTCGTTCATCGCGGCCCCATGGACGATCTCGCTCGTCGCGGTCCCATTGACGCTCTCGCTCGTCGCGACGCCGGCGCTCGCGCAACAAGACCCGAAGGCCGCGGAGGCGAAGAAGCAGTTCGAGGCCGGGATGGCCGCGATGAACAGCGGTGATCTGGCCCGCGCCCGCGAGCTCTTCACCGAGAGCCTCCGCCTCGTCACGAAGGCGAACACCGTGTTCAACCTGGCCGCTTGCGAGGAGAAGCTCGGCCTCTTCGCGACGGCCGCGCGCCACTTCGACGAGGCGCTCACGCTTCTGCCTCCCGGCGACGACCGGGCCCAGACGTTCCTCGATCGCATCGCCGCCGTCACGCCGAAGGTGCCGCGACTGACCCTCTCGCTGGCCGAGGGGGTGCCTCCCGGAACATCGGTGTTGCTGGACGGCTCCGAGGTCGCGGCGTCGTCGCTCGGGGTGGCGACGGCGGTCGACGGCGGGTCGCACGAGGTCGTGGTGAAGGCGCCGGGCCGCCTCGAACGGTCGTATCGCGCCGAGCTCGGAGAGGGCCAGAAGCTGACGCTCTTCGTGAAGCCCGGCGACAGCGCCGCGACCATGGGCGCGCTGCGGACGACGGGGTTCGTCAGCATCGGAGTCGGCGCCGCGAGCCTCGTCGCGGGCGGCGTGACAGGCCTCTTCGCGCTCCGCGATCGCGACGCCCTCCAGAGCCTGTGTCCGGATCTCTCGCGCTGCGTGGTCCAGGGCGAGCCGCGCGCCCGCGAGGGAATGGCGCTCGGCAACGCGAGCACCGCCTTGTTCGCCGTCGGAGGCGCCCTCGCCGCCGCCGGAGCGGTGATCCTTATCGTCGGCCGCCCGAAGAACGTGGCAGTCCAGGCGACCCTCGGCCCCACCGGACTCGGCCTCTTCGGACAATTCTAACGTCCCCGCCCTTCGCGAACGAAGAGAGCGATTTGGGCGGGGCGGGCCGCGCGCAGGCCGCAGGCCGAGCACGGACCGGGGGTGGGCACCGTCTTTTGATTTCGAACAGTCGTTCAGCGCATCTGCAATCGGGCCACGAAGAGGTCATTGGAGCCGGCGCTCGACAAGGTGTCTTTCGTGGCGTCTTCTCCGCATGGGGTGGTGCCGTTCAGGCTGCCGACCAGGATGACGTCGCTCGATGCCTCGTCCGTGGCGGCCGCCGAGACGAGCGCCTTCGACTGGCCATCTCCGAAGGAACGCGACCACGTGGAGACGTTGGTTTCGTCGAGGGCCGCTGCGAAGATGTTGCTGTCGCCGCTCGTCACCGCGGGGAGCGCGCCTCCGCCGAAATCGAGGGTTCCGCCGTAGTCGCCCGCCACCACCGCGAGGCCCCCGGGATCGCCCGCGAGCGCCGTTCCGAGCCTCGGGCCCGTGCCCGCGAACGCCGCGGCCGTCGTCGTCGTCGGGTCGATCTGGCCGTCTTTCGAGAAGTGGAGTCGCGCGAAATAGGCGCTGACGTCCGAGCCGAAGAGCGGCGACGCTCCCCCGAAATCGAGGGCTCCCTGGAACTTGCCAGTCAGCCCGACCACGTCACCCCTCGCGATCACCGAGAACGCCGCTTGATCGCCCATTCCACCGAAGGCCCACGACGTGACCTGCCCCGCGGCCGACACGCGGGACAAGAGCGCGTCCTTCCCTCCGCCGGCGTTGCAGGGCGGCAACGTGCCATTCTCACAGCTCCCGGCCACCCACGCGTCGCCGGACTCGTCCACCGCGAGCGCCTCCGCCGAGTCCTCTCCACCGAAGTCGAGCTGCGTCGACGACTGGCACGCTCCGCCCTCCATCAATCCCACCACGAACACGTCGACGCCCGCCTGGCTCGCGAGCGACGGACAAGGCTTGTCCGGGTGCAACGTGCCTTGAAACGAGCCGCTCACGATCAGCGCGCCGCCCGCCCCGATCGCGAGGCCCGTCACCGTCTGATCCCCGAGGCCGCCGATCACCCGGCTCCACAGGCACGCTCCGTCGCGGCCGAGCGCGATCACGAAGCCGTCCTTGTCGACGTCCTCCGCGCCTTCGTCGTTGTCGGCGCTGCCGTCCGTGTCCTCCGTGTCGGTCGCGGTGAGGGTCTGTCCACACACATCCATCGTCCCGTCGAAGCGGCCGCCCACGAACACGCGCCCTTGGGCGTCCACCGCGAGCGCCGTCGCATATTGATGCCCCGAGCCGCCGAACGCGCGCGCCCACGCCGGTGCGCCCGCGGCGTCGAGCTTGAGCACATAGGCGTCCTGCGGGTCCGCGCTCGTGATCACGGCACCCCCCGTGTCCAGCGCGCCGCCGAACGAGCCGGCCACGAGCGCCGCGCCCTCCCCGTCCATCGCCGCCGCGAGCCCGCGCTGCACCGACCCGTCGCCGAGCCGCGTCACCCACCGAAGACCGCCGGGCGCAGGCGCTGCGTCCGCCCCGCAGACCGCGTCGTACTCCCCGAAGCCGAGCAGATCCGAGCACCCGAGCGCGCCCGCCGACGTGAGGACCGCGAACAGCCATGAACGAGCTCGCACACCGGATCACAAGCGGGATGTCGCGCCCCCTTGTCAAGCCGCTCGTCGCCGAGCCGCCGCCCCCGGAGCGCGCTCCGCCCACGATCCGAAGCCCCGAGAGCGACGAGCGCCCGTGTCGATTTCTTCCGATTCAGCGCTTCACACCTCCGCCGGTGGACCGTTCTATCGGTCATGAAAACATGGAGCTTGGCCGACTGGCCGGCACGGGGCGGAAGTGTATGGAAATTCGGAGCGGCGCTGGGGATGGCCGGCGCCCTCTTTTGTCAGGCACGCACCGCGAGCGCGCAGCTCGGCGGCCTCGCCTACGTGGCCCCCACGAACGACGGACCGGCGGGCGAGAGCGGCCCATCGAGAGACGAACCTCCACCTGCCCCCGAAGAACACCGCTACGGCATCAACATCGACATGGGGGTGGAGTCTGCGTGGGTCTCGCGCGGCCTCAACATCGCGCAGAAGACCTCTCAGCTCGATCAGAACCCCATCCTGAATCCGTCGGTCAACTGGACCATCGGCGAGTCCGGCCTCACCGTCGGCCTGGCCGGCACGTACCAGTGGGCGGGCGACAACCGCGAAGACCTCATCCGCGCGGGCATCGGCAATCAGCAGGACGTGAACCTGATGTACGAGCGCAAGCTCTCGGACCGCTGGACCGCGTACGCCGGCCTCACGTACAGCTTCTTTCCGTTCGCGGACCCCGAGGTCGTCGGCACCGCCGTCCCGAGCATCCTGGAGCCGAAGGTGGCCATCGCGCTCCACAGCCAGATCGATATCGGCCTGCAGCTCGTGTACACGGCCTGCCTTCAAGACGAGATCGCCGCGGGGCGCCACTTCTACATCCACCCCGTCCTCTGGAAGACGATCGAGATCGACCAGGAAGACGCGCTCGACGTCACGCTGAGCGGCGGCGCCAAGCTCTGGGACGACCCCGAGATCACGGACAACGTCGCCGACCTGCAAGCGGACATCGTGTATTCCCGCGAGCTGACGTCCACGTTCCACGCGAAGCCGGGCCTTCATTACGCCTGGACGAACCTCGCCGACGTCGGCTTCGAGAAGGAGCAGGTCGTGTGGTTCAGCCTGCACGGCGGGCTCGACCTCTAGATTCGGCGCGCCGAACGATCCCGACGCGCGAGGGGCCCGCGGACGCGCCTGCGGACGTGGTACGTCCTCTGCAATGTCCCGCGATCGCAGGGCCGGATTCATCCTCTCCGAGGAGGACCTGTGCGCGCTCGGCCGCGAGCACGTCGGCCGGTTCCACGGAGTGCACATCGCGCCGGACATCCCCCCGAAGAAGCTCCAGCGTGCGCGCGAAGAGCACCGCGCCCATTTGCCGCCGGGCGAGCCGGTCGCGATCCTCTTCGACGCCACCACGCTCGGGGGCGCGCGCGACGGCTTCGTGGTGACGCCGCTCCGCGTGTGCTGGAAGGAATTCCTGGAGCACCCGCGCCAGCTCACGTGGGAGGACCTCGCGGGCGTGGACATCTTCGCCGAGGCGCGCCACGTCTCGGTGGCGCACGGCCAGCTCCCTGCGCCGTGGGTGCAAGGCGGCCCCGACGCCGTGTGCGATCTCCTGTTGGCCCTTCGCAAGCAGCGCCGCGGCGGCATGCCGTACCGAGACGTCGCGCACGCGGAGGCCCCGATCACGCTCGCGGAGCGAATCCTTCGCGCGGCGCGCCGCCACCTCGGAGAGCGCGGCTGGATCCATTACCGCCCGTCGATCCCGCGCCGCATGCTCGAAGCTGCGCGCGCCATTCACGCGGGCCGGATCGAGGACGAGCGCGACGTGCTCGTGCTGTACGACGACACGGTGTTCGGCTCCGGCGCGGACGGCCTCGTGCTCACGGAGCGCGCGGTGTGTTGGCGCAGCTTCCTCGGCGACGCGGAGGCGATCCGCTGGGACGATCTCGACGTCACGCGGATCGTGGTGGACGGCGATCTCTTGTATCTGGACGGTGAGCGGCGCGTGGATCTGCGCATGCGCCCGGGGATGGCGAGGCTCGTGGCGCGCGCGGTCGAAGACATCGCGGCCGAGGTGGAGCGCGCGATCGGAGAAGGTGTGGGAGCGGGCGCGACGTGAGGCCTTGTGCCCGGGGTGCAAGCGAACCTATCCTCGCGCCGATCGTCGATGACCCACAAAAACCGCCTCCAGACCATCGCCGCGCTGAGCTTCGCGGCAACCGCGCTCGTCTCTGCCAGTGAGGCGTTCGCGCAGGCGCCGCCGCTCAACGAGTCGATCGTCATCGGCGCGTGGACGTTCCGTCCGTCGCTGGAGGCGCGCCTCCGCGGCGAGTACCGTCGCGACGCGTTCCAGCTCGGCGGCACGACGCTGTACATGAGCGACGCGGTGCTCGGGGACGGCTACCAGTCGAACGTGCCGCCGGTGGGTGGGACGCACGCGGCGGCGAACACGACGGACGTGTGGTCGATCCAGGAGCGCATTCGCCTTGGCATCGCGGTCGATCGTGGCCCGGTGACGGCGGTGCTCAAGATGCAGGACGCGCGCGTGCTCGGCAGCTCG
Source organism: Polyangiaceae bacterium (assembly GCA_046351455.1). Classification (GTDB taxonomy): domain Bacteria; phylum Myxococcota_A; class Polyangia; order Polyangiales; family Polyangiaceae; genus JADJRH01. The sequence goes on from JAXLYM010000019.1 coordinate 150,449, forward strand.
GTCACGTCGTTGACTGCGACGGGCAACAGCGTGACGCCGCCGAGCTTCGGGCTCGCGCCGTTCGAGGCGTACATCGACGTGCACGCGCGCAGCGGCCGGGCGATGTTCCTTCGCCTCGGTCGGCAGGCGGTGCAGTGGGGTGACGGCCGATTGATCGGCACGAACGACTTCACGGCGACGGGCCGAGCGCTCGACGCGGCGCGCGCGGGCGTGGAGGCGGGCGACTTCGATTTCGAGGCGATGGCGGCGTTGCTGGGGCTACCGGGTTTCGCGTCGATCGGCGCCACGGCCGCGACGGCGGCGTCCAACGCGAGCAACACGACGCCGCCTGCGACGACGGGATCGCAGCTCTACGGCCTCCACATCACGGGCCACTTCTTGCCGCTCTTGCAGGTGGAGGCGGTGGGCCTCGCGCGCATCGTGCGCCAGCCGGTGGGCCTTTACCTGACGCCGAGCGACACGTACGTGGCGGACCTCCGGATCAGCGGCGAGCACCGCGGTTTCCGTTACTCGGTGGAGGGCGCGTACGAGCTCGGCCAGGTGGCCTCGTACGGGGCGTTGCGGCAGATCCAGGCGCCGGCGGCGGCCGCGCGCTTCGAGTGGGAGACGGCGCTCCCGTGGCACTTCACGGTGGGTGCGCAGGGTGCGTATGCGTCCGGAGATGATGGGACGAGCGACGCGAAGAAGGCGATGACGCGTTTCGACCCGATCCTGCCGGACGAGACGATCAATCACAGTCGGATGTCGCTTTATGCCTGGTCCAACGTGATTGAGGCGGGCGCGGATCTCGGGATTCGGCCGGCGGATGAGGTGATGATCGGTGCCGGGTATCGGTTCGTGGGGCTCGCGAATCCGAAGGGGCGGTGGATCACGGGGGCGCTGCAGACGATCGGGTCTTCGCCTACGAACGAGTCGATTTTCTTGGGGCAAGAGGTGGATGCGACGGTGAAGGTCACGCCGTGGGATCCGGTGGCGTTCCAGCTTGGATACGGGCTGTTTCTGCCGGGGGACGGGGGGAAGAAGATTCTGCAGGACTCCGGGCGGCCGGCGGATATGCAGCATTATGGGTATCTGCAGGTGGTCGTGAAGGCGCCTTGATGGAGAGGCGCCGGGGGGTTTGGCGGGGGTAACCGGCGTTGCGGGGTCATTCTGCCGCGGTACGATTGACGTTTATGTGACCGTGGTATCGCTCGTGAACGCCGCACCCGCAACAAGCACATCCGAATCGGCTGCCGTCGAATCTGCGTGAGGCTTCCGTGTATTTGACCCATCTTGAGCTGACAAACGTCCGGGGTTTCGCCGACGCGAAGCTCGATTTCCGGACGGCCGACGGCGACGTCCGCAAAGTGACAATGCTCGTAGGTCGCAACGGCACCGGCAAGTCGACGCTGCTGCGCACGATCGCGATCGGCCTTTGCGACGAGGTCGAGGCGAGCGCCCTCAAGGCCGAGCTCGCGGGCGAATTCATTCGACAAAACAAGCGCGGTGTCGCTCAGAGCGAAGCGAGGATCGTGGTCGGCCTGTCGGCCCCTGACCGATCGGGCGAGTCCTATGAAATCACGACGACCGTGACACGAGACTCGTCAGGGCGGGAGATCCTGCGCAAAGAGGCGAAGCGTGCCAATGACTCACCGTCGAACGATGCCTTCCCGTGGGATGGAGTGTTCGTGTGCGGTTATGGTGTGAACCGCGGTCCGCGGAGCCGTACCCCCCCCGCCAATTATACGCGGCGCGACGCGCTCCTCTCGCTCTTCAGCGACGCCGCTCCGCTGATTGACGCCGAAGTGGCACTGCAGCGGTTTCAGCTCGCGCAATTCCAGGCGCGCTCCAAGGTGTGCGACGACGTGGTGCGCCACCTCAAGGTCATCCTCGAGTTGAACCCCAACCACAAGATCGATATCGGTCCGGCGCGCGTCCTCGTGCATGGTCCTTGGGGTGCGATGCCGTTCCACGCCCTCGGCGACGGTTACCGTGGCACCGCCGGCTGGGTGCTCGATTTCCTCTCGGCGCTGATGCAGGTGGGGCAGCTTCACAGCACGGCTGACCCGAGCGGCATCGTGCTGATCGACGAGATTGACGAGCACATTCACCCCTCATGGCAGCGCTCGTTGCTGCCTACCTTGCGGAAGCGATTTCCGAAGGTGCAGTTCGTGGGGACGACGCACTCGGCCATGACTCTCGTCAATCTTCAGCGGGAGGAACTGGCGCTCTGCACGCTGCGCAACGCGGTCGCGCAGGTATTCCAGGGCGAGTTCCGCGGCCCGGGCGCGCGGACGGCCGACGAGCTTCTACGGAGCGAGTGGTTCGGGCTCCAGAGCACGCTCGATCAAGAGTCCGCCGCGCTGATCGAGCGGTATCAAGAGGCGCTGAGGACGGGTGGCCCGAGCACCAAGAAGACCGGAAAGCTGCGCGAGGAGGTGCGGGAGCGGCTGGGCCACCCGGTCGCATCCCCGCTCGATGAGCTGGCGGTGCAGATCGCCGATGAGCTGCGCAAAGAGCTCCGCGCTGACAACGAGCCCGACGAGCGCGAGAAGCTGATCAAGCAAGGCGCGACGATGCTGCGTGAGCGACTCGAAAAGCTGAAGCGGGGGGACGCATGATCCGGCTCCAGCGCCCCGACGAGCCGCCCCGCTTTGCCGCCGAAGTCACGGTGGCGTACGAGACAATCGAGAAGCTAGTCCAGACTGGGAATCCTCCCGAGGATGGGGATTTTGTCGACAAGTGGGGGATGTTCAAGCACGTCTTCGCGAACGCCCACGATCGGAAATGCGCATACTGCGAGTCGAGGTTCGGCGCCAACTACCCAGGAGATGTCGAGCACTACCGGCCGAAGACGATGGTGAAGGACGCTACGACGCGCGGCGAGCGCGACGACACCAAGGACCAAAGTCCCGGGCGCAAGTGGGGGAAAGCCGTGAAGCCAGGCTACTGGTGGCTCGCTTACACATGGACGAACTACCTGCTCGCCTGCAAGAATTGCAACAGCACGTGGAAGGCCAATCAGTTCCCGTTGAAGGGGATTCGCGCAAAGCTGCTCGAAGGCGTCGAGCGGCAGGAGGCACCACTTCTCCTGAATCCGTATGACACCGATCCTGCGCCGCATCTCGTGTTCGACGAGATGGGCGGCGTCAAAGGGCGGACATTGGAGGGCAAGAAGACGGTCGATGTGTGCGGGTTGGACCGTCGCACCCTCGAGATCGAGCGCGAGATCGTCGCTCAGCGGGTCCTCGCGGATATCGACGAATACGGCCTGGCGTGCGGGCAGGACAACATGCGCTGGCAGAACAGGTGTTTGTCGAGGCTCTTGGAGGCGTGCCACGAGAAGGTCGATTATGCGGGGATGTCTCGGCAGCTCGTCGCGCAGCAGCTCGGAATCTCCTACGAAGAGCTGCTGGAGGCGGATGCGCTAGGCCTCTTGGAGTGAGCGTTTCCCGGGTGGTAAGAACGGTCCGAGGCGCGCCCGTGCTGCTGGCCAGGTGCCGAGATGAGCCGAGCTCCGTCGAACATGAGCATGCACCTCAGCCCGAGACGGATCGCCGAGGGTCACGATGACGCCCGCAAGACAGCCCTTCACTCTCATGCCGATCGCCGATACGAGCGACCGCTTCAGCGATTTCGCCCCCTACGCCGCGGCCATCGACGACGCGGGCGCTGTCGCGTTCCAGGCCACCCTCGCGGGTGGTCGCACAGGCATCTTCACCGGAAGCGGCGGGGCCGTCGCATCGCGCTCGGAGCGCTCGAAGAACGCTGTCACCCGGTTCTACAGCCATCCCGACATCGATCATCAAGGCGCGTCGTGCGTCTACGGGGCGCTCGCGAGCGGGCACGAAGCCATCCTTCTTCTGAAGGACGGGGCGGCGATCTCACTCGCTGACACGAGCGGCCCTTTCAAGAGCATCGGCCCGCTCGGACCCACGATGAACGACCACGGAACAGTGGTGTTTCGCGCGGACACGAAGTCGGGACGAAGCGGAGTCTTCACAACATCGAGCAGCGGCTCCATCGTGACGATCGCGGATACCTCTTCGTTCGCAGGCTTTCAGGGCCTCCCCGTCATCACCAATAAAGGCACCATCGTCTTCCGTGCGGACCTCTCCACCGGAGGCCACGGTATCTACCTGAGTCGCGCTCGCGGCCACGGCCACGAACCCGTCCCCGAAGCTGTCGTGGAAACGGGGGCTCGCTTCCGCACACTCGGCCTCTTTCCGTGCGCCAACAACGAAGACACCGTCGTCTTCGCCGCCACGCTCATCGGAGGAGGGGCCGGCATCTTCCGCGCGAGCAACGGCGATATCCGGGCGAACAACGGCGATATCCGCGCGCGCAGCGGCGATGTCCGCGCGGGCGACGGCGATATCCGTACAATCGCCGACACGAACAGCGCCTTCGAGAGCTTCCGCGGGGCCCTCATTAACGACTCTGGCACCGTGATCTTTTACGCGACTCCCCGCGGCGGACAGCTAGGCATCTACGCCGGCGCCGGCGCCGACCACGTCCGCGACGCGGTGCTGTCCATCGGCGATCCCCTCTTCGGCTCCACCGTCGTCGAGCTCGCGCTCAATCCCGTATCCATCAACCAGCGCGGACAGCTCGCGATCCGAATCCGCCTCGCGAACACGCGGCAGCTCATTGTTCGTGCCGATCCTGCCGTGTGATCTACGCTCCTCCACTGTGGTTCGAACAGCGCGCTTGCCCTGAAAAGGCTCCTCTCTTCCAACCCCACGCGGCGCCAATGCCAACTTGTCCCCCTCTCTTCTCCGGCACGCTCGAAAACGGCCCCTCCACAGACATTTTGGCGAGAACGCACCACCGATGTCACCCGGCAACGCCTGCCGCACACTGCACCACAGCGCACTTTCGCCATCATTTTTCATCAATCGCGCTCCCGCCCCAAAGCACCCTCCACCATTGTGCAGCCGGGGCACCGGATTTGCTGAGGCGCCCCGCATGCGCTTCACAAAACAGATGGTCCTGATTGGGTGGGTTGGGTTGCTCGCGGGCTGTGGCGGAGTCGTCGTCGACTCGGATCCTGCAGAGGACCAAACGACGCTCGGCGCGTCCGAGGCTCGCTGGTCGTTCGAGATGCCGGAAGACGGCACTCCCAACAACAATGGTTTCGTCGGCCCCTTCTGCTGCACCGGCAAGACCGCAGTCGTGAAGGCGGACGACGGCGCCGAGCTCGGATACGCCTACTTCTACGACTGGAAGGGACAGGCCTACCTCACCGGCGAAGACTCCTCCATGGCTCCGGACGTGACCATTCACGTGGCCGGCCTCACCGACATCGTGACGCCGTCGAAGACGCTCGAAAAGGCCGACATCTCCTTCACCGCCGACGAGCTCGTCGCCGGCACCTCCCGCGCGGCGCAGGCCGGCGCCCTCGTGTTCACCGTCACCGTCGAGCACGCGGAGCTCTCCACCGGCCCCGGCGACCTCACCTACTTCGATATGGGCTCGCTCACGGTCCGCATCGACGTCGATCCGGCAAGCGGCCAGTAGCCGCCGGAAAACCGATGATCTACGCTCGCGGAACAGCATGGCAAACAAGCACTCCGTGAGCCGCGTCTCCACCGAAGCCGACTTCCACGCGATGCTGGACCTGTTCCAGGACGCCTTCGAGGACGATCACAACTACGGGCGTCCCGACAGGCCCTCCAGCGATTACATTCGGCGCCTCCTCCATAGCGAGACTTTCATCGGCCTGATCCTCCCCGGAGAAGGCGGCCGCGCCGTCGGAGCGCTCGCCGCCTACGTGCTGCACAAGTTCGAAAAGGAGCGCTCCGAGATCTACATCTACGACCTCGCCGTCGACCTCGCCTCTCGGAGACAGGGTGTCGCGACTGCCCTCATCGAAGAGCTGAAGAGCATCGGCCGCCAGATTGGCTCGTACGTGATCTACGTCCAGGCGGACAAGGGGCCCGAAGACTTGCCCGCTCAGGCCCTCTACCGAAAGCTCGGCACGGAAGAAGACGTCTTCCACTACGATATCGAGGTCGCCTCGTGAATCCCCCGGCTCACCCGCCAACAAGGCACCACCGAAGTCCGAGTCCGCGCGCCCGGCCTCTCTCCCGATAACGCATCTTCCGTCGCGCGGGCCGCGTTGCTAGCACGCCCGGATGCGCCCGCGTTCGCTCGGTCCCGTCGCCCTCTTCGTCCTCACCGCCGCGTGCGGACCCGCTGAACAGAAGCCCGCGAGCGTCCCCGCGGCCTCCGCTTCCGCCACGCTCACTCCCACCGCGAGCGCCGCCGTCACCTCTGCGCCGTCCGCCTCCGCCGCGCCCTCCGCGGCCGCCGATGTGCCGTCTCGGCCCGGACGGCCGGTGATGCGGTTCTGGGACTACGACGGGCCCGCGGAAGGGCCTGCGATCACCGGCAAACGCGCGTGGACCGTGGTGCCGAGCGGCGAGGCGAAGGACTCCTTTCGGCACGTGTTCCTCTCCGTGGAGGACTTCGTGCGGAGCGACGGCACGAACAACGTGTTCCGCTCCCCCGCCGGCGACATCGTCGCGCCCGTCGCGATGGCCGACAACCTCGCGCCCCCCGCGAAGCTGCAAAAAGGCGATCCCGTCTTCTGCGAGAACAGCAACGACAACGCGATCGGCCGCGTCGACGCCGTGAGCGGCGACACCGTCACCGTGAGCAGCGTCTTCGGCGAGATGGTCGGCGAAGCGGACGCGCCGCGCTCCGAGGTGGTGCTGCTCGACGGCTCGCTGCGCTTCGGCGCGCCGGTCGCCTTCAAAGAGAGCGCAAAATGGCTCGTCGGCCGCCTCATCGCGAAGACCGCGACCGACGCGTGGATCGCCCTCGAGTACACGGACAACCGCCCCTACGCGAAGGCGAAGCTCACCGACGTGCGCGCGCTCGACGTCACCAAGATCCTGAAGGTCGGCGACAAGGTCCTCGCGGACGCTCCCATCGTCACGCGCAATGAGCTGGTCGCGGCGGAGGTGACGAAGGTGATCGAAGGCGGCGTCTTCTACGAGGTGAAGATGGACAAGCGCCCACCGCTGAAGATCGCCTTCAGCCACATCACGAAGCCGCTCTAACGCCGCTTCCGAAATCGCGAAACGCTTCCCCGCCCTGAACGACCGGAGGGAGAGATTTGGGCGGGGCGGGCTGCGCGCAGGCCGTCAGGCCGAGCACGGACCGGGGGTGGGCAACGTCGACGAAGTGGGCACCGGAGATCGTGTTCGATCTCTGGAATGTGCTTGTTTTTGCGGGCGGGGAGCCCCCCTCCTCGATGAGGCGTCTCTACGCCTCGCGAGGCCGTGAAGTGGTCGCCGTCACATCGTGCAGGCGCCGGCGCCGTCGCAGTTGTTGTTGGCGCCGTTGCACTCGCTCGCAGGGTCCGTCCCGGTCGGGACGAAGGTGCACGTGCCGAGCGAGCCGGCCACGTTGCACGCCTTGCACAGGCCCTGGCAGCCGTCCGCGCAGCACACGCCGTCCGTGCAGAAGCCGGAGTCGCACTCACCCGCGTTGCCGCAGTTCTGACCGAGGGGCTTGTTGCACGCGCCGTTGCCGTTGCACGACGACGCCGCGCACTCGTTCGCCGGGTCCTGCCCCGCCGGGATGTTCGTGCACACGCCCATCGTACCGGGCAGGTTGCACGCCTTGCACGCGGTGCCGCAGCTCGAGTTGCAGCACACGCCGTCGACGCAGTTGCCCGAGATGCAGTCGCCGCCGTTCGCGCAGGTCTGGCCGTTCGGCGTGCCGCAGCCGCCGTTGCCGTCGCACGTGGAGGCGCCGGCGCACTCGTTCGACGGGTCCTGCCCGGAGGGGATGTTCATGCACGTGCCGACGGAGCCAGGCAGGTTGCACGCCCTGCACATGCCCTGGCACGGCGACGCACAACACACCATGTCCGTGCAGTTGCCAGACTGGCACGTCGCGCCCGACATGCAGGTCGTGCCGTTCGGATCCTTCGCCGCGCACTTGCTGTTCGCGTCGCAGAGGTCGCTCTGGCAGTTCGAGTTGAGGCCCGCGCACTCTTTCCCGATGCCGCACTTGTTGCAGTTGGCGCCGCCGCAGTCGACGTCGGACTCGCCGTTGTTGAGGACGTTGTCGCTGCACGTCGGCGCGCACGTACCGTTCATGCCCGTGCACTGGCCGCCGGTGCAATCACCGTCGACGTTGCAGCCCTTGCCCGGCCCGCAGCCATTGCAATCACCGCCGCAGTCGACGTCGGTCTCGGTGCCGTTCTTGATGTTGTCGCTGCAGGACGGCGCGGCGCATTTGCCGTTGGGCGCGCACTTCTGGCTCGCGCAGTCGGAGTCCTGATTGCAGTCCTGGTTCGTGTCGCACGGCGGGCACTGGCCGCCGCCGCAGTCGGTGTCGGTCTCCATGCCGTTCTTCATGCCGTCGCCGCACGTGGCCGAGACGCACTTGTGCGTGCCCATGTCGCAGACGGGCTTCTGCGCGTCCTTGCAGTCGCCGCTCACGAGGCACTCGACACAGTTGCCGCCGCCGTCGCACACGGTGCCGCCGTCGGAGTTGCAGCTCGTCCCCGCGGCCGCTGGCATCGTCTGCGGGTCGCCGGCCGCGCTGCACGAGTCGTCGGTGCAGGCGTTGCCGTCGTCGAGCACGTCCGTCGTGTCGGGCTCGTTCATGACGCTGCCGCCCTTGCAAACGGCCTTCTTGCAGTCACCCGGGGTCTGCGTGCTCACCACGCTGCCGTCGGCCTGCGCCTTCGATCCGCAGACGTTGGATTCGCACGTGGCGACCTGGCACGGATCGCCGGGATCCGGGCAGTCCGCGGCCGTACAGCAGCCGCCGTTGCACGTCATCGTGACGTGACCGCCCGTGCCTCCGTTGCCGCCGGTGCCGGCACCTCCGGCGCCGGGCTTGAACTGATCGAAGTCCAGGGTGCACGCCGCGAACGACGAGGACACCAACGCGAGAGCAAAACCAAGAGCAAAGGCGCGCTTCATTTCGGGATCGAGGTTATTCGAGACCTCGTCCCTCGTCACCGCCGTCCAGCAACGAAAGCGCAACCGGCAGCTCCTTTTCCAGACGGGCCGCGAGGGCCTCCCGCGCGGTGCGCAAGCGGTGATGCACCACCATCCGGTCCCCCGCCGAGAGGGCCCGGGCCCGAGCGATGGCCGCGATCGCCTCGTCCAGGTCGTGCATGTCGCCGAGGCGCTTCTGCATCTTGGTGGCCGCCTTCACGCGGTCCGAGAGCGCCGTCGCGAGCGGGCCGGAGCGCGCGATCGCCTTCGAAAGAAGCTCTCCCGTGTACCGAACGCCCTTCCAGCGGATGCGCAGCTCGTGGAGCTGCTCGGGCGTCTCGACGTTGGGGAGCGCCGCCTCCTTCGCCGTCTTCTTGGCCGCGCGCTCCATCGCCTGGATCGCCAGCGCGCGCGTCGCGACGTGGCCGGCCTTCTCGCGGAGGGGCAGCTCCTGCGCGAGCGTGAGCGCGTGCGACAAGGACATGGGGCGCCGGCGCGCCGCGGCCGGGGGGCTCACGACGGCGCCGTCCACGATGGGCTCTCGCGGCGCGTCCCCCGTCGGCGTGAGCTGCAAGGTGATCTCCGTCCGGAGCTCGCGCTCGCGCCGGGCCCGTCCGGCGAGCCACGTGTCGACCCGCGCGCGCGTCGCCTCCGGCAGCGTGATCTTTTGCAGCGTCTCGGCGAGGACCTCTTCGTCGCGCACCGCGCCCGCCGCCCGCGCGAACCGCCGCAAACCCTCTTGCAGCCGCGCCATCGCCTTGCGCTTGAACAGCGGCGCCGCGGCCTTGAGCAGCGTGCGCAGCTTCCGCAGCGCGACGCGGTAGTCGTGGATCGCCTCGGGATCCAGGGTGCCTTCCTTCGCGGACTCGACGACGCGGCTCGCGCCCGCCCGCACCCGCGCGCACTCGTTCTGGAGGAGCGCGCGGACATGCTCCACCGCGAGGACCGGCACCTTCATGTTCCCCGTCATACCCTGCTGAAGAGGACCTGGACGATCGGTTTGTGGCGCGTCCTCTGCTCGATCGATTTGCGTACGGCGAGGCGCACCACCTCCGCGAGATCGTCGGGGCGCGCGCGCAGAGGCTCGCTGGCCTGCGCGATCGATTGCACGGCCGCTCGGCCCGCTGCGCGCAGGAGATTCTCGTCGCGGCCGTAGGGGACGCCGCGCATCGCGATCTCCGGGCGCGCCGCCACCGCGCCGCGCGCGTCGAGCGCCACCGACACGAGCACGACGCCCACACGACCGAGGGCCGCGCGCTCGCGCAGCGCCTCCTCCGGGATCTCCTCGCCCGCGAACGCCGCCACGCGTCCCACCGGCGCGCGGCCCACCTTCTCCGGCGCGGTCTCCTTCGTGAGCTCGACGACCTCCCCGTTCTCCGCGACGCACAGCTCCGCGACGCCCGTCGAGCGCGCCGTCTCCGCGTGACGAAGCAGGTGATGCAGCGTCCCGTGCACGGGCACGAACGCGCGCGGGCGCACCATCTCGAGCATGCGGCGCTGCTCGTCGCGGTGCGCGTGACCGCTCGCGTGGATGCGGCGATCGAGCGACCACGTCACGAGATCCGCGCCGCGTCGCAGGAGCGCGCTCACGAGATCCGAGACGGCGCGGTCGTTGCCGGGGATGACGCGCGACGACAGGATCACGCGGTCCCCCTCGTCGATCCGCATCGACGGGTGCGTGCCCTCCGCGAGCCGCGTGAGGCCGGAGCCGCGCTCCGCCTGCGTGCCGCCCGCGATCACGAGCACGCGCTCCCGAGGCATCCCCGCGGCCACCTCGCCGGGCACCACGAGATCGCTCGGCCACCGCACGCGACCGACCGTCTGGATCGATCGCGCGTGGTTCTGCACGCTGCGCCCGAGCAAGACGAGCCGCCGCCCCGTGCGCTGCGCCGCGTCCCCGAGCGCGATCAGCCGGTGCGCGTTGGAGGCGAACATGCCCACGAACACGCGGTTCTTCGTGCCCTCCACGAGCTCCGTCAGCGCCGCGCACACGTCGCGCTCGCTGGCCGAGGAGCCGGGCGAGTCGACGTTCGTGCTGTCCGAGAGCAGGAGCCGCACGCCCTCGTCCCCCAGCTCTTCGAAGCGCATCTCGTCCGTCAGCTCGCCGTCGATCGGCGCCGGATCCAGCTTGAAATCCCCGGTGTGGACGACGAGGCCCGCCACCGTCCGGATCGCGAGCGCGGTCGCGTCGGCGATGGAGTGCGTCACGCGCAGCGGCTCGATGTCGAAGGGGCCGACGCCGAAGCGCTTGCCCACGGTCGTCGGCAAGAGGTCCACCGCGTCGTCGAGGCGGTGCTCCGCGAGCCTTCCTTTCACGAGCTCCAGCGTGCACGACGGCCCGTACACGGGGACGCGCAGGCGCGACAGCAAGTACGGCAGCGCGCCGATGTGATCCTCGTGGCCGTGCGTCAGCACCACGCCGCGCACGCGCTCCGGCGCGTCGAGCAGGTAATCGAAGCGCGGGTGCACCACGTCGATGCCGAGGTCGACCGACGGGAACGTGACGCCGCAGTCGATCACGATGGAGCCCGTGTCCTGCTCCAGGACGAGGCAGTTCATCCCGATCTCGCCCCACCCGCCGAGGGCGACGAGACGCAGGGTTCCGGGCGCGGGCGGCGCAACGTGATCGCGATCGGGCGCGGGGCGGTAGAGCGAAGGGGTCGTCAAAACAATCTCCGGAAATCGTGACGCATCATAGTCGCGCCGCTCGGATTGACCCTATAAGCCGGCGCATGAACGACGTCTCCACCGCCGGTGCCTCGGGCAAAGAAGGCGTGCCAGAAGCCGCGAAAGAAAGCGAGCCCGCGCGCGGCCTGCCTTTCGCGACGCGCCTCGTGATCCTCGCGCTCGTCGTGGCGCTGTTCCTGTTCGCGCATGGTCCGCTGTGGAGCCACCCCTGGGACGCGGGCGCGCTCGACTCGGCGATCTTCTGGAGCTACCTGCCGATCCCGGTGCTCGTCGCGGCGGGCCTCCTCGTCGCGAAGCGCTTTTCGTGGCTGTTTTTGTGCCTGGAGTCGATGGCGATCGTGCTCGTGAAGTACGCGATCACCTTCTCGCTCGCGCTGGTGTTCTGGGCCGTGAGCGGTCCGCCGCCCGCCCCCGCGAAGACGGCGGCCCCGCCGAAGACCGCGGCCGCCCCCGCGGAGCCGCCGCCTCCCCCGCCGACGCCGATCGCCGCCGATCAGAAGGGATCCGTGCGCGGCGTCGTGAAGGACGGGGCCGGTCAGCCGGTCGCGGGCGCGTTCGTCTTCGTCGCGAGCGGGCTGGAGGCCTTCGTCTTCGAGCGGCCGACGGAGCCGGTGCGCGTGGAGAACGACGGCAAATCGGTGCACGTCAGCGCCGACGGATCGCGCGGGGAGAAGCTGCCGGCGGGCCTCGTGGTGGCGCGCGCGGGTCAGCCGATCCAGGGCCGCTCGCTCGACGGTCACCTGCACACGCTCGTCGCGACCGGCGACAGCACGTTCAACATCCCGATGATCTCCTCCGGCGTGTGGAGCACCGTCGTGATCCGGGAGCCCGCGAAGGTGTCGCGCCTGCGATGCACCGTCCACCCCGAGGGCGAGACGCCGGGCCACCTCGTCGTGCTCGATCATCCGTTCTACACGGCGACCGGCGCGGACGGCTCGTTCCGCATCGAGGGCATCCCCGGCGCAAAGATCACGCTCGGCGCCTTCCACCCGAGTCTCGGTGAGGGCGCGGCGCCGATCGAGATCGCCCCGCGCGCCGAGGCTTCGGTGGATCTGCGCGTCGCGAAGTAGTCCCAGAAAGTCCTACCGCGGCCGTGGTTGGTTGACAGTCACGCCGCCCCTCGCGTTGACTCGTTCGACGATGGGTTCGATCGGCTGGCTCGCGATCGCGGATCTCCACGCCGGACCACCCGGCGCGCCGACTTTGTGGACCGCCGCGGAGGAGGAGCTCCGGCGCGATCTGGAGCGGGTCCACAAGCACGCCGGGCCCTTCGATTTCGTGCTCTGCGCGGGCGATCTCGTGCAGACGGGCGCGCTCGGCGATCTCGGATTTTTGACCGAGCGGCTGGAGACGGTACTGCGGCATTTGCAGACGCTCGGGTCGTCGCCGGCGGTGCTCGCGGTGCCGGGCAATCACGATCTGGTGCCGCCGGATCCGAAATCGCCCGCGGCGCGCGCGCTGCTCCAGTGGTCGCACGATCCGGAGCTGCGCGGCAGCCTCTTCTGGAACGAGACGAGCGGGCAAGGGTACCGCGACGTCGTCGCCGCTTCGTTTCAGGACTTCTCCGCGTGGTGCCGCGCGTGGAACGAGGTGCACCCGCTCGGCGCCGCGTGGTCGCGCAACACCGCGGGCCTCTTGCCAGGCGACTTCGCCGCGAGCCTCCGCACGGAGAGCGCGTCGCTCGGGATCGTCGGCCTCAACTCCGCGTTCCTCCACCTCGCGCCCGGCAAGGCGCGCGGCACGATGGCGATCCACCCCGCGCAGCTCCAGAAGCTTTGTGGCGATCCGCACGAGTGGGCGATGGCGCACGACGCGTGCATCCTCGTGACGCACCACCCGCCGGAGTGGCTGACGCCGGACGCGCTGCCGCTCTATCAGGGCGCGATCTTCCGGCCGGAGTGGTTCGCCGCGCACTTCTGCGGCCACGCGCACGAGCCTCCGAGCGGCGCGGTGTCGGCGGGCTCCGGGCAGGCGAACCGCGTGTACCAGGTGCCTTCGTTCCTCGGGCTGGAGACGTGGCCGGACGCGCGCAGCAACGCGGTGCCGCGCGTGCACGGCTACTTCGCGGTGCGGCTCGACGTCGACGCGGACCGCCGCGGCGGGCTCACGATCTGGCCGCGCCTCGTGCAGCCGCAGAAGGGCGCGCCCGGCAAATACAGGGTGATCCCGGATCACGCCGATTTCGATCTCGACGACGAGGGCGCCTTCAAGGTGGACCTCGGCGTGCGTACGACGACGCCGCCCGCGCGCTCGTTGCGGTTCGCGTCCCCGCGCGCAGCGGCGCCGGCGGCCGCGCGCGCACCGGCCACGGCGACGCCGCTCCCCGGCGCGATCGCCGCGAACGTGGCGGCTCCCAACGTCGCAGCGCCCACCGCGGCGGCTCCGAACGCGGCGGACGCGGACACGGCGACCGCGGACGCGCCTCCGCGATCGACGACGGCGCGCTCGCTCCTGGCCCTCGCGGCGCAGGCGACGGCCATCGACACGAAAACGCCTACGAAACAAGCCGAAACGAAGAAGTCTCCCGAGGCCGCACCGAAGCGCGCGGCCCCCGAGGGCGACGCGCCGACGCTCGTGAGCGGGCCTCCGAAGGCGGCGCCCTCGTTCGCGGACACGGCGTCGCTCCCGGTGGTGTCGCGCACGATCGTGAGCGGTGACGAGGGAGAGGACGACGAGGACGCGCCGCCGGAGCCGCCGGGCCTCGGGTACAACCCGCGCTGGTACGTGCCGAACGAGTCGAAGGAGCAGCTCATCCTCGGCACGCTCCGCCATCCGGGCGCGCCGGTCGTCGTCACGGCGCCGCCGTTCTCGGGCAAGAGCACGGTGCTCCAGCGCATCGTGTCGCGCCTCCGCGACGAGCACAAAAGCGGCCGCGAGCGCTGCCTCGTGCTCTTGATCGACCTCGGATCCATGGGCGACGCGACGCTGAACGATCCGCCTTCGTTCTTCGTCGAGCTCGCGAACCAGATCGTCGACGCGTACGAGCGCGCGGTGCGCGAGGCCGGAAAGCCGGTGCCCCCCGACACGGACGACTGGGTCGACCTCGCGTGGAAGCGCCCCGGCGCCGCGGAGGCGCGCCTCACGAACCTCGTGGAGCGCCGCATCCTCCGCGACGATCACGACCGCATGGTGCTCGCGATCGATCGCGCGGACCGCTTCGTCGGCAAGCCCGCGGGCGATCCGATGGCGCGCATGCTCCGCCAGTGGGTGCGGGCCGGCGCGCTCGGCGATCCGCTGTGGGTGCCGTTCCGATTGGGCCTCGCGGCGGCCGGATCCGCGCTCTATTTCTACGCGCCCGACGCGGTGAGCGAGCTGTTCGCGAGCGCGACGCACGTGCGCATCGAGAGCTTCGGCCTCGGCGACGTGCGCCTCATGGCGAAGATGTACGGCGGCCCGTGGACGGACGCGGAGCTCGCGCGCCTCGTCGAGATGGTGGACGGCCAGCCGTACCTCTGCCGCATGATCTTGTTCCTCTCGTGCACGGGCGTGCCGAAGACGGAGCTGCTCGACGTGGAGCGCCTCAAGATCGAGCACTGCGCGACGGTGCTGCGCCAGGTGTGGCTCCGCGTCGCCGAACAGCCGGACCTGCGCAAGCCGCTGTGCTTGCTGCTGCGCGATCCGACGACGAAGCTGACGACGGACGAGTACCACCGCCTGTACCAAGCGGGCCTCGTACGCCGGGTCGACGGGGCGTACACGGTGCCGAACCAGCTCGTGGCCAATTATTTCCGGGAGCAGTGTTGACAGGCCCTCACGAGAGCGGCTCTCCTTCGCGGCTGGGAGACACAAGACATGATGAAGAAGGCAGCAGCGGCGCTCCTGATTGCGGCGGGCGCGGTGGTCTCGTTCGTGGCGTGCGGCAACAACCACGGTACGTGTGAGTACAAGTTCGACGAGGCGTCGAAGGACGGCAGCATCCCGAAGGACACCGCGGTGTGTCTGCCGGACTGGGTCCCGACGGAGTGCAACGGCGCGGCGCTCTCGCAGGTGACGCTCGGCCTCAAGACGAGCGGATACCAGTTCACGCAGGGCGCGAAGTGCGAAGAGCGCGGCTACAAGACGTGCGGCAGCGGGCCCGCGATCATGTATTACAAGGAATGCAAGAAGTGACGTGAGCGCGACGCGGGGGGCGCTCTTCAGCGTCCCTTTGCGGGCGGCGCGCCGGGCGAGGGTGGTAGATCCTCCCATTGAGGAGTGGCCAGTCGTTGGCCCGTCTGCGGATCGAACCAGACCAATCGTTTGCCTGGGGGCGCTGCGGGGGCATCGCCGGTGGGGAGAGAGGAAGTTGCGGGCGCTGGAGCCGCCGGCGCGGGCGCGGGCGCTGCGACGACTGGCTTGCCAGGAGGCCCCGCGGAGAGGGCCTTTCGTGCGAGCTCGGCCACATTGACATCGACCGTCTCGCCGGAGAGAGGCGTCCCCGAGCGCGGCCCGAGCGACGGCACCGAGGCAACGGACGGCTTCGAGGGATCGAAAGGCATCTTCGCGGCGAGCCCGGCGAGGACCTTGGAGAGGTCGACATCCGATGTCCCGCTGGAGAGCGGAGTCGAGGACGCTGCGGCGAAGGGCAGCCGCGCTTCTGGAGCCGTTGCGAACGAGGGAGTCGCCGGGACGACCGGCAGCTGCGGGGTTGGAGTCGTCGCGGGCGTTGCCTTGAGGAACGAAGGCATCTCGACGCGCGCGGGCGCCGCGGACGGGGACTCGATGGGAAGAGGCGGAGGCGGCGCGGGGGACGGCACGGCAGGCGGGACGGGAGCGCTCGGCTCGGACGGGCGCGCCGCTTGAATACGATGTGTTTCACGAGTCCGCTGCGAATAGGCGAAGGCGAACCGCTCGACGAGGGCGAGGCCTTCGGGGTTGTCGGCGCCGAGGCGAGCGAGCCAGTGCTCGGACAGCTCGGCGAAGCCGGTCTCGTCGAGCCCCGCGGCGTCGAGGAGCCGAGTCCGGTCCGCGAAGGGATCATCGAGGCTCGCGGAGAGCGCGGCGAACCCTTCCACGGTGTCGAGCCCGGGCGCGCCGCTCATCGCTTCGCCTCCGGCCTGGACGCGAGGTCGATCACGTGAACGCCGGGCACGCGGCCGAGGATCTCCGGAGAGACCGTCGCGGCGATCGTCTGATTGTCCGTCCCCAGGCGGAGCAGTCGATGGAAGAAGGCAGCTTGTTCGGACGGGTGTTGATGGAGCTCCGGCGAATCGACGAGGACGACGGAGCGTGACAGTCCGAGCCAGGCATACGTGAACGCGAACAGCACCGCTTGCTCCTCGCTGGCCGAGAGTCCGGGGAGCTCCAGTTCGCGCCCGTCCCGTCGCTTGAACCGCGGCGCCGCGGTCCCCTCGCGGGTGTCGACGGCGATCAGGCGCAGATCCGGGAGCAGGGAGGCCACGGCATGCTTGTACGCGGCGAGCCGATCGGGTTGCTCTCTGCGCAGGGCGACGCCGCGGGCATCGAGCACGCGCGCGACGCTGCCGGCCTGCGCGAGGACGAGATCGTGAAGCACGCGCCGCAAAACCCCGTATTTCTCCGGCTCCGAGCCGAGGCGAGCGCCGTCCACGAGCGCCTTGGACAGCGGCGGACACGGATAGCGCCACGACTCGACTCCGAGCCTGCGGTGGTGCGGGAAGAGCTCGAATCGGGTGCTGGCTTCGGCGAAGGGAACGAGGGCGTCCCGGATCTCTGGATCTTGCACCACGACGGAGGCCCCGCGGGCGATGTCGATCACCGCGCTCCGTTCGCCGGGGTTCCCCTTGGTTTTGCGGGCCTCTTCTTCGGAGAGGAGCCATGTCGCGCGGAGCTGCCCGGACTCGCGCCCGGCGGCGAGGAGGTCTGTCAGATCCGGCGGCGGCCCGTACGGCGCGACAGCCTCTTTCGCCGCGGCGACCACGCGCAGAAAGGCCGTCTTCCCCGAGGCGGGCGGCCCCGTGACGAGGACCGTATCGTGCGGCCGCCCGCCCGCGTGGAGGGCATATGCGCCGTCGGGGATCAGGAGGCCAGCGGTGGTGAGCGAGAGGAGCCTCATGGTCAGAACTTCTTCGAGGTATAACGGGGGTTGCGGGTGGGCATGCCGTTCGGAAAGAGCTTCTCCATGATGGCCCAGCGATGCGGGAAGAGGGCTTTGGCGGACGCCTCGCAGGGGGTGCCTTTCACGGAGGCGAACAAGACCATGAATTCTGCGAAATCCTCACGGAGGAGAGTGCCGCCATAGGCTGTCACGTCCCGGTGGTCGGCGTTGGCGGCGCGCTGCCAAGCGTCTTCCAGGGATGGGTCTTTCTCCAGCAATTCGGCGAACCAGTAGGCATGTCCGCTTTCATGCTGGAGCGCCCAGTCGATGTCGGATTGAGGGTGAGGCTCGCCGCGCGGGAAATACCGGATGATCCCTTGATGGTAGTCCGCTGGGGATCCCGCGGCGTCGAGCGGGTGTGGTACGATATAGACCTGACGAATATTCCGGAGCTGCTCATCGGACAGAGTCGCGAGACCTTGTGCCACGCTGTCCGCCGAAGGTAACCATTGGGGCGGAGAAACACCCTGCACAGGCTCGTAGATAACGATGACGTGTCCTCGGATCTCCACGGTGCGAGCGTTGAACGTAATTGGATGGGCGTCGCCGAGCGGCTGTGCCGATACCTTCGTTGGGCCCGACAGCGTGTAAGCATCTCGGAGCCTGGACAGGGTTCCTCCCGTGGCGCCCTTGCCTGGATCACCGAACGTCTTTAGAAACGCGCAGAGAGGCGGGATCTGAATGGCCATGCCATCGGGCCCCACCGCTGGATTTCCAATAAACACCGTGGCAGCCCCGGTGATCACGGCCCCTCCGTGCGCGCAGCTCTCCGTCATGCGTGCGGCCGGCGCATTGCCGATCTGGACGGTCGGACTTCCATCGAGGATCGCGTCAGGACCGCTGGGACACAGCGCAACGTCGCCCTTTCGTGCTGCGGGTTTGTTTTCGATGAGCACCTTGGTGGCGCAAGGCGGCTGAACAGGCGATGGGCCGTGAGCCGGGCACAGATGGAGATCTCCGAGTCGAGCGGCAGGGAGCATGACGATACCTCCTTGTCAGCGGCCCTTGCCCATCAGCGTACATCGCATGTGTCGGGGATTCAGCCCCCTCTCCGACTGCCCTCCTTGCCACACGTCGCCGGATTTCGGGTCGACCGGATTGCCTTCTTTGTCCAGCGCGCTGACGTCCACCCGCACGATCGGGACATGCACCCTGTACTGGACCCACGGAAGGATCGAAGTCGTGTCCTTCTCCGTGAACCATTGGCGCCCTTCCGGGACTTCGTCCCACGGGATCTGTGTCGTGGTGCCGTTCACGACATAAAGCTGATACTCGGGCGCATCCCAGTCACTATACACGTCCTTCGTCGTATCGACTTCCCCTCGCTTACAAGCCGAAAGCCCGAACAAAACCCCCAGCATCAGCGCCGCGATCCTCATCTTTCGCTCTCCCCTTTCATTCACAGTTCAGCTTCACCACGCCGCCGTTCACGTTCACCGGCCCGCTGCTCACGATCTGGATGCTCCCGGGCTCGATCACGATCGCGGAGCCGCCGCACACCAGCTTGATGCTGCTCCGGCCGAAGACGTGGAAATGCTCGGCGTTGACCTGCACGACGTCCTTCGCGCTCATGTAGACGCTGCCGGCCGTGATGAAATGATTGGAGCCGGTCTGATCCGTACGGTCGGAGTCGGTCGAGATCCGCATGTCGCCCTTCGAGTGGATGCTGAGCGTCGACTTCGAGTCGATGTCCAGCTTGCCGCTCGTCGACGAGCTGCTCCCCTTCACGCCCGTCTGGCTGTTGCCGATCACCTTCACTTCCTGGTGCCCCTGCACCTCCAGCTGATCGTCCCCGCGGATGAGCGTCGCCCGATTGCGCCCCACGTACGTGCTGAAATCGCGCAGTATCTTGTCGATCCTGTCGAGCTGCGCCCGGATCTCCACGAGCTCGGCCGCCGCCGCGTCATCCATGGAGATCATGTTGTATCCCTCGACAGGCCCGCTCGGCCCGAAGGACTGGCTCTTCCAGATCGCCTTCGTCCGGTCCGGATCCGGGAGCGACAGCGGCGTCACGCTCACCGCGTTGTGCACTCTGCCGATCACGAGCGGCTGGTCCGGATCTCCCTGGCTGTACGCGATCAGCACCTCATCCCCGACCCGCGGCAACGTCACGAGCCCGAATCCAGGCCCCGCCCACGCCTGCGCCACGCGCACCCATCGAGTCGGGTTGCCTTTCCCGAGGTCGCGGCGGTCCCACCGAAGCTCCACCTTGACCTGGCCATATCCATCGGTGTCCACGGTCCCCGCGGGCGTGTCGCCGACCACGAAGGCCGTCTCGACTCCCTGGATCCGGGGCCGCGGCCACCGCCTCGGCCGATAGGGGATCCCGGTCGGAATGGCCACGATCTCATGAAGCAGCGCAGTCCCGCCGTCCGCGTTCGACTCCTGGGTGGAGCGACTCTCCACCACCAGCCACTCCCCGGCGATCTCCGGCCCGGTGACGGTCATTCGCACGCCGGCGCCGATCGCGAAGTTGGTGATCATCCGCGCGCGCCGCGCCATCGCCCGCGCCGCGTCGAGGCTCCGCTCCGCCAGCGTCTTACCGCCTCCGTCGTCCGAAAAATCACCCACCTCATAACCATAATCTTCGAGCGAAGCCTCGTTCTCGACGAGCGTCTTTCCCGGCGCCGCGCGCACCGCCGACAGCCGGAAGAGCGGCTTTTCGAAATCGTAATCGCGCCGGGCCAAAGCCCCAGTCTCCACGTCCGCGATCTCGCACCACCGCAGCACGGCCGGCCCCGCAGGCGTCAAGTTCGACGGATCGAACGGGATGGCCTCGGCGAGGTGCGGAGTCCCGCCGCTCGTGTCGTCGCACAGCACCCAATCGCTCGACGCGTGATCGAAGAACGCCGCGATCCCCGCCTCCGACAGCACCCGAAACACGAAGTCGTGATCCGTCTCCCCGTATTGAACCCGATAGTCGTGGCTCGTCTGGCCCCCGAGGCGCTCCACCGGCACAGGCAGCGTGAGCCTCTGGCCGCTCGTGGACGGATCGCCCCCGAGCACGTCCGCCGCCATCTGCGACGCCGTCCGCCCCTGGAAAATCCGTGTCCGGCGCGATCTCGACAGCAGCCAGTGCGGAGGGACCACCGTGATCTCGTACGAAGTGGTGCCGGCGGCCTCGGTGGTGTGTCTGCGGGCCTGCCGCACGACGCCGCGGATCACCGGGAGGAACGGCGCGTCCGCCAGATGGACTGCCACTCTCCGGCCGAGGAGACCGCGCGGCGAGAGCTGGGCGTCCGGCGAGAACGCGACGAGGTGCGCCTCGTAGAGCTCGCTCATCGCGTCGGAGAATTCGAGCCTGTGGACCTCGAACAGGGCCCCTAGCCCCTCGTCGTCGAGAAATTCCAGCGTCACCCGGAGTGCCATGTTCGTCGTCCTTTCGGCGTTCGGTCCCTCTGCGCCGCCTCGCGATCACCGCGCCGCATACACGGCCTTCTCCGTCGCGATCCACACGGAGCCATCTCCGCCGATCGCGGGCGGCACGGCGACAGCCTCGTCCGCGGGCGTGACGAACGTATGAATCGCCTGCCCGTCCGCCCCGATGATCCGCAGCGTGTGGCCCTCCGCGACGGCGCACGTGCCGTCGTCGAAGCACGTCATTCGCACCTTGTCCTTCGATTTGCGAGAGAACAGGACCTTCCCGTCGCGCACGGCGGCGAGCCCGGCGCCCGCCAGATAGAGAGTGCCATTCCCACCGTCGACGGGCGGCTGCGAGAGCGGGAAATCCACTGTTGCACTCCACTTCTCCTTCCCGTCCGGCCCCAGACGATGGACCGTGCGCTTGTCACCGGCGACCGAGACGACGGCGTAGTCGTCCCCCGGAAGCGAGAGATCGGTGATCGGATAAGGCAGCTTCGGATCGATCCGAGGCTTGCCGGTGAGCCCTTCGAACACGAGGAGCCGCCCGTCCTCCATGCCAATCACGGCCCGGAGATCTTCGCCGATCGCAGCAGCTCCGCGGCCGGGGATCCGGCGTTGATCCCAGGACGGGTCGAGAGGTTGCCAGGTCGGTGTGCCGTGTCCATCCGGAAGGAGACCGGAGGCGCCGATGGCCATGGCTTCCGGAAAATCCGGACCTTCGCCGTGCGGGCTCGGCCCGACGTGCTTGAAGTACGCGACATAGAGGACGTACGGCCCGGCCGGGAGCGCAGCGCGCCAATCCCCGGCGTCGATGGGCAACACGTACTCGCCGCGATCATTGGATTCGTACTTGTCGTCTCCGGCGAGGATGGCGTCTCCGAGGAAGGCGAGATTGGTCCCTCTCGCCGCCCCGCGCTGGAAAAAGAGCTGCGTCTGCTCCTTATGGACCTCCCAGAACACATCGTGATTGACGCAAAAGCGATCTCCGCGCGCGTTGACGAGGAGCGATGAGATCGACACGTAGCGCCGCCAATCTTGGGACAGAAGATCGTAGTTGTGATCTACGACCTTGGAGAGCTTGTACGCGCTCTTCGGGAGCGTCCGGACCGATGACGCGCGCGAAGAGCCGTAAAGAACAGCGGTGTGGGTTTGCCGGTAGTGATCCATCGGAGGCCTCGTCGCAGGCTCGGTCGTGGTGCCGATCGCGCCCGTCTGCGGCGCAAGGCCGCTCAGAACGGGCTGGGCAGTCGTCGCCTCTCCACCTCGGCGATCGCTCCCACAACCCAGGAGAAGAAATGGTAAAAGGAACAGCCCCTTCTTCATAGATTGCTGAAGTCCTTGGTCTTGCGGGTAGGCTGTCCGGACACCGAAGGCGGTGGATCGCCGAGGAGGATCGAGAGTCGATCGGCGACGGGTTGAAGATCCGACGCGGTGAGCGGTCCATTGAGCAACGTGCCGCCAGGTCCGGTTCGAAACGGCAGTCCGAGAGTGAAACGGATCAGAGCCCTACCGAAGGTCGACGCGGCTCCGGCGTTGGCCGCGGGGATCCGAATCGGCGCGGGCGCAGAGGGCACGTTCGCCGCGAGCAAATCATTCACCGGGTTCACCACCGTCGATCCCTGAATGTCCACCACGATGCTCGCGTGAATACCGTCGACGTGCGGGCCATTGGCGTCTTTCCCCTCACCGTTCTCATGCAGCGGGCCCAGCCTGAAATGCGGTAGGAACAGCAAAGCGACACGTTGAAACGGGAGCCCGCTGACACCGGAGGCCGCGTTCGCCTCGATAGACACCTTCATGATCGAAGCATGAGTCGGCTTGTCGAAGAACTCCTTGTAGAAGTTGCGCATCAACTCGTACTTGTTCCCGTCGGTGTACGGCGCCGGATCGGCGGGAAACCCCGTGAAGTTGAACCAATAATAGGTCTGGATCGCGAGCACCGCGGAGAACCGGCTCGCCCGGGGGATCAAGGGACTCGGCTTGGTCTCGAAGAACATCGCCCTCGCGCTGCCCTCGTCGTCGCCCAGACGAAACAGCCGAAGATGGGAGCGCCCCATTCGCTCCTGCAGAAACGGCTCCCAGGGGTGGGCGTCGTGCTTGGCGCCGCTCACGGAAGGGGCTTGGGGCAGCTCGTAACGCAATGGCCCCGGCGAGGCTCCGCGGTGCTCCAGCGCATAACGCGCCCCCGGCATGACCGCGCTTCGACTGGACATCGCATTCAATACCTCGATGAGCGGCCAGTAATACCGGAGCCGAGGAAAGTAATTGGTGCGCATCTGCGCATACCAGTCGGCGAGATAAGGCCTCCAGCCGTCCCACCGCGCCCCGTACTGCTGCGAAAAGCGAGGTAGGCGCCAGTCGCCCCCATGGATGTGGGTCGGATCGACCGTGGTCATCCCCTCTTGCGGCGTCACGTACTCGTCCGGGATCCCGAGCAGATGCCCCCATTCATGCCAGAACGCCAGTCGCGAGTGCGTCGTCCCGTCGACGTCGGTGGCGCTGTCTCCGAAGGTGATGGAGTCGTTCGCCGCGTTGATGCTCCCGGGCCGATTCGCCGTCAGCGAGAACGTGGATGCCATGCTGGCGGCCCCGCGCTGGAGCCGGATCAGCGTCCGATCCGCCGCGTCGGTCGGAGTCGCGCGCGGCGCGAGGAAGAATCGGAATCGCCCCACGACGCTCCCCTGGCCCGCGGGAGCGCCCGAGTCGACGAGCACGTAATCCTTGCCTTGGGGATGCGTCGGGTGCCCCTGATTCCACTTGTCCTCCACGTCGATGAGCGCCTTGTAGAAGACCGCGTCGTCCGACTGCGAAGGAGGCGTCACCCGGCAAGGGAAATAGGCCATCACGTGCACCAGCTTCACCGGGAGAGGACTCCCGGCGTCGTCCGTCAGCGCGTGATCGTAAAAGGGCACATCGATGAGCCGGAGATGGGCGTATCCCTGCGCGATGGAAGCGTCCGCGTGCTCCGCGGGGAGCTTGATGAACGGGTTGCCGTCGGGGTGCACCGCGCGCGGATGCTGGTTCTCCCAGGCCTTGCGCGCGCCGAGGAACATCGTGCTCCCGAGAGGGCCTGTCAGCCTGTCTTCGCGCACGTCGAAGAAGCGCCCTTCCATGTGGAGGAGCCGTGTCGTCTGCGCGTATCCGTCACCCGCGCTCCCGAACGTGCGCTCTCCCGGCAAGTACGAGGACGAGATCTTCTCTTTGTAGAGCTGAGGCCGATTCCCTCCGGCGTCCGGCTCCCTGTACGACAGCGCATGATCGAAGAGCGTGATCCGCGTCCCGGAGGGCGGATCGGGCAGCGGATTATCGGCCTCGTCCGTCAACACCATGTCATCGAGGTGGAACACCACCGGCGAGTCCACCCGAGAGTCCGCCGCGGTGAGCGTGGCAGTCCCCGCGGGCGGCGGACGCAGCTCGGCCCACGGTGAGCGGGCATTCCCGAGGCGCCCCTCCCACCCCAGCGTGTGCCATTGATTCGGCAGCGGATACCGATGGACGGGATCGCCCGCAGATTTCCCCGGATCCATGGCTGTGAGCCGATGATCTTGCTCCGCAGGGGCCGGAGGCTTCGTGTAATCAATGGCCAGCTCTCTCCCGGGAGGCGCCTCGAACGAGAGGTGCAGATCGACGCACTGCTCGGCTGTCCGACTGACCACCACGTAGACCGTGCCGTCGTCCCCGAGCGAGGTCCCGCCCCCCGCGACGCCGTCCCCGTCCATCACGTCCGGGGGCAAAAACAGTCGAGGCTCGGAGTGCGCGCGGAGCACGAGCCCCGGTGGAACAGCCACGCTCCTCTTCGCGTCCGACCACGTGCGGTGGTGGTGAAACTGGACATAACAGGCGAACCACAGATAATCGATCTGGACCTCCCACGGATTGGAGAGCGTGCCGAACGCCGCGCGGATCTCCTTCGTGGTCACGAGGCCGTCCATGCCGAACGCGCCGAGGTGATCGCCTGTCTTGCGCGGGGAGTTTCCGCCGGTCTGCGCCTTGAAGTAGCTATTCCAGCGAGGCACTCGATAGAGCGCACGCTTCTCCAACCCTGGTTGAAAGGGGGCGGGCCCAATGCCCGGCGGCTTCACGGCCACGCCGAGCGGCGGAGGCGGCGGCACCCAGCCGTTCTTCTTCATGTGAATCCACATCGCGCCCCCGTCCTCCGCTCCTCCTGTTTGCGGCGCGAGCGGATCGTCTGCCATCCCCGGCGAAGGGAGCGGGACGAACGAGAGCAGCCACAAATCCGACGTTGCGGACGCGCGGAGGACGTCATTGTCCACGACGAAGGAGATCCCCGCGGCGTCGCTCGTCGTCGTGTCGAAGCTCTCCGGCAAGAGGCCAGTCGGGAGATCCACCTTGTGGAACCGAAAACGATGCGGAGGGAGCGGCCCGACTGCCCCGTTCGCGCCGAGCGTGCGATTGAAATAGCTCCCGCGGAGGACCTGGAGCACCGTGCCGAGGGGCACGACTTGAGGCCCTTGTCCGACAGGCACCTTCTTCGCGCCGGGGTCGAGCGCCGGGCCGGGCGCCAGCACGTCCTTCACGCGTCACCTCCGGGAGGCACGGAGCCCCAGGATCGTGTGGAGTCCAGGAACGTCCGCGGGCTGAGCGACGAGAGCGCCTCGTAGGGAGTCCAGTCGAACACCAGATAAGGCTCCGGGACGCCCTCGCAACGGAGTCGATAACGATGCATCGGCGGGAGATCGGGAAAGTAGATCTCGACGAAGCCCAGCTCGTGCGCCCGCGCCTGCGAGGCGAGCGCGCGGCTCTGCGTGAGTGTGCCGTCCTCGCTCTCCAGCACGAAGACGTGGGGCATCTCGTTCGCGTCCTGGAGCGTGCGCGGGATCTGCACGATCAAATCATGGCTCAAGTCCGCGCCGCCCTGGCAAGGACAGAGCGAGGCGACAGCCTGGTAGACCTGGCACCGATACGGGGGTTTGCCGGTCGGGTCCGGAAGGGTGACCTCCGGCCCGATGTTGCCTTTGCACGGCCCGAGGCTCCGGAGCATGCACGGCAGCGCCTGCGGCTCCGCGGCCACGTCGTACACGAGCAGCACCACGCGCCGGCTCTCCGCGTCTTTCGTGGTGAGCGACAGGGGATTGTACTCACCGCATCCCATGTACGGCTGTCCGTTGATCTTCGAGAGTCGGTCCGCGGTCAGGGGGTCGCGGGAGATCCGCTTGGCGTACGCCAGAAATAGCTCTTTGCGCGTGAGGGGTCCGGCGTCGCCGTCGTCCTTGAGGGAGGCCTGCTCCGCGGGTTTGTCGGGGTATTCCCCGCGCTGGAACGTGCGAATCGCTTGCTGGGTGACCGCGTCGAGAGTGCCACTCTCCGGCACGGGCGCCCCCGATTTCGTGGGGATGCGGAGCGCGTTCAGCATGTGCTGCACCTCGCGTGTGCCCCATAGCTCGGACCAGTTGCCGCCGCTCCATTTATTGGTCCACAGCTCTTCCCAGGCCGCGGCGTCGTGCGTGAGCAGGGCGAAGACGGCCCGCGCGCGCCGCTCCGAGAGCTCCTTGTTGAGCGCCTCCGGACCGGTCTTGTCGCTGTGTCCGAAGATCATCGTGCGCCGGATCGGCTCGCCGTGCAGATCTTCCGCGATGTCGGCGAGGATCGGTATCGCGTCCCGCCGGACGAAGCTGCGCCCGAACTCGAAGTGAGCGCCCGGGACTTCATTGCAACGGAAGCAGGGAGTGATCACGACCGTCGCCGGGACCTCCGCGGTGAGGCCGACAGGGTCGAACGTCACGCCGAGCTGGCAAACGTACGTGTCCGGTCCGGAGGGGATCTTCGGCGTGCGCGGCGTGGTCCAGCGGGGCCGGAGGATGTCGCGGAGGGCGCTCGTGTCGGCGACGCCGATCTCGGCGGAGGAGACGGTCTGATTCTCCAGCCGGACCACACCTGCGCTGTTCGTCGTGGCCTTTCTTGGCGAGCCGAGCACGCGAAACGTCACGTCGAGCCCGTCAATCGGCGCCCCGACCTCGTCGACGAACCGCACCTCGTACCACGTTGTTTCATCGTCAATCGTGGGGCCGGGTTGCGCGTGGTGATCGTCTTGTCCGGGCGCCACGAGCACCGGCGCCGGGAGCCGCTCATCGTCGATCCGCACGACGACGCGGCCGCTTTCAATGGCGCGTGACAGGGCCGGAACGAGGTCCACGATCGCTGTGCGCGGGACGGCGAGCGGGCCATAGATCTCTTCGAACAGCCGCACGAGCCGGGGCCGAAGCGCCGAGTCGCGGAGCCAGCCGGGCAGCGCACGGAGCACTCGTCGCACGTCTTCGGCGCGAGAGATCGCGCCCCCCGCGTCCGTCCGGAGCACGAGAGAGACGCTACCGAAATCCGCGCGGAGGAGCAGCGAGGTCCCCATGCGCTTTTATTGGACCGAGTCGAGGTATTTGCCGACCAGATTGCCTTCTTCGGTCCCGTCGGGCTTGGAGATGAGCCAGTCGATGAGATCGGCCTCGTCCAGGGAGTAGGCCTGTCCGCGCTGGAATCCCTGGAGTGTCAGGATATCGCTCGCGATCTTCCCGGAGATCGTATTGCCTCGAATCCCGGTGACGGCGATGAACACCTGCTCGCTCGTACCTTCTTTGTCGTGGAGCACGACCGTCACGAAGAAGGCCTCTCCGCGGGGCAAGCCGGCCAGATAGCGTTTCTTCGCGTCCGGGAAGGTCTGACGGGCCTTCTCGATGAGGGGCGCCATTCCCTTCTTGATCTCGGCCATGCGCGCGCCGCTCGCGGACACGGGCTTGTCCTTGGGCGCGTTCGTCGCGAGGGTGGGCAGCCCGTCCCCGGGAGGTTGCGCGTTCGCGCCGGTCGCGGAGAGCGTGGCAATCGGCGCGGGCGCGGTGGAGGCGGCGGATGCGGAGGGTTGGGAGCCGCTCCCGCAGGCCGCGAGCGCAGAGAGAGCGAGAGCGAACGGGAGGTGCACAGGGCGAATCACGCGCCCGACGATATCACCTTTCGGAGGTCCGCTCGATCGATCTCGCCGATCGCTGAGAGGCTTCTCCCGCGCGGAGATCAGGTCAAGAGGCCGCTGCGGACGACGAGCTGCAGGAGCCCGAGCAGCGCCGCGGCGACGGTGAGCCCGATGCGCAGCCCCTTCTTCTGCGGGAGCGTGCCTTTCCAGAAAGCCAGGCTGACGAGCGCAAGGACGAGCGCGAGGCCTCCGCCGACCATGGCGACAGGGTCTTTGAACTGCGACTGAGAGGTGGACGTCGTCTGTCCGTTGACGGTGACCGTGACCGTCTCGCTGCTCGAAGAGCGGAACGAGATGAACAGGGGAATCAGCCCTGCGCCGAACGCGAGGTAATCCACCGTGTGCGGGCAGGCCGGCGCGCGGAGCGCTTCGAGATCGGGATCTTCGGCGGGCATCGTCATCGCCCCGCAGATATCACGGCCGGGAATCGGACACCATCACGGACAGCGCGTGACTCTCGACATCCTCCGAGGGCAGGAGTGGATTCGACAGGACTACGACGCTCAGGACCCGTGACCGAAGAGGCGCAAGATCGCCTCGCGCTCCGTATACAGTAGATCGTAGAGGCCGAACGCGGTGAGCGCCACGCCGTAGATGCGAAGGAGCGTGTCGCTGCGCAGCCGGAGTGCGACCCGCGCGCCGAAGTAGGAGCTCGGAATGCCGCCGATGGCGAGGGCGACGACCAGAGACCAGTCGACGTGTCCGAGCGCCGCGTGCACGATCGTGCCCGGGATGGCCAGCGCAGAGGCCACGACGAGCGAGGTCGCGAGCGCGCGCTTGGTCTCCATCCGCACCCATTGAATGAAGAGGGGCGCATACAACACGCCTCCCGTATTCGCGAGGAGCCCCGCGAGGAACCCGACGAGGAGCCCTATCACCGCGAGACGAGCGCGGCGCGCCGGCGTTCGCTGGACGTCCTCCCGAGTCTCCGCCGCCTCCTTGTGAAAAAACATGCTGATCCCGAGCCCGGTGACGAAGAGGGCCGTGAGCAGCATCAGGGTATGACCGCCGACCAGCGGACTGGCGAACGAGCCGAGGATCGTGGCCGGGAGTCCGACCGCGCAGGTGATGGCGAACGCGGTCCAGTCGATGAGACCGCGCCCTCGATAGGCCAGCGAAGCGGAGAGCGTGGTGGGGAGCGCCGCGGGGAGAGGTGACGCGAGCGCGATGAAGCGGGGCACGTCGAGGAGCACGCGCAGCGCTGGCGTCGTGACCGCGCTGCCCCCTTTTCCGAGCAGCCCGGAAACGAACCCGACCACGGCGCCGATCGCGATCACCGCTGCATGGTGCCTCAGCGAATCGAGCTCCATGGCCCGATACCTACCATGCGCGTCCGCCTCGAACCACCTCGCTGGCGGAGCCTGTTTCCTGGATGTTCAAGGCCCCGGCGGCGTCACCGCGTCCACCACGAAGTGGCACCCGAGCGTCACGCCGTCCCACTGGAAGTAACCGGCGTTGACGACCGTCGCCTGATCGAGCGTGCCATTCGAGGGCGTGATCCCGGCGCTCTTCGCCGCGGCGATCAGCGAAGTCCACAGCGCATCGGAGCCCTCGCTCGTCAACGTCGGCCCCGGGTCCACGGTCGCGGGCGTGCATGCATTGATGAGCTCCGAGCCGTCCACGAGATCGAGGTGCGTCACGTCGTACCCGCAGCTCGGCGTGGGCCCGAATTTATTGCACACGACGAACACCTTCTTGCCCGCGTCGCAGTCGACGATCCCGGCCGTCGCGAACGCGTCGAGCACGCCTTTGGCGGCGTCCCCTTTCACGAACATGTCCGGCGCGATCGGGGGCGCGAAGCTCGAAACGTCGTCGAAATCGATCTTCGCGGCGGCGACATCCACGTTCACGTTCGTGAGGCGGATGAGCTCCCCGTGGGCGGGATCATCGCAGTTGTGAGTGCCAGTTTGCGTGAGCGTCTCGAAGAGCTTCTGCGCGAGGGCGTCTTCCGCGGTGGCCCCGGCCGTCTGTCCGCCGCCGAGATCGACGAGGGCGCTGGCCGAGTATCCGGGCGTGCCGGCGGGCGACCACACGTTGCCCGCGGAGAGCGTCGTCAGCGAATACGTCGGCCCGACGACGACCGCGGGAGACTGCGCCGCGAAGATCTCCGCGAGCGCCCCGATCACGGCTTGTCCTTGGCTGCCGGAGGCCGATCCGTGCTGTGGAGTTGCCACGGAAGGCGGCCCGATCCGTTCGCAGGCCCCGCCGCCGGTGCTGGTGCTGCTGCTTCCCCCGCCGCCGCTGCTCTCTTGGGAGACGCCGCCGCACGCCGAGAGGGAGAGGAAGAGGCCTGTCACGACGCCGAGAGCGCCGCACCGAAGAAATCGAAAGGAAGGATCGAGCATGAGAGTCTGACCGCCGGCTCGTTCGCCGTGACCCTCACGGCTCCGACGGTCGTATCGAACCCGCCGCGCAATGTCACGCGCCGCTCGCGCGCCGAAGCCAACGCACTCCCCACATCAACTGCCACCTCCGCCCACCGGAGCGACTGGCACCTTCGCCCGGCTGACTTCACCTCGCGGGAGCGCCCTCGATGAGCGGTCCCTCCACGGCGCTCGCTCACGAGTCCTCCTCGGGGGGTAGCGCCCACGGGGACCTATTCAGAACCGGCTCCCCAGATCAGATCGCCGCGATGACCGTCATCAGCAGCACCCCCCGCTGTTTCACCGCCGCGTCCCGTGCTCTCGAACCATCGCACCGAAAACAGCCCCTCTGAACCAAGCTAGGATCCTCTCCATGCTCTCCGCGCCCGGTGCCTCCTCGATCACCGCGGACTCCTCCCGCTTCCAGTTCACCGGCGGCCTCCTCGAGCGCGCCTTCTACGTGCAGCGCCCCGCCGATCGCCTCCTGCCCGAGGCCCTCCTGGCCGGCGATTACTGCCACATCCTGGCCCCGCGCCAGATCGGCAAGACGTCCCTCTGCTTCCGCACCGCCCGCGAGCTCGCGCGCCGCGGCGTCCGGTGCGCGCTCGTCGACGTCACCGCCGCCGGCACCCCGTCCACCACCGAGGAGTGGTACTTCGGCCTCGTCGACGAGATCGCCCGCCGCCTCAAGCTGCCGGACCCGCTCGACGTCTGGCAGAAACGATCGCCCGTCGCGCCGGCCCAGCGGTTCCGTGACTACGTGCGCGCCCTCGTCGAGGACGATCCCGACGGCGCCCCCCTCGTCATCTTCCTCGACGAGATCGAGATGGTGCGCCTCGCGCCCGTCGACGTGGACGACTTCCTCCTCATCCTGCGGTCGTTCCACGAGGAGCGCGGCCAGTCCCCCGCCCTCCGTCGCCTCACGTTCTGCCTCATCGGCGTCACCACGCCGAACGACCTCATCAAGAACAAGAGCGTCACGCCCTTCAACGTGTCGAAGCCGATCCGCGTCGACGACTTCACGCGCGCCGAGTGCGACGCCCTCGCCCCGGGCCTCGAAGGGCTCGACGCCGACATCCCCGCGGTGCTCGACGCCGTCTACGCGTGGACCGACGGCCACCCGTACATGACGATGCGCGCCTGCTTCGAGCTCGCGCGCCGCGGCAAGGCGAAGCGCGGCGAGGAGCGCGCCGCCGTCGACGAGATCGTGCGCGAGCTGTTCCTGGAGCGCCCCCTCGAAGACACGAACCTCAACTACGCCGCGCGCCGCTTCGAGGACGCCAAGTTCGATCGCGACGGCGCGCGCCTCGCGGAGAAGATCCAGCTCTACCGCACGGTGCTCCAGCACAAGGACCCGCCCGCGCACAACGAGAGCAGCGTGCAGATGGAGCTGCGCATCTGCGGCATGGTGAAGGACGTCGAGGTCGCGCCGGGCAAGCGCGTGCTCCGTCCGCGGTCGCGCATCTACGAGACCGCGCTCGACGCCGAGTGGCTCCGCAGCAAAGGCGACCGTCGCTTCTTCGGCGAGGCCGTGTGGAAGTGGATCGACGCCGGCAAGGACGAGGCGGCGCTCCTCCGCGGCGTGGTGCTGGAGCGCGCGCTCGCCTGGGCGAAGACGAACGTGCTCTCCGAGGACGAGCAGGCCTTCCTCGACGCGTCGCAGCGCCACGCCACCGTCTTCCTGGAGACCCAGCGTCAGCGCATCACGCAGGAGGTCGCGATCGGAGAGGCCGTGAAGAAGGCCACCGACGAGGACCTCGCGCGCGTCCGCGAGGACCTCGCGAAGGTGATGGAGGAGAAGGACGCCGCCGAGTCCGCGCGCGCCGAGCTGGAGGAGAAGCAGGAGCGCCTCAAGGCGACGATGGGCAAGACGCGCGCGCTCCTCTACCTCCTCTTCGTCGGCCTGGTCGCCGCCGTGATCGCCGCCGGCGTGCTCGTGCGTCAGGCGCACCAGGAGACGAACCGCGCGCGCGACGCCGCCGCCCTCGAGGATCAGCGCGCGCGCGAGGCCGCCGACCAGAACGACAAGCTCGAGCGCCAGGCGACCGAGTACAAGAACCAGATCGCGCTCCTCCAGTCGAAGGAGGATCAGGAGCTGAAGGAGAAGGCCCAGAAGATGAAGGCGTTGGACGACGCCATCACGCAGAAGCAGGCCGACTTCGACAAGCTCAAGAAGGACAGCGAGGTCACGTTGGCGACGAAGGCGAAGCAGGTCGCGGAGCTCAACGCGTACCTCGGCAGGAGCCCGGACGCCGCCGACGCCATCAGCCAGAAGCAAGCCTGCGAGGCGACCTTGTCCCGATGCCAGGCGGACCGCGAATCCCTCCGCGCCCAGCTCCCCGGCATCACGACCGCCCGCGTCCCCCCGCCGAAGAACGCGGAAGATCCGTACTGACCGTCGCCCCGGTCCTCACGCTTCGTAGAGCCTCATTGTGGCGGAGCTTGCGGAGCCACCCGCGTGGGGTGGGGACCCCGACGGCTTTGCCGGCGGGGCGGGGAGGCGCGTGCCTCCCCGAGATGGGCAGACAGGGGTTGCGGGGGTGCTCCCCCGCTACGCCCCCCTCTTTGGCTCGTCTGCATCCATCGCGAACGTCCCGCCCAGATCGTTACCGAGCTGTCAGCGGTACGGCGAAGAAGGCCTCGACGTCCTGCTCCATCGCGGGCCGGCTCTTCCCGATCGCCGCCGACAGCTCGCCGAGCAAGAGGCCCTTCGCCTGGTCGAGCAGCTTCCGCTCCGCGAACGAGAGGTCCTTGTCGTGCCGCAACCTCGACATGTCGCGGAGCACCTTGGCCACCGCGTCCGGCGCGCCGCTCTTCAGCATCTCGGTGTAGATGCGGTGACGGCGCGTCCACGGCTGAGCGGTAGTCGCGACCTCGGGCGCGCGCAGCACGTCGAGCACCTCCTCCGCCGCGCTCGCGCTCATCACCGGCCGCAGCGAGCCGCTCGCCGCGTGCGCCGCCACCATCACCTTCGCGCCCGTCTCGCGAATTTTGAGCACGTAGAACGGCACCTTTTGCGCGCCCGCCTCTTTCACCTCGACAGCCGTGATCTCGGCCACCCCGTGCGCGGGGTACACGACGACGTCCCCAGGCTTGTAGGTCGTGGGAGGGGCAGAAGCGGTCGCCGGCTCGGTGCTCATAAAGGAGGGCGGCGGTTACGCTCAATCGACGCCCAGCGTCAAGGCCCGCGCACACCCGGAGGGCCGTTGTCCGCCCCCCCCGGATTTCTTCGATGTCCCGCACATTTCCACGTTCCCCTTGCGGCGCTAAATCCGCGGGATCCGAAGCCCCGGGCCCCCCATTTCAGGGGATGACTTGTGGAAAACCGGGGCAATTGTTCGGGGAGGCTTGTGGGCAGCCCTGCGCAGGCGAGCAGAAATCGTCGGATCACAAGATGTTGTGGCGCAAATTGATACCGGCCCTAGGGGTCGTGGCCGGGCGCGGCAAAATTCATTGACCAGCCGGTCGGCTGCGTGGCAGTCTCTGGGTCGAAACGCGTCGGTGAACGCTTCATCAGGGCTGGTCTCTCGCACAGCCATTCGCTTCCAACGGTGACCGTCCAGGTCACCGCCGCGCACCGACCGTCCACTTCCGTCAAGCAGGCAAACGGAACGAATCGAACCCCGCCCGGGAGACCCCGGTCGCCGGGTCGCTTCGCCATGCCTTCTTTTCGGCTTCGCATCCAACTCCCCTTATTTCCCTGAAATCAGCCGGAGTCTGGAAGTGGCGGTCGTGTTCGTGAAAGCGGGTGGCCCGAGCAGGGAAGCTCTTTCAAGGTGTTGGCCGGCGGCCGGGGAGACAGGGATTCACGTGCCATCCCGCTGGGAGGGGTGGCGGACGTGTGCCCGTCGTTTGTGACTGGACCTGGAGGCTCATCGCACATGGCGCTTGTGGAATCGGATGGTGGTGGTTCGGTGCTCGGCACCGGCAAGGGGATCGACGCGAAGAAGCGTGGGTCCAAGACCTCTGTCACGAAGCAGACGAACACGAAGCTGACGAAGGGCGCGAACGGATCGAAGACCCCGGTCCCCGCGAGGGCCCGCAGCAAAGGCGGCCTCGCCTTCGAGCGGAAATTCACCGAGCGCGGGAAGGACCCGCTCGAGCAGGTCACCTGGGAGCGCCGCTCCAGCGTCATCACCAACCCCGACGGCTCGATCGTCTTCAAGATGGACGGCGCCGAGATCCCGTCGGGCTGGTCGCAGCTCGCGACGGACATCGTCGTCTCCAAGTACTTCCGCAAGGCCGGCCTCCACGGCAAGAAGGAGAACGGCGAGACGAGCGTGCGCCAGGTGGTGCAGCGCCTCGCCAAGACGATCCGCGAGGCGGGCGAGCGCTTCGGCGGCTACTTCGCCAACGCGAAGGAGGCCGAGACCTTCGAGAGCGAGCTGTCGTTCCTCCTCGTGAACCAGTACGGCGCCTTCAACTCGCCGGTGTGGTTCAACTGCGGCCTCTTCCAGCGCTACGGCATCGAGGGCTCGGGCGGCAACTACGCCTGGAACGAGCACGGCGACCACGAAGACTTCTTCGAGACGGCGAACGCCTACGAGCGGCCCCAGTGCTCGGCGTGCTTCATCCAGGCCGTGTCCGACGACCTGATGAGCATCTACGAGCTCGTGAAGAGCGAGGCGCGCCTCTTCAAGTACGGCTCCGGCACCGGCACCAACTTCAGCACGCTGCGCGCCCGGCAAGAGAAGCTCTCCGGCGGCGGCACCTCCAGCGGCCTCATGAGCTTCCTGGAGGTCTTCGACCGCGCGGCCGGCGCCACCAAGAGCGGCGGCACGACGCGGCGCGCCGCGAAGATGGTCTGCCTCGACATGGACCACCCGGAGATCATCGACTTCATCGAGTGGAAGGCGCGCGAGGAGAAGAAGGCGCAGGCCCTCATCGCGATGGGCTACCCCTCCGACTTCAACGGCGAGGCCTACCACACGGTCAGCGGCCAGAACTCGAACAACTCGGTCCGCGTGACCGACGCGTTCATGAAGGCCGCGACGACGGGCGGCACGTGGGAGACGCGCGCCCGCACGACGGGTGAGGTGGTCGAGAAGCTCGACGCCGGCATGGTGATGAGCAAGCTCGCCGAGGCCGCGTGGAGCTGCGCCGACCCCGGCGTGCAGTACGACACCACGATCAACAAGTGGCACACGTGCCCCAACACGGGCCGGATCAACGCCTCGAACCCGTGCTCCGAGTACATGTTCCTCGACGACTCGGCGTGCAACCTGGCGAGCCTCAACCTCACCAAGTTCCTCCGCGCGGACGGCTCGTTCGACGTGCAGGGCTTCCGCCACGCGGTGCGCGTGTTCTTCGTCGCGCAGGAGATCCTCGTCGACTTCTCCGCCTACCCGACGAAGCCGATCGCGCGCAACTCGCACCACTACCGTCCGCTCGGCCTCGGCTACGCGAACCTCGGCACGATGCTGATGCTGCAGGGCATCCCGTACGACTCGAACGAGGGGCGCGCGATCGCGGCGGCGATCACCGCGATCATGTGCGGCCACGCGTACAAGGTGTCGGCGGAGATGGCCGGCTCGAAGGGCCCGTTCGAGGGCTTCGCGAAGAACCGCGAGCCTATGCTCCGCGTGATGGGGATGCACCGCGACGCCGCGTACGCGATCGATCGCGACCGCTGCCCCGAGGTGCTGTGGCGCGCGGCGTGCGAGGACTGGGACGACGCGGTGAAGGTCGGAACAGCGAACGGCTACCGCAACGCGCAGGCGACGGTGCTCGCGCCGACCGGGACGATCGGCCTGCTCATGGACTGCGACACGACCGGCATCGAGCCGGACTTCTCGCTCGTGAAGTTCAAGAAGCTGGCCGGCGGCGGCTACTTCAAGATCGTGAACCAGTCCGTGCCCGAGGCGCTGCGTCGCCTGGGATACGCGGAGCACGAGGTGACGGAGATCGTGGCGTACGTCTCCGGCACGAACACGCTGCTCGCGGCGCCGCACGTGAACCGCGCGGCCCTCAAGAAGAAGGGCCTCAACGACGGCGACCTCGCGAAGATCGAGACGGCGATCCCGGGCGTGTTCGATCTGGAGCTCGCGTTCTCTCCGTGGGTCCTCGGCGAGGACGTGTTCGAGCGGCTCGGCGCGCCTCAGAGCGTGCGCAAGCCCGGCTTCTCGCTCCTCAAGCACCTCGGCTTCACGTCGCGTGAGATCGAGGAGGCCAACGACACGATCGTGGGCCGCATGATGATCGAGGGCGCGCCGCACCTGCGCGAGGAGCACTACCCGGTGTTCGACTGCGCGAACCGCTGCGGCAAGCTCGGCCAGCGCTACCTCGCGCCGATGTCGCACATCCGCATGATGGCGGCGGTGCAGCCGTTCCTCTCGGGCGCCATCTCGAAGACGGTGAACCTCCCGAACGACGCGACGGTCGAGGACGTCGCGAAGGTCTACGAGGAGGGCTGGCGCCTCGGCCTCAAGGCGGTCGCGCTGTACCGCGACGGGTGCAAGGCGTCGCAGCCGCTCTCGTCGTCGAGCAAGGAGACGAAGGAAGAGGCGAAGGAGGAGCCGCGGCAGGAGACGGTCCACGCGGCGCCCACCACGCACAAGTACCTCGTCCACCCCGAGGGCAAGCGCCTCCGCCTGCCGAAGCGCCGCAACGGCTTCACGCAGGAGGCGCGCGTCGGCGGTCACAAGATCTACGTGCGCACCGGCGAGTACATCGACGGCACGCTCGGGGAGATCTTCATCGACCTCCACAAGGAGGGCGCCGCGTTCCGCTCGCTCATGAACTGCTTCGCGATGGCGGTGTCGCTGGGCCTTCAGTACGGCGTGCCGCTCGCTTCGTTCGTGGAGCAGTTCACGTTCACGCGGTTCGAGCCGCAGGGCGTGGTCGAGGGCCACGACAACATCAAGCTGGCCACCTCGATCGTCGACTACATCTTCCGGATGCTCGGCATCGAGTACCTGGATCGGTTCGATCTCGCGCACGTGCCGCCGGCCGATCCGGCGACGCAGGGCCCGATCGAGGCGAGCTCACGGGAGTACGCCGACACGCGCACCTCGATGACGCCCCCGCCCGCCGCGCTCCCGGAGAAGTCGCTGTCCTCGCTGGACGCGCAGCTCGAAGACATGATGGGCGACGCCCCGGTGTGCGACGTGTGCGGTCACATCACGGTCCGCAACGGGGCTTGTTACAAGTGCCTCAACTGCGGCAATTCGATGGGCTGCAGCTGATCTCGACTTCGCGACGTCGCCGTCCCTGACGACGGCGACGTCAGCGAAGACGGGCGGCGCGGTTGGAGGCGCCGAGCAGGCTGAGAGGCTCGTCGCGGGGGGCGTCCGGAGAGAGGCGGATCGTCGCTTCGTCCTCCGGTTTGTCCGCGCGCTCCTTCGCTTCGCGAACCGCCGTCGCGTAGGCCTTCGCGTACGTCGTCGTCAGCGGGTAACGCTCTTCCAGCGGCGCGCTCGATCCCGAGCGCTCGCGGATCTCCTCCACCAAGCGCGCGTTGAACCGCGCCATGATCTTGTCCCAGTCCGCCTCCGTGAGCTGGAACGGCGCGAGCACCTCCGCGCGCGGACGGTCCTTGTGCACGTCCACCTGCGCCATGATGTGCGCGACGTCTTCGACGGGGAGCTCCGCGTCCTTCACGCGTCCTCCGCCGGCGCTTCGGGGAGATCGATCCCGTCGAGCGCCGCGCGCAACGCCGACAGCGCGCGCGCCGCGCGCGACTTCACCGTGCCGAGCGGGATGCCCTCCCGCTCCGCGATCTCGGGGTAGCTGAGGCCCTCGAAGAAGGCGATCTCCAGCGTGGTGCGCTGCGACGGCGAGAGCTTCTCCAGCGCGACGCGCACGGCCTCCCGCTCGCGCACGGCCCACGACAGGCTCTCCGGATCCAGGACGGGCTCCACAGGCTCGTGCCGGAGCTCCTCCTCGGTGATCTGGGCGCGGCGCGTGCGGCGGCGCGTGCGATCCAGCGCGAGGTTGCGGACCGTCGTCACGAGCCACGCGACGACCGTGCCCCGCTCCGCGCGGTACTGATCGGCGCGCTCCACGATCGCGACGAACGCGTCGTGCACCACGTCCTCCGCCTCCTGCGCGTCCCGCACGATCTTGAGCGCGAGGCCGAGGGCCACCGGAGCGTAGCGGTCGTAGAGCTCCGCGACGGCGGCGTCCTCCCCCGCGCAGATGCGCGCCATCGCCTGGACGTCGAGCGCGTCCCGCTCCGAGCGGCTCTGCACGGAAACCGTCATACGCTCCCTGCTCACCCTACCGGCGAGCGCCCGCGCGCTCAAGGGCGAGCGCGATGCGGCGAGCGAGGTCGCTCCGGCCCTGTCCCGTCACGCTGCTCCACGCGATCGCACGCACGCCGCCGGGGGCCTTCACCGCGTTCACCGCGGCGAGCTGCGCCGACTTGCTGATCTTGTCGATCTTCGTCGCGATGAGGAACAGCTCGGGCACGGGGCGCGGTGTCTCGCCGGGCGTCATCACGAACTCGATGAGCGCGCGGTCCTCCTCCTCGACGCCGCGGCGCGCGTCGACGAGCAGCACCACCGCGACGAGCTGGTCGCGATCGCGGAGGTAGCCCTCGATCAGATCCGCCCACTGCTGGCGCTCCGCCTTGGATCGCTGCGCGAAGCCGTACCCGGGCAGATCGACGAGCGCGAACGTGCCGCCCGCCCGCGTGCGCGCCGAGAACTGCGTCAGCGTCCGCGTGACGCCCGGCGTGGCGCCGACGCGCACCAGGTTCTTGCGGCCGGTGAGCCCGTTGATGAGGCTCGATTTGCCGACGTTGGAGCGGCCCGCGAACGCGACCTCGAAGCCGTGATCGGGCAGCGTCGAGCCGGGGCCCGCCGCCGCGGTGAAATCGGCGTGGATGATCTCGAACGGCTCCCCCGCGTGGTCCTTCGGAGAGGCCGCCGCCTTCGGCGCAGGAGCCTTCGCCGCGGGCTCTTTCGCCGCAGCCGCCTTCGCCGCGGGCTTCTTCTGGGCGGGCGCTTTCGTCGCGGCCTTCATCGGAGTGGAGCTCACTTGGTGACCGGAGGCGTCTCGCGCGTCGCCGCGCCGAGCGCGCGGAGGTAGCGGAACGTGTAGATGCCGGAGTCGTGGCGGTCGCCCCACACGAACTTGAGCGCGTAGTTTCCGACCTGCTCGATCTCGCGGATGTCGAGGTCACCGCCCGGCACGAACGCGATGGTGCCGCCGTGGCCCTGACAGTGCGCGCAAGGGCAATAGCCGCGGAGGATCTCGTGCGGGAGGGACGTCTTCTCGCCGTCTGCCCACGTGATCTCCATCACGCGCGCGCCGTGGGGTGCCTTCACGCCGGTGGGTACGAACTTGGGATCACTCATGGTCCAGCCTCGCTCGCGGGTACCATGCGCGCGCGACCGCGGCAAAGGCCGAAGAGCCACGTCCCTCCCCCTTTTGCGGTCGGCCCCGGCGCGGTCAATTTCCTTCCGAGCCCGGCGTTTCCGTCGGGTTGACGCGCCCCCGCGGTCGACCAGAGTGGGGCCGAAAGATGCGGCGCTTCTTCCTCGTCCTGTGGATCTTCACGGGCCTCGCGCACGTCGTCGTGGTCGCGGCCCAGCGCGAGATCCTGACGCGCCTCGGCGCGCCGTGGCCCGGCGCGATCGCCGTCGCGATCTCCGCCGCGCTCGTCGCCCTGCTCGGGGGCCGCATCGAGCTCATGCGCGACGATCACCCGATCTCGGGCGCGCGGCGCGCGGCGGAGCTCCTCTACTACGTGCACTGGTGCGGCGCCGTCGCGGCGTCGTTGCTGTTCGTCGCGGCGGGCGCGGTCACCCTCGCGGTGACGGCGGCGGCGCGCCTCGCGTCGTGGCCCCTGCCGGATCTCGTGAGGCCGCTCGCGCTCGGCAGCTACGGCGCGGGGCTCGCGGTGAGCGCGTACGCGATCGCGATCCGCGGACGGAGGGCCCGCGTCCGCACGGTGGAGGTGGAGGTCCCGGGGCTCGCTCCGTCGCTCGACGGCTACCGCATCGCGCAGCTGTCGGATCTGCACATCGGCGCGCTCCTCGGGCGGCGCGCGGCCGCGCGGTGGGTCGCGCAGGCGAACGCGCTCGCGCCGGATCTGGTGGCGCTCACGGGCGACTACGTGACGAACGGCGTGCGCTTCCATCAGGAGATCGCGGACGTGATCGGCGGCCTCCGCGCGAAGGACGCGGTCGTCGCGGTGCTCGGCAACCACGACTACTTCGGCGGCGGGGAGCCGCTCGCGACGTACCTCGGCGAGCGCGGCGTCGTCCTCTTGCGCAACGCGCGCCACACGATCACGCGCGGCGCCGCCTCGATCGAGATCGCGGGCGTCGACGACACGTGGACGCGCAACGCCGACATCGAGCGCACGATGCGCGGCTTCGAGCGGGAGCGCCCCCTCGTCGCGCTGAGCCACGATCCGGCGCTGTTTCCGGCGTTCGCGAAGCGCGGCGCGGCGCTCGTGCTGTCGGGCCACACGCACTGGGGCCAGATCGGCGTGCCGTTCCTCGCGGAGCGCTACAACCTCGCGCGGCGGGTGTTCCGCTTCTCCGCGGGCCTCTACCGCGAGGGCGCGTCGGCGCTCTACGTGAACCCCGGCCTCGGCACCACCGGCCCGCCCGTCCGCTTCGGCAGCCCCGCGGAGATCTCCTTGATCGTGCTCCGCTCCGCGCGATGACACCGGCGCGCCGCGCGGTTTGCTATCGTGGCGCTGTGTGCGAGCTGCTCGGGATGGAGTGCAACGTCCCCACGGACATCGTCTTCTCGTTCTCGGGGCTGCGTCAGCGCGGCGGTAAGACGGGCCCGCACCGTGACGGATGGGGCCTCGCGTTCTACGAGGGCCTCGCGGCGCGCGTCTTCCTGGAGCCGGCGGCCGCGGCCGAGAGCCCGCTCGCTCGCTTCATCGCCGACAACCCGATCAAGACGCTGCTCGCGGTAGGCCACGTCCGCAAGCGCACGCGCGGGCCGATGACCCTGTGCAACACGCACCCGTTCGTGCGCGAGCTGTGGGGACGGCACTGGGTGTTCGCGCACAACGGCACGCTCAAGGACATCAAGAAGCGCGCGGCCCACGGCCGGTTCCGCCCGATCGGCCAGACGGACAGCGAGCACGCGTTCTGCATTCTCCTCGACGCGCTCGCGGGCACCTTCGACGACTACCCGCGCAAGCCGAGCGAGCTGTGGCGCGCCGTGGCCGAGCTCGGCGGCGATCTCGGCGGCGGCGGCTCGTTCAACTTCCTCCTCGGGGACGGCCGCCACCTCTTCGCGCGCTGCGGAACGCGGCTTTGTCACATCGTCCGCAAGGCCCCCTTCCAGGAGGCGGTGCTCGCGGACGACGACGTGCGGATCGACTTCTCGACCGTCACGACCCCGCGCGATCGCGTCGCGGTCATCTGCACGGCCCCGCTGACCACGAACGAGACCTGGACGCATGGCACACCCGGGGAGATGTGGGTGTTCGACGGCGGCCAGCTTCGTGCAACGCTGCCCTCGATCCCGCGGCCCCGTACCGTTCCGCCGGTCGCCCGGCGCACATTCACACACCGAAATGCGTCGACCAGCGGGTCCGCGTTGCTCTCCGGCACGTAAAAAATGGTATTTCCCGTAAAATTCTCGCGCTGGAGAGGAAGAGGAACGTCGCTTCCGTGCGGCTATCCTCTCCCCTCGACGGAGGCCTCAAGGGCTCTGGGTTTGTGAGCGACTTCGACGAAAAGACGCGCGTCACGCAGGTGGTGCAAGCACCTCCCGGGGTCGGATCCACGACAGGTGGGACCGACTGTCTCGTCGTGATCTACACGAAGGAGCCCACGCTCCTCGGCAAGCGCTTCGTTCTGGATCACAACCCCACGCGCGTCGGTCGCGGCGCGGACAACCAGGTGGTGCTCGACGGCGACTCGGTGTCGCGGCGGCACGCGCACTTCGAGCACCGCGGCAACCAGTGGCTCGTCGTCGACGACGGCAGCACCAACGGCACGTACTGCAACGACGAGCAGATCGCGCGCGAGATCGTCCTCAAGAACGGCGACCGCGTGAAGATCGGCCCCACGATCTTCAAGTTCCTCTCCGGCGCCGACGTGGAAGCCCAGTACCACGAAGAGATCTACCGGATGACCATCATCGATGGTCTCACGCAGATCCACAACAAGCGCTACCTCTACGAGGCGCTGGAGCGCGAGATCATCCGCGGCCGTCGTCACGAGCGCGATCTGTCGATCCTCATGTTCGACATCGATCACTTCAAGCGCATCAACGACGTGCACGGCCACCTCGCCGGCGACTTCGTGTTGAAGGAGCTCGCGCGCGTGGTGCAGTCGCGCATCCGCCGGGACGAGGTGTTCGCCCGCTACGGCGGAGAAGAGTTCTGCATCATCCTGCCCGAGACGAACCTCGACGGCGCGCGCTCCCTCGCCGAGACGCTGCGCCAGAAGGTGCAGGAGCACCAGTTCGTCTTCCAGGCGGACCGCATCAAGGTGACGATCAGCATCGGCGCGGCGCTCCTCTCCGACAGCGATCGCAACGCGAACGAGCTGATCAAGCGCGCCGACGAGCGCCTCTACCAGGCGAAGCACAGCGGCCGAAACCGCGTCTGCTCCTAGCCGTCTCAAGCTGAGCCGCGCGCCTTTCGACGAGCGCCGCGCGTCCTTCCGCGGGTGCCATCGACGCGCGCGAGCGGTAAGGTGATCTTATGCCGCTGAGCGAATTTCCGAGCCC
>JAXLYM010000020.1:0-185280 GCA_046351455.1 Polyangiaceae bacterium
AAGGTGATGGAGGGATTCGCGATGTTCGCCCTCAACCAGGGTGAAGTGTGCACGTGCCCCTCGCGCGCCCTCGTGCACGAGAAGATCCTCGGCCAGTTCCTGGAGCGCGCCGTCCTCCGCACGAAGAAGCACGTGCCGGGCAACCCCCTCGACCCGAAGACGACGGTCGGCGCGCAGGCCTCCAAAGAGCAGCTCAACAAGATCCTGAGTTACCTCGAAATCGGCCGAAAAGAAGGCGCGAAGGTGCTCGCGGGCGGAGAGCAGGCGACTCTCTCCGGCGACCTCGCGGGCGGTTATTACGTGATGCCGACGATCTTCCAGGGCAACAACAAGATGCGCATCTTCCAGGAGGAGATCTTCGGCCCCGTCGTGTCGACGACGTCGTTCAAGGACTTCGACGACGCGATCCACATCGCGAACGACACGCTCTACGGCCTCGGCGCCGGCGTGTGGACGCGCGACATGTTCACGGCGTACCGCGCGGGCCGCGCGATCGAGGCGGGCCGCGTGTGGACGAACTGCTACCACCTCTATCCGGCGCACGCGGCGTTCGGCGGTTACAAGCAGTCGGGCATCGGCCGCGAGACGCACAGCATGATGCTGGACCACTACCAGCAGACGAAAAACCTGCTCGTCTCCTACGATCCGAAGCCGATGGGCTTCTTTTGAGGGCTCGATATCTGGTATAGGAGGGCATGCGTCGCGCGCGTGCCCTCTTGTTTGCGCCTCTCGGCCTCCTCGCGGCCTGCACGGAAACGGTGCCTCCGCACGCGCCGGAGCTCTCTCCCCCGTCCTCCACCGCACCCACGGTGAACGTCGCGTCCCCCACCGCGGAGCCGGTGGCGATGACGCCGTTCGCGACTCCGGTGCTCCCACCCTT
The DNA here is from genome assembly GCA_046351455.1 of Polyangiaceae bacterium. Classification (GTDB taxonomy): domain Bacteria; phylum Myxococcota_A; class Polyangia; order Polyangiales; family Polyangiaceae; genus JADJRH01. The sequence goes on from JAXLYM010000020.1 coordinate 881, forward strand.
GACGAGGGACGACCGGCCCGCCTGCGAGATCGCGAAGGACGCGCGAAAGAACGCCGATTCCGCCCTCACCGCCGGACGCAACTACCGCGCTCTGCGCCTCGTGGAGAAGGCCAATCGACTCTGCCCCTCGGACGCCGCGCTCTCCTTCGCGACGAAGCTGGACGCCCTGTCGAAGCTCGGCCTCGACGACGCCGCGCGTGACCTCGCCAAGCAAATCACAGCATCTCCCGGCGCGGACGCCGCCGCCCAGGCCGCCGCCAAAACAGCGCTCGCGAGGGCTCCTCTCACCCCGCCGCCCTCCGGAGAGTCGCTTTTGACAGCGGCGCTCGCGGCGCACAAGAGCAGCGCGGCCGACGCGCGGGCGCAGCTCGATCGCGCGGTCGCGCGGCTCGAACAAGAGGCCTCGGGGAAGGCGCGGGTGTACGTCGACGAAAGCGAGCGTGACCCGCTCGCGCTCTCGAACGACGGCGCCACCGTGGCTCTCGGCGACGGCAACACCGTGCTCCTCGTCGACGCGAAGACGCTCCGTCCGCAGCGGTTCTTCGATCTCGGGGAGACGCCGCGCGGAGCGGTGCTGTCGGCCGACGGCAAGCTGCTCGCGACGCTCACGAACAGCGCCGTGGACGTGTGGTCCGCGGCCACCGGAAAGCGCACGTTCCACCTCGTGTGGGCCGGCGAGGAGCCCCGCACGGCGGCCTTCTCGAACGACGGAAAGCGCCTGTTCGTCGGCGGCCGCCACACCTTCGACGCCGTGCTCCGCGTGTGGAACCTGGACACCGGCGACTCGGCCGACGACTTCAGCCTTCCAAGGCAAGCGGGCGTGTCGGCGCTCGCGCTCTCCAGCGACAACAAGCACATCGCGCTCGGCACCGAATTCGGCTCGGTCGAGGTGTGGACGGTGTCCCCCCACAAGCAGGTGGTCAGTCTGTTCAAGGGCGACAGCTTCCACGACGAGGTGCGCTCCATCTCCTACTCTCCCAAGGGCGATCGCATCCTCTTGTACGGCCGCAGCGGCAAGATCGAGGTGTTCGACGCCAAGACCTGGAAGAGCCTCTGGCAAGGAACGTCCCGCAGCCCGTGGACCGAGGGAGCCGCCACCTTCTCGTCCGACGGCGTGCGCGTGATCTCCGGCGGCTACGAGGACTTCCACAACACGCTGCGCGAGTGGGACGCGGCGACGGGCGCGGAGCTCCAGAACAAGCCCGTGGGCGTGCAGGCGCAGTTCTTCTCGCGCGACGGACACTACGCCTTGGGCGGCGAGCGCGAGGCGCTGGGCGTGCTCGACCTCGTGTCCGGCACCGAAAAGCTCGTGTCGAACGAGACCGCGCGCATCAAGGATCTGCGGTTCGCGCCCCCGCGGATGCTCCTCACGACGGTCGACGGCGACAAGGCCGAGCGCGTGCTCCTGCCCTCCGGCGCGCGGTACGTGCCTATCGACGACACGTACGGTCCCCTGTGCACATCGCTCGACGGCAAGCTCCTCGCGCAGGCCGGCTACCGCGGCGTCACGGTGTTCGACGTCGACTCGGGCGCGCGCATCCCCGGTTATCCGCCCGTGCCGGACCGGTCGACGGGCAGCTCCGTCCAGCTCGCGCCGGACGGCAGCCTGCGCGTCTGGTCGCGCTACTTCGACGACACGACCCTGTATACGAGCAAGAAGGGGGACACCGCCATGACGGCCCTCGTCAAGCTGGGAGAGCGCAAGGACCTGCGGGGCCTGGAGGCCTCGGATTTCGGCCGGTACGGCATCGTGTACCAGGAGAACAAGGTGCTCGTGCTCGACGCCTCGACAGGCGATCTCCGCAAGGTCGACGAGGACCCGCAGGACCGCATCCGCGAGGCCGACATCTCCGCGGACGGGACCGCCTTGTTCATCGCGCGCGAGCAGCGATTGAGCCGCTTCGACACATCCACGGGGAAGGCCACGCACGCGGGCATCTCGGTGCCTTGTTACATGGACAGGCTCGAATCCTCGTTCGACGGCAACAAGGTGCTCGCGGCCTGCTCGGAGGATGCCTATCTCTACACCTTCACGCCAGGGCAAGAGTCGCCGACGGCGGCGCCGCTCAAATACGGTCGTATCGAGTACGGCAAAGTGGCCCTCTCGCCGCACGGCGATCTCGTGGTGACCGGGGAGGCGGACGGCGGCCTCACGATCTGGGACGCGCACGGCGTGCAGCGCGCCGCGCTCCGATTCGCGCACGGACACGACGCCACCCTCGTGCTGGCTCCCGACGGGCGCACGCTCCTGCTCGGCAAGGACACCGCCGCGCTGGAGGACCGATTGAGCTGCCGCGTGGGCTCGCGCGCGATGCCTTTCGTCGCGTGCGCGGACGCTCTCGGGGACGACGATCTCCTCGCCGACGCGCTCGCGCCATCGAACTGAACGAAAAAAGTTTCGCTGTTTTGCTCGACGGCGAGCCCTTCGTCGATTAGAGAGCCCGCACCTCTTCCCAAAAGGGGACTCGAACGCCACGCGATCCGGCCCGGCATTTCTGCTGCCATCGCTCGCGAGCCTCCCTTCGTTGCACCGCCCGGCGTTTGCGGTGCCGATCATCGAAAGCGTGCCTCCCCGCGCCCGCGGTGGACGGCGATTGACTAGATGCATTTTTCGGATCTCTCTCTCATCGAGCCCCTTCTGCGCGCCGTCGCCGCCGAGGGATACGAGACACCCACCCCCATCCAGCAGCAGGCGATCCCGCCGATCCTCGAGGGTCGCGATCTCCTCGGCTGCGCGCAGACCGGCACCGGAAAGACGGCCGCCTTCGCGCTCCCGATGTTGCAGCGCCTCTCGCAGACGCCGCCCCCCGTCGCGCAGCGGCCCGGCTACGATCGTCACGCGTCGCCGCGCCACGTGCGGCCCCGCGGCCCGATCCGCGCGCTCGTGCTCACGCCCACGCGGGAGCTCGCGGCGCAGATCGGCGACTCGTTCGCGACCTACGGAAAGCACCTCCGCCTTCGCCACACGGTGATCTTCGGCGGCGTCGGCCAGCTCGCGCAGGAGCAGGCGCTCGCGCGCGGTCCGGAGATCGTCGTCGCGACGCCCGGCCGCCTCCTCGACCTCGCGCAGCAGAACAAGATCGATCTGCAGGACATCGAGATCTTCGTCCTCGACGAGGCCGATCGCATGCTCGACATGGGCTTCATCCACGACGTCCGCCGCGTGATCGCGCTCCTGCCGACGAAGCGGCAAACGCTGTTCTTCTCGGCCACGATGCCGCCCGACATCATCGACCTCAGCTCGCGCATCCTCACGGAGCCGGCGCGCGTCGCGGTCACGCCGATCGCGTCCACGGCCGAGAAGGTCGCGCAGAAGGTGTTCTTCGTGGACCAGTCGAGCAAGCGCGCCCTCCTGGAGCGCGTCCTCGGGGACCCCACGATCGAGCGCGCCCTCGTGTTCACGCGCACGAAGCACGGCGCGAACCGCGTCGCCGAGCAGCTCAGCCGCGCGGCCATCGGGGCCGAGGTCATCCACGGCAACAAGTCGCAGAACGCCCGCGAGCGCGCGCTGTCCGCGTTCAAGAGCGGCGCGACGCGCGTCCTCGTCGCGACCGACATCGCGGCCCGCGGCATCGACGTGGAGGGCGTCTCGCACGTCATCAACTTCGATCTGCCCGACGTGCCCGAGAGCTACGTCCACCGCATCGGCCGCACCGCGCGCGCCGGCGCCTCCGGCATCGCGTTCACGTTCTGCGACCGCGACGAGATGGCGATGCTCGGCGCGATCGAGCGCCTCATCCGCGCGCGCATCCCCGTCGACGAGCAGCACCCGGCGCACGGCCTCGCGGCGGCCTCGGGCGCGGCGTCGTCCTCGCAGGCGCACGCGCAGAGCCGTCACTCGCGCGGCGGCGCCCCGAACCCGCGCGGCGGCCACAACAGCCACCGTCCGGGCGGCCACGGCCCCTCGCGCGGCGACAACAACCGTCACGGCGGCGAGAGCAACCACCGTCACGGCGGCGCCCCGAGTCACCGCGACGGCGGCTCCGGTTACCGCAACAACGACGCTCCGCGCGACGCCTCGTCGTACCGCCCGGCCGAGCCGCAGGGCGATCGCGGCCCCGCGCGCGACACGTCCCCCGGCGGCACCACGCCGCAGCGCCCGCGCCGCCCGTTCACGCCGCGGCCCCAGCGCCGTTACGTCAGCTCCTGACGTTTCCCATCACCCAAAAGCAAAGCGCCGTCCGACTCGATGCCGGACGGCGCTTTTCTTTTTTGCAATGACTGCCAGTCACGGAACTGGCAGTCACGGACTCCCGATCACGAAACCTGCAGCGAGGCCCCGTCGGACTTGCGGACCTGCGCGGTCGGCGCCTCGCCCCAGGCCTCGGACAGCGCGCGGCCCTTCATGATCGCCGGCACCGGAATCCCCATCACGCGCAGGATCGTCGGCGCGACGTCGAGGATCGTCGTGTTCGGGATGTCGACGCCCGCGCGGATGCCGGGGCCCCACATCGTGAGGACGCTCGGCGGATCGTGGTACGCCTCCTTCGGCGTGGGCGTGTCCGTCGCGAACATCTCGTCGAGCAGGTAACCTGCCGCGTCCGCCTTCGGCACGTCCGGGAAGAAGTAGCGGATCTCGTGCCCGAGCCTCGCCATGCCGTACGGCGTGACCGTGAGGATCTCGCCCGTCTCGTCGACGTGGAACGCCTCTTTTCGCGGGCCGCCGGTGACATAGGCCTTCTCGAAGAGGCCCTTCACGCGGGCGCGCTCCGTCGCGTCGCTGATGCGCACGTTCCACTGCGGGCTCATCGCCGGCACCACCTCGCCGACGCCCTTCGCCTCGAACATCTCCAGGATGCGCCGCACGCTCTTGAAGCGCACGCCGATCTTCCCTTCCGGATACATGTCATTGACGTACGGCTGCATGCCGAGGCCGCTCGCCACCATCACGACGGTGTTGCGATCGGCCATCTTCATGAAGCGGCCGAGCAGATCGTCCGCGATCTTGTGGCCGTATTCGATGGCTCCGCCGTAGTGCTTCTTCTCTTCGGCCGTCGCGGGGACCTTGAACTTCGAGTCGTCGTACGCGCGCCAGTAGTGGTGCTCGTAGTGCGCGCAGTGGCCGGTGTGCCACGTCGCGAAGTCCGGCGCGTAGCGGCCGTAGAGGCCGGTGAACACGTCGAAGTTGATGAGCGGCTGCAGGGCGACGCGCTTCCAGTGCACGTGCGGCTCGATCTTCTCCATCACGAGCTGCTGCGCGACCTTCGCGAGCGTCTGCGGCTTCACTCCGAGCGACAGGAGCGCCCGAGTCTGCTGCACCATCTCGGGGAGGCTCGCCTTTCCGGCGGCCTTGATGTGCTCCTGCGTGTAGCGCCGGTTGAACGCCAGCGCCGGCGACAGGTACTGCGGATACGTCTGGTTGTCCGGCGAGAACGGCCCCGGCACCATGAAGCCCGGAACCGGCCGCGGAGGATAGGAGCTGATGCTCCCGAAGACGCCGATGCTCTTGCCAGCGTCGACGACGTAGTCCCACGTGCGCTTCGCGTTCACCGTATCCTGTCCGAGGACAGCGGCGCCGTGGATGCTGCGGTCGACGCCCGTGTGGAGCGTCACCCAGCTAATCCACGGATCCAGGAAGGGGGGCCGCTCGATCGCCTCGGGAGCAGAGCGCGTACCTTCCTGGATCATGCGCTGGAAATTCGGCAGCTTTCCCTGCTGGATAAGCGGGTCCAGAATGGTCCAGGTCAGCTCGTTCATCTCGAGGAGCAAGACCTTACGGGGCTCGATCGGGGTCGCCATGGATTTCACCTCTGGTGCAGAGCCCGGCCAGTTCAGCATTCTTCGGGCCGCGCTGAACAATCACGGAAAGGCCGGAATTCGGCTCTCGTGCCGACAAAAACGCGCATGCCCTTCGCGAGGCTGCGCGGCGTTTGCACTCCCTTTGTGACTGGCAGGTCAGTCGGCCCCTTTCTCCCCACCTCGCCCTCCTCAGACAGCCTGTCTCACTCTCCTCGACGAGGCGCGGTGAGACCTTGTGCGAAGGGTGGTTCCAACCGTCCTCGAAGCAGGATACATTCTCGTAAATGAGAACGTCCGGGCGTGCTGATTGGGTCTTGTTTCCGGCGGCGATTGCTGCGATCCTGACGGTTTCGTGTGATCCTCCGGTGCGAGTCGTACACGGCACCAGCGGCGGCGCGAAGCCGTCCTCCACGGGGCAAGAGGACGGGGTCGTGGTCCCCATCGCCGAGCCGACGACGACCGCCACCCCGGACTCGGACCCTCCGCCCGACTCCACACCTCCTTCTCGTCCTCAGGTGAAGGCGCCCGCCGTCGATCCTTGCATCGAGACGCTCCGCAGCGAGGCCGGCGGCCCCGACCCGGCGAAGGCGAAAGGCCTCGACGTCTATCGGGACGCGCTGGAGGCCGAGCGCGCCCAGAAGCTCGACCTCGCGCGGCGGAATTACCTGAAGCTCATTCAGAACTATCCGGACTCGACGCTGATCCCGGCCGCGTATTTCGCCTTCGGCGAGATGTTCCGGCGGGAGGCCGTGGGCGATCCGTCGAAGGCGAGCCTCGCGGAGCAGTCGTATGCCGAGGTCATCAAGTACCCTGCCGGCAAAGGCAGCTTGTGGACGGTGACCCAGTATCGCATGGGCCAGGTGTTCCTCGCGTCGAAGCCGGAAAAGGCCCTCTCCGTGTTCATGAAGGCCGCGAAATCGGCGCAGCAGAACCCGGATGACGGCTGCGTCACGGAGGCCTCGGCGGCCGCGCTCGAAGGCTCGGCGGCGGCGTTCGCGGAGGCCGGTCAGCCCGACAAGTGCGTCACGTTCTATTCGAGCCTCACGACCGACAAGGGTCGTATGGCGGTCGCGTGCGTGGCCGTGGCGGAGCACCTCGCGGCGAAGAAGAAGGGCGGCGACGCGCAGCGCGTGCTCGCGGCCTCTCTCGGCCCCGCGGCGGCCGCGCACATGGCGCAGACGGACATGGACACGTACTGCAAGCGCGCGAAGGCCGCGGCGGACGACGCGAAGGCCTCCGGCGGAGTCGACGCCTCGCTCGACAAGGCCCTCGCCGCGGCGTGCCCGTGACATTGCTGCTCGGACTGGCACGCTCCGACGGGCATGTTCCGGGGCCTCAGATATCGTCGAGGGCCTGGGATTCGATCGAGCGGCCGCGGGCGCGGCGAACGCAACAAGCCAGGTAGCTCGTGAGGCGCGGCGGGGCCGGGATGCCCGCCTCCCGCGCCCTCGCACCGTCGAATACGGCCTCTCCCCGCAGGAACCGCAGACAGCCACGCAGCGCATCGTCGAAGCGCGCCGGACGCTCTTCCGCGGAGACAGCCCTCTCCGGATTCAGGGGTGTGGCGGTGGCCGATGGCGCGGAGGCCGCGGGGAGGCCGCGCGCGATCTCTCCCCACGTGACGGCGCGCTCCGGCCCCGCGGAGAGGTGGGTTCGCAGGTGCCGCGGCGCCTCCTGAAACAGCAGCGCTCCGAGGGCGCGAGCGAGCCAGTCGAAAGGCACCGTGTCGAGGCGGCGCGCGTCGTCCGGCGACAGCTCCCCTGCCCGCGCGAGATACCGCAACACCCAGAACAGGCTCGCGGTCGGCTCACACCCGAGCTCCGTGTGCCCCATCGCGAGCGACGGCCGCGCGATCGTGAGAGGCAACCCTGGAGTCGCCGCGAGCCGGGCCTCACACGCCACCTTGTCGACGAGGTACGGGTGGAGCGGCTCCCCGAGAGGCGGCGCGTCCTCCGGGACGACCCCGCGCGCGCCGACGCCGCAGGACCACGCGCTGCCCACGTAGAGGAATCGCCGCAGACTCCCCGCGGACATCGCCGCCCGCGCGAGGGATAGGGGCGCTTCGAGATTGACAGTCTGCGCCGTCGCGCCCCCCGAAGAGCACACCGCCAGATGGGCGATCCGCGTCACCCCGGCGAGAGGCCATGTCGCGATCGAGGAGGGCTCCGCGAGGTCCCCACGGATCACCGACAGGCGCTCTTCCGGGAGGACCGCGCCGCGCGGGAGAAACCGCCGGATCGACGCGAGCGCCCGCTCCCGTGGAGCCTCTCCGTCGGCGCCCGGACGCGAAACCGCAACAACACGTATTCCGTCCTGCTCGACGAGGAGATGCGCCCCCAGCGCGCCGCCGACCGCCCCCGTGACGCCCGTGAGCAACACCGTCTCTTCCATCGGTCGTCTCGCCGGAGACCCCTTCTTCAGCCGAAACCCCCACCGCTGAGACCGCCGCCGACGCCTCCTCCGAAGTCCCACGACGTCTCGTAGAGCCGCCGTCCGAAGGGATCCCCGTTCTTGCGGAGCGCGAGGCGCAGGAAAAAGGCCTGGATCTGCTCGAAGATGGATGGCTTCCGGACGTGGAAGGGCGCGAGCTCCGGCGCGCCGGAGGGCGTGTGGAAGAAGACGATTCCCCGCTCTTTCCAGGGGACGAGCACGTTCGCGAGGTCCCACGCGACGCGCGCGGCGCCGCCGTGAATCACGACGACACGGCGGATCCCCCGCTCCCACAGCACGTCTGGAGAGGGGAAGTCCCACGGCGAGCACACCCACCGATTATCGAAGACGGGCGGCTCCGCGGGGATCCTCTCCCACGATCGCTTCGCGTCGAGCAGGAACGCAGGGGGCGCGCTCTCCGGAATTTCGCCGAGGAGCTCCGCCCCAGCGACGAGCGCCGCGAGGATGGCTCTCTGATCGACGATCTCCGCCACGTCCGGCAGCGCGTTGTAGAGCGGCACCGGCCGAAAGCCGAGGTGCGCGAGCCCGACGCCGACCGGGACGGCCGCCGCGTGCGGGAGATCCACCACGATCGCCACGTCGCGGAGCGCCTCCGCGCCGCGTCGATAAGGCGAGCCTGCCGTCACCGAGAAGAGCGGCGCGAACAGCTCCATCTTCAGCCATTCGGGCGGAGGCTCGATCCGAGGCGCCGTGCTCGGCTGGACGTGCGCGAGGAGCACCGGCTTCACCCACCGGGCCCAGAAGACGTCGTGCGGCTTCCAGAGGCGGTAGACGCGATCGCGCAGATCGACCTGCCCTGCGCCGTCCGCGTTCCCTTCGCCGGAGACCCCTCGATCCGGATTGTCGCTCACAGACTCCCTCCTTCCGTGACGAGGACGGCCGCGTCCATCGCGGCGCCGCTGATCACGAGGCCGCGCGAGAGGCGCCCGTAGATGCCCGCCGCGCGTCCGTTGACGGTGTATACTCCGATGCACGGATACACGACCCCGCGCGGCGACTCAACAGGCACCGGACGAAATCGCCGCTGCGCGACCCACCTCCCCGGCCACAGACGGGCGCGCCACGCGGCTCGGCTCCACGCGGCCTTCTTCATCGCCGGGCGGACGGCCACGCTGTCGCCGGTGTTGCAATACGCGAGCTTCAGCGCCCAATCGTCGCCTTCCCGCCACGGGGCGTCCCGCGGATCGCGCGACTCCGGCAAGAGACGCCTCCACGTGGAGCTCGGCGCCCGGAGCGCGTCCCACACGAGCGGCAGTCGCTTGCTCTCCGAGAGCGCGGCGACTGCCGGGTTGACGACCGGAGTGCGGCCGCCCGCGAACATGGGAGTCCACCCCGCGCGCGCCGGCAGCTCCGCGAGCCACTCGGCCTGATAAAACCGCACCACCACGGAGACGGGCCCGGAGAAGGCCCCCGCGTCGAGCGCCGCGCTCCCGTCCGAATAACGGATCTGATGCAGTGAGCAGGGATGCGCGTCGATCCCGAGCCTGCGGAGGCGCAGCGCGAGGTGCGCGATCACCTGATGATCCTCCATGTGCCCCGGCGCAGCGAGCAAGGCCACCGCGCCGGATCCTGCGGCCTCGGCGATGGCCTCCGTCAGCATGCGCGCAGGCTCACCGGCGGGCTTCGTTCCAGGGAAATGCGCGGCGACGAGCGAAGTGAACGTCTCGGCCTCGGCGTAGCCGCCGGGAACATCGGAGTTGACCTCGGAGACGCGCCATCCCTCCGTGGTCCAGTGAAAATCGAAGCGCATCACCCGCGCGGCCGCGGGCGTGGGCGGCAGAGATCCGGGACCGAGCAGCGCCGAGAGAGGCTTCGCGAGCGCGAGCCGCTCGTGGAGATCCGGCCGAGTGAGCAGCTCTGTCTCCATCGCGACCGTCTCGCGGGCGAGCGCCTCCGCGTCCTCGGCGAGGGCGCGCCACGTCGATGCGTCGATGATCAGCGGGAAATCCGCGAGCGTGCTCTCATCGCCGATCTGCGTCTCCCACTTCTGGTGATCCAGCTCCATGACGCGCCGGATCTCGGAGAAAGCGGGCGTCGGGAGCGAGGCACCTGCGCGGATCGGCGCGGACATCGCGCACGAACGTACGCGAGCTTCGCGCCGCCTGTCAAAGGCGCCGGGGCCATGCGCTCCGCGGTCCGGAGAGGCCTTTTCCCTTCCCGCCGGGCGCCTTTGCGAATAACGCTGTCGGCATGCGAACAGCCCTCCTCGCGACCGCGCTGTCGACGCTGGCCCTCGCCGGCTGCGGCGACGACAAGCTCTCTGGCAACGGCGGCTCCACCACCACCGACACGGGCAGCACGAGCAGCACCAGCTCCGGCGGCGCGACGGGCTCCGGCGGAACGACCGGCTCCGGCGGCACGACCAGCTCCGGCGGCACCGGCGGCAGCACGGCGAGCGGCGGCACCACGGCGAGCGGCGGAATGGCCGGGTCCGGCGGAATGACAGGCTCCGGCGGCACCGGCGGAGTGACAGGCACCGGGGGAATGGCCGGGTCCGGCGGAATGACAGGCTCCGGCGGCGGTGCGGCGACTGGCACGTTGCTGACGCTCTCCGGCGGCGTTCCCGGCTCGCTCGGACAGGTCGCCTCGTGGACGAGCGCCGGATGGGCCAAGTCCGGCATCAACCTGCAATTCAAGAAGGCCGCGCTCGCCCAGATCGACGGCGGCGCGATCACCGTCGCGCGGAGGCTCGGCAACAACCCGCCGATGGGCGACAACGACCTCTTCTGGTCCGCGTGGACGCCGGCCGCGGGCTTCGGCCCGGTGAACGCGATGAACAAGGTCGCGCTCGACGGCCCGGCGCTCGCGCCGCACGGAGTGGCCACGATGCTGACCGTCCTCGACGACCAGAACAAGCACGTCTTCGCGCAGTACGAGGCGGGCAATTTCGGCCCGTTCGGCGCAGTCCCGGCCGGCTTGCCCGGCAGTCAATCGTTCGGGCCGAGCGGATCCGCACTGACCGCATTCGGAATCGCGGGCATCTACCTCGCGTACGCCGGCGCCGACGAGCACCTCTATTATTCGCGCAAGGACGGCCCCGGGAGCCAGTGGGCCTTCGTCTCCCAGGCGCCGACGGCGGCGGTGGTGAGCACGATCGTCCCGGCCCTCGCGGTCGACAAGGACGAGGATCTCCACTTCTTCCACGTCCGCAAGTCCGACGGACGACTCTGCACCATCCGGCTCATCACCCCGCAGAACGCCTGGGACGCGGAGGAGGTCGTGCACACGGACGCGATCACGGGGGAGGCCCCGTCCGCGGCGCTGCTCCCCGGCGGGGACCTCCTCGTCGCGTGGCACGGCTTCAACAACGCGGGCGTCTACTTCTCGCGCCGCACCGCGGGCGTGTGGTCCGCGCCCGTCACGGTGGAGGTCGCGCAGATGTCCTCGAGCGCGCCCGTGGTCGTGACGGGCCTCGGCGGCGCCGACGCAGAGGTCCTGTATACAGCCGACGGCAAGCTGCGCTGGGCCCGCGTCACCGGCACCACCGTGGCCTTCGGCCCGGACGCCGGCGTCACCAACGTCACGAACGTCGCCGCCCTCGTCCTGCCCTGACGGCGCCCGCGATCTCGCCCCCTCACCCGCCGTCCGTCCCCGCGAGCGCGCGGAGCCTCCGCGTCAGCAGATCCGCCACCGCGCGCACGTGGGGCGCCCGCAGCCGGCCCGACGGCGTGACGAGCGCGATCTCCAGCGGAGAGAACCGGAACCCCGGCAGCACGTGCACGACGAGGCCCCGCTGCGCCGCGGACTGCACCTCTCGAAGAGGCCGTATTCCAATCCCGAGCCCGGCCGCCAGGGCGCCCGCGAGGATCTCCGGCGCGTCGCTCTCGAACTGACCGCCGACGCGCACGCTCCGCGCCTCCCCGGCGCCGTCCACGAGCGTCCACGTCGACTCCCGCGCTCCGCGGAGGGCCGTGAGGCAGTCGTGCGACTCCAGATCTTCCGGCCGAGCGGGCAGACCGCGCCGAGCCACGTAGTCCGGCGACGCCGCGAGCGCCCAATCCATGGTGCCGAGCCGCCGCACCGTCGACGTCGTCGTCGAAATGGGCCCCACCCACACCATGATGTCGACGCCGGCCGCGACGGGCTCCACGAGCCGACTCCGCCCGTAGAGCTCCACGCGCAGCTCCGGGTGACTCCCCAAGAGCTGCCCCAGCTCCAGGAGGAAAGGCCCGCTCGCCACGTCGGAGCTGACGGCCACGCGCACGGACCCCCGCAGCCTCTCGGCGCCCGCGGCGACGTCGCGCTCCGTCTCCTGCAGCTCGTCGAGGATGCGGCGCGCCCTTCGAGCCACGCGCTCTCCGGCCTCGGTCACGCGGAGCGATCGTGTGGTCCGCTCGACGAGCCGGGTGCCCGCGCGCTCCTCGATGCGCTCCAGGCGCCGCCACACCGCGTTCACGCTCACCCGCAGCGCGCGCGCCGCGCCGGAGAGGCTCTTCGCGTCCACCACGCGCACGAACGTGCGGATCTCGTCCAGGCTCTCGAACATCGCGTCACCTCCTCGGGGACAGGCATGCTCGCACCTTCACCGCGGCGGTGAAAGTGGCTCACCGAACAATCGAAGGCCGGGCGCCGGGGCCGGATGTAGATCGGTCGTGCGGGCAGGACGCGGCGCCACGGAGGCGAGGCCGCGGCGGTACCCGTCTGTCCACGAAACACGGAGACGACCATGAACGCGATTCTTCGAGGTGCGGCGATGGCGATGATGATGGCGACCGGTCTCTTTGCGGCGGGCTGCGACGGCGGCGGTGAAACGAGCGGGACCGGCGGGACCGGCGGCACGACCGCGACGACCACGAGCTCCACCAGCGACACGACGACCACGACCAGCGACACGACCCCGGCGTGCGATCCCGCGGCGCTCCAGGCGAACAAGGATCTGGCCTTGTCGGTGTCCCTCGATGTCTTCCTGAAGAACCAGCCGTCCGAAAACATCCTGTCGAGCGACTTCGTGGCTCACTTCCCGGCCGGCCAGCCCGATCAGGACCTGAACGGCTTCCTGGGATTCGGCGGGGCGTTCCGCGCGGCGCTCCCCGACGCGGCATTCACGTTCACGCACGTCGTCGCGGACGGCGATCTCGTCGGACTCCGCTACATCGGGACTGGCACGCACCAGGGCGAGCTCTTCGGCATCCCCGCGACCGGCAACGCGCTCCGGTGGGAAGGCATGGTGATCCGTCGCATCCAGGGCGGCCTCGTCGTCGAGGAGTGGAACGCCCCCGACAACGTGGGTCTGATTGGCCAGCTCAAGGGCACCACTCCGAAGCTGGACCCGAACAGCGCTGATCACACCGGCGCCGGCGACTGCACACCTTCCGTGATTCAGGCCAACGAGGATGTCGCGCTAAGCGTCTCGAAGGAGGTCGTCTTGAAGGGCGCCGCGCCGGACATGTACCTCTCGTCCGACTTCGTGGCGCACTTCCCGGCGGGGCAGCCCGATCAGGATCTCCAGGGCTTCCTCGGGTTCAACGCGGGGCTGCGCGCGGCGTTCCCGGACGCGGCCTTCACCTTCACGCACACGATCGGCGAGGGCGGGCTCGTGACGATCCGTTACACCGCGACGGGCACGCACAGCGCGGATTTCCTCGGCATCCCCGCGACCGGAAAGAAGATCGCGTGGGAGGGAGTGGTGATCCGCCGCATCGCCGCCGGCAAGGCCGCCGAGGAGTGGAACGCCCCCGACATCGCCGGGATCCTGGGCCAGCTCACCGCGATGTGACGTCTCGCGGAGTGACAGTCGCGGGCCGACTCACCGCGACGGGACGTGTCGGAGAGTGACAGTCGCGGGCCGACTCACCGCGACGGAACGCCGCGGAGAGCAGCAGTCGCGGCGCCGCCGTCCTCGGCGATGAAGCGGGCGAGCACCGCATAACCGCCTTCGTTGAGGTGCTCGCCGTCGAGGGACAGCGCCGGATCCAACCGCCCGTCCGCGAGCATGAGCGGGGCGCGCTCCGTCGCGATGAAGGAGGCGCCCTTTTCAATCGCGAGCGCCCGCAGTCCCTCGTTGAGCGCGCGCAGGCGGGCCGCGTCGCCGGGGGCCGGCTCGCAGACTGGCATCGTCGCGACGAGCGCCACGGGGAGGCCGGAGAAGCGCGCCGCGATCCCGTCGAGCACGTCGGCCATCGCGCGGACGATCGCCGCCGGCTCCTGGTGGAATGCACGCAGATCATTGGCGCCGGAGTAAATGACGACGCCGCTCGGCCGCGCCGTCGGCAAGCTCACGTCGAGGCGCCGGAGCAGCCCGAGGGTCGTGTCGCCGCCGACCCCGCGGTTCAGGCAAATCGCGTTCGGATACACCCTGTCAAACGGAAACCCCTCCACCGTCGACGACCCGAGGAACACCACCGCTCCGGCCGGCACGCCGCCTCGCTCGCGCCCGAATCCCTCGATGCGCATCGCGTGCCGCTGCTCGCTCACCCACACGCGCAGCCGATAAGATCCCGGGATCCACCCGCGTTTCCCGAGCCCGAGCATCGCCGCGCCGGCGACCCCGACCGTGAGAGCCCACCGCGCCGCCCGCTTGATCCGCGGCCGAACGCCGTTCGCGGCGGTCACGGGGCCCTCCGCGCGACAAGGTCAGTCGCAAACATCACAGCGCCCTCCTGGCCAGAAGGTCAATCGCGACCATCACAGCGCCCTCTTGGCCAGAAGGTCAATCGCGACCATCAAGGCTCCGTCCCGGACTGCCATTCGGAGGCGAGACAAGCGAACACGAATTCGTCCCCCCACTCCCCCTTGAAGAACACGTTCTGCCGAAAGTGCGCCTCCCGCCGGAACCCGAGCTTGCCGAGGAGCCGCGTCGCGGCCTCGTTGCGCGCGTCGGTGACCGCGAAGACACGATGTTTGCCCATCCTGCCGAACACGCGTGTCAGGAGAGGCCGCACCACTTCGAGCATGATGCCTTTCCCCTGGTGCGCGCGGCTCAGCGTGAACCCCAGCTCCACCTGCGCCTCGTCCACGAAATGGAGCGCGCAGTCCCCGAGCAGCTCGTCCGTCGCGCGATCCGAGATCGCGACCTGGTACCAACTGCCGATCTCCCCGAGCGGCACGCGCGAGATCCCCTCGTAGAACGCGCGGGCATCCCCCATTGTATACGCCGACCAGCTCTGGTACCGCGCGACCTCCGGATCCGCCCGATACGCGGCAAACGCCGGCAAATCGCTCTCCCCGAACGGCCGCAGCACGCACCGTTCGGTGTAGATCGGCAGGATCACTTGGAGTCGCCTTCGTGCGGAGAGAGCGGAGCGCGCCGCATGGCGACCCGCTCCTTCACGAGCCGCGCGGCCTCTTCATCGAAGAGCAGCGTATTGTGCCCGAGGTCCGGCAGCACCACCACGTCGCTCCCCGGCAGCGCGTGCGCGAGCGGCGGCCGAACCACGTTGTCTCCGCCCGCGAGCAGCGTGAAATGCGGCACATCGAGCGTCGCCGCCTCCACCCGGAGCCGCCGGAGCAGCGCGCTCTGCGGGTCCAGATCGCGCGCGGCCCCGAGCGCCACCACCCCGGCCCCCGGAACCCCCGCGAACGGCGCCCCGAGCGAGATGGTCTGTACGACCCGCTTGTCGCGCCGGTCATGCGCATACGCCCGCGCGACGACGCCGCCGAGCGAGTGCCCCACGAGGTGCAGCCGCGCCGAGTGCGGAAGCTCCCCGACGATGGCCCCGAGCTGATCGCAGAGCCCCGCGACATCCGGCCCCGGCGCGTACGTGAAGGTGGCAGTGTGCACCCGCTTGAGCCGCCCGATCGCGCTCCGCAGAGGCCGCAGCACCCCGGCCGTCGCGAACAGCCCATGAAGCAGCACCACGACATCCTCCCCCTCACCGACGTCGCGCGGAACGACGGGCCGCACGGTGTCATGATGAATCAAGGTAGCCTGTCGTGCATAAGCGAGCGCTTCCATGCTCGCCACACGAAACCTGGTGAACGCATCGGAGAGCCGCACAGCGCCCCTTGATTACCACGAAGAGCCAGAGCCGGCGCGCGGAATCGGGTGCGAAAACCCTTATCCACAAGCCGTCTCGTGAAGTCGGACTTGGGGGTGCCCCCCACGGCCTCCGTCGCTTCGCTCCTCCGGCCCGCGCCCTGGTCGCCACTGGGAGGACGGAGTCCGGTCCGCGGAGGCGGAGCTCCGCTTGGCGGAGCGGAGTCCGGAGCGGAGCGGACGCAGTCCTCGACGTTGTGCCCAATCGTCGTGCTCGCCGCTGCGCGGCTGCGCGCGCCGAGGGGGGCGCCACGTTGAAAGACGGGCTCTTCTCCGCGAGGGTCGCGGGAAGACGAAGGCGCAGCAGAATGGGAATTTGTCGACGTCGTTCGGCGCCGGAGCGCCGTTCCGAGTCACGTGACGCTTCCCCGCCCTGAACGAGCGAAGCGAGAGATTTGGGCGGGGCGGGCCGCGCGCAGGCCGCAGGCCGAGCACGGACCGGGGGTGGGCACCGTCACCTCGTGAGCCACACATGGAAATCGCGAAACGCCCCTATTTCGGAGGCGATTGCGATCGTGTCGCCGCCGCGCACGTCGCCGAGATCGACGCCGATCTCCGTCCATCGATCCGCGGGCCTCTCCGCGACGTCGACTTCGGTGCTCGCGATCGCCTTCTTTTCCCGCTCGATCGTGATGCGGATTCGCTGCGGCGGCCCGCCGTCCGTGCGGAGCCGCAGCGTCGCTCGACCGGGCGTCACCTCGTTCGCGATACGGAACCGCTCGTCCATCCCCTGCGGCACGATGCGGCCCGCGTCGAAGCGCTTCGTTCCATCCGGGAGCGCGAGGATCGCCGCGACGATCCAGCCTCCGCGCGGCGCCGGCACCACGTAGTCGTGCGCGCGCTCCTCCACGAGATCCGCGACGTCCACCGCGTCGATCGCGGAAGGCCGCACGTCGTCCGGCGGCGCGAGCGCGCTGAAATCGGCCGTGAACAAGACCTTCTCGACGTCGCCGCAGATCACGTTGTCGGTGATGGTCACGCTGTCGAACCGCGTCCCGAACACGTCCGCGAGGCCGCGCCACCACGACGGATACACCGCCATCACGTCGGGCCGATCCGCGAGCGGCATCCGCTCGATCAGCTCCGCCACCGCCGGCACCCCGTGCACCGAAGCCCGCGCGAACGGCAGATCCCGATACCCCCCGAGCCCCAGCCCATCGAGCGCCGGGAGCCTCGAAAAATAGGGGATCGCGCCCGCGTCGGACAGGAACACGCGCCGAGGCGCCGGCCGCATCGCCGCCAGCCGAATCCCCACCTCCGCCTGCTGCTCGCGGATGTTCGCCGACGCGCGCGCGAAGTGATCGATCTGCCGCCCGAACCCCCGGAACGGAGCCACGCACGCGATCCCCGCGAGCGCCGCGCCGAAGCCCGCGATCGCCCCGCGCCGCTTCGCTGTCGCGATCACCCCGAGCCCCGCCGCCGCGAGCAACATCAGGATCGAGGGCACCGCATAGCGCCAGTTCTGGAACATGGCAGTCGTGTTGAGCGCCACCATCAGAATGGCGCCGATCGCCCCGATTCCAAGCGGAATCGCGAGCCGTCGCGAAGAGCGATCGATCATCGCGACCCCCGCGAGCACCGGCAGCACCATCGAGAACGGCCACCCGCCGAGCGCCGCATCGAACGCCGTCGTGCGCAGCGCGATCAAATTCTTCAGCACACCCACCGCGACGTCGAGCCGCGTGATGTACGGGTTCGCGAACAGGAGCTTTCGCACCGCCCCCGCCGCGCTCCACTCCCCCGTGAGCGCCCGGTTCGCGATCGCCTGCGCCGCCAGCAAGATCACCGTCGGCGCTCCCGCCCTTGAAATCGAGCCGATCCCGGACAGCGAGCCGCCGCCGCGCCCCACCGTCACCGCGAGCGGAAACGAGAGCGCCGCCGCCTCCGGCCGCACCGCCACGAGCATCGCGAGCCACACGCCGGCGCGGATCTGCGCGCGCCCTCGCAAATGCGGAAGCGCCTCCTCCGCGCGCCGCACCGAGACGAGCGCGCGCCCGAGCACCGCCGCGAACAGCGCCACCTCCATCCCGGAGAACAGCGACCAGTCGACGAGCGGCACCGCGCACACCATCGGCGCGAACAAGAACGTCACCCACCGAGGCGCCCCGCGCGCCAGCTCCCGAAGCGACCGCGCGAGATCCACCACGCACGCGATCGCGAGCCCCGCCGCGAACGCGCCGAGCCACACGCCGCGAAACCCTACGAAATAGCCGATCGCGAGCACGAACGGATACACGATGCTCGTCGCCCCGGAGGAGTACCCGTTGCCCGGCATCCACTCGAACGGGTGCCCCTCCGCGATGGACCGCGCGAAATCGAAGTGGATGTACACGTCGTCGAGCGGCGCCGGCCACACCCCGGTCCGCCGCAGCGCCGGCACGTAAAACGCCGCGCCCGCGCCCACCACGATCGCGACCGACCACGCCCACCACAGCGCGGCGGCGCGCCGAGCACGCTCCGGTGGGTGGGGGTGGCCGCGGTCCATGACGGCGCGTTTTAGCAATTTGACATCGCGCCGGAATGACTAAAGTGCGCCGGTCATGCAGCCCGCGAACGACAACACGAAGGACGACAAGAAGCACTGGGAGGCCGTGGAGGAGGCCTGCGAGGTGCTCCTCGAAGAGCGGTGGGAGGAGGGCCTCACGATGCTGCGGGACGCCATCAAGGCCGACCCGACGAACCCGTACGCCTACCACTACGCTGCCGCCGCCCTCTACGAATTGCGGCAAATGGAGCCGGCCCGCGACGCTTACCGCGCCGCCCTCCGGTACGCCCCCAACTACCTCGCTTCCCGCGTCGGCCTCTCGCACGTGCTGCGCGAGCTCGGGGACGCGCGCGGCGCGCTGAACGAGGCGCAGGAGGCGCTCGCTCGGTTCCCGCGCGACGCGGACGCGATGCGGGCCGCGGGCCTCGCGCACGCCGCCCTCGGGCAACGGAAGGCCGCGAAACGCCACCTCGAAGGCTACCTGGACGGCTCGCCCGAGGTCGAAGATCGCATGGAAGTGCAGCAGATCCTGGAGATGCTCGGCATCGGCGAAGAGGGCGACCCCGTCGAGTTCAACTGACCCCCTCCCCCCGCGAGCGGCGCCCTCGCAACACCCCCTCAAACTGCCGCTCTCCGAACTACCACTCTCGAAACTGTCACTCTCGAAACTGTCACTCTCACGGGCAGCGGGTGCCCACGAATGACCCGTTCATGTTGAAGTTGCCGGGGCTGTCCACGGGCAGGCCCGTGACGGTGAACTGCACCACGACGTCGTTCACCGAGGTGATCTCGATCTGGCCCTCCGGCACGTCGATGCCGCCGGAGCCCGCGCACGTGTTGCCGCCCTCTCCGAACGTCTCGGTGATCATCGTGTGGACCTCGGGATCGCTCAGGGGAATGGTGCCCACCACGAGGTACGAAGTCGGGATCTCGACTGCCACGTTGAAGCCGCCGCACCCGCCGCCTTCGCCGTAAGGGTTTCCGCACGACGGCTCCTGCGCGCCCACGCCCCAGAAGAGGAACTGCGTGTCCGACAGCAATCCACCGTTCGGATCCTCGCCGGTCGCCGCGGCCTCCTGCGCGTGCGTGAGCACGTAGGCCGGGGGCGCGCACGCCGCGAAATCGCCGCAATCCGGCGGCACGCCCGTGCCCGTCGTCGCCCCGCCGGTGCCCGTCCCCGTGTCCGTCCCCGTCGCGGTGGCGCCGCCCGCGCCGCCGTCCCCGCCGCCGCCGTCTCCACCCTTGATCGTCGTCGTGCACCCGACGAGCGAAGTGATCGCCAGGGCCGCAAAAGCCATCCCGAAGTGACCCACAAGCTGCTTCATCATGGCCAGTCCCTTCAGCAACGGCCGTACCACGCCGCGGCGAGCGAGCATGTCCCGCTCACCGCGGCGAGCACCGCGCCGTCCCCGCCCCGGTGTGCCAGAGACGGTGGCACAGAAACCCTTCTTCTCAGGGCGCCGGGACGCGCCCCTTCGGATCGTTCGCGAGGTTCAGGAGGAAGTCGGCCGCCTGGTTCGAGGCGTCCGGATCGTCGAAGATGACGAAGTGCCCATCATCCCCGGGCGACACCGGCCACTGCGCGAGGATGCCCGACGCGGCCCCACCCCCGATGTTGCCGGCCAGCCCCTCCGCCGGCACCGTCACCGCCTGAGGACCGCCATATTGCGTCTCCACGATCGGCTTCTGCCCCGGGAGCTGCATCGGCAACCCCGCCGCGATGCTGTGCGCCTCGATCCCGTGCGGCGGAGCATACGAGTCGCCCACGCCGTCCGGATTGATGCCCTCGGTCATGTAGATGCTCTTCGCCGCGAACCCCTGGCGCGGCGACGTGGCCAGAAAGCGCGCGTAATGGTACGTGTCCGCCACGTCCACGATCGACTGCGCCAGCGAGATCGCCGGGTGGAATACGTTCAGCTCCGGCGCCTCGTCGACGTTGAGCTGCAAGAACACCGTGCTCACGAGCTGCTTGATGCTCGGATCCGGCTTCGTCTTCTCCAGCAGCGTGATCCCGAATACGGCCGAGGACCCCGACAGCACGCCGCCCCGAAGCGCCGAATTCGACGCGAGGAACATCGGCCCGGACAGCCCTCCTTGCGAGTGACCGAAATAAAGCACCTTCGCCGGATCGAACTTCACCTCCGCGCCCGTCGCGGACACGCCCGCAGGCACCGTGATCTTCGTCTCCGTGAAGAGGCGCTGTCGCTGCACCTCGTCCACCGCGCCTTGCCGCGGATTCGTGCGCGCCGCGACGGGATTTTCGAAGTTGAAGAAGAGCACTTCGACCGAGCTGGAGCCGCTCCCTGGCGGCGGCGCACCGGGCCGCGCGCCGTGGAAGATCTGGTCGACTCCCATGCTCGCGAGGCACCGCTTCGCCAGCACGCGCGCGGTCCCGTCCTCCAGGAAGCTCTCGTAATAACCGCCCGTGCCGTGCGCATAGAGCACGATCGGATATCCGTCCTTCGGCATGGGGCATTTGTCGGGCTTCGGCACCGCGAGGGCGAAGCGCATCGGGAACGTGTCCACCGCCTTCGGCTTGCCGTCGACGATGTTGAAGTTGCCGCCGTCTCCGTAGTTCGAAAATGGCAGTTTGCCTGCCTGGTAGTTCGGCGACGGGCCGTAGCTGCCGATGTACGTCTCGTAGCTGGGGAGCGTCGCGGTGTGCTCCCACGCGAGCGGATCCGCCTGCGGCGCGGGGATGTTCTTGAGCACGTCGTCCGCCACGGCGTAGAGCTCCGCCGTCGGGTCCGCGGTCGTGAACGCGGTGAAGTGGACGATGTGCTTGCGCGACACGCCCGCCTTCTCCACCTCCACGATCGACGACTCGAAGAGCTGCCGCGCCGGCGCGCTCCTCTCCGTCGGCGTCGTGAGGCCGAGCACCTCCTGCAGATCCGCGCCCGCCTTCACGGGAGAGCCGTTCTCACCGAGCAGCTTGTCCGTCACGACGAGCGCGTACTTCGTGTGGGGCTGCAATGGGAAGCCGATCGTCGGCATGAAGGCCAGCGTGTTCGGGAGCCAGTACGCCCCGGCCTCTTTGCGGAAGTAGAGCGAGACGAGCGCGCGCTTGCCGACGTCCGCGCTCTTCGGGTCCACGTTGATGAGCTGCACCGAGGCGCCCGCGTCGAGCGCGGCCTTGGGATCGGCCGGGAGGCTCTCTTCATCGATCGGCTGATCGAAGCGGAGGAACCCCGCGGCCGCGGGCGAGAAGCCGTCGAGCTTGCCCTCGATCGCGTCGATGTATTGCGAGATGATCGGGACGTTCTTCGGGTTGTAATACCCTTTGACCTGCGGCGATCCCGCGACGAGGCGGAGATCGCTCGGCCATGGGTGATCGAAGAACGTCGCCTCCGAGAGGGCGTCGAGCGAGGTGGGGAGGACGTACGTGGACGTCGTGTCGGAACCGGAGACGCCGCTGCACGCGGTCAATGCGACGGGCGCGAGCAGGAGGGCGCACGAGAGGAGGCTGCGCATCCATGGATCCTGCACGAACAGAACGGCGGCGTCGACTGCGCGCAGGCCGGAAATGCCTCCGGCGTTGTCCTTCACACCTAAATCATATACACATCGCTCATGTCGCTTATCGGCAAACGAGCGCTCGTCACGGGCGGCGGGCGCGGGATCGGACGCGCGATCGCGCTTCGGCTCGCGGAGGAGGGCGCGCACGTCGTCGTCGTGGGGCGAACTGCCGCAGAGGTGGACGAGGTCGCGGACCTCACCCGCGGTACGCCGCTCGTGCTCGACGTCGCCGATCGATCCGCGATCGAGGGCGCGCGGCCGCGAATGGGCTCCGTCGACGTGCTCGTGAACAACGCGGGCATGGCCGAGAGCGCGCCGCTCGAACGCACGACCGACGAGATGTGGGATCGCGCGTTCGCCGTGAACGTGACGTCCGCGTTCGCGCTGTGCCGCGCGCTCTTACCGCCGATGGTGAAGGCCGGATGGGGCCGCGTGATCAACGTCGCGTCGACGGCGGGGCTCACCGGCTTCGCGTACACGGCCGCTTACTGCGCGTCGAAGCACGCGATGGTCGGCCTCACGCGGGCGCTCGCGCTCGACGTGGCGAAGAGCGGAGTCACGGTGAACGCGGTCTGTCCCGGCTGGGTGCGCACGCGCATGACGGACGAGGCGATCGCGCGCATCGTCAGCAAAACAGGCCGAAGCGAAGGCGAAGCGCGCCACTCGCTCGAACGGATGTCGCCGCAGGGACGCCTCGTGGAGCCGCAGGAAGTGGCGCACGCGGTGGCGATGCTCTGCGCGGATGGCGCCGGATCGATCCACGGACAGACGATCGTGGTCGACGGCGGACAGGTGATGAAGTGACGAAGCATATCGAGTTCGTGCAGCCGGAAGGCTGGGCCCCGCCGAAGGGCTACTCCAACGGGATCATCGCGACGGGCCGCACGCTCTACGTCGCCGGCCAGGTCGGCTGGAACGCGAAGGAGCAATTCGAGAGTGCAGAGTTCGACGCGCAGTTCGCGCAGGCGCTCGACAACGTGCTCGCGGTCGTCAAAGCCGCGGGCGGCGCGCCCACCGACGTCGTGCGCATGACGATCTATGTGACGGATTTGAAGGCCTATCGAAATAGCCTGAAGTCCGTCGGTCGCATCTGGAAGGACCGCATGGGCCGCCACTACCCGGTGATGGCGCTCGTCGGCGTCGCGGGCCTCGTGGAGGTCGGCGCGCTGCTCGAAATCGAGGCCACCGCGTGCCTCGCCGAGGTCGCGACGTGAGGCGAGGCGCTCCGGCGCGCAGGCCCGTCGCGTCTCCTTCCTCGGTACCGGGTCCGAACGGCACGCCCGAACAAGCCGCGGTGCGCGCGTGGGTGCGCGTGCTCGCGGTGCACAAGCGAGGGCTCGCCGCGATCCGCGACGACATCGAGCGCGAGATGACGCTGCCGCGCTTCGATCTGCTCGCGAACCTGGTCCGCGCCGACGGGCAGACGCTCGCGGCCTTGTCGCGCAGCATGCTCGTGACGGCGGGCAACCTCACGGGCCTCGTGGATCGCGCCGCGCGCGACGGCCTCGTGGAGCGGCGCAGCGATCCGAACGATCGCCGCGCGTGGCGCGTGCACCTCACGCCGAAGGGAACGCGCGCCTTTCAAGAGGCCGAGCGGCGCCACTCGACGAAGGTCGCGCGCGTGTTCTCCGGCCTCGCGCCCGCGGAGCTGGAGCAGTTGATTCAGCTCCTCGACAAGGTGAAGGCGACGCTGCGCGAGGCGGAGCCGGAGCCGACGACGCTGCGCCGCACGATCAGCGCGCGCCCCAAGATGCAGAGCGGCCGCCCCCCGCGGTCCGCGCGCCGTTTCGGCGGGACGATCGCCGCCGAGGACAAGAAGAAGAGGACCCCGTGACCCTATCGCCGAAGACGTTCTCCCTCGATGTGTCGCGCGGCGTCGCCGCGATCACCTTGGATCGCCCCGATCGCCTGAACGCCCTCACCTTCGAGGTGTACCAGGAGCTCGCGTCGACGTTCCGATCGCTCGACAAGGTGGAGGAGGCGCGCGCGGTGGTGATCACCGGCAAGGGCCGCGGCTTCTGCTCGGGCGGCGACGTGGAGGGCATCATCCGCGAGCTGTTCTCCCGGGACATCCGCGCGCTGCTCGATTTCACGCGCATCACGGGCGCGCTCATTCAATCGATCCGTGAGCTGCGGAGGCCCGTGATCGCCGCGGTGAACGGCGTCGCGGTCGGCGCCGGCGCGGTGATCGCGACCGCGTGCGATCTCCGCATCTTCGCGGAGTCGGCGCGCATCGGCTTCATCTTCCCGAAGGTCGGCCTCTCCGGCGCGGACATGGGCGCTTCGTTCTTGTTGCCGCGCATCGTCGGGCACGGGCGCGCCTCCGAATTGCTGTTCTTCGGCGACATCGTGCCTGCGAAGGAGGCCTTCGAGATGGGCCTCGCGAACAGGCTGGTTCCGGACGCCGAGTGCGTGCCTCTCGCGATGAGCTGGGCCGAGAAGCTGGCGCGCGGGCCGGCCTTCGCGCACACCGTGACGAAGCAGATGCTGGAGTCGGAATACAGCATGTCGCTTCCGCAGGCGATCGAGGCCGAGGCGCAGGCGCAGGCCATCTGCATGGCGCACCCGGATTTCCGCATCGCGTACGACGCGAACAAGGCCAAGGAGAAGCCGAAGTTCAAGGGGGCGGAGATCGTGGATTCGCCGAAGACGGAAGGCGGATCGTGACGACGGAGAAGGCGGCCCCGCGGATCGCGCTGTCGACGGACGATCTCGGGATCTTCTTTCAGGCGCACCACCAGGCCATCGCGGCGCGGCTGCGAGAGGTCCTGTCCGGACAGCCGTTCTCCAGGCCGGAAGATCCGGAGACGGTCGCGTACGAGATGGGCGGCCGCCTGGGCCTGTATGCGCACCTGATCCCCGGCGACGACGGGAGGATGGATGTGCGCACGCTGGTGCTCATCCGCGAGGCCTTGGGCCAGGTGTCGCCGCTCGGAGACGCGATCTTCGCGGTGCAGGGCCTGGGGTCGTATCCGATCGTGATGGCCGGGACGCCCGCGCAGAAGGAGCGGTATCTGCACGAGGTGGCCGGCGGCATCCGGATCGGCGCCTTCGGCCTGACAGAGCCGGAGGCCGGGAGCGACGTCGCCTCGATGCGCACCGTCGCGAAGAAGGACGGCGACGGGTGGATCCTCGACGGCGAGAAGACGCTCATCTCCAACGTGCCCATCGCGAACCATTATGTGGTGTTCGCCAACGCGGATCCGTCCGCGGGCCGGAAGGGCATCACCGCCTTCGTCGTGGAGAAGGGCACCGAAGGCCTGGATTTGCAGCCGATCCCGATGAGCGCGCCGCACCCGCTCGGGCGCATCTTCCTGCGCAGCTGCCGTGTTCCGGACTCGGCACGTCTCGGCGACGTGGGCCGCGGGTTCGGCATCGCGCTCGCGACGCTGGACACGTTCCGCATCTCCGTCGGCGCCGCGGCGAACGGGATGGCGTGGCGCGCGCTGAAGCTCGCAATTGACCACGTGAAGCGAAGGGTCCAGTTCGGCAAGCCGCTCGCGGATCAACAGATCGTGCAGGCGATGCTCGCGGACATGGCCACGGAGCTCGACGCGGCGCGGTTGCTCGTGCTGCGGGCCGCGCACAAGAAAGACACCGATCCGGCCGGCGCGCGCGGCAGCGGCGTCGAGGTCGCGATGGCGAAGATGTTCGCGACGGAGGGCGCGCAGCACGTGATCGACAAGGCGGTGCAGCTCCACGGCGGGCTCGGCGTCACGCTGGAGACCGAGGTGGAGCACCTCTATCGCGAGATCCGGCCGCTCCGCATCTACGAGGGGACCACCGAGATCCAGAAGCTCATCATCGCGCGCGCGCTGCTCGACGCCGCCTCCTGACTGCCCATGTGGACGCCGCCGGAACGCATCCGCCACGAGCTGCCCGAGGACGCGCCGCCCTCCGTCGAAGAGGCCGCGAAATCGAGGTTGTTCTCCCCTGTCACGCTCGGCTCCGGGCTCGTGCTCCGCGAGCGCACGTGGGTGCCCGCGATGGTGCCGTGGCGCGCCACCGAGGACGGCTTCGTGACGCAGGACGTGCTCGACTGGTACGGTCGATTCGCCGACGGAGAGCCGGGCGCCATCGTCGTCGAGGCAACTGGAATACGGGATGTTCCGAGCGGGCCTCTCCTGCGCATCGGGCACGACCGCTTCATCGAGGGGCTCGCGAAGATCGCGGAGACCGTCAAGCGGCGCAGCGGGGGGCGGACTCGGCTCTTCATCCAGATCATCGATTTTCTGCGCATCCGCCGCCGTCCGCCGAAAGATCGGTACCTGGCCGAGCACCTCTCGCTCGAAGGAATGCAGCGCCTCTTCCTCGCCGAGAAGCTCGAGGACTTCTGGCCGGTCGTGGCCGAAGACACGGAGATCCGCAAGTTCCTCCAGGAGGCCCCCGAGGACGTGCTCGATTACGCGCTGGAGAAGCGCGACCGCGAGGATCTCTACTGGGGCGCCCGCGAGCGCGTCACCGACACGCATCTTGCGCACATCCGCGATCTGCCGAAGACGCTGCCGGATCTGTTCGCCGCCGCCGCGAGGCGCGCCGAGGCCGCCGGGTTCGACGGGGTCGAATTGCATTACGCGCACGCCTACACGATGGCCTCGTTCCTGAGCGCCTTGAACGCGCGCACGGACGGCTACGGGGGGAGTCGGGAGGAGCGCGTCCGGCTGCCTCTGGAGGTGTTCTCGGCGGTGCGCGCGGCCACGAAGAGAGGCTTCACGGTCGGCTGTCGTTTCCTCTGCGACGAGATCATCGAAGGTGGCAGTCGGGTGGAGGACGCGGCGTACTACGGGGCCGCCTTCGCGCGCGCCGGCATGGACTTCCTCTCGCTCTCGACGGGCGGTAAATTCGAGGACGCGAAGATGCCGAAGGTCGGCGAGGCGGCCTATCCGTACACCGGCCAGAGCGGCTACGAGTGCATGCCCACGGTCTACTCCGACGCCCGCGGCCCCTTCGCGCGCAACGTCCCGAAGCAGGCCGAGGTGCGCCGCGCCGTGCGCGAGGCCGGCTTCCAGACTCCGGTGGTCGTCGCGGGCGGAATTGGCACCTTCCGTCAGGCCGAGTCCATCCTCACCGCGGACCAGGCCGACATCGTCGGCACGGCGCGCGCAGCCCTCGCGGATCCGGACATCTGGAAGAAGATGCGCCTCGGACAGGGCCGCTTCGTCCGCCGCTGCTCGTACACCAATTACTGCGAAGCGTTGGATCAGAAGCACAAATCGGTGACCTGCCAGCTCTGGGACCGGCGAGCGCTGGACGCCCCGGACGCGCGCCTCACCCCGGACGGCAAGCGCCGCCTGACCGCGCCGCCCCACGACTTCGACTCTCCGACTCCCCCGATCACGAGCCGTCCTCCCCAGAAGCCCTGAAAGGTGCGGGCCCCATGACCACGTCCACGTTCACGCCCCCGACCTTCCCCGACACGTTCAACCTGGCCGATTATTACCTCTTCGACCGTCTCGGAGAGGGCCTCGGCGACAAGGTGGCCATTCGCTTCGGCGACCTCTCGTACACCTATGCGGAGGTGGCGGAGGCGACGCGAAACCTGACGGCCTTCCTCCAGATGAAGCGCGTCCCCCGCGAGGCGCGCGTGCTCATCGTGCTCCACGACACGCCGGCCTTCGCGTGGGCCTTCTTCGCGACGCTGCACGCGGGCGCGGTCGTCGCGATGGGCAACCCCGAGGCCCCCATCGAGGACCTTCGCTACCTCGTTGAATACACCCGCGCCGCCGCGGTGATCACGATCCCGCGCGTGGCCGAGGGCATCCTGCCGGCGCTCCGCGAGAGTGACACTCTCCGCACGCTCATCGTCGCGCCCGAGGTGGCCACCGGAGGCGACGTGCTCGAAGAAGTGACGATGCCCGCCATCGTCGCGGGCCTCGACGTGGCGGTGCTCGGACAGGCGATCTCCGCGGGCATGAGCGCGCGCGGCGCGGGCCTCGCGTCGCCGAAGCCTTCGCGCCGCGACGATCCGGCGATCTGGCTCTTCACGTCGGGCTCCACGGGCAAGAGCAAGGCGGCGATGCACACGCACCGGGACTTCGCCTTCAACACCGAGGTGTACGCGAAGGGCACTGTCGGGTATCGCCGCGACGACGTGACGGTGAGCGTGTCGCGCCTCTTCTTCGGGTACGCGACGGGCACCAACTTGATGTTTCCGTTCGCGGTCGGCGCGACGACGGGCCTCTTCGCCGAGCGCCCGACGCCGGCCTCGCTGTGCGCCGCGATCGAGCGCTACCGCCCCACGATCGTGACGAACGTGCCCACGATGATGGGCAAATTGCTGGACGACGACGACGCTCGCCGCGCCGCCGGTGAGAAGCCGCTCGATTTCTCCTCGGTGCGATTCCACCTCTCCGCCGGAGAGGCGCTCCCGCCGAGCCTTCTGTCGCGGTTCACCGAGCGCTTCAAGAACGACGTGTACGACGGCATCGGCTCGGCGGAGATGTTCCACATCTACTGTTCGAACCGCCCCGGCGACATCTTGCCTGGATCGCTCGGCCGCGTGGTGGACGGGTATACCTTGAAGATCCTGTCCTCCGACGCGACGACGCCCGGAGAGCCCGAGTTACCGCGCGGCGAGACAGGCGTCATGTGGGTGAAGGGCGACAGCGTCGCGATGGGGTATTTCCAGGATCGCGACAAGAGCTGGGCCACGTTCCACGGCCACTGGTGCCGGACGGGCGACCTCTTCATGCTCGACGAGAGTGGCTATCTGTGGTTCAGCGGCCGCGCCGATGATCTCTTGAAGGTGGGCGGCGTGTGGGTGGCGCCGCTGCAGATCGAAGAGTGTTTGATGCAGCACCCGGCCGTGTCGATCGCCGCGGTGATCGGCGGCGAAGAAGAGGGCCTCACGAAGCCGAAGGCGTTCGTCGTGCTGCGCGAGGAGGCCCGCGGAAAGGTCGCGACGGAGGAGGCGGCGGCCAAGCTCGCGGCCGAGATCAAGGAGCATGTCCTCCAGAAGCTGACGAAGCACAAGTATCCACGGTGGCTGGTGTTCGTGGACGATCTCCCCAAGAACGATCGCGGCAAGGTCGACAAGAAGACGCTCAAGGAGCTCGAAAAAGCGGGCCAGAACCCGAAGGGGCATTGACGTGCGGCTCGCGGATCTGACCACCGAAAAGACGCGCGCGCTCCTCTCGAAGGGGCCAGTCGCGGTGCTGCTCCCGGTCGGCTCGGTGGAGCCGCACGGGCCGCATTTGCCGCTCGCGACGGACACGATCATCAGCGATCGGGCCGCCGTGGGCGCCGTGTCGTTGCTCGCCGAAAAAGGCATCTCCGCGGTGATCGCGCCGCCGGTGCCGTACGGCGTGACGGACTTCGCGGAGGGCTTCGCGGGCGCGATCTCGGTGCCCGCGGCCGCGCTGACGGCGTTCCTCCGCGCGGTCGTGGAGGCGTATCTGCGAGCGGGCTTCGCGCACGTGTGCCTCGTCAACAACCACCTGGAGCCCGCGCACGACGCCGCGGTTCGTGGG
The DNA here is from genome assembly GCA_046351455.1 of Polyangiaceae bacterium. Taxonomy (GTDB): domain Bacteria; phylum Myxococcota_A; class Polyangia; order Polyangiales; family Polyangiaceae; genus JADJRH01. Next base: position 30,516 of record JAXLYM010000020.1, read on the forward strand.
TCGATCACGGATCTGCCGCCGGGCGCCGCGTCGGTGGCGTGCCCGCTCACCCGCCGGTGGGGCCGCACGCTCTCGGCCGAATTCAAGAGCGGCGCGTGCCATGCTGGCCAGTACGAGACATCGCTGGTCCTGGGCGCGAATCCGACGCTCGTCGACATGCCCCGAGCGCGCGAGCTCCCGCAGGTGAACGTGAGCCTCTCCGACGGCATCAAGGCCGGCAAGCACACGTTCCAGTCGATGGGAATGAACAACGCGTATGCAGGCTCCCCCGCCGCCGCTACCGCGGAGGAAGGCGAGGAGCTGTACCGAGCGCTCGCCGCGATGGTGGCCGGCGAGGTCGAAGAGGCGCTCGCGAAGAAGCAGGGTTAACGGCCGACAACAAACGCCCCTCCCTGCGCGTGCGAAGCAGGCGCTTTGGGAGGGGCGGGCCGCGCGCAGGCCGTAGGCCGAGCACGGACCGGGGGTGGGCACGCAACGTCGAGGCCGGGACAAACTTGGCCCTTTCGGATCAGGCACGGTAACGGCGGCTCATGCGCGCTCGCCGACTCCTCGCGATCCCGGCCCTCCTCTTGCCGGCGGCTGGCGTTTTTCTCACGCCGACAGAGCACCTGCAGGCGCTCGCGTCGATGCTGCCGGCGTCGGTGATCTCGCCCAGCGCGAAGCCGCCCGCGCAGACGAATCCCAAGGATGCGGCGCCACCGATCGCGGCGGCCGCCTCTCCGCAAAAGGCCCCTACCCCGGCGGGCACGACGGCCGCTCCGGCGAACGCGGCGCCCGACTCCAGCGCTTCGCCGAACGGGGGCACTGCCATGGACGGGGCGCCCTCCACGGACGGCTCCGACCCGGCCGCGATGGCCACGCTGCCCGCGGCGCTCATCGACGACGGCTCCGACGATCTGCCGGATCTGGAGCCGAAAGACCTCGATCCCGTCGCGCCGAAAGACAGCGACGCGCCCTCGAAACAAGCCGACTCCCCCGCCCCGCAGACTCCGAAGAAGGAGGGCCCCGTCCTCGCCTCCACCGCGCGCGAAACATGGGTGTTCGCGGAGCCTCGGTGGAACAGCCGCAAGCTCGGATACCTGCGCGCGGGGGCCGTCGTCTCCCGCAAGGCGAAGCCCGCCGGGTGGTCCTCCTGCCCGGACGGGTGGTACCGGATCGAGCCGAAAGGCTACGTGTGCGTCGGCCCGATGGCCACCACCGACACCAACCATCCTGTCGTGGTCGCGTCGTCCAAGCGGCCCACGTTCGACGGGCTGCCGTACGTCTACGCGATGGGGCGATTCCCGCCGCCGCCGCTCTACACGCGCCTCCCGACGCGCGGGGACATGCTGAAGGTGGAGCCGGATCTCGCGAGCATCCTCCGAAAGGCCGGCGCGCTCGCGAAAGATCCCTCCTACGTCGCGCCGCCCGAGCCGGACGCACTGCCTGCATTCCTGACCAACAATGCCCTCCTCCCGCCGCTCGCGAACACCGTGCGCGGCGCCGAGCAGATCACGCAAGGCCGCGCGCGCGTGCGCTCCGGGTTCGCGCTGCTCGGCACCTACGAGCACGAGGGGCGCAAATGGGGGATGACGACGGATCTCACGCTCTTGCCGCTGGACCGCGTGCGGATGGTGAAGCCCTCCGCTTTCCACGGCATCAAGCTCGACGACGACGTCACGCTGCCCGTCGTGTTCACGCGCTCCAAGCACGCGATGCGCTACTCGCTCAACGAGGCGGGCGGCCTCGGCAAGGCGGAGCCGCTCGCGTGGCGCGAGGCGGTGCCCGTCACCGAGACGCTGCGCAAGTTCAATGGCACCCTGTACTACCAGGCCAAGGACGGGACGTTCGTCAATTCCGAACAGGTCGTCCGGGTGGAGAAGTACCACAAGGCCCCTGCGTGGGCGACGGCCGGGCGCAAGTGGATCGACGTGTCGATTTTGCGGCAGGCGCTCGTCGCGTACGAGGGCGAAAAGCCGGTGTACGTGACGCTCGTGTCCACCGGCGCGGACGGGACCGGCGACCCGAAGAAGACACACTCCACGATTCAAGGTGCCTTTCTGATCCACACCAAGCACACCACCGTCACGATGGACGGCGACACGGTGGGCGACGAGTTCGATTTCCGCGACGTGCCCTTCGTGCAGTATTTCACCGAGGGGTTCGCGCTCCACGCGGCCTACTGGCACGATGAGTTCGGCACTCCGCGCAGCCACGGATGCGTGAACCTCGCCCCCATCGACGCCGCCTATCTGTTCGGCTGGACCGATCCGGTGGTGCCCGAAGGCTGGCACGCGGCGCTGTCCCTGAAGCGCGGCACCCTCGTGTACACCCATCCTTGAATTCGTCATTGCCAGTTGAAAAGCAGCTACGCGTCGCGTCAGCGGTTGACGCGGGGGGGGCTTTTTGGCCAAGCTGCACCCAGGTACGACAGGTTCGCGTGCGACAAGCTCGCGCGCGAAAGGAACAGGAGGCACGGATGAAGAGGCTTTCTTTGAGCAAGGTTCTTGCTGGCGTGGTGTGCGTGCTCGGTCTCGCGGCGATCCCCGGGGTCGGCTGCGGCGGCGGCGGCGTGAGCGGCGAATATTCGAGCCTGTGTCATACCCAGTGTACGACCTGGGACGATTGCGAGAACTTCACCAAGATCGTCGTCGACATCGACGCTTGCCTCTCCTACTGCGACACCAACAGCGACAACGCCCAGGCCAGCGCCGAGAACAAGTGCAGCAACTACGACATCGCGACGGCGCAGATCGACGGCTGTCACACCTCGCTGTCGAAGCTGGATCAGGCCTGCCTCAACAAGAACCAGGGTGACTACAACACCTACGTGAAGTACGCGCTGGACGACTGCAGCCTGAAGATCACGAACCCGCAGCTCAACCCGGACTACTTCGTGGGCGACTACGTCCGCTGCCCCTGAAGGCGCGGACGAATATCGAAACTTCCTCTTCCAAGCGGGGGGCCTTTGCGCTGTACTCGCCCTCCATATGAGGACGAAGACGACGAAGGGGATCGCCGCCGCCCTGCTCGCCGGGGCGGCCGCGCTCGCGATCGCGCCGCAGGCCAGCGCGTTCTGCGGCTTCTACGTGAGCGGCGCGGACACGAAGCTGTTCAACAACGCGACGCAGGTCGTGCTGATGCGCGAGGGCACACGGACCGTGCTCTCGATGGCGAACAACTACCAGGGCCCGCCCTCCGACTTCGCGATGGTGGTGCCCGTCCCCGTCGTCCTCCAGAAAGAGAACGTCAAGACGCTGAGCAAGGAGCTGTTCGATCACATCGATCAGCTCGACTCGCCGCGCCTCGTCGAATACTGGGAGCAGGACCCCTGTTACAAGCCGCCGCCCTACGACGAGCGGATGGACATGGCCGGCGGCCCCCCCTCGATGGCGATGGCCGAAGAGGCCCCTTCGCCGAAGAAATACGGCGTCAAGATCGAGGCGCAGTTCACGGTCGGCGAGTACGAGATCGTGATTCTGAGCGCGACGGACTCCAGCGGTCTGGATCAGTGGCTCCGTGACTCGCATTACAAGATCCCGGCCGGGAGCGAGCCATTGCTGCGGCCGTATGTGCAGAACGGGAGCAAGTTCTTCGTCGCGAAGGTGGACTCCAAGAAGGTCACCTTCAAGGACGGGATGGCGCAGCTCTCGCCGCTCCGGTTCCACTACGACTCGGAGAGCTTCTCGCTCCCGGTGCGCCTCGGCCTCGTGAACGCGAACGAGAAACAGGACCTCATCGTCCACGTCCTCGGCCGCAACCAGCGTTACCAGGTGGCCAATTACAAGAACGTCACCATCCCGACCAACCTGGATGTCAGCGAGCAGGCGCGCGAGCAGTTCGGCGCCTTCTACGCGGCCCTCTTCGACAAGACGGTGGAGGAGAACCCGGGCGCCGTCGTGACGGAGTATTCGTGGGCCTCGTCCTCGTGCGACCCCTGCCCCGGCCCGACGATGGACCCGAGCGAGATCGCCTCTCTGGGCGGCGACGTGCTCCCCGGCGGCAACGACAATGGCTATTACGACATGGTGGTGACGCGCCTCCACGCGCGCTACGACAAGTCCTCTCTCGGCGAAGATCTGGTGTTCAAGACCGCGAAGCCGATCGTCGGCGGCCGCGAGCAGATGGGCCAGGACGGGAAGCTGGAGACGGGCGCGCGGGAGGACGGCTACAACAACTTCCAGGGTCGTTACGCGATCCGCCACCCGTGGAAAGGCCCCATCACCTGCTCCGACCCGAAGCGCGGAGTCTGGGGCGGCCCGCCCAGCGGGGAGTCCGGCGGCGGTCTGAAGGTCGCGCGGGACCTCGCGTTCGCGCCCCGCGGGACGCTGCAGCTCGCGTCCGTGGTGCAGCACGACGTGCCGGAGATCGGCCTCAAGTCCTCGGTCGGCGCCGTGGCGCACGCCGGGGATCTCCCGAGCAACCTGCCCGTCCACGGCGGCGGCTGCGGGGCGTGCCGCATCGGCGACGATCGGTCCGGCGCTCCGACGATCGGCGCGCTGTTCGCCTCGGTGATCGCCGCGCTCGCGTGGTTCGTTCGCCGCCGCGACAAGAAAGACTGAACGGGCCGCCGCGCAGAATACGGACTGTTCGGTTACGCCCCTCGGCGCGCTGCGCGGGTTTCGACTCGGCACCTCGACTCGGCATCCAGACCTCGGGACTCGCGATGGACCCTGTGATCAGCACCGCCGCTCTCATCGCTCTGCAGGCGATGGTGCCGCGGCCCGGCGCGACGCTCGCGCCCTCGTTGATGGAGACGACCTCGGCGCCGCGCGGGGCCGACATCGCCGAGGTCGACACGTGCGCGCAGTGCCACGCCGACGTGGTCAGTCAGTGGCGGACGAGCTCGCACGCGTTCGCCTCGTTCAACAACCCCATTTACCGCTCCGTCATCGACTCTTTCCGGACGGAGGTCTCGCCGCAGAAGAGCAAGTTCTGCGGCGGGTGCCACGATCTGGCGCTGATGGTCGACGGCGCGATGGACGGCGCGGTGGAGCCCTCGGACAGCCGCGCGCACGCCGGGATCACGTGCCGCACGTGCCACTCGATCACGCACACTCGGCCGGACGGAAACGGCAGCTTCACGCTGGACGGCTCGCCGATCCCGATCCCGCCGAAGGGGGATGTCGCCGCGACGGAGGCCCACGTCGCGCGCGTGGCCTCGGCGGAGCTGCGCGGGTTCGGCCTGTGCGCCGGGTGCCACCGCGCCTTCCTCGACAAGTCGACGGGCAACGCACATCACCTGATCGGCCAGGACGACGTGACGCCGTGGCAGCGGTCGGCGTACGCGGGGAGCGAATTGCACCTGCTGGACGAGGAGCTGCCCGAGCAGGACTGTCGCGGGTGCCACATGCCGCAGGAGGCGACGATCCTCGGGGACGTGGCCGCGACGAACGGGAAGGTCGCGTCGCATCGGTTCCTCGGGGCGCACACGTGGCTCGCGGCGATCCGCGGCGATCAGGGCACGCTCGCGCGCACCGCGGCCTTCTTGAAGGGCGTCGCGAGCGTGGATGTCGCGGCCGTCTCGCGGCCGGACGGGACGCGCGCGCTCCCCGCGGACGGCGCGGCGATCGTGCCGGGCGAGCGGATGACGTTCGATGTGGTGGTGCGCAATCGGCAGGCCGGGCATCGGTTCCCGGGCGGCGTGATGGACGCGCAGGACGCGTGGATCGAAGTGACGGTCCGCGACGCGAACGGCGCGTTGCTCGCGGAGGCCGGCGGCGAACAGGCCACCACCGGAGAGGACCCGACGGCGCACCGACTCCGCTCCTTCATGGCCGACGAGAACGGCATGCAGGTCCAGGAGCGGCAGACGAACCGCTTCCGCGCCGGCGTATTCAACGCCACGCTCGCGCCGCGGGAGGCCGTGGTGGTGCAGATCGCGTTCGACGTGCCGGCGGATCTCGACGAGGGCGCGCAGCCGCTCCAGGTGACGGCGAGGCTCCGGCACCGGACGCGCAGCCTGCCGCTCCAGCGTGTCGCGTGCGCGGACTCGCAGTCTCCGCGGGGGCGCGCGTTCCGTTCGCGGATGGCGCGCAGCGAGCTGGACGCGTGCATCCCGCAGCCGATCACGGACATCGACGAGGCCTCCGTGTGGCTCGGCGCCGGGGCCGAGGCGGAGCCGCGGACGCACGCGCTCCCCGATTGGCAGCGGCTGTACGAGCACGGGCTCGGTTGGATACGGGCTGTGCAGGAGAAGGCGGACGAGGCCCGCCCGAGCTTGTTGCGCGCGCTGGATCTGGTGGAGGCGACCGGCACGGATCGCGAGCAGGCGATGGTGCTCGCGGCGCTCGGGATGCTGGCGGCGCGCGAAGGTCGCGTGGACGAGGCCGTGGCGTGGGCCGCGCGCGCGGAGCAGCTCATGCCGAATCACCCGGCGATCGCGTACCTGCGGGGGCTCGCGCACGCGGAGGTGTGGCGGTGGCAAGAGGCGACTCGGTGGTACGACGAGGCGCGTCCGGCGGCGGGGTACGACGATCGCTTCTTCCTGGATCTGGCGCTCGCGCGCGGCTCCACGGGGGACGACGCGGGCGCGCTCTCGGCGGCGTGGCTCGGCCTCGCGATCCAGCCGCGTGACGCGGATCTGCTTCGGATCCAGGCGTTATCGCTGCGCGCGCTCGGCGCCCCGGTGGCGGAGACGGCCCGCGCGGAGGACGCTTATGCGGCGGTGTTCCCGGCGGACATGATCCCGCGGGTCCGCGCGAAATGCTCGGCGAAGGTGCCCGGCTGCGCGAACGAGCGGAGCCCCGTGCACGTGCACGAGATGCGGCCCGCGAAGACGCGCTGAAGCTTGGAATCGTGAGGATTCAGCGAGACGGGAGGAGCCGCTCTCGCACGTCGTGTGGCGGCGCGACGGGGCGCGACCTGCGACAAGAAGGGACTTGGAGACTGGCAATCAGACCGGGCCGCGGCTGCACTCGGTCGAGGCGCTCTGGGAGGCCTCCACCGCGGATTCCAGGCTGCGCCACGGGAGCGCGCGGACGAAATCGGCGTCCGTCTCGATCACCTCGTCGCCGAGGACGACCCACGCCGTCGACTGGTCGCTCATCAACACCTGGTTGGCCAGCGTGAGGAACGAGCCCTTCGCCGTCACGTCGATGGCGCGGAGGCGCGCGACGTCGCCGGTCGCGGACTCGGCCGCTCGGCGCGCGATCCAGGCCTGGACGGCCGTCGCGTCGGAGGCGAGCGGCGCGATGTCCGAGAACGGGTTCACGTAGTACCAGGGGTGATCCGCGGACGCGTGCATCGTCGCGGAGCCCTTCGCGTCGCGGATCGTGATGGTGCCGGCCGCGGCGTCGAACAGCACCGTGCGCATCACGTCCTCCGCGCGCTGGCCCGCGCGCAGCTCGCTCGTCGCGGTCTGGAGGCGGCCCGCGGCGTCGAGAGTGGCAGTCTCGCGGACGACGAACGGGTGCGGTTCGCCGGGGAGGCGGACCTCCGTGGTGCCGGCCAGCATCTCACCGCCGCCTTCGCGGAACGTGCGCTCCACGCGGCTCTGCGCGCTGAGGCCCGCGCCGCCGAACGTGAAGGAGTGGACCGCGCGATCGGCTGCGGCCGAGGATGCGCCGTCGCTGCCCTTGGAAGCGCACCCGGAGAGCGCGCCGCAGAGGAGAGCGAAGAGACCCACCACCATCGTTTTCGTTTTCATGGTTCCCTCTTTCGAGCCGTGGCTCGGTTTTCTTTCAGGGCTGCTATCATTTTTTTCACGACGCCCCCGTTCGCCGTCGGACGGACCGCAAAGAGGCCCGGCCGAAGACGCGGAGGCCCGACTCGGCCCATCCCCGGGGCCGACCCGTCGCGTTTGCCACCTTCCTAAGCGCGGCTCGGGGGAGCGTGTGACAGGGAACCGACCCTGCGGCGAAAGATTCCTTGGATCCGAGGATGGGCGCGCGAAAGCCGAGTCCAGCCCGGACCGCCTTCGAGCGCGCGGCTCACGGCGGGCAGGTGGCCAGGATTTGCGGCTTGCCGGCGATGTTCGTGAAGGTGTTGCCGAGCGTCGGATCCAGGTAGTCAATCGCGGGATCGATGCAGCCGATCGAGCACTCGGCCACGATGCCGTTGTCGTAGGAGCCGTTGAACGCCGTGTGATCGATCGCGATCGAGGGGTAGTCGCTGCCGCCGCCGCCCGTGGGGGATTTCAGGAGGACGACGCCTTCGCTGCTGTTCGTGCCGCACGCGTCGCTCACCTTGGAGAACGCGATGAGGCCGCCATTTTCGAGGATCGCGTGCGAGATGCGCGAGACCGCCGGGTCGTACCGCTCGAAGACGATGCCGCCCCAGTTGTCGGCGAAGTTGTTGTACGGGAACGGGTAGTGAACGAACTTGACGGGTTTCTCCGCGGTTCCGTCGAGGACGAGGTTGCCGGGCGTGCCCGCGCCGCTGGCGCCGACTTGCATCCACGCGCCCGCGCCGAGGCGCACTTCGACGCCCGCCTCGAAGGTGACCTTCACCGGATCCACCTTGTCGACCGAGTTGGAGATGAAGAGTCCGCTCGGGATGAAATAGGGGATATCGATGGCGTGAATCGTCGCGTCGGCGCTGATGGTGCCGTTCAATAGCTCGATGCCGCGCTTCGATTCGGGGATGTCCGGGGAGAGCGTGATCATGCCCGGGGTCAGCGAAGAAGCGGCCTCGGGGCTCACGATCACGGCCGGATCCTCGAACTGCGGGTCGTCCTGGAAGAGGTTGAAGCCGCCGATCGTGACGACCGAGTCCGGCGTGAGGCCCGCGTCCGCGAGGAGCCACAACGTGCCTCCTTGTTTGGTGTCGTAGAAGGAGACGTGATCGAGGCGCGCGGCGGGGGCCATCCCGTCGGACGAGCCCGCGTCCTGCGTGTGGAAGGCGCCCTTCGTGAAGTGCTGACTGATGGTGTCCGCGGGGCGCGAGCCGTAATAGAAATCGGTGTACGACAGCTCGGCTTGCGTCGCGTAGCCGAAGACGTGAACGCCGTCCCAGCCCTTCGCCGGGTCCACCGCGGTGAGCGTGACGTGCTCCGCCTGCGTGCCCGCGACGTGGATGCCGCCTTCGAAATGCTCGGCCACGTGGATCGCGCCGTTGTCGAAGAAGTCGTTGTCGAAGCAGACCGTCGTCCCGGCCTCGATCGTGAGCTGGGCCTCCAGCGTGAGGCCGCCCTTCACGATGTAGAGGTTGTCCTTCGTCCACGTGGTGTCCGTGTCGATGCTGGAGGACGTTTCGAATACAATCTGTTTATCGGCCGGGAACTTGCCGGTTGGACAGGCACCATCGCCGGGGGTGCTGCCGCCCGTGCCGCCCGTGCCCCCGGTGCTGGAGCCCGCGGTGCCGCCGGTGCCGGAGCCTGCGGTGTTGCCCGCGCCGGAGCCCGCGGTGCCGCCGGTCGCCGCGCTGCCGCCGCCGCCTGCGCTGGAGCTCATGCCGCCGCCGCACCCCGCGACGCCGGAAAGGCCGATTCCCGAGAGGGTCAGTCCACAGAGGAGGAGAAGGCTCGTTCGCATGCTCGCATGGTCGATGATTCGGCGCGTCGATGTCCAGCGGGCAGCACGTCTCGCCCCGAGCGTTCGGGCTTGACAGGCCCGCGGCGATCGCGGGGGAAACGGGGCGTGCGCGCTTATTTCGGTGAAGGCCACTTCCCGCGCCGAGGACGCTCGCGGTAAAAGGAGCGCGCCATGGCAGTGAACGAGCCCCTCTCTCTCGACGCCCTGATCGCCATCGACTCCTTGCTGTCCGAGGAGGAGCGGATGGTTCGCGACACGGTCCGCCGCTTCGTGCGGGAGCGGTATTTGCCGCGCGCCGCGGACCTCTTCGAGAAGGAGGAGTTCCCGACCGACCTCATCCCCCAGATCGCGGAGATGGGCATCCTCGGCGGCTCGCTCAAAGGGTACGGCTGCGCGGGGATGAATTCGGTGGAGTATGGCCTCGCGCTGCAGGAGCTGGAGGCGGGCGACAGCGGCCTGCGCAGCTTCGTGAGCGTGCAGGGCTCGCTCGCGATGTGGCCGATCTGGAAGTACGGCAGCGAGGCCCAGAAAGAGCGCTTTCTGCCGAAGATGGCGGCCGGCGAGCTGATTGGCTGTTTCGGCCTGACGGAGCCGGACGCGGGCAGCGACCCGGCCTCGATGAAGACGCGCGCCCGCAAGGACGGGGACCACTACGTGCTGACCGGCACCAAGATGTGGATCACGTCGTCGCCGCTCGCGCACCTCGCGGTGGTGTGGGCCAAGGTGGACGACGGCGACGCGCACTCGATCCGCGGCTTCATCGTCGAGCGGGATATGAAGGGCTTCGAGACGCCGACGGTGCACCACAAGATGAGCCTGCGCGCGAGCGTGACGGGCGAGATCGTCCTCAACGAGGTGCGCGTCCCCGCGTCGAACATGCTGCCGAACGTGCAGGGGCTGAAGGGCGCGCTCGGGTGTTTGACGCAGGCTCGCTTCGGCATCGCGTGGGGCGCGCTCGGGGCGGCGCGCGCTTGTTTCGAGTCGGTGGTGAGCTACTGCCGGGAGCGCGTGGCGTTCGGCGCGCCGATCGCGTCGAAGCAGCTCGTGCAGCAGAAGATCGCGCACATGGCGATGGAGATCGCGAAGGGCCAGATCATGGCGCTTCACTACGCGCGGCAGAAGGACTCGACGGGCATCACGCCGGTGCAGGTGTCCTTGTGCAAGAAGAACAACGTGGGCCAGGCGATCGAGATCGCGCGGACGGCGCGCAGCCTCCTCGGCGGCAACGGGATCCTGCTGGATTACCCGGTGATCCGGCACATGCTGAACCTGGAGAGCGTCTACACGTACGAGGGCACCGACGAGGTGCACACGCTGATTCTGGGCAACGCGCTCACCGGGCACAACGCGTTCTGACAGGCGCGGACGGGGGCAGGCGCGACTGGCACGCTGCCTTTCGGGGGGGGTCACCACAAATACGGGATGAGCGCCCTCCGGTCCTTCGGGTAGTCCGGGAATTTCCGGCGGTACCACGCGAGGTGGGTGAACGCGCGCGGGCCGACGTTGGCGGCTGTATACACCGCGAACGCCACGCCGGAGAGGGACCACGACGCGACGGCCCAGCCGGTCCACTCCAGGATTTCGCCGAAGTAGTTGGGGCACGCGATGAGGTCGTAGAGGCCGCCCTGCGGGATCTTGTAGCCGGTCTCGCCGGGCTTGCGCAGGTGGAGGAGCACCGTGTCGGCCCAGACGTTGATCGTGAAGCCCGCGAGGAACAAGGCCGCTCCGATCAGGAACTGGGGAGTGACCAGCCAGGAGAGGGGGTAGTCGCCGAGGTGCGATATCCAGCGAGCGTTGATGTACGCGTTCCACGAGTTGAAGAGCACCGCCATCGCCGCGACGCTCGCTGGCATCGTCTTGCCGGCCGCGCGCATGCGGAACGGGTAGATGAAGGCGCGGTGCGCGTAGTGGAGCTGCCACAGGGCGAGCAGCACGAGAGGCGCTGTCTCCGCGCGGTGCCGGCCCGCGAGGAAGATGCCGAGGACCGCGAGGCTCGCGGGCGCTTCCATCACGATCCAGCCGACGCGGCTCGGGATCGAGGGGCCCCAGCCGCCGCGCGAATAGCGACCGTACGGCGCCGAGATGAACTTCAGCGCGAGGGCCGTCACGACGCCGGTGGCGATCATGGCCCACGCGAGGAGGTGGTGAATCGTGTGCTCGTCCAACGCGCCGGATGCTCGCACGAAGGAGGCCGCGCGCGCCACCCGACGCGCGCCGTTCGTCCCGCGGGCGCGACGAAAGGCGCAGCCGTTCCCAGGGATCGCAGCGGAGATCACGCCGTTCGACCATGAAGTTGGCCCGCGCGCGCGCGAGGGCTACTCCGGGGGCACCTTGGGAATCCTCCGCGGTAGCCTCACCTACTCTCGCTTCTTCGTGGCCGGCGACATCCCCGATGATCTCGCGGGCGCCATGATGAAGCGCATCCAGGCCAACGTGTTTCGCGACCTCGTGCCGGAAGAGGACGAGAATTCGAAGCACGGGTGGTGCTCCATCCAAGACCCCATCGACGTCGACCTCGACCACGAGAAGGTGTTCTGGAACGAATACCTCTCTCTGGGGTTGCGCATCGACACGTGGGTGGTGCCGAAGCCGCTCCTGCAGGCGCACCTGCGGAACGCGGAGGCGGCGCTGCTCGAAAAGAAGGGGCTGGAGCGCATCGGGAAGAAAGCGAAGGCCGAGCTGAAGCTGGCTGTGCTGCGGAAGCTGCGGCGGCAGCTCGTGCCGTCGACGAAGAGCTTCGATCTGGTCTGGAATACACAAAGTCACGTGGCGCTGTTCTTCAGCCAGTCGCAGCGGATTCACATGCTGGTGCAGGAGCTCTTCGAGAAGACGTTCGGGCTGCGGCTCGTGCCGGAGAGCCCGGGGACCGCGGCCGAACGGTGGGGGTTCGATGAGCGGCTGGAGAAGCTCTGGGACAACCTGGAGCCGACGGTGCTCGGCACCGCAGAGGGGGCGCTGTGACCGATCTCGTCGAGAGGATTGAACGGAACCGCTTCGTCGGCCGGGAATTCTTGCTGTGGCTGTGGTTCGAGAGCGAGGTGTTCGAGACGAACCTCGCGCCGACCGGGATGGGCCGGTGCGCCCTGTGGATCGAGACGCGTCTGTCCCTCTCGTTCGAGAAGGACGAGAGTCTGCTCAAGAGCGCCTCTCCCGCGACGTCGCCCGAAGCGAAGGAAGCGCTGCGGCAAGGGAAATTGCCCCGGGAGGCGCGGCTGCGGCTCACCACCGGAGAGCACGAGTTCGCGTTCCTGCTGAAGGGCGATACGCTCGGGCTCGCGAGCGTCGCGATCCCCGCGGAGCTGAAGAACAAGGACGACGAGATGCACGAGGTGCTCTACGAGCGGATGCGTCTGCTCGAGGAGCTGTCGGCCATCCTGGAGGCCCTCTGGTCGGACTTCCTCACGCTGCGGCTCTCGGACGCATGGGATTCGCAGGTGGTGCCGCTCCTGAAGCGGTTCGCCCAGAAACACCGGGTGGACGACGCGGCGTATCTGCAGATCAAGAAGCGCGTGCTCCACAAGAAGACGGGGAAAGCCAAGGGCTGAGTCGAGGCCGACTCGGCACCTCGACTCCCTCCCCGACTCAGCTCTTCGACTCGGCGGACGACGCGAGCGCCCGCATCTCCCGAAACAGGCTGTCGGCGTCGCCGATCCCGCCGTAGCGATAGGCGGCGTAGCGCAGGAGCACGTCCGCCTCCTCGGGGCGATTCGCGTCCTCCAGGCGGCGGGCGAAGCGCTCCAGCGGCTCGGAGTCGGCGCGCGCGAGGCCGCGGGTGGACAGGGACGCGAGCAATTCGACGAGGGGCGGCGGCGGGGCCTCGGGGAGGAAGAAGGCGTCCGCGGTGGTGGCCTTGGCGCCGGCGCGGCGGGACAGCCACCGCACCACGAGGCCAGTCACGATGACGCCCCCGAGGCCCGCGACGATCTCCGCGATCGTGAGCTGAGCGAGCCAGTCCGCCGCGCGCGCCGCCTTCACGCGGGCCACGTCCCACAGCGACGCGAACAAGCTCACGTCGTGCGGCTGGTTCTGGGGCAAGAGGTCCTCGGGCGTCGCGTCGATGGTCTGCCAGCCTTCGTCGTCGACGTAGGCCTCGACCCAGGCGTGCGCGTTGCGCTCGCGGATGACGTCGTAGTCGCCGATGTCGTTGTGCTCCGCGACGCGGTACCCGGCCACCACGCGCGCGGGGATGCCGGACGCCCGCGCGAGCATCGCCATCGCCGACGCGAAGTACTCGCAGTGTCCGAGCCTGTTCGCGCCGAGGAAATCGAGCAGCGGATCGCCGGGGCCGCGCTTGTAGTCGAGCGAATAGCGGAAGTTCTTGCGGAGGTGGTCAGCGATGGAGTCGACCTTCTGTCGATTCGTGGTCAGGCCGTCCGTGTACTGGTGAATCAGAGGCGCCATCGCGCGCGCGAGCTTCACCGGGATGCGGAGATCGTCGGCCGTGGGCGGCTTCGGGGGGAAGGCCGCGGCGCCCTGGAGATCGAAGCGGATCTCGGTCGGGGTCGCGCGCTCGGGGCGGAGGGCGCCGAACGGATCGACGAGGACGCTGCTCTCCGCCGGGGAGACGTGACTGGCACCCAGCGGCACCAGGTACCGCGACGCGCGCGTGGCGCCGGAGAGCACGACGCGCACGCTCCCCTGCCCCTCTGTCTCGGGGCGGATCTTGCGGAGCTCCTCGGTCGCGGACATGGCCCATTGTCCGGCCTGGTATTGATTGTAGACGACGCCCCGGAGGTAGTCCGTCCGCGGGCCGTACACGCGGGCCACGATCTCGTCGGACTGGAGCATCCCCTCCAGAGAGCCGAGCACCATGCGGTCGCCGAGGCCGGTCTGCGCCTCTCCCAGCGAGAGCAGAATACGGTCTCGGCTCCACGCGGCGGCCGGCGGGAGGACGACCGCGAACACCGCGATCGCCGCGAGAGCCACGGCGATTTGAAGGACCGTGAGCAGGAGCACGCGGGGCGGCAGCGCGCGGAGCTTGGGGCGGGCGTCGTCGTGCGCGCGCAAGGCGGAGAGCGAGAGGGCCAGATAAGCCACCACGAGCGCGGGATAGGCGAGGCCGCTCCGCGACTCCCCGGTGACCATGAGGGCCGTCAGCGAGAGGAGCGACGTCGCGAAATAACCACCCTCCGGCGCCTTCACGAAGCTGCGCCAGGCGGCCGCGAACAGGCACGCGACGGCGGTCGCCGTCCAGCCGCGGGCCAGCGACGCCTGCGGGAGCACCGCGGGCGTCTCCACCCACCCGACGACGCCCCCCGCCGCGGCCGTCAACGTGGTGAGCATCAGGGACACGAAGCCGCTCACCGCCGCGCGCGCCGGCACCACCACGGCCACGAGGAGCGCCGCGAGCACGATGCCCGAGCCGATCCAGCGGCCCGTCAGCGCCCCGTGCCCCAGGGCGACGAGCGCGATCGACGCGGGCGCGAGGCGCTTCACAGCGACAAGGCCTCTCCGCGCTCGATGGCCGACGCGGCGATCACGTGGAGATCGCGGCCTCCGGCGGGCAGCGGGCCGCGCGAATCCGAGGCGACGAGCAGCGTGGTGCAGCCGACCCCGTAGCCGCGGATGCGCTCGGCCAGCTCCTCGGACATCGGAATACGGTCTGTTTGCTTCGAGCGATCCGAGGCCCCGAAGATCAGGATGACGGACGACAGGCGGGACAGGTGCGGTGCGAGGCGCGCGAGGAGATCGGCTGTCGCGACAGGCTTCTTCGCGGGCTCCACGACGGCGAGGAGGTCGAGCGCCTGCTCCAGGAAGCCGAGGTGGCGGCCGATCGTGAGATCGTGCAATTCGCCTCCGACCACGAGGAGATCGATCAGGGCCTCTCCGCGGCTCAAGCGCGCGACGACGCCGGCCGCGAGCGACAGGCACGCTTCCAGGCGGCGGTCGTCGAGGGCGGTGTCCACGATGACGCCGACGCGGCTGAAGTACTCTTCCTGATACTCGCGGACCACGGGGGTCCCGGCGCGGGCCCAGCTCTTCGCGTGCAGGTGCTTGACCGGGTCTCCGTGGCGGTACGGGCGCACGCCGAGGAGGTCCATGGACTCCCCGGTTCGCGACGCGAGCGCGACGCCGCCGGGCTGGTGGCGCCTGCCGAGGGCCGAGGTCATGCGGACGACGTTCGCGATCTTCGGCAGGACCAGGAATCTCACGCCGTGGGACCAGATGGCCTTTCCGCGCGCGAGGCCGAGAGGCACCAGCGCCGCCGCCCCGAACGAGTCCAGGTGATGCTCGCCGCGCTGCGTGAAGCGGGCCTTGATTTCCAGGCGTTCCTCCGCGCCGGCCGCGAGCCGTTGGAGGCCCGGGCGCCGGCCGGACCACGTGCCGTCCCACGGCAGAAAGGGCCCTTGCACGCGCACCGCGAAGGCGTCGCGAGCGCTGCTGTTGCGGAGGATGACCGTGAAACGAAGCTCGTCCCCGGCCGTCACGCGGCGCGGGGCCACCGCGTCGATGGAGACGTCGGTGAGGCGGTACGCCCTGCGCACAGCGATGGATCCGGCGAGCAGCCCGACGACCGCGGCCCACAACACGAACACCTCCGTGCCCTGCACGTCGAGGCCGAAGAAGCCGATCACGATCGACGCGGAGAGCAGCACGCGGCCCTCGTCGGTGAGCGCCTCGTACAGCCACGTGAACGGCGACAGGGCCTTTCCCCAGAAGCCGCGGCGGAAGCGGTCCCGCTGCGCCTTCGTGGACGGTAAGAGGATGTGATTGAGCTTGGCGAAGTTGATGTCGAGGCTCACGCCCCCGAACATCGATTCACGCCGCCGAGATCCGCTCGTATTCAGGCCCTTCACGCGGGCACCGGCACCTGCGCGACGATCTCGGACAGCAGCGAATCTCCCGTCGTCCCGCCGTAGCGCGCCTGGCTCGTGAGCAGGAGTCGGTGCGCGAGGACGGGGCGCGCGAGGGCCTGCACGTCGTCCGGAGTGGCGTATTTGCGGCCTTGCAACAAGGCGCGTGCCTGCGCCGCCCGGAAGAACGCGAGGGCGCCGCGCGGGCTCACGCCGAGGTCCAGCGCGCGGTGGTCGCGCGTCTCTGCCACGATGCGAAGGAGGTATTTGGCGACGGGCTCCTTCACCTCGACGTCGCGCACCTCCGCCTGCGCGCGCACGATCGCGTCCACGTCCGCGACGGGCGTCACGTCCACGAGAGGGTCCTTCAACTGGCGCGCATACAGCATCTTCAGCTCGTCCCCGGGGGGCGGATAGCCGACGCCGATCCGCACGAGAAAGCGGTCCAGTTGCGCTTCCGGGAGCGGATACGTGCCTTGATAATCGACGGGGTTCTGCGTCGCGATCACGAAGAAGGGGTTCGGCAGCGCGTGGCTCGTTCCGTCCACCGTGGCCTGCGCCTCGCTCATCGCCTCCAGGAGGGCCGATTGCGTGCGGGGGGAGGCGCGGTTGATCTCGTCCGCGAGGAGGACGTTCGTGAAGACTGGCCCCTTGTGGAACGAGAACGAGCTCTGCTGCGGGCTCCACACCTGCGCGCCGAGGATGTCCGAGGGCAGCAGATCCGGCGTGAACTGCACGCGGGTGAACGTGGCGGCGAAGCTCTTCGCGAGGGCCTTCGCGAGCGTCGTCTTGCCGACGCCCGGCACGTCCTCGATGAGCACGTGACCGCCGCCGAGCACGCCCACGAGGACGAGATCGATCACCTCGGATTTGCCGTGGATCACGCGCGCGAGGGAGGCGCGAAGGTTTTCGAGGAGAGCTTCCGTGGAGCCGGGCATCCGGCCCACGATAACAGGTTTGGCCCCGGGTGATTCCCGCAGATCAGCCGAGACGGAGCAGCTTGAACGCGTGCGTCCAGGAGTTGCGGCTGAGGCCGGGCGCGCACCAGAGCTGGCAGAGAGGCTCGATCGCGCGGGCGCCCTCCACCTTGCCGATGTCCTCCACGTCCCAGCCGAACTCGTCCAGGATGCCGCGGACGGTGGCCTTCGCGACATCGTTGTTGCCGCAGATGAACATCGTCGGGGGGCCGCCGGGGAACGTGGGCTTGAACATGAAGGGGTTGCCGACGCACGAGAAGGCCTTCACGAAGTGCGCGCCGGGGACGGCCGCCTGCAGGCGCTCCATCAGCGAGTCGTTCGGGCCGGTGAAGAACTGGAGGATGCCATTGACGGGCGGGGCGTCGGCGATGGGGTTCGTGGCGTCGATCACGGGCTTTCCGTTCATGTGGTCGCCCGCGAGCTTCACGGCCTCC
This sequence comes from Polyangiaceae bacterium, assembly GCA_046351455.1. Lineage (GTDB taxonomy): Bacteria > Myxococcota_A > Polyangia > Polyangiales > Polyangiaceae > JADJRH01. The sequence continues at coordinate 48,173 of JAXLYM010000020.1, forward strand.
ACGGCGACGGTGCCCTTCACCGCGACGACGACGAGCTCACCGAACGCGGCGGTCTCCGCGAACGTGCCGGCGCTCGCCTTTTCGTGGTCGTTCCATCCCTTCACCTTCGCGGCGTCGCGGCTGCCGAGCATGACCTCGTGTCCGCACGCGAGGAAGCCTTTGCCGAGAGCCTTGGCGACGTCACCCGAGCCGAGAATGCCAACCTTCATATCGTCCTCCGGAAGGTCGGCAGTCATCACGCTGTCCGCGCGGCGTCAAGCGAACAATGAGTGTCCGCCTTTCGGGGCTTGACGCGGGCCGGAGGAAAGGACCCTATGCGCGCGTGCGAACGCTCGAAAACAAGCCGTTCACGCTCGCGGGGCGCGGGGGCGCGGCGCTGCTCGTGCACGGGCTCGGGGGCGGTCCGGTGGAGGTGCAGCGGCTCGCGGAGGCGCTGCACGCGCGGACGGGCCTCACGGTGCGCGCGATGGCGATGCCCGGCCACACGGCCCCGTCGCGGCGAATGCCGGGCTCGCGACATGAGGAGTGGGTGCCCGCGGTGCAGGAGGAGCTGGCCCGCCTCGGCGGGGACGGGCCGGTCCATCTCTGTGGCTTCTCGGCGGGCGGCACGGTGAGCCTGCGCGTCGCGGAGCTCGGGAGCGTGACTGGCAAGCTGGTGCTCCTCGCGCCGTTCCTGGATGTGCACCAGCCGCGGCTCCTGCCGGTGAAGCCGGACACGCTGCTGGACCTGTTCACGGGCCTGCGCGACGTGCCGCGGCGGGGGGCGCGCCTCGTAGACAAGGCCCTTCAGAGGGAGGTGAACCGGCTGCTGCCGTTCGCGACGATGAACCTCGACGCGGCCCGCAGCGCGAAGAGGCTCGGAGAGATCGCGATGCGCGAGATTGACCAGGTGAAGGTGCCAGTCCTGATCTTGCAGGGCGCGAAGGACGGCGTCGTGGATCCGCGCGGCGCCGAGCGGATCGCGGCGATGCTGCCCGGCGAGCGGCGGCTCGTGGTGCTGCCGGAGTCGGATCACCTGCTCACGCTGGACGGAGAGCGAGATCGGGTGTTCGACGAGGTGGCGGCTTTCCTCAGAGCCGAATAGAATACACGTTCATGCGGGCTGCAAGAGGGCTTCTCGGAAGAAGCCTAGCACGCGGTTCAGGGCCTTTTTCGTGGGGTGGCCCTCTTCGTCGACGAGATCGTTCGTGACGACGGAGTGGGCGGCTCGCTTGAGGCCCCAGGGGTTGCCGGGGCCAGAGTCGATCTCGATGCCTTCGAAGGATGGGCCCAGCTCGCGGCGGAGGGTTTCGAAGCGCTCGCCGGGGCACAGCGGGTCGTGCGTGAAGCGCATGCCGAGGACGCGGACGCCCGCTTCACAACGCTTCTTCACCGTGACCAGATCGGACGGGGAGAGGTGGAGTCCGGCGCGGCGGTCCTTGCCCAGGCCGAAGGGCAAGGAGGGCTGACTCAGGACAGGCGCCATCACCGAAGGATCCACCATGAGCGAGAGGGCGAAATTGCCGGTCATGCACATGCCTATCGCGCCGACTCCGGGGCCGCCGCACTCCTCGTGCGCGTGGCGACAGAGGGCGCGGAGATAGTCGGTGATCGGGCTCGACGCGTGGGCCGCCAGCACGGAGAACTCGTGCGAGATGCAGCAACGCGAGATCTGGCTCAGCACGCCGCCCACCGTGAACGGCGCGCCGGGCGGGCCGAAGAGGTGGGGCATGAATACGGTGAAGCCCTCGGCCACGACGCGCTCGGCGAACGCGATCACCTGCGGCGTGATCCCGGGGATCTCCGTCATCACGACGACGGCCGGGCCGCTGCCCTTGCGGAACACGTCCCGCGTCGAACCCTCGTGGGTGAAAGGGAAGCGTTCGAATCCTTGAAGGTCGTTGCTCATCGGGCGCGCACTCTACCCAAAAACGGCTGCGTTCGGCGTGAAACTCGACGCCGCGGGACAGGGCATGACGCCGAAAAAAGTGAGCTGCGCCCTACCCAAGCCGGGCGACGGGGGTAGAACTTGTCTCCGGGAGGACTCGCGGCGGGGATGGAAACAACGAACCGCGACGACTGGGAGCACGTCGGCCCCTACAGGATTCAGGACCGGATCGGATCCGGCGGCTACGCCGAGGTCTACTCGGGGGTCGACACGCGAAGCGGACAGCGCGTGGCGCTCAAACGCCTGCGCCTGAAGCACCTCGACGATCCGGACAGCCGCGAGCGCTTCCAACGCGAAGGGCTGGCGCTGGAGGCGATCGATCACCCGAACATCGTCCGATGCTTCGGCATCCACGTGCAGGACGACGACGTGTGGATCGTGATGGAGCTCCTGAAAGGCTTCACGCTGCGGCAGTTCCTGCGCGACCGAGGATCCCTGTCCGTGGAGCGCGCGCTGCTCATCGCGATCGACGTCGCCGACGGGCTCGCCGACATGCACGAGATGGCCATCGTCCATCGGGATCTGAAGCCCGAGAACGTGTTCTTGACGATGCCCGGGTTCGTCGTGAAAGTGGTGGACCTCGGGGTCGCGAAGTTCCACGGGTGGAGCGTGCCGACGACGGATCCGGGGACGCTCGTGTGCACGCCGAGCTACGCGGCGCCGGAGATGTCGCTCGGGTACTCGGTGGACGCACGCTCGGACATCTACGCGCTGGGCCTCTTGATGTACGAGATGCTGATTGGCAAGAACCCGTTCGCGAACGGCGACGGGACGCTGCCGCACGGGCAAGACGCGCTGACTGCCCACATCGTGCGGACGCCGCCGCCCATCGCGGTGAAGCGGCCGGACGTGCCGGATCAGGTGAACGCCCTCATCGCGCAGATGATGAACAAGGACCCTGTGCAGCGGCCGCCCGCGATGAAGGTGGTCGCCCGCGAGCTGCGCAGAGCGCTCCGGACGCTGCGGGCGATGCGGTCGCCGCGGCCGTCGCGACCGACGCCGGAGCCCCCGCCGCCGCGGCTCGGCAGCTCGTGCGGGGGCGCGACGGCGGCGCTCGCCGTGCCCGTGCCCGTGCACCCGCAGCCGTCGCAGCTGTTCCTGCTGCCGCCCGTGGCCCTCGCGACGGACCGCGAGCGCGTCCCGGCGACGTGCACGACCCCCTCCCCCGCGCGGCGACTGCCGGAGACGGTGGAGCCGCTGCCCACGCCGCACGCGAGCCCTTTGCCGGCCCAGGACGACCGCATGGGGCTCGCCCTGGTCTTCTCCGGAACCATGCTGATCGGCGCGGCCTGCGGCGTGGTGCTGGCGGTGCGGGCCTGGGGGCTCGCGCACGCGCCGCCGGCCTCTTCGCTGTACGCGCTCATCGTCGCGGGCGCGCTGACCGGGACGGCGGGGGCGCTCCTGCTTTCGGAGCCGTTCCCCGCCGCGCGCTTCGAGAGGCCTCGGCCGAGCGCGTGGATCCTGGCGATCGGCGTCGCCGCGGGGCTGTTGCTCGGCGCCGCGGGTACGTGGCTGTTCGTGAACGCGCCGCGCGCGCTGCCGCGCAGCACGATGTCGGCTCCGGAGAGGCCGTCGTGACCGCGCCGCCGATCGAGCCTCCGGACGACGAAGCGCTGGAGTCCGAGGAGGATCTGGACAGCGAGCCTCGCCGCCGCTGGAAGCCGAACGCGGAGCTGCTGCGCGCGCTCGCCGACGCCCGGCGCGATCTCAAGCCCGGAGAGTCGTCGCTGTTCTGGGACTGGACGACGACGCGCGACACCGCGCCCGAGGCCGAAGACGTGCGGCCGAGCGGCGAAGGCGAGGTGTTCGTGCACGAGAAAGACGCCGCTGCCGCGTACATCGCGAAGGTGGAGGTCGCGCCCGCCGCGCCGCCACGGCAGTGCACGAAGAGCCGTATTCGCGTGCGGCCGGACGTGGACCCGCGGAGGCAACCGACGGTGCGCACCGCGCGGGACTCGCGGACGTCCGGCGCGCCGGAGCCCGGACAGACCGTGGCGGCGTTCCACGAGGTCGGGGACTCGGCCTCTCCCGCGCCGCGGACGAGCTCGCCTTCGTGGCCCGGGGACGCGACGGGGTCGTGGCCGCCGGACTCGCAGCGAGGCGATCGGCCGGCCTTCTCGTCGATCCCGGGAGCCGCGGTGTTGCCCGCGCCGGATCGAAGGAGGCGGGTGGCGCTCGCGCTGTTCGTGGGGGTGCTCTCGGGGACGGCCGCGTTCTTCTGGCTGCGCACACCGCATGATCCGGGGACGGCGCCGCCCGCGCCGCCGCCCGCGTGCACGGTGGACGAGGGGCAGCGGCCCGACGCGGCGCCCTCCGCCGGCCCGGCGCCCGACAAGGGGGCTCCGAAGGCCCCGGGAAAGGCTGGATCGGAGACCGAAGAGGCTCTGTCCGACTCGGCACCTCCGGAGACGCCGCTTGCCCCCCAGGCAGGCCCCTCGAAGTCCGTCCCGCACCCGGGAAAGCCAGTCGGGGCGCGCGGGGACACGTCCGTGACGCCCCGCGCGTCCGCCGTCTCGCAAGGAGGCGCTGGCCTCTTGATCCGGAAGAAAGGCTCGAACTGACCATGTCCCGCTGCGCGCCGCCCTCCCTCGTGGGGATCTTCGCCGTCTCGATCGCCCTGCGATCCGCGGGCGCGCACGCCGAGCCACCGCGCGCGACGCCGGACCCGAAGGCGCCGAAGGCCGCGGAGACGGGGCCGGACAACGATGTTCGCGCGCTGTTCGACAAGGGGGTAGCGGCGGTGGATCAAGGCGATCTGCCGCGCGCGGAGGCGCTGTTCACGAAGGCGCTCGCGCTCCGGGCGACGTGGGATGTCGCGACGAACCTCGGCGTGGTCGAGCACAAGCTCCATCGCGACGCGGCCGCCGCCGCGCACCTCCGCCTGGCGCTGCGCGTATTCCCGCCTTCGGAGGCCGAGCCGACGCGCAAATCCATCGAGAAAGAGCTGGCCTCGGTGCTGCCGAGCGTGGCGTTGATCAGCGTGCATTCCAACGAGGTCGGGGCCGCGGTCCACGTGGGCGGCGCCCTCGTGGGGACGCTGCCGCTCGACGCGGCGGTGCCCGCGACCCCGGGGACCGTGACGGTGGAGATCACCAAGGAAGGGTTCGCGCCGGTCACGCGCACGGTGGAGGCGGCGGCGGGCGCGACGGTGGATATCACCGTGCCGCTCACGAAGGTGACGCCGCACGCGGAGCGGTCGTGGGCCGCGCCGGCCGTGGCGTTCGGCTTCGGCGGGCTGGGGCTGCTCACGGGCGTCGTCGCCGGCGCGTTCGCCGCGGGGCGGATGGCCGATCTCTCGTCGTTGTGCGGAAAGCCGCGCCTGTGCCCAGAGAGCGCCCGCGGCGCTGCGGACGACGGGCGCGCGGCCGCGCACCTGTCGACCTCGGGGTTCGTCCTCGCGGGGCTCGGCGCTGCGGTGGGAGTAGGTCTCCTCGTTCTCTCGATCCCGGGGGCGCCGGCCGGTGCCAGGGTGACCACGGGCCTCACGTCTGTCGGCGTGGAGGGGAGTTTCTAGTCCAGGTTCGATCGACGATCATCTGACTTCGATATTCGACTCCGATCATGGACTCCGATGTTCGGCGGGGCGAGGCGGTGTTCCGCGCCCGCGGAAGGAGCTTGTCGATGCTTTCAAGAGTGGATGTTTCGGCTTCGGGGAAAGCGCCCCGCGGCCGGGTGGAGAGGCTCGCGCTCGGGGCCGCCGGGCTCGGGGCCGCGGCGCTCGCGCTGGCGACGACGGGCGGGTGCTCGACGCTCATCGGCTACGACGACATCGCCTACGAGAAGGGCGACACCACGGATTCGAGCGGCGCCCGCACGTCGGCGTGCGTGCCCAGCGAGGCCGCGGGGCCCGTCGACGATGCGTGCGGCGCCTTCGTGTCCGCGGTGAACGGCGACGACGCCAAGGGAGACGGCACGAAGAGCCGGCCGTTCCACACGATCGCGCGCGCCCTCAAGATGAGCAACACGGTGTATGCTTGCAACGGGGCGACCGTCGAGGAGGCGCTCGAGCTGGACGGCGACGTGGCCGTATTCGGGGGGCTCGACTGCATGTCGGGCTGGGCGTACGCGCCGAAGACGCGCACCGAATGGCACGCTCCGGCGGGGCAGATCCCCGTCCGCGTCGCGGAGCTCGCGCGGCTGTCGCTGCGGGATCTGGAGATCGTGGCGCCGGACGCGGCGGAGGCCTCGGGGTCGTCGATCGGCGTCCTCGCCGGGGCCGACTCGACGCTCGATCTGCGGCGGTGCACCGTGAAGGCGGGGCGCGGCGCGGACGGGATGCCGCCGCCCCTGCCCGCGTCGGCCGGGATGATCGGCGCGCCCGGCCAGCAAGGGAGCGACGGGTGCGACGCCAACGTGCCCTCGACGGCGCCCGGCCTCGGCGGACAAGGCCTCTGCGACGACACCGACGTGAGCGGCGGCGCGGGCGGACCGGGGCTGCCCGGGCCCTCCGGCGCGGACGGCAGCGACGGGAGCCCCACGCCCGGCGCCGGCGATCCGGGGCACGGCGGCAAGAAACAGGACGCCACGAAGTGCGAGGCCGGTCATCCGGGGGAGAAGGGCGCGATGGGCGCGGACGGCGGAGGAGGCCAGTCGGTCGGCTCGATTTCGAAGGATGGGTATACGGGATCGAGCGGCGATGACGGCGCTCGCGGCGGCCCCGGTCAGGGCGGCGGCGGCGGCGGAGGCGCGCGGAGCTGCTGGAACGCGAAGGCCGGCCCCGCGGGCGGCGGAGGCGGCTCCGGAGGGTGCGGCGGCGACGGTGGAAAGGGCGGCTCCCCGGGCGGCGCGAGCATCGGAGTCCTCAGCTTGAATGCCAAGCTCATCGCGTCGGAGCTGCTCGTCGTGGTCGCGGAGGGCGGCGCGGGCGGCGACGGCGCGCAGGGCGGCCCCGGCGGAATGGGCGGCCTCGCGGGGAACGCGGGCAGCGGCGATCCGGCGGCGCAGGCGTGCACCGGAGGCAAGGGAGGCGACGGCGGAAAGGGCGGTCGCGGCGGAGGCGGCGGAGGCGGTCCGTCCATCGGTATCGCGTACCGTGGAGTCGCGCCCCCGACGATGGGCGTCGAGATCGTCGTCGGAGTGGGCGGAAAGGGCGGAAAAGGGGCCGGATCGGCGAACGATGGGGCCCCCGGCGCCGCCGCGAAGACGATGCTCATGAACTAGCCTCGTCGACTGGCATCGTCGACTGGCATCATCGACTGGCATCATCGACTGGCATCATCGACTGGCCATCTCCGAAGGCGCCTCTCGTCCCGTGCGGCGGGGGGCGCCGTACCCTCTTGCGCCCGGCGGTGGTTCGCCGATACTGCGTCCATGCGAAGCATCTCGCGCACGGGTGGTATCCTGGCTGTCACGGCGCTCGCGGCGGCGCTCACCGCGCACGCGCCCCCGGCGGACGCGTTCTGCGGCTTCTACGTGAGCGGGGCCGACTCGAAGCTCTTCAACAACGCGACGCAGGTGGTGCTGCTGCGCGACGGCACGCGCACGGTGCTGTCGATGCAGAACAACTACCAGGGACCGCCGGAGGACTTCGCGATGGTCGTCCCGGTGCCGGTCGTGCTGCAGAAAGAGAACGTGAAGACGCTCGCGAAGGCGCTCTTCGAGCACGTGGATCAGCTCGATTCGCCGCGCCTCGTGGAATACTGGGAGCAGGACCCGTGTCCGGAGCCGATGGATGACAGGCTGGGGTCGGCGATGCGGGCCAAAGGAGGGGGCGCCGCTCCGCAGTCGATGGCGCTCGCCGCTCCGCAGTCGATGCAGGCCGTCAAGATCGAGGCGGAATTCACGGTCGGGGAGTACGACGTCGTGGTCCTCAGCGCGACGGACTCCTCGGCGCTCGACCGCTGGCTGCGCGACAATCACTACAAGATCCCCGAGGGGTCGGAGCCGCTGCTGCGGCCTTATGTGGAGAACGGGAGCAAGTTCTTCGTCGCCAAGGTGGACGTGAAGAAGGTCACCTTCGAGGGCGGACAGGCGGCGCTCTCCCCTCTTCGGTTCCACTACGACACGGAGGCGTTCAGCCTGCCGGTGCGGCTCGGGCTCGTGAATTCGGGCGGCAAGCAGGACCTCGTGATCCACGTGCTCGCGCGCAATCAGCGCTACGAGGCGGCCAATTACAAGAACGCCACCATCCCGACGAACCTCGACGTGGATACGAAGGCGAAGGACGGGTTCGCGACGTACTATTCGGCCCTGTTCGACCGCACGGTGGAGGAGCATCCGGGCGCGGTGATCACGGAGTATTCTTGGGCTTCGAGCACGTGCGATCCGTGCCCCGGTCCGGCGCTCGCGCCGCAGGAGATCCAGGCGCTCGGGGGAGACGTGGCGCCGAGCGCGACGGCGCCGATGGGCCGTGGGATGAGCCCGGGCGCGTGGGACTGGGTGGTGACGCGCCTCCACGCTCGGTACACGAAGGACACGCTCGGAGAAGACATCGTGTTTCGCGCGGCGCCGCCCATCGTCGGAGGCCGGGAGGTGCGCGGCTCGGACGGGAAGCTGGAGAGCGGGGCCAGCGCGTCCGGGATCAACAATTTCCAGGGTCGCTACGCGATCCGGCACCCGTGGACGGGGCCTGTCAAATGTGCCAGTCCGCAGCGGGGAGTCTGGGGGGGCCCGCCCGGGGAGCCGTACGGTCGGCCGGCGGTGATGGCGGCGCTGAACCCGTCCTTCACGCGCCGAGGCCCCACGGCGCAGGCCACCCCGCCCGCGCCGAGGCCGGTGCGCCCGCCCCCCACCCCGCTCCCGGCGACCCCGAAGCCGCCCGGGCTTCCGGAGGAGGAGCCGAATCCGTCCTTTCACGCCCTGTTGACGGACGAAGAGGCGCAGCAGAAGGCGGCTGTCGTCGGCGCGCTGGTGCTGGCGGTGCTCGGCGTCATCAAGTGGCTCTTCACCCGCGACTGACCACTTCAAAGCGACTTCGATGAAGCACGTGAAGGTGCCCACCCCCCGGCCGCGCTGCGCGCGCCCGGCCCCTCCCAATCCGCTCGCTACGCTCGCGGAGGGAGGGGAACGTTCCGTGGTGGATGGGGCCGGATAAATGACAGGAGGGTCCCCCTCCCTTCGCGACCGAAGGGAGCGATTTGGGAGGGGCGGGCCGCGCGCAGGCGCGCAGCGCCGAGCACGGACCGGGGGTGGGCAACGCGATCAGGCTCTCTTCTTTCGCAGCGTGTCGGGGTGGCTCATCTTCGCGGAGATCTTCGCGACGAGGCTCCGGGGGGTGAACCTCGATGAGAAGGCCATGAGCCAGTTTTGGAGGCCGACCAGCGTCGACGGGCGCTTGCCGATCGCGCTGAGAGCGCTCCTCACCACGTCGTTGACGTCCAGCTCCGGGCCGACGCCGCCGACGTCGATGTGCGCCGCCTCCTGGAACTCCGTCTTGGTGTATCCCGGGGACAGCGCGAGGACGTCCACGCCTTTGGGGCCGACCTCCGCCCACAAGGCCTCTCCGAGCATCAGATTGAAGGCCTTCGTCGCGCCGTACGTGGCCCAGTACGGGCACGGCTGATAGGCGGCGGTGCTGGCGAGGAGGATGACGCCCCCGCGGCCGCGCTCCACCATCTTCGGCAAGAAGGCGTGGCAGTGCTCGACGACGACTCGGCAGTTGAGGTCGACCATGCGGGCGTCGTGCGCCGCGTCCCCCTCGACGAACGGGCCGTACCCGCCGAAGCCCGCGCTGCACACGAGCAGGCCGACGTCGAGGCCGGTCTTCGCCGCGCGCGCCACGAGATCGGCAGTCGCGCCCGGTGACGCCAGATCGAGATCGATCACCTCCACGCGGACGCCGTGCGCCTGGGCGAGCTCGCGGGCCTTGGATTCAAGCCGATCGCGGCGCCGCGCGACGAGCACGAGGTCCATCTTCGCGGCGGCGAGGTGCTCCGCGAAGGTGGCGCCGATGCCCGCAGAAGCCCCGGTGATCAGCGCCGCGCCGCCGAAGCGGTCTCGAAAGGATCGTTCCATGGTGTCTTTTCCTCGCGCGAACCGTACACGGGCGCCGCACGCTTTCAACGGCAATTCGCGAAAGAAGTGGGGCCCTGCCCGGCGGACGAACGTGGTAGAAGGCCCCATGACTTCAAGGCTCCTCGTCCTCGGGCTCTTCGGGTTGGCTCTCGGCGCGACAGGCGCGCTCGGCTGCGGCGGCAACGTGGTGTTGAGCAGCGGCGAAACCGGCGGCGCCGGCGGCGGCACCACGACGACGGGCACGGGCGGTCAAACCGGCACGACGTCGAACATCCAGTGCGCCGGCCTCGACCACATCACCTGCCTCTCCTCGTATCCGAGCTGCGTGCCAGTCTACGACGACTTCTGCTGTCCGACGTGCACTCCGACGGGCGGCTGCGCGGACTGCATCGATCTGCAATTCGACCATTGCGACGACTTCGAGAATCGATGTACCGGCGTCCCGTCGCAATGCGGGCAGACCCCCGATTGGGCCTGCACGGGCGGACAGGCGGACTGCAACATCGATCCTGGAGGCGTCACCCCGTGCGACACGGTGGCCGGGTGTCTGCCGGCCCAGTGCTCTCCCATCCTGGAGAGCTGTCCCGCGAGCGTCGTCTGCCACCCTGCGACGAAGGGAACGTGCCTCGTGAACTGCAAGCAGACGCCGCCGCCGTGCCCCGCAGGCACCTGGCCCGAAGCGACGGACGGCTGCTACACCGGCTATTGTGTCCCCGAGAACGTGTGTGTGATTGGCCTGTAACCCGGCTCGACCTGGCCTTCGAACGTACCAGCTCGTCCGGACCCCGGCTCGACCTGGCATTTGAAGGTAGTGGCCGGTTTTGATCGAGAGTGGCCGGATCCAGCCAGTCTCTCGAAGTCCTGAGTTACGGTCCCGGACATAAGCGACCCCCGCCGAGCCTGGCAGCTCGACGAGGGTCTTGATCGCCACCTCGCACCCGAGGCAACGACCCATGTCCGACTTACCGCGACCTCCGCGGACGGGCCAAGATCCGCCCGCCGCTCGACACCTTCGACTGGTCTCTGACAAGCCATCGCACGCACCTCCGAAGCGGTACCGCCGCACGCCAACGTTCACGCCCGCCGAAACGGACAGGCTCCGCGCGGCCCTCAAGAGCACCCGTTGGGTGTTCGGGACGTACCTCTGCGCCGCCGACGCGATGCGGATTCCCGTCGACACGCTGTACGAGGCGTTGAGCGGGCGAAAGGCCATCTCCGCGAACATCGCAGTACGGCTCGCGCGAGCCCTCGGCAAGCCCTTGGAGAGCCTGTACCGCGCGCCCACCGATGCCAGCACGTGCCCCACGTGCGGCGCGAGGAGGGCACCATGACGCCCGCGCAGGAGCGATCGTGGAAGCTCGTCCTCCGCGAGCAGCACATCATCAAGCGCGTCGCGCGGCTGCGCGGCGTGGAGCGCGATGACATCCCCGACGTCGCGCAGGTCACGCTGCTCAAGGCGTGGACGCTCATCCGCGACGGGCGTCTTGAGCTGAACCCCGCGCAGTACGCACGCCAAGCGATCCGATGGTGGCTTGGAAGCGTCGCGCTCACGATGTGCAGCCGCTATTGGAAACGGAGGATGCGGCGCGCTCACGTGGTCTTCGTGCCGCTGGACACCTTGATCCGGCAGCCGTCGATCGACGAGACGCCGCGTCTCGAAGCGCGCGAGGCCTTGAAGGTCATCACGTACAGGTTGAACGACACCGAGAAGACCATCCTCGACTCGCTCACCCGCGAGGACACGCAGCGCGAGCTTGCTGCGCTGCTCGGCGTCCCCATCGGCACCGCGACCACGTGGACCTACCGGCTCCGCAAGCACCTCCGCAAAGCCCTCGCGAAGTAGCCTCTCCGGCGCCCTCCGCGCCGTCCTCCCCTCACAGCCTGTCCCGATGTCCACGGCGCGCATGCTCCGCGGTGAACACCCGCTCGTCTTTCGGGCAGGTGGATGCGTTGGTAAGACCGGCTTCACCATGGCTAGCAAGCGACCCTTTAGCGAATTATCCAAGTCACTTGGCAAAGCAAACCGTGAGTTTGCAAGCCATGAGGCCGAGTCGAAAGAACAGGCCAACGCAGCCCATGAAAAGCACTCACAAGCGCTAACTGCCAGAGACGCCGCGCTTGAGGAGTTTACACAGAATGCCAACAAGGCATTGGAACAGGTTGTAGGCATTCTTGCAGCGGATGGCGCCGATGTCCAGCCATACCCCGCGCCACTCACAAACGCTCGCACCGAATGGGACCGGGAGCATCCATACGAGTGGGTTTGCTTCATGACGTTGGGGCAACCCCACACCAATGCTAATCGCCACTTCGCGCCGCTTCCACACATGGAAAAGACCGTGTCGTACGTTGGTTTCGCAAAGGCGCTAAAGGAGCCGCACGTTTCAGCAATCGCCAAGCACATGCATGGAATGCCGAAGCCAGCAGTCGTTGGCCGCATCGAGATTGGAGTAGCCCAACCAACCGTTGACGATTTGATCGCGACCCTTGAGGAGGCTGTTGAGGCCATCATGCTTGGTTACCAGCCTCCCAAGTAATCCTGCACCATGTCAGCGAGTCGAGTCTCGGCACCGAGTTTCTTGCTCAATGTAAGAAATCGCTTGTGCACGCGGTAACGCCTTACCGCCTCAGGATCGTTGCTCGCGGCAAGGCGAATGCCCCTTGTGGCCGCGTCAACGATACGCACTGCCCGGACTCGGCGGCTCACGTCGTACCCCCGTCCGGCTCGAACAAGCCAGGTTGCACCATCTCGCGCAGCTTCGGACACTCGGCCCCTGCGAAGGTGCGCCTCTGACGCCCGGACAATCCATGTCCGCCCGCGCCATCGTTTCCAGCGCAAAACAGGCCACTTTGCGTTATCTTCGTCTCACATCCCGAGACGAAAAAGCCCCGCTCCGGCTGGTACCCGAAGCGAGGCCCGAACACCGGACGGTGGCCCGTCCAGCACTCGCACCGCTCACCATGGGCCAGCCGACCGGAGGAAGCAAGGCCCCCGTGAACGTGCTCTCCCGCGAGAAGCGCATCGCCGTTCTTGCCGCCCTGGTAGAGGGCAACTCCGAGCGCGCCGTCGAGCGCATGACCGACGTCAACCGAGAGACGGTCGGCAGACTGGCACTCTCGTTCGGGCTTGGAGCCCAGCGGCTCCACGACCGGATCGCACGCGATCTCTCGTGTACGCAAGTCGTCGCCGACGAGACGTGGAGTTACGTCGGCGTGAAAGAGGCCAGAGTGCGAGAGGACCATCCGGAAGGCTCCGGCGAGGCGTACACGTTCGTCGCGCTCGACAAGACCTCTCGCTTCGTCATCACATGGCGCGTCGGCAAACGCGACGCTGCGAGCACAGAGGCCTTCATTGCCGACTTGCGGGCGAGACTGCTTGTCATGCCCACGATCGTGACAGACGGATTCGTGCCGTACGTGGCCGCCGTCGGTGCCGAGTTTGGCCCCTCCGTCGACTTCGCACAGACCGTCAAGAACTACCGCTCTGCCGGGCGGCGCGACGACCACCGATACGAGCCGCCCCGCGGCATCGACTTCATCACGAAGAAGACCGTGTACGGCGCCCCCGACCTTGCCAGCGCGTCGACTGCCTACATCGAGCGACAGAATGCCACCATGAGGCACAAGATCGGCCGCACTCGAAGGCTCGTGTACGCGTTCTCGAAGCGCATCGAGAACCACATCGCCGCGGTCGCGCTGAACATGGCCTGGTACAACCTCGGCACGATCGTGCGCACGCTGCGAGTCACTCCCGCGATAGCAGCGGGCGTCGTCGATCGCGTGTTCACGATCGAGGACTTCCACGACGCGATCACCGCGGAGGTCGAGCCCGTCGCGAAGCCCGAGAAGAAGGCGCTCACTCACAGGGCACCTCCCCCCGAGACGACCGCGCGGGCTCTGCCGAACGGCCGTGGCTTCCTTCGCGCGCTCCCAGGCGGCGGCGGTCCGAAGGGTCCTGGGCTCGCTCCCGCGCCCGGTCCACGTCCCCCGGCTGCGCCCGCAGCTCCCGCCCCGGCGCTCCGCGAGGCTCCCCAGCCGCGGCAGCTCGACTTGTTCGAGTGGCACCGTCCGAAGGATGACCACGAAAACCAGCCAGAGTAAGCGACTGGCCGGATCCAGCCACCACCCATTTGAACGGAGCCCGTCCGTTCCAGAGTCGGCTCGACCTGGCATTTGAACGGAGCCCGTCCGTTCCAGAGTCGGCTCGACCTGGCTTTCGAACGTACTGACTCGTCCGGACCCCGGCTCGACCTGGCTTTCGAACCGACAAGGCGACGGAGAAGCCCGGCTGCGAGCGCGAAAACACCAAGGAGACGCGCCCGATCGCGTCATACTCGGCACATGCGCACGACGCTCTTCGGCGCCGCTCTGGCCATTTCTCTGGCCGCGTGCGGCGCGACGCCCGGTGATCGCACGGCTGCGGGTACGCCCGCGGTGACCACGAACGCGAACGCCTCCGCCGCGCCCACGTCGGAGCCGAGCGCGACGGCCACGGTCGCAGTGAACGCGCCGCCCGCGCCGAAGCGGGCGAAGGTGCGGTTCGAGGCGAACGGAGAGGATTTCGGGGCCCCGCTCGTGGACGCGCTCGTGGGCGGACAGCCGACGACGCTCATGCTCGACACGGGCGCGACGCACCACGTCGTCGCGTCGTGGGTCGCGGCCGAGGTGGGGCCGACGCGCGACTCGGCGATCCAGGGGCTCGATCACGCGGGGCAGTCGGTCGCGCTGAAAGAGCTTCCGAACGGGGAGATCACGATCTCAGGCTGGGGGCCGATCGGGGCCGGGTCGCCGCTCGTCGCGGCGCTGCCGATCGAGTTCCAGAAGTCGGGCGTGGGCGGCTTGCTCGCGGTGCAGGCGCTCGTCGGCGAGGGGCGCGCGGTGACGCTCGACATGCGGACGGGCGCGCTCACGGAGGGGCCGGAGGGCGAGGCGATGGCGGCGGTCGAGAAGCTCGGCGGCGCGGCGATCACCGGATCGATCCGCACGTGCGCGAACGGGGCGTCGCTGCCGTTCGTGCGCGTGACGATCGGCGGCGGGGAGATCGACGCGCAGCTCGACACGGGCGCGACGAACACGACGGTGCGCGCCGCCTCCCCCGCGGGCGTGAAGCTGAAGCCGCTCGCGAAGACGGCGTCCACGGCGTTCGCGGCCTCGGGGATGTTCACGGTGCCGAGCGTGAAGGGCGCGCACGTGCAGGTCGGCGCGCTCGACGTGGAGACGACGATCGATCTCGTGAAGCGCGACCCGCGCCCCGATTGTCCGAACGATGCGTTCGTGGGGATCGACGTGCTGCGCCGATGCGCGCTGGTGTTCGGGAAGAAGACGCTCGCGGGGAGATGCGAGCCGGTCGGCGGCGAGAAGACGAAATCGCCTTAGAAAAAGGCTCTTAGAGGAGGTTGGCGGCCAGCTCGGCCAGCTCGCTGCGTTCGCCCTTCGCGAGGACGACGTGGCCCGCGATCTTCTCGCGGCGGAAGCGATCGGCGACGACGCTGAGGCCGTTCGAGGCGTGGTCCACGTACGGGTTGTCGATCTGCTGCGGATCGCCCGTGAGGATGATCTTCGTGCCCTCTCCGCAGCGCGTGATGATTGTCTTCACCTCGTGCGGGGTCAGGTTCTGCGACTCGTCGATGATGAGGTACTGGTGCGGGAGCGAGCGGCCGCGGATGTACGTGAGCGGCTCCACCTGGATGGTGCCGTTCTCCAGCAGCTCCAGGAAGCCGCGGTCCTTGTGGGCGCCGCGGTTCGCGCTGCCGCCGTGCGTGAAGAGGATCTCGAGGTTGTCGAAGATCGGCTGCATCCACGGGTTCAGCTTCTCGTCGACGTCGCCGGGGAGGAAGCCGATGTCGCGGCCGAGCGGCATCACCGGGCGGCTCACGAGGAGCTTCGTGAACACCGCGTCCTCCGTCGTGCGACGGATGCCCGCCGCGAGCGCGAGGAGCGTCTTGCCCGTGCCCGCCTTGCCGATGAGCGTGACGATGCGGATCGAGTCGTCGAGCAGGAGCTCCAGCGCGAACGCCTGCTCCTTGTTGCGCGGGCGGATTCCCATCACGCCTTCCCGCGGGACGCGGAGCGCCACGATCGCGCCCTTCGTCGCGTCGTACCGGCCGAGCGCGGTGTGCGTCGGCGCCGCGGCGTCACGCAGGAGGACGCCGGCGTTCGGATACAAGGCCGCGAGCGCGGGCGGCTCCACCTGGCCGTTCTGGAAGAAGGCGTCGACCGTCGCGCCGGGGACCGCGATCTCGATGACGGACTGGTCCAGCTCCATCGCGTCGACGCGCTGGTTCTCGTACGTCTCCGTCGTCACGCCGACGGCGTCGGCGCGGATGCGGAGGTTCGTGTCCATCGTGACGAAGATCGTGGGGCGCGACTTGTCGCGATCGCGCAGCTCCATCGCGACGTGGAGGATCGCGGCGTCCTGCGAGTGCGACGGGAGGCCGACCGACAGCTCCGCGGGGCGGCGATCCGGGATCGCGATGCGGAGCGCGCCGCCTTGATCGAGCGTGACGCCCTTCGAGAGGCTGCCGCGCGTGCGCAGCTCGTCGAGGAGGCGGGCGATCGTGCGGGCGTTGCGGCCGCGCTCGGAGCCCTCTCGCTTGAACTGATCGATCTCCTCGATCGCGAAGATCGGAATGACGACGTCGTTGTCCTCGAACTTGAAGATCGCGTGGGGATCGTGGAGGAGGACGTTCGCGTCGAGGACGTAGTTCTTCTTCATGCGCCGAGGCGGGCGTAGCCTTCGACGCGATCGGCCGCAAGCGAAAGACCCACGTGGTTTACGGGATTTCGCTCGTGTCGTTCGCCGAACCAGGAGCGCCGGTCGCCGTCGCGTCGCTGCCGGGGCCGCCCGCGCCGCCCGTGCCCGGCGCCGCGTGCGCGAACGTGGCGCCGCTCACGACGGGGGCCGCGCCGGTCCACGCGACGCCGATGGAGTGGCCGCCCGCGCCGCCTCCACCGGGGCCACCGGCGCCGCCCTGTCCACCCTGGCCGCCGCCGCACGCGCCGCCGGGGCCGCCCGCGAGGCCGGGGCCGCCGCCGAAGCCTCCGTCCTGGCCGGGCCCGCCCGCTCCGCCGAGGCCGCCTTTGCCCGATTTCAGGAGGCCTCCGGTGATCGTGATGGCCTTCGCGGAGACGGACGCGACAGCGATGCTGGAGCCGCCCGCAGCGCCCGGCGCGCCGCCCTTGCCGCCGCAACCACCGGCGCCGCCGCCCCCGCCGCCGGGGCCTGCGTTGCCGTTCGCGCACACCTTCGCGCCGCCGCCTCCGCCTCCACCTTGCGCGGCGGATCCAGGCATTCCCGAGGCTCCGGAGGCGCCCTGGAAGCCTTCGCTCGTGAGCGTCGCGGTCGCGGGGGCGCCGCTTCCCTGGCCGCCGGGCATGCCGTCGGAGCCCTGTCCGCCGGTCGCGCAGCCGCCGCCTCCGACCTTCGCGCCCGCGCCGCCGATGCCGGTGCCGCCGCCCGGATCGCCTTCGGATCCCGCGCCGCCGCTGTTCTTGGTGCCGGCGCCTCCGAGGCCGCCCGACGTCGACTTGCCGTCGCACATCGTGATGCCGCCCTCGCCGCCGAGGTTTTGTGCTCCGGCCGCGGCGCATCCATCGGCGCCGGGCATGCCCATCGCGCCCTGATCCGCGGGGGCGCCGAACGGCTGTCCGTCCGCGCCGTCCGCGCCGTTTCCTGCGGTGACGTCGACGTTCGTGAGCGCGAGCGTGGCGCCGGCGCGCGCGAGGATCGCGATCGAGGAGGCGCCCGCCGTCTTCGCGGCCGCGGAGGTGATCGCGAACGTCGACAGCGTGAGCGAGGCCGCGTCGTCGACGAGGAGCGGGATCGCGTCCGCCGCGGCGGTGAGCGATGGTTTGTCGCCGGTGAAGGACCACGCGTCGCACGTGAAGCCGCCGAAGATCACCGCCGCGCCCTTCACCAGGACGGCCTCTTCGAGCGCGCCCGCGCACACGTAGATCGGGCTCTCGGGCGCGCCGGCGAGCGCCTTTCCGAGCGTCGCGAACGGCTTCGCCTGCGAGCCGTCGCCCGTCATGTCGGAGCCGGTCGCGGGCGAGACGAAGAGCCCGCACGTCGGGCTGACGACGTCGCCGTTCGCGAATTCGAGGCACGCGGGCGGCGTCGTGGTGGTGGTGCTGGTGGTGTCCGACGTGCTCGTGGTGGTGGTCGTCTCGGTCGTGCACGAGCCGGTCGCGTGGCAGTCGTCGGCGGTGTCCAGGCACCCGTTCGAGCCGAGCGCGATCGCGATCCCGAAGAGACCGCTCACCGAGAGCCACCGAATGCCTGCCCACGTCCGCATGCGTTCACCCGAGAAGAGGCCGCGCAGGATCGCGCGCAACCGGGGAGGCTACACGAAATGCCTTAAAACGAGCCGGTGATCAGCACGCCGCCGGGGCCGACGGAGAGCGCGGCCTTCGGCTTCTCGGGCGCGACCGGGGACTTCGGCGGATCGTCGGGAGGCCACAGGTACGCCATCGTGAACGTGCCGATCACGGCGCCGGCGGCGAGCGTCCAGATGGCGAGGTTGCCGGTCAGGTCCTGCGTGCGGCGCTGATCGACGAGGTCGCTGCAGCGCGCGACGCCGGCCCCGGCGCACGGGAAATCGCGGCCGGTTCGCTTGCGGAGGTCCGCGAGCAAGGTGTCCGCGTCGCTCGCGGTCGTCGCCGAGAGCACCGCGCTCACGACGCCGCCCACCACGAGCGCGGAGCCGACGCCGACGCCCGTCCACGCGACCTTGCGGCGCGCGTCGTAGCTCCACGCGCGGTGGTACGCCGAGAGCTTCGGCTGCTCGGGCGGCGGCGGAGGGGGCGGCGGATCCACGTCGGAAGTCCTACGTTTCAAGGCGATCTCGACGATCTCCGTCCCGCCCTTCGTGACGCGCGCGGCGTGCTTCAGCGAGCGGTAGCCGTCCGCCGCGCACTCGATCACGTTGTCGCCGGGGTCCGCCGGGAGGTCCGCGTCGCGCTCCTCGCGCGTGAGCTCGACGCCGTTGAGCGAGCACGTCGCCGTCTCCGGATCCACCGTGAGCTTGATGGTGCCGACGCTGGCCTTCGCCTGCGCGAGCCACTCCGTCACCTGCTTCTTCGTGTCGGCGCGGTTCGACGGGTACTGCGCGAGGCTGTACGTGAAGTGGCCGATCGCGTCGCGCAGCTTGCCGAGCTTCAGCTCGGTGAGGCCCAGGTTGCGCGCGATGTCGTAGCTCTTCCGGAGCTGAAACGCCGACGAATAGAGCTGCAGCGCGAGCGCGTAGTCGCCGTGGTCGTACGCCTCGTTGCCCTGGTTGTAGAGCGAGTCCGCGGTCTCGGGTGGGCCCTTGTCCGCGGCTTCGGCGGCGGTGGCGGCGAGGAGACTGGCGAGCGCGGCGGCGAGGAAGGCTGGGCGAGGAGATCGCATCGGCGGCGGGTTCAGTCCTCGATTCTATCCGTCTTGCGGCCGGGGCGCGCGATCGGCGCGACGGGCGCGCTCCCGGTCGGCTTCGCCGAGGCGGCGTGGCCGGGCTGCGCAGGCGCCGTCGGCGCGGCGTCCGCAGGGTTCGGCGCGAGAGGAGTCGCCGTCGCGATCGACGTGGCGGAGGCGCTCGCGGGCGCGTTCGGTGCGGCCGTGGGCGCGGGCGCATTCGGGAGAGGCGCCGTCGCGATCGACGCGGCGGACGAGGTCGCGGGCGCTTCGCTCGCGGAGGCATCCTCGCGGGGCTTGCCGCGCATCGAGAGGCCGACGGCGAGCGCGATCATGCCGCCGATGATCGCCGCGGCGAACATCACGAAGAGGGGCGACTGGCCTTGCTTCTTCGCGGGGACGATGAGCGGGATCGCCTGCGTGGCGACGATGCCCGGCGCTTGCACGGGCGGGCGGCTCGACGACACCGGCTTCGGGATCTGCGGCATCGGCGGGGCGATCGAGGAGACCGGGCCCGAGATCGGCCCCGAGGAGACGGGCGCGTCGTCCGTGGGGGAGTGGTAGCCCGGGGGCGCCTCCACGATCAGCGCGGGAGGTGGCAGCGGCGAGAGCAGCGCGTCGAACACTTCGACGTTGTTGCCGGCGAGCGCGACGTTGTTGCTCGCGAGCATGACGACCGGCGCGGGCGGCAGCGGCGGGAGAAGGCCGGCCGCGGCGTGATCGAAGGGCAGCGACGGCTTCGTCACCGAGACCGGCGTCAGCTCGTCCTCTTCGTCATCGTCCCCGTTCAGAGGGAGCGGCGTGGGCTCCACGTCGTCCGGGCTGGAGATGCGCGCGAGCGGCGCGAGATCGTGCGGCTCCGGCGGGAGCGGCGGCGGGCGCGACGAGAGGCGCGTGGGCGGGTGCGGCGTGATCGCAGGCCGCTGCTCGCTCGTGGGCCCGGCGATCGGGCGCGCGTGCGAGTCCACCGCCCGCAGCTCGACGGATGGCTCCATGCTCGGAGTTGTCGTCTCTTCGCCCATGAGGATCGCCCGCGGCCACAGCTTTCCTACAAGTGCGGCACGCGCGCAACCTGCTCACGCGCAGAGATCGGACATTGTCTTGTTCAGGTGTCCTGGACAGGCGTGTCCGGGAGGCCGCCGGTCGGACGCTCCGACGCGGAGGACGCGCGGACTACAGCGCGCCCATCGGCGGGGACTCCCCGTCCGGCAGCGAGAAGCGCCCGAGCGCGTCGTACGCCGCGTATTTGTAGCATTCGGCGAGGGTCGGATAGTTGAAGACCATGTCGATCAGCGTGTCGACCGTGCCGCCGCACAGGATGATGCCCTGGCCGATGTGCACGATTTCCGTCGCGCGGTCGCCGATGCAGTTCGCGCCGAGCAGCTTGCGGGTGGAGCGCTCGAACACGAGCTTCACCATGCCGTCCTGATCGCCGATGATCTTGCCGCGCGCGTTGTCCTTGTACATCCCGCGGCCGATCACCACGTCGATGTGCTTCGCCTTCGCGTCCTCCTCGGAGAGGCCCACGCACGACACCTCCGGGATCGTGTAGATGCCGTACGGCAGCAGCTCCGAAACGCCTCGTTTGTAGGCGAATCCGAACGCGGCGCACACCGCGACGCGCGCCTGCTCCATCGACGTCGACGCGAGCGCGGGGAAGCCGATCACGTCGCCGGCCGCGAAGATCGACGGGACGCTGGAGCGGTACTCCTTGTCGACCTCGACGTAGCCTCGCTTGCCGAGCTTCACGCCGATCGACTCCAGGTTGAGCGTCGCCGTCGCGCCGCTGCGGCCCGCGGCGAAGAGGAACTTGTCGCTCGCGATGCGATCGCCCGTCGACAGGTGCGTGACGATGCGATCGCCCTCGCGCTGCACGTCGGAGCCGCTCGTCTTCAAGCGCACGTCCACGCCGAGGCGCGTGAGCGCGACGCGGAGGGCCTCGCTCACCTCCGCGTCCAGGAAGCTCAGCAGCTCCTCGCGCGGCTCGATCAGCGTCACCTTCACGCCGAGCGCCGCGAACATCGACGCGTACTCGCAGCCGATCACGCCGCCGCCCATCACGACGAGGCTCTCGGGCATGCGATCGATCTGGAGGATCGTGTCGCTGTCGTCGATGTCGGGATCCGCGAACGGGATGTTCGGCGGCTGGAACGGCACCGATCCCGTCGCGATCAGCGCGTGGTCGAAGGTGACGGTCCACGCGCCCTCCTGCCCGGTGACCTCGACAGCGTTCGGGCCGACGAAGCGGGCGGCGCCGCGGATGTACGTTACGTGGTGGCGATCGAGGTTGTCGCGGATGCGCGCGACCTCGAGGTTCACGACGGCGTCCTTGCGCGACAAGAGGCGCGGCACGGCGCGCGCTCGATCGAGCGACACGGTGATGCCGTAGAGCTCCCCGGTGCGATGGCCGGAGAGGTACAGCGCCGTCTCGCGGAGCGTCTTCGAGGGCAACGTCCCCGTGTGCACCGCGGCGCCTCCGGGGCGCGGCTCCTTCTCGATGACGGCCACGCGCTTGCCGAAGTAAGCGGCTTGCGCAGCGCCCTTCTCCCCGGCCGGCCCGGAGCCGATCACCACCAGATCGAAATCATGGCTCACGGCGCCGATGCTACACGAACGACGGCGGGCGCCACCCCGAAGGGCCTTGTGGCGTTCTGCCCCTTGTGGGGAGGGGTCGGTTTCCGATACCCCTTGGAGCGGTCTTTGCAGTCGCGCCGGCTCCGTTGGAGGACCATGCGTATCCATCCATCTCCGCGAACTACCTTGTTTGCTTTGTTCACCGCGCTTTCGGCCACCGCGGGAGTCGCGGGGGCGCAGCCTGCCCCCGGTCAGCCCATGACACCGACGCCAGGGAGCGCGGAAGTGGCACCCTCCGCCGCGCCGCCCCAGACATCGAGTCCGGGCACCGCCGCCGCGCCGCCCGTAGCGCCGCCGCCGACTGGCACCTTCCCGCCGAACGGCGCGCGGCCGCCGACTGGCACCTTCCCGCCGAACGGCGCGCCGCCTCCGACTGGCACCTTCCCGCCCAATGGCACCTTCGTGCCCGACGGCAGCCTGCAGCCGAGGAGATCGTTGCCGACGACCGCGGAGGTCATCGCGGCGTGGAAGCCGGGGGACGACGTGCCGCTGGGGTTCCGCCCGGTCTACAAGTACAACATGACGGAGATCTACGCCGGCGGCGGGATCCTCGCGGGCAGCTTCGTCATCACGACCCTGATCGCGAGCACGATGATCGCCACGAACCCGATCAACGTCATTTACGCGCCGTCGGCGGGGTTCCCCGTCATCGGCGCCTATCCGGTCGCGGGGGTCGGCGCGTCGATCGGGGCCATTCCGACGGGGACGGTGGCGATGCTGATCGCGTTCGGCGCGCTGCAGGACATCGGCTTCGGGGTGCTCCTTCACGGGCTCACCACGCGCAAACGCGTCGGGATCGAGGAGGATTGCAGGCCCCTCCACGGAGATGGGTGGAGCTTGCGACTGTCGCCCATGGTCTCGCCCAACGTCGCCGGCGTCTCGTTCGGAGGTGCCCTGTGATCCGCAGGATGAACAACATGCATTCCATGCGGATCGCCGCGGCGCTCGGCCTCCTCTCCGCGGGCCTCGTGTCCAGCTCCGCCCGCGCAGACGGCCCCGCAGCGCCGCAGCCGCCCGTCAACGGCGCGCCTCCGACTGCCACGTTCCAGCCGCCCGTCAACGGCGCGCCCCCGACTGCCACGTTCCAGCCGCCTGCGCTCGGGGCGCCGGTTCCGGTCGTCTATCCGGGGCCGGGGGCGGTGGATCCGATGGCGGCGGCTCACGCGCGCGCGCCGGCGGTCGAACAGTGGCGCTCTCGGCGGAAGTACCTGGTTAGCGGCAGCATCATCCTCGGCATCGGGTACTATCTGACGCTCATCCCGTCCGCCTTCGGGGCCTCCCGGAACAACCGCGGATCCAAGGACTACTTCGCGGGGTTCGTGCCAGTCGTCGGGCCCTTCGTCGCCGGGGTGCTGCGCGCCGTGCCCGACGGCGGACCGACGCCGACGGCGGACTACGCGGGAATGGCGGCTTACTTCGGGCTCGGCGCGGTCCAGGCGGTCGGCGCAGCGCTGCTGTTCAAGGGATGGCGCATGGCGCCGGGGCTCCCCTACGACCCGTGCATGGACTCCGAGAGCCTCGCCTCGGACTCGCCGGGGCGGCGGCCGTGCAGCCGCTTCAGCGCGACGGTCGCGCCCATCGTGACTCCCACGTTCACCGGCGCGGGGCTGACCGGCACGTTCTGAGGCCTCCCCGGGGTGAGGAGCCGTGACGCACGACGGGGCGCGTCAGGAAGGAGAAGAGCTCTCCGGCGGCCCCAAAACATCGACGACTGCGTTTTCCCGGCGGCGCCCTGCGAATCTCCCAAGAACCTATCGAAACCCTGCCGCCGCGGTGGTACGTGAGAGATCCGCGTCATGGCAGAAGTCAGGGCAGCGTACCTGCAGCTCATCCTCCGGCAGTCCCGCAACCTGCCCGAAGGAGAGCGCATCCTCGCGCGCCTCTCGACACACGAGCTCGGGCGGATCCGGGAGGCCGGGTTCTCGGAGTGGCTGCCGTTCTCGCTCCATCAGGCGCTGCAGGACGCGAAGAACGACGTCGTCGGGGAGGCGCGCGCCGCCGAGGTGACTCGCACGCTCATGATGGTGACGCTCGCGAGCCCGCTGGTCGGCGGCTTCGTGACGCACGTGCTGCACCTGCTCGGGGCCGATCCGCGGCCCGCCATCCAGTGGATGCCGCGAGGATACGCGATGATTCTGCGGGGCTGCGGGCGGCTCGAACCGTGGCTGCACCCCTCGCGGCGAATGGCCATCGTCCGCGTCGAAGGGATGGAGCCGGAGGTCGCGAAGAGCCCCTCGTTCGTCGTGTCGCTCGGACACGCTCTCTCGGTGATCTATCCGCTCACGGGGTTCTCCGGCCGGTGCGATCTCCGCAGTTGGGACGAGGCCGCGGGGACGGCATCGTTCGAGCTGACGTGGGATCTGCCCTTCGAGCTGCACGCCCGGCCGATGTGACGGTCCCTCCGACGTGCCAGTCGGACCCGGCACGTCCCCTCCCCCGACTGCCCATCTTGCCTCAGAACAGCCGGTGGAAGTAGTGCTCTTCCGTGTTGCTCTTGTCGTGGAGGAAGCGCGTCGTCGGCCCCTTCTCGTAGCCGCGCTTCTGGTAGAAGCGGTGCGCCGTCTGAAAGCGGGTGTCGCTCCACATCTCCATGCCGCGGTAACCGGCCCTCTTCGACTCCTCCTCGGCCAGTGTACACAGGGTGTTACCCACGCCGAAGCGCCGCGCCTCCTTGCGCACGTAGAGCTTCCGCAGCTCGGCGTAGCCCTCGCGCTTGCCTGGGGTGAAGCCGATCGAGCCGACCACGCGGCCGTCGATCTCGGCGACCCAGAAGCGGCCGTTCGCCTCGCGGAAGGCCGTCGCGATGCCGAGCAGCTCCGGCATCTCCTCCATGTCGAGGACGCAGCCCTCGTACTCGTCGAAGCAGCCTCCGATGAGGCTGATGAGCTCGTCCTTGTCGGCGTCGACCGCTTCGCGAATGTGGATGTCGGGCGTCATTGTCGGGTCCGGTGGCGGCGCCGCGCGGGCGTCACAGATCGATGTGGTAGTCCTTGATCTTGTAGAGCAGCGCGCGGTGGCTGATTTCCAGCACCTCGGCGGCGCGCGTGCGGTTTCCGCCCGTCTTCTGGAGCGCGCGGCGGATCAGGATCTCCTCGATGATGCGGGCCGTCTTCTTGATCGACAGCTCCCCGCTCATGAGCTGCATCTTCACGGGGTCGCGGGCCTCGCGGAGGCGCTCCGGAAGGTCCTCCACGAAGATGGTGTCGCGCTCGGCGAGGACCATCGCGCGCTCGACCGTGTTCTCGAGCTCGCGCACGTTCCCGGGCCAGCCGTAGTCGAGCAAGATCCGCTTCGCCTCCGGCTCGAAGCCGCGGATCGCCGTGCCGAAGCGCGCGTTGTTCCGCGCGACGAAGTGGTCGAGCAGGATCGGGATGTCCTCTTTGCGGTCGCGGAGAGGCGGAATCACGATCTGGAGCACGTTGATGCGGTAGAAGAGGTCCTCGCGGAAGCGGCCCGCCTTCGTCTCCGCGTGCAGGTCGCGGTGCGTCGCGGCGATGATGCGGACATCCACCTTCGTGTCCTTGGTGTCGCCGAGCTTCTTCACCGTCTCTTCCTGCAGGACGCGGAGCAGCTTGACCTGGAGCTTCTGCGGCAGCTCGCCGATCTCGTCGAGGAACAGCGTGCCTCCGCTCGCCTGCTCGAAGAGGCCAATGCGATCGCTCGACGCGTCCGTGAAGGCGCCGCGCTTGTGGCCGAACAGCTCGCTCTCCAGCAGAGTCTCGGGGATGGCGCCGCAGTTCACCGCGCAGAACGGGCCGCCTCGGCGCGACGAGCGCTTGTGGATGGCGCGCGCGACGAGCTCCTTGCCGACGCCGCTCTCCCCCATCACGAGCGCCGTCGTCTTGAAGTCGGCCACCTTCGAGATCGTCTTGAAGATGGCCTGCATCTCGGCGCTCTTCGCGAGGATGTCCTCGAACATGTCCTTCTGCCGCATCTCCTGGCGGAGGGCGCGGTTCTCGCGGCGGAGCGACTCCCGCTCCTCGGCCTTGCGGAGCACGAGCACGAGCTCCTCCGGCTTGAAGGGCTTTTGCAGGTAATCGTAGGCGCCGGCCTTCATCGCCTCGATGGCGAGATCGACATTGCCGTACGCGCTCATCACGATGACGACCGCGTCGTTGCCTTTGGCCTTCAGCGTGGTGAGGAGATCGAGGCCGCCCATCCGCGGCATGCGCACGTCGGTGAGGATGACGTCGGGGCCGAACGTCTCGACGAGCGCGAGCGCCTGCTCTCCGCTGGAGGCGACCTCCACCTCCATGCCTTCGCGGCGGAGGATCGTGCGGACCAGGATTCGGAGGTTCTCTTCGTCGTCAACGACGAGGATGCGGCGCATATGAAAAAAGGTTATACCTTGTTTGGACGCCGCCCGCAAAGGCGCCGAACGAAGCGCGCTTCATTCGCAACTTCTTGCAGAAAACGCGACGTTGCGGCGGGTGATCGCTAGTGGAGGCCCCCCCGAAGGCGCGCCTCAGGGCAGGAGGACGAGCTTGCCAGTCGTCTCGCGGCCGCCGAGCTTGCGGTGCGCTTCGGCCGCGTCCTTCAGCGGGAACTCGCCGCCGATCTCGATCTTCAGCGTGCCGGCCGCGACCGCGCCGAACACCGCGCCGGAGCGCATCTTGAGCTCCTCGGGCGTGGCGATGTAGTCGGCGAGCTTCATGCGGGTGAGGAACAAGGAGCCTTTGCCCGCGAGCGTCTGCACCTCGAAGAGCGGGACAGGGCCGCTCGCCATGCCGTACAGGCACACGAGGCCGCGCTTCTTGGTGACGTTGAGGCTCTTGGCGAAGGTGTCCTTGCCGACGGAGTCGTACGCGACGTCCACGCCGACGTTGTTGGTGAGGCGCTTCGTCTCGACCTCGAAGTCCTGCTGCGAATAGAGGATGACCTCGTGAGCGCCGAGCGCGCGCACCTTCCTGGCCTTCTCTTCCGTGGAGACGGTGGCGATGACGCGGGTGCCCGCCTGCGACGCGAACTGCACGAGGAGCTGCCCGACGCCGCCGGCCGCCGCGTGGATGAGCACCGTCTCGCCGGCCTTGCACGCGTGGACGCCGTGCGCGAGCGCGTGGGCCGTCATGCCCTGGAGCATGATCGCCGCCGCGAGCTTGAGATCGCAGCCTTCCGGGACGGGGACGAGCTTGTCCGGCGTGGTGAGGAGGTGCGTGGAGTACGAGCCGGCCTGCGCGCACCAGGCGACGCGATCGCCGACCTTGTTGGCGGTCACGCCTTCGCCGACGGCCTCCACGATGCCGGCGCCTTCGAGGCCGATCGGCACGGGCATCGGCGTCGTGTACTGGCCGGTGCGATGATAGATGTCGACGAAATTGACGCCGATGGCGTGGACCTTGACGAGGACCTGCCCCTTCGCCGGCGTCGGCGTGGGCAGCTCTTCGTACACCATGACCTCGGGACCACCGTACTGGGGCGCGCGAACGGAATGCATGGGCGCCACCGTTTTAGAGAAGGGCTGCGGCGTCAATGGGGAAGGTGCCCACCCCCGGCCGCGCCACGCGCGTCCGCCCCTCCCAAATCGCTCACTGTCGTTCGCGATGGGAGGGGACCGTCACGTCCCCTGAAAAGGGCTCATCTTCGGCCGAAACCGGGGAGCTTCGTCTTCGCGCCGACGACGAGATCGCAGTCGATGCAGCGGGTCTCGCCGTCGACCTCTTCGAGGCTGCCGAGCGCGCCGCACTCGGGGCACGCGGGGGCGAGCCCCTTCATCGAGTCCTTCACGAAGGCCGCTTGCTCCTTCTCGGCCGCGGCCTCCCGGCGGAGCTTCTCGGGGTCGGTCTGGTAGCTCTGGTTGCCGAAGTGCTTCATTTCAAGGGGTTTCCACTACGCTATTTCTTGGTGGTGATGACGCGGACGACCTCGCGGTAGGCGGCGTCGTTGGCCATGCAGCAGTCGGTGGGGCCGCGGCCGCAGCGGGCCATCGTGAAGAGGGTCGCGAGCACGCGGCGATCGCCCTCGGCCTTCGCGCGCTCGAAGAGGGCCGTGCGGTCCTGGCACGTCGCGGCGAGGCGCATGTCGGCCGCGATTCGCAGGGCAGGCGTGCCCTTCGCGCGGATGTCGTCGCGCTTGAGCAGGTCCTCGGCGTAGGTGGCGGCGCGGGTGCCGCCGCGCGTGGCGACGAGGTCGAACAGGATGTCGGGGCCGGCGGTGCCGGCGCGCGTCGTGAGGAAGGTGAAGATGCGCTCGGCCTCCGGCGCGAGGGCGCCTCCCTGCGGCGACGCGACGAGCGCGTACACCGCGGCGTCCCCGACCATCTTGCGGACGTCCGCGCGATCGATCGCGGTCGGCTCGATGGCGAGCAGGCGCTCCAGATCGTCCATGAACGGGCCGATGCGACGGAGGCGGATGTGCCCCGGGAGGCGATCGCGGATCGCGAGCGCGCCGAAGCCGCCGAGGCTCGACGAGCCGCCGCCCGCGCCGATCGTCATCGTGCCCGGCGCCGTCGGCTGCGCGGCCGCGGTGGCCGGCGCCGATGCGGTCGTGCGCGCGGTCACGACGGGCGTCGCGGTCTGCGCCGAAGCGACGGGGTGCATCAGCGTGGACGCCGTCGGGGAGGCGAACAGCGAGCGCATCGCCGCGGCGCTCGCGATGAGGAGCGTGATGCACGCGAGGCCGAGCCAGATGCCCTGGATCGCGACGGGGAGCGCGCGGATCTTCTCCGAGACGGTGCGTCGCTGCGAGAACGTGTCCTCCACGACGAGCGCGCCGGTGAGCGCCGGCTGGAGCATGGAGCCGCGCGCGTCGTTCGGCAGGGATTGCCGAGGGCCCATGGCGAGGACGGTCTCGCTGTAGGCGCTCGGGCCTTGCGGCGGCGCGTTCGGATCGCGCGGGCTGGAGAGAGGGGCTTCGGCCACGAGAGCAGGTTCGCGTGTACCACACCTTCGCCCCGCCCGGGACGGCGCGCACGGCTCGCACGAATGGATAAAGTCCGAGGGGGCGAGCGAACTGTTGCCGATTGGTCCGGTGAGTGTTCTAGGATGCCCGCGCAGCTCACCGCGCGTGCCGGTCTTCTGCGTTCGGGGCGCTCCCTTTCAGGGCCACAGCGGGGCGGCGCCGGCGCGCGAATCAACCACGGAGTGAACGATGTACATCGCACGATGGCTGTTGACGGCGCACTACGGACACAAGGACGCGACCCTCGCGTTGCTGAAGAAGTGGGAGACGGACGTCGGCCAGCGCATTGGCTGGCGCGCGGGCGGCATCCGGGTGACAACGGGCGCGATCGGCGTCGCTCAGTCGCACGTCGAGTTCGAGGTCCGCGTGGACAACCTCACGGATCTGGAGAGCGCGTGGGCCGACATGGCCAAGAACCCGTACCACGCGCAGTACCTGAAGGAGCTGGAGCCCCACATCATGTCGGGCTCGAACGTGTGGCACGTGCTGGAGCTCGTGGACTTCTCGTCGGCGGACTGAGGGCGCCACTGGGCGTCGTCCTCGACGTCGTGACCAGCAACTCCCTCCCCTCCGCACGCTCCCTCCCCAATAGTCTTTGAGCAATCGAGCATTGCCCGGCATTGCGGGCGGTGAGATCTTGTTCGGTCGGAGCCAGTGCAGTCTTCCCTCGACGAAGCCACCGCGCTCCTCGGGCATGCCGAGGAGCTTCACCGCAACGGGCGCAACGAGGCCGCGGCCGCGATCGCGACGTCGATCGTGGAGCGCACCGGCGACCCAGGGACCTTGGACGACGACGCGGCGTTCGGCGAGCAGCTCGCGCTCTTGCGGCTGCGGCTCGGCTCGCTGCTGCGGCTGCTCGGGATGCCGGAGCGCGCGGCGCCCGTGCTCTCGCGCGCGGCGGAGCGGTTCGGCAAGAGCGCCGCGTTCGAGGCGGCAGGACGACGGGCCGCGGCGCTCCGTGAGAACGGGCTCGCGCTGCGCGATCTGGGGCGGCTCGACGACGCGGAGGCGGCGCTGCGCGAGGCGCTCGACGGCGATCTGTCGTTCGCGGAGGCGGAGGCGATCGTGGCGTCGCTGGTCGAGCTCGCGGACGTGCTCGCGGCGCTCGGGAAATATGCGTCGGCGGCCAAGTGCTACGAGTGGGCCCTCCAGCAGGCGATGGCGCTCGACGATCGCGAGGTGGAGGCGGTGGTGCGGCACGGCTACGGGGAGCTCCTGCTCGCCGCTGGACGCGCGGACATCGCGTTCTTGCGATTCTGGCGCGCGTTCCATCTGTTCCGGATGATCGGCGACGACGACGGGCTCGCGTGCGCGGCGCGCGGGATGGGGGACGTGGCGCTCGGCGGGGGCCGCGGCGGGGAGGCGCGCGACTCGTTCCTGCAGATGATGGCGCTCGGTCAGCAGAACAACAAACCGAGCATCGAGGCGCTGGCGCTCGCGCGGAGGGCCGCGGGGTTCCGCGTGGACGGGATGCTGGGCGACGCGGAGAGCGCGCTGCGAAAGGCGATCGAGATCCTGGAGCCGCGCGAGCACTCGCCGCTGGAGGTGCCGGAGCGGCTCGCTCCGTTCGTGCCGCCGCCGATCGACGTGCTCGCGGCGTGCGCGCACGATCTCGGGTTGACGCTGGCGTTGCGAGGCAAGCTCGACCTCGCGGAGGACTCGGCGCATCGAGCCCTGCAGATGCGGGCGCGCCGCAAGCACAAGGACATCTGGCGCACGAACGCGCTCCTGGGCCGCATCGCGCGGCTGCGCGGCGACGAGTCGCTGGCGCGCGTGTGGTACGAGCGAGCGGGCGCGGCGTACCGCCCGGTGCCGGCGCTCGTGCGGGCGGGCCACGACCTGGAGATGCTGGTGGACGCGCTCCGTCCGCTGTTCGCGATGGCGCAGGCGGCGCGGCGATCCATCGACGTGTGGATCGGCGAAGCGCTGCCGTTCGGCGGCCCGATCGCGCACGAGCCGGCGCTGCGCACGCACCTCGAAGCGCTCGCCGATCCGACCGCGGCCGCGCCGATCCCGGATCCGTCGTTGCCGGAGCCGCTGAAGAAGGCGCTGCGCGAAGCGTGGAAGCTGGGTCCGTGGCCGGAGGACGATCTGATCCCGGAGCCGGCGGACGACTAGAACGACTGTCCGAGGTGCCTTGCAGACGTCTGCAAGGGGGTCCGGGGTGCCTTGCAGACGTCTGCAAGCGCTACGGGGCGCCCCCCTCGGCGCGCGCAGGCGCGGAGCGGCGAGCACGACGATTGGGGGGCGCGGGCCGGAGGAGCGGAGCGACGGAGGCCGTGGGGGGCACCCCCTCTGCTTTGGTCTGAAATCGCTTAGTTTGCCGAGGTTACTGGCACGTCGCGAAGTGGAGGCTCTGGCCGCTCATCTCGCTCACCGTGACGTATCCCCGGCCGTTCGCGGTGAAGGCGACGGACTCGCCCTGCAGCTCCAAGAGGACCGGCATCTCGCACGGCTTCGCCGATAACGCGGCTTCCAGCGTCTGATCCGGGGTCATCGCGTAGAAGAACAAGGACGTGTACGTGCGCAGCAGGATGCCTTTGGCCTCGGGGTGGACGTCGCCGGAGGTGATGCGGACGCTGCCGCTCGGCGGGGTGATGTCGCCCACCTTCTCCAACGTCACCTGCTGGTTCGCGATGAGCGGCATCGGGAATTTGTAGAGGCCCGAGAGGCCCTGCGCGACCTTCGTCACGACGATCATTTCGCCCGTGAGCGGGTGGATGAGGAGCGTCTCGGCGTCGTGCGGGCCGTCCGGGTACACGAAGGGGAACGCGACGCCCTGCACCTTGTACGTGCCGAGGCCGATCTCCGCGGGCTCCTCCGTGCGGTACACGGCGTAGTCGGTGCGCGCGACGAGGTTGTCGCCCGTGTCCGCGAAGAAGAGGCAGTTCTTCGCGCCGCACGGGCCGCGCTCGACGTCCTCCCAGTCGACGTTGCTCGCGTCCTTCACCTCGAACGTGCCGAGGTCGTCGCCCGCGCAGTTCGTCGCGAAGAAGCGGGACGAATCGCCGGAGTCGTTGTGCACGTAGTAGACGCCGTCGTGCGTGAGGCTCGGCACGATGCCGGAGAGCTCCGTCATGCTCGCGCCCACGAACGTCGAGCACGCGCCGCCCAGCATGCAGCCGGTGCAGTAGTCGATGGGGCCCGTGGAGGTCGCGCCCGCGGAGCCCGCCGTCGTCGTCGTGGTGCCCGCGCCGCCCGTCGTGGTGGTGCCGCCCGCGCCGCCCGTCGCGGTGGTGCCCCCGTGCGACGAGCTCGTGGTGGTGCCGCCGCACGCCGCCGCGAGCGCGCACGTGACGGTGAATAACGCGGCGATCCGGGAGGTCGGCGTCACACGATGCCCGCGAGGTACTCGCCGATGCCGCCGAGCGGGAGGATCTCGCTCACGACGCCCGCGCGCACCGCCGCGCCCGGCATGCCGTACACGACCGCCGTCTCCTCGCTCTCCGCGATCACCGTGCCGCCCGCGTCGAGGATCGCGCGCGCGCCCTTCGTCCCGTCGTCCCCCATGCCGGTCAAGATGATGCCGACCGCGCGCGAGCCCGCCACCGTGGCGATGCTGCGGAACAGGCGATCCGCGCTCGGGACGTAGCGATCCGTCTTGTTGGGGGCGAAGAGGCGGATGCGGAGATCCGACTGCAGGCCGATGCCGCCGCCCGCGCCGACGATGACCTCCATGCAGTTGCGACCCGGGCAAACGAGGGCTTTTCGCGCGACGACCTGGTCGTTGTCCATCGCCTCGGAGACGCGGATGTTGCCCTTCTTGTCGAGGCGCTCGGCGAACGTCTTCGTGAATTTGTCCGGCATGTGCTGGGCGATCACGATCGCGCCGGTGAAGCGGTCCGGGATGCGCGACACGAGCTCCAGCACCGCGGAGGGGCCGCCCGTCGAGGACGCGATGCCGATGAGGTAACGGAGGTTCGCCTGCTGCGCGCGCGGGCCCGTGTCGGCGCCGCGGACGATCGGCGTCGCCCCCGAGAGCGCCGACGAGCCCTGCGGCATCGGCCGGAACGACAGGGGGCGCAGCGAGCGGATGAGGCGGACCTTCTGCAGGATCTCGCGCCGGATCGGGCCGTCGAAGGAGTAGCGCTGCTCGGGCTTGGCGACGAAATCGATCGCGCCGAGCTCCAGCGCCTTGAAGACGTTCTCTTTCTGGCTGTAGCTGGAGACGACGATCACCGGCGTGGGCTGGCGCGCCATGAGGATGCGCAGGAACGTGAAGCCGTCCATGCGCGGCATCTCGAGGTCGAGCGTGATGACGTCCGGCTTGAGCTGGATCGCGAGGCGCAAGGCCTCCTCGCCGTCGGCCGCCTTGCCGACGACCTCGACCTCGTCGGAGCCGCTGAGGATGTCGGCGATGTTCCGCCGGTTGTAGGCGGAGTCATCCACGACGAGCACGCGGAGCGGCCCTGTCAAGAGGACCTCCCAACCATCATCACCGGCTTTCTGTACACGAGATCCTCACGGAGGTGCACCAGCTCGAACGCGGTGGACACGTTGAGCAGAGACTCGGAGTGGCCGAGGAGAAGGAAGCCGCCGGGGAGGAGGCGCTCGTAGAACATCTCGATCACGCGGCGACGGGAGGCGTTGTCGAAGTAGATCAGCACGTTTCGGCAGAAGATC
This sequence comes from Polyangiaceae bacterium, assembly GCA_046351455.1. Lineage (GTDB taxonomy): Bacteria > Myxococcota_A > Polyangia > Polyangiales > Polyangiaceae > JADJRH01. Next base: position 81,598 of record JAXLYM010000020.1, read on the forward strand.
ACGTGCACGCGGCCGACGACCGCGGACCGGTCGGCGTGCAGGAGGTTGAGCTGGCCGAAGTTGCAGAGGGCGCGGAGCTCGTCGCTGACGTGGATGCCGTCCGTCTTGTCCAGGAAGTAACGGCGGCGGAGCTCCGGCGGCGTCTGGCGAAACGAGGAGGCCGTGTACACGCCGCGACGGGCCGCGGCGACGCAGCGGCGCGAGATGTCGGAGCCGAAGATGCGCACCTCGGCGAGGTTGAAGAGGTTCGTGTCCTTCACCGCGGCGGCGATCGAATAGACCTCCTCGCCCGTGGAGCAGCCCGCGCTCCAGATGCTGAGGCGGCCCTTCGGGCCGATGTCGCGGGCCAGGCGCGGGAGCACCTCGCCGGAGAAGCAACGGAGCTGGTAGTCCTCGCGGAAGAAGTAGGTCTCGTTGACGGTGACGAGATCGGTCGCCTCGTCGAGCTCCGCGCGGCCGCGCTCGCTGCGGAGGTACTGGCAGTATTCACCGAACGACGAGAAGCCCAGCATCGTGAGGCGATCGCGGAGCTTGCGCTCGACGACGGCGCGCGCCTCCATGCCGAACGAGATGCCGCTGTGGTGGTTGATGACCTCGCGGAGCAACCGGAACTCGTCGACTTCGAGGCGGACGTCGTCGATCCGGCGGGTCACGGCGGGGCCCCGCCTTTCTTCGGGCGCGGCGCGGCGGAGAGGGCCGCGTCGATCGCCGTGAGCACGTCGGGGTCGCGCTCGACGCGGGCGCGCTCCACGAGGGCGTCGCGGCCGCGGATCGAGTCGATGCCGCAGAGGCACTCGGCGGCGAGGATGCGCAGCTCCGCGAGGTCGTGATCGAGGATGCGGCGGAGGCGCTCCCACGTGTCGTCCGCGAGGTCGACGGGGGGGCGCGCCTCCGGCATCGAGAGGGGCGGCGCGCTGCTCTGGGGCACGTCGTCGAGGGAGGCCCCGAGGAGCGCCGCGAGCTTCAAAAAGGCTGTCTTGACGACGTTGACGTCGGGGTGCTCGAGCGCGCGCGACATCGCCTCGACGCGGCCGGGGACGTCGGGCGGGGCGCGGCGGAGGCTGTCGAGCGCGGCGGTCGCGACATCCGGCGAGGGGTCTTCGCAGAGGCCCGCGAGCGCGGCGACGAGGCGGCCGCTCGCGGGCGGCGGCGGGCGGCTCGGAGGTGGGCGGCCCGTGGAGTGGCGCAGATCGAGGCCGAGGAAGAGGCGCGCGGACGCCGCCCCCTCGTCGGGGCGAGCCGAGAGCACGTCGCCCGCGGAGCGCACCGCGGCCGCGAGCAGCTCGGGATCGCCGGACGCGCGCACGACGCCGAGGAGCTTCGCGTCGTCCTTCGCGGCGGCGAGGCGTCCGAGGCCGCGCGCGGCCGTGCGGCGCACCTCGCGCTCCTCGTCGGCGAGGGCGTACACGAGCGCCTCGATCGCGGCGGATCCGCCGAGCTTCGAGAGAGCGGCCGCCGCGGATCGCCGCGTGGGCGCGTCCTGCGAGACGGCGGCGGCGGAGAGGAAGCGGAGCGCGCGGGGCTCCTCCTCGTCGAGCGCGTTCGCTTCGGCGAGGGCGCCGAGGATCACGGCGGCGGCGCGGCCTCGTTGCGCGACGCTCTCGGCCTCGGCCGCGAGGGCGTGCGCGGCGTCCTGGTGGCGGCTCGCGAGCGCGCTGAGCGCGGCCTCCGCGGCGTACGCGACGGCGCCTTCGGACGAGAGGAAGATCGCCTCGACGAGCGCGAGATCCTCCGCCTCTCCGAGGGATCCGAGGGCGTGGAGAGCGCGCGCCGACGCCCGCGGGGAGCGGCCGCGCGCCACGCGTCGGACGGCGGGGAGCGCCGCGTTGTGCGGCGCGTCTTTGGCGTAGGCGCCGCGGGGGAGCTCGCGTTGCTCCTGCGCCAGGATCTCGCGCTCCGCGAGGTAGGCGAGCGCGTCGACGTAGAGGGTGCGCTCGTCGTCGTCGTCGGTCCGCGCGCCGGAGGGCTCGCGATCGAGGCGCTGCACGAGCGCGTCCATCGCGGGCGCGCCGAGCCATTCGAGGGCCGCGAGCGCCGCGTTGCCGAGGCCGGCCTCGCCGAGCGCCGCGATCGCGACCTCCACCATGCGGGCGTCGCCGAGCGTCGCGCCGACGAGGAGCGCGGTCCGTTTGCGCTCCGGGTGCTCGTCGTGCTCCGACCGCGCGGCGCGGAGGAGGCGATCGAGGATGTCCGGCGTGTGCGCCGTGAGCGCCTGAAATGCCGGCTCCGGAAGCGGATCCAGCGGCACGAGCGCGAACGCCGAGAGCGCCGCGTCGAACGTGCGGCCGGAGGACGCGCCGAGCGCGCGCGCCAGCACCGCCGGGGCGCCCGCGTGACCGGCGCGCGCCACCGCCGCGAGCGCGAGCGGGCGGAGCGTCGGATCGTCGAGCAGCGGCGCGAGCTTGTCCCACGGGATGCTGGCGCCGAGCGTGTCGAGCCCGGAGAGCGCGGAGAGGCGCACGATCGGATCGCCGTCGCCGAGGAGCCCCAGGAGGACGCTCTCGACCGCCTCGGGCGCGACGCCTGCGAGGGTCGCGATCGACTCGGCGGCGGCCTGACGCACGTTCGGATCCGCGTCGTCGAGCGCGCGCGCGAGCGGCGTCAGGGCCCCGCGATCGCGGCCTCGGCCGAGCGCCTCCACCGCGAGCTTGCGGCCGTCCGCGTCGAGCGTCTCGAGCGCCTCGGCGAGCAGCGGCGTGGCGGCGGCGCCCGCGGCCCCGAGCACGTCGACCGCGGCGTTGCAGAGGCCGACCTCGGCGGTGCGCAGCGCCTCGATCAGCGCGCGGATCAGCGCCTCTTCCGGGAGGAACGCGCGCCCCGCGACCGTGGCCTCTTTGCGGACGCGCCAGTCGGAGTCGCCGAGCGCCGCGAGCACCAGCGGCACCGCCGGACCGATCGCGAGCGACGCGATCTGCGAGACCGCGCGGCGCCGCTCCTCGGGATCCGAGGACGCGAGGGCGCGGGAGATCTCGACGGCGCCGGTCGCGTTCACGGGAGGCCTCCGAGCATGCCGCTCGCTTCGAGCGTGCGCAGCACGTCCAGGAAGCGGTCGGTGTCGAGGACGAAGGTCAGCGCGCCGTTGTGCGACGTGACGCCGGTGATGCCGCGCGCGTCGTTGCTGCCGCCGACCTGCGGCGTGGGCCGGAGCTCGGCGCCGCCGGTGCCGAACACCTCGGTGACCGCGTCCACCACGAGGCCGATCGGGCTCGTCCCGCCGTCGACGAGGATCCACTTGGTGCTGCGCGTCGGCTCGACCTGGGGCAGGCCGAAGCGCGCGCGCAGATCGATCACGGGCACGACCTCGCCGCGGTGATCCGCGACGCCCGCGACCTCCATCGGCGTGTGCGGCAGCGGCGTGACCGGGAGCGGGTTCACGATCTCGCGGACGACCGAGATGTCGATCGCATAGAACACCTCGCCCACGACGAACCCGACCAGGCTCTTCTGGGGATCGGGGCGGTGAGGTTGGCTACGCGTGCGCATCGGGATTTCCGTGCCTTCCTGCCTAGGTTGAGAGCAGCGAGCGCAGCTCGAGGAGGATCACGAGCGACGCGTCGGAAGGGCTGCTGCTCGAGGTGCCGGCGCCCGTCGGGATGGGCCGCGCGATGCCGGCGATGTACGGCGCGACCTCTCCGCCGAGCGCCGCGGCCGCGTGCTCGATCTCGCTCTCCGCGAGGCGGTACACCTGGAGCACCTCGTCGACGAAGAGCCCCAGCGTCTCTTGCCCCGTCGGGTTCACGAGGAGGACGCGCGCTCGGCGCGTGGGCGCGGCCTCCGGCAAGCGCAGGCGGCGGCGCAGATCGATCACCGTCACGAGCTGACCGCGCACGCTCACGATCCCCATCACCGCGAACGGCGCGCGCGGCACCGGCGTGAGGGGCGGCGGCTTCAGGATCTCGCGGATGAGCGACACGGGGCCGGCGTACACGTCCTCCCCGAGGCGGAACGCGAGGTACTCGGTGCGCGGGCCGCGATCGGTCGGGGCGCCGCGCCGGGTGAGGCCGACGCGGGAGCGGGCGCGGACAGGATCAGCCATGACCACCCTTCAGCTCGAATCCGCGGCGATCGCCGCTCGCGAGCGTCTCCTCGACGAGCGCCTGCACGTCCAGCACGAGCGCGATGCGCTGATCGCCGAGCTCCGTGGCGCCCGCGAACCCCTTCACGCCCTTGAGCGACGGGCCGAGCGCCTTGATGACCACGTCCTGCTCGCCGACGAGCGACTCGACCACGATGCCGAGGCGCCGCGACCCCACGCTCGTCACGACGATGAACTGCCGCAGCGACCGGGCCCCCGTGCGCGTCACGTTGCCCCAGCGCGATTTCGCGCTGCTGATGCCGACCGATCCGCTCGCGGGGAGCTGCGCGCGCGCCGAGCTCTCCGCCGCGAGATCGCCTCCCTCCACCGCGGGCGGCGGCAGATCGAAGAGCCGCGACAGCGAGCACAGCGGCAACGTCACCCCGCGCAGCGTGATCATCTCGCGCCCGTCGATCTCGCGGACGGACCCCACGTCGAGCACGACCGCCTCCTGCACGTTCGCGAGCGGGATCGCGAACAGCCGGTCCGAGCAGCGCACCATCAAGGCCGGGATGATCGCGAGCGTGATCGGCAGCGTGACCGTGAATTTGGTGCCGATCCCGGCCTCGCTCGTGAGGTCGATGACGCCGCCGAGCTTGGCGATGTTCGTCTTCACGACGTCCATCCCGACGCCGCGCCCGGAGATCTCGCTCACGTTCGCCTTCGTCGTGAGGCCGGGCAAAAAGACGAGGTTCAGCACCTCCCGCGGCGAGAGCTGGTGCGCCTCCTCCTGCGTCACGACGCCGCGCCGCACGGCCGCGGTGAGCAGCGTGTCGGTGTCGACGCCGCGGCCGTCGTCCTCGATCTCGATGACGACGTGGCTCCCTTTTTGGAAGGCGTTGAGCGCGATCGTGCCCATCTCGGGCTTGCCGACGATCTGGCGGTCCACCTTCGACTCGATGCCGTGATCGATCGCGTTCCGCATCATGTGCATGAGCGGATCCGACAGCTCCTCCACGATGAGCTTGTCGACCTCGGTCTCGGCGCCGGTGATGACGAGGTTCACCGATTTGTCGGCCTCGCGGCTGATCTGGCGGACGATGCGCGCGAGCTTGTCGAACACCTGCCCGAGCGGCACCATGCGCACCTCGAGGATGCCCTGCTGCATCGTGCCGAGGTGGCGGTCGAACGTGCGCTGGAGCCGGTGCAGATCCGTCGTCACCGACCGGTCCGACTGGCTCGCGCGGAGCCGCTCGACGAGGCGCGCGAGCTGCGTGCGAACGATCGCCAGCTCGCCGACGATGTTCATGAGCCGGTTCAGCTTGTGGATGTCGACGCGGACCGTCTGCGCGACGGAGCGGAGGCTGTGCGCCGCGGAGGCGTTGCGCGCCGCGGAGGCCTGCGCGCCTTCGCTGTCCGGGGCCCGCGCCATCTCGACCTCGGAGCTGGCCTCGGAGTCGGGGGCGCTCTCGGGCGGCGGCGCGATGCTGTGGATCGGCGTGCGCGGAGGCGTGACCGGAGCGGGCGGCGGCGCGCCTGCGTGACGCGGGATCTCCTCGACGCTGACGCCTTTCCCCGCGAGCGCGCGCGACAAATCCTCCGCCCCGGCGCGCGACGCGATCAGGATGTCGAGCTCGATCGAGTCGGCGTCGGCGCCCGATCCCGTGGGCAGGTACGTGATGATCTCGCCCATCGGCTTGGCGAGGCTCTTCAGATCGTCGAGCGCCTGATCGATCGTCGCGAGCGCGAACACCACGCGCAGCCGGAACAGCGACAGCCCCTGCGCGATGTTCGTCCGCAGCCGGTGCTCCTCGTACTCCGTGAGCACCGCGAGCAGCCCCGGATCCAGGTCGTACTGCCCGAACGGCGAAGGGGTCGTGCCGCCGCCGGTCGCGCCGCGCACGGAGCGGACCAGCTCGTCGACCTCGGCCCCCGGCGCTTCGGTCCCGGCCTTCTCCGCCTGAAGCAAGCGCGAGTAGAGATCGACGCTCTTGAACAGGACGTCGAGCACCTCCGCGCTGAGGTCCACCTTCCCGAGGCGCAGCTTGTCGAGCAGATCCTCGAGCTCGTGCGACAGCGTGGAGATGCGCGACGCGCCGAAGAGGCCCGCGAGCCCCTTCAGCGTGTGGACGGCGCGGAAGATGTCGTTGACGAGCTCCGGCTCGGCGCGGCCCGTCCGCTGCGCGTCGTCGAGCGCGAGCAGATCGCGGTTCAGGCCCTCGACGATCTCCTGCGTCTCGGAGAAGAACTCTTCCCTGGCCCGATCGCCTGCCTCGGCCACTTACCGTGCTCCGGTGCGTCGCATCACGTTTCCTCCGGGCGGGCGGCGCCGGCGCGTCGCAGCTCGCGGCACTTGGCGACGGCGTCGCGCAGGGCTTCCGGGGAAAAAGGCTTCGGCAAGAACACGTCGGCCCCGAGGGCGAGCGCTCGCTCGCGGTCCCTCTCCGACGACATCGTCGAGATGACGAGGACGGCCGTGTCGCGGTGCTGCGGCCCCTGCCGCACGAAGCGCAGCAGCTCCAGCCCGTTGATGTCGGGCATGTTGATGTCGGTGATGACCAGGCCGTAGCTCCCACGTGGCAAGAGCCGCAGCGCGTCGAAACCGGATCCGGCCTCCTGGACGTCGACCTCTTCTGGTCCCTGCTCCAACACCCCACGGACGAACGCCCGCATGGCAGGGGAATCCTCGACGATCAGGACACGTAGCATTGGTCCGGCACGTTACCGGAAAAGCGCGGACGAAGAAATCATCCGCATCGTAAGCCACCACGCCCGGCGGCGGGCCTCTCCACAGGTCCCACCCCCGTCCTACCTCGCCGCGCGCGACGTGAGGCCGTCTCCTTCGTCATTCCGGCGTCGCCCTTCCCTGATCGTCCGATCTCGCGAGGTCGCCTGCGCACGCTGTGGAGCGCGCCACGATCGGAATGCCCCCGACGGTGCCGAGGATGAATTCCCGACGTCGCGCGCTCGTCGCGTCACGCCTGGTATCGACTCACGAGGTCGGCCGTCTTTGACCGCCGAGTGGGTGGGGGATCCACCTCCTTCGATCCGTCGCAAAGCCTGGTTACTGCCATGGTTGGAGCGGCGCGTCGGCCGCCCCACCTCCCGTACAATGGACACGACAGAAACTACCATGCTTGAGATTTCTTTCCAGGAACCGCAGTCGATCTTTACCTTTTTTCGCGCGCAACGCGGTGGCGTTCGTCACCCAAGAAAGGCAGTCTGCCCGTGTCACAACGGGTCGCGATCTCAGGTGGGGAGGGACTCGATGGCTCGAATGACCGCAGATTCCTCGGCGGGCAGCTCGGCGGGCGGGTTCACGAAGCGGCTCTCGATCCCGGACAGCGCATGTTCGTGGTAGCGCACCAACACGTCCGTGAACTTGAGGCCGCTCGCCGTCGACACGACGACCACGCGCTCGTCCGGTCGAATGACGTGCTTCGCGAGCAGCTTCTCCACCGCGGAGAGCGCGACGGCGGTGTGCGGGCAGACATAGAGTCCGGTCCGGTCGGCGCGAGCGGCGGTGTCGGCGATCTCCTGCTCACTCACGTGCTCCACGACTCCCCTCGTCGCGTCGAGGGCCCGCACGGCGCGCGCGGCGCTCACCGGATTGCCGATCTGGATGGCGGAGGCGATCGTGGGAGAGGCCTTGAGCGGCTCGATCTCCCTCTTTCCGGCGGACCACGCGCGGTACAGAGGATCCGCGTTCTCGGCCTGCGCGGCGACGATCCGGGGCATCTCGTCGATCACGCCGAGGGCCTTCATCATCGCGAAGCCGCGGTAGAGGGCGTACGCGTTTCCCAGGTTTCCGCTGGGGATCACGATCCACTGGGGCGGCTCCCCGCCGAGCTGCTCGGTCACCTCGAAGGCGACGGTCTTCTGCCCTTCGAGGCGCAGCGCGTTCATCGAGTTCGCGAGGTACACGAGCCCGCGCGCCGCGAGCCGCTGCACGATGGCCATGCACCCGTCGAAATCCGTGTCGAGCGAGAGCACCGCGGCGCCCGACGCGATCGGCTGCACGAGCTGCGCCGTCGAGATTTTCCCGCGCGGGAGCAGCACCACGACGGGCAGCCCGCAGGCCGCGCCGTAGGCCGCGAGCGCCGCCGACGTATCGCCGGTGGAGGCGCACGCGACGGCCCGCACCTTCAGCTTTCCGGAGCGCACCGCGTCGAGCACCGTCGACACCAGCACGGTCATCCCGAGATCCTTGAACGAGCCGGTGGGGCTCTGTCCGCACTGCTTGATCCAGAGATCGTCCGCGCCGATCTGAGCCCCGAAGCGCCGCGCCTGAACGAGGGGGGACGCGCCCTCCCCCATCGACACCACGTGCTCGTCGGGGATGGAGGGAGCCACCCATTCGCGCCGCGTCCAGACGCCGGAGTCGTACGGAAAGCGCCCTTCGGCCCGCCGCTCGCGGAAGAGGGCCCTCCACTGATCCGGCGATCGGTCGCGGAGAGGCGTGAGATCGTGCTCGACGTCGAGCAGCGCGCCGCACGTGGGGCACCGAAACACGGCCTCCCAGAGCGGGTATTCGCCGTGGCAGCCGTTCATGCAGCGGAGGTGCGCGCGCATCTGGTTCATGAGGCGCGGGAGGATGCCACAGCGCCGCGGGCCGTGTTTTGGTAAAACGTTTCGCGCGCCCGACGTCGCTTGACCTCCGCGGGCGAACCGTGGAAGGGTCCGCGCGATGACGCGTCGAGAGCGGGCGAGCGCGCTGCTTTCGTGGCTGGCCCTCGGGGCGCTCGTCGGCGTCGCGTGCGGCGCGGCCTCCGCGCTGTTCCTGTTCCTCCTGGAGCGCGCGACGACGTACCGCAACGGGCACGAGGCGATCGTCTACACGCTGCCGCTCGCGGGCCTCGTGATCGGCGCGCTGTACGAGCGGTTCGGCCAGTCCATCAAGGCCGGCAACAACCTCATCATCGACACGATCCACGACGAGGGGCCCGAGATCCCGCTGCGGATGGCGCCGATGGTGCTCGCGGGCACGGTGCTCACGCACCTCTTCGGCGGCAGCGCGGGCCGCGAGGGCACGGCCGTGCAGATGGGCGCGAGCCTGGCCGACGCGATCGCGCATCGCCTCCGGGTCGCGCGGCACGTGCGGCGGCAGCTGCTGGCGGCGGGCGTCGCGGGCGGCTTCGGCTCGGTGTTCGGGACGCCGATCGCAGGCGCGGTGTTCGGCCTCGAGTTCGTGGTGCTCGGACGCATCGAATACGACGCGCTGGTGCCCGCGCTGGTGGCGTCGCTCGTCGGCGACATGGTGGCGCGCGCGCTCGGCACGACGCACACGGTGTATCCTCAAGCTCCCAGCGTGCCTCTCACCCCGGCGCTCCTCGGGAAATGGCTGTTGTTCGCGGCCGCCGTGGCGGCGACGACGTACGCGTTCATCGAGCTCACGCACCTGCTCAAGAAGCACGGAGAGAAGCGGATCCCGCGCTTGCCGCTGCGCATGTTCGTGGGCGGCGCGGCGGTCGTGGGGCTGTGGAAGCTCCTCGGCACCAGCGATTATTTGGGGCTCGGCGTGCCGGTGATCGTGCGGTCTTTCCAGGATCCGAACCTGCCAGTCTACGCGTTCGCGGCGAAGCTCGTGCTGACCGCGGTGACGCTCGGGGCCGGCTTTCTCGGGGGCGAGGTGACGCCGCTCTTCTTCGTGGGCGCGGCGCTCGGGAGCGTGCTCGGGCGCGCGATGGGGATCCCGCTCCCGCTGGCGGCGGGCGTCGGATTGGCGGCGGTGTTCGCGGCGTCGGCCAACACGCCTCTCGCGCTGTCGATCATGGCCGTGGAGCTGCTCGGCGCGAACGCGTTCCCGCACGTATTCTTGGTGTGCGTGGTCGCTTATCTGTTGTCGGGACACCGCAGCATCTACCCGGCGCAGCGCCTCTTCCGCGGCAAAGGAGGCAGCCTGTTGCCCGGCGCGATCCGACTCCGCGATTTGCCCTCCCCTCCCCCGTCGAACGATGGGGAATCCGGGACTCAATAAGAGTGCCCACCCCCGGTCGGTGCTCGGCCTTCGGCCTGCGCGCCGCCCGCCCCGCCCAAATCTCTCGCGGTGCTCGTTCAGGGCGGGGAGCGTTCCCATGTCCAGGAGGCGGGCGCGGGGGGAGACCGGCGCTAAGGTGGCGCATGCGGAACCAAGAACAGAGGACTTTTGCCCTGCCCGCAACGAAGACGACTCGATTCCTGCCGATCGCGGCGGCCTTCGCGGGTCTCTTGCTGTGCGGTTGCGCGGCCCCGGTGAGCCAGATCAGCGCGGAGATCCCGAAGAAGGCGATGCCCGCAGCCATCGAGTCCGGAATCGACACGATGAGCAACGCCGCGACGCGACGCCGTCTCGAACAGATCCTCGCGAGTCAGGAGATGCGCGATCTCCAGCGAGATATCGTGGCTGGCCTCCTCGACGGGACGCTGAATACGCTCAGCGACAAGGATCGGGAAGAGCGCATGAGCGCGCTCACGACTCGGGCCCTCACTGGCACGTTGCGTCTCCTCTCGGCGGAGGTGGCTCCTCTCGGCGCGGGGCTCACGCGGGGCGCGGTGAACGGCGCGCTCGACGCGGCGCTGAACCCGGCGCGGTCGGAGAAGATCGCGGACCAGCTCGGCCTCGTGATGGGCGAGAGCGTGGAGGCGGCGGCGGGCGCCTTCAAGAAAGCGGCCGTGGCGAAGGAGATTTCGTCCGCGATGACCGACGACCTCGGCCCCGCGATGAAGAAGACGCTCGCGGAGAACGTCGGCCCCGGCCTCGCGGCGGCCCTTCAAAACGAGGAGTTTCAGCGCGCCCTCGGCACGACCGCGCGCACGCTCGGCCGGGAGCTGACGCTCGGCGTGACGGAGGCGCTCGCGCAGCAGAAGCCGCCCCCCGACACCGGCTCGGTGCTGTCGTCGCTGACGGGCCTCGCGCACCAGGGCGCGCAGCTCTTCGGCTCGGCCGCGTGGCTGCTCGTGCTCGTGATCTGCGCGCTGTTCGCGTGGATCGTGAAGCTCCTCGCGCAGGCGCGCCGCTACCGCGCGGACGCGGACCGGAGGGCCCAGAGCGCGCGCCTGCTCGAGGATCGCGCGCACGACGAAGAGCGCGGCCTTCACAAAAGCTAGAGACGCGATCCGAATACCGTGACGCTCCCCTCCCTCGGCTCGCGCAGCGAGACGATTGGGAGGGGCGGACTTCGCGGAGCGAAGGCCGGGGGTGGGCAACGTCGAGGACTGCGTCCACTCAGTCGCATTTTCATGCGCGTGCGCGGGGCGTCTTCTACGATGCCCACGTGCCCTCGCCTCTGGAGAGCCGGTTTCGACGCGTGATTCCGCGGCTGCGCGAGTCTTCCGCGCGCGCGGCTTACCTCCGCTCCGAGATCGATGCGCGGTCGGAGATCGAGGTCGCGATCGCGCTCGATGGGATTTGTGGGGCCTCCGAACAAGCCGATCCCGTCGCGCGGGAGGTGCTCGCCTCGCTCGTGACGCTGCTCGCGGAGGACGCGATCGGCGCGCGGTTCGTGCGGCTTCGGCAGATCTCGGAGCAGCACGCGCTCCTGCCCCTCGGACGGCTCCTGCGGCGGCCTCCTCCACGGCCCGCGGCGGGTGAAGACGACGTGGCGAATCCGCGGATCGCCACCTCGAAGGACGGTCGGCCGCTCACGCTCGGCGAACGGCGGGCGCTCGCGCGACGGCCCACGCGCGCGGCGCTCGATCGCGTGCTGCTCGATCCGCACCCGATGGTGATCCGCAACGTGCTCGGCAATCCGCGGCTCACCGAGGACGACGTGCTGCGGCTCATCGCGCGGCGGCCCGCGATCCCGGGCGCGATCGCGGAGGTCGCGCGGCATCCTTCGTGGTCGCAACGCGCGCGGCTGCGAATGGCCATCTTGCAGAACCCGGGGACGCCGCAGGAGATCAGCGTGCCGCTCGTGCGGCTCCTCGTGCGGCCGGAGCTCCTGCGGCTGCTGCACGCGCCGGACGTTCCGCGCACCGTCCGCGCCGCCGCCAAAGAGATGCTCGAACGACGGCCCCCGGTACCGGAACGAGGCGACGTGCCGCGACAGTGACCGCGCGGTCCACATTTCGAGGGCCGCATTCCGTGTGTCCGCGGACGCGGCGTGTTTGCCGGCGCGCGCGGCTCTGTCACGCATGTCACCGCCGCGCCGAAACCAGAAACGACGGGCCGCGTCCGTTGCGCCGTTGACCCCAGGATCCGCCCCCCCGTAGAGTGAGCGCCCAGGTCCGGATCCGCATGAAGATTTGCGTCCAGTGCAACCAGCGGTACCCCGATGACAGCGCGTTTTGCTTCGTCTGCGGCTCCTCGCTCTCCACGCCGGAGGACCCGCGCGTCGGCAGCACGATCGCCGGGCGTTACGTGCTCGAAGCGCGCATCGGTCAGGGCGGCATGGCCACCGTGTACAAGGCGCGGCCACGCCTCCTCGACGGCGCGCGCGCGCTGAAGCTCCTCAACCCGGACTTCGCTCAGGACCCCACGCTGCGCGAGCGCTTCCTCCGCGAGGTGAAGAACAGCCGGCGCCTCGTGCACCCGAACATCATCGAGATCGTCGACCACGGCGACGGCGAAGACGGCGTGCCGTACATGGTGATGGAGCTGCTCCAGGGCACCACGCTCGCCGCGATCATCGATCAGGGCCGCGTGCCGCTCCGCCGCGCGCTGCCGATCTGGATCCAGATGACGCGCGCCCTCGCCCGCGCCCACGATTTCGACGTCATCCACCGCGATCTGAAGCCCGAGAACGTGTTCTTGCTCCAGGGCGATCGCGTCAAATTGCTCGACTTCGGCATCGCGCTCTCGAAGCAGGACGCGCGCATCACGAGCATGGGAGAGGTGTTCGGCACGCCGCAGTACATGGCGCCGGAGCGCATCCGCTCGGCCGACGCGACGGGTGGATCGGACCTCTACGCGCTCGGCATCCTGATGTTCGAGATGCTCACGCACAAGCTGCCGTTCGAGGCGAGCGACACCACCGGATGGCTGGCCGCGCACCTCAAGCAGGTGCCGCCGCGCATCCGCGATCTCGTGCCGGACGCGCCGGAGGCGCTCGACAGCCTCATCGCCTCGCTGCTCGAAAAGGACCCGGTGTACCGGCCCGTCGACGCGCACCGCGTGCAGCTCGATCTCACGAACATCGCGCGGGAGCTCAACCTGCCGATCCCGCCGGACACGGACAGCCGCGCGGCCGCGCTCGTCGGAGCGTCGCCCGGGGCCGAGGTGTGGGCCCGCCGCGGCAGCATCTTCGATCGCATGTTCCAGCGCGCCGGCTCGCCGCCGGAGCTCGCGCGGCCCGCGGAGACGCTGAAGAACGACTCGCAGCGGCTGTCGGAGCTGTTCGCGCAGGCGCAGACCGTGGCTCGTGAGCTCGCGGCGATCGAAGAGGAAGGCTACAAAGAGCGCTTCCAGATCGGCCAGACGATGGACGCGCGCTCGTCCGACGCGTCGTCGCTCCGCGCGGAGGCGCGCGCCGCACGTGCCCGCGTGACGCCCCTCGGGACGAAGGCGAAGGCGTTCCAGCCGCAGGTGCACGCAGCCCACAAAGACCTCATTTTCTGGGAAGGTCGCAGCGGCTTCAGCGAGCCGTACCGGGAGCTCGCGCGCGCCTACAAGAAGCTCGCGGACCTCACCGAGCAGTGGTTCGTGGCGCGCCACGCGGAGCTCGAGGCCGAGTCGGTGGCGACGGATCGCGAGCGGACGCTCGGGGAGATCGACGGGCAGATCAAGGACCTGCGCGCGCGCCTCGCGGAGGTCGACGACACGATCGAGCGGCGCCGAAAGGACGGATTGGATCGGCTCTCGGCGATGGGGCAGGAGGCGGATCGCATCGAGGCGAACCTGCTGCACATCGCGTCGCGCTTCACCGGCCCGATGCGCTCGCGTCCGGAGCTGGGGCAGCTCTTCCAGGAGCTGTCGCGCGAAGGGCAGCGCGCCGCTCGCTGATCGTCACGCCGGACGAGCAGTTTCCGACAGGCTCAGCGTTCTGTGGATGAGGCGGTCGCTGCGCGCGGCGCTGCTACCCTCGGACCGCATGACCTCCCCCTCACGAAGCGCCGAGGGAAACCGGCTCCGGCGCGCTCTCGCCCGCATCGCGGCAGGGCTCGGGCTGGGCGTCGTGTTCACGAGCTCGCTCCTGTTCGGCGCGCTGCTGCACCTCGATACACCGGCCGCGCGGCGCCAGATCGAGCGGTTCGCGAGGTCGGCCGTGGCAGGGACCTTCGACGGCGAGGTGATCGCGAGCGGCTTCGATCACGTGGGCCTCGACGGCCTCGCGGTGCGCGACGTGACGGTGCGCGACCCCGAAGGCCACGAGGTGCTGCACGCGCACAACGTCGTCGCGCGGGCGAGCGTGCTCACGATCGCGCGCGGGCTCGTGCTCGGGGACGATCTGCGGATCCGGCTTCCTTTCCTGCGGATCGAGGCCCTCGACGCCTTCGTGCAGCCGAACGCCCGCGGCGAGCTGGGCATCGCGACCGCCTTCAATCCGCGCGCGACCGGGGAGCCGAGCGGGCCGGGGCGACCTCTCCATTTCACGCTCGCGGACGCGCAAATCGGCCGGATCCATGCGGTCGGGATGCCGGACGGGGCGCACGCGATCGACGCCTCGGCGGAGGAGCTGCGCGGGTCCGTGCGCGTGGAGCCGGGGCTCCTCGCGGTCGATCTCGCGCCGATGCGGATCACCGAAACCGCGACGCTCGCGCGGCCGATCGAGGGCGTGGTGGACCTGCGGCTCCGCTCGTTCAGCAAGAAGGACGCGAACGATCCGACGCCGAACAAGACGATGTTCGGGGCCACGTTCACGGGGTGCGCCGGGCGCGTGTGCGGCGCTGCGACCGCGCTCCTGGACGGGGATCACGTGGAGGCCGCCGCCGTCGTGCCGCGCGCGCTCGACGCGGATCTGCTCGAACTGGCGCCGGATCTGCCCATCGCGGACGCGGTGGCGGTGAGCGTGTCCGCGCGCGGCGATCTCCCGACGCTGGATTTGCAGGTGCGGGCGCTGACCGACGCGCATGGGTCCGCGGCCGCGGGCGGACAGCTCGTGCTCGGCAAGCCGGTGCGCGCGGAGATCACGTTCACCACCGACGCGCTGGATCCGCGCGGAGCCATCGCGACGGCGCCCTCCATCGCGGTCACGTCGCGGGGCCGGGTGCACGCGGATCTCGGCGCGACGCCGTTCGTTCGCGTCGAGGTCGCGACGGATCCGACCGCGCTCGGCGCGACGCCGATCCCGGGCATCGACGCGACGGCCGTGCTCCGCGACCGCACGTGGCTCGGGTCCGCGAGCGTGCACGAGCCCGGGGCGCCCGCGCAGGCGAGCTTCGCGACCACCGAGGACGGGGCGATCCACTTCGACGCCGCGGTGCAGGCGCCTTCGCTGCGAGACGTGCCGCGCCTCCGCGCCGCGAAGCTCACCGGGGCCGCGATCGCCCACGCGAACGGCTCGTTTCGCGGCGGCGCGCTCGACGCCTCGTTCGACGGGCACGTGCACGGCTTCCACGCGGGGCCGACCACGTCGCTGGAGCACGCGACCGTGCGCGGCACCCTCCGCGGCCCCACGGACGCCCTCGTCGTGAGCGCGCGCGTGCAGGCGACCGAGGCGCACGCCGGCGACTACGGCGCCGAGACCGCGACGATCCACGTGCGAGGCCCCGTGACGCGCCCCACGATCCGCGCCGACGTGCTGGATCTCCGGCACAACACGATCCGCGCGTCCGCGACCGTCGACACCGCCGCGCCCGCCGCCGAGCGCGTTCGCCTTCGGATCGAGCGCGAAGGCACCGTCGCCGAGGGCCGCATCGCGCGCGTCGGCACGCGCAACGGCGCGCTCGCGATCGAGGGCCTGGCGTTCGATAGCCCCGACTTCGGCAAGATCGAGGGCACCGTCCGCGTCGCCGGCGGAGAGCTGTTCGGCCACCTCACCGCGGAGGACGTCGACCTCGCCGCGATCCGTAAATTCGTGGGGCTCCCGCGCGCGCTGGAGGGTCACGCGGACCTCGCGATCGATCTGCGCCGCGCGAAGGGAGGCCGCGCCGGCAGCGTGCATTTCGCGCTCCACAACGGCGGCGGCGACGTGGTGCCCGCGGTCTTCGTGAACGGCGTCTCCGCCACCTTCGACGCGGCGTTCGACGGCGATCGCGTGCAGGCCCGCGCCGAGGCGCAGCTCAGCGGGCGCGGCGGTCGTTGCGCCGGCCCGATCGCGAAGCTCCGCATCCACGACGGCAACGCGCGCATCGCGGGCCCGCTGCTCGACGCGGGCACCTGGTCCGCCGCGACCGGCAAGATCACCGTGGCCGCCGAAGATTGGGACCTCGCGTGCCTCGCGGAGGAGTCGCCGTTCCCGCTGCCCCTCACCGAGATCTTCGGCCAGGTCGACGCGAAGCTCACGCTGGATCGCCCTGAAAAGCAGCGTTTCCCGTCCGTGCGCGACCTCGCCGTCGCCACGCGGTACCTCTCGATCGTCGGCCCCGATCCGCGCACCTCCGCGCCGGACGGCACGCCCGAGGCCCCGTGGTCGTCGCGCGATCTCGACGTGGAGCTGCACGCCGACGTGGACGGCGCGACCGGCGACGTGGCGGTGCACGCGTCCCTCTTCGACCAGGATCGCCTCGCCGATCTGGCGGCCTTCACGACGCTCGATCTCGGCGCGCTCCTCGACCCCGCGGCGCGCACGAAGATGCTCGGATCCGCGCCGATCGCGGCCCACGCCACCGTCCCGCGCCGGGCCCTCGCGCAGGTCAAATCGCTCCCGTCGATGCTGCGCGACAAGCTGCCTTCGCTCACCGGCGAGGCGACCGTCGACGCGTACCTCGCCGGCACGGTGGATCATCCGCGCGCGGTCGTGCGGGCCCGCGGATTCCACGTCGCCGTGGCCCCGGATCCGAGCGAGCCCTCGGATTCACCGTGGGACGCGCCGGTCGATTTCGACGCCGCCGCCGCCACCGACGGCGCGCACGCGCTGCTCGAAGCGCACGCGCGCCAGCAGCAAAAGACCGCGCGCGTCTCGCCCGAGGCCCACGTCTCGGTGCGCACCGTCCCCGGCCGCGGCGGCGACACGAACGCCGTCGCCTCGGTGCATTTCCTCGATCCGCGCGGCGGCGCGCTCGACGCGACCGGGTACGTGGGCGTCAAGTGGCAGTCCGGCCTCGTCCCGATGCCGCGCGACGATCGCCCGGCGGATCTCGCGGCCAGCTTCCGGCGCTTCCGCCTCTCCACGGTGGAGCCTTTCCTGGGCGGCTCCGTGCGCGGCCTGCGCGGCTTCCTCGACGGCGATGTGCGCGCCGGATGGGGCCGCCTCGCCGACACGAAAGAGGCTTCGATCATCGCGGATCTCGCCTTCGATCGCACGCGCTTCCACCTCCCGACGCTGGGCCAGGAGCTGCGCATCTCCGGGCCGAAGAACGCGCCGCTCCACCTCACGGCGGATCGCACCGGCGCGATCAAGCTCGACCAGTTCGTCGTGCGCGGGAGCTCGGGCCAGCTCGTCGGCGACGTGACGGCGCACCTCGACGGCCTGCGCTTCAAGGACGCCGCGGGCAAGATGGCGATCGACGAGAACGACCCGCTCCCGCTCACGCTCGAAGGCGCCGAGGTCGGCACGCTGTGGGGCGCCGTCACGCTCGACGCGAAGAGCGCGCCGGACCCGTCCCAGGCCGACAAATCCCTGGTCACGCTCGCGCTCGACTCCTCGAACCTGCACCTCAAGATCCCGTCCACCTCCACGCGCGACGTGCAGTCCCTGGAGCGCAATCCGGACATCGTCGTGATCCAGGAGCGCGTGCCGCCCCCCCATCCGACGAGCGCATCGGGCCTCGATCTCCGCGTCATCGCGCGCCTCGAAGAGATGGTGGTCGAGGGCGAGGGCATCCGCGTCACGCTCAGCACCTTCGACAAGACGCCGCCTTCGGTGCTGATCACGGACCGCGCGCACGCGAGCGGCGACATCCGCCTCGTGCGCGGCAGCGTGGAGGTGATGGGCCGCAAATTCGAGCTGGATCAGGGCACGATCCACCTCCGCGACGAGGCCTCGAACCCCTACCTCGACGTGACCGCGCACTGGGACGCGCCCGACGGCTCCACCATCTTCGTCGACTACAACGGCGTGCTGCTGCCGATCACGCAGGACAAGCTTCGTTTCCGCTCCAACCCGCCGCGCACGCAGCAGGAGTCGCTCGCGATGCTGCTCTTCGGCTCCGAGACGGGCGGCGAGCTCACGCGGGAGACGCCGAATCAACCGCCGGGGCCGGGCTTCAAAGAGGAGGTCGGTCGCAAGGCGGCGGACCTCGGCGGCGAGCTCGCGGCGCAGCAGTTCAACGCGCTTCTCAAGGGGATCGCGCCGCTCAAAGGCCTCTCCACGAAGCTCGGCGCGACGGACACGGGCGCGGTGACGACGAGCCTCACGTACCAGGTCGGCGACACGATCAAGGCGACCGCCACGTACCAGGGCGGCAGCAGCGGTCAGACGGGCGGCACGCCGGGCTCCACGACGACGACGGGCGGCACCAGCACCACCGCGCCGGGAGCGAGCGTCAGCCTCGACTGGCGCTTCTACAAGAGCTGGCTCCTCCGCGCGACGGTGGGCACCAGCTCGGACCTGCCGAAGGGCGAGGTCGATGTCTTGTGGCAGTATCGGTACTAGATGAAGCCCGGCGACCACCCCGATTTCTTCCGATTCGCCCCGCCCGAAGGCACCTCGCGCGAGAGCACGATCGTCCTCGATCGCGAAGGCCGCTTCTTCCACAACGGCCAGCGCGTCGAGCACCCGGCGCTGGAGAAGGGCCTCCGTAGCTGGATCTCGGTGCACCCCGACGACGGCCGGCCGATCCTCACGAACGGCTACGATTGGTGCTATTTCCGCCCCGAGAGCACGCCGCTCTTCGTCGACGCGGTGACGGTGCGCGACGACGGCACGGTCCTCCTGCGCCTGTTCGACGGCACCGAGGAGCCGCTCGATCCCGCGACGCTCACGATCGACGAGGACGGCGTCGCGTGCGCCCGCGTGCGAGGCGGCCGCATGGAGGCGCGCTTCCTCCGCCACGCGCAGACCGGATTGGGCCCGCTCTTGATCGAGAGCGATCCGCCGACGATCCGCGTCGGCGAGGCGACGTACGTGCTGCCGCCGCGCCGCGCGAGCGCGTCTTCCTGAGACGTTACTTCTTGGCGGGCGCGGGGGTGGGCGCGGGCGTCGCCGGCTTCGGAGCGGGCGTCGTGGGGGCGGGCGTCGCGGGCGTGCCGGGCTTCTTCGGGTCGGGCGTGGCCGGCTTCGAGCCCGCGTCGGCGGAGCCCGCGTTGTACATCTGGATCGCGCGGTCCGTGAGCTCCAGGTCCGAGCGGAAGTAGGGCGCCACGGACTTGTCGATGATCATGTCGTAGCCGTCCGTCGCGGCGATCCGCTTCAAGATCCCGAGGATCTTGTTGAGGATGGGCGTGGTCAGCTCGTTCTCTTTGCGCGACATCTCGCGCTGGTAGTCGTACGTGAGGCCCTGGATCTCGGCGGCGTTCTTCTGGAGCGTCTCCAGCTTGCGCTGCAGCACATCCTTCGCGGTCTTGCCGGCCTGGATCTCCTTGTCGAGGGCGTCCTTGTCCTTCTGGAGCTGGACCTGCTTCGCGTCGAGGTCCTGCTGGCGGCTGTCGAACAGCTTCTTCAGCGAGGCCTGCACGCGCAGCCCTTCCTCCGTCTCGAGCACGGCGCGCCGCACGTCGACGACGGCCATCTTCATGGTCGCCGTCTGAGCGGCCGCGGGCGTGGCCCACGCGACCGCGCCGAAGGCGAGCGAGCCGCCGAGGAGGGCGGCCCAGATCCTGGAGGAGCGACGGCGGGGAGAGGGATTCATGCGCGCAGCGGACATCGTGCGCGTCCGATTAGCCGCCGCCCAGAACCCCGTCAAGAAAACCCGCCACCCGGAGCAAATTGTAGCCGCCGGGCGGACGGGTCACGAGACAGGCAATCTCAGAAGCAGGCGGGGACGGAGGCAGCCTGGCAGTCGTTCGGCGAAGGGCTGAAGTCCGCGCACTTGTCGGTCGCGTCGAGGCCCCACGTGCAGAAGTTGAGCTGCACGAAGCCCTGGACGTAGTCCCACTGCGGAGCGGGGCTGTCCGTGAACTTCGGGCCGACGTGGCAGAGATCGCCCGCGCCGGTCTCTCCGGTCTTCAGGTAATAGAGCGAGTCCGGCATGCTGACGCCGCCCTCGTTCAGGATGATGTTGCCGTAGGGATCCACGGTGCACGCCGGCACGCCCGCCGCGCAGCACTGCTTGTCCATCGTGCTGCCGCAGGTGTTGCCGCTGAACTGCTTCGGCGTCACGGCCGGAGTCCGCACCTTCACGCCGGCCCACAGATTGTGGATGTCGCCGTCGCCGGTGCTCTTCTGGACTGCCAGCTTCCCGAGCTCGTCCACCGTGAGGACGTGCGGAGACGGGACAGGCTTGGTGGCGCCGGTCTTCTCGGCCTTGCACGGAGTGAAGATCTGGAGTTGGCCGAGGTCCGTGTCATTCGGGTTCGTGCCGCAGGCGGCCTGGAGGAACCTCGAAGTCGTGCCGACGACCTTGAGCACGTCACCGGCCTTCACGTCGTCCGGGATCACGTCCGCGTCGGCCTCCTGGCCCGCCGCCACGGCCGCGTCGTGGTTGAGGCAGGGCTGCATCGACGCGGAGTCCGCGTTCGGGCCGTAGCTCAGCACGACCACGCCCGAGCCGGCCGCGGTGGTGCCGAGCGCCGTCGCGCCGTCCGCCTCGGTCGCGGCGGAGACGAAGACGCCCCACAGGCACGATCCGGAGCTCTTGCTGTGGCTGACGAGGAACTTGTTGCTCATGGCGATCACGCCGTCGAGCCGCACCTTGACCTTCTCGCCGATGGTGCCGTCCGTGACCTGGTACACGGTGGCGTCCGTCACATCCATCTCACAGGCATCGTTGTTCTGACCGCCGGTGCCGCCCGTGGAGCCTCCCGTGGAGCCGCCGGTGTTGCCGCCGGTGGAGCCGCCCTGGCTGGTCGTCCCGCCGCTGCTCGTGGAGCCGCCCGTCGAGGACGCGCCGCTGCCTCCGCCGCCCGCCGATGAGTTGGTGTTGGGCTGACAGCCCGCCGCGAGCGCGAGGATACCCAACGAAACAAGACCAACCTGCCACATGCCCGTGCGACCCATGAGAACCTCCAAGCAAGATCGGCGAAGCGCCGTCTTCATCTAGTTCGCAGAAAGCCGGCCCGCCGTCTGCCCAAAGGCGCAGCCAGCCGCGCGAACGACGAACCCTAGCACACGGTCACGCCCGCAAGGTCGCGTCAAAAGCGCGCAAAAATGCCACACAACGTCCCTGTGGCGGGCCCCCTCCCTTCGCGAACGACAGAGAGCGATTTGGGAGGGGCGGACGCGCGACAGCGCGGCCGGGGGTGGGCATCGCGCCGTGATGTCGAGAGGCCCGTTACGCCCCGAGGCCGAAGCCGTCGTGCAGCGCGCGCACGCTGAGCTCCGCGTACTTCGACTCCACCAGGCACGAGACGCGGATCTCGCTCGTCGAGATGGCCTGGATGTTCACGCCTTCCTTCGCGAGCAGCGCGAACATCTTCGCCGCGACGCCCGCGTGCGAGCGCATCCCGAGGCCGACGATCGAGACCTTCACCACGTTCTCGTCGTACTCCGCGGACGTGCCGCCGATCGCCCCGAGCACCTCGCCCACGATCACCTTCGTCCGCGCGAGATCCGCCTTCGTCACCGTGAACGTCACGTCGACGGACGCGCCCGGTCGCTCGCCCTGCGTGCGCGAAGGCGACTGGATGATCATGTCGACCGCGATGTGCTGATCGGCGAGCGCGCCGAACAATTTCGCGACCACGCCCGGCTTGTCGTCGCAGCCGACGAGCATCACGCGGGCCTCGGCTTTGTCGAGCGCCACGCCGCGGACCACGGTCGACTCCAGCGCCTCGTCCTCGCGCACGACCCACGTGCCCGGCGCATCCGAGAACGACGACTTCACCTCGACCGGGACCTGATACTTCATCGCGACCTCCACGCTGCGGATCTGGAGCACCTTCGCCCCCAGCGACGCCAGCTCCAGCATCTCTTCGTAGCTGATCTTGTCGATCTTCTTCGCCGACGCGCAGATGTTCGGATCCGTCGTGTAGACGCCGTCCACGTCGGTGTAGATCTCGCACGCGTCCGCGCCGAGCGCCGCGGCCACCGCGACCGCGCTCGTGTCGCTGCCGCCGCGGCCGAGCGTCGTGATGTTCCCCGCGTCGTCGACGCCCTGGAACCCGGCCACGACGCCGATCGCGCCGTCGTCCAGCGCCTCGTGCAGCTTGCCCGCGTCGATCGCGAGGATGCGCGCCTTCGTGTACGCGCTGTCCGTCTGCACCTTGATCTGGTGCCCGAGGAAGCTCTTCGCCTTGCCGCCCTGCGACTGGATCGCGAGCGCCACGAGCGCGGCCGAAGCCTGTTCGCCCGTCGCGGCGAGCGCGTCGAGCTCCCGCGGATCCGGCAAGGGCGAGATCTTGTGCGCGAGGCCGAGCAGACGGTTCGTCTCGCCCGCCATCGCGCTCACGATCAGCACGACCTTGTGCCCCTGCGACGCCGTCTTCAGCGCGCGCGCGGCGACGTTCTGCATCCGCTCGATGGAGCCGACGGAGGTGCCCCCGTACTTCTGAACGATGAGAGCCACGGCCGACCGGGTAGTTGTGACGCAGTGCAGGGTCAACCCAAATTCATCCGAGGTACAGACTTCCCGCGTGCGCGGATCGCCTTCCTTTTTCGGGTAAATGCGCACGAAACAACGATGGCGTCGGGGGCCGCGCTCACGTAAGAGCGCCCGATGCGATCCTTCTCCATGGCGACCTTGGTCGCGCTCGTGTCCATCGCGAGCGCAGCGTGCGGCGGCACCGTTCAGGAGAGCTCCGGCGACACCGGCGGCGCGGGCGGCTCCACCACCACGACGACCACCGACACCACGACGAGCACCGACACCACGACGACGAGCGACACCACGACGACGACCACGGTCGACATCGGTCAGCCGAGCGACGTCTACCCGGCGCCCCACCAGGCCCCACCGAAGGTCGTGACGTTCGGCGGCGACGTGATGAGCGCGCCCAAGATCCAGCCGATCTTCTTCTCCAACGACGACCCCACGTACGTCGCGAGCGTGACCGACTTCGTGAGCAAGATCGGCCCGACGAAATACTGGGCCGCCGTCACCGCGGAGTACGGCGTGGGCCCCGCGTCGTCGCTGTCGCCCGTGATGCTCGACGAGGCCGCCACCGGCACCATCACCGACGCCGACGTGCAGGCGTGGCTCGGCGGCAAGCTCAACGCGGACGATCCGGCCTTCGCCGCGCCGGATCAACAGACCATCTACACGATCATCTACCCCACGGGCCTCACCATCAACGAGCAGGGCGCGCTCTCGTGCCAGTCGTTCGGTGGCTACCACTCCAACTTCCCGCTCGACGCGGCGCACGGCAACCAGCAGGTTGCGTATGCGGTCATCCCGCGGTGCCCGGACTTCGGCAACATCCACGACCTCGACGCGGTGACCGGCGCGCTCAGCCACGAGCTGATCGAGGCCGCGACCGATCCGTTCCCGATGACGGATCCGGCCTACGCGCAGACCGACAACGCGCACATCTTCTGGGTGCGCGCGCTCGGCGGCGGCGAGACGGGCGACATGTGCGCGCAGGATCCCGAGTCGTTCACGAAGTTCGACGAGATGCCCTACGTCGTGCAGCGGAGCTGGTCCAACGCGGCCGCGAAGAACGGCAACGATCCCTGCCAGCCGACGAAGCCGGGCGACGTCTATTTCCAGGCCACGCCGGTGATGACGGACTCGATCACGTACGGCGGCGGCGGCTTCTCCGCGACGGTGAAGGGCGTGAAGATCCCGCTCGGCGAGTCGCGCACGGTCGACCTTCAGCTCTTCAGCGACGGCCCGACGGACGGCCCGATCACCGTGCACGCCGACGACTTCTCGGAGCTCATCGGGGGCACGAAGCACCTCGATTTCTCCTTCGACGCGACGCAGGGCCTGAACGGCCAGACGCTGCACATGACGATCAACGTGCTGACCGCCGGCAAGAAGAACACGGAGCTCTTCTACCTGGTGACCGAATACAAGGGTCAGCAGAACATCTGGATCGGCGTCGTCGGCCAGTAACCCTTGTTTTGTAGGCCCGCGGGGGGCGGGCTCCTCCCCTTCCGGAGGCGCACGCACGCGCCTCGATAACTCTCTCTCGCTACAAGCTGAAGTGGTCTTGCAGCTTCACGACCTGCAGGTTGTGCCCTCGCAGGCGCGCGCACTCGCGCTCCACCTCGGCCTGGAACACAGGCTTGATGTGGTACAAAAGCGCCGGCAAATCCTGGGGCGCGCGGTACTTCGCGAGATCGAGCGCGAGCGTCGCGGGCGTGTGGTGACCGCTCGCCGTGGCCATCGCCTGCTCCGAATTCGGGAAGCTCACCTCGATGAGCAGGCCGCGCAGGTTCTCTTGCCGATTGAGGTGCTGCCACAACAGATCCGTCGGCCCCGTGTCGCCGCTGTAGCCGAGCGCGCCGGTGCCGTCGTCGACGATGAAGCCGACCGCGTCGATCGTGTGCGACACCGGGATCGGCCGCACCAGGTACCGGCCGAGCCGCGTCTCCACCTCCGGCGCGAGCTCCTGGTAGACGATCGTCGGCTGCCCGTCCGACGGGATCTTCGAGAAATCGGGCCAGATCAGGTTGTTGAAGAAGTGCTCGCGGAGCGCGTCGAGCGTCTCCTTGATGCCCGCGATCACGAGCGGTCCGCAGCGCATCTGGCAGCGGTTGTCCGCGAGCGTCGCGAGGTCGCGCACGTGATCGAGGTGCGCGTGGCTCACGAGGCAGATGTCGAGCTTCCCTTGATCCGCGACGGTCATGCCGCTCGTGATCGAGCCCGCGTCGACGGCGAGGTTCTCGTTCACGATGAAGGCGCTCGTGCGGTGCTTCGGGGTCTCGCCGCCGTGACAGCCGATGACGCGGAGGTCCACGCTCAAGCCTCTCCGGTTCCGGTGACGAGGGTGGGCCGCGACGAGGCGTCGTCGGGATCGATCGACGCGTCCTCGGGATCGATCGACGCGTCCTCGGACCGCGGCGCGAACTTCTGTGGCATCTCCAGGAACTCCAGGAAATCGCGGAGGCGGCCGATGTCCGCGATCACGATGCCGCCGCTCGGCTCCTCGTGCGCGAGGCGCAGGCGGCGCAGGCGCGCCATCACGTCGAGCGCGGTCGCCTCGTCGACGCCGACCTCCTGCGCGATGTCCACGGGCGTCGCCCGGATGCGCACGCCGTCCGCGAGCGGCTCCCCGAAGGCCTCCGCGTGCCGCGAGAGCGCGAGCATGATGCGCGCCTTCGGATCCGTGTGCATGAGGATCTCGATGAGCGTGTCGGCGGAGTCGAGCCGCCGCGCGAGCTTCTTGATGAGCCGCAGCGCGATCTCCGCGTTCTTCGCGACCATCGCCTCGAGCGTGCGCGCGTCGATGAGGAGGCACCGCGTGGGCTCCGTCACGGTCGCGGTGGCGGTGCGCGGCTTGCCGTTGAGGATCGCCATTTCCCCGAGGAATTCCCCGGGTCCGAGCACCGCGAGCACCTTCTGCTCGCCGCCCATCGTCTTCGTGATGCGGACCGCGCCGGCCTGGATCACGAACATGCGATCGCCGAATTCCCCCTCGCGAAAAAGCACCTCGCCCGCGGTGAACTCGCGACCGAAACGAGCGAAGAGGGGGTCCGACATCGTGGGCCGACGAGTCTACCGCCGGAGCCGGATGGACGGAAAAAAACGAAACCGCGAGCCCTCGCGGCCGGTGTTTTTCAAACACCCGCCGCTCAAGCTCTTCTTGCCCATCTCGGGGCGGCACGCGCCGCCCCGCCCCACGGGCGAAGCCCGCGGGGTCCCCACCCCACGCGATCCGCCAACGATGCGTTGGACGTGGTGGGAGCTTCGGGCCTGAGGTTTTGGGGTGACTTCGAGGTTGGGCGGGGGAGACGGACGCGGGGCGAAATGGGGCCGCGCGCCGTGTGGCGAACGGCCCCGGGGGCGACTCACATGTCGAAGTCGCCGCCCATACCGCCCATGCCACCCATGCCGCCCATACCACCCATGCCGCCCATACCGCCGCCGCCGCCGGGCATCGCCGGGGCTTCCTTCTTCGGCTTCTCGGCGACGAGGGCCTCCGTGGTGAGCATGAGGCTGGAGACGCTGGAGGCGTTCGCGAGCGCGTGGTGCACGACCTTCGCCGGGTCGATGACGCCGGCCTCGAGGAGGTCCTCGTACTTGTCGGTCGCCGCGTTGTAGCCGAACGAGCCCGAGCCGTTGCGGACCTTGTCGACGACGACGGAGCCCTCCTGGCCCGCGTTGCCGGAGATCTGGCGGAGCGGCGCCTCGATCGCCTTGCGGACGATCTTCACGCCGTGGTCGCGCTCGTCGCCGAACTTGAGGTTGTCGAGGGCCGCGGACGCGCGGATGAGCGCGACGCCGCCGCCGGGGACGATGCCCTCTTCCACGGCCGCGCGGGTCGCGTGGAGCGCGTCCTCGACGCGGGCCTTCTTCTCCTTCATCTCGGTCTCGGTCGCGGCGCCGACCTTGACGACCGCGACGCCGCCCGCGAGCTTCGCGAGGCGCTCCTGGAGCTTCTCGCGATCGTAGTCGCTGGAGGTGTCCGCGATCTGGCGGCGGATCTGCTCCACGCGGCCCTTGATCGCGGCCTTGTCGCCCGCGCCGTCGACGATCGTGGTGTTGTCCTTGTCGATCTCGACGCGCTTCGCGGTGCCGAGGCTGTGGACCGTCGCGGTGTCGATCTTCTGGCCGAGGTCCTCCATGAAGGCGGTGCCGCCCGTGAGGATCGCGATGTCCTTCAGCATCTCCTTGCGGCGATCACCGAAGCCCGGCGCCTTCACCGCCGCGACCTTGATGACGCCGCGGAGCTTGTTCACGACGAGCGTCGCGAGCGCCTCGCCCTCGATGTCCTCCGCGATGATGAGCAGCTCGCGGCCGGCCTTGAGCACCTGCTCCAGGAGCGGGAGCAGATCCGCCATCGCGCTGATCTTCTTCTCGTTGATCAGGATGAGCGGGTTGTTGAGGACGACCGTCATCTTCTCGGCGTCCGTCACGAAGTACGGCGAGAGGTAGCCGCGATCGAACTGCATGCCCTCGACCGCGTCGAGCTCGGTCGTCATGCGCTTGTTCTCTTCGACCGTGATCACGCCCTCCTTGCCGACCTTCTCCATGGCCTCGGCGAGGATGTTGCCGATCTCGCGGTCGCCGTTCGCGCTGATCGTGGCGACCTGCGCGATCTGCTCCTTGTCCTTCGTCGGCTTGGCGATCTTCTTCACCTCGCCGAGGACGACCTCCACGGCGGCGTCGATGCCGCGCTTGAGGTCCATCGCGTTGTGGCCGGCCTCCACGAGGCGGAGGCCTTCGGTGTAGATCGCCTGGGCGAGCACCGTCGCGGTCGTGGTGCCGTCGCCGGCCTTGTCGCTCGTCTTCGACGCGACCTCGCGCACCATCTGGGCGCCCATGTTCTCGAGCTTGGAGTGGAGCTCGATCTCCTTGGCCACGGTCACGCCGTCCTTCGTCACGACGGGCGAGCCCCAGCTCTTCTCGATCACGACGTTGCGGCCCTTGGGGCCGAGCGTGACCTTCACGGCGTCGGCGAGGGCGTTGACGCCCCGGAGGATTTCACTGCGCGCCTTGCGGCTGTAGACGATCATCTTCGCGCTCATCACATCACCTTCTTGGAGGCGCGCTCGGCGCCTCGAAAATCGTTGGTCTCGGGGGCCAAGGCGCGAGTCTCAGCTCGCGGAGGCGGTTCCGGTCACGGCCAGGATGTCGTCCTCGCGGAGGAGCACGTGCTCCACGCCGTCGAGCTTCACCTCGGTGCCGGAGTACTTGCCGAAGATCACGGTGTCGCCGACCTGCACGTCGAGCGGGCGGACCTTGCCGTCCTTCGTCGCCTTGCCGGCGCCGACCGCGACGACGCGGCCCTCCACCGGCTTCTCCTTCGCGGTCTCCGGGATGAACAGACCGCCCTTGGTCTTGTTCTCGACTTCCAGACGCTTGACGACGACGCGATCCTGCAGCGGCCGAATCTTCATGGTGTGCTCCTCAAGACGGGGAAAGACACCGGCCCACCCGGCGAACGAGAGCCGTGGAGGCGCGAGGGGAGCTTCGCCGGGCGATCCGCGGTCCGCGGGTCCGTTTTGGCACTCACCCCAGCCGGTGGCTAAAACTGGGCCGGAACCTAATCCAAAGGTCGATGCCGTCAAGGGCCCGAATTCGACAAATCGCGGGCAGGGAGCGGCAAAACGCGGACGCGCTGGAGGGCAGTCGGCGAGAGGTGGAGAGACAAAAAGCAAAACGGCCGCCCGTTGCCGAGCGACCGTTTTTCTCACGTGCCTTTGTGGCGATCCCAGCGGGAATCGAACCCGCGTTACCGGCGTGAGAGGCCGATGTCCTAACCGCTAGACGATGGGACCTGATGACAAGCCAACCGAGTGGTTCAGTGACGAGAGTGTGTTTTCAAACTCCCTCGTTCTGACTATCGAGGGCCGAGCTGGCGGACAAGGATTCGAACCTTGATAGATGGTGCCAGAAACCATCGTCCTGCCATTAGACGATCCGCCAAGATGAAGCTGCGACCGTCGCTGTCCTGGGTTGCAGGTGTCAGCGGCGACCGGGGCGTGCTTTTTATCGAAATCACCGACCGAGTCAACAAAGAAAATTCGGCCTCTCACATTTTTCCGAAACGCCTATTTTCGAAGGCGTTCGCGAACATGCATCCGGGAAGGGCTCGCGGCGAGCGCGCGCGCAGCGGCCCCACGACGTCTCCGAAACCCCTACGAACGAAGCCGATCAGCGCGGCGCGTCGACCACGGACCAGTCGGATCGGAACGTCTGACCGAGCTCCAGCTCCACGCCGACCGTCACCCAGATCTGCCCCGCGGCGTCGAGCGTGCGGCGCGCCGAGAAGAAGAACCGCCACCCCGCGACGAGCTGCGGCGGCGACAGCTCCTCGCCGCGCTCGTCGTGGTACGCGGGCCAGCGCACGGCCTCGATGTAGCGGGGGCCTCCCGAGAGCGTGAGCGCGACGTGCGGCGCCTTCCCGAGCGCGTCGTCGCCGGCGCCTCCGCCGACGCGGACATCGAAGGGCGAGTGCACGCGCGGGCCGAACAGGTAGAGCTGCGCCAACAGGCCTCCTTCGTACCGGCCGCCGACCGCGTCCACCCACGCCTGGCCCCACGGACCCCACCGCAATTCGCTCGGTCGCCCCAGCACGCCGGTGAGGCGCTTCACCGGCAAGGACACCTCCGCGCCCCCGCCCACGAACGGCCCCGCGGCGCGCGCCGGCGCCGGCGTCGCCCCGAGAGACAGCCACGCCGTCACGTCCGTTCGAGCCGCGATGTCGTCGGCGGTGACCGCGTAGAGATCCGGCGTCGTCGCGAGCGGACCATTCAACTTGATCTCCTGCGCCCCCGCGCTCCCGGAGAGCCAGAGACCGGCGAGCCCGAGACTCGCACCCAGGACACGCGCGGAGGAGGACGGAGCGGACATCGGTGCTTCGACCACCGAGGCGTGGGGCGATTTGGCTCCATCGTCAGGATCGAGCGGCCCCGCGCGGATGCGACCCGCGCGCGAGCGATACCCCTCCTGGACCCCTCTTGGAGTAGGATGCGCGGCGGAGGTCTCGATGAAACGCTTTGCGCTTACGCTCTTGCCTGCTCTCCTCGTCGCCTGCTCCGCCACGGGCTCTGGCCAGAACACGGGCGGATCCACCGCCGGATCCGGCGGATCCACCGGCGGCAGCATCATCGGGGGCTCCGGCGGCGGCATCCAGACGGGCGGGTCCGGCGGCGGGACGAACGCGGACTGCGACGCGGCCTCCACGTACGTGTACGTCCTCTCCGACGAGAACGACATGTACAGCTTCCAGCCGGCCGACAAGATCTTCACGAAGATCGGCCACCTCGGCTGCAACACCACCCTTCAGCCGAACTCGATGGCGATTGACCGAAACGCCACGGCCTGGGTCAACTACGTCGACAACAACGGATTCAGCGACTCGGCCGGTGTCGTATACAGGGTATCTACCAAGGACGCGAGCTGCGAGGCGCAGCCGGCCGCGAACCTCCCGCAGGACTGGTTCCGCCTCGGGATGGGCTTCTCGACGGACGGGGCGGCGGGCTCCACGGCGGAGACGCTCTATCTGACGGGCACCGGCTCGGGGGCGAGCCCCGGTCTCGGCAAGCTGGACACCGCCAATGGCCAGTTGACGCCGCTCGGCGCGTTCACCGGGGCGCTCTCGGGGCAGAACGCGGAGCTCACGGGCACGGGCGACGGCCGCCTGTACGGCTTCTTCACGACGACGCCGGTGCAGGTGGTGGAGCTCAACAAGACGAACGGCGCGACGATCACGCCGGTGAGCCTCCCGCAGGTGGAGACGCCGGCCGCGTGGGCCTTCTCGTTCTGGGGCGGCGACTTCTACCTCTACACCGCGCCGGACCCGCTCGTGGACCCGACCCGCACGACGAACGTGACGCGCTATCGCCCGAGCGACGGCTCGGTGGACCCGAGTTACATGGTGAACATCGGCTTCCGCATCGTCGGAGCGGGCGTGTCGACGTGCGCCCCGCTCGAGCCCCCCAAGTAGGGAGTTGCCCACCCCCGGCCTTCGCGGAGCGAAGGCCGCCCCTCCGGCCGCCACTGGGAGGACGGAGTCCGCTCAGCGGAGGCGGAGCGGAGCCTGGCTCCGCGGAGTCCGTAGCTGAGTGGACGCAGTCCTCGACGTTGCGCCCAAATCTCTCGCTCCGCTCGTTCAGGGCGGGGAGCGTCACTCAATTCCGGAACGGCACACTAGCTCGCTTTCGGCCCGAATCCGACACTCCCTCTCGAAGAACGAAATCCGCTTCATCGAACGCCGATCGGGCGCGGGGGGGCCACTCCGTTCGGCGGCGGCGACAAGGGTCTTCCGAGGTGGGCCGTCGGACGCCGAGGCGTGGACGGCGGAGCTTCGGACGGGGGGCGAAGCTGGCAGTCGGTCGGCGTGAGGGGCCCGCTCGGATCCGGAGTCCAGATCTTGCGCTGGGAGGCGTGCGCGGCGATCTCGTAGGCCTTCTTCGCCTTCTTGCACCACGCGGCGGCGGCAGATGCGGAGTCGCGGCGGTGGAGCTCGTGGAGGCGATAGGCCACATCCATCACGTCCTCGGCCGCCTCGGGGACGCGCTCGTACGTGGCCACGAAATGCTCCAGCGCCTTCACTCGGGCCTTGCGGGCGGCCCGGAGCGCGTCGGTGTCGGCGGGGGATGGTGTCCAGTCGTGGAAGCCGCCCAGCGCGACGACGCGATCGATGGTCGCCTTCGAGCGCACGTCCGGCGAGAGCTTCAAGAACAGATCGCGCGCGGACGCGGCGCTCTTCGCGTCTCCGAGGTTCGTGAACAGGATGGTCGCGTTGCGCGCCCAGTCACGGCGGAAGCTCTCGGTGAGGAGCGGATTGCGAGCGACGGAGTCGTAGTGCACCGCCGCGCCCCTGTAATCGAAGTTCGACACGAGCGCGGCGCCCAGCGCCTCCGCCGCCTGCCGCGCGAAACGGACGCGCTCCTCCGCGCGGCGCGGGTCCGTCTTCTTGAGGGCGGCGATCTTCTCGGACGTCGGGTACTCTGCGAGGAAGCGGCGATACAGGTCCAGCGCGCGCTCCCACTGGCCAGCTTGCTTGAAGGCGTACGCGCCGTTGATCGCCGCCTCGGGGGCCGCGTCCACCGAAGGAGCCACCGAAAAGGCATGCTCGTAGAGCTCCGCCGCCACGAGGAACGCGGCCCGACGTTCGGCTCCGGCCTTCATGCGCATGGCCTTCTCGAAGGCGTCCGACGCGCTCTGGTACATCGCGCCGAAGGGCACGCGCACGGCTCCCCCGTCCTTCTCGGCCGTCCCGGACCCCGGCGCACCGACGACGGTGTTCCCCGGCATGTCCGAGGTGCCGTTCCCGGAGCCGGATGTGCCGTTTCCAGAGCCGAAGGTGCCATTTCCGGAGAGGCCGGTTCCGAAGGTGCCATTTCCGGAGAGGCCGGTTCCGAAGGCGGTGGACTTGGCAGAGGCGGTGGCGGCCGGACTGCCGGTCTGCGGCGCGGAGGCGGAGGCGCCGGGGCTGTGCGCGTCGGCGCCTTTCACGCCTGAGATGCACCCCATGAGCGCGAAGGCCGCGGCCGCGACGAGAGCGCAGGAGCGATGGAACCCGGACGTGTGCCTCTTCCTCGTCATCGTCGGGACCTCACTCTCACGGGGCGGTCGCGGGCCCGAGCGGGAGGCCCGCGGAGAGCCAGACGGCCAGCAGCACGAGCCACGCCGCGCCGAACGCGATCGACTGCGGCAGCGTGGCAGCGACGAGCGTACCAGCACCCGCGCGGGGCGACCACCGCTTCGCGCACGCCGCGAACACCGCATAATGCGGGAGCAGCGGCGTCACCATGAGCGCCGGGCCGAGGCCGGTTCGGAATGCTGCCAGTGCGCTTTCGGGCGTCCCGCCGGCCGCGACGACGGCGGGCACGACGGACGCGGCCATCAACCCCCACCGCGCGGACGCCGACGGCACGAGGAGGCCGAGCACCGCCGCGAGGCCCGCGACCCCGATCGCGAGCGGCGCACCATGGAGATGCGAGCGCGGCACGCCGTGGGACGCCTTCACCACGATCGCCGCGGCGAGGTTCGACGCGTCGACCGCCGCGAGGAGCTGCGCCGCCACGAACGCGAGCACCAGATACGGCCCGATGTCCGCCGCCGCGCGCCCGGCCACCCGCACGAAGGCGCGATGATCCGGGATCGATCCCGCGAAGTACCCGAACACCGCGGCCGGCACCAGACAGGCCACCATCGCGACGAGCGGGAGCGCCGCGAAGAACGGCTTCGGAGACCCGGAGTCGTCGCGCAAGAGGCCTTTCTCCGGCACCACGAGCGCCGCGAGGACCACGAGGAGCGCGAGGAGCCCCACGCCCGCGAGCCGCAGCGCCCGGCCCTCGTCCGCCGCGACAGGCACGCTCGCCGGCTCCGATTCTGCGTCGCTGTCGCCGGCGCTGAAAAGAGGCTCCACCAGCGCGTGGTGCACCAGCGTGCCAGTCGCCGTGAGGAGCACCGTCGCCGCGCACGTGAAGTAATACGTGCTGGTCGGCGTCGCCGAAGAGCCCGTGATCGCCGCGAGCTTCGCGTCCATCGACGTCAGCAGGAAGCCCGCGCCGTAGCCGCCCGTCGCCCCCGAGAACGCCGCGGACAGGCCCGCGAGCGGGCTCCGGCCGGCCGAGCGGAACAGGATGGCTCCGAGCGGCACCAGCACGTAAATGCCAGTGTCCCCCGCGATGGCGACGTGCGCGGCCGCGAAGAAGAGCAGCGCTGTCAGGGCCCACGGCGGCACGAGGGCCGCGAGGCGACGGAAGGCCGCGCCGAGGACGCCGCTCCGCTCGGCCACGAAGACGCCGAGCAACGCCGCGATCGCGACGCCGAGCTGCGGATACGTGACGAAGCTCTTGACCGCGCCCTCGGCGAGGCGACGCACGCCCTCCGCGGAGAGCAGGTTCTCCGCCGACAGGCTCGCGCCGGTGACGGGGTTCGTCAGCGACACGTGGCGGCGCGCGCCCACGAACGAAGCCGCGACGACGAGGGCCGCGAGCGCGACGAAGAGCACCGCCGGATCGGGGAGGCGATCCCCGGCGCGCGCGACGGCCTGGAGCGCGCGGAGAATCGGACCCTTTCGATCGCTCGTGCGCGCGTCGTCCGAGGGCGTGGTCATCCTGCCAGCATGCCTGAAAAGCCACGCGGGAGCACCGGGAGATCGCGAAGGCGTCGGATCGAAAAAACCACCGTCGGAAAAGGCACCGTCGAATTCGCGCCCGCGAGCGAAATCGCGACCGCCCGGGGCGCGCGATCGTCTAGAGTCGCCCCGCGTGACCTCCCGAAGACTGGCCCTCCTCGGTGCCCTGTGCGCGGCCCTCGCCCCCGCCGCCGCGGCCGCGCAGACCGCCGGCCCCTCCCCGACGTCGAGCGCCGGCAGCCCCACGCCCCCGCCCGACGGCCCGGCGCGTCCGACTGGCACCTCCGACTCGGCACCTCCGACTGGCACCTCCGACTCGGCACCTTCGACTGGCACCTCCGACTCGGCACCTCCTGCGGAGGCGGCGCCCCCTCCCCCGCCGCAGCCGATCGACGTCTCCGTCACCGGGGATCGGCCGCCGGCCGGCACATCGACGCTCCGCAAGCGGGATATCCGGGAGATGCCTGGAATCCTCGCGGATCCGTACCGCGCCATCGAGATCAAGCCCGGCGTCACGCCGACCGCGAGCGGACTGCCTTACTTCTTCATCCGCGGCGCCCCGCCGGGCAACGTGGGCTATTTCTTCGACGGCATCCAGGTGCCGCTCCTCTTCCACGTGGGCGGCGGGCCGAGCGTCATCCCGGCCGCCATCGTGCAGAAAGTGAGCTTCTCGCCCGGCCCGTACCCTGCCAGCGCCGGCCGCTTCGCGGGCGCCATCGTGGAGGCGACGAGCACACAGCCCCCCTTCGAGTGGAAGGGAGAGGCCGGTCTCCGGCTCGACGTGGGCGGCGTGATCCAGGGGCCCGCGACCGACAAGATCGATGTCCTCGTCGGTGGACACTACTCGTATGCAGGACCGCTCGTGTCCGCGCTGATCCCCAGCGTGGGCGCCGGCTACGGGGATTACCAGGCGCGCGTCGGATATACCCCCTCCCCCGGCTCCCGCGTGCAGCTCTTCGCGTTCGGCTCGTACGACTACCTCGCCCTCATCGACAAATCGACGGCGGGCGACGTCAAGACGACGCTCCTCGACACCGACTTTCACCGCGTCGATCTCAAGTACCAGAAGGACTTCGACGAGGGCGGCCGGGCCTTCGCGGCGGCCACGCTCGGCCTCGATCAGTCGCGCAACGTGGGGGCCCGGCTCGCGCAGCAATACAAGCTCGCGGCGCGCGGAGGCATCGAATTGCCGGTCCTCTCCGGAAAGGCCACCTTCCGCGCCGGCGCGGACGTCTCGCTCGACGACTTCCACTTTCAGCCTTGCGTGGAGGCCGCCGCCACGGACCGATGCGCCCCCGGCGACACCGCGGAAGAGCGCAACAAGCTCATCTCGGCCTACCGGGACCTCTTCAAGCCCCGTCTCGACACGACGATCGGCGGCTATGTGGAGACCGAGCTTCGCGTCGGGGAGCGCTCCACCATCACTCCGGGCCTCCGCGTCGACTACTACCACTCTCTCGAAGACTCCGACGTCGCGATCGATCCGAAGCTCATGGGCCGGTTCGTCGTGAATGACCACCTCGCGCTGGTGCCGGGCGTCGCGGTGGCGTCGCAGCGGCCGGCGTTCGCGCCCCTGCCCGCGCTCGTGATCGCCGGGATCCCGGGCGGGCTCCAGCGCAGTATTCAAGGCAGCTTCGGGGCCGAGGTTCGGTTCGGTCCCATCGAGATCGTGAGCGCGGTGTTCCGGCAAGTGACGTTCGGCCTCACCGACGCCATCGGGACAGGGCGCGGGACGGCGCTCGACGCGGATCGCTTCCTCCACCGCTCCACCGGGGACACGTACGGGCTCGAGATCGGCGCGCAGGGGCCGCTGCGCAAAGACATGCTGTTCCTGGTCTCGTACACGCTCTCGCGCGCCACGCGCCGCACCGACGACGGGCGCACCGTCCCCTCCGCCTACGACCGCACCCACGTCGCCCAGGTGGCGCTGCTCTACGACCTCGGAAACGGCTGGCGCGCCGGGCTCCGACACATGATCTACAGCGGCTTCCCCGCGGACGAGGTCGGCCCGGGCCGCGTCCCCTCGACGGATCCCCCGCGCGTGAAGCCGTTCTATCGCCTGGACGCGCGCCTCTCCAAGCGCTGGACGATCGGCAAAAAAGGCTGGTTGAGCGCCGCCCTCGATTTCCAGAATGCCACTTTGAACAAGGAGGTGTTCGACGTCACGTGCACCGCGAACGGCTGCGCTCCCCGCACGATCGGGCCCATCGCGATCCCCGCGCTGATGATCGAGGCCGGCTTCTAGAGAGGGCTTCGAAGGACGGAATGCACCCCTCCCTGAGGCTGTGAAACAGCCGATTTGGGAGCAACGTCAAGGACTGCGTCCGCTCCGCTGCGGACTCCGCGGAGCCAAGCTCCGCTCCGCCTCCGCGGACCGGACTCCGTCCTTCCAGTGGCGGCCGGAGGGGCGGACTTCGCGAAGCGAAGGCCGGGGGTGGGCAACTCCAGCGACCGCTGCGTAGCCCACTTCTCGCCGCCGCGAAGCCTCTGCGCGATTGGCGGCGGCCCCGGGAACCGACGACTCGGGAGCACGACGTGGCGTGTCGGTAGGGGTCGACCCGCGATCGATCCTCGCGTATGACGCGGCTGTTTTGGAAGAGCATCCCCCGTCCTCACGCACGCACGAAGGCCCTCTCGAACGTCGCATCACCGCGGCTGGGCAGAGGCTCCTCAAGGCCCAGCTCCAGAGGCCTTATCACGTCCTGTTCGGCGTCCTGCTCGTCACGCTGATAAGCGTGCTGTTCGCGGTGCGGCTCACCGTGCAGACCGGCTTCGAGGCGCTGCTCCCGCAGTCGCGCAAGAGCGTGCAGGAGCTGAACCGCGTCGCGGCCCGCACCGCCGGCGTCTCCACGATCTTCGTCGTGCTCGAAGGCGACGACACCGCCGCCCTCCGCAAAGCCGGTGACGCGCTCGTGCCCGAGCTCGCGAAGATCGGCCCGCCGTATGTGGGCGCCGTCGAGGACGGCGTGCACGACGCGATCGCCTACCTCAGCCCAAGAGCAGGCCTGTTCGCGGACCTCCCGGCGCTGGAGAAGCTGAAAGCGGACGCGGACGCGCGCTTCGAATACGAGGTTCGAAAGGCCACCGGCACCGACTTCGACGAAGAGGAGCCCCCCAAGCTCGACAGCGAGTCGATCAAGAAGACGCTCGGCCTCAAGGACGACAGCACCCAGCGATTCCCGGACGGATACTACCAGTCTCAGGACGGCAAGACGCTCGTCGTCGCCATCCGCGCGGGCGTGCTCGGCAGCGAATTCGACAAGGCGAACGAGGCGCTCAAGAAGGTGCGCGAGGTGGTGGAGCGCGTCAATCCGAAGAGCTTCCACCCCTCGATTCGATATGGCCTCTCCGGAGATCTGGTGATCGGTCTGTCGGAGTACACGATGATGATCAACGACCTCACGGAGGTCGGCGTGACGGGCGTGGGGCTGCTCGTCCTCGTGGTGCTCCTCTATTATCTGCGGTTCCGCACGCTCATCGCGATGTCGCTGACGATCGGCGTCGGCGTGGCGTGGACCTTCGGCCTCACGCAGCTCACGATCGGCCACCTCAACATGGCCACGGGGTTCCTGTTCACGATCGTGGCGGGCAACGGCATCAACTTCGCCATCATCTTCATGGCCCGGTATCTGGAGGCGCGCCGCTCCGGGTCGGACCTGCAAGCGGCCCTGTCCATCGCGCAGCGCGACACCTGGATTCCGACGCTCACCGCGGCCGTCGCGGCGGGCGCCTCGTACGCGTCTCTCCTCGTGACGGAGTTCCGCGGCTTCCGCGATTTCGGGGCGATCGGCGGCGCCGGAATGGTCCTTTGCTGGATTGGCACCTTCGCCGCGCTGCCGCCCATCCTCATCGTCATCGAGAGGTTCGCCCCGCTGGACACTCCCCGCGTCCACAGCGGATTCTGGGGCCGGCTGCGCAAGGCGACGGAGAAGGGCATCGCGTTCGGCAAGCCGTTCGCCGCGATGTCCGACGCCATGCCGCGCCTCATCACGATCGTGGGCGTCCTTTTGACGATCGGCGGCGCCGCGTACACGTATCGGTATTTCACGACCGATCCGATGGAATACGACCTGACCAAGATCCAGAGCGAGCAGAAGGAGCGCGCCAAAGAGGAGCAGCGGCTCGCGCACCTCGCGATCGACATCACCGGCTATGTGGGGCTCGACGGGATGGCCATCCTGGTCGACAAGCCCGAGCAAGTGGCGCCTTTGAAAGCCGCGCTGCTCGCCCGCCGGGACGCCGCGCCCGAGGGGAAGAAGCCTTTCCAGGACGTGGTCACTCTGCAAGACTTCGTGCCTGCGGATCAGGCCGCCAAGATCCCCGTGCTCACCGCGCTGAAAGAGCGCGTTCTCAAGGCGCAGAAGCGCCACCTCTTCAAGGACGAGGAGTGGGCGAAGATCAAGGACCTCATCCCGCCCGACAATCTCCAGCCCTTCGGGATCGCCGATCTCCCCGACGGCGTCGCGCGCCTCTTCACCGAGAAGGACGGCACGCGCGGCCGCGTCGTGTACATCACGCCGACCAAGGGCGAGAGCACCAGCGACGCAAAGTACCTGTTTCGCTGGGCCGACTCGTTCCGGAAGACGGATCTTCCGGACGGCACGACGATCTGGGGCTCGGGGCGCTCGGTCATCTACGCCGACATGTGGGCGGCGGTGATCGCGGACGTGCCGAAGGCCGTTCTCGCGTCGTTCGTGGCCACGCTGCTCGTCGTGGTGCTCGCGTTCCGGGCCGGGCGGCCTTCGATCATCGTGACGGTGTCTCTGCTCATCGGCATCGCGTGGATGGCCGGCTCGCTGAGCCTCGGGGGCGTGAAGCTCAACTTCCTCAACTTCATCGCACTGCCGCTGACGTTCGGCATCGGCGTGGACTACGCGGTCAACATCATGGTGCGGTATCGCATCGACGGGCGCGGCAGCGCGACGAACGCGGTGCGGTCCACGGGCGGCGCGGTGGTGCTCTGCTCGATGACGACGCTGCTCGGGTACCTGGCGCTGGTGCGGTCGATGAACTACGGCGTTCGCAGCCTCGGCATCGCGGCGGTGCTCGGCGAGGTGACGTGCCTCCTGGCGGCCGTGCTGGTGCTCCCCGCGGGCCTCACGTGGCTCGACCAGGCGTACATGCGCCGCAAGGCCGAGAAGGCGGCCCTCGCGGGCGGCGGCGCCAAGATCGCGGCCTCCGAAGACAGGAAGGCGAGCTGAAAAGAAAAGGGGCCAGTCGTAACTGGCCCCTTCCGTGATTGACAGTCGCTGGAGACTGTCTACTTCGCGATCGGCAGCGCGTTCTTCGGAGTGGACGGCATGAAGCCGATCGGACGCCCCGCGCCCTGCCACACCGCCTCGTCCGCCGCCGTGGAGTCCTTGCGGATCTCCTCGATCGTCACCGGGCGACCGCCGACGCGCGCCGAGTACGTCGCCGCGGCGCCGATCTCGATCGCGAGCAGGCCGTCCTTGCCGTTGATCTTGGTGGGCGTGCCGTTGCGAACGGCGTCCACGAACTCCTGGATCTCCTTGCGGTACGCCTCGCCGAAGCGCTCGCGGAAATAGGGAGTCACGTCGTGCTGGACGCCGCCCTCCTGCGTCATCACGACGACCGGAGTGTGCTGCAGAACACCGATGTGCAGGCCGCCGCGCGTGCCGAGCACCTCCGACCGGATGTCGTAGCCGTAGAAGGCGTGACGGCTCGTCTCGATGTTGCCGAGCGTGCCGTTCTCGAAGCGCATGTTGACGACCGAGTTGTCGATGTCACCCAGGTCCCGGATCGCCGTGCACACGCGGAGCGAGCCCTCGGCCGACGCCTGCACGCACTCGCTGCCGACGAGCCAGCGCGCCATGTCGATGTCGTGGATCGAGAGATCGACGATGAGGCCGCCGCTGTTCTTCGGGTCCGCGAACGCGGGCGGTGGGCAGAACGGGTCCCGGCTCACCGACTTGAAGATGGTCGGATCGCCGATCTTCCCGGCCAGGATGAGCTCCTTCGCCTTCGCATACCCCGAGTCGAAGCGGCGCATGAAGCCGATCTGGAGCTGGATGCCGGCCTGGTCGACGATCTCGACGACCTCGCGCGTCTCCGCGACGGTGAGGCACAGGGGCTTTTCGGAGAATACGGGCAGTTTACGGGCCGCGGCGGCCTTCACGACGGCGCCGTGCAGGCGGGTCGGCACCGTGACGACCACGGCGTCGAGCTCCGGGTTCTGGAGCATGTCCTCCCACTTCTCGTAGAGGCGGGAAGGATCGATGTTGAGCTCCTCGCCGAGCTTCGCCCGCACTTCGGGCTTCTCGTCGGCGAGGGCGAAGAGGCGCGCGCCCTCGATGCGCTTGGCCAGGTGAAGCGCGTGGAACGAGCCCATACGGCCCGCGCCCGCGACGCCCACGTTCAGCAGCGCTTTCCCATGAACAGGAGTGGTGCTCATACAATCTTCTCTATCGGGGAGGAGGGTCCGAGAGATGGAGTCTCGAACCCTCTTATTGGGGTGGAGGGGTGCGGTGAAATCAGCCCAGCGAGAGCCTCTTCAGCTCCGCCGCATTGGCCCGGATCTTCTTCCAGCCGTCGACGATGTCCTGCATGCCCTTCGGCTCGTCGAGGAGCACCTGGTGCTGCATCGCGATGTGGTTCTCGCGGCAGGCGGCGGCGTTCGGCAGATGGAAGCGCGACGGATCCAGCTCCTTCTTGACCTCGTCGTTCTTGGGCACGCGAGAGGAGTTGAGCGGCTTGTACAGCGGGTGACGATCCATCGGAGTGTAGATGGGGAACGCCAGCGACTGCATCTCTTCCTGGAGCGCCTTCGCGATGGCGTCGATGGTGTTTCCGCCGAAGTCCGAGCGGTCCACGTTGAAGATGATGTTGTAATAGGTCTCCTCTGCGCCGTTCTGCTTCGGCAGGAGCTTCACGCTCGGGATCTGCTCGCGGAGCAGCGCGCCGAGGGTCTCCACGCGCTCGGCGCGGAGCTTGTTCTCCGCGTCCAGGTGCGTGAGGCGGTCCACCAGGATGGCGGCCTGGAACTCCGAGATGCACAGGTTCTGTCCGAGGACATTGCCCACCTCGCGGATCTCCGCGCGGCCGTCCTTGGGGGGAGTCGAGATGAAGAGTCGGCCGTCGCAGCGGAGCTGCTCCATGCGCAGGTAGAGGTCCTCGTCCCGCGTGATCGCGGCGCCGCCTTCGCCGGACGTCAGCACCTTGGTCTGCTGCATCGAGAAGCAGCCGACGTCGCCGAACGAGCCGACGCGCTGGCCCTTCCACTTCGCGCCGTGCGCCTGCGAGCAGTCCTCGATCAGCTTGATGTTGTGCTCCTTGCAGAGCGCGAGGAAGCCGTCGATGTCGCCGACGCGGCAGAACGGGTGGACCAGGATGACGGCCTTGGTGCGGGGCGTGATCGCCTTCCGCGCGGCCTCCAGCGACATCGCGAGCGTGTTCGGATCGATGTCGACGAGGATGGGCGTCGCGCCTATGCACACGACGGAGGACGCGCACGCGACCCACGTGAGGCCCGGAGTGAGCACCTCGTCCCCGGGGCCGATGCCGAGGCCGAGCATGCCAATCGTCAGCGAGCTCGTGCCGGCCGTCGTCGGCACGCAGTACGGGACGCCGTTGTACGCCGCGAACGCCTCCGAGAACTGGCGCTCGTAGCTCTTGCGACCACGGTAAACGCCGCTGATCGTCCACCGACCCGAGTGGAGCACGTCGATAAGCATCTTCTCGGTGTTGGCGTCGCCGCGGGGCCACTTGGGCCACGGGGTCGTGCGGACGGGCGTGCCGCCGTCGAGTGCCAGTCGAGAGGACTTCGATTGAACGTCTGCGCTCATGAGGATCCCTTTGAAAAAACGGTGTTGCGACGCAGTCAGGTCTGGTTCCAGATCGTGTTCATCAGCCACGCGCGCCCGGTGACGCCGCTCCCGTCCTTGGAGACGAGGAACGACACCAGACTGGCGACCTCCGAAGGCTCGGTGAAGCGGCGCATCTCCAGCGGGGCGCACACTTCGTTGTAGTACTCCTCCGGGGTGACGCCCTGCTCCTTGGCGATGCGCTTCATGTCCCCCTGCGCTTGCTCGGTGTTGACCCAGCCCGGGCAGATCGCATTGACGGTGATCTGCCGCGGCCCGAGCTCCTTCGCCCACACCTTCGTGAGGCCGATGAGCCCGAACTTCGAGGCGCAATAGGCGCCGTACGAGGCGCGCGCCTCCTGCCCGAGCTGCGACGAGATGTTCACGATGCGGCCGTGATCCGGGAGGAACCGCGACAGTCCCTTCGTGAGGAAGTACTGGCCCGTGAGGTTGATGTCGAGGACGTCGTCCCACGTCTCCATGTGCTCCATCCAGTCCTCGGAGTGCTCGAACACGCGCTCGACCTTGCAGATCGCCGCGTTGTTCACGAGGGCGTGGAGGGGGCCTTTCCACGTCTTGGTCAGTTCGTAGACCTGTTTGCGGTCCGCGAGATCGAGCTTGAACCCGTGGATGGGGCCGAGCGACTCGAGGTCAGCGACCGTCTGCTCCACCTCGGCGAGGTTGCGAGCGCAGATGTGGACCTCGAATCCGTCCTTGAGGAGGCGCTCCGCGATCGAGCGGCCGATACCCTTGCTGCCGCCGGTGACCAGGGCAGTCTTGCGTGCTTCCGTCATCTCCGTAGCTCCGTTGTTCAGCCGATCTTGACAGGCTGGCCCAGCTTCCACGACTGCGTGGCCGCGTCCGCCAGAACAAGGCTCTTGTGCCCCGCGTCCGCGCCGACCTCGGGGGCCTTCCCGGCCACGATGGCGTCGACGAACGCCGCGATCTCCGCCGCGTACGCCTCGGAGTAGCGCTCCGGGAAGAACGGGTGAATCTTGTCCTGGACGATGCCAGTCTCGTTCCACAGCATGGTGGTCGTCGCGGTGCGATTGCCCGCCTGGAGCATGCCCTTCGACCCGAGCACCTCGATGCGCTGATCGTAGCCGTAGACGGCGCGGCGGCTGTTGTCGATGTGGCAGAGCTTCCCGCTCGCGGTCTTGAGGACGACGATGGCCGTGTCCGCGTCATGGAGCTCCGCGAACATCGGGCTCACGAGCGCGCTCCCGACGGCGTACACCTCGGTCGGCTCCTCCCCGAGGAACCACCGCGCGATGTCGAAGTCGTGAATCATCATGTCGCGGAACAGGCCACCGGACGTCGCCACGTACCCGCGCGGCGGCGGATACGGGTCGCGGCTCGTCACGCGGACCACCTCGACGTCCCCGATCGCGCCGGACGCCACCTGCTTGTGGAGCGCGCGGAACGTCGGATCGAAGCGGCGCTGGAAGCCGAGCTGGAAAGGCACCTTGCAGCGCTCGACCTCGGCCACGCACTCGACCACCTTGTCGAGCGAGAGGTCGATCGGCTTCTCGCAGAAGATGGCCTTTCCGGCGCGGGCGCACGCGACCGAGAGGGGCAGATGCGTCGCCGTCGGGGACGTGATCACGACGGCCTTCACGTCCTTGTCCGCGAGCACGGCTTCCAGCGTGCCGACCTGTCCGCCGACGGAGGCGGCCACCTCCTGCGCGGCGGTCTCCATCACGTCGATCACGTATTTCACGCGCGCCGCCGGGTGCTTGGCGACGTTCATCGCGTGGACTTTACCCATCCGGCCAGCGCCGAAGACCGCAACATCCATCATCGGAGTGTGCTCCAATAGCCTTGAGAGAATCGTTGTTTTCGGGGGAGTTTCGGTGGCTGTCTCGTGAGGCGGGGGCGGCGCGGGGCCGCGGCCTTTCGGCCTTCGATTCAGCGGTAGACCTTCGTCCACTCGGCGCGGTTCGCGAGCA
The DNA here is from genome assembly GCA_046351455.1 of Polyangiaceae bacterium. Lineage (GTDB taxonomy): Bacteria > Myxococcota_A > Polyangia > Polyangiales > Polyangiaceae > JADJRH01. Next base: position 125,137 of record JAXLYM010000020.1, read on the forward strand.
TTTGACCCGCGAATTTCTGGGCGCCTTCGAGCGTGTGATTCGCGGCCCAGCCGCACGACACGATGTTGGCGAGCGGGACTTCCTTCGCGACGAGGATCTCGTTCAGCGTCTTTTCGAGGACGTTGAGCAGACCATCGTAGTCGCCGTAGTTCATCACCGAGAGATAGAAGCCGGTCTGACAGCCCATGCACCCGAAGTTGATGAAGCCGGGCAGGTGGTTCTGGATGAAGACCGCGATCATGTGCTCCAGCGAGTGCACCGCCGCGTTCGGGATGAACTCGGTGTTGGGCTGGGTGAAGCGCACGTCCCAGAGGAACACGCGGTCGCCGTGCTCGCCCTTGATCGCGTTGATGAGGCGGAGGTACGGCGCCGCGACGATGCGGTGATCGACCTCGCCCAGCGTGCCGCGGAGCCTCTCGTCGATGGCGGGATCGTTGTTGACGATATGGGTCATGGGTCGGCTCTCCATCGGGGCGCCGCGCTCACCGGGGCGGAGGCGGCGCCGCCAAACTGTCACTCACCAAACACGTTGTCCGCGCTCGTGCGGCGGCTCTCGTGACGGGCCGCGTTGAGGCCCGTGCAGCGCTCCTGCCACACGTGCACGGCGCGTTCAAGCTCCGCGCGCGTGATGTCGTTCGCGAACTGCACGCGCCCGATCGCGTTGATGAGCGGCACGCGCTGCAGGCCGCCGCGGTGATTGGTGCGCTCCTCCAGGGAGTGCCAGCACATCTCGGCGTCGAGCTCCGGGTGGTAGATGGGCAGTCCGACGTTGTGCATCATCGCGAGCACGCGGTTGGCCGTGAAGCTCGAAATGAGGCCGCGGAGCTGCGACAGCACCACCGAGAACGCGCAGTCGATCGCGACCGCCTCGCCGTGGAGGAGGTTGTCGATGTCGCGCATCTCGAGCAGCGGGCTGAAGGTGTGGCCGTAGTCGACCGCGCGCTCCAGGTTGTCCTCGAACAGGTTCGGCTCCAGCTCCTCCAGCATGCCGTGGATGGCGCGGCGGAGGATCTCCTCTCCGCTGTTCTGGAAGCGGTTCGTCACCGCGTGACGGCCCTGCGACTCCAAGAGCTCGAAGAGATCGTTGTCGCGGATGAGCGCCATCTTCGCGATCTCGCCGACGCCGTTCAGGATGTGGCGCATCGGCAAGGTCTTCAGGAACGCGCGATCCAGGATGACCGCGAACGGCTCGGCGAAGGTGCCGATGCGGTTCTTGTTGCTGTCGAAGTTGACCGCCGTCTTGATGCCGATCGCCGCGTCCACGTAGCCCATCAGCGTCGTCGGGACGCGAATACAGGGAGTGCCGCGGCGGTAGCAACTGGCCACCATGCTGACCACGTCGGTGAGGACGCCGCCGCCGATGGCGATGACGGGCTCGTTCCGGCGGTCGAGGCGGAAGGCGTCGAACTCCCGGGCGATCTGATAGAAGAGCTCGAAGCTCTTGTTCTTCTCCGTCGCCTCCACGGGGATGACGCGATAATCCACCTTGTGGTGCTTGAAGTACGCGTCGATCTGCTCCGCCCAGATTTTGTGCACGACCTCGTCAATGACGATGATCCGCCGCATCGTCTTGCCGCTTCCCCCCACGAGGAGCGCGGTGTTCGTGGGATCGAAGAGGTTCGAAGTCTCGATGACCTCGTAGCTGACCACCCGCGAAGTCGTCAGCGCCCACGTACGGCGGTTGTCATTCGTTCGAGTCGAAAGCATCAGATCCTCCTTCCTGGCGAGGAAGTGGTGACAGGGTGGAAGGTGGAACAAGCGGTGTGGGAGATCGTTACCGGGCCCGCGACGGTGAGCATCACCGGGTGAGCCGGAGAAATCGGGGTCTCGGGGCGAAACGGGCGCGCCGAGGGGCGGAACGCCACATGCCGCATCCGGGAGAGCGAAGGACGCGGAGCCGGGCTGTTCAGCGGACGTCGCACACTCGAGGTGAGATCGACGTTGTCAATGGTGAGGGGGACTCTGCGGGCCTGAGCGGCCATGCCGGCCGCGCGCCGATCCCGGGTGATGAGCTCCCACGCGAGGCGGAGCATCCCCCGGAGCGTCCGGCGGGCGGACCTCATCTCTTGCTGTCTGTCCCGCGTGATGAGCTCCCACGCCCACCGAAGCATGCCGCGGACGGTGCACCTCGCCCCGGAGCACGCGTGACCCGCGCGCCAGATAGCGCGAGGACACCACTCGGAGGACGAAAGGGACGGCATTGGGGAGCTTCTTATAGTCTCAGACTCGCGCCTGAGCCAAGCGGGAAAGTGAGCAAACCACCGCGGAATTCGAGCCTGTGCGGGGCGCAACCAAGGTGTGCAGTTCTCCGCACACCCGAGTGAAGCAACCTGCGCAGGTGCCGCGCGTCCGTCCGTTCGCACCACGAGCGATCCCGCAGAAACGGGCGGCTTCGAGGGGGATCGGGCGGGGGCAGCTCATGCGGTCGGGTTGCTCACTGGCACGGGCCGTTCCATGGGCACCACTCGCACCACGTCAAGCGCGACGGGGCGCGATTGGACCGCCGTGTGAACAACCGTCCTCAAGTGGATCGGACCGACTACAGGTCTGCCGGGGCGAGTGAGGACTTCAGGCAGCAGGGGAATCCGACCGCTTCCATGCCGCGGAAACACCGAAGCAGATCCCCGCGAGGATGAACTGCGCGAGGCGACCGACGAGGGCGATGCTCACCGCGCGCGCCGGATCGTGCGCGAGACCGAGCGCCTCCGCGAACACACGATAAGCCCCCTCGTTGAAGCCGACCTGATTCGGCACCATGTCGCCGAGCGCCGCGCCGACGAGGTGGATGCCCTGCGTGACGAAGCCGCTCGACCAGGTGAGCGCGCCGCCGACCGCCCACAGGATCACCGCGTACTGCACCATCTGCAGGAGCCGGCCCGCGAAGCAGATCGCGATCGCGGCGTACGGGATCGCCGGCATCTCGCGCAGCGCCTCGTCGAAGGCGGGGCCCCAGTGCACCATGCCGCGGAACCGCTTCGCGAGGAAGCCGCCGATCGTCGCGCGCCGCGTGACCGCGAGGATGCCAATCCCGAGGAAGCCAGTCACCGCCGCGTTCCCGAGCACCGCCAGAGACAGCGTGTTCGAAAAGCCCACCACGAGGCCCACCGCGACGAAGCACGGCAGCGAGATGAGCCCGTTCGCGAGCAGCGTGACGCCGTTGATCCGCGCGGCCGCGGCCCCTGCGCGCGCGCTGCCGACCGTGGGCCCGAGGAGCGCCGCGCGCGCCACTTCCCCGCTCGCGCGGCCCGCCGGTAAGAGCACCATGATGCTGTACGCGAGCAGGCCGGAGCGCAGGTACAGCTTCGACGAGGCGTCCTTGCCGTGCGCGCCGAGCATCGATCGCACCGCGAGCGTGTCGGTCGAGATCCACACGGCCTCCATCAAGATGATGAGGGGCAGATAGGGCCCCGCGCCCTTCAAGACGGCCCAGACGCGCTCGGGCCCCGTCTCGCGGACGAGCGCGACGACGGCGCCGATCCCGACCACGAGCAGGAGCCATTTCCAGTTGCGCTTGACCCAGGCCACCCCTTTGGAGGCGGCGGGCGCGGGCTCCTCGGGCGACGCGGGGTCGGCCTTCGGAGCCTCGGCTTCGTGCTCGGCGCTCACGCCTGCTTCTGCGCGACGTACGAGCGGAGCAGCGCCTTGCGCTCGTCATCGAGGATGCGCGGGAACTTCTGCTGCACGCTCGTCATGCCGGCGTCCGCCATGAACCGCTTCACGCTGCCGCTCGGGAGCGCGATGACCTCGGGCGCGAGGATGGCGACCTCGTTCGCGCGGTGCTCGCGGTACACGCGGTTCTGCTCGCACAACGAGGCGTCGAACGCGGCGCCGAGCTTCGCGACGTCGGCCGGCTCCTTGCCGGGGATGAACTCCAGGAACAGCACGTACCGGCTCCGGGAGCCGCCGACGCCGACGTCCGCCGCGCAGCCGAAATCGTACGTGACGGCGGGCTGCGCCTTGAGGGCGGCCTCCACGGCGCGCTCGATCTCCACGTGCGTCATCAGCTCTTGCGTCGTGGACAGGCACCCGGACAGGCGACCTGCGAACTCCATGCGATGCGGCGAGATCGACGGGAAGCGGACGATGTCGCCGATCTTGTACGAATAGAGGCCCGACGGCGTCGTGACGACGAGCGCATAGAGCTTGTTCTTCTCCACGCCCCAGAGCGGCACGCGCATCGGCTCGGGCTTGTCGAGCTCGTCCAGGGCGACGAACTCGAAGAAGACGCCGCGGTCCGGGATCATCAGCATCCCGCGCTCGCCGCTGCAGTCGCTCGCGGCGTAGATGCCGCCTTCGGTCGCGTTGTACGTGTCCATGAGGGAGAAGTCGTCGTGCCCCATGCGGCTGCGGATCACGGGGACGTACGGATCCGCCGAGACGCCGCCGCCCATCAGCACGCGGAGGTTCGGCCACAGCTCGCCGACGCTGCGCACGCGGCGGCCCCGGCGCTCGGCCGCGGCGAGGAGCTTGTCGAACAGGAGCGAGAACCAGCACGTCGTGCCCGCGACCGCGCGAACATCGTAGTCCATGCACTCTTCCGCGATGCCCGCGAGCCGCTTCTCGTAGTCGTCGATGTTGCCAGTCGCGGCGCTCGGGAGCCAGACGGCCTTCGCCGCGAGCGGCTTTTGCAGCGTCATGATCGCGGGGTTCGACGTGATGAACACCGGGCCTTGCGGGCGTCGCGTCGCGGGCGGCAGGAGGCCCAGCGTGTAGCCGCGGAGGAACGAGTCGTCGTTCTTCGCGGTGATGTAGCGGAAGAGCCCGTCCGCGGCGCTCCCTTTCTGGAAGCGGATCTGCTTGTCGCCGATGGGCAGGAACTTCGGCCGCCCCTTGTTCGACGAGCCCGACGAGTTGCCGAAGTGGATGATCGGCTCGGGCACGACGATGTTCCGCTCGCCCTTCATCATGCGCTCGATGGCGGGCCAGTGAGAGTCGTAGTCGCCGAGCGGCACGTTGCGGCGGAAGTCGTCGTAGGTGCGAATCGACCCGAAGCTGTATTGCCGGCCGAATTCGGTGTCCTTCGCGTGCGAGACGAAGTCCTTGAGGTGCCGCATCTGCTCGGCCTCCACGTTGCGGAGCGCGCGGTCCCAGAAGACGATGCGCGCGCGGGCGGCGAGGAGGAACGCCTTGCTCACGACCGGGGGAAACACGCTGCCGCGCAGGGGCGGAGCGCCCGGCGGACGGCGCGCTGGAATGGTCTGAGGAGCGGAGGCGGAAGCAGAGTCAGGTTGCATGATCCGGGTCCTATTAGTCGCGGTCCTCGGTCGAGGCAAAGCGCGAAATTTCCTTTGTCCCAATGGACCGCCCCGCCCGAATCGCAAGCCCCCCGAACCGGCTTTTTTGTGCCGATCCCGCGCACAAAACGCGAACCGAGCTTCGCATTGTGCAGTGTTCCGCACACTCGCTCGGCGACATGGACAAGGACCCGGTCGTGGTGCAAACCGTGGGGCCCTCCCAATGGCTGCCACGTGAACTTCCTCCTCCATCGTCACCTCGCGCACGAAGCTCAAGGCGGTCTGATCGAAGGCGCCGGCGCGATGCTGCCGGATCTCTGGCGCATGGCGGATCGCCGCGTGCGGATGGCTCCGGCGGACGTCGCGCGCGATCTCCTCGTCGACGGGGACGCCACGGCGCGGGCGCTCCTCCGCGGCATCGAGCATCACCTCGAGGCGGATCTCTGGTTCCACGAAGCAGCGGTGTTCGTCGAGGGCGAGCGCGCCACGATCGCGGCGCTGCGCGGGGCGGAGGTGGCGGCGAAGAAGCTCACGCTGTTCGCGCACCCGCTGTGGGAGATGATCCTCGACGGAGCGCTCGTGCGGCGCCTCGGAGAGCGCGTGGTGCGCGCGGCGACGGCCGAAGGATTTCGCCTCGCGGTGGGGGCGTTTCGCGCGGCGGCGCACGTGCACCACTTCGTCCACGTGGAGGACGGCGACGCGTACAAGGACGAGTTCGAGCAGAACCTCCTCGGCATCACGAACGCGCTCTCGACGGGCCCGTGGATCGGCGCGTACGCCTCCCCGGACGGCCTCGTGCGCGCGCTCGCCGGGATGCGCCGCCGCTTCGCTTTGCCGCCGTTCACCGAGGAAGAGCGCGATCGTCTCGCCGCCGCGATCGCCACCTTGGAGCCGCGCGCCGACGTCGCCGTGACCGAGATCCTGTCGCGCGCCGAGTGACGGACCCGCCGCGGAGCATGCCAGTTCGCAGCGCGCCAGTTCGCAGCGTGCCAGTTCGCAACATGCCAGTCGCGAGCGTGCCAGTCAGAGCGTGCGCAAGTACTCCAGCACCGCTCGCCTGTCGTCCTTGGAGAGTCCGAGTGCAAGGTTCTTGTCGAGGTGGTCCACCGCCGCGCCGAGATCGTCGTAGCGGCCGTCGTGGAAGAACAAGGCATTGTCCCACACGTTGACGAGGCTCGGCGCCTTGAATTCGGACGCCTTCCGCGAAGGACGCGGACGGAAATCGAACGTCTGCTGCACGAAGTCGTCCGGACCGAGATCGCGATCGCCGCGCAGATCGTGGAAGATCTGCGCTTCCAGCGGCGGGAACAGGCTCTCGAAGAACGGGCCCACCAGCACGTGCGAGTCGTCCGATTTCGTCCCGACGTCGAACAGCAAGGGGCCAGACTCCTTGCCTCCGCCGAGCTCGTTCGCCGGATCGGGGTTGCCGCTCGTCATCGCCTCTCCGGAGTGGCACGTCGCACAGGCCTTCTGGAACACCGCCTCTCCCTTCTTTGCGAGCGCGTCGTCGACGACGGGGTGCTGGAGCTTCGGGATCCCGAAGGCGATCCACCGCGCGAGCGCCTGCGTGTCCGACTCCGAGAGATCGCCGCCGAGCCGCTCCTTCACGATGACGCCGGCGAACTCCGAGGCATCCTTGTGCGTCCCCATCGCGTGCAGCCAGCCGCGCCCCGCGACGCCGCCGCGGAGCGACATCGTGCGACGCTCGCCCTCCATCGTGCTCCACAGCGTCCCGTCATTGCCGCCGTCCGGATGACAGGACCCGCACGTGCTGAGTCGGTTCTTCGTCATCGTGGGCACCTTCTCCGGATTCGACGAGCTGAACAGCACCTTTCCGCGCCGCATCTCCGGCTCCATCGGGTCCTTGTCGAGCAGCACAATCTGCTGGATCTCCTTCATTTCAGGCAGATCCGGCACAGCGTCGATGTACCGCACGAGCTGCTGACTGCCCACCACGCCTCCGACCGGCGGGATCTCGGGCACGTCGCGGTACTCGTACGGCACGTACGACGGCCCGGGCAGCGCCGCGTCGTCCGCGTACGCCGACAGGTCCACGACCGAGGCCGACATCGAGTTTTCGTACACCACATACGCCTTGTCGCCCTTCGGCGTGACCGCCATCCCCGTCGGGTTGGAGCCCGAGAGCAGGAAGTGCCGCTGCGTGCTCGGGTGCCCGGTGAGCGCGTCGTACATCACGATCTCGTCCGAGGAGTGCGCGAGCAAGAGCGCCCGCCGCCCGCCCCGCGTGAACGCCACGAACCGCAGAATGCCAGTCTCCGAGAGGCCCATGTTGGCCGCGGGGAAGGCCGGGAATCGGTTCACCTGCTGATCGGGCTTGCCGGGGATGATGTCGCGCCCGGTGAGCTCGATCTCGGCCGGGAAACGCTCGCACTTCACGTAGCTCTCCGCGACGGGGCGCTCCACGTTGCCGATGGACAAGGACTCCACCGGAGCGCGCGGAGATCGGGTGTCCGCGAGGAGCACGAACGGCGGCGAGAACTCCCCCGGCTTCGGGTCGAGCGCGGGCGAGAGGGGCTGTGCGTTCGGCCCCTTTTCGGTGATCGGGCCCGCGGCGATCCGCGTGAACGGCACCCACCCGGTCGCGCCGGACGGGCTCAGGAACACGCCCGCGAGCTGCGTCGGCGCGCCCTCCGTGACGACCCGCTTCGGGCTGACGCCGAACACGTCCGCGAGGCAGTGCGCGCGGTCCAGGTTCAACGTGTCGTTCATCTCGATGGCGCCCGCCGACTCCAATGGATCCGTCGCGAGGACGCTCACGAGCCCCTTGTTTTCGAGCAGCGTCCCGAAGGCGAGGTAGTGCGCGACATACAGCGTCCCGCCGTCCGGACTGACGCTCATCCCGGTGGGCCGCCGCTTCACGCCGAGGGTCTTGTCGACGAAGAAGCCGTCCTTCGTGCGCACGATCGAGGTGATGCTGTCGCCGACGTACGCGCTCACGAACGCGTGCCCGCCGTCCGGACTGACCACCAGATTGCGCGGCTCCCGGCCGATGCCGTCCTTCTCCTCGATCACCTGGACGACCTTCTTCGACGCGCGATCGATGACGGACACGGTGTTCGCCGAGGACGCCGCGACGAGGACATACGCCCCGTCCGGCGTGACACCGATGCTCGCGGGGTGCCCCGGAATCGGCACCTGCGCAGAGCGGGTGTCCGTGGCCGTGTCGATGACCGCGACCACGTCCCCGTCCGGCACGACCGCCCACGCCTCTTTCCCGTCCGGCGTCACGGCGACAGGCGCGGAAGTGCTCGCGACCCGCGCCGTGCGCTTGCCCGCGAGCGAGACACCGATCTTCGAAGGGGTCGAGTCCGGCACGCCGATCACGACCTTCCCGGCGCCGCGCGGAGAGAGGCCGCCGAGCGTGATTTCGCCCGGCGGCGCGGCCTCCGCGAACACGTCCGCCGTCAGATCGATCACCTGCGCCGCCCCTCCCCCGTCCGCGAGAGTGACAGTCACGTCGCGGAGCCCGGTGTCCGTTTCGTTCGAGAAATAGAGCTCCACCCACACGACACCGGGGCGCTTCGCGATCCGCTTCGCGTACGCCGCGAGCGCGATCTCCTTCGAATCCCCGGTGACGGTCGCGACTCCCGCCTTCGGCTCCAGCGTGGCGCCTTCCGTGGCCAGACTCGATGGATCGACCGACACCGTGAACGCCGCCGACACCGGATCGGCCGGGATGTCGGGAGTCGTGATCGGCGGGCCGTGATCCACGGGCTCCGTCTCCGGCGCCCCGTCCTCGCAGCCGCCGGCGAGGGCCGAGGCGAGCGCGATGGACAGGGCGCCTCCGAGGACGCGGGACGCGGCGACAATCGAGGACGTGCGCATGGAAAGGCTCCTTGGGGAGGTGGCTTGTCTCGCGGAGGCGGGGAGTCGATTCGCTACTTGTCCATCAGCGTGAGATCGACCTGCACCTCGCCGTTCGCGACGAGATCGACGGCCGGCATCGTGATCGCGACGAGATCCTCCGGCCCGGGGCTCTGCGGGTTGTTGTTGCCGAGGTCGAGCACGGCGACCACGTAGACGGGCTTGTCGACCTCGATGCCGATGAGCTTGCCGGTCTGCGGGAACGTGGGAGTCGGGAACGTCTGGTACGCGACGGGCGGCCCGCTCGGCGGGAAGCTGGTGACCGCGGCGATGCTGAGGGTGCCAGTCTGGGCGCCCGCGTAATTGACAGTCACGGCCACGTCGCCGAGCTCTACCTCGGTGGAACCGCCGGCCCCGCCCGTCGCGGTGGCGCCGCCCGCGCCGCCGCCGCCGGAGGCCGTCGTGGTGTCGGTGGTGGTCGTCGTGGTGCCCTGTCCGCCGGAGCCGCCGGAGCCGCCCGAGCCGTCGCCGCAGCCCCCGAGGAACAGCGCACCAGCGACGACGAAGGCCAGAGTCGAACCATGGATAGAAGAGGACCGGATCATGGATTTCTCCTGAGCGCGGACGCAGCTCCCCCGCGGAGCCGTCGCCCGTGATGAAGCGCGCACGCTCCCCCCGACCGGACCAATGCCCCGGATCGCGGCGACGAGGTGCGGCGCGCGGACGGCGCTCTCTTAGGTCCTTCGACAGACCTTAGCAAGACGATATTTTACATGCGAACCATTTATAGGTGGGGTTACCAAATCCAGTCTGGTGAAACGACTGGGCCTCAGGACAGGCATCCTCCTTGCCTGGAGCTGATCACGTCGGGAAGACTACAGGCAGCCGCTTTCTGCAATCTTACAAGGGGGCGCTGCCCCCTCGTATCACTCCCCCGCTCGCGCCGTGTGTGCCGGGTACCAGTCGAATACGCGATGGAGCGTCGTTCCAGAGCACGTGACGCTCCCCCGCCCTGAACGACCGGAGGGAGAGATTTGGGCGGGGCGGGCCGCGCGCAGGCCGAAGGCCGAGCACGGACCGGGGGTGGGCACGTCAGAGAGGGGCTAGTGCCACGCGATCAGGCCCATCGCGTGGGGGCCGGCGAGGCCCGTATGCTTCGGGAGGACGCGGACCGCGAAGGCGTGCTCGCCGGCTTCCGGGGGGGCGATCCGGCCCGCGAAGCGCGCTCGGCCTTCCGGGAGACTGGCCACCTTCTCCATCGGACGGGAGGTGCCGCTCGCCAGGGCGTGCTCGCCGTGCAGCTTGCCGAAATAGAGCTCCACACTGACGTCCTCGGGCGTCAGCGCGCCGAGCGATACCTCCGCTTCCACCCGCAGCTCCTCACCCACAGAGACGCGCGCGTCGTCGTCCCAGGCGATGGACTCCACCTTCACGCTCGGCCACGCCGCCGCCACACGGGCGCGCCACGCGCTCTGCGCGATCGCCGCCTGACAGCCGGATGCGGACAGGGCCTGCGCGCGCTCCGCGGCCTTTCCATAGAGCTTCTCGGCGTATTCTCGGACCATGCGGTGCGTGTGGAACACCGGGCCCACGCTCGCGATCGAGCGCTTCATCCGTGCGATCCACCGATGCGGGACGCCGTCCGGGCCGCGGTCGTAGAAGAGAGGCACCAGGTCCTCTTCGAGCAAGCGATAGAGCGCCTGCGCCTCCACGTGATCGCCGAAGCCCGGGTCCGGGTACTCCTCGCCCCAGCCGATCGCAAAGCCGTTGTCGCCGGCGTACGCCTCGCACCACCAACCGTCGAGCACGCTCGCGTGGAGCGCGCCGTTCATGGCCGCCTTCATGCCGCTCGTGCCGCTCGCTTCGAGGGGGCGGCGGGGTGTATTCAGCCACACATCGACGCCGGAGACGAGCTCGCGCGCGGTGCCCATGTCGTAGTCTTCGATGAAGACGACGCGGCCGCGGAAGCCGTTCGTGCGCGACGCGCGGACGATGTCGCGGATCAACTCCTTGCCGCCGATGTCCTGCGGGTGCGCCTTGCCCGCGAAGAGGAGCTGCACCGGGCGCTCGCGGTTCGAGAGGATGCGGCACAGACGCTCGGCGTCGCGGAACAGCAGCGTGCCGCGCTTGTACGTCGCGAACCGGCGCGCGAAGCCGATCGTGAGCACGTTCGGATCGAGCAGGTGCGACACGAGCGCGTCGTCCACCGCGCCGCGACGCCGCGACGCTGTCTTGAGACGCGCGCGCACGCGCTCGACGAGGGCCCCGCGCAAGGCCTGGTGCGCGCTCCACAGCTCCGCGTCGGGGATCTCAAGGACTCGGCTCCACGTGTCGAGATCGCCGCCTTTGTCGAGGAAACCGGGGCCCATCACGCCCTCGTACAGCTTCGCGAGCGACGGCGCGATCCACGTCGCGGGGTGCACGCCGTTCGTGACGGAGCCGATCGGCACGTCGTCCTCCGGCACGTCGGGCCACAGCATCTTCCACATCGCGCGGGCCTCGCGGCCGTGCAGCGCGCTCACGCCGTTGTAGCCGTCGGCCGTGCGGATCGCGAGCACCGGCATCGAGAAGTCGGAGCCGAGATCGTCGGGCGCCGCGCGGCCGAGCGCGAGCAGCTCCGCGCCGGTGAGGCCCATCTCCTTCGCGAGCGCCTCCAGATAAGGCATCACGAGATCGCGCTGGAACACGTCGTTTCCGGCCGGCACGGGCGTGTGCGTCGTGAACACGTTGCCCGCCGCGGCGGCCTCGCGCGCGGCCGCGAACGACAGGCCGTGATCCGCCATCAACGAGCGGATGCGCTCGATCGCGAGGAACGCGGAGTGGCCCTCGTTCATGTGGCAGATCGTCGGATCGATCCCGAGCGAGCGCAGCAGCCGCAGGCCGCCGACGCCGAGCAGGATCTCCTGCCGCACGCGGTGCGATCGATCGCCGCCGTACAGCGTGTTCGTGAGCGCGCGATCGGCCTCCGCGTTCTCATCGAGGTCCGCGTCGAGCAGGTAGAGCTTCACGCGACCGACGTCGACGCGCCACGCCTGCAGCGTCACCGTGCGCACCTCGACGCCCTTCGATGGATCGAACGCGATCGGCAGCGCCACCTTCACGGACGCGCGCGCGCCCTCCGGCGTGAGGGCCGGCGACACCGGGAGATCGTGCCAATCGTTCGGCGGGTAGCGCTCCGTCTGCCAGCCCTCGATGTCGAGCGCCTGTCGGAAATACCCTTTCGAGAAGGCGATCCCGACGCCGACGAGCGGCGCGCCGAGATCGCTCGCGCTCTTCAGGTGATCGCCGGCGAGCACGCCGAGGCCGCCGGAGTACACGGGCAGGCACTCGTGGATGCCGAACTCCATCGAGAAGTACGCGATCGTGGAGCGCGCGAGCGCCGTCTTGCGCGCGCGGTGCTCGACGTCGAACCACGTCTCGTTCGAGCTCAGATACGCCTGCAGCGAGGCGATCACGTCGGTCACGCGCGCGACGTACCGCGCGTCGTTCGCGAGCTCGTGCAGGCGCTCGCGCCCCACGCGGCCGAGCAGCGCGAGCGGGTTCTCGTTCACCTCGGCGAAGGCCTCCGGATCGATCGCGGCGAACAGCGCGCGCGCGTCCGGGTTCCAGGCCCACCAGAGGTTCTTCGCGAGATCCAGGAGCGGCGACAGCTCGGGCGGGAGCTTCGGCAGGACGTGGAATCGATGGAGCTTGTGCATTGGTCTCCCCCTATACGATGAACGTGCCATGCGACGGACGCGTCGCATGCCGCGCGTTTTACGCGCCGCGATCGCCCACGAAAACCGACGCGCCGACCGCGACCGCGAACACGACATCCCGCGGTCGCCGCGCTCCACGGCCGCCCGTTGCGACACGCGCGTCGCGCCGAGGCGGCGCCCCGAACGCGAGCACGAACGCGATCGCGATGCGCCCCAACGGCATTGCGAGGATGATAGTCTCGCTCGCGGATATCGAGGTTTGTCGTGGCCTATCTGGAGGTGCTTCGATGAGAAAGCCAGCGCGCGTGTGGCTCGTGGGGACGTGGACAGGGATCGTCGTCGGCCTTCTGGGCCTCGGATGCAGCGCCCAGAACAGCGGCGGTCCCCAGGGCGGCGCGGGCGGGACGGGAGGCGCCAGCGCGGGCTCCGGCATCGGCGCGGGCGGCGGCATCGGCGGTGGGATCGGCGGCGGCATCGGCGGCGGGCCACCATGCCAGAACCTGGAGTGCCAGCAGGTCACCTGCGATCCCGGCAAGAGCACGCGCCTCACCGGCGTGGTCCACACGCCCGCACAGCCCCAGTTCGGCACGGCCGATCCGCTGTACAACGTGATTGTATACATCCCGAACGGCACGGTGGATCCGCTGCCCGACGGCGCGCAGTGCGACAAGTGCGGTACCCCGGTGTCCGGCAACCCGCTCGTGACGACGCTGACCAACTCCAAGGGTCAGTTCGTGATCGACAACGCGCCAGTCGGCGACAACATCCCCCTCGTCGTGCAGATCGGGAAATGGCGCCGGCAGGTGGTCATTCCGAAGGTCACGGCCTGCACCGACAACCCTCTTCCGGACGATCTCACGCGCCTGCCGCGCAACAAGCTCGAAGGCGACATCCCGAAGATCGCGATCGCGTCCTCTCCGTACGACGCCGAGGAGTGCATCCTCCGCAAGATCGGCATCGACGACAGCGAGTTCACCGGCGCGGACGGCGACGGGCGAGTCCACATCTACCAGGGCGGCGGCGCCACGGCGGCGGGCGGCACACAGGCGATGTCCCTCCTCTGGAACACCGTCGATCAGCTGATGAAATACGACATGACGCTGTTCCCGTGCTCGTCGGTCGCGCAGAACGACGCGATCGCGATGAAGAACGTCTTCGACTACGCGAACGCCGGAGGGCGCGTGTTCGCGACGGACCTCAGCTATCCATGGATCGAGAGCGCGCCGGAGCCGTTCCCGAGCACGTCGCAGTGGATCCCGTGGACCGGCATCGGCGCCGATCCGCTGCCGGCCCTCGTGGACACCAGCTTTCCGAAGGGGCAGGCGCTCGCGGAGTGGCTGCAGAACATCGGCGCGACGGACACGCTCGGCAACATCCTCCTCCACGAGACGTACCACTGCGTCGACGGCGTGAACCCGCCCACGCTGCGATGGCTGTATTCCACGAGCCCGGCGAGCGTGCAGACGCTCTCGTTCAACACGCCCGTCGGCGTGGAGCCCGCGAACCAGTGCGGCCGCGCGGTCTACTCCAACTTCCACATCGCGAACGGCTACACGGACTACGGCACCGTGTACCCGAACGAGTGCACGTCGGGGTCGCTCACTCCGCAGGAGCGAGTGCTGGAGTTCTTGCTGTTCGATCTGGCGTCGTGCGTGCAAGACGATCAGGACGATCCCATCCCGCCCGGCTGAGCGAACAGGGCAGGACGGGATCGCGCTCTGCCGCGCCGTGACTACCGCGCGTCCTGGATGGCGCGGTCGGCCTTCTGGGTGAGATCGGTCGCGAGCCCGGCGACGCTGCCGGCCTGCTTCGCGGCGCTCTCCACCTTCTCCAGCGTCTCGTGCGCGAGGTTCGCGGCCTTGTCCATGACCTCGTCGCGCGCGGCGCCGAGCCACTGATCCTCCACGCGCGAGATCGGGATCGCGAGGCCCACGGCGGTGCCCGCGGCCAGCACCACGGCGCCGACGGCGATCGGGTTGTCGCGGTACACCTGCTCGAGGCGGGTCTCCAGCCTGCGGCCCTGCTCCTCGATCTCTCCGGCGTACTCCTTCATGGCCTGTCCAGCCTGGTTGGCCTTGTCGGTGATGGCCTGTCCGACGTCGTGCGCCGTGTCCGAGATCGCGTGTCCGGCCTGCTGGGCCTTGTCGGAGATGGCCTGTCCGACGTCGTGCGCCTTGTCGGAGAGGGTCTGTCCGGCCTGCTCGGCCGCGCCCTCGACCCGGCGGCCGACGTCGCCGAGATCTTGCCGGAAGTCGCTCTGGAGGCCCTGCCTGCGATCGAAGCGCCGGCCCCAGCGAGCGTCGTAGTTGGGGTTGTAGTTGTAGTTGTAATCGCCGCCGTACTCGCTCGCGCTGCGGCGGTTCATGAAGAGCCACGCGATCCCGATGGCGGCCATCGCCGCGGGGATCGGGTTTTCGCGGATCGTGTCCAGGAAGGAGTAACCCGTGCGGGTGATCCTGTATTCAGCATCGTGAACCATGTTCTCCACCTTTCCGATGGTCGCGTCCCGGACCACCGTCTTTGCCTGTTCTGCGAGGGCCGCGGGGCTCAGCTTCTGCTGGAGCGCGCCGATGGTGCTGCCGATGTTCTCGCGCGTCGCCGCGATCTCCGCGCGCAGGCGAATGGCCTCTTCGCTCTCCCCCTCTTCCGGCGCGGAGACGGGGATGCCCTCCGAGGTGGTCTCTTCGTTCAGCGGGCTTGCTGCTGTATCCATTGCTTGTCCTCTTTGAGCGACAGGAGGGTCTGCTTCGGGACGATCGAGAGATCACGGAGCGACGCGATCCCCTTCCAGCCCACGAGGATGCCGAGCGCCGCGGCGACGAGGCCCACCACCAGGGCGCTCTTCCACAGCGCGATCACCGTCGCGAGCCCGAACACGAGCGCCCCGAGGAGCGCGAGCAGGCTCACGACGCCGAGCAGGAGGCCCACCGCCAGATAGACGGCTTGCCGCGCGGCGAACGAGGCCTTCTTGGTCATCTCGGTGGTGGCGAGCTGGATCTCCTGACGCATCAGAGTGCCAGTCTGGTCCACGAGCTGACCCACGAGCTCCGCCACCGTCCGGCCCTCGTCACCCGAGGGGGCGGCGCGCGGGGTGTCGGCTTCTTCGAGGCTCACGACCCGCCTCCGACTCCGCTGCTCGGGACGCCGCGGGCGTTCATGTTGGCCTCTGTATTCAGGTCACGATTCCCCTCCTTCCCCTTCTCCTTCTGCCCCTGCGTCTTCAGGAACGACTCGCGGTTCTGGTCGCGGTTTTGCTCGCGGTTCTCCTGCGAGGTGCGAGAGGTGAAGTTGGCGCCGCGGCCGGGCTGGTTCTCCTGGCCGTACGGGCGCCGGGAGGAGCCGTATCCGTAGCGCTCGTTGCGGCGCGGGGAGCCCCACTCGCCGATGCGGTCCTCCTCGCCGTTGTGCTCACGGACGTTCCACCCTTCGGACGGGTGCCGCGCGGAGCTCTTGAGGAAGCGCGCGCCGAGGAGCCCCAGCGCGAACGCGCCGCCGAGGAACAGGAGCGGCTCCCTCCGGGCGAAGCTCTCCACGTCGCGGACGACGCGCTCGGGGTTCGCGTCCTGGAGGAAGCGTGAGAATCGCTCGAGCTGATCGGCCGCCTTGTCGACGAGCGGAGCGGCCATGTTGTCGCCGAGCTGTCCCCGGGTGTTGCGGAGCACGTGAGCGAACTGCCGGATATCGCCGGCGCCGCGCCCCGCCTTCTCGGTGACCTTCTGACTGACCAGCTCCTTGGCCTGCTCGGCGACCTGCGAAGCGGCCTGTTTGGCGTCCGACGCGACCTGGCCGGTGACATCGCCCGGCTGCGCCGGGGTCGGCGGAACCTGGCGTGCGGGCGTGACGTCGATTCCCTGGTTCGGGAAGCTCTTGACCATTTCACCCATGATGATCTCCTCCGTTCACGGGCCGAAGAGGCACGTACAAGGGGAAGGGCGCAAGGGCGCCCGACCTTGCAATTGCAAGGCACGCGAGCCGCGAAGGCCCGCGACGCACGGGGTATGACAGAGCCGCGGCCTCCCCTCAAGAAAACCTTGTGCCGAGTCGCGTTTTGATTGAATCCGGCGAGATTCAATGAAGGCGCGGCGGACCCAGCGAGGTATTCAGTGGATCACGTCGCATCCCGACGGAACGGAGGACATCAGAAGGCGGGCTTGCCCGGCGGGCCCGCGAAGCGCACGTGGAGGTGGTCGGTGTGCCACGGGGAGGCGCGGACGATCGCGTCGTCGGAGAGGCCCTCGAAGCCGGCGTCCTTCAGCACACGCTTGTCGTGGAGGCGCTCCGCGGCCTTGCGCAGCTCGCGGAGATAGACGTCGTCGACGAAGATCTTCTCGACGGGGGGCGACGTCTCGAACAAGGCACCAAGGAAGTACGCCATTCGCTGGGCGTCGAAGCCGCGCACCGTGCCGGGGCCGCACCCCTGGGTCGTCTCCTCGATGAGGACGCCCGTGCAATGCGCGCGGACCGTGGAGGGCTCCTCGTCGTTCGCCGCGAGGGCCAGATCGACGTCGCGGCCGCCTTCGTGGCTGATGTGGCGCGGCTTGCCGAGGTCGGTCGCGGGGCGCACGCCGTCCCACTGGCTGATGTCGGCGATGGCGATCGGATCGCGCTTGAACTTGGCGCGGGTGCGCTGAAACGCCCGCAGGAGAGAGGCGATCACGTCGGTGCGGGCGAACTGGTACCGCGCGGCCGACTGGAGGAAGAAGCCTTCATCGCGCGAGACGGGCGCCGGGAATCCGATGCTCGGGGCCTGCGCGGGCCGGTAGCGTCTCCCCTTCTCCGGCAGGGGCTCCGGCCCGGTGAGCGGGGCGGCCACGCGGCGGATCTCGACGTCTTCGGCTGCGTCCACGAGCACGCGAATCGTGATGGCCTCGGGGAGGGAGCGAAACGACACGATCCGCGGGAGGAGCCCGTCCTCATCGAGCGGCCGGTGCGCGCGCAGGTGCGACAAGGCGCTGTCCATCGCGGCGGTGTCCACGGTGGGTGGCGGGACTGCCGGTATCGGGACTGCGGACATCGGGACTGCGGACGTCGGGACTGTGGGGGGCGTGGCTGCGGGGGGCGTCGTGTCGAGACTGGCACTCTCCGCGGGGCTCGCGGGCGGCTCCAGGGCGGCGCGGCGCACCTCCACGATCTCGAAGCCGAGCAGCGCGCGCTGCGGACCGAACACGCCCACCGACACGAACGAGGACGCCGGTACATCGATATCGACCACGACACGCCCCGCGTGCAGCGCGAGCGCCGTGTCCGCGGCCCCGAGCACGAGCGGCCGGTCCAGCTCCACAGGGTCGGCCGCGGGCGCAGGCGCAGGCGGCGCGACGGGCGCAGGCGCAGGCGGCGGCACCGGGGGCGGCGGCGCGGTGACAGGCGGCCGCGGAGCCTGCCCTACGTGAGGAGGCGGCGCGCTATCGACGCACCCCACCGAGAGCCACGCAGCCAGCGCGACAAAGACCGGCAGTCGGAGCGCGAGGAGGCGGCTCATGCGTCGCGCGGAGGGCCTCACTCGTGGACGATCACGGTCGTCCCCTCGCCCATATCCTCGCCGGTGTTGATGGCGTGCCAGCCCTCGGGAACGGCCGGCTCCGTCCAGAGGAAGATGCGGTGTCCGTCGACCGGAGAGAGGTTGATGCACCCGTGGCTGCGCGGCGTGCCGAACACGTCGTGCCAGTAGGCCACGTGGAGCGCATAGCCGCTCTCGAAATACTGGATGTAAGGCACGTCGCGGAGCTGGTAGGTGCCGTGTCCGCGCCGCACGGTGACGCCGTAGATGCCGTCGCCCTTGTGAGGCACGTAGTCCGGATCTCCGATCTTCGGCTCGGGCTTCCCTCCGGCGGGCTTCGCGGGGGCCTTCGCGTCCTTTCCGGCGGCCTTCGCGGGGGCCTTCGCGTCCTTTCCGCCCTTGGGCTTCGGCGCGTCGCCCTTGGCCGGCGCCTGCGCCTTCGGCTGCTTCGGCGCGCTCGGCTTGCCGTCATCGTCCTTGTCGTCGTCGTCGCCCTTCGAGACGTAGCTCGTGTTGGCCTTCCCGCCGACGCTCGACGACTCGTTGGAGTCCATCGTCGCGGAGATGTGCTTGTTGCGGATGTGGAAGACGCCGCGCACCGTCGCGGTCGTGGTCTTCGGGTCCGCGAGGCCGGCCTTTCCGGAGGAGATCAGCGTGGCGTATACAGGCCGCTTTCCTTCCCAGAGCACCAGCGTCTGGTTGGCGATCGAGACCTCGATCCACTTCTTGCCCTGGTCCGCGTCCTTGGGCCACGACTCGGGCGCGACGGCGAGGCCGACGTCCTGTTGATGGAGCCAGTAGCGGTCCTTGGTGCGGTAGTACTTGACGCCCTCGACCGTGCGCATCTTGCCGGTGAGCTGGTGAATGGAGCGCCAGTCGGCCTCCCCCGCCGACTCCACCTTGCCTTTGACGATCTTGTAGATCTTGGCCCCCTGCGTGCGCACGAAGGCGAGCGGCAGCGTGAATTCGTCCGACAGCTCGACTCCGTGCCACGGAGATCCGGTGTCCGCCTTGATCTTGGAGGCCGGCACGAGGCGCATGTCCGTCGTGATCGCGAATCTGCGGTGGAGCGACTCTTCCCCCGTCACGAAGGAGCCAATCAAGGACAGGCCGGTGTGGCGGCGCGCGCGGTCCGCGAAGATCTCGAACCCCTTCGTTTTGTAGTCGCTGACGTTCGCGACGAGGCGCTTGCCGCCTTCGAGCCAGAACGGGACGGGATCGTCCTCCGAGTCGCCCCCGAGGAGCTGGCCGAGGCCGATTTCCAGGGAGTTCTTGCCATTGCCGATCTCGCCGACCTTCTTGCCGGGGATGGCGACGCCGCGATCGTCGATGGGAACGTCCCACGCGCCGAGGATCGGCTTGGAGATCGACGCCTCGTTCTCCTTGTACCAATCGAGGTGCTCCTGGAGCTTGAACTCGCTCTTGAACTGCTCGTCCGCGGTGGGGACGCGGAGGTACATGGGCAGAACGGCGCGCACGAAGGCGTAGCGATACGGCATCGGCGCCTTGAGATCGGGGCGCTTCGCGGCGGCCTTCAACATGGGATCCTCCATGTCGATCGTCGCGTCCTCTCCGGCGCAGACATAGCCCTTCGGGTGGATCTGGTACCAGCCACCGGGGCAGTCCGCCTTGCCGGCGGGCTCCTGCGAGCGCGCCACTTTCGCGCCGACGCGGAGATAACCGAGCTTCTTCGACGACTCGCGCGGCTCTGAATACACGGGCGTCACGAAGCTCTTCACGCCCAGCATCGGCTGGTCGGTCGGCTGCGTGATCGGCGTCGCGGACTGGCCCACGGTCGACGGAGGCGCGGCGGCGGCGCCGAGCGAGCCTGTGCCGGACGCCGCGGGGCCGTCGCTGCTGCCGCTGCCGCTGGAGCTCCCGTCCCCGCCGTGCGCGCCGCGGAGCCGGATCGCGAGGAGGATGACCGAGCTCAGGAGCGCCATCGCGCCGAGCGCGATCGCCACCTTCGCGAGCGGGATGCGATCGATCACGCCGCGGAGCCGCTCGCCCACCGACGGTCGTTGCGGCGTCGGCTTGGGGTAGTACGCGGGGTCTTCGAGATCCGGCAGGTCGTCGTCGACGAACGCGCGCGGAGGAGGCGGCGCGGCGGGCGGATCCGCGACCTGCGTGCGCGGAGGAGGCGGCGTCACGCCGCGAGGCCCCTCGGTTCGTTGCGCCGAGGGCGCCGCGCGAGCGCCGTCGACCAGCGTGCGCGGGGGCCGCGGCGTCACGATCCGCGGCCCGGCCCCGTCCGTCACGGGACGCGGCGGAGGCGTCGCAGCGCGAGGAGCCGCCCCGTCCGAAACGGCGCGCGGCAGAGGCGTCGCGACACGTGGAGCCGCCCCGTCCGAAACGGCGCGCGGCAGAGGCGTCGCGACACGTGGAGCCGGCTCGATCACGGGACGCGGCGGAGGCGTCGCGCTGCGCGGAGCGGGGCCGTCCGCGAGCGTGCGCGGCGGAAGAGGCGTGGGCACACGCGCTCCCGGAGCGTCCGGAACGGAGCCTCGGGAGGTGGGTGCGGGCGCGCGGCGGGGCGGCATGCGGCCCAAGGCATGCAACAACCCGCGACGGAACGCAAAGGGGAGCGGACGTGAAAGATGTGCGAGACGCGAGGCGGTTCGCCCCGATCAGACGAGGAGGATCACTCGACCTTGAGGATCGCGTGGAAGGCCTCCTGCGGGATCTCCACGGAGCCGACCATCTTCATGCGCTTCTTGCCCTCTTTCTGCTTCTCGAGGAGCTTGCGCTTTCGGCTGATGTCGCCGCCGTAGCACTTCGCGATGACGTCCTTGCGGAGCGCCTTCACGGTGGTGCGCGCGATCACCTTGGATCCGAGGGCTGCCTGGATCGCGACCTCGTACTGCTGGCGCGGCACGATGTCCTTCAGCTTCACGGCGAGGTCGCGGCCGCGCGTGAACGCCTTGTCGCGGTGCACGATCACGCTGAGCGCGTCGAGCGGATCGCCGTTCACGAGCATGTCGAGCTTCACGAGGTCGTCCGCCCGGTACCCCACGAGCTCGTAGTCCATCGACGCGTAGCCGCGCGACAGGCTCTTCAGCTTGTCGTGGAAGTCGAACAAGACCTCGCTGAGCGGCAGATCGTACGTGATGATGACGCGGTCGGAGCTCGCGTACTGAAGCGATTTCTGCTCCCCGCGGCGCTCCTGGCAGAGCGCGAGGACGGCGCCGACGTACGCGGCCGGCACGTGGATCGTCACGCGGTAGATCGGCTCCTCGATGCGCGACATCAGGTTCGAGGGCGGGAGCTTCGCGGGGTTCTCGATGTGCTTCATTTCCCCGTCGTTCATGTACGCGTGGTACACGACGCTCGGGGCGGTGGTGATGAGGTCGAGGTTGTACTCGCGCTCCAGGCGCTCCTGGATGATCTCCATGTGGAGGAGCCCGAGGAAGCCGCACCGGAAGCCGAAGCCGAGCGCCTCCGACGTGTCCGGCTCGAAGACGAACGCGCCGTCGTTGAGGTTGAGCTTCGTGAGCGCGTCGCGGAGATCTTCGTACTGCGCCGAGTCGGTCGGGAAGATGCCCGCGAACACCATCGGCTTCACTTCCTTGAAGCCGGGCAGCGGCACGGTGGCGGGCTTGCCCGCGTCGGTCACGGTGTCGCCGATCTTGGTGTCGACGACGCTCTTGATGTTGCCGACGAGGAAGCCGACCTCCCCGGGCCCGAGCTCCTCGAGCGGCCGCGGATGCGGGTCGAACACGCCGATCTCGGTGAGCTCGTAGTCGCGGCCGGTCGCGAGGAAGCGGATCTTCTGACCGCGCCGGAGGTACCCGTCGATCATGCGGACCATCACGACGGCGCCGCGGTACGGGTCGTACCAGGAGTCGAAGATGAGCGCGCGCGGGCGAGCGTTCGGATCGCCCTTCGGCGCCGGGACGCGCTTCACGACGGCCTCGAGGATGTCCGGGATGCCGACGCCGGTCTTCGCGCTCGCGAGGATCGCCTCCGAGCAGTCGAGCCCGACCACGTCCTCGACCTCGCGCTTCGTCTTCTCGGGATCCGCCGAGGGGAGGTCGATCTTGTTCAGGACCGGGATGATCTCGAGGTTGTTGTCGAGCGCGAGGAACACGTTCGCGAGCGTCTGCGCCTCCACGCCCTGCGACGCGTCGACGACGAGCAGCGCGCCCTCGCACGCCTGAAGGCTGCGGGACACCTCGTAGTTGAAGTCGACGTGACCTGGCGTGTCGATGAGGTGGATCGTGTACGTCTTGCCGTCCTTCGCCTTGTACGTGAGGCGGACGGTCTGCGCCTTGATCGTGATGCCGCGCTCTCGCTCCAGGTCCATCTTGTCGAGGAACTGGTCCTGCTTCTCCCGGTCGCTGAGCGCGCCGGTGGCGTCGAGGATGCGGTCCGCGAGCGTCGACTTTCCGTGGTCGATGTGCGCGATGATGGAGAAGTTGCGAATCAGCGAAATGTCGGCGGGCATCGGCGGCTGGCAGGGACGAGAAGGGGCCGCTCCTTAGCGCGGCGGGGGCGCCGGCGCCAAGTGCAACGATGGGTGGAGGGGTTCGGTGGAGGTGAATCGGACGCGGCGTCAGCTGCCTGCGCCCGACGGCGTCGAAGGGGTGGACTTCTTCGCACCGGCCGGCGACGGCGGCGCGGAGGCCACCGCGTCGAGCGAGATCTGACCGGGCAGGAGGTGCTCGTAGTGCTTGAGCACCATGTCGATCCCCTCGCGGATGTAGACGGCGATCGGCACCTTCGAGCGGTCGTGCAGCAGCTTCAGCCGCTCCGCCTGCTCGGGCGTGATGTAGATGGTCGTCGAGACTTTCTTCCGCGACATGTCACGCCGGCCAATCGGGTCAACAACGCACGCGAGCGACGGGCGACATCTCGCCGCTGCGTGTGGGCCAGAACATCGACGTCCTGACAAGGCGTTACCCTAGATGCTGGTACGTGTGTTGTCAATCTGCACGGTCGGAGAGCGCCTTCGAAGCCCTCGGAATTGCAGATCATTGCGCCGGCGGCCAGCGTTCTCGGCACGTTTGCGTTGCTTGTCCGCATTTCCGCGGCGGACTAAGCTTCGCCCGTGCGCATTCCGTTCCTCTCCGGCCTCGCTTCGGCCGCGACTTCGCTTCGCCTGATCGGTTCGTGTTTGGGGATCGCGCTCGTCGCGACCGGCGCCGCGTGCGTGACCCCGGACAACGGCAACGCCCACGCGGATTCGGCCGCGGACAACCGGCAGCGCGACGTGTCGTTCCATCACGACGACTGCTCGCCCGGCGGCGACTCGAAGACCGTCGACGTGAACAACGACGGCCGTCCGGACATCGTTCACGTCATGAAGGACGGCCGCGAGGCGTGCCGGATCGTCGACCTGAACTTCGACGGCGCCGTGGACGTGTACATCTACTACGACGAGAAGGGCCAGGAGCGGCGGCGCGAGGCCGACTTCGATCGCGACGGCCGGCCCGATCAGATCTCGATCCTGAAGGACGGCCAGCTCGTCGAGAACCAGCGCGAGACCAACTTCGACGACAAGATCGACACCTGGGACTACTACCAGAACGGCGTCCTGGTCCGCCGCGAGCGCGACTCCGACGGCGACGCGATCATCGATCAGTGGTGGCAGTTCTACGATCCCGCGCGGCCCAAGTGCGCCATCGTCGCGGTCGATCACAACGCGGACGGCAAGCCCGACGCGGACCAGCAAGTGGACCTCTGCAACGACGGCAAGGTGCAGACCGGCGTCGGCGCGCCTCCGCCCGGGGCCACCGCCACCGCCGCTCCGACGGCCGCGCCCAGCGGATCCACGACGGCTCCTGCCGCCTCCCCTTCCCCGAGCGACTCCGCGCCCGCCAACGCGCCGAACGGAACCGCGACGGCTCCGGCAAACACCCCCGCCCCCGCTCCCACCCCGTGAGGTCCGTCATGCGTTCGCTCCTCCTCTCCGTCTCTCTCGTATCGCTCGCGTTCGCCGCCGGTTGCGCGACCGCGGATGAGGGCGGCTTCAAGGCCGCGCAGCCGAAGGTCGATCAGAAGCGCCTCGTCAGCGGGCAGATCGACGACCGCAGCATGTGCGACTGGAAGGGCAAAGCGGATCGCGAGGCCAGCGAGACCGCGGGCCCCGGCAGCATCCAGCCCAACGTGCGCCGCGTGTACCAGCTCGTCGGGAGCGCGGAGGATCGGCAGAAGGTGCTCATCTGCCGTGAGATCGACACGAACTTCGACGGCGTGAAGGACGTGGTCCGCCACTACAACGACAAGGGCGAGAGCCTGCGAGAAGAGGCGGACGCCAACTTCGACGGCCGCATCGACACGTGGATCACCTTCTCGAAGGGGCACCTCGCGGAGGTGCGCCTCGACAACAACCGCGACGGCAACCCCGACGAGTGGAAGTTCTACTCCGGCGGCAAGCTCGCCCGCGTGAAGCGCGACAACAACTACGACGGCAAGGCCGACATCTGGGAGATTTACCACGACGGTCAGCTCGAACGGATGGGCGTCGACGTGGACGGGGACGAGCGCGTCGACCGCTGGGACCACGACAACGAGCAGCGCCGCAAGCTCGAAGAGGCCGACCGCAAGAAGGACGAAGAGGAGGCCGCGAAGGCGGCCAAGAAGGCCGAAGAGACGCAGAAGGCGAACGAGGCCGCGACCGCCGCCGAGGCCGCGAAGGACGAAGCCGCCGACAAGGCCGACGCCGACAAGGCCGACGCCGACGCGAAGAAGGCCGACGCGAAGAAGCCCGCGCCCAAGAAGTAGCGGTACGCTCGCGGCGTGTCGCCGCGCCATCGCTCACGCCCCGCCGTCCCCACCGATTACCCCACGTTCACGCGCCTCTTCGTCGAGCTCGCGACCGGCGATCCGATCCCGGGCCGCGACGCGTGGGAGGCGTCCATCGCGCCCACGATGCGGATCTACGAAGACGCCGCGGGCGAGGTCGTCGCGTACTCGTATCACCAGGTCCTCGGGGACACGGGCTACGTGCGGCACGTCGTGGTCGACCCGGCGCGGCGCGGCGAGCGCATCGGGGGCGCGGTGATGGCCACGCTCGCGGATGTGTTTCGAGGGGCCGGGTGCGCGCGGTGGTGCCTCAACGTGAAGCCCGACAACACGCCGGCGGTTCGTCTCTACGAGAGCGTCGGGATGATCCGCGAGTACGCGTCGGCCTCGCTGCACGTGCCGTGGTCGGCGGTGCCGACGCTGCCGTCGCCTTCGCGCGAGGTGCACGGTCGCCTCGCGGAGCCGCACGAGGACGCCGCCCTCGACGCCGCGTTCGGGATGCCGGCCGGGAGCCTCGCCGCGAGCCGCAAGGTTCCGGGGCGCGCCGTCGCTCGCCTCGTCGATCCGAGCGCGCCGGAGGACCTGCGCGTGGGCGTCGCGAGCTTCGATCCGCGCTTCCCGGGGGCGTTCCCATTTCGCCTCGCGGATCCATCGTTCGCGCGCGTGATGCTGGAGACGCTCCAGCCGTACGCGCGGCCCGAGGACGCGCACATCGGCGTGGTGGCGGAGGACGACGCGGCGCTCGTGCGGCTCCTCCTCGATCACGGGGCGGCGCTGCGCATGGAGATCCTCCATTACGGCGGGCCGCTCACGTGACGGGAGTCCGACTTCGGGGGAGTGATACGAGGGGGCAGCGCCCCCTTGTAAATCCCCCAAGAATCGCGGCGAATTTGCGCTACGCGGCGCTGGTTCCTTCGCGGCCGTAGACGTCTTCGAGGCGGACGACGTCGTCGAGCTCGGGGGTCGATACCTCCACCACCTCGACGTCGGTCACGGCGATCATGCGGTGGATCGTGCCTGGGAGGACGTGGAAGACGTCGCCCTGCTTCATGCGGCGCACCTCCATCGACTCGGCGGGGCCGACCTCCAGATCCATCTCGCCGGCCTGGAGCAGGAGCGTCTCCTCCTTCACCCGGTGATACTGCCGCGAAAGGCGGTGCCCCGCGTGGATATGGAGCACCTTGCCCACGTAGCGGGCGGTCTCCGCCCAGATGATCTCGAACCCCCAGGGTTTGTCCACGCGTCGCATCCGAGTATGGATACCAGAACGATGCAGGAGCGACTCCAGAAGATCATCGCGCGCGCAGGGATTTCTTCGCGTCGCGCCGCCGAAGAGCTCGTCACCGGGGGGCGCGTCCGCGTGAACGGGCGCGTCGTCACCGAGCTCGGCGCCAAGGCCGATCCACGCGAGGACAAGATCGAGGTCGACGGCAAGCGCATCACCGCGCCCGCGCCCGTGTACGTCGTCCTCCACAAACCACGCAACGTCGTGTCCACGCTGAGCGATCCGGAAGGGCGCCCGTCCGTGGCGGAGCTGCTGGAGAACGTGGGCACGCGCGTGTTCCCCGTGGGGCGGCTCGATTTCGCGACGAGCGGCGTGCTGCTCGCGACGAACGACGGCGAGTTCTCGCAGGGGCTGCTGCACCCGAAGAAGGGCGTGCCGAAGACGTACGTCGTGAAGGTGTCCGGCTTGATGGAGGAGGCGGACCTCGATCGCTGGGCGGACGGCGTCGAGCTGGAGGACGGGCGCACGCACAAGGCGCACATGCATTTCCTCCGTCACGAAGAGGACAAGACGTGGTTCGAGATCACGATCCACGAGGGGCGCAACCAGCAGATCCGCCGCATGGGCGAGGCGACCGGGTTCCCGGTGATGCGGCTCGCGCGGCTCTCGTTCGCGGGGATCACGAGCGACGATCTGCGGCCGGGACAGTGGCGGTTCCTCACGGTGTCGGAGCTCAAGGATCTGCGCGAGGAGTTCGGCGTGCCGAAACGCGTGCGCTCCGCGGAGTCGTCGGCGCAGGGCGGCCGCGTGTTCGGCAAGGTGCAGGCGCGCGGTGAATCGCGGCCCACGCGCGGCAAGCCGGCGCCTCGTGAAGACGCGAGGGCTCCGCGGGATGCGCGTGCTCCGCGTGGGGACGCTCGGGATTCACGAGATGCTCGGCCGCCGCGGGATTCACGGGACGCTCGGCCGCCGCGGGGGGATGCGCCGCCGGCTCGCACCGGTAAGCCGGCGCCGCGCGGTGACGGTGCTCGCGCGCCGAAGCCTGCGTCGCGAGCGCGGTCGTCTCGTTAGCTCAGATCTGCGCGAAGCGGCCGCTCCGGAAGGAGGCTTCCAGGAGCTGGCCGACGCGGGCCTCCAGCTCTCGCGCGCGCGGATCCGGGATGCCGGCGAGCGCCGTCTTGATCTCGCCGAGCGCCTTCAGCTGACTGAAGAGCTGCACGTCGCCGAGCGCCGCGCCGCCCGTGAGGATCTGGCGGATGCGATCGATCTCTGCGGCCAGCGCCTCCACGCCGACGCCGAGCGCGCCCACGCGGCGACGATCCGGGTGCTCGCGGAAGAAGGCCTCCAGCTCGGGCTGCACGATCCCTTCGAGGATCGCCGCCTGATCCTGGTTGTTCCAGATGTGCTTGAGCACGAAGAAGTCGCTCGCGTCCGTCTGGGTGCGGCCGTCGAGGTAGGCGCTCGCCGCGAAGAGCTTGAGGAGCTTCACCACGCGGCGATCGCTGAGCGACACGCCCTCCGCGCGGATCTGGAACACGAGGCCCTTGTACGTCGACAGGAACGCGTCGCCGAAGTTCATCCGCGCGCCGAAGGCCTTGCCGAGATCCGCGAGCTCCCGCGCGGCGACGAGCGGCTGCTGCCTCTCGTTCGCCATCTGCCGGATCTCGAGCTGAATGCCGCGCTGGAGCAGCTCGCTGAAGTGGTACGCGTCGAGGTTGTCCGAGTGCACGCGCAGGAGGAAGCGGTCGAAGATCGCGTTGAGCGTCTCGTCCCCCGGCACCTCGTTCGAGGCGGCGAACACGCTGATGAGCGGCACGCGGATCACCTGGCCGCCGCTCGTCATCTTGCGCTCGTTGAGGAGCGTCAGCAGCGCGTTGAGGATGGCGCTGTTCGACTTGAACACCTCGTCGAGGAAGACGATCTCCGCCTCGGGCAGCATGCCGGCGGTGTTGCGGCGGTACTGGCCGTCGCGGAACGCGGCGATGTCGACAGGCCCGAAGATCTCGTTCGGCTCGGTGAAGCGCGTCAGCAGGTACTCGAAGTAGCGGGCCTGCATCAGCTCCGCGAGCGAGCGGATGAGCGCGCTCTTCGCGGTGCCCGGCGGCCCGAGCAGCACGGCGTGCTCACCCGCGACGACCGCGATGAGGAGCAGCCGGATGATCTCGTCTTTGCCGAGGAACTGACGTTCGAGCGAGCTGGCCAGCAGCCGCAGCCGTTCGTGAAGAGGAGCGGACATCGGGGCCCCATGCGTATCACAGGACCGGCCGCGCGCGTCCGGTTTGGGATGGCGCCGCGGCGGCTCGTCTGTTACTCGGCGGAGCCATGAAGCGCGAGAAGACGCTGACGAAACGCGAGCGAAAGGCTCTGAACCCCAACCGCGCGACGCCGGCTGCCCAAGAGCAGCACATCCACTGCGTCGCGTGCGGCATCCACCTCGACCCGCACCAGTTCGATGCCCCGGCGACGGCCACGTACGTCCGCTGCAAGCACGGCTCGACGTGGGCGGCGTGCAACGACTGCGTCCCCCGCGCGAAGGCGCTGCTCGACGAGCACGACCGCACGGGCCAGCCGGTTCAATCCGCCGGCGCCTGGCACTGAGACCGCCCTCTCTCGGCGATGCGGGGGGACAAAACGCGAAGCGCGCCCGTTTCGAGGGGGCGCGCTTCGTTTCCGAGGTGGGTCGTGCTGGAGCGGGAGACGGGACTTGAACCCGCGACGTCAACCTTGGCAAGGTTGCACTCTACCACTGAGTTACTCCCGCAGCGGCGAGGCGTGCTTCTATCGCTCGCTCTCCACCATGTCAAGCGTGCAAAAGAAACGAAGAAACGAAAATCTCCGCGAGCCTACGGAACAGGCTCTTTTCGATGAGCTGTTCGCCATCTACGAGGACGCCGCGGCGCTGCTCGCGGACTGGTCGTGCCCCGCGTCGACGGAGTGCTGCCGCTTCGGGATCACCGGGCGCGAGCCGTACGTGACGTCGATCGAGATCGCCGCGGTGAAGCGGGAGCTCGCGCGCATCGGCGGGGCGCGCGCGTTCCGCGGGGCGGAGCCGCTCGGCGTGGAGGCGGCCGCGCACGACAAGAAGCGGCGGCTCGCGATGGCGGCGGACGAGCGCACGTGCCCGCTGCTCGATCACACCGGCAAGTGCGCGGTGTACGCGGCGCGTCCGCTCGGCTGCCGCACGTTCTTCTGCGAGCGCGCCTCCTCGCCGACGCGCGCGCGCAGCACCCGCGGCCGCACGCTCCCGCAGCGCGAGCTGAACGATCTCGTGCAGCGCGTCCGCAACGTCGCCTCGAAGCACATGCCCGGAGGCGACCTCGGTCGCGCGCTCACGCGGGCGCTGTAGGTCGAAGAGCGGCGCCTGATCTGCGGAACGCCTGATTTTTCGCGGGACTTTACAAGGGGGCTCCGCCCCCTCGTTCCACTCCCCCGCGGGTGACGACCGCTAAGCCTTCAGTCCGAGCAGGCCGAAGAGGACCTTCCTCACCTCGCCCTTCGCGACGCTCGCTCGCGCTTCCACTTCCTTGCGGCCGGCGGGGCCGCCGATCAGCAAGAGGACGCGCGCGACCGTCGTCGTCACGAGGAGCGCCTCGCCGTCGTCCGAGTTCTTGAAGAGGCTGAGCACGCTGCGGGGCTTCGGGCGGACCGCGCGCGTGAGGAGCTGGATCGCGGCGGGGCGCGCGGCGTCCGTCACCTCCGCGAGGGCGCCCGCGGCGCTGGCTCGGAGCTCGTCGCTCGCGGGGGCGCCGCCGAGGAGCACCTGCTCCACGCGCGCGACCACCGCCTCGTCGACGCCGTGGATCACGCGCATGCCCGCGAAGGCCGCCGCGCGCACGCCCTCGTCGATGTCGTCGATCGCGTGCATCAGCGACGGCTTCGCGCGCGCGCCGAGGAGCGACGGCAACCCGGTCGCAGCCGCGCGACGCACCGCCGGCGTGAGGTGACGGAGGAAGCGGGCGACCACGCGGCCGAGCGCCTCGTCGGAGGCGTCCGGGAGCGCGCGCAAGAGGTCCTCCGCGAACGCCGCGCCGGCCTCGGTGTTCGCGTCGTCGCTCTCGGGATCGATGCGCGAGAGGTGCTCGCCGATCGCCGGGAGCGCCGGGCGGCCCACCTCGCGGAGCGCCGCCACGAAGCGAGGCCGCGGGAAGGGCTCGGCGCCGCCGCCGCGGACGCGCGCGTTCAAGAGGGCGCGCGCCGCGCCGGCTCCGAGCTGCGCCAGCACGGCGCGCGCGGGCTCTCGTTGCGCGACGGGGCGGGCAAAGGCGCGTCGGCGAGGGCGGCGAGCGCGGGTCTCGTCGCCGAGCGACGAGACCGCGCTCGCCGCCAGGCCTTCCCGTGTACCGTCCGCCGGCGGGCTCCCCGCGCGAGCGCGGCAGGCCGCCACCACCACCACCAGGCGTGCGCGCGTCCCCCGCCTTCGCCAGCGACGCGAGCGCGCGCGACGCCGCCGCGATCTCGTCGCCGTACCGCACCAGATCCTTCGCCGCCGCGAGCCGGCGGAAGAGGAGGTCCGGATCGGTCGCCATCGCCTGCGCGAGGCGATCCGCCGCCACCGCCTCCTGCAGATCCCGCGGGAGATCCGGGATCTCCACGAGGCGCGCGACGATCATCGCGCGGAGCAGCTCGTCCGTCTCGTCGGCGCGCGCGTGGAGGAAGCGCGACGCGAACGGCGCGAGCAGCGCGCGCAAATTCGAGTGCACCTCCGCGGGCGGCGGGTGCGACGCGGCGCGCGTCACCGTCGACATCAGGAGGCGCGCCGTCGCCACCGCGAGCGACCACCCGAGCGACGCCACGATCGTCTCGCGGAGATCGAACGCCTCCAGCTCGGGCACGTGCGCGACGCTGGCCGCGACGAGATCGGAGCTCTCCAGGACCACGCGCACGTCCTCCGCGCGCTCCAGCACGTGCGTCGCCGCCTCGACGATCACCGCGCGCTGCGAGCGCATCCCCTCCTCCGTGATGCCTCGGAGGAGAGGGAGCGCCCGCAGATCGCGCGCCATCCGCGACAGGCAGAGGTCCACGTTCCACGGGAGCTTGCGCGCCTTGCCGAGCATCTCCTCCAGGAAGAGCACCGACACGCCCGGCAGGCCGCGCGACAGGAAATCGAGCCGCAGCGCGTCCGCGGAGACGTCGGGGCCCGCGAGCATCTCGATCGCGTCGGTGAGGTCCGCCTCGGAGACGCCCTCGCGCAGCGTGAGAGAGACGACGTGCCTCCGCCCGAGCGACTCCGCGAGCCGCGGCGCATACCCCTCCGCGACGCCGACCGGCACCACGCGCCGAAGATCGAGCAGCTCCCCGAGGCCGGTGTACACGAGCAGCTCCGGCTCGCGCGGATCGCGCTGCGCGATCGTGATCTCGCCGCGGCCCGCGAGCGGCGTGCGCGTCGCGTTCACGAGCCGCACGAGCGCGCGCGTGTGCTCGGGGTGCACGGGGCCGGTGATCGGCTGGCCCGCGCCGGTCACGCTCGTGTGCCCCTCGTGCGGGGCGCGCGCCACCGCCGACGTCAGCGCCATCAGCATCTCGCCGAACGCCGAGGCCGGGTCCTCGATCGGCGCCGCCGCGGGCGTGGGCACGTTCGCCACCGCGGGCGCGGGCCTCCGCAGCCGCTCCAGGATCGCGCGCAGCTCGGCGCGGACCTCACGGGCGGTGCCGGGGCGCTGCGCGCGGTCCTTCGCGAGCGTCCGCAGCACGATCGCCTCCGCCTCGGGGTCGACGTCCTTCGCGACCTTGCTCGGCGGGACGACCGGCTTCTGCAGGTGCGCGCGGAGGATCTCCACCGCGACCTCCGACTCGAACGGGACGCGGCCGGTGAGCAGCTCGTACAGCACGATGCCGACCGCGTAGATGTCGGATCGGCCGTCGAGCTCCTCGCCGCGCACCTGCTCGGGGGACATGTACTCGGGCGTGCCGGCGACGTACGAGGTCGCCTTGCTCTCGCCGCTCTTCACGATCTGCGCGAGCCCGAAATCGCACACCTTCACGAGATCGACCGTGTCGCCCTCGTCGTCGCGCGAGGACGTGATGACGACGTTCTCGGGCTTGATGTCGCGGTGGACGATGCCGACCTCCGCCGCCGCGGAGAGCGCCGCGCAGATCTGGCACGTGATGTCGAGCGCGCGCGAGAGCGGCATGCGCCCTTGCCAGAGCAGCGTGCGCAGCTCGGTGCCGACGAGCAGCTCCATCGCGATGTAGAGCAGGCCGTCCGGCTCCTCGCCGTAGTCGATCACGCGCAGCACGTTCGGGTGATCGAGCTTGCTCGCCGCGAGCGCCTCCGCGTGGAACCGCGCGCCGAACGTCGGGTCCTTCCGCAGCGACGGGTGCATCACCTTGATGGCGATGTCCTTCTGCAGCATCACGTGGCGCGCGCGGTACACGCTGCCCGCGCCGCCCGCGCCGATGAGCGCCGAGATCGTGTATTTGCCGCCGAGCGAGCGCCCGATGAGCGGATCGCGCGTCACGCTCGGAGGCCCCGAGGAGCGCGAGTCGGGCTCCGCGCAGGTGAGGTTCGGCGGGCCCACGCGCGGCACCGTCGGCGGCGGGACCGGCATCGTGGGGGGCGCGGGCTCCGGCTTCACGAAGCGCTCACCGGGATCGGCGCGATCGACGCGCGCGGTCCGCTCGATCACCGCGACCTGCGGCGGCGCCTCCACCGGCGTGGTCGATCCGGGGATCGACTGGAGCGTGATCGCGTTCTTGCCGCCGTCGCGGTGGGCGGGCGCGTCGTGCTCCTCCGGCGCCTCCTCGCGCGGCAGCGGCGCCGCTCGACCGGAGCCGCGCGCGTTCGCCGTCGCCGGGCCCGAGCGGTGGCGGCCGTCGATCACGCTCGACGTGTCCGGGATGCCCGGCAAGATCGGCATGCGCTGCTCGCGCGCGGGCGGCGCCGTCGCCGGATCCGGCAGCTCCATCGCGGGCATCAGCGCGCGGCGATCCGTCCCCGTGACCGGCGGGCTCGGCGGCGGGAGCGACGCGCGCGGCGTGAGGATGCGCATGTGCGCGCGCGCCGATCGCGCCCCGTCCTTCTCCAGCAGCGTCTCGGAGCGCTCGCTCACGCTGCCGAGGAACGTGAGCAGCTCCTCCGCGTTCGTCGCGTCCACCGGCTTCAGGAACATCGGGCAGAAGCCGCCCGCGGGATCGCCGGCGAGCTCCCCGGCGAGCATCAGCGGCTTCGGTCGATCCGGCGAGCGCAGCTCCAGCACGAACGAGCGTCCGCCGTCGGGCAGCTCGTTCACGGGCACCAGCGCGACGGAGCCGTCGAGCGCAGAGAAAACGAGACCGGCGATCTCCTCGCGGTCGAACAGCGAGACCGTCACGATCGGCAGCAGCTCGTCCGAAGGTCGGGTCATCCGGGATCCTGGAAGCTCGATCGACCCGACGCGCGGCGGATCGATCCCCTGATATCACCTCAGCCCATGGCGCGGCGCGCTCGCGGCGGCAAGAGCGTGCCGCCGTCCACAGCGACGACAGCGCAGCCTCCCGCTCGACCATCGTACCGCGTGATCCGGAAAGGAGGACATGCGGCGACGCGCGTGGGGTCGCGACCGCCGGCGTGCGTGTTCGGGCTTCCCATTCGGCCGCGTTCGAGTACGTTGCGCGCGCCGCAGCGGGACAGGTGATCGCCGGCGGGCTCCTTCGCGAGAGGGGGCGCCGTCGGAGGAAAGTCCGAGCTCCGCAGGGCTGGGTGCCGGGTAACGCCCGGTGAAGGTGACTTCGAGGAAAGTGCCACAGAGAACGGACCACCGCGCCTCCCCTCGGGGCTGCGCGGTAAGGGTGAAAAGGTGGTGTAAGAGACCACCGCGCTCCCGGTAACGGAAGCGGCAAGGCAAACCCCACCCGGAGCAAGGTCAAGCAGGAGGCGATGCGGAATCGGCGCGCGGCGACGCGTGACGGGGCCGCGAGAGGGCTGCCCGCCCGATGTCTCCGGGTTGACTGCTGGAGGCGCGCGGCGACGCGAGCCCTAGAGGAATGACCACCGGCGGGAAGCGGGCGACCGCCCCCGCAACAGAACTCGGCTTATGGCCCCTGCGACCAAGAAGCCCCGCGATTCGAGAGAACCGTGGGGCTTCTTGCTTTGCGGCAGAGGGGCTTTCAGGCGCTGAAGGAGCTGCCGCAGCCGCAGGTGCTCTTCGTGTTCGGGTTGATGAACTTGAAGCCGGCGCCGGCGGTGCTCTCGACGTAGTCGATCTCCGTGCCGTCCAGGTACTGGTACGAGAGCGGGTCGACGTAGAGCTTGATGCCCCGGTCTTCGAACTGCTCGTCCATGTCGGTGGGCTTGTCTTCGAAGAAGAGATCGTACGTGAAACCCGCGCAGCCGCCGCCGACCACTCGGAGGCGCAGCCCCTGGCCGGCCAGATCCTCTGCCGTGGCGATCTCCTGAACCTTCGAGGCCGCCTTCTCCGTGATCGTGATCATCGCTTGATCCTCCTGACCTCTCTTCTTGCCGGCCCCCGCGACGGCGGGTGCAAAGCCGGAACAAGCGCGGAGTATAGGCACATGCGCTCGGGTTGGCCAGGGGCAACCCTTACGTATGCGTTAGGGTCAGGTGACCGATGGCCGGAGGGCGGGCGGCTGCGGGGGTGAGGTGGGGTCGCGGGGCCGTGGGACCGCCGCCATTCCCTCACTGCATGTTTGCGGAGCCCGGCGTCAGGCTGGCGCAGAGCATCCAGTCGGCGGCGGCGCTGTCCGTGTCCTTGCCGTTCGGGTAGCGGCAGAGCGCGCCGGCGCCTTCGTCCTTCACCGAGGCCGCGAGCGAGACGCCCTCCACCAGGCTCACCGTGCCGAGGCCCCACTGCGAGAGGTCCGCCGTGGTGATGCCGCCCTCGTACGAGAGGACGTCGATGAGCTTGTTGTTCGTGTCGTCGATCAGCGCGAGGCCGTCGGGCGATCCCGTGCCGCTCGACAGGCCGTTCTGAAGCTGATTCGCCGTGCCGGAGAAGGTGACCTTGACCGCGCCGGCCGCGGGCGTCACCGCGGAGTCGCACACCACCAGGTACTGGCCCGGCGAGAGCGAGCCGCCCGGCGTCAGATCGACGAAGCCGTACGGGAGGTTCGACGCGCCGTCGATGAGGATGAGCTTCAGGCCCGAGAGGCTCACCTCGTTCAGCGTACCGTTGTAGATCTCCACGTACTCGGCGCTGTCGGTCATCGGCTGGTCGTAGTCGACCTCGTTGATGACGATGTGGCTCAGCGGGCACGAGGAGCACGTCGCGCCGCCGCAGTCGACGCCGGTCTCGTCGCCGTTCTTCTTGCCGTCGTTGCACGTGGGGATCGCGCACTTGGTCGCGGTGCAGACGCCGCTCTTGCAGTCGGTCCCGGTGCTGCACGTGAGGCCGTCGCCGCACGTGGGGCACGAGCCGCCGCAGTCCACGTCGGTCTCGTTCTGGTTCTTCACGGTGTCGGTGCACGAGGGCGCGCAGATCTTGTTCGTGCACACGCCGCTCTTGCAGTCCGTGTTGACGCTGCACGCCTTGGTCGTCGCGCACTTCTCGCACGCGCCGCCGCAGTCCACGTCGGTCTCGGAGCCGTTCTTCATCATGTCGCTGCAGCCGGGCGGGGCGCACGCGTAGTCCTTGCAGACGCCGCTCGCGCAGTCGCCGTCGTCGGCGCACTCGACGCATTTGCCGAGATCGTTGCAGTGCTTGCCGGTGCCCTCGTTGCACGAGTAGCCGATCTTCGGCGTGTGCTTCGGCATCGCGCTGTCGCACGTGTCGAGCGTGCAGAACTCGCTATCGTCGGGGATGTCCTTCGAGTTCTCGACGGTGATCGTGCCGCCCGCGGAGTCGCACACCGGGCTGTGACAGTCGCCGGGCATCGGGTCCGTGAGCGGCGTGTTCGCGGGGAGGTTCTCCGTCGCGCACATCCCGTCGGTGCACACCGCGTTCTGGCACGGCGAGTCCGGCGCGGGGCAGTCGCCCGGCGTCGTGCACGGCGTGCCGGAAGGCGTCGTCGTCGTGGTGCCGCCCATCGAGGTGGACGACGTGGTCGTGGTCGTCCCGCCCCCGCTCCCGGCGGCGCCGCCGTTGAGGAGATCTTCCGTGTAAACGAAGCACCCGGCGCTGAAAGCCCAGAAGACAAGGCCGGAGGCCGCAGCGATTGCTCGAAACCTCACGCGCGCCAGGTTATCCGACGTGGCCTCGCATGTCGACGAAAGCGCCCCCTCTTCCTGCATCGATGCAGGCGGTCATCCTCGCCGGCGGCCTCGCGACGCGGATGCTCCCCCGCACCGAGCGCGTGCCCAAGTTCCTCCTCGACGTCGCGGGAAGGCCCTTCGGCGCGCGCCTTTTGGAGAAGATCGCGGCGTGCGGCTTCGACGAGGTGGTGCTGTGCATCGGTCACCTCGGCGGCGCGATCCGCGACATCTTCGGGGACGGCGCGGCGATCGGCGTGCGGCTTCGATACTCGGACGAAGGCGAGGCGCGGCTCGGGACGGCGGGCGCTCTCAAGCTCGCGGCGCCGCTGCTCCAGGAGACGTTCCTCGTGACGTACGGCGACTCGTACTTGCCGTTCGACTATGCGGGGCCGCTGCGCGATCTGCGGGCGCACGCCGAGGCGATGGGGACGATGGCGGTGTACCGCAACGCCGATCTGCTCGACGCCTCGAACGCTGTGGTTTCGGAAGGGCGCGTGGTGCGCTACGAGAAGCGCGCCGCGGCGGCGCCGCGGGACCCCGAGATGGACCACATCGACTACGGCGCGACCGCCCTCCGGCGCGAGGTGCTGGATCCCCTCCCCGCCGGGATCCCCCACGATTTCTCGACGATCCAGCGCGATCTCGCCGCGAGCGGACGGCTGCGCGCGCACGCCGCGAGCGAGCGGTTCTACGAGATCGGATCCGAGGCCGGCCTGCGCGATCTGGTGGAGCACGTCCGCGCGGCGACGGACGGCAGCGGCTCCGAGCGCGACGCGAAGGGAGGCGCCTCGTGATCGTCTCGCGCGCGCCCGTTCGCTTCTCGCTCGGCGGCGGCGGCACGGATCTGCCGGCGTACGCGGATCGGTTCGGCGGCTTCGTCGTGTCCGCGGCGATCGACAAGTACATCTACGTCACCGCGAACCGGCGCTTTCATCGCTCGATCCGCCTCTCGTACTCGAAGACGGAGATCGTGGACGCGGTCGAGAAGATCGAGCACCCGCTCTTCCGCGAGGCGCTGAAGATGGTGCGCATCGATCACTCGATCGAGCTCACGAGCGTCGCGGATCTCCCGGCGAACAGCGGCCTCGGATCGTCGTCGTCGTTCACGGTGGCGCTGCTCAACGCGCTGCACACGTACAAGCGGGATTTCGTGTCGTCGCGCTCGCTGGCGGAGCAGGCCGTCGAGCTCGAGATGGTGCGCCTCGGGGAGCCGGTCGGGAAGCAGGACCAGTTCATCGCGGCCTTCGGCAACGTCACGGCCTTCACGTTCGAGAAGGACGGCACCGTGGGCGTGGAGCCGGTGCCCGTGAGCGACGAGATCCTCGACGAGCTGCAGAACAACCTCGTGATCGTGTGGTCGGGCATCGAGCGGCCGGCGAAGGTGGTGCTCGGCGAGCAGGGCGCGCGGCTGCGCGAGCTGGATCCGGACGCGATCGAGCGCATGCACAAGATCAAGGACCTCGGCCGCGAGGTGTACCGTCTGCTGGTCGCGGGCGACCTCGACACGTTCGGCGAGCTCTTGCACGATCACTGGACCGCGAAGCGCAAGCTCGCCTCGAAGATGACGGACGACGTGATCGACGAGCACTACGAGGCGGCGCGGCGCGCGGGCGCGATCGGCGGCAAGCTCATGGGCGCCGGGGGTGGCGGCTTCTTCATGTTCTACGTGCGTCCCAGCGAACGCCGCCGCTTCGTGGAGACGATGACGAAGCGAGGCTTGCGGACGTTGCGGTTCCACTTCGACACGGACGGCGCGCGCATCGTCGCGAACATGCACCGGAGCTGAATCGGCGCGCAGGCGGGGGCGGCGCGCGTCGGCGTGAGCACGGGGCGGCGGCGGATCCGGCGGCGGCGGTGGGAGCTTGCTGCAAATGCGCGAAGCGGCGGGCCTTCGTGATAGCGTCGCGTCTCATGGGAGCCGGGCTGGACGCCGTCGAGATCTACGGGTTCCGTGGGATCCGCGAGGGCAAGCTGGAGGGATTGCAGGACGTGAACGTCCTCGTGGGTCGCAACAACTCTGGCAAGACCACGGTGGTGGAGGCGATCGCGCGTGCGGCGCAGCAGGTGGTGGCGGCGATGGGAGCGAGCGTCGACGTGCTCTCGCGCGACCGGGACGACTACTGGCGCTCGGTGCGCCACGACCCGACCTCGCACCCATCGGAGCTCGCGCAGATCCATCCCGACGCGGCGCGATGGAACGTGACGTTGCTGCGCGGGGAGGCGGCGTACGGCCTCGCGTACCGAGCGGGCGCGATCGGCACGGGCGGCGCGCAGCTGGAGCCGTTCGCGCTGTGCACGGACGACGCGACGGGTGATCCGA
Source organism: Polyangiaceae bacterium (assembly GCA_046351455.1). Lineage (GTDB taxonomy): Bacteria > Myxococcota_A > Polyangia > Polyangiales > Polyangiaceae > JADJRH01. The sequence goes on from JAXLYM010000020.1 coordinate 163,806, forward strand.
CGTGGCTCCCGTTCCTCGGATCAATCACGACGTTCCGGCCGGACGACGGGGCGAACCGCGAGGTGGAGAAGACGCTGTGGCCGCTGCTCATCTCGACGCGCGCGGACAAGATCCTGATCACGGCGCTGAACCACATTTACGGCACGCGGATCGAGCAGCTGCAGCTCTTGCCGGACGGTCGTTTCATGGTGCTCTTGCCGGACAAGAGCTTGCCGCTGGACGCGTACGGAGAGGGCATGAGCGCGGCGGCGCGGTGCTTGATGGTGCTCGCGGCGATGCGCGACACGGTGCTGTTGGTGGAGGAGCCGGAGAACCACCAGCACCCGGGATCGCTGGAGCGGTTCGCGGGCGCGATGTGCCGTTTGGCGCGGACGCAGAACGTGCAGCTCCTGCTCACGACGCACAACGCGGAGGCGGTGCGCGCGTTCGCGTCGGGCTCGGCGGTGGTGGGTTCGAGCTTCGCGTTGTTCCACCTGCAGCTGGTGGACGGCTTCCTGACGTCACGAGGCTGGCGAAGGCCGAACCTGCCGGCGCCGAGCTCGGTGGTGCCGCCGGTGCCGCCGCTGCCGAAGTTCTAGTTTCGGCTCTCGCTTCGCGCTGAGCGATCGGAGCGGGCGTTACTTGCAGGCCTCGGGCGGCGGTTTGGAGGCCTTGGCGAGGGCCGTCGGGAAGTCCGACGCGACGCTCTCGCAGAAGGCTTGGCCAGGCACTTCGCCGGTCGCGGGGTTCTTCGGATAGACGGCCACGTAGGTGACGCAGGCGCGCGAAGCGTCGGTGGTCCCGTAGGCGGCGGGCTCGGCGAGGAGCGCGTCGCAACAAGACTTGAGCTTCACGCACGCGGGCGCCGGTTTGTCGCAGCCGGCCGCGAGCGCGAAGAGGAAGACGGCGGTGATGGCCAGGGCCGTGTGTGCACGCTGCGGCTGCGAAGGGGGCTGAACGGGGGGCATCGAAATGAGTGCTTATCAATGTGGGAACGGCGCCGCCAGAAAGCCACACGCTGCATGACAGTTCGTCCGGGCTGCACGGGCGTAATGACGGGTCGCATGACGGGCCGTGCGGATTGAACGGGCGCGACATCGCCGACGTCTTCGAACGAACACTGCCGCGCACCGGGTGTCCCTTGACACCCGTCGGTGCCGCACGGTCTCATAAACGCTGTCCGCCCCTTGGTGAAGCAATGAGTTCGATCGCCATCAAACGAGTCGCGCTGCTCAAATGGCTGAATCGCCCTGTCACCGTCGTGCTCCTAGAAGGGCGCGTGGAGGTCGTGCCGACGCTCGTCGAGGATGACATCGTCTTTTTCTCCGACGGCGCATTCCTCAGCTTGGACCAAATCCAAGGGGTCCTTCCGCCCGGCGCTGTTCGACCGTCTTCGCCCGGGAATCCTTCTTCTGCACCGACCGGCGCTGTCGCCGTCCCTCCTCCAATACCGCCCGCGCCCCCGTCCGATGGCGGCGCTACGCGAGGACCTTATTCGGGACCGACGGACCCTGTCGAGCTTCCGAGCGAGACGCCCGTCACCAGAAATGTAGCGACGCGGAATGAAACGGCGGCGGAGCCGCTCGGCGGCGACATCGCGGTCGACCCGGCCCACGCTGCGAGCCCCGATCGTCTCCCGGCCCCGGTCAACGCGAATGAGCTGGTGAAGCCCAAGGTCGAGGCGGATCCGGCGGGCGCCGGTCGTCCGGACGGGCCGCCGGAGGCGTTGCGATCGCAAAGCACGACGCTGTTTCACGAGACGCCCCACTCCCCAGTCCCCCCGAACCCGAAGGATGCAGCGTCGATCGATGCCCTCCGGCGCCGACTCGCAGAGAAGGGAGCCGCCTTCGACGCGGCGGTTCGCTCTTTCTCGCTTAAAGAGGAGCGCATCCCGCCGCTGCCATCCACGAAGCTGCCGGAGATCCCGACGGGCACGCCGCACTGGCAGCAGATCCGACAGCGTTGGGGCGAGGCGACGAACTACCGATACTCGCGAGCCTGGAAGACCTCCCGCATGGATTTCCTGGCTTTCGCAGCCCTCGCACCCATGGTGGTCGAGGGCATCTGGGGCGCCGCGTACTGCGCTGAACAACAAGGTGACTTCGTGGCTGCGCTCGCGATGCTCCTCTGGCGTCAGGATCAGGTGGCGGCCGCGCCGGTGCTCGCGCGCGCCACAGCGGCTCTCGCGATGCGACTGCGCATGAACGAAACGACCATTCGCTTCCTCAAAGCGGCGGCGAGCCTGCCCAACGGCCCAGTGGAGGCGTACGTCTACGAAGCGCTGCGGTTTGGGCTCACGCTCCAAGTCGTCACGTTCTTCTACGAGAACCCGACGGCGGCGAACCGATTCGACAGCTCCCTCACCGCCTATCTCCTCGCCAAGACAGCGGAGCATAACCCGCATGTCGTCCTCGAGGTCGACGCGAACGACTCGCTCTCGTTCGAGAGCTGCTTCCCGACGCTGCTCGATCACGCGAAGGACACCCCGACTCACGAATACACTGAATCACAGGGCATCGAGGCGACCCTCCAGAACGACATTCGCCGCCTTCAGGACGAACTCTCCGACGAGGAGATCGCAGTCGGTGAAGAGAACACCGTCGGGCCGTACATGCAGCAGGTGGACGCCGCGCGGAGGATGGGCGACTACGACGATGCCCAATCCGTCGCCGCCCACGCGCTCGCCGCCGCCCGCTCCAATCGATGGAAGGAGACCTTTCGCAAGGCGCTGGCCGAGATTCGGGCGCAGCGCCCCGTCCGGGAGGTGCGTGTCCAGCGTTCGCTCCCTCCTTCGACGTCCCCTGTCAACAGCGCGAGACCGCGCCCCGCGCCGAGGCGCTCGCCGACCGCGCCGCTCTGGCAGCAAGCGTCGGACGAAGCGGTGCGAGGCAACCTCCCCGGCGCCATCGCGCTCTACGAGCAGTTTCTCGATGACGCCGTCAAGAAGGGAGAGTGGCCGGAGCGCGCGGATCAGGCGGTGAACGGCCTCACCGTGGTCTACAACCAGCAAGGGAAGCGCGATCAAGCCATCGCGACCATGCGGCGCCACGAGAGTCGCATCAAGAATCGGTTCCCGTTCCACAACCAGCTGGCGACTCTCTATTTCATCTCCGGACAATTCTCTCTGGCGGCCGAGCACTTCAACAAAGCCCTCTCTCTCGCGCCGGGGCCCGTCGAGCGACAAAAGGCGCAGAACAACGCTCGAGTCGCCGAGGATCGGGCCAAACAGGTGCGAGGCTCGACCGCGCCTCAAATCGTCGCTCAAGACGACCCCACCGCCCTCGAGCTCAAGCGTGAATACCTCGCCCCGCTCCACGCGTCGATCCGCATGGCCGAGGTCACCCTGGAGCTCGACCCGTTCCTGGCCCCGGACGTGGACCGACTCACGAAGAGCGGTCGGGAGATCAAGGGGCTCGACCGCGCCAAGATCGCGCGAAAAGAGTTCGACTACTCGTTCGTCGCCGAGCTGGACCGAAAGGCCGCGCGCGTCGAGACGACGCAGGGATTCCGCTCTCAAATCATCGCGAGCGCGCTCTGGGTCGTCTACGATCGCAACTGGCACCAGAACGAAGAGGCGCTCAAGGCGCTCCCCGATCCGCGGCTGCTCCAGACGCGCCTCGCGGGCTCCTTGGCTGACGACGCGGCGGCGCAGGACCGGAACGCTGTGGCTCGCGAGTATTATTGTTGCGTCCTCCAGCGTAACCCGAACGACAACCTCGCCGTCGCGAGCGTGGGCAACTACACCCGTACGCTCACGGGAGAGCGCTTCGACACAGGCAGCCAGAAGTTCCGATTCGAGCGGCTCCGAGAACTCCTCGAAGATCCACGCTCGTCGAGAGAGGTCCTGTGGGTCGTCCTGTCCGCAGCGAGCCTGTCTGTTGCGGCCTACAACGCACTGCTCAAGGCACTTGAGCCCGTGCAGGACGCCATTCGAAAGACTACGAGCGAGCTGTTGTTCGACCATCGGGCCGAATCGAGCACCTTCGCCGCCATCGTGACGGACGGCGCTCGGCTGATCAGCGAACGGCAAGAGCGCGTCCACGGCCAGTTCCAACGATTTCTGAGCAGCGAGTTCAGCATCGTGCGCGGCGCCAAGGCGGTATTCAACGAACTGCCGGCCTTCGACTACGATCTGCCGAACAACCCGATCGATTTTACGAAGAACGGCCGCGTCTCGCGGTGGCCAGCGCTCTTGCTGCAGCCGATCCTGTCCTATCTGAACACCTCCTCTCCCACAGAGAAGCACCTTCACTACAGCGCCGTGGAGGCGGCCATTCAGAGCGCTCGGGCAGAGATCATCGAGTATCCTACTCGCTTCGCCCGCCGCACGCTCCTCCCGATCCTGGACCGCTGGCAAGAGGAGCTGCTCGCGCACTACCAGGAGTGGGAGCGCTCCGTCGCGCCGGAACTCACTCTGCGGCTGGAGGACGTCCGTAAGGGGGACTCGTACTACGACCTCCACGTGCTCGTCTCGAACGCGCGGCACTGCCGAACGGCCCACGACGTCCGTGTGGAGATCACCGTCAACGGCTGGCGCACTCAGCAGCTCGAGGGGTGGACCCATCGCGCGATCGACGGCGGCGCGGCGGAACCCCAGTCATGGCGCCTAGAGAAGTCGCCGAGCCAGCCCAGCGTTACGAGCGTGCTCGCGACAGCCACTCTTACGCACGTCGGCCTGCACGGCACGCCCCACAAGAAGGAGGTCGAGTTCGACATTCCGCTTCGCGTGATCCCTTATCGACGCTTCGAGAGCCCGTATCACCCCGGTCCGCCGGTGCGCGACGACGCCATGTTGAAGGGGCGCGATCCCCTCGTGAACGAGCTATGCGAGAAACTGAGCGACTCCGTCCGCTGCACCTTCGTCCGCGTGATCGGGGCGCGGCGAACCGGGAAGTCCTCGGTGCTCGAGGCCGTGCACCGCAAACTGCGCCAGGCGATGAATCCACCCGTCTTCGTGACGGAGCGATTCGACATGGGGATCGCCGGATCCAGCACCGTCGATTTGCTCCTTGAGACCTGGGCGGACTACATCCATCGCGCGGCCCGAGCGGTCGGCCGGGACATCCGAGAGTATCGGCCGGACTCCAAGGGGATCGCCACGAACAGCTTCTTACGCTGGCTCGCCGACGACGTGCGGCCCGCCGGGCATCCGGTCCTACTGTTGGACGAGTTCCAAACGATTGCCCTCCATTTCGACGATCTCACGCTCAAGGGCTTCTTCAACTTCTGGAAGGCCATGATCGAGAAGCGGCTGCTCTCCGGTATCGTGTGCGGGAAGGACAGCATGGATGACCTGATCGCGCAGCGGAACCTGGGCAATCAGCTCGCGAGCCTCCAGACCGAGATCGTCGATTACCTCGACGAGAAGGCCGCGCGCGAGCTGATCGAGAAGCCGATTCCATTGCCCATGGATTTACCCACGGAATTCGAGGAGTATCGAGGGGGATCGCGCTACACTGAGGGAGCGCTCAAGCGCATTCTGGAGCTGACGGCCGCGAGCCCGTTCTATATTCAGCACCTCTGCGACAAGATCGTAAAGATCTTGAATCGGGACGAGCCGAAAGCGATGGTGGTGACGGAGCTGGTCGTCGCGAAAGCCCAAGCAGAGCTGCTCCGGAACGAATCGTTCGTGACCCTGTTCGAGAACCTCACCGACTTCAAGCCGCTCTTGACAAGGGCCGGCGACGAGAACGAGCTCGAGGGGAGGATCCTGTGGGGCATCGCCAACTCGACGCGCGATCGGCCGGGAGTGGACATGGCCAGCTTGATCAAAGGGTGGCCGGCGCAGAGACGCACCAACGCCATCCGTGAGCTTCAGCGGCTCATTCGAAGGGGCGTGGTGCTCAGCGACGACAACGGCATGTACCAACGTGTCCGAGTCGGGCTCTTCAAGGCGTGGCTCCAGAACAACCGTTGTTTCGAAGAGCTGGAGGAGTCGACGTCGTGACCGCTTTTGAATACATCGAAACGGGTCTCGAAGACGAGTGCGTCGATGATCTGGTCGCCGGCAAATCGAAGGTGATCATCGGCGAGCGGCGCTCCGGTCTCAGTACCCTCGCGACGAAGCTCTTGGTCAGGGTGCAGACGCGCCTGCAGCAAGCGAACCAGCCGCACGCGATCGTCCACGTGGAGGCGCGTGTCCTCTCGCCGGGCGACGCCTGGTTCCGGGACCTCGCCGGTGCTATCGCGCGCTCTCTCTTCGAACAGCCCCGACCGATCTGGATCGCCGAGATGCTCACTCGCCTGAGCCGCGAATCCTCGAAGGGGGACCTGATCGATTTCCTTGAGGCCACCGCGTCGAAGCGGGGCCGCATCATTGTGTGCATCGACTACTTCGAGCACCTCGTCTCGATGCTGCCGAAAGACGGATGGTCGTTCCTTCGCTGGCTCATCGAGAATCACCGCCTCCAGGTGCTCCTCCTCTCGAGGCTGGGGATCGACGAGATCGAGAGTCTGACCGACTCCAAGCTCGCCGCCACCGTCACTCAACTGCCAGTCTTGCAGCCATTCAAAGAGACGGCCAAGCGCGTCCGCCTGATCCCTCCGGACGTCCGCGGCGCTCTCGGCGAGGACTCTCCTCTCCTCCGCGAGGTGGCAGACCTGGCGGCCGGCTATCGGGGCCTGACATCCACATTCACGCAGCGGATCGCGGCGCGCAGCGGACCACTCGACGCGCGCATCGGAGACGATCGTGTCGAGATCGAGAGGGCGCTCGTCAACGTGCTGAGGCCCCTGGCTCCCGAGGGGGAGAACGATCCGAAGCTGCGGGAGACGCTGGAGAAGGAGCGGCGCGCGCTCCACGACGTCTTCTTCGCCCCGGCGTCCTACGTGCCCCTCCTCGACGCGCACGTGGATCGGCTGCTCAAGCTCGGTCATCTCCAAAAAGACGACGTCACTGGCAACCTGCGCTTCGGCTCACCTCTCTTTCACTCGCTCGCTCGGATACGATGTATCGAGGATCGAAGGCGTGGACGGTTCGGCACACTCGAGTACGAGGGCTGGCTCGCGCACGATGATCTGCTGCGCGGGCTCCTGCGCGGGCACTTGGCAGAGACCCTCGAGGCGACCGTCGACGGCGCGGAGCCCGCGGCCGCGATGTCCTTTGCGCGGGCTCGGGCGTGGTGGGGCGACCGAGCCGGACAAGACGCGCTCGATCACCTCCACGCGGACGCGCTCTATGGACTGGCATCGAAGACTGGCGCTCTGACGGCGGCGTGGGTGGAGGGCAACCGCGACGACATCGCGCTCCTAACCTCGGCGCGCCGCACGAGCATGACCAGCGATTGCAAGCGGCTCGTCGGCGCCCGCCGCGCCGAGGCGGAGGCGGCCCTCGGGCGGCTCGGGGACGCGCTTTCTCCCTTGAAGCCGGCGCCGAAGAAGGGCCCCGCCGTGTCCGAGCCTTCCGGACGTCGTGTCCTTCGATGGCTGCACGTCTCGGACGCGCATTTCCGCGCGGGCGTGGGATTCGAGGAGCGCCTCATCCTAAAGACGCTCCTGAGCCAGCTGGGCCGCCAGCGCGAGCTCCCCATGGAGTCCAGGCTCGGGCCGCCGCCGGATCTGGTGTTCTTCACGGGCGATCTCGCCTTCAGCGGCAAGAAGGCAGAATACGATCGAGCCAAACCCTTCTTGGTCGAGCTGCTGACGGTCTTGGGGCTCGATCGAGACAGGCTGTTTATCGTCCCCGGAAACCACGACGTGGATCGGACGGAGACCACGTTTCTGGAGCGCACGCCGACGGGTGAGGAGGTTGCCCACAAGGCGTTCAAGGACGCTCGATGGAGGCGGCTCTATGGGGAGCGCTTCGCCGAGTACAAGGCCTTTTGTCGCGACTTCTTCGGCGACGACTCCCGCGCGCCGGACGCCGGATTCGGCTCGGTCGAGGTCCTGGTGCGCGGCGTCTCCGCCTCTGTGAGGCTGCTTAACGCACAGTGGTGCGGCGGGCTCAACGACGACCGCGACAAGCTGATCGTCGGATTGACCTCGTTGCAGGAGGAGCTACTCGAGACGCCGCCGAGTAAGGTCTCGATGCGTTTGGCGCTGATCCACCAGTCGGTCGACTACCTGAGAGAGTTCGAGAGAAACAGGTTCGTGCAAGTCCTGGGGCCCCACACAGACGTCCTGCTCCGCGGGCACCTGCACCGCCAAGACGTGACGAAGACCATAACGACCCGGTCGGAGCTGCTCGAAATCGCGACCGGCGCGCTGCTCGACGACGAGGTCCGCGATAGCACCGCGAACTTCGTCGAGGTCGACGTCGACACGCGTGAGCTCACGGTATTTCCGGTGATGTTCACCCGAGAACGCGACGAGTGGGTCCGAGATCCCCGCCTCGGCGGCGATTTCCCGAGGTATCAAGTCACGAGGACGTTGCGACGTGTGCGCTAGCGAGCGTGATGCTCTCAAGCTTCGGGGCGCTTCGGTGTCTCATGGCCTCGTGCGCGTCCGTCTTCTTGCCACGTCCTCTTCGCTGCTCGCCGTCTTCATCGCTGCCCTCTTCGGGTGCGCGAGCGCGCCGCCTCCCCCGGATCGCGAGGCTCAGGAGAGAGCCCTCGTCGCCACGGCCCAGAGGCTCGCTTGCCTGATGCCGGCCGCCGAACAAGGGTGTGTCGCCGGGCCGACCGCGCGCTTCGAGCAGCCGGAGAGCTTCCAATACGGGGAGGTTCGCAGCATCACCATCCGCTGCGAAGACGGGCAGCCGCACGCTCATATCGTGACTCGTTCGCGGGAGATCGATGGGCCGTTCGGTCAAGCGGTCCATGAAGCGATCTGGCGCGCGCTCCGGGCCACCGGCGGGTGCGCGCGAATGGGCGGCAGCCCCTCGTCTCCCGTCGTCACCGTCACCGGACTCCCCTCCTCCGCATCCCCCCATGCCTGCGTGGAGCCCCGCGTCGATCTCGGGGACCTCTTCTCGCTGGTCTATTCGGAGACGCGGCAAGGACCGCCCGGAACCAGGCACGATACGTATGCGGCGTCGAGCGACGGCCCGGCCTCCGACGAAGGCTACGTGGGAGGCAGCATCTGCGAGATCGACCCGGAGGCGTGCCCCTCCTCTCCGTCGCCGTGTCCCCGGTTCGACGGCGATCCGTGGAATGGCGTGGTCGCCGTCCCCAAAAACGCCACGAAATCCGCCGCGTCGTCCGCACCGGTAAGCTCCGGCGTCCCCTCGAATACGGCCACTCCTCGAAAGCCCACCTATCCGGAGACGTTCTGTCCGGACGGCACCATCGCGGACGGGAACGCGGGGGATCTGGAGTGCCGGTGTTGCAAGCCGTTCGGGATCCCCTGCCCCGACTCGTCCGTCATCGCGCCGCGCCCGGAGGGGCATTGCACGGTGTTCGGCTCCGAGGACAAGAGCTGTCTCTGGAAATGCGAGTGAGCGCGCCCGGCCAGCGCCCCTCCCCCTCACGAAGAATTGCCCGGTTCGCACGCTGGAAACGCAGAGTGTGCGGCCTATCCCGCCGAGCGGCCCGGATCTTCGGCCCGGATCGGGGCGTCCCACGGGAACGAAGATTGCCGCCCGAAAACGCATGGATCCACGCGGCGTGATTGATGGGTTCCTCGCCGGGCGGCGGATCGCCGTCGTCGGCGTGTCGCGCAACCCGCAGGACTTCAGCCGGGCCCTCCTCCGAGAGATGCGCGACAAGGGCTACGAGATGGTGCCCGTCCGGCCGGATCTCGATGAGGTGGACTTCCTGAAGGCCTATCCGCGAGTGCAGGACATCCAAGGGAGGCTCGACGGCGTGATCGTGATGACGTCGGCCGAGGCCGCCAAGCAGGTGGTGAAGGACTGCGCAGAGGCCCGCGTGAAGCGCGTGTGGCTCTACCAGGCCGCGGGCGCCGGGGCCGTGTCCGAAGAGGCCGTGTCGTTCTGCCGGGACCACGATATCGAGGTGGTGCCGGGGGAGTGTCCGCTGATGTTCCTCGGCGGCTCCGTTCACGACATGCACCGTTCGATTCGCAAGATGACGGACACGCTGCCCGTCCGCGGCGCCGAGCGCGCCACCGCCAACAAGATCACACGCGCGGTGCTGTTCGGGCTCGTCGCGCTGGAGCTGTTCAACGCGATCGGCGCCTTTTACGGGGGCGGTAGCATGATCCTGGACCCGAACGGCCGCCCGATGGGCATGAGCCCGCCCGCCGAGATGCCGGGGCTCCGGTTCGCGAGCTACCTCGTCCCGGGGGTGGTGCTGCTGATCGCGAACGGCCTCTTGCCGACGATCGTCGTGATCGGCGCGCTCACCAAACAACGGTGGTCCGTGCGAGGGCACCTGTTCGCCGGGCTGGTCCTCACCGGCTGGACGGTCGTCGAGGTGATGATGCTGGGCTGGATCAGCTTCCTGCAGCCGCTCATGTTGAGCGTGGGCATCGCGCTGCTCGCGCTCGGCTGGCTGTACAAGGCCCGCTTCGACGGGGCGCGGCGGCACCTCCCGGTCACTGCGCAGTGATCGTGTAGTGCGCGACCTGGCTCCACCCCGAATAGACCACCACGTTCACCTTGCCCGACGCGCCGACCCAGGTGCTGACCGCCTGTCCGCTCGGCGCGGGATTGCAGTCGATGAAGAGCGACAGCGACGGATCGCCCAGCGTGGCCGTGACGGAGAGCGATCCGGACCCGGGCTTCGGCGCCGTGTAGCTCAGGATCGCCGGATCGAAGGCGGGAGTCAGCCCCGGCACCACCAGAGAGGCGAGCGGCGTCTGCGCGGGCGGCGTGGCGGTGGCGGTCGCCGTCGGAACAGGGCTGTTCGGGATCTGCGCCGCGCCGTCCGGCACCGGGGCCGTGACCCGCGTGAGCGTCGTGGTGCCGACCTTCGTCCATCCTGAATACAGATTGATTGCTGCCTGCGTCGTGCCGTCGCACAGCCACACATTGTACGCCTGTCCGGCCGGGACGACCGTGCTCTGGATCATCACGGTGAGGTTCGGATCCTCGGGGATGACCGTCACGGGCACCGAGCACTCACCGTCCGGAACGGCCACCGTGTAGCTGTCGACGTCCGGCTCGAACACCGGAGAGAGCCCCGCGACCGACAGGCTCGCGAGCTTCGTCGAGACCACGGGGACGGCCGGCACGTTCACCGCGGGATCGCCTTCACCATCCCCGGATTCACCGTTGATCTCGATCGGATCCGGCGTCCCGATGGTGCCCAGATCGACGTCCGTGAACCATGCAGTCGCGGAGTCGTTGCGCGGAGTCGCGACGCCGCTCTGGATCTTGAACGCGAGCACGCCGCCCGCGTCCGGGAGGAACGTGCCCTCGGGAGAGGCCGTGACCACGACTGCCCACTTCGAGGCCGCGCTCGACAAGGCGACCGCGTATTTCAGCGCCGGATCCAGCCCTGTCACGAAGTGCTTCAGCACCGTGATCGGCACGTGGTACCCGGTCGACGTGGGCTTCGTGCGGATGCTCGCGGCGAACATCACCACGGAGTCGCCGACGCGCGCGCCCGTGAATTCGGCCCCGGCGTCGCTCTTCACGAGCACCGGAGTCACGATCTGGGCGGACGTGTCGCGCGCCTGCAGCACGTGGAGGAACGTCGCGTCGGCGGGGTTGCCCGGAGCGTCGATGTGCACCCGGAACTTCGCCGTCTCGCCCGCGGCCGTCTCGTCCGTGCTCGGGTTCAGAGGGTCGTAGAGAGGCTTGGAGTTGTCGATCTTGGCCCCGGCGTTGAGCGGGAGGAGCGTGTCGAGCGCCACGGACTGGCCCCCTGGCGTCGTCACCTTGGCGCGCGTCCCGACCAGCGTGGGCGCCGCCGTGAAGTTCATCCAGAACTGCTTGAACCGCCCGCTCTTGCCCGTGATCGCCCGATCCATCACGACGACCACGTCCGACTTCATCCAGAAGACCGAGCGCCGCGCCTCGTGCACGTCATGCGACGTGTAATGGAGATCCGCGTTGTACAGGTTGGTCGCGTCCCCGGTGACGTAGGTGTAATCGGATCGATCGCTGTACGCGATCAGCGTGGGATCGCCCGCCCCGACATAGGCCGGCTGCGTCCCGTGCTGAACGGCGAGCTGCAGAAAGTCGAGGTCGCTCCCCGGCGGATCGTTCTGGATGGCCAGCGTATTCTTGTAGGTGGAGAGGCCCGCGTCATAGCCGTACCCGGAGCGCTCCTTGGTGATCCACTCCCCCTTTCGCCAGAGCTGGATCATGTTGCCAGTCCCGTGCTGGTGATCGAGATCGTTCCACGGCAGCATGTACGAGAGCCAGGTGCTCGTGCTGTTCCAGCCGGTGCGGCTCTGGATGGAGCCCATCCCCGTCGCCGTCGCGAACAATGGCTGAGACGGCCGCGGATCCGGCGGATCGGCCAGCGTCGGATCGAACAGCACGAAGTAGAACAGGCCAGCTCGCGGAGAGGTCGAGTCCGCCGCGCGCGCCGCGAGCTTCGCGGCTCCTCCGGGCGCCATGAATTTCTCGATCCACCGGATCTGCGCGAGCCGCGCGGTGTTGCCCGTGAGCAGATCGTACGTCCCGAGCGGGCCGAACAGGTTCATGAAGTCCGGCGAATAGTCCTTCTCGATGTCGCCGTAATTGGCAGGCTGGTAGAGCGGGCCGAGCCACGCGAACTCGGCGAGCGGCGCCGGCGACGGGCTCACGAGGTGGAAGAAGGACGGGATGACCTCGTCCCAGAAAGGGCTATTCTCGGGCGACACCTGCGGACCGTAGAGATCGGCGTCGTCGTAGCCGGCCGTGTGCAGCGCGAGGAGCGTCTCCGCCATGCGCGCCGTGCTCACCCCGTTGTACTCGAACCCCTCCACCGGCACGCCGCCGACGGCGTACCTCCCGAGGGCCTCGTAAACCGTATACAGCCACGCTCCCGTGGCGTCCTTGATGTGGTCGCGCAGCGTCGCGTACCCCGGCACCCCCATCGTCGCGAGCTTGTTCTCCGCGGCGTAGTCGGCCGGAGAGACCTCGTCCTCGGGATCCAGCGCGAGCGACATCAACGTGATGTTGCGCATGTGCGAAGCGCTGAAGTTGTTGAGCGCCGTGCGGAGCCGCTCCTTGCTCGAAAACAGCGCCGGATCCTCCGTCACGCCCACGGGCGCGGGGTGATCGAGGCCCGAGGTGGTGGCGGTGAGGTTCTGGCCGATCCAGCGCATGAACACGTGGGCGATCTTCGCCTTGTCCTCGGCGCTGAAATACGGATAGGCCCAGTCGACGGCGAGGGGGATGGCCTCTCCGTGGAAGTTGCCGCGGTAGTTCGTGGAGAAGATGGGGTCCTGAAACCACTTGTCCGGATCCGGCTCGAGGACGTGATCGATCACGTACATGGCCAGATCGCGCGCGCGCTGCCCGAAATCCGCGCGACGGGACGGGCTCGGGTCGATCAGCGAATGAAACGCGAGCACCTCCGCGCCGGTCGCGACGTCGTACCCTGTGGCGATCCCCTGCCACGGATTGCCATCGTCGATCTGGTAGAGCTCCCCGCTGTCCATCTTGGCCTTGAAATTCTCGGCGACGACGCGGATCCCGCTCTGGTACACAGGGTTCGACGCCGCCGCGCGGGTCTTGATCTGGCCCACGAGAGTGGGAGTCAGATAGAGTCGCGGGTGGGAGGTCGACGGCTCGGCAGCGGCGCTGTTCGCCGAGAGCGCGAGAGAGGCGAGGGCGGCGGACAGGAGCGTGCGACTTGCGGTCTTCTTCATGAGCGCCCGGCCCCTGAGCAACCGACGGGCCACCCGAATTTGCCGCAAAATCAAGGTGCTCGGCGCCGCGGGGAGCGCCCGCTATTCAAGATTTGAACAATTCGCTCAACCCGTTGAGCGGTTCGCTCGGCCTCTCTGCAGCGCTCTCTCTCGGCGCCGCCTCCACACGCCTCTTCCGGGCGCACGGCCCGCCGTGGAAGCGATGGTCAGGATGAGCCCGAGTCTTGCAAAGAAGAATCACGCAGGTCGTGAGATGACATCGACAACGCGCAGGTAAATCCACATGGCAAGCGTAGCGTCCGGCCGGATAAGGGAGCGGGAACCGCACGTCCAGGAGCTCACGGACGGTGATGGGCTGACGATCAAGAAACGGCACCTCGCGAGCGGCGCGAACAAGCTCAAGCTGGTCGTGATGGGGGACGGCGTGACGGCGCAACATGCGCTGTCGTTCGGCCGGACGATGCTGCTCGGGCGCTCGCGGGACGCGGACATCTCCATCGATCACGGGGAGGTCTCGCGGCGCCATCTGCGCCTCTTCACGGGTCCTCCGATGCGCATTCAGGATCTGGGCAGCGCGAACGGGACCGCGGCCTTCGGGCGCGTCCTCTCGCCGGAGGAGATCGTCGAGATCACGGTCGGAGAGCCTATCTGGCTGGGCTCGGTCGTGCTGGTGGTGCGGTGGGACGACGCGCGGGAGGAGCCGGATCCGCCGCGCTCGGAGAGGCCGATCGTGCTCACGGGGGCGGCGGAGGAGCGCGCGCGCCTCGTCGAGCGGGTGGCGCGCTCGCGCATCAACGTGCTCATTTCCGGGGAGACGGGCGCCGGCAAAGAGGTCCTCGCGGAGACCCTTCATGCGCAGTCGCCGCGGGCCGGCAAACCCTTCTTGCGGCTCAATTGCGGGGCGATCTCGGAGGCGCTCGTGGAGAGTGAGCTCTTCGGCCACGAGAAGGGCGCGTTCACGGGCGCGCTCACCGCGAAGCCCGGCCTCCTCGAATCCGCGGAGGGCGGGACCATCCTGCTCGACGAGATCGGTGAGCTGCCGCTCTCTCTCCAGGTGAAGCTCCTGCGCGTGCTCGAAGAGCGGCGTGTCCGGCGCGTGGGAGGCCTCGTGGCGCGGCCGATCGACGTGCGCTTCATGGCGGCGACGAACCGCGATCTGGAGCGGGAGGTGGCGCAGGGCACGTTCCGGCAAGACCTGTATTTCCGATTGAACGGCATCACGCTGACGGTGCCGCCCCTGCGCGAGCGCGGCGCCGAGATCGAAGAGCTCGCCGAGCAGTTCCTCGAAGACGCGTGCACCGAAGAGGGCCACCCCGGGACGCTCGCGATCTCCGCCGATGCGAGGGCGTTTCTGCGCGCGTACCCGTGGCCCGGCAACGTGCGCGAGCTGCGGAACGTGATGGAGCGCGCGGTGCTGCTCGCCCGCGGCGACACGATCCGCCGCGAGCATCTGCCCCCGATGCGGCCCGAGATGGCCCCGCGAACCGCCGTGTCGCCGCCGCCGGAGCGAGCCATGGCCCCCTCGGACTCCTCGTCGACCATCACGACGGAGCTGGCCTGTATCCCGCGCGAGCCCACGGGTGGATCCGGTGTATCAAGAGAGCACGCGAGTGTTTCAATCGAGCACACGAGCGTCTCGCCGGAGCGCGCGAGTGGATCACCGGAGCGCGCGGCGGAGGTGCCGTATGCGGTCTCCGCGTCCAATTTGCGCGAGGAGATCCAGGCGATCGAGCGACAACGGATCATCGTGGCGCTCGAACGTTGCGCGGGCAACCAGACGCACGCGGCCCGCCTCCTCGGCATCTCCCGGGGGACGTTGCTCTCTCGACTCGCGCTCTACGGACTGCCACGCCCGAGGAGCGGGAGGCGCTCTTCGGATCCGTGAGCCTCTGACGGCGCGAGGCCGATCGTGATAAGGGGGGATTCATGGTCCCTTCCAGGCGCGTCTTCGTGGTCGGCGGCGCTCACTCCACGTACACCGGGCGGGGCGCACCCGGGTTCATCGCCAAAGGACACCCGGACTTCGGCAAGGTGCACAATCCGTCGATGGAGGATCACCTGAAGGACGCCATCCTCGGCGCGTTCGCGGACAGCGGGGTGGATCCGGCGCTCGTCGACAAAGGCTATGTCGGCAACTTCCTCGGGGAGCTGTTCGTCAAGCAAGGTCAGACTGGCGCTCTCGCCGCGCGCGTGTGTCCGGAGCTGGACGGGAAGCCGTTCGCGCGGACGGAGGCGGCGTGCGCGTCCGGCGGCGTCGCGGTGATGGCGTGCATCGACGCGCTCCAGGGCTCTGCGGATATCTGCATGGCCGCCGGCGTGGAGATCGAGAGCACGACCAGCTCGCGCGAGGCCGCGGATTTCATGGCGCGCGCCGCCCATTACGCGACGGAGCGGCCGCTCGACGACTTCCTGTTTCCGCACCTGTTCGCGCGGCGGGCGAAGGCTTACAAAGAGGCGTTCGGCGTCTCGGCGGAGGACATCGCCCGCGTCGTCGTGAAGGCCTATCGCAACGGCCGCAAGAACCCGAAGGCGCACATGCGGGCGGTCGACATCGATCTGGCGACGGCGAGCACCGTGACGGAAAAGAACCTGTTCCTTTCGGATCCGGAGGTGCGGCCGCACATGATCCTGACGGATTGCAGCCAGTTGTCCGACGGGGCGAGCGCGCTGATCCTCGCGAACGAAGCGGGTTTGGCGCGGCTCGGGATCCCGGTCTCGAAGGCGACGGAGATCGTCGCGGCGGCGCAGACGACGGCCGGCCTCGGTTTGCCGAATGACCCGCTCCACATGAAGAACGCGGCGCGCGCGGCGGCGAAGGCGTATACAGACGCGCACGTCCGGCCGACGCAGATCGACGTGGCGGAGGTGCACGATTGCTTCTCCATCACGGAGATCCAGTTGTACGAGGCGCTCGGCTTCGCGGAGGAGGGTCAGGCCACGAGGCTGTTGAAGGAGGGGGCGACGGAGATCGATGGGAGGTTGCCAGTCAACACCGGCGGCGGGCTCATCTCGTTCGGTCACCCCGTGGGCGCGACCGGGGTGAAGCAGGTGCTGGAGGTGCACCGGCAGCTCACGGGCAAGTGCGGCGATTACCAGGTGAAGAAGCCGCTTCGAACCGGCCTGTCCGCGAACATCGGCGGAGACGACCGCACGGCCGTGGTGGTCATTCAGCGAGCCAGTTGACCCTGGAAAGGTCCCCCTCCCTCGGCTCGCGCAGCGAGACGATTGGGAGGGGCGGGCCGCGCGCAGGCCGTAGGCCGAGCACGGGCCGGGGTGGGCATCGATCGTGACGTCCTGGGCCGGGGCGCTTATAGAACGGCTTCGATGTCCTCTTCCGCGTCTTCCGCTCCCTCCTCCACCGCTGAATTCGTCGCGACCTACCTCCGGCAGACGGCCGAGATCGCGCTCGCCACGTCGCACGAGGATCTCGGGCGCGTCATCGAGGTGATGTTCGAGGCGTACCTCGCGGATCGGACGATTTACACGTGCGGCAACGGGGGGTCGGCCGCGAATGCGAGCCACCTCGCCTGCGACGTCGCGAAGTTCACGTGGGCCGAGGGGAAGCGGCGGTTCAAGTGCCAGTCGCTCTGCGACAACGCGGCGCTCCTCAGCGCGCTCACGAACGACGTCGGGTTTCACCGCATCTTCCTCGATCAGCTCGACGGGCGGATGGTCGCGGGGGACGTGCTCGTGTGCCTCTCCGTGCACGGCGGCAGCGGCGCCGACAAGGCCGGGCCGTGGTCGCAGAACCTCGTTTCCGCGGCCGATTTCGTGAAGAAACGCGGCGGCAAGGTGGTCGCGCTCGTGGGGTACGACGGCGGAGCGCTCCGGCAGATGGCCGACGCCAGCGTGATCGTGCCGCGCGCCAACGACGGCGTGACGTCGACCCCGCACGTCGAAGGGTTTCACGAGGTGTATCACCACCTGATCTGCGAGAGGCTGCGGCAGCTCGCCGTGGAGCGCGGGCCCGCGGCGTGAGCTCGGCCCCCGACGATCCGCGGCGTTCCCCAGGCACGTCGAGGCGCGGCGTCGTGCTCGATCGCGACGGGACGCTCATCGATTTCGTGCGCGACGCCGAGATCGGCGCGGTGGTGACGGCGTTTCATCCTTCGCAGATCCGGCTTCTCCCGGGGGTGATCGAGGGGCTCCGGATGCTCGCGGAGAGCGGGTTCACGCTCGCGATCGCGACGAACCAGCCGGGCGCCGCGAAGGGGCAGATCCCGCGCGAAGCGATCTTTCGGACCAACGAGGCGCTCGTGTCCATGCTGCGCGTCGAGGGGATCACGATCGCGAAGGTCGCCGTGTGTCTCCATCATCCCGAGGGCGGTCCGGGCGGGGACGCTTCGCTCGTGGGGGCGTGCGATTGCCGCAAACCGAAGGCCGGGATGCCGCGATCGATCTGCGAAGAGCTGGCGCTGGACGCGCGCGCCTCGTGGATGATCGGCGACACGTTGGGCGACGTCGAGGCGGGCGCCGCGGCCGGGATGCGCACGGCGCTGCTCGCGGAGCTCGGGCGCTGCGAGCTGTGTCCGCTCAAAGGAGAGGCCGCGCCGACGGGGCCGGATCTCGTGGCGGCTCGGCTCGACGCGATCGCGCGGCGGGTCGTCATGACGGCGTCATGACGGCACACGAAAAAGGCTACGATTCTCGGGCATCGCGCGCAGGAGGCGTCATCGCGGTGACAGCGTCGTGGGCGGTGCGCGGCTCACGAAAACCGTGTGTGATGGGGCGCATGGAAGCTCAGACCAACACGTCCTCGTTCACGATGGCCGGGACCGACCCCGGGCTCAGCTACGATCCGCTGTCCACCAACGTGACCGCAGGCAACCCGATGTACGCCACCAACGAGGCCGTCGACGGCCGCGGCAATCCGACGGCGGTCACGCTGTACATCTACTTCAGCCGTTACGGCACCTCGCCGTACGTGGCGGACGGCTCGCTCTTCGACAGCGGCGCGAACAACGTCGTGGTCACGTGGGGACCGGATCAGCTCGTGGGACGCATCGCATCGACCGCGCGCACCGACGGCGACTACGCGATGTGGGCGTACAACACGCCGCCCGCGCTCCAGAACCTGGAGATGGGCGGCAACGGCAGCGGCACCGGCGGCGGGCGCAACGTCAAGGTGCACGTCGGGTCCTGAGGCGAGCGGCGATCACGGCGTCGTGAGCTGCTTCGCCGCGATCTCGTCCGCTCGGAAGCGGCGCTCCAGGTTCGGGTTCGTCTGGAGCGCCGCGTCCAGATCCTCCGTCGCCTTCGTCGCGATCTCGCGCGCGCCCTCGTTCGCCGCGCGCGCGCGCTGGAGCAGCAGCGCCCCGCGGAGGGCCCGCGCGTCCGCCCACGCGGGGCGCGCCGTGAGGACCGGGGCCAGCATGTCGAGCGCCTCGTCGACGATCGGCCTCGCGTCGCGGCGCTGATCGACGCGCCACGCGGCCCACTCGCGATCGAACCACGCGATCATGACGCGCGCGTCCTGATCGTTCGGGGCGAGCTCCAGGCTCTTTTTGTAGGCCTCCGACGCGCGCTGGTACTCGGCCTCCGACGCGGTCCCGCGGCGGGCGAGCGCGCGCGCCTTGAGGCGGCCGATCTCTCCGAGCGCGAGGTGCGCGTCCGGCTCGTTCGGGTTCGCCGCGAGCGCCTTCTCGATCGCGGCCGTCGCGGAGGCGAGCGCCGGCGCCGCGTCCGTGGCGCGATCCAGCGCGCGCTCGGCGCGAACGACGTGCACCCACGCGACGTGCGCCCAGGCGAGCGCGTCGTCCGCGTGGAGGCCCACGGCCTCTTTGAACGCCGCCTCCGCCGACGCGAGGTCCTCTTCGGGATCGCCGCCGAGCGAGCGCACGCAGCGGGCCCGCGCGAGGTGCGCGAGGCCGAGGCTGTCGCGGAACAGGCTCTGATCCGGGGCGATCGCGATCGCGCGCTCGAAGGCCGCCTTCGCTTGGAGGAGGAGCGGCTCCGCGGGCTCGCCTCGGTCCCACGCGTCCCGCGCGATGTTCGTGAGCGCGAGGCCGACGCCGTTGTGCAGGTAGTGGAGCTTCGGGTTGATCGCGAGGCCCGCCTCGTACGCCTCCTTCGCGCGCAGGAGCTCGGCCTTCGCGTCCGCGCCGTGCGATCGGAGGCGTTCGGCGATCTCCTTGTGGACGTTGCCCTTGTAATAGAGCGCGACCACGTGCGACGGCTGGAGCGCGAGCGCCTTGTCCAGCGCCTCGGCGGCGGCGCGGAGATCGCCGTCGGGGTCCTTCGCCTGCGCGCGCGACGCTCGCTCCTGGTAGGCGGCCGCGAGGTTGATGAAGGCCTCGGTCAAACGCGGGTCCTGCGCGATCGCAGCGAGGTACGCGTCGATCGATTTGCCGCGGTTCTCCACGGAGCTCGCGCCGATCTCGTCCTCGTGATCGGCCCACACCGTGAAGACGAGGCCGAGGTTCACCTGGAATTCGTAGCCGCGATCCGCCGCCTCCACCGGCTCCACGACGGCGAGCGCCTTCGTGAGCGCCGCGGACGGATCCGCGCCGAGGGCGGCCTCTGCCTCGCCCCGCTGGCGGTGCACGCGCGACAGCTCCAGGCGCGCGACCGGATCCGAGGGCGACAGCGCGACGGCGCGCTCCGCGTCCCGGGCCGCGGAGTCGAGGAGATCGTCCACCTTCTCGCCGCGGGTCGTGCGGTGCTCGGCGAGGCTGCGGCGCAGGCGCGCGGCCAGGAGCAGCGACGCGCGGTCGTCCGGCATCACCGCGAGGGCCCGCGACGTGGCGGCGATCCCGCGCGCGAACGGAGGCTCGACGTCGCCTTCTCCGTAGAGCTCCAGCACCATGTCCTGGTACTCGAGCGCGGCGGCCGCGGCCCACACGTCCGGCACGCTCTCCGCGACGGCGCAGGCCCTGGCGTACGCGGCGCGACCGGCCTCGAAATCCGCCTTGGCGCGCGCGCCATCGCCGCCGCGGTGCGCCGCGAGGCCGCGCGCGAAGAGCACGTCGCCGCGGAGCTCGGGCGCCTCGTAGAACCACGGGAGGGCGTCGCCGATCGCGTCGACGTGGGCGAGCGCCTCGTCGAAATGGCCTTCGTAATAGGCGATCAGCGCCGCGACGTACTCCTTCGACGGGACGTCGGCGCCGTCGCTCTTGCGGAGGTACGCGAGCGCCGGATCGCGGTAGCGGGCCTCGATCTCCTTCTTCTTCGCGGCGCGCAGGGCGTCGTTGCGGATGCGCTCCGCCTCCACGAGCTCCCGCTGGTAGAGGTGCCCCGTCACGAGGGCCAGCGCGTACGCGGCGCGCGGATCGCGAAACCCCTTCTCCCAGGCCGATTCCAGCGCGTCGCGCGCCTTCGCGTCGTCGCCCAGCGCCATGTACCCGCGGCCGATCGCGTACGCCCCGGGGCCCGCGGCGAGCGGGCCGGCCACGCCGATCTCGGCCGAGAGCTCGCGGACGCGCGCGAGGATGCGCTCGCGATCGCCGCGGATGTCGTGCGCGCGCGAGAGCGCCGAGTACCGCGCGATCGCCTCCACCTGCTCCACGCGCTCGCTGAACCTGCGGGCGAGGCGCTCGCGCTCCTCGGCCTGGCTGCGGATCTGGAGGCCCCACGCGAGCGCCGCGATCACGAGCACCGTCGCGAGCGTCCCCGCGGCGACGAGGCCTCGCTGCTTCCGGATCCGCTTGCGCAGGCGGTACCACGAGCCCGCGCGCCGCGCGCGGATCGGCTCGCCGTTGAGGAAGCGGTCCAGATCGTCCGCGAGCGCGCGCGCCGATTCGTAGCGGGCGCCGCGCTCCTTCTCCAGGCACGTGAGCGCGATCGCCGACAGCTCGCCGGGGATGTCGCGGTCGATCGCCTCGGGCGGGCGCGGCTCGGTCGAGGCGATGTTGTG
>JAXLYM010000021.1:0-164929 GCA_046351455.1 Polyangiaceae bacterium
AATAATACTGTTCGCCCGGCACCACGTTCGCCTCGGACGCGGACATCGCGTTGAACGTGCCGTCCCAGGGGACGCTCGTCGCCGTCCCGTAATCGGACAGCCACCATTGATTGCCCACGTTCGTGCCCGTCCCGCCGGTGAAGCCGTACACGGCCACACGCACCGCGTCCGCGCCGGGCAGCAGCGTCACCTCGAAGGTCGTCGGCAACGTGGATGTCATGACCGGAGAGAGCTTGTCGTAATCCTCGTAATCCATGTCGATGTCGTAGAGCGCCGTGTCCATCGGCAAGTAAAAGCTGCTCGAGATCGCGCGGCGGAAGGCCTTCAGCGTGAGCGGATCGCGGTCCGCGTCCGTCATCGTGAGGTACGTCGGGTGTTGCACCTGAATGCGGTACACGCCCACCGGCGCGTCGAGATCGTAGGAGCCGTCCGGTCCGGTGGTCATCCGGTTCGTGAAATAGGGGCCGAGCTGCGATTCGTCGCTGTCGATCACGACGAGGTACCCCGCCGCCGGCGCGCCCCCATAAAGCACCTTGCCCGTGATGTGCGAGCGATCCGCGGCGGCGGGCTGCGGCACCTTCAGCGTCGAACAAGGGTTCTTGCTGGTGTCGCTGTACGTCGGCGACTCCGGCGGACATGGCTCCTTCACGGACTGCGCGGTGTCCAGCGCGTAGCGGACGAAGCTGTCCGGACCCTCCGAGTCGCCCTTGACGCGGAACAGGTACAGATAGCTGCCTTCCAGCAACGTGGTCTTTCCGGTCCAGGTGCCGGTGCCGTCGTCCGTGAGCTTGAGCAGGGGAGTCGCGCTCTTCCAGTCCGTGGGCTTTCCGAAGCCGCCGACGACGTCCACGCCGGTCACGCCGGACCACCGCGGTTTGTAGGTGAACGTGACCTCGTAGCTCTGGGGCATCGTCGTGGTGCCGCCCGCGCCGCCGGTCGGAGTCGTCGTGGTGTCCCCGCCGGAGCCGCCCGCGCCGCCGCCGCCCATGGATGTGGACGAGGACGTGGACGAAGTCGTCATCGTGGTCGTCGCCCCGCCCCCGGAGCCGGAGGACGAGCCCCCGCCGCAGCCGAAGAGCGACAGCGCGCCGAGGACCATCAGAGTTCGATGCGCGAAAGACATGGCGAGACGAAGCGGCATGAGCTTGAGTCCTTTCGACAAAGTGGGCAGATCGCAAGGGCGCGCGACCTCAGATGTTTGCCCCGCTCGCACCCATAACACGTCGGCGGCGTCCTCGTCTTGGGCTCTTGACAGGCACGTGGATAAGGGGCGTAAGGTGGCATCATGCGCGAGTCTCATCACCGACGCGCCGCCGGTCTCGCGGCGCTCCTCGCCCTCGTGGTGCCTGCTTCCGGCTGCTCGCCGGCAGACACGTCCTCGTCCTCGTCCGGGGGCACGTCCACGACGACGACCACGACCTCAGACTCGATGTCTTCAGGCGGCGGAGGCGCGGGCGGAGCGGGCGGCGCCACGACGACCACGACCGACACGACGACGAGCACCACGAGCACGGGCACTCCGCAGCCGCCCACGTATCCGAAGCCGTGCAATGCGATCTATTCGCAGGACATCCTGCCGACGTTCGAGCTGACGATCAATCAAGACACCTGGGATCAGCTCTATCAGGAGTGGCTCCACGGCTACGAGAACGAGCAGGCGGGCATCGATCCGAACCCGGAGCACCCGCTGGATCAATTCAAGTACGAGAACGAGGTCATCACCAACGCTTCCATTCGTCTTCGGGGCAACACCATCTGGTGGTTGCAAGAGGCGAAGATGCAGTTCGAGATAGAGTTCAACACCTACGATCCGGCCGGCCGTTTCCGCGGCCTGCGGCGCATGGACTTCGACGCTGCGGCCTCCAACGTGAGCTTCCTCCGCGACCGACTCGGCCTCGCGGTGCTGCGGGACGCGGGCCTCGCCGCGCCGTGCGCGAACAACGCCAAGCTCATGGTGAACGGCGTCTATTATGGTCTCTTCACGAGCCTGGAGAAGATCGACAAGACCTTCTTGTCCCGCAACTATCCGGACAACGACGGTGACCTCTGGAAGCGCGTCGGCTGGGAGCTCGAAACGAACGAGGGCTCTGCCACGCCGGACCGCCTGAACGCGCTCAAAGCATCGCAGTCCACGGGCGAGATGGGCGCCTATCTCGACATGGAAGAGGCCATCCTGGAGTGGGCGACGGAGGCCGTGATGCCCGACAACGACGGCGCCTGGGCCGGCGGCTACAACTTCTATCTCTACGACGATCCGACGGGCGGCAAATTCCTGATCATCCCGTACGATCTCGACTCCACGTTCACCCGAGTCCCCTTCGACGCCGACCCGGTGACGTACTTGAAGCCGATGGACCACGGCCGCCCCTGGTACGACTTGATGGTCGGAGATCCGGTGTGGCTCGCCAAATACAAGGCGAAGATCCCGTGGGTGCTGGAGAACGCATACGACGTGGACGTCCTCCAATCCCGCATCGACGCGTGGTCGGCCCAGATCTTCACCGCCGCCGAGCAGGACGTGAACAAGCCGTTCACCACGGAGGCGCACATCGAAAAGGTGCAAGAGAAGCGCGAATACGTGGCCAAGCGCGCCGCGTTCGTGAAGAGCTGGATCTGTTTCGATCAAGGCGGCACCGACGTGGACGGCGACGGAAACTGCGATCCTCCGATGTGACAGAGGTGCGTTGTATACGGTCTCCAGATCCTGGTTAGTGGGGCTGCCGCCCCACATCCCCGCCCATCTCCGCGTAGAGCTCGAATACGCTCGTCGCGAACGACGCCGGCGATCGCGCCGCGCGCCCGACTGCGTTTTCGACACGGCCGTGCTACGAGGCCCCGCGTGGCAGACAAGGTCGTCCTTCTGGTCGGACACGGCGGTGTCCCCTCGGATTTCCCCCGTGACGCGCTGACTCGGTTGAAGGCGCTCGAAGGTCGCCGCCGCGCGACGCACGGGCCGATGTCGGAGGAGGAGCGCGCGCTCGACCGGCAGATCCGCGGCTGGCCCCGCACGCCCGAGAACGACCCTTACCAGGCCGGGCTGGAGCGCATCGCGGAGGCCCTCGCGCCGAAGCTCCGCGGCGCCGCGCTCGCGGTCGCCTACAACGAATTCTGCGGACCGTCCCTCGAAGAGGCCGTGGAGCGAGCCATCGAGTCCGGCGCGACGGAGATCACCGTGATCCCGAGCATGCTCACGCCGGGCGGCGTCCACTCCGAGGTGGAGATCCCGGAGACGCTCGCGTCCCTGCGCGAGGCGCACCCGAAGGTGACTCTGCGGTACGCCTGGCCCTTCGACATGGACCGAGTGACCGACATGCTCGCGGCGCACGCGCTCGGACAGGCCGTGTGAGATCGTCTCCCCGAAGGGAGGCGGACAGCGGTTGTCGTCGGGCGCGCCGTCCGATAAGGTGCGCCGGATGCACGCTGGACGAATCGCCTTCGCCGCGCCCCTCGCCGCGCTGACTGTCACTCTCGCCACCTGGGGATGCGCCTCCGCGCCGCCCTCGGACGTCGCCCCTCTGCCCTCGCAACAGGCGACCGCGGCGCCCGCCGGGACGAGCTCCGAAAGCGCGCCCGCCACGAGCACGCCAGTCGCCTCCACGACGACCGTGCCAGTCGCCTCCACGACGAGCACGCCTGTCACCTCCACCACGAGCGCGCCTGTCGCCTCCACCACGAGCGCGCCTGTCGCCTCCACCACGAGCAGGCCTGTCGCTGCGGGCCCGCAGTGCGCGCAGGCGTGCGCCGCCGGCACGGTGTGCAAAGCGCTCCCGTGGGGGAACGTGTGCGCGCCTCCGGCCGAGGGGGAGCCGTGCGGGGCGAAGGGTTGTCCGGGCCCGCTCAAGTGCTACAGCGTCGCGGGCGTCGGGTCCGACATGCGCTGCTGGCAGCCCGGCCGCACGGCGATGCCCGGCGCGCAGGGCCCGTCCGATGGCGGTCCCATGAAAAAGTCCCCTTGAAGAGATCCGAAGAGCCTCTATGCCTTCGCGCCGTCGGAGTCTCCCATGGCAGAGAGCGTGTTCGTCCTTCGCAGCGTATTCAAGTGCACCCCGGAGGAGCTGTTCGCCTTCCACGAGCGGCCCGAGGCGCTGCCGCTCCTGTCCCCGCGTGACGGCAGCATCCGCGTGGTGAAGCCGCCGGCGAGCCTGCACGTCGGTGAAGAGGCCATCGTCAAGGTGGGATTCGGCCCCCTCCGCGCGACCTGGATCGCGCGCCACACCGCCTACGATCCGCCGCGCCGCTTCGTCGACGAGCAGGTGAGCGGCCCCTTCAAGTCCTGGCGCCACGAGCACCGCGTGGAGCCTTGTCCGGAAGGAGCCGCCCTGACCGACGAGATCCACTTCGAGCTCCCGGCCGGCCCGCTGGGCCGCCTGGTGGCCCCGATCGTGATGCGCACGCTCCGAAAGAGCTTCGAAGAGCGCCACGCCACCACGCGCCGTGAAGTGGAGCGCCCCCCCGTGAGGTGAAGATTCAGGAGGCCGGTTTCGGCTTGGAGATCGGGATTTCCAGCTCGGCAGGGGGCGTTTCGCCGAGGGTGCGGTAGGCCTCGCGGAGGTGGCCGCGGAACAGCTCGTCGTACAGCGGATCTTCCGCCGAGGAGTTCGGCTCTCCGTACCACCAGAACCAGTCGGAGCCCTCGGCCACGAGCAGGTGCTCGCGCGCCTTCACGACGCGTTCGTCCGAGGCGCCGTGCTGTTTGCGGGCCGTTTCCAGCCGGTCGTGCGCCGCGCGCAGCGCCGTCCACGCACGGTTCTTCGCGCCGTCGCCGATCCAGATGCGGTACGCTGCGCTGATCCACGAGCCCGGCCACAGGCGCTCCAGCGGGCGACCGGGGCCGCGCGCCGCCACCACTTCGCTCATCGTGCGCGTCGTCACGTGGCCCGCGCGCTTCTCGAAGGCGAGCCGCTGATACAATGTCTCCAGGAACGGCTCGCCGCGGTGACCGAAGTTCTCCCACGGATTCTCGCCGTCGAGGAACACGAACACGCACCCGTCCGCGCCCCCGAGGTGCCGAGTCGCCCCCATGAAATCGTCGACGGCCGCGCTCTCGGGCATGTGCGCGTACCGGAACCCGATGCGGTCCGACAGATCCGTGTCGCGGAACGCCATCGTGACGCCGCGGTGCAGGTGCAGCCTGGAATGCGGGTTGTGCTCCGGATGCGGGATGCTCCGCGCGAGCGTGTGAACATCGGCGCACAGCCACTCGATGCCGCACTTTTGATAGAGCGCCACCGCGTCGGTCGACACCGATCCTTCCGGCGGCCACATGCCTTTCGGCTTGTGCCCGAAGGCGCGCTCGTGGGCCTGGATCGCGCGCTCGATCTGCTCCTTCGCGTCCTCCGGCGCGGAGAACCGCTCCGGCAACGGGTCGTGCGGCAGCGACGTGCGCGCCACATCCGTATCCAGCAGCAATGGCACGATGGGGTGATAGAACGGGCTCGACGAGATCTCCACCTGTCCGGACTCCGCGAGCGCCCGCCACGCCGGCAGCACCTTCCCGGCCGCCTTCCGGATGGCGCCGAGCAGATACGCCTTGTCCTCTTCGGTGTAGTCGTGCGCTTTCCGGTCGAGCTTCCGGATCTCCGGATCATCCTCGTGCGCCGCGAACCCCAGCCAGCCGAGCGCGAACAGACACGACAGGTCCCGGAGATCGGCAATCGAAAACGCCTCGTGCGCCTGCTTCTTGGCGGCGAGGTGCGAGAAGCGCGGGCGCGCCTGGATCGCTCGGTAATTCACGCTGAAGCTGCGGCCGATGAGGGCCTTTTGCTCCGCCTCGTCGAGCGAGTCGGCCGGGCGCTCGGAGAGCAGCTCCAGATCGTCCTTCTTCCCGTCCAGCATCTCTTCGATCTGCTGCACGAGCGAAGGCACGAAGTTCACGGTGGCGCGGACTTCGGGGTGCCGCTCGAACATCCGCGCCATGTCGAGGTACCCCGAACAGGCATGGAGGCGGACCCACGGGACGATGATGCGCCCCGTCCGCGGGTCCGCGTAACGTGGCTGGTGCATGTGCCAGAGAAAGACGAGATCGATCACGTGAGCTCCTTGGGATGGCGGCCAAAGGGCCTGCCTGTCCGCCTCAAAGAACGCCGGCCGCCGCGCGATCGAGCAGCTCGTCGATGGCGCGGAAGATCAAGTTATTGCCGTCCTGGTGATACCGAGAGAGCTTCTCTTCGCACGCCGGAATGGCCTTCACGAAGTCCTTGAGCGTGGCCACGTCGTCGAGCTTGCGCGTCCACTGGCCGAAGCCCTCCTTCACCAGATAACGAGAGTTCATCACCTGCTCGAACTGCCGCTCCAGCGGGATCGCGAGCATCGGTTTGTGCAGATACACGGCCTCCCCCATGAGCGTGAACCCGCCGCCCGCCACGACGCCGCGCGCCGACGCGAGGTCCTCGATGAAGCCCTTCTCGCTGAAGGGCCGATACCGCAGGTTCCCCTCCACCTGGTCCTCCGTGATGTTGCGGCGCATGCCGTAGACGCGGCACTCCATGCCCGCCTGGCTCAGCACCGACGCGAGCTGATCGTTGCCCTCGCCGGTCTGATAGACGAGCAGGTGATCGCCTCTCGTGGGCTTCGCCGCGAGGATCTCGGGCCGGAGGATCGGGGGGAAGAGGCTTGTCTTGTCCTTGCGGACGGGCGGGTTGAAGAACGTGGTGATCAAGTAATGATCGCAAAATGGCAGTTTGCCCTTCACGAAGGCCTTCGTGAACTGGAAGTCCGCCTCGTCGCCGCCGATCACGTCCGCGTCGTGCGCGCAGCGGTTGATGATCTGCATGTTGTCGATGGAGAGGATCGGGAGGCGGTGCGCCTTCGCGTAGAGGTACGTCCACGACTCGAAGTCGCTGATCACCACGTCTGGGCGGAAATCCTTGATGAGATCGAAGTACGCCGCGATGTTCTTCGGCGTCCCGGTCACGCCCGTCAGCACGTTGGACCACAAGGTCTTGCCGCGCCGCACGCGGTTCTCCTCGTAGATCATGTGCAGCCCGTGGATCGAGTGCGTCCCCTCGAACCGCTTGGCGAGGAAGTCGCACGCCCGGCCCGACGCCATGATCTCGATCTCGTGGCTCTGGCCCACGAGGTGCTCGAGCACGACGCGCGACCGCATCGCGTGCCCCATCCCTTCGCCCACGACGCCGTACAGAATCTTCATGGCGCCGCAGGATAATCGGCGCCGCGGCGGATGGTCCCGGCAAAAAGAACGGAGACGCGCCCCCGTCACGGCATGTCGACGAGCGGCACGTGAGGCGCCACGCCCCGGTGGTGCCTCGTCGGTGGTAGAGGGGATTCGTGCACGCGATCAGACGAGGCATCTGGGCCGAGACGGCGCCCGACAGCGCGCTGCGCGATCCGGCCACGTGGCGTCTCTTGCAACGGCACGGCCTCGAAGCGGCGATCGCGGTGCGGCCGCACCACATCGACGACGTCACGCGCTGGGCCGACATCGCGCACGCGTGCGGCGTCCGCACCAGCGTGTGGCCGATGATCCACGACGACGACGGCCGCTGGCTCTCCACCGCGAACGTCGCGATCTTCTCGTCGTTCGTGCGCGACGTGCGCGCGGCCGCCCCGGGATCCGAGCTCGTGCTGGATCTGGAGCCGCCGTTCCCGCTCGTGCGCGGCGCCCTCGACGGACGACCGCTCGCCGCGGCGCGGCTGCTCGCGCTGGCCCGCGACACCGAAGAGCGACGCGAAGGCCAGCGCGCGATCGTGACGTTGTGCGCCGAGACGATCCGCGCCGGCGGCTCGCTCATGCTCGGCGTGATGCCGTTCGTCCTCTTCGACGGCGACGAGGGCCGCGGCGCGTGGAGCCGGCTCTGCGGATCGCCCGCGGAGCTGCCGGCCGCGCGGCTCAACGTGATGCTGTATTCTTCGCTGATCGAAGGCTATTCGCGCGGCTCGCTCCGGCGCGCGGACGTGCGCTCGCTGCTCTACGAAGGGTGCCGCGGCGCGGTGCACGCGTTCGGCGCGCGCGCGGCGGTGTCGCTCGGCTCCGCGGGTATCGGCGCGCTCGGCGACGAGCCGGTGTATTCGGACCCGAGCGCGCTCGCGGACGACGTGGCCCTCGCGACGGCCGCGGGCGTGCGCGATCAGTGGCTGTTCGACCTCGGCGGCGTGCTGTCGCGCGGGGCCCCGGAGCCGTGGCTCGCGGCCTTCGTCGCGCCCGCCGCCGCCGTCGATCCGCCGCGTCCCACCGCTCGTTCTCGCAGCGCGACCGCGCTCCTGTGGAGCCTCGGCCGAGCGCTCGGGGCCGGCTCCTCCGCGCTCTCGTTCGCAGAACGCGGGACTTTTCTGCGCGCCCTTTGGTAGCATCGCCGGGCTTGGCCTCGCCGAGCGACGAGGTTCCTCATGTCTCCTTCTCGATCCGGCCGTGCGATGGGGCGCGGCCTCCTCGCGGCGGCGACGGCGATGTCGCTGCTCGCATCCCAGCTCACGGGCGGTCCCGCTTCGGCGCAGCCTTCATCGAGTGAGCTCGACAAGGCCCGCGCGATGTTCCTGGAGGGCGTGTCCCTCGCCGCCGCGAACAACTGCGCCGCGGCCCTCGCGAAGTACCAGGCCGTCGCGAAGGTGAAGATGACCGCGCAGGTCGCCTTCAACATCGCGGAGTGCGAAGAGCGCCTCGGGAAGCTCGTGTCTTCGCTCGGCAGCTACCGCCTCGCCGCGAGCCTCGTGACCGACAACAAGCCGGTCGAGGTCTCGGCCCACGTCGGCGATCGCATCAAGTCCGTCGAAGATCGCGTCCCGCGCCTCATCATCCAGCGCACCGAGCAGACGAGCCGCATCGAGCTCGACGGCGTCGAATTCGGCTCCTCGCAGGTCGGCAAGGAGAACTTCGTCGACCCCGGATCGCACGTCGTCTCCGGCAAGATCGGCGAGACCGAGGTGTGGCGCGAGACGGTGGAGATCGCGGAGAAAGAGACGAAGACGATCACGGTCAAGATCGACCTCGAGAAGTTCAAGCCGCCGACGAAGCCCACCGCGACGGCGAGCGCCGCGGACACGACGGGCCCCATGCCGACGTCCGCGCCGGTGGAGCCGCCGTCGAAGGTCCCCGGATTCGTGATCGGCGGCGCGGGCGTGCTCGGCCTCGGCATCGGCGCGGCGCTGATGGGCGTGAGCTTCGGCACCGCGGGCGAGCTCGAGAAGACGTGCGGCACCGATCACATCTGCCCCCCGGATCAGAAGGCGAAATACGACTCCGGCCGCACGACGATGGGCGTCGGTGAGGCGCTGCTCGGCGTCGGGCTCGTCGGCGTCGTGACGGGCGTCGTGCTGCTGGTGCGCGCGAGCGGCGACAAGAAGCCGGCCGCGACGGGCGCGGCGTTGCTCACGCCGCGTGCCCCGCAGCCGGAGGTCGGCGTCTCGTTCACGGGCGGCGCCAAGAGCGGCGGTCTCAGCCTCGTTGGGAGGTTCTAGTCGATGGCTCCGCGACCTTTCTTCAAGCTCACGATCGACCGCGTCCATCCTGCGCTGAAGCTCGGCCTCCTGGCCGCGGGCGTGACGCTCGCGCCGATGGCGTGCCTCTTCCCCGACTTCACCTTCACCGAGACGAACACCACGACGAGCACCACCGGCGGAGGCGGCAGCGCCGGCTCCACGACGACGTCCACGACGCCGAGCACGGGCGGGACGACGGGCGGCGGCGGCACGACGATGTCGACCGGCGGAACGACGGGCGGCGGCGGCACGGGCGGCCTGACGGGCGGCGGCGGGACGACGGGCGGCGGCGGCACGACGATGTCGACCGGCGGGACGACGGGCGGCGGCGGCACCGGCGGCATGACGACCACGACGAGCTCGTCGACGACGACGATGCCTCCGGTCGAGCAGTGCCAGAACGGCATCGACGACGACGGCGACGGCCTCATCGACTGCAAGGACACCGCGGACTGCGCCGACTTCGCGTGCGCCCCTGCGATCCCGAACGGCTGGACCGGCTACCTCCAGCTCTTCCAGGGCACGCTCGTGGGCGATCCGGGCTGCTCGCTCGGCTACCCGAACGAAAATTACGTCGGCAACTTCAACCTCAACGCGCCGCCCGTCACGTGCAACTCGTGCATGTGCGGCGGCGCGACGGGCCTCGTCTGCGATCCGCCGGACATCATCAACGTGTTCGACGCGCAGTGCGGCGGCTCGCCGACGCAGATCCTCCCGCTCACGATGCCGTTCGGCTGGTCCGGCTGCACGAGCCCGGTGAACGCGAACGGCGGCTACTACTACCCGGCCGGCCTCATGTCGTGCGGCCCGAGCGGGACGGGGCCCTGCACGGTCGCCGTGACGTCGGATCCGCCGGCGGTGACGGGCGGCTCGTGCACGGCGACGGGCGGCGGCGTGTTGTCGGCCCCGAAGCCCGCGTGGGACGGCTATGCCCACGCGTGCGGCGGCGCGCTCACGACCGGCAAGGGCTGCAACCTCGGCCAGACCTGCTTGCCGAAGCCCCAGGCGCCGAACGAGACGGCG
Organism: Polyangiaceae bacterium; assembly: GCA_046351455.1. Taxonomy (GTDB): domain Bacteria; phylum Myxococcota_A; class Polyangia; order Polyangiales; family Polyangiaceae; genus JADJRH01. The sequence continues at coordinate 10,459 of JAXLYM010000021.1, forward strand.
ATCTGCGTCACGAAGATCGGCGACGTGAGCTGCCCGGCGAGCTTCCCGTCGAAGCACCTCTTCTACGACGACTTCACCGACAGCCGCACGTGCACGGGTTGCAACTGCGATCCTCCGACGGGCGGCACGTGCGCGGGCAACATCACGGTCTACGCCGACACCTTCAACAACTCGTGCCTCAGCCCGGACGTCACGTTCGCGGCCGGCACGTGCGCGAACCTCACGGGCGACCCCGCGGTGGGCCCTGCGAAGTTCACGCAGACGATGGCCCCCTCGGGCGCGAGCTGCCAGCCCACGGCCGGCGGAGGCCAGCCGAGCGGCACCGTCACGAAGACCTTCCCGCACACGTTCTGCTGCGTCACCACGCCGTAGCACCCAACTCCTGTTCCAGCGGCGCGTTCGTCTTCGGGGGAGTGATACGAGGGGGCGGAGCCCCCTTGTAAATCCCACAAATCTCGGCGTCTCCTCTGCTGCCCACCCCCGGTCCGTGCTCGCTTCGCTGCGCGCGGCCCGCCCCGCCCCAATCTCTCGCGCTGCTCGTTCAGGGCGGGGAAGCGTCACGTGATTCGGAACGGCGCTCCACTCGGCGCCCCTCGTCACATCGGCTTCGTCGCGCTCTCCGGCAGATCCTGCTTCGGATCGTAGGCGGCGTCGCGCGCGGCGGCCGTCGGATCCGGCATCGGCACTTCTCGCCACGAGCGCTTCGGCGGTGAGCCGTCGACCCAGTGGTAGCTCTGCTCGCGCACGTCGAGGTGCACGAACTGCGAGCGAGGATGGATGTACACGCCGACCCCCACGCGCGGGTACGTGCGCAGCTCCTCCGCGACCTTCTTCGCGGGCACGTTCGGAAGGACGAAATCGATCGCCTCCCCGGAGCGATGCCGGCTCCCTTTGCGGGCCTTTCCGCGGTGCGACGAGATGACCTCGATCTCGTGCGCGCCGAAGTGCTCCGCGACGCGCACCACGAGCTGCAAGAGCCGCCGGCTCACGTGCGGAGGCGCCTCGTCCTTCGCGGCCCACAGCACGCGCTCCACCTCCGCGGCCGCGGCGTCGTCGAGCGAGCCGTCGTCCTTGTAGAGCCGCATCGACACGTCCGCGAGCGTGTTCACGTCGCGAAACAGGATCGGCGCGAGCCGCTTCGCCCAGGCTGCGCCGCCCTCGTTGGCGCCCGCGTCCGGGCCGGCTAATCCTCCGTCCGCCGCGGCGCCCGCGTCGGCGTCCGCTGCGGCGCCCGCGTCGTCTCCGGCGCCGGCGTTCGTGGTGGTGACGTTCGTGGTGGTGGTGCTCGTGGCGTCGCTCCCGGAGCCGCTGTGCGCGCACCCGGCGAGGACGATCAGGAGAGCGGGCAGCGCCGCACGTCGCGGGACCCGCATCGTGCTCCGATCACGCGGACGTGCGATCGCCCGCGAGGTACCGATCGATCAGCGCGAGCCTGTCGTTGCCCCAGAACAGCGTGTCGCCCACGAACATCGCGGGCGCGCCGAACACCCCGCGCGCGATGGCCTCGTCGGTCGTCTTGCGGAGCGCGTCCTTCACGGCCGGCGCCTCGATGCCGGCCAGCACGTCCGCGGCCGCGAGCCCCGCGATCGCCGAGGCCTTCGTGATCGCCTCTTCGCTCGACGGATCGAGCCCGCGCGCCCAGTACCCTTCGAACAGCGCGAGGCTCATCTCCCGCACCTTGCCGCGCTCCGCGGCGAACGTACAGGCCCGCATCGCGCGCACCGTGTTCGCGGGGAACAGCGCGGGCCACGTGAAGGGCACCCCGTAGCTCTTCGCCCACAGATGCAGGTCCTGGAGCATCCACTTCGCCTTCGCCGGCACCCGCGCCGGCATGTCGTTCCCGGTCGCCTTGAACACCGCGCCGAGCAGCATGGGACGCCACTTCACGTCGCGCCCGTGCTTGTCGCCCACGCCGTCGATCTGGGTCGCGCACAGGTACGAGTAGGGGGACCCGATATCGTAGAAAAAATCGATCGCTTCCATCCGGCCATCGATCTTCTCACCGAACCTGAGACAGGTTCGACACCAAAATTGTCGACGCGCGCGGCGGAAACCGCGTCACGCCCCAGCGGTGCGTCGCGTCACGCGCGGACGGTGCCAGGCGCCGAGAGCCGAGGGCGCGGACGTCAGCCCGCGGCCGCGAGCCCGTTCGCCGCGTGCCGCCGGCTGCGCAGCTTGCGACGCCCGTACACGCCGAGGGCTTGATCGAGCGTCGCCGCGTCGAAGTCGGGCCACAGCGTCTCGGTGAAGAACAGCTCTGCATACGCCGCTTCGAACAACAGAAAATCGCTGAGCCGCCGATCGCCGCCGGTGCGGACGATGAGATCCGGATCCGGCATGGGGCTCGTGGAGAGGAACGCGCGCAGCGAATTCTCGTCGATCTCTTCCGGGATGAGCAGCCCGGCGCGCGCGCGCACCGCGATGGCGCGCATCGCTCCGACGACGTCCCGACGCCCGCCGTACGACAGCGCGAGCGCGAGCTTCATCCGCGTGCCGCCCGCGGTCTCTTCGACCATGCGCTCGACGGCGCGCCGCGTGGGCGTGGGCAGCTCCTCGAGATCGCCGACCGCGACGACGGAGATGCCGAGCGCCTTGTAGTGCTCGCGCTCCTCGTTCGCGAATTCGAGCACCATGCGCATGAGCACGTCGATCTCCTCCTTCGGCCGCGACCAGTTCTGCGCGCTGAAGGCGTACAGCGTCACGAAGGGGATCTTCCGCTCCAGCAGATCCAGCACGCACTTGCGCACGGTGACGGCGCCTGCTTCGTGACCGCGCGTGCGAGCGAGCCCGCGCGCGGTGGCCCAGCGCCCGTTGCCGTCGAGGATCACGCCGACGTGATCGGGCCGGGGGAGCGCGGAGGAGGAGGGATCCGAAGCGGACGAAGAGCGATCGTGGGTACCCATCGCGCCGCAGCATGCACGCCTCGTTTGGGAGAACCGGGAGGTGAGGGTGATGCGTGTGTGGAGATTTCGTGGAATCGCCCGTCACCGTGAGGGCGGAGGCTCGCTCGGGCGCGGCGTGGGCGGAGGCCGATCCGATCGCAGCCCGCCCGGCGTGTACATGTAGCGTCGTTGGTGCAGCACGCAGATGCGCCCGCCGCCGGCGCGACGCGCCTCTTCCAGCGCGTTCTCCGCGGCCGCGAGCAGCGAGTCGGCGCTCTTGCCGTCGCGTGAAGGAAAGAGCGACGCGCCCATCGAGATGCCGAGCAGCGCCTCGTCCGCGTCGCCGATCGCGGAGGCGACGTCGCGCATCATCCGTTCGCACGCCGCGATCGCGCCCATGAAGTGCGTGTGCGGAAGGATCGCCGAGAACACCGCGTCGTCGTGCCGAGCGAGCACATCCCCTTCGCGCACGCTGCGTTTCAGGGCGTTCGCGCATCGCCCCACGAGCCGATCGAAGAAGCTGGGCGCCCGCTCCGAGCTCCGCGTGGTGGCGCCTTCGATGTCGACGAGCACGCAAGCGAACGGCTCGTGGTGCCGCTCCGCGCGCTTGCGCTCCTCCGCGAGCCGCCCCTCGAAATGCTTCCGATTCGGAAGCCCGGTCAGCTCGTCGTGGATGCTCCGTTTGAGCAGCCGATCGCGCTCCTCCGAGAGCCCGCCCATGAGCCGTCGGATCCGCAGCATCCCGGCCACGCGCGCGGACAGCTCCTCCGGATCGAACGGCTTGCCGAGGTAATCATCGGCGCCGAGCCGCAGCCCCTCCGCGCGGTTCGACGCCTCGTTGCGCGACGTCACGAAGATGATCGGCAGGAACACCCCCTGCGCCATGCTCTTCAGCATGCGGCACGTCTCCGCGCCCGACAGCTTCGGCATCACCACGTCGAGCAGCACCAGATCGATCCCGCCTTGCGCGACGCGGGAGATCGCGGACTCGCCGTCTTCGCACAGCTCGACGAGGTAGCCATCGCGGACGAGCAGCGTCGCGAGCATCTCGCGCGTGGCGCGATCGTCGTCGGCGACGAGGACGCGCGCGCCGGCTTCGGGTTTGCTCGACGGCGGGCGCGCGGGGAGGGGCGTTTCGTTGCTCAAGACCACCTCCGGAAGCGTGGCGAGCTTGGACGGGGGAGCGGCGATACGAAGAGCAAGACCACCCCCTCGTGCTCAGTAGGCGGTGTCGGTTTTGTTCTCGAGGTTCTTCGGCGCGACCGGGGCTTTCGTAGCCTCCGTGGTGGTCGCGGCGGCGGGCGTGGCCGAGGCGGCGCTCGCGGCGGCCTTCTCGTCCGGATCGGTGACGACCTTCGGAAAGTCCACCTGCAGCTCCGCGCCCTTGTCGGTCTCGACGACGCGGAACACGACGCCGGCCGTATCTTTCGCGTCGATCACGAGATCGACATCGGCGTCGCGCGGCACGAGCTCCGCGCGCGAGACGGGCGTCGAGAAGAACGTGGTCACGAGGGGCCGTTGATTGTTGTAGGTCGGCACCTGCACGCCCTGGATGCGGTAGGTGAGCTTCCCGGCGGCCTTCGTCTCGGTGACGTTCGCCTTCTTGGACATCGCCACGAGCACCCGGGACCCGCCGCCATCGAGCATGCGGAACCCGGGATACGTCACGATGGGCGCCCCCGTGAGCGGCGCGTCTTTGGCGCCCTTCTTGTGCTTCTTGGAGGCCTTGGTGTGCGCGCCCTTCGATTGCGCAGCGGCTTTTGCGACCTTCGCGGTCGGCGCGGCGACGGAGCCTTTCCCGGCAGCGGGGAGGGGCGGCGGCTTGGCAGCGGCGGCGGGCGCGGGAGCGGGCGTCGCGGCCGGCGGCGAAGCGGGAGACGGAGCGCTCGTAGGCGGCGCAGCGGGCGGATCCGCGAGCGCCACGCCCGGCGTCACCGCGAGAGCCAGCGCGAGGGATCGGGCAAGAGAGCGAGGGCGCATCGACCCGATTACAGCACGCAGGGGAGGGGGCCCGCCAATTTCGGCACGAAACGGAGCGCGGCGACGGATCGTGGGGAGGGAGCGCGCGAACGGAGCGGCCAGGCAGAGACCGCGTTCGAGGTGCCGGGCCGCGCCGGAATCCATGCTGCGCGAGGCCCCGCGCACTGTGCTCTTCTTCTTACGCTGCCAGCCCCCCAGCCGAGGCGGAGCATGGGATTCGGGCGCTTTGTATTCTGGCATGCATCTCGCTTGGCGACGCGTCTGCAGGAGCCCGCTTCGGCGCTCGCTGGACGGAGGAACGCATGCGGACGACGATGATGGGGGCCTTTTCGTGGATGGCGCTCGTGGTCCTTTTCGCGGCCTCGGGGTGCCGCGGCACGGTTCGGGAGGAGGGGACGGGCTCGCCTCTGGAGCAGGCGGCGAAGGCCTACGCTGCCGCCGAATGCGAGAAGGAGCTCGAATGCATGCCGTTCTATGCAAAGGCTGCATTCGGAGAGCAGCCCGAGTGCGAGGCCGCGATCGGCCCATTCCTGGTTTATCTGCTCACGTTTCCGGAGATGGTCTCCTCGCCCGACGACATCCTCCATTGCGCCGAAGGCCTGAAGGCGGCCTCGTGCTCCGCGTTCCTGAACGGGACGATCACCGGCTGCGACATCGCCGGGACGCGCGCGGATGGGGGCGCGTGCGGAGGACCTGGACAGTGCGAGAGCGGGTATTGTTACAATCCTTACGCCGGCGGTTGCGGGGTCTGCGAGACCCCCAAGGCCATTGGAGAGGCGTGTACGGGCGATTTCCAATTCGGCGACTGCGCGCCGGGGGCGTTCTGCGGCTCTGCTCACAAATGCGTGCCCACGCCCCTGAACGTGGGCGATCCCTGTCCGGAATACTACTGTGGGGAGCTCCTCCGCTGCGACAGCGGGGTGTGCGCCGCGCTGCAGGGCGTAGGCGCGGAGTGTCACCTCGACTCGGACTGCGACTGGCCGAACGGCCTCTCGTGCGATTTCACCACGTCCACGTGCGTGCAAGGCCACCTCGCGGCCCCCGGCGAGTCTTGCGCCGCCGAGCACACGAGGTGCATCGCGAGCGGCATCTGCGACGCGACCTCGAAGAAATGCGTCGCGCGCTCGAAGACAGGAGAGGCTTGCCCGGGCGAGAACACGTGCCAAGTCGACAACGACTGCGTCAACGGCACATGCCAGGCGATCCCCTTTGCGACCTGTGAGTAGAGCTGGCCCACGTCCCGACGAGCCCAGGCAGACAGACGCTTTTTGTGATTTTACAAGGGGGCTCCGCAGGCTCCGCCCCCTCGTATCACTCCCCCGCTCGCGCCGTGCGCGCCGGGTACGATTTTGAGGTACACTCCTCACAACTCCAATCCACCCGAACACCATGATCTCCAACGTCGTCGAGAAAATCCGCGAGATGGTCGATCTCGAAACGAAAGGCTGGGACACCAAGAATCCCGAGCTCTTTCTGTCCATGATTCATCCGGACATGGCGTGGCCGTTCCCGCCCACTGCGGACTCCCACGATCCCGTCGACTGGGTCTTCGTCCTCGGGCGATTCGATCGGGAGCGGTGGCGGAGAGACTGGCAGGATCTCTTCGACACGCACGACCTGGTGCACAATCGCCGTGCGACGGTGAAAATCGAGGTCTCCAAAGAGGAAGACGCGGCCCTCGCGGTCGTCGACATCGACACCCTCTGGCGACACAAAGTCACCGCGGAGGACCAGCTCTGGAAGGGACGAGTCTGCAAGATCTACACGAAGATGCCCACGGGGGAGTGGAAGTTCTATTACCAAACTGGCGCGCTCCACTTCCCCCCGCGCGACCCATCCTGAACCCAGGCTGGCCCCGTTCCATCCCCATTCACCGCAGCCGATCACCCCGCCAAAATCGTCCAGCCCGCGACGATTTTGAAATAAAACCTCCCCGGCTGCGATTTCGAAATAAAATCTCCCGCGTACGATTTCGAAATAAACTCCCCACAACCCAAATCGACCCAAACACCCAGTTTTGAACTTGCCCTCTCCGCCCCCAGCTCGGTAGTTTGCCGCTCAATGCCGACGCTGGAGCACAACGGGCTCGTCGACGTGTTTCGGAGCAATCCGCGGCTCGCGCCGCACCTGGTGGAGGAGCTGTTGCATCTGCCGGTGCCGCGGTACGAGAGCGTGGCTGTCGTCGAGTCGACGCTGGACCAGCTTCTGCCATCGGAGTTTCGGGCCGATCTGGTGCTGGAGATGCGGGGGGCGGCGGGGGATCTCGTCCTGTGCATCGTCCTCGAAGTCCAGCGCGCAGGCGACGGCGACAAGAAGTTTTCGTGGCCCGTTTACCTGGCTGTCGTCCGCTCGCGCACGCGATGTCCGGCCATCGTTCTCGTAGTCGCGCCGGATGCGCGCGTGGCTTCGTGGGCGGGGGAGGCCATCGACCTCGGACTGGGGCTTTCGAGCGTGCGGCCGCTGGTGTTGGGGCCAAAGGTCGTGCCCGAGGTGACGGATCCGGCCGTGGCCGCCGTCGAGCCTGAGTTGGCGATCCTCTCCGCCCTCGCGCACGGCAACGGTTCCAACGGCTTTGCGGTGCTGATGGCCGCCCAAAAGGCCTTGGACCAGCTGGATCCAGAGCGGAGCGCGGTGTATCTTAAGATCATCTTTGACGTGCTGAACGAGCCCATCAAAAGGGCTATGGTGGAGTGGATCATGGAGAACCGAGTGACCCTGACGATCCCCGAGGAAGACCTCCCCCCGTTCATGCGCCAAATGCTCCTTCGCGGAAGGGCCGAGGGCGAGCTGAAAGGCGAGCTGAAAGGCAAGCGCGACCTGCTGCTGCACCTCGTCTCGCTCCGGGGCCTGGTGCTGACTGCCGAAGAACGCGCCCGTATCGACGAGTGCACCGACGGCGACACCCTCCAGCGGTGGGCCGACAACCTCTTCATCGGGAAGACGGGCGCCGACGTTTTCGGTTGATATCCCCAGGCCTGTGCGCGTGTCAGCCTGACAGCAACGGCCCGCGCTCGCTGCCTCCCGCCCCCCGCGCGAAATCTCCGAGTCGCGCACGATTTCGAAACAAGCTCCCCACCTGCATCGCCATGTCTCCGCGTAGCCGGCAGCTCGCCGCGCATACCGACGCTGGGGCGCACCGTCCACGCGCGTGGCCCCGGAGAAGTGGATCATGGAGAACCGAATAACCCCGACGATCCCCGAGGAAGACCTCCCCCCCTTCATGCGCCAAATGCTCGTGCGTGGTAAGCGGGAGATGCTGCTGCGCCTCATCGCGCATCTGGGCCGGGTGCTCACCGTCGAGGAGCGCGCCCGCATCGACGCGTGCACCGACGGCGACACCCTCCAGCGGTGGGCCGGCAACCTCTTCATCGGGAAGACGGGCGCCGACATTTTTGATTGACATCCCCAGGCCTGCGTGCGTGCTCGCCTGACCGTACCGGCCCGCACCCCATCGCATCCCCACGCCAAGTCCCTGTTTCGCGTAACGTTTCGAAATAGCATCGGCAGCACACCACCCCCCATGGCTGGACCCTTCCCGCCCGTCCGGACCCTTCCCGGCCATCCGGAGCCTTCCCGGTCATCCGACCCCTTCGCAGTCGTTGAACCCCTTCCCACCTCCCGGGACCCCTTCCCGGACGGGTCGGACCCCTTCGCCCTCGCTCGGGAAGCTTCCCGGATCGCGATTTTGCCCCGGAAAATCGGCCGCCCGCCCGAGAGCCGCCCGCGCCCGGCCCAGGCACCCCCAAAAATCGGGCAAATTTCGGATCCGGGAAGCCTCCCGCGCGCCCGGGAAGCCCTCCGCACGAGAGGGAAGGGGTCCCGCGCGTCCGGGAAGCCTTCGCCATCGTTCGAAGCCCCCCGAACCGCGCGAAGCCTACCAAACCGAGCGTAGCCCCCACGCAAACCCGGGAAAGCCGCGGTCCCTCCGATCGGAAGCCGCCCGGCGGACGATTCGCTATCCTTGAGCGGCGAAGACCATGAGAGTGGCTGTCGAAAAGGATGTCTCAAGTCGACAGGTCCGAGGATCTTTGTGCGCGTGTTCCTGCTTGCATACGGGGAGAGAAGGTGATGCGTTCTTCGACGTACCCTTTCTGGGAGGCCGTATGTCGGACGATGAAATCAAGGGTCAGATCCCAAGTGATGCTGTGTTGGACGAGACGCCCGCGCGAGCGCTGAAGTTCTTCGGGGCGGTGAGCCAGTTCGTGGAGGTTCGCCGCGCGCTCGCGCAAAGAGGCTATAACGACGAGATCCACGAGAAGGCCTGGAGTCTCATCATGGAGGCGGCCGGGTATCGGAAGCCCGTCGTCGGCGCCGTCGTGCACGCGGAGGCCTCGAAGGCGCTGGCGGAGATCGACCGCTGGGACGAGCCGAACTTCAAGGTCGTTTACAAGGCGCTCCACGACTTCCCCGAACAGCAAGCCTTCGTGTTCGCCAACCTGGAGCCGCAACAAGGCACCGGCGCGATCGTCTCCGTGGGGACCTTCCTCCGACGGCTGGACGAGCTGGAGAACAGCAAAGAACGGAAAGCCACGTACAAGGTCGATCTGGCCGACAAGTAATCTCCTCGGCGCCTCGCCCCGGAGACGGCTGTTGTCACTCCCCATCTCTCGCACATCCCCCACAAGGGCCGGTTTGCAGGGCATGCCCCGGCGCCTCGTCGTCAGCGACAAACCGCTTCGAGCCGCTCCTCCAGACCGCGCGCGAACACCGGCGGCGGCATCTTCACCCCGCGCGCCTTCGCGATCACATACGGAAACGCCGCCCCCGCGCGGTACGCGATACGACGGTCGCTCGCATAGAACGGGTCCGACAGCGCGGCTCGCAGGCCGATCCATTGGACGCCCTCTTTTTCATACGCCGTCAGCAAGTCATCCATCGCGGCCGCGTCCGCCGCGCCGATGTGGAGCAACACCACCTGAGGCACCTCTCGCCCCGAAAGCGTGTGCGTCAGCTCGCGCATGCGACTCAGCTCTTCCACGTGGGCCTCGACGAAATCGCGATGCAGCTGGGCCATCGCCGGCGCGTCTCCCCGCTCGGCGCAGCGGGCGAAAGGAGGGTTGAAAGCCCAGTCGTCCGCGTCAATCGTCACCTCGGCCACCGTGTAGCCGTGCTGGCCCAGATAGGCCCGCACCGCGTCGAATTTCTCCAGCGTGTCGCCCTCGAACAGGAACGGATAGCGAAACAGCTTGTAGTCGCCCGAAGGCTGGAGTCTTCCGAGGAGCGCCTCGTTCTTCTCGATGTCCGCGAGGTACTCCGGCACCTCGGTCTTGTGCAGGCTCGGGTGAGAGTAGGAGTGATTGCCGAGCAGGTGCCCGGCCGCGATCCATCGGCGCAACACCGCCTCATCCTCGGGGACGTCGTCCACCTTCTTCGCGTTGACGAACCCGTACACCCCCGTGAGCCCGTGTTTCTTGAAGGCGGAGAGGATCTCGTCGGCGATCGCGATCCGCGTCAGCTTCGGCGGCAACGGCCCGTGCGCAGGGAGATCATCCACGGTGATGGCCACCTGAATCGGCGCGGGCGGAGGAGGCGACTCCGCCGGATGGCCCGTCGTCGTGCGGGTAGCGGTGGAGCTGCCCTGCGCCCCCGAACAAGCGGTCTGCGCAAGGCCGAGGAGGCACGAAAGGAAGGAGCCAAACCGTCGCACCCGCGTACCGTCGCACACCCGCGGAGAGGCGCCAACCATGGCCCGATGCCGCCCCGCGTCCCCCACAGGTCGGAAGCGCTCCGCCGAGAACGTTTCGGGGAGCGCCTTTCCCTCCGCGATCCCGTATCCTTGCGCCCGATGCCGGACCTCGTCGTGGGAATGCTGAAGCTCAATGCGGAGAAGGTTGTCGAGGACACGCGGCTCGCTGCAGTGGCGGCGGCATGAGCAAGCCTCCCGTGCCCGACGACTACGCGCGCTGGGTCACGAGTCTGAAGGCCGAGATCCAGGCGGCGCGCACCCGGTCCGCGCTCGCCGTGAACCGCGAGATGGTGCGGCTCTACCACCGCATCGGGACCGAGATCCTGGAGCGGCAGCAGAGCTTGGGGTGGGGCGGTCAGGTGATCAAGCGCCTCTCCAGCGACCTCCGCGCGACCTTCCCGGACATGCGGGGGCTGTCGGCGACGAACTTGAAGTATATGAAGACTTTCGCGGAGGTATGCCCCAGAATACAAATTGGTCAGCAACTTGCTGACCAATTACCTTGGTTCCACGTCGTGACGTTGCTGACCAAGGTCGCGGACCCCACCGAGCGGGAGTGGTACGCGACGCAGGCGGCGCAGAACGCATGGTCGCGGGCCACGCTGGAGGCGAACCTCCGGGGGCGCCTTCATCTGCGGCAGGGGGCGGCGCTGACGAACTTCGAGCGGCACTTGCCGGCCCCGGCGGCCGAGCTCGCGGCCCAAGCGCTGAAGGATCCGTACCACTTCGATTTCCTCGGGCTCGGAGAGGAGGCGCACGAGCACGACATCGAGAGCGCGCTGGTGCGGCACATCACGCGGTTTCTGCTGGAGCTCGGGGCGGGGTTCGCGTTCGTGGGCCGGCAATACCGCATCGAGGTGGACGGCGACGAGTTCTTTCTGGATCTGCTTTTCTACCACACGCGGCTCAAGTGCTACGTCGTGGTGGAGCTGAAGGCGGGGGCGTTCAAGCCGGCCGATGCGGGACAGCTCAACTTCTATCTCGCGGCGGTGGACGGGCAGATCAAGGCAGAGGACGACAAGGCGACCATCGGATTGCTCCTCTGCAAGACGAAGAACCGGCTGGTAGCGGAGTATGCGCTTTCGGGGATCGCGAAGCCGATGGGCGTAGCGGAATACCAGCTCGTGCGGGCGCTGCCGGAGCCGCTCGATACCAAGCTGCCGACGATTGAGCAGCTGGAAGAAGAGCTGAGCGCGGTGCTGCAAGGTGAGGACGATGCGTAGCAAGCCTCTCCCGGCATAGGGCGCCGCATTCTCCGCAGCAAACGACGGCAAACCCGCTCCCCCAACCTCCGCCCGAACACCCAACCTCCGCCTCTCCCCGCAGGCGTCAAACCACAGCGCTGCTCGCGAGCTGGGGGACGCGCTCGTTCACGATCACCGGGAGCTTTCCGCGCCAGCGGGCCCACGTCGCGTCGTCGGTCGCGAGCTCGGCCATGAAGGCGCCGATGTTGTTCATCGTGGTCTTGCCCGGCGAAAAGACGCTATCCACGAGGCCCTCGTGCAACGTATACAGGCCCGCGTCGCCTTCAATCAACGCGTCCGGGCGGACCACCACCCACTCGAGCCGCGCGTCGTCCGGGCCCACCTTCTCCAGCAGGTAGTCGGCGGCCGTCTGGTTGTCCTTCGGCGGCGGCAAAACGAAGCGAAGGAACGCCAGAAAGCCTCGCTCGAAGGCGCCCCGGCGCGTGTCCGCGTGATCCGGGCGGTTCACCGACACGCTGCTCATCAAGATGAGCCGGACAGGACGCTTCGCGCCGATCGCCTGAACCGCCGCGTTCACCCGCGCGACAGCCCTCGTCACGAGATCGCGCGGCGCACCGAAGACGCCGCGGAGGTTCATCACGTGGCCGAGACACGAGATCACGACGTCGACCCCGCGCACATGCTGCTCGAACGCCGCGTCGTCGAGATCGAGCAGGCTCGCCTCCACCAACTCCAAGCCTGGACGCTCCCGGAGACGCGCAGGCACCTTCTCCGCCGACCGCACGATGGCGCGCACCTTGGCCCCACGACGGGTGAGGTGGTCAATCGCGCAAAGGCCAGTGCGGCCGGTGCCGCCGAGCACGAGGACTGTCGTTTGGTCGTTCATTGGTTCTTTCCTTTTCGTCCCTTCGCGCCTTCTTTTTCGGCGCTCGCACGCATCTCCAGGCCGTCGAGCACCAGCTCCAGGCCGTATTCAAACTCGTCGGCAAACGCGTAACCCGGCTTCATCACGTGCTCCGCGGTGAACCACGCGAGGTTCGGCAGCGCGTCCACCGGCATCGACGCCAGGATCTCCGTCGCCAGGTTGGGGATGTCCTCTTTGGGCGAGAGCGGCAGTCGTGACTCCTGGAGCGCAAAGCCGTAGACATAAGCGTCCACCACGGCCAGCGCGTGCGCCACGAGCTGCACGGAGAAGCCGGCCCCCCGCAAGACTCCGATCCACGCGTCGTGGTGTCGCAGCGTCACCGCGCCCGGCGTGCGCCTCGACTCCAGCATTCCAATCGCCCACGGGTGGCGGTGCAGCGCCGCACGGATCCCGCGCGCGCGGGCCCCGAGCGACGCCTTCCACGGCAGATCCGTCCGCACCTCCACGCCCGCGAACACCGCGTCCACCATGCGATCGAGGATCGCCTCCTTGTTCGACACGTGGTTGTAGAGCGACATCGCCTGCACGCCGAGCGCCGCCGCGACTCCGCGCATCGTGAGCGCCGCGACCCCCTCCGCGTCCGCGAGCGCCATCGCCGCGGCCACCACGCGTTCCAGGGAAACCGGCTCGCGCGCAGGGCTCTCAACGGCGGATCGGGGCTTCTTCTTCGTCATTTGTGTCATCGGCTTACGTTGTAAGTACCTATCTACTTACGATGTAAGCCTCGCGCAAGGGAAAAATGCTCCCCTCCCCACCGTCCCTCGAAAATCAGCGTTTTTGCCCCCGAGGCGCGTCGCCGGACCGGCTCACTTCCCCGGCGGCGTGAACAGCGCCTCGATCCGGGGCGCCAGGAAATCGATGAACCGCTGCGTGAGGCTGGCTCGCTGGGCGTTGTTCGGCCACACCGCATGCACCCCCAGCACCGGCAGCTCCGCGCCCGGCAGCACCTCCGCCAATCGGCCGCGCGAAAGGTCCTCGCGCACCATCACCTCCGGCAACGCGCCCATCCCGGCCCCCGCGAGCACGAGGTGCCTTATCGCTGCGGCGCTGTCAGCGGCGATCTTCGGCGCCAGCGACACCGTGACTGGCTTCTTCGCCCCCATGGCCTGGATGGTGAGCTGAGGCGGTCGCGGGCTCAGTTGCACGAAATCCAGCGCTTCGAGGTCCTGCGGCGCGCGCACTCCCTTCTTCCCGTGCAGGTACTTGGGAGAGGCCACGAGCACGCGATGCATCTCGGCCAGCTTGCGTGTCTTGTGCGTGCTGTCCTCCAATCGGCCCGCGCGCAACGCCAGGTCGAAGCCGTCGCGCAGGAGATCCTGCGGCACCTCCGTGAACGCGAACGAAAGCCGCACGTTCGGGTGCGCCGCCGAGAACGCCGCCAGATCACCGCACAGCCGCGTCTCCGCCAGAAAGGCCGGCGCCGTCACGCGCAGAGTGCCAGTCGGCGTGGCGCTGCGACCGCTCACCGCATCCAGACCCCGGCCGGCCGCGTCCACCATCTCCCGCGCATAACCAAGGAGCCTCTCACCGTCCGGCGTCAGCGCCACTCGGCGCGTGGAGCGGTAGAGGAGCGGCAGGGCGAGCTTGTCCTCCAGCTCCGCGACGTGGTGGCTCACCACCGAAGGCGACAGCGAAAGCGCCCTCCCCGCCGCTCGGAAGGAGCCGTGCTCCACGACCTTCACGAACACCGCGAGCTGCCGGAGCTGGTCGAGCATCGTTCGAATCTATCGAACAGTGACTCACGATTCCAGCACCTACCGCGACACCGTGGCGAGGCGCACAGTGCCTCTCGCCGGCGGGGGAGACCGCCGCAGCAAAACGAAAGAGAGCCCGTCATGAGCATCACGAAAGAAGACGCCCAGTCGATCGTCGCGCCGTTCTATCGCAAGGCCCTCACGGTCAACCGCGACACCACGCCGACCGCCGTCCTCGAGTCGATCCTCGCCGACGATTTCCAGTCGCTGAACAGCCAGGAGACCAAGACGAAAGCGGTGCTGATGAAGCAGGTCGAGGCCTTCTGGAAGCTCATCCCGGACCTCACGTGGGAGCCGCAAGACATGGTGATCGGCGGCGACAAGGTGGTCGTGCGCAGCGTCGCGACCGGCTCCCCCAAAGGCCCTTTCATGGGCCTGGAGCTCGACGGCACGCGCTCCTTCAAGATCGACACGATCGACATCCACGAGCTCGAAAACGGAAAGATCGCCCGCGTGCACCACCTCGAAGACTGGGCCACGGCGATTCGCCAGCTCAAGAAGTGACAGTGCCCACCCCCGGTCGCGCGGTGCGCGCCCGCCCCTCCCAAATCGCTCACTAGCGTTCGCGAAGGGAGGGGGCCCCGCGAGTGACGAAGGGCAATCACACGGGGTGGGAGCAACGTCGGATCCGGTATAGGACGGGGGGATGCCCCGAGCGCGCGGACGAGCCCTCGTGATCGACGCGGATCCCGCGATTCGTCGCGGGGTCGCGCGGGCGCTCGCGGAGCGGGACATCGAGCCGCTCACGGCCGAAGACAGCGCCGCCGGAATCGCGCTCTTGCACGCGCAGGCCATCGATGTGGCGCTCGTCGACGTCGGTGAGGACGGCGACGGGATCGACGCCGCCATGACGATCGCCCGCGAGCAACCCGGCGTCGCGATCGTCCTCGTCTCGCCGCCCGCGCGCGCTGCCGCCGCCCTCGACGCCGCGTGGTCGATCGGCGCCGACCTCTTGAAGAAGCCGCTGGAGCCGCTCGCGATCGCCGCGCTGTTCGCCGCGCGCGCCTTGGATCGCAAGCGCGCCGAAGGGGCCGCCCGCGCGCACGACGAGCGGGCCGCGAAGGAGATCCCCGTCGAGCTGTCCGGCGTGTCCGAAGGCATCACCTCCGCGCTCCGCCTCGCATCGGAGGCCGCGCGCACCACGACGCCTGTCCTCGTCGTCGGCGAAGAAGGCACCGGGCGCGATCGCATCGCGCGGCTCGTGCACGATCGCAGCCGCCGCAGCGCGCGGCCGTTCGTGAGCCTCTCGTGCGCGGAGCTCGCGGACGATCCGGAGGGCGCGCGCCTCTTCGGGACGACGGACGGCGCCACGCTCCACGAAGGCCTCGCGGACACGGCGGATCGCGGCACGCTGTTCCTCGACGCGATCGAGCGGCTCCCGATCGGCGCGCAGGATCGGCTGATCGCGCTGCTCGGCCGCGGCCTGATCCGGCGCGTCGGCTCTTCACGAACCGATCCGGATCGCGGCCCCGCGGACGTGCGCGTGATCGCGGGCGCCTCGGCGGATCTGCGCGATCGCGTGCGCGGCGGCGCGATGCGCGAGGAGCTGTACTACCGGCTGCGTGCGATCGAGATCCGGCTGCCTCCGCTGCGCGATCGGCCCGAGGACGTGCCGCTGCTCGCGTACGCCTGGCTGCGGTCGATCCGCGAGGAGACGGGGCGTGACGTGCGGCGCATCGGCGCGGAGGCGCTGCGGCTCATGCGGCGCCACCCGTGGCCCGGCAACGCGCGCGAGATGGGGAGCGCCCTCGCGCACGCCGCGGCCCTCGCGCGGGGCGACTCCATCGCGCCCGCGGATCTGCCGTTCGCGCCGAAGATCCCGGACGCCCCACCCGACGGCCTCTTCGACGACGAGCTCTCGGAGCTCTCGTACAACGAGGCCCGACGTCGCGCGCTGGTGGCCTTCGAAGAGCGCTACACGCGCCTCGCGATCGCCCGCGAAGGCGGCAACCTGAGCGGAGCCGCGCGCCGCGCCGGCATGGACCGTTCGAACTTCAAACGCCTCCTCAAGCGCAAGCGCCCCCCACCGGAGTGAGCGACCCCGTCCTCCCAGCGGAGGCCGCGAAAATGACCATCCTGTGAGCGCGCGGCGCTCCGCGCGGGGGGTCCGACCTGTTAGGATGCGCTGCGCCATGACGAGCCCGAACGAGACGAACGCGTCCGATCCTGCGGCGTCGCTCGGTTCGGAGTCCGGCGCTCCGGCGTCGGCGGAGGCTCCAGCGTCGGCGGCTCCTTCTTCCTCTCCAGCGCACTCTTCCGCGCCCGCATCGAAGAACGGCGCGGCGCGCGGGCGGCGGCGGACCGCGCGGCCCCCCGAGGGCGGGATGCGCATGGCCGAGCTCGCGATGCGCTCCGGCGTCTCGCGCGAGACGATCCATTTCTACCTGCGCGAAGGGCTGCTCCCGCGGCCTCGCAAGGCCGGGCGCACCGTCGCGTACTACGACGAAGAGCACCTCAAGCGCCTCACGCTCATCCGCAAGCTGCGCGAAGAGAAATACCTTCCGCTCGCGGTGATCCGGCGCCTGCTCGACGCGCCCGCCGCCGCCGAGCAAGACGTCGACACGCTCGCGTCCGTGCTGCACCTCGCCGCGCGCGACGATCCGTCCCGCAAGCTGTCGGAGGCCGCGATCGAAGAGGCGCGCCGCCGCAGCCTCCTCGGCGCACGGGAAAATGAAGGCGCCGCCGGCACCGATCCCTCGGATCGCCGCATCGTCGCGATCGTGGAAGAGGCGCTCGCCCTCGACGGCGGCGCGCGCGAATTCACGCTGAAGAACCTCCAGCTCGTCGCGCAGGATCAGCAGGCGTTCGTGATGCGCGAGGCCGAGCTGTTCTTCGAGACCGTGCTCGAGAACGCCGACATCGCCGGGACGATTGCGGCGCTCCGCGGCGGTCGCGGGCTCGTCGCGCGGTTCATCGGCGCGTACCGCGATCTGATGTTGCGGCGCATCGTCGAGGAGCTGCTGCTCGCGATCCAGCACGGCAACCTCGCGGTCGCCCGCAGCGCCGCGGTGCCGCTGTCCGCCCGCGCGGAGAAGGACCTCGGCACCGTCGAGCACCGCGCCGAGCTTCGCGCCGCGGCGATCGCGAGCGCCACGCCCGAGGCCGCGGACGCGCTCGTGTGGCACCTCTTCGCGTGCGGCGCCGCCTCCGAGATCGCGGCGCTCCCCGAAGGCGTCACGGCCCGCGCGACGCCGCGCGCGCAGGTGCTGATCGCGTGGGGAGCGTACGAGAGCGCCCGCAGCGCGCAGGGCCTCCGCGCGCTGGAGCAGGCCGCCTCCGCGACGCCGGATTTCGCGCTCGGACAGATCCTCGTCGGCGAGGCCACGATGGTGCGCGGCATCCGTCGCCTCGATCAATCCTCCGGCCTCCTGGAGCGCAGCGTCCCCGCGATGCACCGCGTGGTCCGCGCCGAGCCGGAGCGCGACGCGGAGCCGATGGCGCAGGCGCTCGGCTGCTTTTACCGAGGCCGCGTCGAGATCGCGATGCCCGCGGTGCTCGGTCGCCAGCGCCGCGGCGTCTCGCTCCTTGCGCGCGCGCTCGCGCTCGTGGGCGAGCCGGTGGAGCCGCACCAGCCCGCGGAGCCTCCGCCGTACCCGATCGATCCGGCGTGCCGCGCGCGCATCGCCGCGAACGCCCGCCTCTTGCTCGGCCGCTACCACGCGTCGCTCGGCGATCCGCGGCGCGCGAAGGCGATCCTGGAGCTGGCGGCCTCCGTGGATCCCGAAGGCCCGATCGGCGAGGCCGTCCGCGAAGAGCTGCGCCGTTCCTCTTGAGGCCGCCCGCCGCGCGATGCTCTCATCGCGAGATGCGTCACGCGCCCTTTCTTTCAGGCCTCTTCGTCTCGCTCCTGGTCGCCGGCTGCGGCGGTGAATCCGGCTCCGGAGGCTCCGCCGGATCCAGCGGATCCGCGGGCACCACGAGCGCGGGCGGCACCACCGCGAGCGGCGGATCCGGCGGATCCGCGGGCACCACGAGCGCGGGCGGCACCACATCGAGCGGCGGCACCGGCGGCGCGACAGGCGGGACGGGCGGCTCCACCGGCACGCCGGGCGAGTGCACGCCGGGCGCAGAGGAGGCTTGTTACACCGGGCCTTCCGGCACCGAAGGCGTCGGCATCTGCAAGGGCGGCGCGCGCACCTGCAAGGACGACAGCACGTGGGGTCCGTGCCTCGGACAAGTGACGCCGCTCACCGAGACGTGCGAGACGCCCGGGGACGACGACTGCGACGGCCTCGTGAACGAGTCGGGCGCGATGTGCGTGTGCGTGCCGGGCGCGATGGATCCTTGTTACAACGGCCCGCCGAACACCGAGGGCGTCGGCATCTGCACGGGCGGCCTCGCGACGTGCGCGGCCGACGGGCTCAGCTACGGCGCGTGCGAAGGGCAGGTGCTCCCCGGCGTCGAGAACTGCCTCGCGCCCGCGGACGAAGACTGCAACGGCGCCGCGCTCTCGTGCTCCGGGCAGGACCAGTTCCACAAGAAATTCGGCGACGCGGGCGCACAGGCCGGAGGCGGCGTCGCGGCGTGGAACGGGGGCGCCGTCGTGTGCGGCACGTTCGCGGGCACCGTCGATTTCGGCGGCGGCAACCTCGTGAGCGGCGGCGGCAACGACGCGTTCGTCGCGAGCTACGACTACCTGGGCGCGCATCAATGGAGCAAGCGCTTCGGCGACGCGGCCGCGCAGTCCGCCGCGGCGATCGCGGTCGATCCGCAGGGCAACGTGTACGTCGTCGGCGACAACGCGGGCGTCATCGATCCCGGCGGCGGCAACCTCACCACGGCGGGCCTCGCGGACGTGTTCCTCGTGAAGTACGACGTGAACGGCGTCTTCAAGTGGGCCAAGCAGTTCGGCGACAACAAGGCGCAGAACGGCCTCGCGGTCGCGGCCGGCGCGGACGGGCGCGTCGCGATCACCGGCCAGTACGCGGGCAAGATGGACTTCGGCGGCGGCGTCTTCACGACCGCGGGCGGCACCGACATCTTCCTCGCCGTGTTCGACACGGACGGCGTGCATCAATGGAGCAAATCGTTCGGCGACGCGGCCGCGCAGGCGGGCAAGGGCGTCGCGTTCGGCCCGCAGGGCGAGGTGATCCTCGCGGCCGACAACTCCGGCGTCGTCGACGTCGGCTCCGGCGCGGCGCTCACGACGGCGGGCGCATCGGACGTGGTGCTCGCGTCCTTCGACAAGAACGGCGCGACGCTGTGGGCGAAGCAGATGGGCAACAACGTCGCGCAGGTGGCGAACGCGGTCGCGGTCGACGAGGTCGGCAACGTGATCCTCGGCGCCTCGTTCGCGGGCAAGATCAACTTCGGCGGCGGCGATCTCACGAGCGCGGGCGGCAACGACATCGGCCTCGCGAAGCTCACGACGGGCGGCATGCTCCTGTGGGGCAAGCGCTTCGGCGGCACGGGCGCGGACAACGCGCGCGGCGTCGCGGTGGACACGTTCGGCGCGGTGGCGCTCGCGGCGGACTTCTCCGGCACGGTCGACTTCGGCGGAGGCAACCTCGTGAGCGCGGGCGGCACGGACATCGTGGTGGCGCGCTACGACGGCCTCGGCGCGCACGTCTGGAGCCACCGCGCCGGCGACGGAGGCGCGCAGCTCGCGACCGCGGCCGCGGCCGATCAGACCGGCGTCTTCGCGACAGGCACCTTCGCCGGCACGGTCGACTTCGGCGGCGGCGCCCTCACGAGCGCGGGCGGCAACGACGTGTTCCTCGTGAAGCTCTCGCAATAGCGCGCAACGTCGAGGACTGCGTCCTCCCAGTGGCTCCCGGTGGTAAGGTGCGGGCGTCATGCCGACGCTCCACGCTGCCTCCTCCGATCTCCTTCAAAACAAGGATCTCTCCGCGACTCCGCACGACGCGCTCGTCGTGATCGCGCACGCTCCACTCGCGGACCGCGCGGCGGAGCTGGGGCCGGTCGCCGCGGCCGCGATCGAGGCGCTCTCCGCGGCCGACGCGACGTTCGCGCGCGGATCGAAGGCGCCGTTGCTCCTCCCGTGGCCGAGCGCGCCGGGCGGTCGCGTGGTCGTGAGCGCGCTGCCTTCGCTCGCGGACGACACGGATGACGTGCGCGCCCTCGCGGAGGCCACGAACGCCGCCGTTTCGCGCGCCGTGGACGCCGGAGCGCGCCGCCCGTTGCTGGTCGTCACGCACCCTTCCACGCCGCGTTTCGCGAAGGCGCGCGAGGTGACGGCGCTGGCCGCGCTCGCGAGCCAGTGGGCCCCGCTCGAAGCCCGTGAGGCCCACAAAGCGAAGCCCGCCGCCGAAGCGATCACGGTCGTCGGCTTGGATGACGCTGCCGCGAAGCGCCTCGCCGCGATCGAGGTGGGCCGTTGCCTCGCGCGCGACATCGCCGGCACCGAGCCGGAGCGCATGGCCCCACGCAAGGCCGCCGCCGCGTGCGTCGAGAGCTTCGCCGGCACGGGCGTCACGGTGAACGTCACGCGCGAGGTGAACGAGTACCCGCTCCTCGCGGCCGTCGCGCGCGCCTCGCTGGTCGTGGAGCGCCACAGGCCGTGCGTCGTCGAGCTCCGGTACCGCCCCTCGGGCCCGATCACGCGCACGCTGATCCTGGCTGGAAAAGGCGTCACCTACGACACGGGCGGCGCCGACCTGAAGACGGACGGATCGATGGCGGGCATGTCGCGCGACAAGGGCGGCGCGGCGGCGGTCGCGGGCGCGGTGCGCGCGGCGGCGGAGCTCGCGCTCCCCGGCGTCGAGGTGATCGGCCTGCTCGGCTTCGTGCGCAACAGCATCGGCGAGGAGGCCTTCGTCAGCGACGAGATCATCCCGAGCCGCGCGGGCGTCCGCGTGCGCATCGGCAACACCGACGCGGAGGGCCGCCTCGTGCTCGCGGATCTCCTGGCGCGCGCGAAGGAGATCGCGAAGGACGCGCCGTCGCCGGTCCTCATGTCGGTCGCGACGTTGACGGGCCACGTCTACCGCGCGTTCGGCCCGTACGTCGGCGCGATCGGCAACAGCGCCGCGCGCGAAGCGGGCGTCATCACCTCCCTGGAGACGCACGGCGAGACGTGGGGCGAGCCGATGGAGTCGACGCGCCCTCGCCGCGAGGACTACGCGATGGTGGCGCCCAAATCCCCGTGTGAAGACGTCCTGTCATCGAACCGATTGGCATCCGTCGCGACCCCGCGAGGCCATCAGTTCCCGTTCGCGTTCCTGGACATCGCCTCGGGCCTGCGCGGCGAGCCGATCCCGTTCGTGCACCTCGACATCGCCGGCGCCGCCTACTCCCCCGTCGACTGGCAAACAGGCACTCCGACCGCCGCCCCCGTGCTGTCGCTGATTGCCTATCTGACGAATCACTGAAAGCGCTTCTCGCGCTGTCTCTCACTATCTTTTGGGCCGCGGGATAGGTGCCGTCTTTTCGGCCCCCCTGTCACGCGTCTCGGTTACTGCCGGATCGATGGCGGATGCGATTCGTACCCAGCATACGCGGCGCGAGCGGGGAGTGATACGAGGGGGCTTTGCCCCCTTGTAAAATTCACAAAGGCGTCGGTCTGCGTGTGCTCGTCGCGACGTGAGCCCAGTTCTAGGGGGGCGAGGCGAGGGCGACTCCCGTCATCGGCTCGGCGCTGATCGCCGTCGCGTCGCACGTCCAGGCCGCGCCGGTCGATGTGCAGTGGCGGACCGTGCCGTCGACGCCGTCCACGTAGGCGATGTGCGAGCACGCGCCCTGCGCCACGGAGGGCGCCGCGGTCGTCGTCGAGCCCGCGACGAGCTGCTTCGGGCTCCACGTGTCGGTCGCGGCGCTGTAGAAGCCCGTCACGACCTCGTTGTTCTTGCCGCGGTACGCGAGCACCGCGCCGTCCGCCGTCTGCCACAGCGAAGGCGGGTCCGTCGACGAGTCCGGATACGTAGAGAGCGCAGCATCCTGGAGCACCGTGGAGCCGGACGCGACTCCGTTCTTGAACGTGGCCCACCGCAGCTTCGGCGTGCCCGGATCGTAGTCCTGGAACACGACGAGCCACCCGCCGCCGGGCAGCCCCGTGACGGCCGGAGGGATGTTGTTCTTGGTGAGCTCCTTCACCGCCGGACAGCCTGTCTGGAAGCAGTCCTCGGCCCCCCAAGCGCCGTTCGAGAACAGCGTGCGACCGACCGCGCTGTCCGGCGTCCGCCCGTGCACCGCGAGCATCTCCGCGCCGCTCCGCCCGACGCCCGACACGGCCCCTCCGGTGAAGCTGCCGATCTGCGCGCCGGCCGCCCATCCGCCCGCGGCCGTCCAGAGCCGCGTGAAAGGATGGTAGTCCCCGGCCCCCACCGCCCCGAGGAATACGAGGTGTACCGTGCCGGCGAGGACCGCGGAGGAGGGCGCCGCGCGCGTCGAGATCGTCGGAATATCCGCGGGCGCCGAGCACGCCCCGTTCGTGAGCTGAATCGCCCGCAGCGGCCCCGGCACGCCGCCCCCGTAATACACGCCGACGCCGTTCTGTCCGTCCACCATCGCGGCCGTCGGCGCCCCCGAAGAGGCCGTTTGCAAATACGTGCTGCCGGCCCACGCCCCGTTCTGATGCGCGGCGCAGATCGCCTTCGACGTCGTCGCCGACACCCCGATCACGAACAGCGGATCATCGCAGCTCACCGTGGAGCTGGTGGTGGTGGTCGTCGTCGTCGTGCCGCCGGTGGAGCCACCGGACGACGTGGTGCCGCCCATCGAGGTGGTGCCCCCCGAGGAGCCGCCGGACGATGTGGTGCCGCCGGACGACGTGGGGCCGCCGGTGGACCCGCCGGACGACGTGGTGCCGCCCATCGAGGTGGTGCCGCCGGTCGTCGTCGAGGTGGTGCCGCCGCTCGCGGTGGAGCCGCCGCTGCCGCCCGTCGCGACGGTGAGATCGTTCTTCTCGTAGAGGGCCTGGCAGCCGAGGCCCGAGGCGAGCGTCGCGGCCGAGAACATCAAGAAAGAGCGGCTCTTCATGGCCTCTCGGTGTCGCTTCTCGCGGCCGCGAACGCAATCACATTCGCACCGAGCGCCCCCGTCCCGGCGTCTCTCGACTCCAGGCCTAACGGATGCTGAGCGAAGGTGTGGAGAGGGGCTCTCGCCATTCGTGATGACAGCGTGGGCACCGCGCGGTGCGCCCGCGAAGGCTCTGCGGCGGCTCGGGTGTCGGGCGCGACGGCGCGTCGTTGCCGTCCGTGGAGATGGCGAGCGGATTCGACGACGCCTCATGCTCCGGCTCCAGCCGAACGGCGTGCAGCTCCGGAGAGCCTGGGGTCCACTCGCAGAACACCCACTTTCCCCGATTCTGTTCGATGGTGTCGGGGCTCGCGTGGAGGGCGTGCCGCAGCGCCCGGCTGGACTTCATGGACGGGAGATGGTGGGCGGAGGCGCCGTCGAATTGGTGAAGGACCTTTGTCCCGGCGGGGATGTAGGTGACGGCTCCGTCCATGCGGCGCACGCGCACCATCTGCCATCCGGCCGAGCCCTGGGTGGGATACTGCCTCTCCAGGAGCAAGGGCGGAGGTGGAGGCGGCGTGAAGCGAGACTCCCGCCGTTTCAGGAGGATGGTATTCAGCAGCTCAGCCAGCGCCTCGTTGAACGAGGAGCGGGTCGTGGCGTATCTCGGCAGCTTCGAGTCGGAGCCGAGCGGGATCACGTGCTCCTTCTCCATCATGACCTCGATGAGCGGTTTGTCGCTCACCTGGCCTTGAATCCCGAGGACCGCGTGGGCGCCGTAAGCCCCCTCAGGAAGCGACACCACCATCGTCGTCTGAGCGATCGAGCGCGTGATCAAGCTACGAAGAGGCATGCTCCCCGAAGATTTGATGCAATGTGCCCCGTCGATCAACAGGCACCAAGCGTCGCAAACAATCCTTCGCAAATGTCTGAACGAGGGTGCACCGCCAGCCCCCCAACCGCACGAACAGTCCGCATACGGCTCCCTCTCTTACCAGCTCACATCATCACTGGATATCCCCAGTACCAAGCCGAAAGAAGCCCCCTCCCAACCCCCTCATGGTCAGTTGACAAAAAGCCTCCACCCCCGGTAAAACAAAGCGATCCCCTCCCACCCCCACGTCGTGCTCGGATGGGGGTCCTGCCGAGGCGGGGGGAAGGGGCAAGCCCTTCCCACGTAAACAAGGCCGTTGCTCCCTCCCCAACTCTCGAATCCGACCACCACGACCGAACGCTTCCATTCCCCAGCAAAACGAAGCGAGCCGCCCTCACACTGGTACGTAGGAATTGGATGGGGGGTCCCACCGCAGGGGGGAAGGGGCAAGCCCCTTCCCACGAGACACAAAAAGGCGATGGGCGCCGAGCCAGAGCCCGACGCCCACCGCAGAGATACTAGTTTGTCCTCAGACGACGGGCGACTCCCAATCATCCATCGCCGTGATGCCGCCCTTGACCCACGTCCACTCGATCTTCTGGTACGTGAAGGCGACCTCTTCGAACTCGGCGTAGCGCATGAGCTCCGGGTTCTTGTTGTTCAGCATGCGGAAGCTGATGCTCGCGATGTTCGCGTTGGTCAGCTTCACGGTGTAGTGCTGAACCTCGACGCCGCCGCCGCTGAGCGCACCCGCCTGGTTCGGCGTCCAGAACTGAAGCTCCCACTTCGTGACGTTCTCGTTGTTGACGAGCACGTTGTAGAGGAGCGGGCTCGACATATCGAGCTCCTTCGTGATCACGAACGGCTTGTGCTGGCGCTTGCCCGTGGGCAGACCGCTCGCGGCGTCACGCGGGCTGACGATCTCGTGCGAGACCGCGATCACCATGATGGAGCCTTCGCGGCCCTTCTGGGTGACGGAGCCCTTGATTTCGCCGGTCTTCTGGCCAGTGAGGCGGAGGTACGCGTTGAGAGCCATGGTCGAGTATCTCTTTCTTCGGCAACCAGGAGCCCTGTGCTCAGTCGACGCACAATTGCGTGCTGGCAGGACACCTCGAAGCCGGAACGAATGTTCGAGCAAATCTCCCGGGAGAAGCAAGCAAGAAAAGAAGGCCAAGCAAAAAGAAAGCGCCCCCGCCCGAGAGCCCGGGAGCGAGGCCGACCCTACCCAAAACACCCCACGTCATCCACAAAAGACGCCCCCCGGATGGGACATTGACCGACACCTCAACTCGTTGCGATCGCTTGCTTTTTCTCTGCCTCGGCCGCGAGCGCGGCGAGCAGTTGACGCAGGAAGCGCCGCAGCATGAAGCCGTAGATCCACCCCGTGCCAAACACTTTGGCACGAAACTGGGATTTCCATTCGACGCGCGTCCCCGAAGGCGACGGCGTCAGAAGGACGTCGGCCCGGTAGTCGCGCAGAGGCAAACCCGAGAGCAGCGTGTACGCCAGCCGCCGCGGTCCCTCGAACGCGATCACCTGCTCCCGGCTCACGATGCGGCCCGTGCGAAACCGCCGGATCGCCCCGACGCCGTCCGCCTCCGGAGAGCCCGGCTGCTCCAGGCCCGACTCGTCCATCGGAGACCACCTCTGCCACCCCGACGCGTCGGCCACGAGAGACCACACCACCTCCGGGAGCGCCTTGATTTCTTGGCTGGCTTGAATGTGTACCATTTGGTACATGTATAGGAACGAAGATGTCCGAAGCAAGAGAGAACCTGCTCCGATCGATCCTCGCCGAGCTCGACCTCCGCGGGCTGGGCGACCGGAGCCTGCGCGATCTGGCCGCGGCTGCGGGCACGAGCCACCGGATGCTCATCCATCATTTCGGCTCCCGCGAAGGGATGCTCGTCGCCGTCGTGGAGCACATCGAGAGCGAGGAGCGCGCCGCGACCGAAGGACGGTACGCGCCCGTGGACATCGATCCTGCGGAGGAGCTGCGCGTGACGTGGGGCCGGCTGTCGGATCCGTCCGTCGCGGGGCGAGAGCGGCTGTTCTTCGAGTGCTACGCGCGCGGGCTCACGGGGGAGGCGCCGTTCACGCGGCTGTTCCCGGGCGCGGTCGAGAGGTGGGTCGGCGCGCTCTCCGCGACCGACGTGGCGCGCGGCTTTCCGCTCGACGCGGCGCGCGCGCGGTCGCGGTGCGTGCTGGCGCTGCTGCGCGGGCTGCTCCTCGATCTGCTGGCGACGGGCGATCGCGAAGGCACCACCGCGGCGCTCGAGGCCTTCCTCACGATGGCCGGCGCGCCTCCGAAGAAGCGCGCCCGCTGATCAGAAGGTGCCGACGGCGACGACGCCGGGCATCCGCGCGACGCCGTCGCTCAGCACCGTGGGCGCGATCGAGAACATCGTCGGGGCCTCGCGCTTCGCCGCGCGCTGAAGCACCGGGCCGTCCGGCGGCGGGGGAGGGGGCGGCGCCGGCGGCGGCTCGTCGTCTTCGTCGCTGATGAGCGCGGAGGCGACGCCGTGCACGAGCAGCGCGCCGCTCCACGCCGTGAGCGCGATCCATCGGCCCTGCTCGGGGCGCTGGAACGTGCTCTCGTACACGCCCACCGCCGTCCCGGGCGTCGCGAGGATCGTCGTCAAGATGCCGATCGGGCGCGAGTGGAGGTGGCCGCGCGAGAGGCGTCCGGCGGCGGCCAGCGTGAGCGCGGAGTTCAACCCGAGCATCGTCGACACGCCGGCGAGCGCGTCCGCGGGCACCTTCTGCTGCGCGTCCGCGAGGCCCCACGCGCCGTGGATCGTGAGCGCGTTCACGCACGCGGTGGGGATGATGCCGAGCGCGCTCGCGATCGTCCCGAGCTCGCGATCGTCCGCCGCGTTGAAGCCCGTGAGCAGCACGCTCGTGCCGAGCGCCTGCGGGCCCGCGACGATCACCTCCGCCGTGAGCCAGTCGTCCCGCGCGAGCTGGTTGTGCGCCGCCCCGTCGAGCCCGTGCGCCGCGAACGCGATGTCGGCGCCGACGAGGCCGATCACCGCCGCGCCCACGAGCGCCGGGCCCGTGTCCGACGCGCGCGCCTCCGCCGCGGCGAACGTGAGGCCGACGAGCGCTGTGGCGGCGGCGATTCGAATGGTGCGCATGCTCGCTCCTTCGCGCGGGCGGAACGGACCGACCGGCGAACGAGGATGCTACGCTTTTTTCCCGCGGGAGAGGGCGCGCTTCACGACGGCGAGATCCGCGGATCCGAGCTCGCGCGAGGCGATGAGCACGATCACGTACACGAGCGCGATCGCCGCCGCCTGAGGCACCACCGCGACCTTGCCGAGCCACGGCATCTTCCACCCCGCGAGCACCGTCACCGCGATCGCGATCGGCACGCGCACGACGGTGAGCGTGGGCACGAAGCCGCCGGCCGTGCGCTGCACGAGGAACGCGCCGATCACCATCGCCGCGAAGAGGCCCGCGGACGCGGCGATCGCCGTGCGCACGAGCATGCCGTCCGTGAGCTCGGCCCCGGGCAGGAGGATCCAGCACCCCGCGGCCACCGCCGCGACCGCGAGCGCCGTGAGCGCCGCCGCCGCGCGCTCGCGACCGAGGCTCGTGAGCACCGCGCTGGAGATGCCGAGCACGCTGAGCGGCCCCATCCCGATCGCGAGGATCCGCAGCGCGTCGGCGCCGTTCTTCCAGATGCCCTCGGGCGACGTGAGCCGCAGCACGTGCATCGAGAGCGCGCTCACCGTGCCGCAGATGAGGCCCGTGAACACGAACGAGAGCCGCACGCCCGCGCGCGTGTAGTCGCGCACCGCCGCCGCGTCCTTGTCCGCGTGCGCGCGAGCGAGCATCGGGAACAGGATGAACGTGATCGACATGAGGAGCTGGAACGGCAAGAACGCGTAGATCTGCACGCCCTGGTACACGCCGAGCAGACCGTCCGCGATCTCCTGCGGCGCGTGCTGCTCCGCCGCGATGTGGCCCGCGAAGTAGCGCAGCAGGAAGAAGTCCGTGCGGAGCAGCAGGTTCAGGAACGCCTGCGCGATCACGACCGGCAACAGGAAGCCGAGGTACTTGCCGATCGGCGGCTCCGTGCCGCCCGATTTGCCGAGGCCCGCGCGCCACATCGAAGCAGGCAAGATCAAGGTCGCCGCGCCCACGAAGCCCGCGCAGAAGCCGAGCGTCCCGCCGAGGCCCGCGCGCAGGAAGAACACGACGCCGAGCGCGATGCCGATCGTGCGGAGCGCGCCGTACACGATGTCGAGGCCGCCCTGATCGACGAAGCGCTTGCGCCCGTTGAGCGAGCCGACGATCGGCGCGTAGATGCCGTAGAGCAGCACGATCAGCGACACCACGCGGAGCGGCGTCGTCACGTCCTCGTTGTGGAACGTGCTCGTAATCACGCCCGCGGCCGCCGCGAAGCCCGCCGCCATGATCACCGCGATCACCGCGTGGTACCCGAGGACGCGGCGATAGAGCTGCCCCACGCTCTCGATCGGGGCCGACGCGACGGTGCGCGAGACGCCCTGGATCGAGGCCGCCACCATGACGTTGTTGACCACGCTCACGGTCGCGTTGACGAAGCTCACCTTGCCGTAGCCGGCCTCTCCGAGCAGGTGCTGGAGCAGGATCTGCTGCGCGAACCCGTAGAAGATGAAGAGCACCTTCGCCGCGACGATCACGAGGCCGCCGCGACCGGCGGTGCGCGCCGCGTCCTCTTGCGGCGGCGCGCCTGCCTTGGCTTCGGCTTCGGGGGTCGTCGGGGTCTCGGGCTGCTTCGGTTCCGGCACGCTCGCCCTTTCGCAGAACGCGGCCGCGCGCGCAACTTCGCCGGCGATGCGTCGCGGCTGTTGCGCGCCGGGCGGCCCCGCGATCATCCTCCGCGCATGAGCGTCGTCGTGCCGGGCCTCGGAGCGATCGTGCTGTGCGGCGGTCAGAGCTCGCGCATGGGCCGACCGAAGGCGTGGTTGCCTTTCGGCGAGGAGACGTTGTTACAGCGCGTCGTGCGGCGCGTCGGCGAGGCGGCGTCTCCGGTGGTGGTCGTCGCGTCGCCGGATCAAGCCGTTCCGGAGCTGCCGGCGAGCGTGGCCGTCGTGCGGGACGCCGCGCGCGGGAACGGGCCGCTCCAGGGAATTCTCGCGGGCCTCACCGCGCTCTCGGGGCGCGCGGAGGTCGCGTTCGTCTCGTCGACGGACGCGCCGTTCGTCTGTCCAGAGCTCGTGCGGCGCTTGGAAATGCTTCGTTTCGAGGGGGATCACGACGCGGCGGTCGCGCGCTCGGCGGGGCGCTTCCATCCTCTGACAGCGGTGTACCGGATATCGCTGCGGGGCCTCGTGGAGGAGATGCTCGCCCGCGACGTGCGCCGGGTGGCTTCGCTGCTGGAAGATGCGAGCTCTCGGTTCGCCGACGAGAAGGATCTCCTCGGGGACGATGCGCTGCGCCGGGCAGATCCTCTCCTCTGGTCCCTCCGCAACCTCAACACGCCGGAAGACTACGAGTCGGCCCTCCGCGACGCCGGGGGGTGATCCGGAGTCTGCGGACAATCCATACCTCGACGGGGGCGACGGGGCAGGGGCTCTACCGGGCAGTTGCTCGGAGGCTCCAAGGCTGGTAGTCGCGGTGCATGACGACACCTCCCATTGTCCCGTGCATCTGGTTCGACGATCAGGCCGAGGCGGCCGCCGAATTCTATGTCCGCGTATTCTCGGTGGGCCGGATCACCGATGTTTCCCGCTATCCGGAGGGCTCGGAGAGCAACACCGGAAGGCCGGCGGGCAGCGTGCTCACCGTCGCTTTCGAGATCTTCGGACAGCGCATGACCGGGCTCAACGGCGGCCCGATGTTCGTGCTCAATCCGTCCGTCTCCTTCTTCGCGGAGGTGCCGGACGCGGCGGAGGCAGATCGCCTGTTCGCGGCGCTCTCCGACGGCGGAAAGGCCCTGATGCCGATCGGCGCCTATCCGTGGAGCGAGCGCTACGGCTGGGTGCAGGACAGATTCGGCGTCTCCTGGCAGGTGATGGTGCCGATGGAGAAGCTCTCTTCCCCCCGCGTGGTGCCTTGTCTGATGTTCTCGGGCAAGGTGTTCGCCCGCGCGGACGAGGCGATGAAGACGTTCACCGGCATCTTCCCGGACAGCCGAATCGGCACCGTGGAGCGCTACGCCGAGGGGGAGGGCGCGAAGGCGGCGGAGGGCACCGTGAAGCACGGCCGCTTCTTCCTGGGCGCGCAGCCGATGGTCGCGATGGACAGCCACGTCGAGCACGGCTTCGCCTTCAATGAAGCGCTCTCTTTCCAGGTGATGTGCGCGGATCAGGCGGACGTGGATCGCTACTCCGCGGCCCTCTCCGAAGGCGGCGAGGTCGGGCCGTGCGGCTGGCTCAAGGACCGATTCGGCGTGTCGTGGCAGATCGTCCCCGAGGGCATGCCCAAATGGCTCACCGGGGGCGACGCCGCGTCCCGAAAGCGGGTGTTCGAGGCGATGATGGGGATGAAGAAGCTCGATATTCAGGCGCTGGAAGAGGCCTTCTCAACCCCGCGCTGATGCCCACCCCCGCCTTCGCTTCGCGAAGGCGCCCCTCCCAAATCGCTCACTGTCGTTCGCGAAGGGAGGGGAGCCCTGTTCCCAAAGGGGATCTCACTGGCAGTAGTTCGGCGCCGGATCCTGGCTGTTGCAGGTGTTGAGGGCGGTGGTCTGTCCGGCCGGCACGCTCGCCGTCTCGATGTGGATGTGCGGGCCGGACGAGCACCCGGAGTTGCCGCTGTACGCGAGGAGCTGGCCCTGATCCACGTGCTGGCCGTCCGAGATGCCGGGGGCCAGATCGTTGATGTGCAGATACCAGATGAAGAAGTCGTGCCCGGCCTGGTTGGGATCCCCGCAGTCGCTCTTGATCTTGACGTAGTTGAAGGCGTTCCAGCACGACGAGGAACAGCCGTTGTCGTAGCAGTTCGGGAACCCGAGCGCGTGGCTCACGACGGTGCCGGACATGCCGGAGTAGATGGGAGTCCCGATCGGCGTGCCGTAGTCGATCCCGTAGTGGGTGCCTCCGGCGCCGCACGCGCTGAACGACTGCGTCAGCACCCCAGGTGGCTTGTTGAGGCAGCACGTCCCGCCGCCGACCGGAGCGCACGCGTCCGCCACGCCCGGCGGCATCACCTGACAGCCGGCCGCGCACGTGGTCTGAGAGGCCGTCGCCCCGTTCTGGCAGTTGTACAGAACATTGGAGTCGCCGCCGATGGATCCGCCGCAGTACGCGCCGTTGCCCGAGCTCGCGTTCACGCAGGGATCGCCGCCGGATTTGCATTTATCCGGGGTGCCCGGAGGCTCCACCTGACAGCCGTTCGGACAGGCCATCTTCGAGGCGGTCTTCATGTTCTGGCACTGATACAGCGTGTTGGGATCCCCCGCGCCGAGGGAGGCGCTGCAATAAGCGCCGTTACCGGAGCTGGCCCCCGCGCATGGATCCGCGGGCGGAGCGCTGCAACCGCCGCCTTCACAGCCGTTCGCACATGGCATCACGCCCGTCGTCACGCCGCCGGAGCACGTGTACACGCTCGTGTGGTCCGCGAGGCCGCCGAGATCGCCGCCGCAGTGCTTTCCGTCCGCCGCGCCCGCGCACGGATCGTCGTTCGGCGCGCCGCCCGTGCCGCTCGTCGTCGTGGTGGTGCCGCCGCTCGAAGTGGTGCCGCCCATCGCGGTGGTGCCGCCGCTCGCGGTGGTGCCGCCGTTCGCGGTGGTGCCGCCGTTCGCGGTGGAGCCGCCGCCGGCGGTGGTGCCGGCCTCGCCGCCGCTCGCGGTGGTGCCGCCCGTTCCACCGCCGCCGATCTGCCCATTTCCGCAGGCCGCGAGAGACACCGTGGCTCCGGCGAGGAGCGCCCCGAAGATCCAATCATTGCACCACTTCATGGTGCCAGTATCGACGCGCGCCCCCCCGTTTGGAAGCGCCTTGTGCGGGGGCGTTTCCTTCGATGCTCAGCGATCCGGCGCCGTGCGCGCGGCGATCGCCTCCCCCGGAACGCCCGTCAGGTTGTTGGTGCGGTTCGCCTCCGGCAGCTCGGCCACCGTGAGCGAGCGGAACGAGTGCGCGTCCGCCCCGAGGAGATGCGGAGTCTCTCCCGTGATGAGCCGCGCGCCCCGCTGGTACGTGAAATAGGTCCACGCCCACTGGAACACCACGATGAAGCGGTTCCGGAAGCCGATCAGCAAGAGCACGTGAATGAACAGCCACGCGAGCCACGCGATGAACCCGTGCAGCTTGATCTTGCCGAAATCCGCGACCGCCGCCGCGCGCCCGATCGTCGCGAGGGAGCCCTTGTCGTCGTAATGGAAAGGCTGCATCGGCTGCCCTTCGATCTTGCGGACGATGTTCTTCGCCGTGTGCTTCCCCTCCTGCACCGCGGCCCCCGCGACCCCCGGGATCGGCGCGTCTCCGTCCTTCGCAGCGGCCATGTCGCCGATCACGAAGATGTCGGGATACTCCTTGATCGTGAGGTCCGGCTGGACAGGCACGCGGCCGGCTCGATCCAGCTCCACGCCCAGCGATTTCGCGAGCGGATTGGCCGCCACGCCCGCGGCCCACAGCACGGTCTTCGCGGCGATGCGCTCGTCGCCGATCTGCACGCCGTTCTCGTCGATGTTGGTGACGCGCGCCTTCTTCTGCACCTCGACGCCGATCGCTTGCAGCTCGCGCTCCGCCTCCGCCGACAGCTCCGGCACGTACGGCGGCAGCACGCGATCGGCGCCCTCCACGAGGATCACGCGCGCCTCCGCCGGATCGATCTTGCGGAAGTCCTTCTGGAGCGCGTGCGTGCCGATCTCCTTCAGCGCGCCCGCCATCTCGACGCCGGTAGGGCCCGCGCCCACGACGACGAACGTGAGCCAGGCCTTGCGCACCGCCGGATCCGCCGTCAGCTCCGCGGCCTCGTACGCGAGCAGCACGCGGCGCCGGATCTCCACCGCGTCCTCGATGCTCTTGAGGCCGGGCGCGAGCTTCGCCCAGTCGTTGCGACCGAAATACGAGTGTGTCGCGCCGCACGCGAGGATCAGCGAGTCGTACGGCACCTCCCCGCCGTCGAGGAGCACCTTCTTCCCCGGGGCGTCCACGCCCATCGCCTCCGCGAGCACGACGCGCACGTTCTCCTGCGAACGAAGGATTTTCCGGATCGGCGTCGCGATGTCGCTGGGGTTCAGCGCGGCGGTCGCCACTTGATAGAGAAGCGGCTGGAAGACGTGGTGGTTGCGGCGATCGATCAGCGTGATATCGAGGTCCGCCCTGCGCAGCGCCTTCGCCGCGTAGAGGCCACCGAACCCTCCGCCAACGATCACCAGGTGGTGTTTTCGTCTCGCCATGATGGGGAGACTGTGGGGCAACAAAGCGCGGCGTCAAAGACTGATTGTGAGGCTCTCCGAGCGCCGCGCCGGGGGGATCACTTGCCGCTGGCGATCCACTTGTTCATGAACACCGCGCTCTGGTCCCAGCCCTCGCGGAGCTGCTTCTCGGCCGAGCTCTCGATCAGGCCGCCGACGCCGAACACCTTCGCTTCGTTGATCAGCTCGGCGACGCGGCGCACCTTGTTGTCGCCGACCTTCTCCACGCGGAGCGTGCCCTCCTGACGGAGCTTGTCGGCCATCGCGGACGGGAACATCTTCCAGGTCCACACCTTCGTGGCCTTGTTGAGCTTGCCCTCTTCCGTGTACTTGAAGCCGTTTCCGAGGAGCTTCATCACGGGGGCCGGCATGTTCATCTTCGGCTGGCCGGCGCATTTACGCACGACCTCGGTGTCCGTCTCCCGCTGATCGAGCACGTTGAACTCCGGGAAGCCGAGGCCCTCGCGATAGAGCTTCTCGTTGAACTCCTTGTCGAGGAAGAGCTTCCAGAACGTGTCGACGTCGCAGTTGATCTCGTGCGTGACTGTGAACTTGCCCATGTGCCGTATCTCCTTCTGACCACCCGCCCGGTCAACGGCGGTGTTGTTCGACCATCTTGGATAGACGTTTGACAGCCCGCGACAGCGTCTCTTCGCTGGGGCCGAACGAGAAGCGCAGGTGCTGGCGGAACCGGGACGGCCGGTGCGCGCGCCGCTTGCCCGGGTTCACGTCGAAGAACTCCCCCGGCACCACGATCACCTTCTCTTCGAGGGCGGCGCGGAAGAACGCGTTGCCGTCCGCGAGAGAGGCCGGCAGCCCCTCGGTGGAGCCCCACACGTAGAACGTGCCCTCGGGGACGCGATCGATCTTGATGCCGATCCTGCGCAGCTCCCGCAACATCATGTCTCGCTTCTGCGAGAAGCACCGCTGGATCGCGGCCGTCTCCTGCTCGGTGCGCTCCAGATCGAGCAGCTGAATCGCGGCGCGCTGCATCGGCTTGGAGCCGCCGCCGTCGAGGAACGAGCCCGCGCTCGCGACGGCCTCGATCACGTCCTTCGGGCCCACGGTCCACGTCACGCGCCACCCGGGATAGCGCCAGTTCTTCGTGAGTCCATCGAAGATCACCACCGGATCCTCGTTGACGTCCTCCACGTAGCGGGCGGCGCTCTCCATCGGGGCGGTGCCGCCGAGGCCGTAGACGTAGTGCGAGTAGAACTCGTCCATCAGCATGGTGCAGTCGAGCTCCTTCGCGGTGGCCACCCAGTCCGCGAGATCGACGCCGCGCACGTGCTTGCCCGTCGGGTTGCACGGGTTGCTGATGAGGATCGCCGTGAGGCCGCGCCCCAGGATCTCCCGCCGCAGATCGCCCACGTTGAAGGCGTATCCGGTGCTGCCGTCGAGCAGGATCGGGATCGGCGAGAAGAGCCGGAACACGTCGAGGAGCTCTTCGTACGCCGTGTAGTCCGGCAGGAAGTGGCCGAGGTTGATCTGCCCGAGGGCCGCGGCCGCGCGCGTGAGGGCCATGCGTCCGCCGCCCGAGATCGCCACGTTCTCGGCCGAGTATTTCTGCATGCCGCGGCGGTAGGCGTGGTTGTAGAAATCGGCGACGGCCTCGCGCAGCTCCCACAGACCGGCGACGGGCGCGTACTCCTGATCGTCCCCGGCGATCTCGATGGCCTCGCAGCGGGGCGGCGATCCGGGGAGCGGGCCCGTCTCGGGCTGGCCTTGGCCGAGGTTGCACCACGCGTCTTCGCCGTCCGGCTCGCCTGGTTTGTAGCCGTGGCGCGCGGCCTCGGTCATGACGTAGATGACGCCGGTCCGGGGCACTTTGCGGAACGCGCCGAGCGCTTTGTCTTCGGAGAGGTGGCGCAGATTCTCGCCGTTCGACTGCGGTTTCTCGCTGATGGTCATGTCTCGGCGCCCGCGCGCGCGGGCCTCTCCTTGTCGTCGTTGCCGCTCTGTCGCCCGAGAATTCCCTTCCAGGAGCCCCGCGGCGCGAGCGCGACGACGAGGGTTGCCGAGAGGCCGAGCGAGAGCAACGTGAGCATCCAGTACTTGTCGTCGTTCCAGAAGAAGCTTCGATTGGCGACCTGCGAGAGGACCACGAAGCCGAAGAGTGAGAGCTCGACGGGGCGCCGCAGCGGCCGGATGCGCGCGAGGGGCGCCCCGAGGATCAGGAACGAGTAGTAATAACAAGTGAGCTGCGCGAGCAAGACCACGAAGAGCTGACCCGCGCACATCGCGATCCAGAGCGGCCGGATCCGCCGCGTCGCGATCGCGAAGATCCCCACGAAAAGAAGGACGATCGCGATCATCGCCGGCCGGTGGCGCGCGTACCTTTCGGACCGCTCTCGCTTCCAGACCTCGAACGGATCGGGCAGGTTCGGGTCCTTCGTGAACTTCATGCGCCCCCACGCGGGCCCCACGCCGAGGCCGATCTCGGGGATCTCGCCGGGCATCGCCTGCGCGACGAGCACGCGCAGCCCCATGTGGTTCGTGAGCGGCGTGCGATCGTGCGCCTCCAGCGTGTGCGCGCGGAACGCTTCGTACGCGCCGGGGCCGCACACCGCGACGCTCGCGGGGATCCAGATGGCCGCGGCGATCACCGCG
Source organism: Polyangiaceae bacterium (assembly GCA_046351455.1). Lineage (GTDB taxonomy): Bacteria > Myxococcota_A > Polyangia > Polyangiales > Polyangiaceae > JADJRH01. The sequence continues at coordinate 46,643 of JAXLYM010000021.1, forward strand.
CCCGCGAGCGCCAACAGGTGCGACCGGGCAAACGACCGCCGCCGGACGAAGTGCCCGAGCGCGACGACGACCCAGCCGATGCCCACGACCCCCGGAAAGACGCGCAGCAACATCGATGTCGCGAGGGCCGCGCCGCTGAGGACGAAATACCGCTTCTTCGCGAGGCACGCGGACAGCACCAGAGCAAACAGCCAGTCTTGCCGGAGGAAGGAGCCGCCCGTCCACTGGAACGGCGCCGCCGCCTGACACCCCCACACGATCGCCGCGACCGCCGTGACGCGCCACCCGAAGGCCCACGCGAGCGCCCCGAACATCGAAGTCAGGAGCACGACGTCGATGGAGGCGAGCATCTGCAAATAAACGATGCTCGGCGCGCGCCAGGAGGATAGTAGGTTCCCGACGACGACCCACGCGGGCGGCGCGTTGAACCCGTGATCCTGGTGCATCGCGTCCCAGTAATCGAGCCCCACCTCGCTCCGGAACAGCGCCACGTCGGCCTTGTAGGACTCCCACCGTTCGGCCGAAAAGCGCCCCTTGCACTCCGCTGGACGAGCCAGGATATCCGCCGCCGGAACGAGCGTGTTGTCCCCGTCCAGACTCCGTATCTTCCTGTCCGGTCGCCGCGCCTCGCGGGCCATGTCGATCTCGACGCGCTGCCCGGTCTTCGGGCTGGTGAACGCGAAGCTGCCCATCTCGGCCTGGGCGACGACAGCGCACTTGTAGAGGCCGTCGTACCGGAGCTCCGGGAAGTACTTGGCCCCCATGTAATAGTGGTACTGGTCCCACGTGTGCACGTAGTTGGCGTTCGGGATCCGGAGCCCGTTGAAATAGGCCAGCACCGCCGCGAGACCCAGAGTCGCCCCCGCGAATCGCCTCCATCGCTCGGCGACAGGCCTCTTCGCGTCCTCCCGCCGGGCGTCGTAGATCGCGGCGATCGCGGCCACGAGCGCGATGGCCCCCTTCGTGATGTCGACGGCCTCCGCCGCATCCTCCGCCACGAAATGCAGCGTCGCGAAGAACCCGAGGGCGAGCGCGGCCGCACCCGAGGCCCGGTAGAGAGGCCGACGGCGGGGCGAGATCCAGCCGTCCACGTGGAGGATCGCGGTGAGCACGCCGATCGCGCCGGTCACGATCGAGGCGATTTGAAGGGGAGGCAGCTTCATCGCGCGGGCGGTTCGGGGCGGGGCACCTTACCAAAGTCGGCGTCGCGCGGTGTGAGGAGAGGGCTTGCCAGGACGCAAGTCGCGTGTATCGTTGATCCCACGGCATCGACGTGGAGCCCCGCTCCGAGAATGGTCTTCCCGAGGTTCGCCTCGGGCGTCCCTGTCGCCACCGCCGGCCCTTCAACAAGGCCGACCCATCACGAACACCCCACGCGCCGGAGCCAATGAGCCACCGGCCTCGGGTGCCGGCAAGTCCGGAGGAGGTACGTCCCATGCAAAAGACCAGTGGCCCGAACCCGGAGTCGAGGGATTGACTGCTCTCATGCGACAGTAGCCCTTTCCGGTGAGGCGATCGCGATCCGGAGGTTCCTCGGAATCTCCGCACCTCGGTCGCTGAGGGCCAAGCAGATCCAGCCTTTTCGCCGCGGTAGTTGAGCGGAACAGGAGAGTCTGGAGACTGCATCGGGGACGGGTCGGGAGCCGCTGGGTTCCCGGCCCGTTTTTTATTTCGTCGCCGAGGAGTTGCCCACCGAAGCGGCCGCATGTCACCTCGGCGCATGCGTTCCAGCCGGCATTTCGTGGCGTTTCTTGCGGCGTCTCTCTTCACCGCCGGCTGCGTGGAGGCGTTCGGCGACAAGGACCCTCACCGCCCCGGCGAGCCGCTCGGCACCTACCACCTCGTCGCGAAGCAGACCTCGAACGACTGCGGCGATCAGGCCCTCGGCGCGCCCGCCGCGTGGGAGTTCGACGTCAAGCTCTCGTGGGGCACCGGCGACCTCTTCTGGAACAGCGGCGGCGAGGTCATCTCCGGCCCCGTCACCGACGCCGGCGCCTTCCAGATCGACACCGACGTGATCGAGGACATGCGCACCGCGACCGAGAAGGGAAAGCCCGCGTGCTCGATCGCGCGCCACGACACGGCGAAGGGCGCGCTCAAGCTGACCGCGGACGGCGAGGGCGCGACCTCCGCGACAGGCACGCTCACGTACGCGTTCCAGCCCACCGACGGCTCCAGCTGCGGCGATCTCGTCACGTCCGACACGCCGCTGTTCGCGACGCTCCCGTGCGCGATGAAGTACACCTTCACCGCGACCCGCACCGGCGACTACTGAGCGCTACTTCTCGCCGAGCACGTCCACGCCGAAGCGCGCGAGCAACGTGGCCACGTGGATGAGCGAGAGCCCTTGGATCGCCGTGAAATCGGCCCCCTCGATCTTCTCGAACAGCGCGACGCCGAGCGCCTCGATCTTGTACGACCCCGCGCAGTCGAGCGGATTGTCGCGCGCGACGTAGCTCTGGATCGCCTTGTCCGAGAGCTTGCGCATCGTGAGCTTGTGCACGTCCACCATCGACTCGCCGTGCATGTCCTTCGCGCGCAGCACGGTGACCGCCGTCACGAGCCGGTGCGTGCGCCCCGCGAGCCGCTTGAGCTGCGCGCGCGCATTCTCCTCGGTGACGGGCTTGTGGAGCCGCTCGCCCGAGACCTCCGCGATCTGATCGGCGCCGATGATGAGCGCGTCCGGGAAGCGCCCCGCGAGCGTCCGCGCCTTGCGCAGCGACAGCATGCGCGTGACCTCCTCGGTCGTGGCGGGCCCGAGCGCCTGTTCGACGGCGCGCTCGTCGAGCGCAGGAGCGACCGCCTCCACCTGCAAACCGAGCCTCTCCAGAAGCTCTTTGCGGTAGCGAGACGACGATGCCAAGACGATGTGGGGCGCGTTCATGGTCTCCTGGGGTCCGCGGCGTAAGGCCGATCCTTGGTCAGCGTTGTCCGCCCGGCGCGTGCGAACCAAAGCTCGCCGTCGCAGGTGTATCCTACTTCGAGGCCCGTGATGATGTCCCGACCGCACCGCACCGTCGCGCTCGCTCTCTTCTGTGGGGCGACTTTGGTCACCGCCGCGCTCGCCGCGCCGCCCGCGTTCGCGAAGAAGCCCCTCGTCGTGGCGGAAGAGGACGAGGCCACCGTCCCGCCGCCGCCGCCGGATCCGCCGGAGCCGCCGCCCCCGCCGAGGTCGCCGTACCAGGAGGGCGCGGGCATGTTGCTCTTCGGCTTCGGCTCGTTCGCCGCGATCGACGGCCTCGGCCTCGCGCCGTCGGGCGACGACATCGAGCCGGATCCGCTCAAAAACAAGCACCTTCGGCTCGCGGGCGGCGGTCACCTCGCGGGCGGCGGCATGCGCATCGACATCTTCGGCCGGTGGGTGCGCGGCGGCGTGACGCTGTCGGTGTTCGGCGTGGAGGGCACGCACCTCGCGCACGATCCGCTCGCGAACGGCTTCCGCGCGGAGCCCGCGAGCGGCTGGGGCGCCGGCTTCGAGGTGTTCGTCGGCCACGAATTCGCGAAGGGGCCGGTGCGCCCGTACCTCGACCTCACGACGTCGGTCGACATCCTGTCGACGCAGATCGATCTCGTGCACCCGGCGTACGGCCGCGTCGGCCGCACGCAGTACGAGGGCTGGCTCTTCGGCTTCGGCCCGCGCGCCGGCTTGACGGTCCCCCTCGGCGATCACGCTTATTTCGATGTGAGCGGCACGTACACCGTGCTCGGCGCCGAGACGTTCCGCCTGGTCGGCGGCATCGGCTTCTGGGGCCGCTGAACAAGCTGCCCACCCCCGTCCGTGCTCGCTTCGCTGCGCGCGGCCGGCCCCTCCCAAATCGCTCACGTTCGTTCGCGAAGGGAGGGGAGCGCTCGCGCGAATCGCGGCGTGAACGTCAGCTCAGAGACGGGCGGCCCTTCTTCCAGACGCGCTCCATCCAGGCCTCGACGTCGTCCGCGTCGGCCGGGATGTGCTCGGAGAGGTTCTCCATGCCCTCTTCGGTCACGAGCACGTCGTCCTCGATGCGCACGCCGATGCCGCGGTACTCCTCGGGCACGGTGAGATCATCGTCCTGGAAATAGAGGCCCGGCTCGATCGTGAGCACCATGCCCGGCTTGAGCTTGCCGAACTTGTACGTCTCCTGCCGCGCCTTCGCGCAGTCGTGCACGTCGAGGCCGAGCATGTGGCTCACGTTGTGGAGCGAGTACCGCTTGTAGAACTGGTGCTCCTCCTTGAGCGCCTCCGCGGCCGACACCGTGAGGATCCCGAGCTTCTCCAGCCCTTCGGCGAGCACCTTCATCGCGGCCTTGTGCGGATCGAGGAAGTCGTTGCCCGGCTTCACCTGCTCGAACGCGGCGATCTGCGAGCGCCGGACGAGCTTGTAGATGGTGCGCTGCGCCTTCGAGAATTTGCCGCCGATCGGCAGCGTGCGCGTGATGTCGGCGGTGTAGAGCGAGTGCCCCTCCACGCCCGCGTCGAGGAGCAGGAGCTCGCGCTTCTTGAGCGCGCCGTTGTTCTTGGTCCAGTGCAGCGTGCACGCGTGCGAGCCGGCCGCCGCGATGGTGCCGTAGCCGACGTCGTTGCCCTCGACCCGGGCGCGCAGGTTGAACACGCCCTCGACCTCGCGCTCGCTCTTCGCCTTGCGGAGCGACCAGATCACGTCCTCGAACCCGCGCATCGTCGCGTCGATCACGGTGCGCAGCTCGTTCACCTCGATGGAGTCCTTGATGAGGCGCATCTCGCTCAAGGCCTCGGCGAGCTTCTTGTCGAGGTCGACCTCTTTCTTCTCGCCCTTGTCGTCCTTCTCTTCGACCTTGCGCGCCTCCAGCACGTCGTCGATCGAGCCGTCGAAGCCGCGCAGCAGCCGAGCGCTCTTCCCCTCGGATTTCAGGCTCGCGACGTAGTCCTTCAGATCCTTGAGCGATCGCGCCTCGTGGACGCTGAAGCGCACCTTGCTCTCCGGCACGCCGAGCCGCGCGCCGACCCACAGCTCGCCCTTCGCGCGATCGGTGAAGAAGGTCGTGTCGCTCTTGCCCGGGTTCGGCTCGACGAACAGCAGGTCTTTGTGGCCGCCGCCCGCCTCCGCTTCGAGGACGAGCACGCAGTCCGGCTCCATGTTGCCGGTGAGGTAATAGAGCTCCGTGCCGGGGCGGAACGCGTACGTGGTGTCGTTGGAGCGCACCTTCTCGTGCCCCGTCGGGATGACGAGCGTCTCCCCCGGGAACAGCTTCGAGAGCGCGCGCCGCCGCGCGTAGAACACCTCGTGGTGATCGATGGGCGCGGGGAGCCCTGCGGTGGGCGGCCGCCAGCCCTGGACCATGAAGTCGAGGAGCGCCTTCGGGGGCGTGAGATCGTGCGACGCCGGCTTCGCGGGCGCGGCCTCTGCGGCGGCCTTCTCGCCTTCGGCGGCGGCTTCGGGCGCGGGCTTCGCGGCTTCGGGCGCCGTCGGATCCGGCGTGGCCGCGAGCACCGCGGCGACGGTGGGCGAGATCTCGTGCGTGGTGGCAGCGTTCGCTGTCGCTTGCTCGGAGAGGTTCGACATGGGCCGCGTATCTTCGGCCAAGGTCGCGCGAGATGCCAATGGACAAAACGGAAACGGCGACCCGCGAAGGCCGCCGCTCCCGTTTCACTGAACCGCGAGAAATGCCCCGCGAACGTGACGAGACGTCACGCGCTCTTGATGAAAGCGTGCCGCGCGTCCGATGAAATGCAGGGGTTGGATGGGGGGTCCCGGCGCAGCCGGGGGGAAGGGTGGGCACCACCCTTCCCGCGCCAACTACACGCCGCCGGTGGCGGAGCCGTTGACCTTCGCGGAGACCGAGACGTTGACCTCGATCGACGCGGACGCCGACGCGGTGGCCTCGAGCGCCTTGCCGATGCACATGACGGCCTTGCCGCCGGCCTTCACCGCGCCGTCCTTCAGCTTCACGCCGGCCTCGCCGACCGCCTTGACGGCCTCGAGGACGCGCTTGCCGGTGCCGAGCTGGACCTTCGCGACCTTCGGCAGGCTGCGCGAGAGGGCGGTCACGAGCTTGGTGGCCTCGAGGTTCGCGGTGCCCTGGAAGGCGACCTTGAGCTCGGGCGGATCGCACTTGATGCTCGCGGCGGCCTTCGAGGCGCAGGCGACCTGGCAGTCGACCGAGACCTCCGGGGGCTCGAACTTGCCGGAGCAGCTCGGGGCCTTGAGCTCCGCGGAGCAGCCGCCGGAGCAGGTGCCCTCGCAGCTCGCGCCGCCCTTGACCTCACAGGTCGCGGAGCACTCGCCGTCGCAGGTGCCGCCGCACTGACCCTCGGCCTTCGCGTCGCACTTGCCTTCGCAAACGCCTTTGCACTCGGCGTTCTTCATGTTCTTGCCGTCGCACTTGCCGTCGCACTTGCCGCCGCAGGTGCCCGAGAAGCTCGCGTCGCACTTGCCGGAGCAGGAGCCCTTGCAGACGCCCGTGCACTTCACGTCGGCGTCGACGGTGCACTTGCCGGTGCACTTCGCCTCGCACTTGCCGCTGATCTCGCCGCCCTTGCAGCTCGCCTCGAGCTTGCCGCCCTTGATGGGCGAGCCGCACTCGTCGAGGCACTTCGTCATCGTGTCGATGTCGACGTAGCACTTCGGCTCTTCGAGCTTCAGCGTCAGCTTGCCCTTGGCGGAGGCGTCCACCATCGCCTTCACCTTGCCGGCGACCGTGGTGCACACCTTCTCGGCGGCCTTGCCGTCGCCCTTGGCTTCGACCTTCAGCTCCTCTTCCTTGACGCCGAGGTCCTTGCCGAGGCGCGTACAGGAGTCGATGAGGCCGACCTCCATGTCCGCGGTCGCCTTCTTCAGCTTGGCCGAGGCGTCGAGGAACGCCTTGATCTGGCCGTTGAGGGCGGCGCCGCCCTTCGCGGAGAAGTCGAGCTTCGCGATCTCGCCCTTGTCGAACTCGTCACAGCCCTGCGCGGCTTCCATCGCGTCACCGGCGAGGTTGCCGGCGCCACCCAGATCGACCTTACCGCCGCCGAGGGCGCTGCAGTTCACGAGCATCGGCGAGGCGAGCCCGAGAAGGACCACAGGCATCGCGACCATCTTCCAACGATTCACGCTCATTCCAAACCTCCGGCACCTCGGGCGCCCCGCAGCCGGGACGCGAAACCAACTTCTCGGCGCAAACTCGGGTGGACCGAGAGAAAAAAGTCGATCCACCGTGAAGGAAACACCGGACACCCCGTGCGCCCCCCATCGGTGGGGTGGCGCGTGATCCGCGCGGACAGCCTCGTCCGCGGGGAGCGGGCGTGATGCCGACGCAGCGGGCCAAGCCGCCCGGCGCGAGCCCTATCGCACCGTTCGGATGTCCTGTAAAGCCCCATCGCGAACGTGATTTCTGCGGCCAATTCCCCGCAGAAACGTGCAACGACCTCTGGACGCTGAGCATCTCCGCGAGGGCTCACGCGAACTTCGCTTCGCAGCCGTCGGATGCGTGCTTTGGGGGGACGGCGTAGCTGTCGGGGAGCAGCGCCGCTCGGCGCAGGTGGCGAGTCAGGGGGACGAGACGCGGCGCGCTCGCTTCATTCGGGGGGCGCGCGTGATGAACGAGCTGCTTCACAAGTCGAGCGTCCGGGTGCTCGCGCCCAAGGAGCACGACGGTGGGTTCCACCACTTCGTGATGGAGCTGCTCGCGGGGGGCGCTCTCGGCACCGTCGTGCTGGCCGGGAAGGTCCCGAAGGACAGAGGTGACCGTCGCGGACTACCAGCGGTGCGTGCAGAAGAAGATGTGTACGAGCCCCTCCGCCGATCGGGTATCTGCAACCGGACCTTTGCTGACAGGAAGCAGCACGCCGTGAATTGCATCCTTTGGCTGCAAGCGAAGGACTGTTGCTGGAACATCGGACGGCGCTTGCCCACCGAAGCTGAATGGACAGCTGCCTTACACGACTCCCACGTTGGGATGAGGGAGACGGATCCGTCCTTCGTTGTTCGCGGCGGTCACTGGGGCAGTGACCTCATGTCCGTACTGCGCGGCGCTTCGCGGGGCAGCTCGCCAGGCTCTTGGGGAACCAGCCCGTTCGTAGGCTTTCGCTGCGTGCGGGACCTTTGACGCCATCGTCGGGGGCCCGGGGGCGGAGCCCCTGGCAATCCAAAGAAGCACCACCTCATCCATCCGCGCGCTCTCCTCCTTGCGCCCGTCCGTGCATCGAGCTTGCGTGCGTTCACCGCGCCACGTAGAACCGTGCGTGACACCAAACCGGAGATCCTGAATGGCCGCGTCTCGCTCCTCTGCCCGCAAGAAAGACAGCCAGAAAAAGGCGGCGCTCAAGGAGACTCCCGTGGACAGGCCGTTCGTCGCGCGCGCGAAGCTCTTCGCGGACGGTCGCGATCAGGCGATCCGGCTGCCGGCGGAATTCCGGATGGAGGGCAGCGAGGTCCTCGTTCGGCGCGAAGGCAATCGCCTGATCGTCGAGCCCGTGGACTCGAAGGGATGGCCCGTTGATCTGTGGAGTCATCTCGACGCGCTCGCAGAAGGGCTCGACGAAGAGTGGCAGCGGCCTGCGGATACTGTCCCTCCCCCGATTGAACGGGAACGCGAGCTTCCGTGAGCTGGATGTTGGACACACGCCGGCTCTATCCAGCGCGGTCGTGGGTCGCGTAACCTCTCTCGCCGATGGCCGTCACCAAACCTCGCCGCGCATCCGCCAAGAAGGACACCAAGCAGATCAAGCACGCCGCGCTCGCCATTGTCGGGGAGGGCACCAAGATGCGGGCGGCCGACAAGGCGCGCATCGAGTCGCTGCTCGCGCTCATCGATCGGCGCAAGGCGCGCATCTCGGAAGACTTCTACGAAATCGGGAAGGCGCTGCGGGAGATTCAGCAGAAGAAGCTCTACCAGGCGATCGGGTTCTCCTCGTTCGCGGACATGCTCAAAGATCGCGACGTGCTCAGCCTCTCCACCGCGAAGAAGCTCATCGCCGTCGTCGAGGCTCTGCCCGTGGACAAGGCGCTCTCGCTGGGCGTCGAGAAGGCCTACGCCCTCACCCGCTACACCGCGGTCACGCCGGACCCGGACTCGCCCGCTCTGCTGATCGAATCCAACGAGGTGATCGGCGGCAAGAAGGTTCGCGAGGCCAGCCTGCGCGATCTCGAACAAGCCGCCAAAGAAGCCCGCAAGAAGGCCAAGCCTAAGTCCTCGCCGAAGCCGGCCGCCGATCCTGACACGGCCGCTGCGAAAAAGGCGGCTCGACAGATCTCTGCACGTCTTCGCGAGCGCAAGATCCGCTACGCCGCGGTCACCACCAAGCATGACGCCAATCACTCGGTCGTGATCGAGATTCCGATGCGGGACATGACGGCCTTCCTCGCGCTTCTGTCCTGATCTATCCCCTCCCTCCGAGGTCGACAGCCAGGCGCCTGGCTGTGGACGGCCAGGCGCCTGGCTGTGGAGAGTTGGCCTTGTTTCGAAGGCTATCGCTGGTGAGGAGTTTGAATTTTTGAAGTGGGGAGTTTGAATTTGGGGGAGATAGCCAGTCTTTCAGACCGCCAGTCCGTCAGCGGCGATCGTGCCAGTAGCCGACCTGTCTCCGGTTGTGCGCGATGGCTAGGATGATCAGGGACTCCCCCTCTACCGCGAACAATACCGAGTAAGGGAACCGCGACAGCGATGCGCGGCGCACTCCCTGTTCCGTCTCGGGGAAGCTGTGCGGCATCTTCGTGATGCGCTCGATCACGTGCTCCAGCTCGATCTGGAAGCGCTCCGCGGCGCGCGGGTTGCGCTCTTCGTACCAGGCGATCGCTTCACGCCCCTCGTTCAACGCCTCCGGGTCGATCAGGACGGGCAGCGGCGGCTCGAACGGCACGTGGATGGAACCCCGAAAAAGAAAGGTGCGAAACGCTCAGCGGGAGAAGAGACGGGCGCGCGCTTCGGTCCAGGGGATGGGCTGCGTGCGGCCGGCGCGGATGGATTCCAGGCGATGTGCCGCCTCGGCTTCCCACGCGCGATCTACGCCGCTGTCCGGCGCCTCCTCGAGCGTGTCGAGCAGACGCTCCGCCAGCACGCGACGCTCGCTCTCCGGGAGACGCACCGCGTCCTCGTAAAGCTCGTCCACGTGGGAGGTGGAAGGTTTTTCGGCGGGCATGGAGGAGAAGTAGCACGGAAGCAGAGGTGAAGACCAGCGGGCGGGTCAGTCCTCTTCCTCGTCGTCCGGGTCGAAGGGCAACGCCAGTTGCTGGAAGGGGCGCAGTCCGACTTGGGGCTTGCCCTTCTTCTCCAGCATGTCGCGCTCTCGATCGATGTCACTCTCGATCACGTCGAGGTTGTCGTAGGCGAACGCGAGCGCGTCCAGGACCTTGCCTGGGCCGAGCTGCGGATAGCGCTTCACCAGCGTCTCCACCGACGCGCCGCCTCGGTACCAGAGCCACAGGCGGCGCACCGGGACGCGCGAGCCCTCGACGTGCGGGCTGCCCGACAAAACGCGGATGTCGCACCGGACGTGCGGGTGCGGGACTCGGACTCGCGGGAGAGGCTGCTCGGCCACGGAGCCGCGCTTATCACATCGGCCGGCCGATGGATATCCGCGAAACGCGTACCCGCCCTCTCGGAACCGCGGTAGGAGTCGGGCTGCGGGTCGGAGGTGTCGATGAACGAGAAGGCGATAGGCATGGTCGGTCTCGGCGTGATGGGTCGTAACCTCGCGCTGAACATGGAGGAAAAAGGGTTCTCCGTCGCGGCGTACGACGCCTGGCCGGACCCCGTGGACCGCTTCCTCAAAGAGGCCGCCGGCAAGGACGTCTCGGGCTTCAAGGACATCGGCGAATTCGTCCGCGCCCTCGCCCGGCCCCGCCGCATCGTCATGCTCGTCAAAGCCGGTGACGTCGTCGACAAGACGATCGCCGCGCTGAAGCCCTTCGTGGAGGCCGGCGACGTGCTCGTGGACGCCGGCAACGAGCACTTCACCAACACCGAACGTCGCGTGAAAGAGCTCGCTCCGACGGGCGTCATCTACTTCGGAATGGGCGTCTCCGGCGGCGAAGAAGGCGCGCGCCACGGGCCCTCGATGATGCCGGGCGGCGCGCCGGAAGGGTACGCGCGGCTGCAGCCCGTGCTCGAAGCCGTCGCCGCGAAAGATCCCGATGGACTGCCGTGCGTCACGCACTGCGGGCCGGGCGGCGCCGGGCACTACGTGAAGATGGTGCACAACGGCATCGAGTACGGCGACATGCAGCTCATCGCCGAGGCCTACGACGCGCTGAAGACGCTGGGCGGCCTCTCGAACAGCGAGCTCGCGGACGTGTTCTCGGAGTGGAACGAGGGCGACCTCAAGAGCTACCTCGTCGAGATCACCGCCGAGATCTTCCGCAAGAAAGATCCGGAAGGGAAAGGCGATCTCGTCGACATGATCCTCGACGCCACCGCGATGAAGGGCACCGGCAAGTGGACCGTGCAGGACGCGGCGGAGGTCGGCGCGCCCATCCCCACCATCTCGTCGTCCGTCGACGCGCGCATGATCGCGTTCGCCAAATCGGATCGCGTCGCGCTCTCGAAATTGCTCCCGGGGCCGACGCCGAGCGTCTCCAGCTCCGAGAAGAAGCAGCTCGTCGCGGACGTCCGCGCGGCCCTGTATGCGGCCAAGATTTGCTCGTACGCGCAGGGGCTCCACCTCCTGCGGCTCGCGTCGGACGCGCGCGGATGGAACCTGAACCTCGGAGAGCTCGCGCGCATCTGGCAGGCCGGGTGCATCATCCGCGCGGTGTTTCTGCGGCGGATCAAGGCCGCGTACGACGCCGACGCGAAGCTGATCCACCTGCTCGCGGATCCGTCGTTCCGGGAGGAGCTCGCGGCGCGACAAGACGGGTGGCGGCGCGTCGTCGCGGAGGGCGTCTCGAAGGGGCTCCCGCTGTTCACGACGGCGGCCTCGCTCGGGTACTACGACAGCGTTCGGCGCGAGCGGCTGCCCGCGAACCTCACGCAGGCGCAGCGCGATTTCTTCGGCGCGCACACGTACAAGCGCGTCGATCGGGACGGCGACTTTCACACTCAATGGAGCGCGTGATCATGGCGAACGAGAGCAATCCGCTCCGAGAGGGGCTGTCCCACGACCAGGGCGCGCCGCCGTGCGCGTTCGTGATCTTCGGCGCCTCGGGCGATCTCACGAAGCGCAAGCTCGTGCCCGCGGTGTACAACCTCGCGCTGTCGCGCCTGCTCCCGAGCGGGTTCGGCGTCATCGGCGTCGCGCGCCGGCCGAAGCCGGAATTCGAGGCCGAGATGCGCGCGGACGTCGGCAAGTTCTCGCGCCGCAAGCCGCTCGACGAGGCGACGTGGCGCGACCTCGCCGCGGGGCTCCGGTACGTGCAGGGCGACTTCGCCGATCCCGCCACGTTCTCCAAGCTGAAGGCCGCGCTCGAAGAGCTGGACGCTCAGCGCGGCACGGCGCAAAACCGCGTATTCTACCTCGCCGTCGGGCCCGATCAGGTGCCGGCGATCGTGCGCGGGCTGCGGGAGAGCGGGCTCGTGACGCCGCCCTCGCACTCGGGGAACGCGCCGTTCCAGCGCGTCGTCGTCGAGAAGCCGTTCGGCGAAGATCTGGAGAGCGCGCGCGTCCTCAACCGCGATCTGCTCGCGCACCTCGCGGAGAGCCAGATCTACCGCATCGATCACTACCTCGGGAAAGAGACCGTCCAGAACCTCCTGGTGTTCCGCTTCGGAAACGCCCTCTTCGAGCCGATCTGGACGCGGCAGCACGTGAGCTACGTGCAGATCACTGTGGCGGAGGACATCGGCGTGGAGGGGCGCGGCTCGTTCTACGAGAAGGTCGGGATCACGCGGGACATCGTGCAGAACCACGCGCTGCAGCTGCTCACGCTCGTCGCGATGGAGCCGCCCGCTTCTTGGGATCCGGACAGCGTGCGCGACGAGAAGGTGAAGGTCCTGCGCACGCTGAAGCCGATCGTCGGCGAGGAGGTGCTGCGGCGCACGGTGCGCGGGCAGTACGGCGCGGGCACGGTGCGCGGCGACAAGGTGCCGGCGTACCGGGACGAGCCGGACGTCGCGAAGGACTCGCAGACGGAGACGTACGTCGCGTTCCGCACGCAGGTGGAGACGTGGCGGTGGGGCGGCGTGCCGTTCTATGTGCGCGCGGGCAAGCGCCTCGCGCGGCGGCTCGCGGAGGTGGTGCTGCATTTCAAGCCGCTGCCGCACGGCCTGTTCCGCAACGCGCCCGGCGCGCAGGACGAGCCGAACGCGCTCGTGATGCGCATCCAGCCGGACGAGGGGATCTCGCTGAAGTTCGCGACGAAGGTCCCGGGCGGCGGCATCTCGATGCGCGACGTGACGATGGACTTCCGCTACGGCGCGGCCTTCGGATCCAGCACGCCGGAGGCGTACGAGCGGCTCATCCTCGACGCGATGCGGGGCGACGCGACCCTGTTCACGCGCGCGGACGAGGTGGAGGCGCAGTGGGCCTTCATCGATCCGATCCTGCGCGGCTGGCACGAGCAGGAGGCGCCGGTCGCGCAGTACGCCGCCGGATCGTGGGGCCCGACGGAGGCCGAAGCGCTGCTGCGTCCCGGCGACGCGTGGAGGAAGCCGTGACGTCCTCACCGCCCGTCGGCACGACGTCCGGCGCGGTCAGCGAGGCCGTGTCGCGCGTGGAGGGGATTCTCGCGTCCTTCTGGTCCACGCCCGACGAGCGCGAGACCCGCACCGCGAAGGTGCGCGCCTCGACGCTGAACTACGTGGTCCTGTGCGCCCCGCAGGACGCGGACAGCTACCGCGACGCCGCCGAAAAGCTGAGCGAGACGCACGGCGGTCGCACGCTCCTGCTCACGATGAGCGGCCGCATCGCGCCGTGGGATCTGGTGCCGGACGTCCACGCCGTGTGCCGCATCGATAACGCGGTGCCCATCTGTTACGACCGCGTGGATCTCACGTTCGGCGCGGTCGCGGCGTCGCGCGCGCAGTCGGTGGTGGCGACGCTCGCGCTGCCGGAGCTGCCGACGGTGGTCGAGATCGGGGCCGGCGCGCCCGCTCCGCTCATCGACAACGTCGCGGGGAAGTTCGATCGGCTGATCGTCGACTCCGCGCGCACCTCGGCGCAGACCATCGTGAAGGTGCTGCAGCGATCGAAGTGCCCCGTCGCGGATCGCGCGATGGTGCGGACGTACGCATGGCGAGAGCTGACGGCGCGCTTCTTCGACGGCGCGGCGCCCGCTCTGAAGGCGATCCGTCGCGTGACGGTGGCGCGGACCGACTGGCACGCCGGCGGTCATGAAGCGGGCGGATCGGCGCAGGATCCGGCCAATTTGATCTTCGCGTGGCTCGCGTCGCGGCTCGGCTGGATCTTCACGGGCGGCAGCACGGCGAAGGATCCGTCGGGCGCGACGGTGGAGCTCGTGGTGGAGCCGGACGGGCGCGCGGAGCTCGGGCCGGGGCAGCTCACGGCGGTGCGCATCGTGACGGCGCTCGGCGGGGAGTCGCTCGAATGCGCGCTGGAGCGCGTGGACTCGGCCCCGGCGGTGCGGTGGCAGATGCGCGGCGCTCGGTCGGCGGATCGCGAGCACGCGCTCGGGTACCACGACGAGACGTGGGTCGCGGTGAAGGCGATCGACTCCACCGAAGGCGACGGCGTGACGCGCGCGACGCTGCTCGCGATGGCGGATCGCGAGGCGCACCGATGACGCCGCGCCTCGAAGCGCGCCGCGAGACGCTCGTGGCCAAGGACGACGCGGAGCTCGCGCTGCTGGCGGCGGAGCTGATGGGCCGGGCGATCATGGAGGCCGTCGGCACGCGCGGCGTCGCGCGGGTGGCGCTCTCGGGCGGCACGACGCCGGGCCCCGCGTACAAGAGGCTCGCGGAGCTGGCGCTCCCGTGGGATCGCGTCGAGTGGTACTGGGTCGACGAGCGCGCGGTTCCGCCGGATCACGAGCGCTCGAATTTCCGTCAGGCCGCGGCGGATCTCGGCCTCGACAAGGCCCCTTTGAGTCACGGCCGCGTGCACCGGATGGCCGGAGAAGAAAGCGATCTGGCGACGGCGGCGGGGGATTATCAGGGCCTGCTCCGCGAGCGCTTCGGCATCGCGGCGGCGGTCGCGTTCGACGTGGTGACGCTCGGCATCGGCGACGACGGGCACACGGCGTCGCTGTTTCCGGGGATGGGCACGGTCTCCGTGACGGATCGCCTCGTGTTGGCGGTGCCGGCGCAGCCTGAAAAAGGCCTGGAGGCGCGCCTCACGCTCTCGGCGCCGGTGATCTGCGAGTCGCGCCTCGCCGTCGTGCTCGCGAAGGGCCCGAAGAAGCGCGACGTGATCGTGAAAGCGCAGTCGCCGGGCCCGGAGGACGAGGTGCCTTCTCGCCTGTTCCGCCGCATCAAAGGCGACCTCGTGTGGGTCGTCGACAAGGCCGCTGCCCCGTAGTCACCACGGGGGGCGGCGACGGTGAGGGGGAGTAGACAGACCGCGAGCCCGGGCGACAATACGACGCCGGCATCCCCGCGAACCAAGAACAAAAGCCTTCAAATCAAGGGGCGCCCGCGTCTTCGGGGGGGCTCAGCACATAACCGGCCTTGCGGAGCTTCGGGAGGATCTGCGGGAGCGCGTCCAGCGATGTCTGCGCGTGCATGTGGAACAGGAGGACGGCGCCGGGGTGCACGCGCGCCAGGATGAGATGCGCGATGTCCGAGGTGGTCGCTCCCTCCCAGTCGCGACTGTCCACGTCCCAGAGATAGAGCGTGTAGCCGAGCTCCTTCCAGATGCGCTCCGCCCTTGGATCGAAGGCTTTCAGCGGCGGACGGAAGAGACGGCATTTACCGTCCGTCGCGCCTCGCTCGATCTCGCCGCGGATCTCCGCCTCCGTGAGCTGCGGTAAACGCAGGTTCTGGTGGCTGTACGTGTGATTGCAGACGCGGTGGCCCTCGTCGATCATCCGCTTCAGCAAGGCCGGGTTCTTCTCCGCCCACTTGCCGGTGGGGAAGAAGATCGCGTGGATCGCCTCCTTTTGTAGGAGATCGAGCAGCTCGGTCACCTGCGACGGGCGGTCCGAGCCGTCGTCGAACGTGAAGGTGATGGCCTGTCCGTGGCCCGGCTCCACGCGCTCCGGCGCCGGGAACAGCGAGCGAAAGTCGAACGGGTACGGCGGCGCGCCCGGCTGCTCCACGACTCCGTGGTACGGTTTTCCGTCGGCGTAGCGCACCGGCGTGAACGTCAGTGTCCGGGGGTCCGGCCACGCCGTCGCGCCCGGAGCCGGCGGCTCCAGCGTGAGCTTCACGCGGGCCGGATCCACCGCGCGATCGAAGCGGATCTCGATCTTCGCGTCCAGCGCCACACCGGCCCCGGACGGAGACGTCGACACGATCCGCGGGGCCCCACTGGCATCCTCCGGGAGCGTGCCAGTCGACGGAACACCGCTCGGAGATTCCGCGCCGGACTGCGTGTCTGCCGGCGCCGTCGCGCTCGCCACGGCGCTGCTCGGCGCGCCCGCGAAGGTGCCAGTCGTCGCGCCGGGGCCGCTCTCGCCGCTGCGATCCGTGCTCACGTCCGGACCGCGGTGCGGGAGCGCGCGCATGGCCCAGAACGCCCCGAGAACCACGGGGATCGACAGCCAAACGAGCGCGCGCGATCGCACGGCCGCAACATACGACGGCGAGCCGTTGGCCCACCACCCCGGATCGCGACAGGATGCGCGCGATGCGTCCTTCGTCTCTCGCGGTCCTCCTCCCGGCGTTGCTCCTCCTCGCGTGCGGTCCGGAGGGCGTCGCGCCGATCCCCGCGGATTCCAGGGCGACGAGCGCATCCTCCGCGAGCGGCCCCGCCTCCGCGAGCGCCGCGACCTCCGCGAGCAGCGCCGCGACATCCGCCGTCGCGGAGGGCGGACCCGCGCCGTCCGGATCCGCCGCCGCGCCGAAATCGCCTGCGATCGAAGCCGATCCGGCGATGGCGGAGAGAGTCGCGGCCCTCGTCAAAGACCTGCCTCACCCCGCGGACGACGTCGGCGCGGGCTTCCTCGGGCCGGTGGATCCGAAGCTCGACGCCGAGTGGATCACGCGCATGGCCTCCGCCGAGATCGCCGAGATCACGCCGAACAAAGGCGGAGGCTCCGTCTCGATGCGCCTCAAATTCAAGGACGGAAAGAAGGCCGCGCTGAAGGCCGAGCAGACCGGGCACCCGACCGATCCGCGCTCCGAAATCGCGGCGTATCACCTGGATCGCCTCCTCGGATTCGGCCGCACGGCCGCGGTCGTCGGGCGGCGCTTCGACATGGCGAAGATCCGCGCGGCCCTCGTCGCGTCGAAGGCCGAGCCTGCGTTCCTCGAACGCCTCGACAAGCTCGTGGTGCGCGACGGTCACCTCGACGCGGCCCTCATCGCGTGGCACACGGCGCCGCTCGTCGAAGAGGAGACCGCGCCCGCCTGGGCCACGACGCTCGCGGACAAGGACCCTGTCACGAAAGACATGCTCACGTTGCTCAAGGACTGGAGCGATCTGGTCGTGTTCGACTTCCTCGTGGACAACCCGGATCGCTTCTCGGGCGGCAACATCCTCCGGCTCGACAAGGGCGGACCCATCGTGTTCCTCGACCAGGGCGCGGCCTTCGGGCGCGGGCGGCTCGCGGCCAAACAGACCACCATGGACCGGCTCTCGAAGGTGTGTCGGTTCCGGCGAGAGACGCTGTCGGCCCTCAAGAAGGTGGGGAGCGCGGCCGGGAAGGACGGGAGTCTCGGGGCGCAGCTCGCGAAGAGCCTCGCGAAGGATCCGCTCTCTCCGGTGCTCGACGACGCGCAGATCCGCGGCGTGGACGAGCGAATGAAGATGCTGGAGGCGCATGTCAAGGCCTGCTCCGCGAAGATGGGCGAGGCCGTCCTGCTCTCCGCCGCGCCTTGAATTCGGCTCGTTTCACGCGATCTTTTCGACCCTGCGGGACGCCCTCCGTGACGCGCGCGTGAGGGCCCTCGCGCTTCGTTGACAGGGTGCGCAGAGCAGCGTACGCGTACGACCTTCCAGGTCGGAGGAGCGACGGGCTGATGAGCAAACAAGCGATCTCATTCAAGTGGATCCTCATCGGGGAGAACGTGATCATCCTGCTCAATCTGCTCGGGCAGGCGCTCCTCGCGGATCCGGTGCGGTCGCGGCTGCTCCTCGCGGTGCCGGGCCTCGGCGGACAGCTCCTGTTCGCGGGCATCGTCGCGTTCATCTCGTTCTTCATCGGCGGCGTGATCATCGGAGTCTTCAGCCCCGGTGAGACCGTGCGGGAGCCTGCGATCGCCGCGTTCCTCGCGGCGGGCTTCCACTGCACGGAGAACCTCCGCAACGTCGACGGCACGAACATCACGATGGGGAGCTGGTTCATCGGCTCCGCGATCGTGATCGTCGTCGGCTTCTTGATGGCGCTCGGCGGAGGCTGGGTCGGCGAGAAGCTGCAGGGCGACACGGAAGAGAAGCACCGCGAATCGCAGGCGCCGCCGCCTCCACCGGAGCCCTGACAGCGAGTCTGGTGGGGACGGGGGGCCGAGAGCGCGCTCGGGGAAAGGCGCGCTCTCCGGTGCTCCGAAGGGCGCTTATTTGGTGGGGAGGGCCGGCGCCTTGCTGACGTGGTAGAGCGCGAAGGCGTAGCGATCGGCGCCTTTTTCGACCTCGGCCTTGATGAGGTCCGCGCCGCCGTGACCGCTGTTCTTCTCGATGCGGAGGAGGGCCGGGTTGTCGATCCCGCGCTCCTGCACGGCCGCCACGAACTTGCGGGCGTGCAGCGGATCCACGCGATCGTCGGAGTCCGCGGACAGCATGAGGAGGGCCGGATACCGCACGTTGTCCTTCACGTGGTGGTACGGCGAATAGGCGAAGAGGTACTTCAGCTCGTCCTCGTGCTCGGCGGAGCCATACTCGCTGATCCACGTCTTGCCGGAGCCGAACAGGTGGTATCGCACCATGTCGAGCAGAGGCACCGAGCAAAGCACCGCCGCGTAATACTCGGGCTTCTGCGTCATCGCGGCGCCGACGAGGAGACCGCCGTTGGACCCGCCGGAGATCACGAGCCGCTCCGGCCGAGTGTACCCTTCCTTGAACAGGTATTCGGCCGCGGCGATGAAGTCGTCGAAGACGTTCTGCTTCTTGTCGCGCATCCCGTTCTTGTGCCACTCCTCCCCGTATTCCGCGCCGCCGCGGAGGTTCGGCACCGCGTAGACGCCGCCCCGCTCCAGCCACGGATAGATGGAGGCGGTGAAGATGCTCGTCTCCGTCTGCTGGAAGCCGCCGTACCCGTAGAGCAGCGTCTTGTTGTCGCCGTTCTTCTGGAGATCCTTGCGCCGCACGATGAACATGCTCACGCGCGTGCCGTCCTTCGACGGATAGAACACCTGCTCCACCGTGTACGGGGAGGGATCGACTGGCACCTTGACCTTGCTGTAGAGGCCCGTCTTCGCCGACTTCATCGAGAGGGAGTGCACCTCCCATGGAGTCGTGAAGGACTGATAGACGAAGTAGGCCTCTTCCTCCTCCGGGTGGCCGACCAGGCCCGAGAACGTTCCGACGCCCGGCAGCGCGACGTCGTGGAGCTTCTTGCCGTCGGTGTCGAAGATCTCGAGCTGGCTCGTGGCGTTCTTCAGGTACGCGACGGCGAGGCGGCCGCCGACGATGGAAGCGCCGTTGTCGAGGTCGATCGACGCGTCCGCCCGCTCCGGGACGATGGTCTTCCAGTCTTCGATCTTCGGGTTCTTCGGGTCCACCTTGGCGACGCGCCAGTGGGGAGACTCGTAGTCGGTGAGGACGAAGAAGTGGTCCTTGTAGAAGTCGACCCAGAAATGAGCGTTCTTGCCCACCGCGAGCGGCTGGAACGTGGCGTTCGGATCGCGCGCGTCCTTGAAATAGACGTCGTTCGAAGTCCACCCGTGGCTCACGTTGAGCAGCACCCAGTGCCCGTCGTACGAGGCGTCGCACCAGATGAAGGTGGTCGGGTCCTTCGTCCGCTCGCGGACGGTGACGTCGTTCTTCGGGTCGTCGCCGAGCTTGTGGAAGCGAACCTCCGCATATCCAGGGCGATCCGCCTCCGGAATGGTCTTGTCGGTGGGGACCCACGTGTAATAGAAGCCGTCGCCCTTCGCCGTCCAGGAGGCCTCGGCGTACTTGGCGCCTTCGATGATCTCGGCGTCGCGCACCTTGCCAGTCGCGACGTCGAGGATGTGCAGCGAGGCTTCATCCGCCGCGTTCTTCTTCACGGTGTAGGCGATGGTCTTGCCGTCCCAGGACACCTTCCATCCGCCGAGCGACACCGATCCATCCGTCGACCAGGTGTTCGGATCGAGCAGGACCTTCTCTTCGCCGTTCTTGCCCTTCTTCCAGTAGAGAATGGCCTTCTCTTTGTCCGCGTGACGGCGGGAGTAGAAGTACCGATCTCCGCGGTGGCGAGGGGCCGAGATCGAGTCGATGTAGAAGAGCTCTTTCAGGCGCGCGGCGAAGGCGTCCCGCTCGGGCAGCTTCTGGAGCTCGGCGCGGGCGAGGTCGTCTTCGGCCTTCATCCAGGCCTGGACTTCGTTGCTCTTGCCGTCTTCGAGCCAGCGGTACGGATCGGGGATCTTCACGCCGAAGAGCGTGTCGACGATGTCCTGTTTGCGGGTCTCGGGGTAGGGAAGCGGCTTCGGGCTCTTCGGGTCGGAGGGCATGGTCGTCCCGGCGGGTTGGGTGGTTGTCGCGACGTTCGCGGTCTTGTTGGGCGCGGGCGTCACCTCGGCCTTGGTGCACGCGAGCAAGAGAAGCGGAAGCGGCAGGAGATAACGAGCTCTCATGGTCCTCGATCGGGGAGGGAGACGGGGGCTCAGGGGCGCTCTCTTACTTGGAGGAGCCGCGGAAGAAGCTCAAGATGCGGCTGAAGAACCCCACCTTCTCGGTCGCGGCCTCGGCCTCGTCCTCCGCGGGCTCCTCTTCGATGGCGGCCTTCTTGCGCGCGGCGGCGGCCTTGGAGGGGGCCTTTTCGGGCTTCGCTGCGGCCTTTTCGGGCTTCGCTGTGGCCTTTTCGGGCGTCGAGGAGGCCTTCTCGGACTTCGATGCAGCCTTCTCGGACTTCGAAGTGGCTTTTTCGCTTTTTGCGGCAGCGTCGGCCTTCGAAGAGGCCTTTTCGGCTTGTGCGGGCGGCGCGCTCTCCTCGCGGTCGTCCTCGTCCGAGACGGCCTTTTCGACCGCGGCGAGGGCGGGCTTCTCCGCGGCCTTCGCGGACGCGAGCCGGGCCTTCGCGTTGGCCTCTGCGCGCGCGGCGACCTTCGCCCGGAGCGCCTCCTTCGGCGTGGGCGGCTTCGTCTCCGGCGGCGGCACGTACCGCGGAGTCGGCACGCTCGCGAACCGCACCACCTGATCCGGCGCCTTCTCTTCCACCTTCGGCTCCGGAGGAGGCGGAGGCGCCGGCGCCGGAGCAGGCTTCTTCACCGCCGGAGCCGCCTTCGGAGCGGGCTTGTCGGCGGGGGCCTTGTCGAGAGGTGCCTTGTCAGCGTGCTTGTCGAGAGGGGCCTTGTCGCGAGGGGCCTTGTCGACGGGCTTCGCGGCGGGCGCCTTCTCCGCGGCGATCGCGGAGGCTCGCTCCGCGACCGGCGCTTCGGTGCTCGTCTCCGGCGCGGGGGTCGGCGCGGGGGTCGGCGCGGCGGCGTCGCGGCGCTCGTCACGCTCCGGACGCGGCCTCGGCTCGCGCGGCGGACGCGGGGGGCGCGGCTCGAATTTCGGGCGCTCCTTCTCGGGAGGCGGCGGCGGGCGGCGCGATCGGAGATCGAACACGCGGCGGCCACCCGGGCCGGTGCGCGCGACGACGGGCGCAGCAGCTTCGGCGGCGCTCCTCGCGGCGTCTCCGGCGGCGGTCGCGGACGTGTCGCTCGCCGCGGCGTCGCCTGCGGCGGTCGCCTCGTCGCTCGACGCGCCGTCCGCATCTCGCGTGGAGCGGGAGCGCACGATGCGGCGCGCGGGGCGCGCTGCGTTCGCGGCGTCGTCGGTGGCATCCGGCGCGGACTCGCCTGCGCCTCGGGGCCGGTCCGCGCTCTCCGCGGCGGCGGTTTCGCCCTCTCTGGGCTCGTTCTCGGGGGACGTCATTTCGCGCGCGGATTGTAGGCGCCGCGAATCCGCCCGGCGAACGACAAAAGGAAGCCGGAACGAAACCGGGAAGACAAAAGCACAACAGGCACGGTCCTGGTGGACCGTGCCTGTCGTGTCTCTCAACTACGGGCTACTTCGTGGACGTGAAGGGGATCGAACCCATGACCTCTAGAGTGCGATTCTAGCGCTCTCCCAACTGAGCTACACGCCCGTCGCGTTTCGAGGACGCGGACAATACTCAGCGGCACAAATAGGTCAAGCATCTTTTTTTAACCCCTCACGATTTTCTGGAGCCGCGCCAACCAGGTGGGTTTCGTGGTATCCGCGCGGACCACCGACATGCGAGAAGCGCCGGCTCCGATCTTGGCAATCCTCCGGCGGGAAGCCGTCTTCGTGACGGCGGTCGCGCTCGCGGTCCTGTACCCGTTCATCGCGCACCTCACGCACCTGCGGATGGAGGTCGCGGGCGTCGTCTACGTCCCCGTCGCGCTCGTCCTCGCGTGGCGCCTGCTCGCGCACCTGCGCTTCGATCGCGGGACGATCGCGATCATGCTCGCGGGCCTGTGCGCGTACTTCGCGTACCTCACGTACACGACGCCGGGCGAGCGCAACTACGACGGCCCCGAGCAGATCAAGTACCTCACGTACATCTTCGAGAAGGGCGAGATCCCCCCATCGAAGTACTGCTTCATCTGCCACCACCCGCCGCTCTATTACATCCTCGCGGCCGGCTCGCTCGGGTTCTGGAACGCGGTGAAGCTCATCCCGCCGAACCCGCTCGGCCTGATGATCTTCTCGCTCGTCATCTTCTTCGCGTTCCTCGTGTACGGGGCGCTCTTCGCGCGGCTCTACGCGGAGGACTCGCGCGTGGTGCGCATCGCGACGGCGCTGCTCGTCTTCTGGCCGTACAGCTTCCACAACTCGGTGCGCGTGCACAACGACACGCTCGCGACGACGCTGGTGGGCGCGGGCATGTACTACACGGCGCTCTGGCACAAGAAGCGGAGCGCGAAGCACCTCTACGCGGCGGCCCTCTGCGCGGCGCTCGGCATCCTCACGAAGTCGACGGCCTTCGCGCTCGTCGCGGTGATCGGGCTGCTCCTCGCGTGGGACTTCTTCACGCAGCCGGACAAGCTGCGCACCTTGGGTCGAGGCGTCGCGGCGATGGCGATCGTCGGCCTCGCGTTCGGCATCGGAGCGCAGCGCGCGCCCGTCGGCGACGATCCGTGCCACCGCCGCTTCGGCACCGCGTGCGACATCCGCCCGTCCGATTTCACGGGGAACAAGCCGAAGAACTACCTCTACTTCGACGTGCCGAAATTCCTGGGCGAGCCGTACATGGTCATCGCCAACGACGACAGCGGGAAGCAGTACTTCTGGAACCACGTGCTCAAGTCGAGCCTCTTCGGGACGCACAACAAGATCCCGGATCGCGAGACGGCGTACGACATGAACAAGAGGGTGGCGTGGTGGATGAACCTGCTCCTCTTCGGCATGGTGATCTACGCGCTCGTCGCGGGCGCGCTCGACGTGAAGCGCGGCCTGCGGAGGCACGCGGTGCCGCTGCTCTTCTGCGTGTTCTCGTCGCTGTTCTTGATGGGGTTCAAGATCATCATCCCCGCGCCCCACCACACCGACTTCCGGCACATCTACTTCGTGATGATCCCCGGCGCGCTGCTGTTCGCGACCGCGGTCACGCACATGCGCACGCGCGCGGAGATCCTCGGCAAGCTCGGCACCGTGCTCTACGCGCCCTTCCTGGGGCTCTCGATCTTCTACTTCCTGCCGAAGTACGACCTCGTGATGCAGTACACGAGCACGACGGTGGAGATGCCGATCGCCGCCGTGAAGCGCCCCGTCGCGGAGGGGACGCCGTGGGATCGCGACGGCAACGTGCAGCTCGAGGGCAACGAGACGCTCGTGCTCAAGGTCGATCCGCCCGCGCCCCAGGTGCACGACGTCGACGTCTCGGTCGACGGCAACGACACGTACGAGATCAAGGTCGTCGGCGACGGGCCGCCGCGCGTGCTCATCGTGCGGCCGCCGAAGGTGATCAAGATCGGCCTCGGCCGGTACAAGATGAAGGTGGACCCGCCCGTCGAGAACGTGAAGAGCGTCACGGTGCGGCCGCTCGGCGGCGACCGGACGTACTCCCTCGGTCACTTCATCTTGAATCCGTGACAGCCGCCTTGGGGGGATCTCGCGCGGCTTGTCAACCATGAGACAGCCGCGAGCACGATGAGAACTCGTGCACCGAAATGAGACGATCGAAGCACGATGAACCACCCGTGAATCATCGTGAGGCGCCTGTCCGACTACAATGTGCGCGCCCTGTATTCAGACGCGCAGGATCGCAACGTGCACGCTTCTTAGGCATGTATCGTGCTATTCTGTTTCTTGTCGCGCATCTTCACTGAAGGATCGCGTCGTGACGTGGCTGTTTCCAAGGAGAGCTAGATGATTCTGAATACTGCCGCCCTCGGTCGCCTCGGTGCACTCTCACTCGCTTGCGCGCTGGTTGCCTGTAGCGCCTCCGAGTCCCCGGGCGACAGCGGCGACGATCCGACGGGCTCCGTCACGGGGACCGCGGGTCTGAGCCTCCCCGATCCGGCGCACCTCTTCGAGTGGAGCAACGCGGATCGCCTCGTGGGCTTCTCTCACAGCAAGGACATCTACGCGACGGAGACCTTCCACGTCAGCTCTCCGCAGTCCTTCCAGAAGACCACGATGCCCGCGGTCACGTACCAGTACGCGGGCGCCACGCGCACGATCGACGACTACATCGCGCGGGAGCACGTCGCCGGCCTCCTGATCCTGAAGAACGGGAAGATCGCGCTGGAGCGGTATAACGGCATCACCAAGACGTCGCTCTGGCAGTCGATGTCGATCGCCAAGTCCGTCGTCTCCACCCTCATCGGGATCGCGCTGAAAGAGGGCAAGATCCACAGCCTGGACGACA
The DNA here is from genome assembly GCA_046351455.1 of Polyangiaceae bacterium. Classification (GTDB taxonomy): domain Bacteria; phylum Myxococcota_A; class Polyangia; order Polyangiales; family Polyangiaceae; genus JADJRH01. Next base: position 71,593 of record JAXLYM010000021.1, read on the forward strand.
CGGCCGAGACGTACGTGCCGGAGCTCGCGAATTCCGCGTACCACGGCGTGACGATCCGCAACATGCTGCGGATGGCGTCGGGCGTGCACTGGCAAGAGTCCCTGTACGAAGACCCGACCTCGGACTCGTATTACATCCTGTCGACCTGCATCGGCAACCGCACGCCGAACTGCACGCTGAACCGCATGTTGAGCCTGCCGCGGGAGACGGATCCGGCGACGGGTCAGCCCATTCAGCAGGGGCAAGTCTGGCACTACAACACGGGAGAGGCGTACCTCGTCGGCCTCGTCCTGCAGCGCGCGACCGGCGTGTCGATCGGCCAGTACCTGGAGCAAAAGGTCTGGAAGCCCGGCAAGTTCGAGACGGACGGCGTCTGGATCAAGGACTCGGACAACGGGCCTTCGTTCGGCGGTGTCGGCTTCAACGCGACGCTCCGCGACTACGGGCATTTCGCGCAGTTCATCCTCGACAATGGCACGCTCGCGAATGGCACCAACCCGCTGCCGACGAACTGGGTCAAGGACGCGACGACGTGGTTCGCCCCCTCGGCGATCCCGGGCTTCGCGGACAATGGCCAGTACGGCTACATGTGGTGGTTCTATCCGGCCTACGACGACGGCATCAACAACCCGTCGCCGCTCAAGACGAAGACGGGCCCCGTGCCGCTCCAGAACACCACCGCCGCGAGCTCGATCCAGCTCACGAACCGCACCTCCGACTGGACGTTCTCGGGGTACGGGATCTACGGGCAGATGATGGCGATCAACCCGATCGAGAAGGTCATCATGATCCAGTTCGCCACGTGGGACCTCGCGGACCCGGTGGATCTGACCGTCTCCCCCGAGGATCCGTACAACGAGGAAGGCGTCTTCCTCAACGCCGTCATCGACGCGCTCCACTGATCGTCGCAGTCTGCGACACTCTCCGTATCCCAAACCTGCAAGCTCGATTGCACGGGTGAAACCCCACGGGGGGGCCCACCTCAAGGCTGCGCGCTCGGATCGCCCGTGGGCGGCACCGTCATGCCGTGCTCGTCGAACGAGAAGAGCTTGTTGACCGTGAAGGCGTAGTCCTTCCGCGCCGGGTCGCCGTACGGCGGGTTCATGTCCTGCACCCAGTACACGTCCCCGGAGACGACCGCGTCCTCCGCGCGGCCGGTCCGCTCGGCGTAGCGCAGGAGGTAGAGGCGGAGCGCGTCGCGGTACTGGCTGAACTGCGCCATGCGGATGCGATTGAAGTAGTCGCTCCAGATCTGGTTATAGCCGTAGCTGTGCGCGCTCGGCAGATCGAGGTCCGGCTCGCGCTGCGTGAACGGATCGACGTGGCGGCCGTCCGCGGTCACGGCGTCCACGACGATGGTCCCGTCGTCCATGATCGGGTTCGGCGAGAACATGAACCAGCCCTGGAGGAATCGCAGCTTCTGCGTGAGGAGGCGCAACACCTCGGGCTGCATCGACATGCGGACGCCGCGGCTCGCGAGGAGCGGCGACTGGTTCTGCGCCATCACGAAGCGGTACCAGCGGTCGCGCACCGTCCACAGCTCGACCATCGCCTGGTTCACCGCGGCCGCGAAGAAGAGGAGCACCGCCGCCTCCCGCGCGATCGCGAGGCCGCGATCGAGGCGCTTCGCGAGGGGCGACGGGCCCGGATCCGCCGGCAAGGACGCCGCGTGCCGCGCCCCGACGAAGCGCGCCGGGGCGCCCGTCTCGAAGACGCGGATGATCAGAGCCAGCGCGCCGCCGATCACGGGGACCCTTAAAATCCAGGCGATCGCGGGCCCCAGCGGGAGCGCCGTCACGACGCGGCGGAGGCCCTCGGCGCCTCCGGTGCGCGCGCCGCGCGGCCCCTTGACCGCGATGCCGGTGGGGAGCGCCGGCGCCTCCTTGAACGTGAGCAGCTCGAACGCGTCGAGGCGAGCGAGCGCGCGCGCGGCGTAGAGCGCTCCGGCCGAGGTCGGATCGAAGAGCACCGTGCACGCGCGGCTCGATCGGCGCATCGCGCGGGCCGCGTCGTCCCAGTCCTCGGCGCCGAAGAAGAGCGTCGACGCCACGCACAGGGTCCACGCGAACGGGCCGAGCACGAACATCGTCCCGAAGCCGACGTGGAGGATCAGGATGAGCGCCACGCCCGTGAGCCGCGCCCACCGCTTCGCGATCGGCGACAGGAGGCAGAACGGCAGCGCCGCCTCCGCGCCGAGGACGAACTTCGTGAGCGCCCACGTGACGCCGAACGACAGGTGATCGCGCACGCTCGCCGCGAGGGGCGTCACCATGCGATCGACGTAGAGGACGTAGTGCACGGCGCTGAATTCGACGCGCCAGCCCGGCCCCGTCTTGTGCACGACGTTGAAGAAGTAGATCGCCGAGAGCTGCACGCAGAGGACGAGGCCCACGAGCGAGACGAAGGGGCGCCGCCGCTCCTCCGGCACCATGCCCGCGCGATCGTTGAGCGCGGCCGCGGTCGTCTCGCGACGGCGCCGCATCGACGCGCTCCACGCGTCCACCGAGAAGCGATCGCCCATCGGCAAGAAGAGCGTCCACAGCGCGACGAGGTTCTGCACGACGTAGCCGCCGTTCTCGACGAGGAGCACGCGGCCGTTCATGCCCGTGATCCAGAAGAGCGCGAGGAGCTGCGCGAGCCTCGTTTTGTAGCCGATCAGCACGCACACGAACGTCGCGAAGATCACGAGCCACAGCGCCACGAGCTCCGGCGCGGTGGCGAACGCGTTGACGATCGAGAAGCCGGTCCACGCCGTGGGCTTCGCGAGGTTGAGCTGCGGCGGCAGCACGCCGTGCGTCCCGAACATCGCCATCCAGTCCGGCGCGCGGCGGATCAGATCCATGACGAGGAGGAAGCCCCACAGGATCCGCGTGAAGCCGAGCGTGCGGCGATCGAACGTGAGGTACGCGTCGCGCACGATCTCGCGGAAGGTCGGCCCCTCGAGGAAGAGCACGCGCAGCCACGCGACGAGGCCGCTCGGGCCTTCGCTCGGATCGGGGCCGGCCGTGACGTCGTCGTCCGAATCGTCCTCGTCGTCCCGGTCCGTCATGGCGCGCCAGCTCCCCGGGATACACCCGCTTGCGGCGCGACGGGAAGGCCGCTACCCCGAGATCGTGCTCGACGACGACGAGGCCGAGGTCCCGTTCGGCGCGCTCCGTCCCGGAGAGCGGCGCGCGATGATCGGGTGCGCGTTCGCCGCGGGGTGCATCTGCGTCATGCCTCGGGAGATGGCGGGCGCCGGGATCTCGTTCGGCCTCGCGGGGCTCCTCGGGCTGTGGCACCTCCTCGCGCTGCGCCGAGAGCGCGCCGCCGCGGACGCACGCCCCGAAGGCCCGCGCTGACTCGCGCGCGTCGCGGGATCGTTTCGGCTTGAGGCGCGCGCAGTCTCGGCGCGAGACACGCACGCGGTTCGCCCGTCGCTCGACGTCGATTCATCGAAATTTTCGAGCGCGCACGCCCTTTGCAATCGCGTGGCGAATCGATTGCGCCACGACCCGTCGCCCCATCGCAGCGCGGGACAGGGATCGCGGCGCCCTCGGGGAGAACGCCACTCACTCACGCAGGCCGAGGCGTCATGCGACGTTGTCGTCTTTCCCTTTCGACCAGGCTCTCGCTGATCGCGGGCCTCCTCTTGTGTGCGCTGTTCGCGGTGCTCGGGGCGGCCTTTCACGTGCTCGGAAAGGTCGAGACGACCGCGGCGGAGCTGTCGATCCTGCGCGAGGCGCAGCGGCGCACGCAGCAGGCCGACATGGCCCACGACGCCATCCGCAACGCGGTGCTGAACCTGCTGCTCGACGTCGACGGCGGCCCCACGCAGGCGACGCGCCTCCGGTCGCTGCACGACGAGTCGACGTCCCTCGCGAACGAGATGGCGCTGACCACGGTGATGCCGCTCTCGCCCGAGCTGCACGCCACCGTCACGAAGACGCAGCAGGTGATCACCGGGTACATCGAGCAGTCCGAGCGCATCGGCTGGCTCGTGACGGTGAACCACGCGGGCGCGCTGGCGGAGCTGCCGGACCTGGATCGCGCCTTCGAGGGCGCGAAGGAGGCGCTCGGCGAGCAGACGGATCGGCTCGCGGAGGCGAGCGCGCGGGCGTCCGCGGATCGGGCGCGCGCGGGCGACGGGGCGAAGCGCGTGCTCCTCATCGCCGGGGCGCTCGCGAGCCTCGTCAGCGTCGCGCTCGTCGTGCTGATCACGCGGTCGATCCGGAGGTCGTTGCGCCGGGTGCGGGACGTCGCGCAGGCGGTGGCGTCGGGCGCGCTCGAGCAGCGCGTCGAGGTGATCGACGAGGACGAGATCGGCGCGCTCGCGACGTCGGTGAACCGGATGGCGGATCACCTCCAGTCGACGATCCAGCGCATCCAGCAGGACGTGGAGCGCAGCGCCTTCACCGCCGAGCTGATGGACGCGCTCGAGATGGTCGACAGCGAGCCGGAGGTGCACGACGTCGTGACCCGCGCGATGGCCGCCGTGTCGCCGGATCACCCGATGGAGCTGCTCCTCGCGGACTCCAGCAAGGCGCACCTGGAGCGCGCGGCGCAGCACCCTCGGCGCGGCGCGCCCGGCTGCCCCGTGGGCTCTCCGTTCGGCTGCGCGGCCGTGCGTCGCGGCAACCCCGTGGTGTTCCGCGAGAGCGAGGCCCTCAACGCGTGCCCGCACCTCCGCGGCCGTTCGTGCGGCGCGGGCTCGGCGGTGTGCGTCCCGGTCACGTTCATGGGGCGATCGCTCGGCGTGCTGCACGCGTCCGGCCCCGAGGGCGGAGGCCTCTCCGAGGCGCAGCAGATCCGTTTGCGCACAATCGGTATTCAGGCCGGCGCGCGCATCGGCACCCTGCGGGCCTTCCAGCGCACGCAGCTCCAGGCGAGCACCGACGGGCTCACGGGGCTCTCGAACCGCCGCGCGATGGAGGAGGCGCTCCGGGCGTCGCAGCCCACGTCGCAGCCCTTCGCGGTGGTGCTCGGCGACCTGGATCACTTCAAGCGGCTGAACGACGAGCACGGCCACTCCGCCGGCGACGACGCGCTGCGGATCTTCGCGGAGGTGCTGCGCGCGGCGCTCCCGTTCGGCGATCTCGCAGCGCGGTGGGGCGGTGAGGAGTTCGCGATCCTGCTCTTCGACGCGGACGCGGAGCGCGCGCTCGCGTGGGCCGAGCTCGTGCGGGAGCGGCTCGCGGAGGCCCTCACGAAGGCGTGCGCGCCGGCCTTCACCGCGAGCTTCGGCGTCGCGGACTCCACGATGTCGCGCGAGCTCTCGGCGCTCGTGAAGATGGCGGACGTCGCGCTCTACCAGGCGAAGGAGCGCGGCCGGAACTGCGCGGTCGTCGCGGACTCGATGGCGCGCTCCGGGGAGCGCGTGCGCGCGCGGTCCGAGCAGCAGGCCGCCGTCGATCCGCGCATGCTGAGCGACGCCGGGAACCGCCGGGCCACCCGGTCGCACCGCACGGCGACGCAGTGGATCGCGGCCGCCTCCGACGACCCCACGTGACCCGTCCCGACGGGAGCCGTCACCAGCAGTGGAGCGCGCGCTCGAACAGACCGTGGAGCTCCGCCTCACCCGTCGGCCTCGGCGCGTTGTCGCACAGGCGCTTTTGAAGAGCGGCCCGCTGCGCGAGCGCGTCGAGGTCGGAGGTGCCGTATCCGACGCCGGAAATGCCGTTGGGAACGGCCGTCGCGCGCATCAAGCTCGAAAGATGATCTGACAGTATTCTACCCGCGTCGACCGGCCCGGCGGAGCGCACGTCGGCGCCCAGCAGCTCGGCCGCTTCGAGGTGGCGTTCGGCGCAGGCGCTCGCGGTCCATCGGAAGACGCTGGGCGCGCTGACCACGACGGAGACGCCGTGCGGCACCATCGGCTCGTCGTCGGGGTAGCCCGGCATCCGGAAGCCGTGCACGAGCCCGGCGACCGCGTAGGCCATCGCGTGCGGCAGGTGCACGCCCGCATTCCCGAACGCGATCCCGGCGAGCGTCGCGGCCCACGAGAGCTGCTCGCGCGCCTCCGTGTCGGACGCGTCGTTCACCGCGCGGACGAGGTATTTGCCGCCGAGCCGGAGCGCCTCGCGGCTGCCGAGATCGCTCCACGCGTTGCGCCCCTGACTGAGCGGGCGCTGCGACGGATCCGCGGGTCTTTGCCGCGAAGAAAAGGCGCGCGCCGTGAACGACTCCAGCGCATGGCACAGCACGTCGAAGCCGCTCGCCGCGACGACGCTGCCGGGCAGGCTCGCGGTGCACGCGGGGTCCACGAGCGCGAGCGTCGGGCGCAGCCGGCGCGACACGATGCCCGTCTTCGTCGCGAGCGAGAGCACGTCGCACACCGCGATCGCGGTCGTCTCGCTCCCGGTGCCGCACGTCGTCGGGCAGGCGATGTGCGGCGGCAGCGGCCCCGGGACCGCGCGCCCCTCGCCGATCGGAGCGTTCACGTAGGCGAGGAACGGCGCCGGGTACGTCGCGTAGAGCGCCGCGGCCTTGCACGTGTCGATCACCGAGCCGCCGCCGACGGACACGTACCCGTCGAACCGCCCCGCGTGCGCGAAGCGCGCCGCCGCGAGGAACGAGTCGTCGGTGGGCTCCACCTTCACGCGGTCGTACACCTCGCAGTCGATCCCGGCCGCGCCGAGGGCCTGCTTCGCGACCTCGAAGAACGGGAGCGCCGCGACGCGCGGATCCGTGAAGAGCGCGACGCGCTTCATGCCGAGCGAGCGCGCGTGGCTCCCGAGCTCGGCGACGGCGCCGCGGCCGAACACGATGGCGGACGCGTCGACGGAGAATGCGGTCTCGTGGTCCTCGGGAGCGAAGCCGTGTGCGCAGCTCATGAGCGGCCAGTCTTGCAAATAGGACAGCCAATGCCCAGTCGTCGCGCACCCTCTCCCGGTCCGTGCCCGGCTCTGCTAATTCCGGTCTCATGAAGCGATTCAAGGCTGCCGTCATCGGCGGCAGCGGATACGGCGCGTCGGAGATCATTCGCCGTCTCCTGCTGCACCCCGACGTCGAGCTCGTGAAGGTCGCCTCCATCGACTACGTCGGTGAGAACGTCGCGGCCGCGCACCCCACGCTGGAAGGCTTGACCGACCTCGTCTTCCAGAACCTCCCGCCCGAAGAGGCGGCGGCCGGGATGGACGTCGTGTTCCTCGGCCTGCCGCACAAAGTGGCGGCGACGGTCGTCCCGAAGATCGTCGGCAAGGGAGCGAAGATCATCGATCTGTCCGGCGATTTCCGCCTGAAGAACGTCGCCCAGTACGAGAAGTACTACGGCGGCACCCACCCGTGCCCGGAGCTCCTGCCGCGCGCGGTGTACGGCCTGCCGGAGCTGAATCGCGAGGCGATCCGCGGCGCGGATCTGATCGCGTCGCCGGGTTGCTTCGCGACGACGATCGAGCTCGGTCTGTTGCCGCTCGCGAAGGCGGGCTTGCTCCGCGGCGCGGTCGACACGGTCGGCATCACCGGATCGAGCGGATCCGGCGCGGCGCCGCAGGCGGGGACGCACCACCCGGTGCGCGCGGTGAACCTGCGGACGTACAAGCCGCTGCACCACCAGCACATCCCCGAGATCGCGGAGACCCTTACGAACGCGGGCGCTCAGGATTTCGCGCTCCACTTCGTGCCGGTGAGCGCGCCGCTGTCGCGCGGGATCTTCGTCACGTCGTTCGCGAAGGTGGACGCGAACGTGAGCAAGGAGCGCATCGCGGAGGCCTTCGCGCAGACGTTCGCGGGCGAGCCGTTCGTGCGCGTGCCGAAGAAGCGCCTGCCGGAGGTGGTCGCGGTGAGCGGCTCCAACTACGCGGAGGTCGCGTTCGAATACGGCCCGGTCGACGGCGGTCTGCGCACGATCGCGTGCTTCTCCGCGACGGACAACCTCATCAAGGGCGGCGCCGGGCAAGCCGTGCAGTCGATGAACATCGTGCTCGGGCTCGACGAGAAGACGGCGATCGCGGACTCGGGAGGTTACCCGTGAGCGCAGAGGACGACTCCCCGCAGAGCCGCCGCACGTTCCGCACGCTGAAGACGCTCGCGATCGAGGCGGCGCGGCCGGAGCTCTACGTGGTGAAGCTCGGCGGCGAGGTGATCGCCGGGCCGGATCGCGGCACGATCACCCGCGACATCGGCGCGCTCGTGCAGGCGGGCGCGCGCGTCGTCGTCGTGCACGGCGGCGGCCCGCAGGCGACGAAGCTGCAAGAGCAGCTCGGCCAGAAGCCCGTGCAGATCGCGGGCCGCCGCGTCACCGACGCCGACACGCTCGACGTCATGAAGATGGTGCTCGCGGGCAAGCTCAACGTGGATCTGTGCGCGTCGTTGCTCGCGGCGGGCGCGCTTCCGATCGGCCTCCACGGCGCGAGCGCGTGCGTGATCGAGGCCGAGAAGAGGCCGCCGCGCGTGTACGCGGGCGCGGGGCCGGATCCGGTGGATCTCGGCTTCGTCGGCGACGTCACGACGGTGCGCCACGAGCTCATCGATCTGCTCCTCTCGAAGGGGTACACGCCGGTGCTCGCGTGCCTCGGCGCGAACAAGCAGGGCCAGGTGTTCAACATCAACGCCGACATCGTGGCGAACCGCGTCGCGGCGGAGCTTCGCGCGGACGGCCTCATGCTCGTGAGCGACGTGCCGGGCGTGCTGCGCGACGTGAGCGATCGCACCTCGCGCATCCGGTCGCTCACGATGAAGGAAGGCCGGCAGCTCATCAGCGACGGCGCGGTGACGAAGGGCATGATCGTGAAGCTGGAGGAGTCGTTCTCGGCCCTCGTCGCGGGCGTGCGGCGCATCCACATCATCGGCAACCTCTCGCCCGGCGATCTCACGCGCGAGGCGCGCACCCCGGGCTCCGTGGGCACGGTGCTCCTGCCCTGAAGACGCGCGGCGCCTCCGGGCGCCCGGATCTCCCTTCCTCCTCGCGGGCGCCCGACTGCCCCCTTTGCATCGTCCTGTGCAGCCTTTGCAGAGGCCTGTGGAAAGGGTCTCCCAATTCCGATACTGACGGTGGCTCTCGCTTCTCAATACTGAGAAATCGGGATCGCCGAGCCTTCCGAAGAACCTGAAAACAGCTTGAATCCATGTGGATGCCGGATCGCGCCGGGGGAGCCGAGCGCCGGCTGGCATGCCCTTGGCTAACGCTCGACTCCCATCATCGATTGAGCCGGCGACAGGAGATGTTCCTGGCCTCGGACAGGCCTGCCTGTTCGCGCACGATGAGGGCACGGGACATGGCCGAGACGCTGAGAGTGACTTGTGGGCAGTGCGAGAAGGTCTATCAGATCCCTCTCGATAAGCTCCGCAAGGCCGTCCATCAGGCGACGTGCACGCGCTGCGGAGCCAAGATCACCGTCACCCGGCCGAGCTCGTCGCCCGTCCCGCCCCCGCCCGCTCCGGAGAGACGCGCGGATCTGCCGTCCACGCCCACGCCCGAGCCGCGCACTCCAGCCTCGCCTCGGTGGGTCGACAGCAGCCCTTCTCCGCCGGCGAATTCGGCCCGGGCGCGGGAAAGAATGCGGCAAGTGCCGGAGACGATCCTGGTCTCTCCGTTCGAGCGGGAGCCGCTCACCGTCGCCGCGTTCTTGATGGATCCGACGCCGGTCACGAACGCCCAATACCACCGTTTCGTCGAGGAGACGGGCCATCGTCCCCCGTTGTCCTGGGCGAGCCGGAAGCCGGCGCCCCAGCTGCTCGAGCACCCGGTCGTGGACGTCTCTCTGGAAGACGCGCGCGACTATGCCAGCTATTGCCAGAAGCGACTGCCGACCGACGCGGAGTGGCAGGCGGCGGCCCGCGGGCCCGAGGGGAGGCGCTTTCCGTGGGGAAACGACTGGGATCCGGCGCGCTGCGCAGGGCCCGAGAGCGGCGCGACAGGCACCGTGAAGGTCACGACGTGCGAGAACGGCGCGTCGGCCTGCGGGTGCCTGCACCTGTTCGGCAACGTCTGGGAGTGGACGGAGGCTGATCCGCGCGTCCGCCCGCCCGAGAGCGGCTATCGATGGGTGTTCGGCGGGTCGTACTGCCACCCTTGCCTCGTGGAGTCTCCGCCGCCGCGTAACGCGGTGTCCGTGGTCAAGTCCTATCGATATCTGGGGTTCCGATGCGCGGCGGATCTCTGACGTCGAGCGCCTCCACGCGAGGGAAGACGGCGGCTCTCCGGGTCGATCCGGACGGTCTGGACGGCATCCTCTTCGGCGGGGGATCGCGCGTCGCGAAGACCGGCTCTGCCATGCGCGGGGAGACGACCTCGGGCCTCTCGCTGTCTCCGGCCGTCGCCGATCCATCGCAGTCAGGGGCCCTGTCCGGCTCGCGCACACCCCACGGATCCACGGGGCCCTCGTTCACGCAGACGCTGCCTTCGCGTGTGGAGGAAGCGCCCCAGCTCGCGAGCCCGAAGCTCGTCCCACCGAAGGCCCCGGTCCCGACGCCCTCTCCCGCGAAGACGCCGGAGCCTCCGCCGGCGCCCGTCCTCCAGGCGACGTCCCCGGTGGCGCCGCCCGCGCGGGAGCCGTCGCCGCCCCGCGCGCGGACATGGATGCTCGCCGCCCCGCTGCTCGTCGTGACGGCCGTCGTCGCCTGGTTCGGCGTGTCGCGCCTCCTCGCGAACGAGGGCCCGGCGCCAGGGAGCACCGCCGCGCAACAGGGCACCATCGCGCAACAGGGCACCATCGCGCCACAGGGCACCCTCGCGCCACAAGGCACCATCGCGCCACAAGGCACCATCGCGCCACAAGGCGTGAGCAGGCCGGCGGAGCCTCCCGCGGCGCCGGCGAAGACGGGGGCGCTGCCGAGCTTCGCACCCGTCACCTACGGATTCGGCTCGCAGGTCCCCAACATCGAGCCGCCCGCGGCCGAAGAGCTGGCGCGGCGCGTGGCGGCGTGTCCGGGGCGCGTCGTGCTCACCGGCCACACGTGCGATCTCGGGCTCGACAGCGAGAGTCGAGCGCTCGGCCTGGAGCGCGCGCGGCGGCTTCAAATCGTGCTCGTCCAGCACGGGATCCCACGGAGTCGCCTCGTCCTCCGGAGCGTGGGCAAGGCCGATCCGGCGGCCTCGAACGGGACGGAGGAGTCGCGGGCCCGCAACAGGCGAGTGTCCATCGAATGTGAGCCGGAGTGAAGGCCGGCGGAGGCTGTTTATGGGAGTGTACGACGACGCACAGAGTCAGCTGATCAAGTCCATCGTGGAGGGGCGAAGAGACGTCTCCAACCGCGAGACGCTCGGCCCCATGGTTCCGATTCAGCTCTTCCAGGCGCTCCGCATCGTGGGCATGGGCACGGCGCTCGAGGAGATGGTCGGCGGCGGCGCGCGCACCATCGTGTACCAGTCGGGGCAGCGGCTCGGCGACATCCTGGGCAACGCGCTCAAGCCGTCCTCCGGCGGCGATCTCGGCGTGTACGTGAAGGCCGTCCACGATCTCTGCCGCGAGCTCCGCATCGGGACCGTCTCCGCCGAGAAGGTGGATCTCGCGTCGGGCGTGCTGGTGCTTCGCGTCGACGAGTGCGTGTCCTGCGCCGGCATCGAGAAGGCCAAAGTGCCTATCTGTCACTTCGAGGCCGGCATGGTCGCGGGCATCGTCCGCACCTTCGTGGACAAGCCGGTGAAGGCGATGGAGACGCGGTGTCACGCGGTGGGCGACGACGCGTGCGCCGTCGAAGTGAAGATCCTCGGGTGATCCGGGCGACAAGGAGGTTCGGCGCCCATGAGTAACAAGATTTCGGACGAGATCGACAAGCAGCTCGTGACCCTCACGGCGATCCGCGGCGTGACCGCGGCAGCGATCGTGGACAACGACGGGCTCGTGACGCACATCCGCCGCGATTTCGAGGTGGACGCGGACGCCCTCGGCGCCGCGGTACAGATCGTATTCGGAGCCGCCCGGCGCGCTGCGGAGAACGTGCAACAGGGCCTGAGCAAGCTCGTCATCGCGGAGAACAACGGCGGCGTCGTCATGCTGGCGCCGCTCGCCAACGAATTCCTCTTGGCCGTGATCGCCGACGGGAGCGCGATGCTCGGCTCGGTGCGGTTCGAGGTGAAGCAGTCGATCCCGGTGTTCAACGAGCTCTTCGGAGGCGACGTCAAGACGTCGAGCAACTGGTCTTCGAAGGGCCGATGAGGGGGCGCGCCCTCCCGGACGTGAGGCAACATGCACTGGCTCTCGGATCGGATCGTGGAGATAAACGCCCTCGCGGAGGAGCACGGGAGCTACGTCGGCGCCGCGCGGAACAGCCCCGCGGCGCTGCGCGGCAGAGAGAGCCTGCTCCGCTCGCTGGGGCGCCTCGTGGAGGAGGTGGCGTCGCGCCCCGGCGTTCGCGCGAGCTTCGTCTCGCACGACGGGCTCCTCCTCGCGCAGGCAGGGGGAGCCGCGGATTTCGAGGCGCTCGCGGCGCTCGGTGGACAGTGTGTGCGCACCTGCTCCGACACTGCCCGTCACCTCGATCTCGGCGGCGCGCGGCAGGTGCTCATCGTCGGCTCCGAAAGGAAGCTGGCGCTGCTGCCCATGGGCCAGATGATCCTCGGCATCCTGAGCGACGAGGCCACGCGCCTCGCCGAGGTGCTGGAGCGCTGAGGCGTGAAGGGACGACCCGCCCCGGAGCTCACGCTCGGAACGGTCATCGACGGCCGTTACGAGATCAACGCCCTGCTCGGACAGGGGGGTATGGGGGACGTGTATCGCGCGCGACACATGGGCCTCGACACGCAGGTCGCGCTGAAGGTGCTGCAGCGCTCGCTCGCGAGCGACGACGAGCAGGCGCGCCGCTTCAGCCGCGAGGCGATGGCGTGCAGCCGCCTCAAGCACCCGAACACCATCCGCGTCAGCGATTTCGGTCGCGCCTCGACAGGGCACCTCTACCTCGTGATGGAGCTCCTGGAGGGGCGGACTCTTAGCCAGGTGCTCAAGAGGGAGGCGCCCCTCCCCGCGGCGCGCGTGGCGCGGATCGCCCTCCAGATCACGAAATCCGTGAGCGAGGCGCACGAGGTCGGGCTCGTTCACCGCGATCTCAAGCCCGCCAATCTGTTCCTCTGCGAGATCCACGGCGAGAGCGATTTCGTGAAGGTCCTCGACTTCGGCATCGCGAAGTTCATGCAGCCGGACGCGGTCGGGGCGACGCTCACCCGCGCGGATCTCGTCGTCGGGACTCCGCTCTATCTGTCCCCCGAACAAGCCTCCTTGAAGGCGGTGACGCCGCGCTCGGACCTGTATTCTCTCGGCGTCATCATGTACCACATGGTGTCGGGAGACGTGCCATTCCGGGGCGACTCGGCGATGGCGCTCCTGCTGAAGCACATCGAAGAGCGGCCGGCGCGCTTCGAAGACAAGGCGGGCATCTCCGTGCCGGAGCCGCTCGCGAGCCTGATTTACCAGTTGCTCGAAAAGGATCCGGAGCGCCGCCCCGAGAGCGCGCGCGCCGTCGGACTGAGGCTCCAGGAATTCCTGGACGACTCGCAGCGGGCGGAGCGCGCGCCGGTGTCGTCCCCACGCAAAGTCGCGCCGGAGGAGCCGGAGGAGCTGGCCCTGGACCAGGAGGACGACGACCTGGATCTGACCGGCCTCGGCGAGGACGATGCGCCCGGGGCAGCCCCGGAGATCCCTCGGCCAGCGGCGCCCGCGGCGCGTCCACCGCCGGAGCCCGAGCCGGTCCAATCGGCTCCGAGCTCCAATCGGATCAGTCCGTATTCAAGCACGGCGCCGGAAGGAAAATCCCCGGCGCCTCCTCCCGTCGCGGCGGCGGCTGCTCCGAGCGCGGCGGCTCTTGCTCCGAGTGCTGCGGCTGCTGCTCCGAGCGCGGCGCTGCTTTCGGCCCCGGGCCCGAGTGAAGGCGTCCGCTTGCCGACGTGGCTCGTCCTGCTCCTGGCGGTCGCGATCGCGCTGATCACCGCGGTCGTGCTCATGCTGCTCCGCCGCTGAGGCGACGTGCGGCAAGGTCGAGGCCGCGCGCTTCAAATTCGATACCCTGGAAAAGAGGCCGCCCACGAGGGATGACGTCCGCTCGGCGATGAGCAATGCTCCGATTCGATGGAATCGGACCGAACGCGAGCGCGGGGCTGCCGCTTCTGGGGTGTCGTCATGAGCTTGGCGAACCTGACATCGGGGTGCGTCTCCGTCGCGGCTCCTCCGCCGAAGACGACGGCGCCGCCTGCGGCCGTGTCGGCGCGAGGGCCGGTGTTTCAGGCCACGTGGGACTCCGATGAATGGGTGCGGCGGACGATGGTCGTCCAGACAGCCTATCGGCGCGTGCTGCTCGTCTCGTCCGCGGCGGCTCCCGCCGCGACGATCCAGGCGAAGAGGCTGGATCTCAACGCGCCGGGCCGCTCTCCGGGCGGGGAGGGGAGGCCGGCGGAGACTGTCCCTCTGCGCGTCGACAAGGTCTTTCCAACCCTTCAGTCGGCGGCGGACTTCGCGGAGGGCGGCGATCTCGTCGCGATCGCGCCGGGGACGTACAAGGGGTTCTGCCTCGGCGACAAATCCAGCGCAAAAGAAGGCCGCTTCGTTCATTTCCAGGCGCTGGGAGCGCCCGGAGAGGTGGTGATCGACGAGCCGTGTCCGGACGACGGCGCGCGGTGGATGATCTACCTGCGCGCGGCGCACCACGTGATCCTGGAGGGCCTCAATCTCAAGGGACGCGAGACGCCCGGCGACACCGAAGCAAAGGGCCCGTGGGCCGGCATCATGCTGGACGGCGACTTCGGGCGCACGGGCAAGCTCACGCACCACGTCGCGATCACGGGGGTGTTCTCGCATCATCACGCCGCGTGGGGGCTGCACTCCACGGACAGCCATTCCGTGCTGATCCAGGACAGCGTCTTCGGCTTCTCCGCGCGCGAGCACTCCGCGTACGTGTCGGACGGGTCGGACGACTACGTGATCCGGCGCGACGTCTTCATCGGCAGTCGGTCCGGCGGGCTCCAGGTGAACACGGATCCGGAGGCGTCGCTGCGCGAGACGATCAAGCACCCTGCGCTCGCGGGGGCGCCGCCTTATGCGGAGTCGCGCGCGTGGGCCGAAGACATCCTGTCGCGGGCGACCTCGCTGTTCGGCGAGCGCGGCTTTCCGGACGGGCGCGGCGAGCATTTCCTCATCGAGGACAACGTGATCACCGGCAACGGCAAGGGCGGCGGCGGCTCGATCAACCTCGCGGCGATGCTTTGGTCGCGGATCCAGAACAACCTCATTTACGACAACGCCAATCACGGCATCGCGGAGTGGGACAACAAGAACCCGTTCGACGCGGAGGCCGTCGCGGGGCCGCCGGAGACGCTCGAAGAGGCCTCCGACGTGCGCCGACTTCCGCTCTTCGGGTGCCACGACAACGTGATCCGCAACAACACGGTGCTCATGGCCAACGCGGGGCGCGCGGCGGTCCTCATCGTGAACGGCAGTTACGGCACGCGGCTCCGGAACAACGTCCTCGTCAACGACGTGCCCGTCTCCATGGATGTCGACCGCACGAGCATCTTCGGCCTCGATTCGGCCTGTTCGGTGGCGAACGAGGTGCGGTATCGGAGCGCGCCGTTCAACTTACCGAGCCTGTCGGCGTTCCCGGAGGCGCTGTTCGGGGCCGCGATTTCCCGCTTCGAAGAGCCTCGCTCCACCTTCGGCGTCACGCAGGACAAGATCCGCCCCGAATTCGTGGCCGCCGGGAGCGAGCCCTGGATTCTGCTGGACGGCGCGTGGTGGAAGCCGAACCCGGCGCGCCCGGATTTCCGTCCGAAGCGCGGCTCGAAGCTGCTCGCAGACAAGGGCGATCCGTCGGACATGCCCCCTCGCGATCTGCTGGGGAGGCCGCGGACATCGGCCGATATCGGCGCCTTCGCACAGGCACCTTAGCCAGGGCGCTCGGACAGCACCTCCAGCGCGAATTCGTCCCATCCCGGGGCGCTGAAGGCGATCGTGCGGACGCGGCGGACCTCCGCGATGGCCTCTCTGGGGGTGAGGCCGCGGGACTCGACCAGGTAGTGGGCCAGGAAGAGGCCCGTGCGGTCCTTTCCAGAGTGGCAGTGCACCAGCGTCGCGATGCCGTGCGACTCCAGCTCTCGCACCCACTTCGTCGCGACGGGGAGGGCGGCGCGGCAGTGCTCGACGTCTCCCTCGGCGGGCGGGGCGTTCGGAGAGAGGGGCACGCAGCAATAAAGCAGGCCCGCGGCCATGAAATCCGACGGGCGGCAGAGCTCCCCGTCGTTCACCGAGAGCACCGCGCCGATGCCGGCCTCCCGCAGCTCCGCGAGGTCCCAGAATTCTTTCGTCGGGCCCGGGCGTCCCGCGAGCACGCCGGGCAGTAGCCAGAAGATGTGGTGCATCGTCTCGTGCCTCTGTTCGTGTCGTCCGGTCCGCGACCATACCACGGTCTCCGGCCGTTGCGCCCGCCGCGAGAGGAGCAGTTCCTCGGGCTGCCTTTTGTATGCTAGAGGCGGCGACAGCTCTCCATGGCGCGCGAAGAACCGAGGCTCCGGGTCGATTTCAAGCACTTCTCCCACGTGGAGACCCGGTGGATGGATAACGACATCTACGGGCACGTGAACAACGTCGTTTACTATTCGTATTTCGACACTGTCATCAATCGATACCTCATCGCCGAGGGCGGGCTCGACATCCATCAAGGGGCGGTGATCGGCGTCTGCGTGGAGTCGGGGTGTCGCTACTTCGACTCGTTCGCCTTCCCGGAGATCATCGACGCGGGGCTGCGCGTCGCGCGCGTCGGCGGCACCAGCGTGACGTACGAGATCGGGCTCTTCCGGCGCGGCGTCGTCGCGGCCCTGGCGCAGGGGCATTTCGTGCACGTGTTCGTCGACCGGGTCACGCGCAGGCCGCTGCCGATCCCGGACCGGCTGAGGCTCGCGTTCCGCGCGCTCGTGGACGACTGACGATCACGGCGATCGCGCTCGTTCGGCCCGGCGGCGCGCGGCGGATCACTTTTTTGTACGGCCCGCGCGCGCGGCACACTAGACCTCGCCCTCGATGAAGCGCCACGTCGACACCACCGATCACCTGCAGGCCGTCCTCCGCGAGCTCGATGGGCGGCGGGATCCGATGCTCGCGGAGATCGAGCGTCTCGTGATGGTCAACTCGTTCACCGACAACGTGCCCGGCGGCCGCCGCACGGGCGAGATGCTCGCGGAGCAGATCGCCCCGATCCAGAGCCTTTGGGCGCGCCGCGTGGAGAGCGAGAGCGGTCGGTTCGCGCCGCACTGGCTGTTCGGTACGCCCGGCACCGAGACGTCCGCGGAGGGCGCGGTCGTGATCGTCGGCCACCTCGACACGGTGTTTCCGCCGGGCAGCTTCGAGGGCTTCCACTTCGACGGAGCGATCGCGCGCGGCCCCGGCGTGCTCGACATGAAGGGCGGCCTCGTGCTCGCGATCGAGGCGCTGCGCGCGCTGGACCGCGCCGGCGAGCTCGCGAAGCGCAAGGTGATGCTCGCGATCGTCTCGGACGAAGAGGTCGGCTCGCCCGAGGGGCGCCCGCTGTTGCAGCGCGAGCTGCGCGGCGCCGCGTGCGCGCTCGTGCTGGAGGCCGGCCGCAAGGGCGACGCGATCATCACGTCGCGCAAGGGCACCGCGGGCGTCACCGCGAAGGCCTACGGAAAGGCCGCGCACGCGGGCAACGCTCATCGGGAAGGCGCCAACGCGATCTGGGCGCTCGCGCGCTTCGTCGACCTCGCGCAGAACCTCACCGACTACGAGCGCGGCGTCACGCTCAACGTCGGCAAATTCACCGGCGGCCACGGCAAGAACACCGTGCCGGACGAGGCGGAGGCGCTGCTCGATTTCCGCTTCGTCACGACGAAGGACGGCGAGTCCATGATGGAGGCGCTGCACGTCGCCGCGGACGGAGCGTGCGCCGCGGTGCCCGGCACGCGCATCGAGCTCACGGGCGGCATCGCGCGCACGCCGCTCGAGCGCACGGAGGCGAGCGTCGCGCTCTACCGCGAGTACGCGCTCTGCGCGAAGGAGTGCGGCCTCGGCGTCGAGGAGGCGTCGCTCGTGGGCGGCGGCTCCGACGCGTCCTCGACGAGCGCGATCGGCATCCCGTCGATCGACGGCCTCGGCCCGCGCGGCACCGGCTTCCACACGCGCGAAGAGCTGATCGACGCGTCCTCCCTGGTGCCCAAGGCCGAAGCGCTCGCGCGGTTCCTGATGGGGCGACAGCCGAGCTGAGGGTGCCCACCCCCGGTCGCGCTGCGCGCGCCCGCCCCTCCCAAATCGCTCTCTTCGTTCGCGAAGGGAGGGGGCATTTATTGTGTCAACAACGGTACTCTGAATTGGCAGTTACAACTGGCGTCCTGAAGCGTGCCAGTTGTCATCTTATGGCTTCTTTTTAAGTGGCCGCGCGCGCTTCACCACATCCGGTATCCCCTCCGCGATCGTGGGGAACCGCGGCTCCCACCCGAGCGACCGCAGCCGCGCGTTCGAGAGGGCCGCGTCGCTCTGCACCGAGTCCGCGACGACCGGGCCGACGAGGAGCCGCAAGAGCAGCGGGTGCACCTTGCGGTACCGGAATGGCTTCCCCATCGCACGCGCGGCGCCCTCGTAGATCTCCATCCACGCGGCGGGCCGATCGTCGACGACGAAGTACCGCGCGCCGACCTCGCCGCGCGCCAGGAGATGCACGAGCGCGCTCGCGCAGTCGTCGACGTGGATCGGCGAGCCCGTGCGGCTGCGCCCGCCGATCACGTTGAGGCGGATGTCCTTCATCAGCGGCGCGAGCACGTACTCGCGGAACCACGAGCCGTCGCCGTACACGTAGCCGGGGAACGCCGTCACGATCGGCAACCCGCGCGCGAGATCCCCCGACAGCGCCTCGATCGCGGGCGCCACGAACGGACCCCACCCGCGCGGCCGCGGCGTCGCGTCCTCGCCCGAGAGCTCGAGGCCGAGATCGCCGTAGTAGCTGGTGCCGCCGACGTACACGATCCGCTTCGTTTTGGCTGGATCCAGCGCGTCGAGCAGGTGCCTGTCCATGCGCATGCGCTCGTCGCGGTAACGGCGCGCGCGCTCGCCCGAGACGCGGCCGCCGAACGTCTGCGGCTGCGCGAGGTGCACCACGTGATGGGCGTCGCGCGCCGCGGACTGCCACGCTCCGGCCACCAGGAGATCGCCCGGCACCGGCTCCGCTCCGAGCGCCCGCGCCTTCTCCACGGCCTGCGCCGAGCGCACGAGCACGCGCACGTGATGGCCCTCGCGCACGAGCCGACGCACCACCTCTTCGCCGATGAACCCGGTCCCCCCGCTCACGAACGTCGTCGTCATGCGGCGAATGTAGCTCACGTGTCGAGGCGCTCGTCGCGCAGGCCGCCGAGCGTGCGGTACGCGCGCGCGATGGCGCTCGCGAGCGTCGCGCGGCCCCGCGGCGACTGCGGGCCGATGTTCTCCAGCTTGCCGGGCCGGCGGTGCTCCAGCGTCACGAGCGCGTCGCACACGCTCGCGGGAACGCCCGCCTTCGACGTCGCCACGTTGTCGATCGACGAGGCGATCGTGGACGGCGCGCGGCTGCGATCGAGCTGCTCCAAGAGGAGCCACAGCGCGAGCGCGGACGGCACCGTTCCCCTGTTTTTCGTGGCCCACTCGACGACCGGCTGCACCGCCTTCACGCCCTCGACCGCGGCGCGCGCGTGCACCCCGGCCGCGAGCGAGAGCCCGTCGTCGAGCTGCTGCCGCCCGCTCGCGAGGCGCGCCGCCACCTCCTCGGACGTCACATGGCCGACCGCGATCGCGATCGCGAGCTCGATCTCCGAGAGGAGCCGCGCCGTCCACCCTTCGACCTTCGCGCCGCGGGCGCGCGCCTCCGCCTGCGCCGCCGTGAGAGCGCCCGCGTTCGCCCGCACCACGCGCGCGAGCTTCCCGCCGGAGAGGCGCCCTTTCCACGAAGGCATCGCCGCGAGCACGTACCGCACGCGCCGCGAATCCAGGGCGATCACCGCGAGCGCGGACCGCGGCGACACGTTCACGCGCAGCGACGCCGAGAGCACCGCGCGCTCCAGCACGTCGAGCGATCGTGACAGCGGATCGAGATCGACCTCGTCGTCCGGAAGATCCTCCGCGCGCTTCTTCGGCTTCTGCACGCGGCCCGCGATCTCGATCACCGCCGCGTCCGGCACCGACGGATCGTCCCACGCGAGCGACAGGAGCGCGGCCGGCACCACGTCGACCTTCTTGCCCTCGCGCACCAGATCCGCGACGAGCGAAGGCATCTTCGCCGCCGCCCGCGCGAGCACGAGGCCGCCCGACGCGAGCGCGCCGTGCCCCGCCTGGAGCGCCAGATCCGCGGCCGTCACGTCGGGCGTGGCGGCGAGCCCCTCCGCCATCCACGCGCTCAATTTCGCCTTCCCCGTGAGGCCGGGCGCCGTCGCGGGGAGCCTCTGCGCGGGCTTCACGGCGTCGTAGATGAACGACGTCAGCTCGGCCTCCGGATCGCCCGACTCGTCCTCGTCGTCGACCGGCGCGCGCAGCGCGAGCCCCGCCGCGAACCCGAGCGCGGCCTTCGTCGTGCCGCCCGTCTCCACCATCTGTTCGAGCAGCGCGAACGTCTCGTGGCTCGCGAGCACGCGCGCCGCGAGCGCCGCGCCCTCGCTGTCCAGCTCGCGACCCGCCGTCACGAGCGCCTGCCGCACGTCGGGCGGGAGCACGCCGAACGATCGCATCGCCCGCAGCGCCGCCGCGAACCGCGCGGTGTCCACCAGATTGCCACCTTCGGGGACGCCTTCATGCGCCGACAGCGGCCCCGCGGCCCGCGCGCGCACCTCCGCCGCCGCGTCCTCCGCCGCGAGCCGCGCCCTTTCTTTTGCGGCAAATCGATTCGACGCGACGGCCCGCCGCACGCGCCGCGACGCGTCGCGCGACAGCGCCTCCAGCAAGGCGGCCTCGCGCGTGGTGCGCGCGATCGCCTCGCGCAAATACTCCGACGGATCCTGCGCCCACTCCTCCGCGGTGAGCGGCGGCAGGCGCGACGCGTCGATCAGCGCGATCCAGAGCCGATCGTGCACCGCCGAGCGCGCCGGCCACGACGCCGCCCGCGCGATCGCCGCGAGCGTCGCCCGCGCGTGCCCCGCGGCCGCGAGCACGAAATACGGATCGTCCTTGTGCCGCCCCAGGATCGCGTCGCGCACCTCGTCCGGCGCGAACGGCTGCGCGACGAGCAGCCGATCCAGCTCGTCGGCGATCGGCTCGAACGGCTCGTCCGGCCGCGCGTCGGGATCGCGCCCCACGCCCTTGCCGTCCGCGTCGATGCGCTGCCCGATGACCCCGAGCGCCTCGGGCCCCACGGAGCGGCACCGCGCGAGCGCGAGCAGCACCTTCGCGTGCCCCTCTTCGGCGAGGGCCACGTTGAGGATCGGATCGTTCTTTTCAGGGGAGAGCGAGAGCCGCTCGATCGTCGCGCGGTCCAGCATGCGCCGCGAACATAGCGCGACCGGGCGGCCCCGTAACGCGGTCGTTGGAGAGAGCGGGTTGCCCTCGCGCGGGAACCGGATATGCCTCCATCACCGCGGCGCGTGCGATTCGCCCCGCTGGAGGCTCAGAGGAAGAAGTCCCATGTCCACTCGAGATCTCCCCTGGTGGAAGCGCACCACCGTTTACCAGATCTACCCGCGCAGCTTCGCGGACTCGAACGGCGACGGCATCGGCGATCTGCCGGGCGTCATCGATCGCCTCGACTACCTCCATCGGCTCGGCGTGGAGACGCTGTGGCTCTCCCCGTTCTTCGAGAGCCCGCAGGCCGACTTCGGATACGACATCAGCGATCACTTCTCCATCGCGCCCGAGTACGGCACCCTCGCGGACGTCCGCCGCCTCATCGAGGAGGTGCACCGGCGAGGGATGAAGATCGTCTTCGACATGGTGCTCAACCACACGTCCGCGGAGCACCCCTGGTTCCGCGAGTCGCGGAAGGACAAGGCCTCTCCGCGGCGAGACTGGTACATCTGGCGGGACGGCCGCGGCAAAGGCGGTAATGCCCCCCCGAACAACTGGAAATCGATGCTCGGCGGCAGCGGCTGGCACCGCGACGAGGCCACGGGACAGTGGTATTTCGCGAGCTTCTTGCCGTTTCAACCGGATCTCAACTACCGCAATCCCCTCGTCAAGAGAGCGATGCTCGACGTCGTCCGTCACTGGCTCGGACAGGGCGTCGACGGGATGAGACTCGATATCTTCAACGCCCTCTTCAAGGACGCCTCCTTCGCCGACAACCCCTTCTCGTTCCGCCCCGTCCCCTCGGAGAAGAACCCGCACGGCTTCTTCCAGCGCAACGTCCACACCATCGATCACCCGGACACGCTGGCCTTCGCGAAGGAGCTGCGCGCCGTCGTCGACGAGCACACGGATCCGCCTCGTTTCCTCGTCGGCGAGGTGTTCGGAGACCCCGAGATGCTCCGGCGCTACTGCGGCGGAGAGGAGGCCAACGCGCTCCACCTCGTGTTCCTCTTCGAGAGCATGACGACCCCGTATTCAGGCAAGGCCGTCCGCAGGCTGATCCACGAATTCGAGCGCGCCTTCCCCGAGCCGTTCTCTCCCACGTACGTGTTCGGCAACCACGATCGGCCCCGCTTCATCCACCGCCTCGGCGGACACCGGCCCAAGGCGAAGCTCGTCGCGACGCTGCAGCTCACGGTGCGCGGCGTCCCGTTCATCTACTACGGCGAAGAGATCGGCATGAACCAGCACGAGATCCCGCTGCACGAGGGGCTCGATCCCGTCGCCGCCCGGTATCGGTTCATTCCCCAGTGCCTCACGGGCTTCTTCCGCAAGCGCGGCATCCTCCTGAACCGCGACGAGTGCCGCCTCCCGATGCAGTGGGACGCGGGCCCGAACGCCGGATTCGCGCCGTCCTCCGCGTCGCCGTGGTTGCCAGTCCACCCCGAGAGCCCCACGACCAACGTGGCCGCGCAGGAGGCAGATCCGGAGTCGCTCCTCCGCTGTTACGAGAGCCTCCTCGCGCTGCGCCGCCGCCTGCCGTCGCTCCAGGCCGGGGCGCTCACGTTGCTGGACACCGGCCTTCCGCCGAGCGTGGTGGCCTATCGCCGGTCGCTCACCGAAGACCCTCCGAGGCCCGTCGACGTCTTTCTCAATTTCGGGGATCGCGGTGTCGCGGTGGACCTCGCCGAGCACGAAGGTCGCGCTGTCTGGTCCAATCATCGCGGCGAGACACGCCCGGCCGGAGACCGCGTCCCGCTCGGCCCGCACGAGGGGATCGTCGTGTTCTCTCCGGGCGAGGCGATCAGCGAATGAACACGTCGACGACGCGCTCGAACGTCCAGTCCTCCAGCTCGTGAATCCGTCGCCGGAGCACGCTGTCCTGCTCGGGGTGGGCGTCGTAGTACATGGACCACCACGGCGCCGAGGCCCCGGTGAGCTGCGGGAGCCCGCGCCACGGCTTCTGCACCGCGTAGTGGACGATCCGCGCCTCGTGCAGCAGCGTGCGGCGGAGCGCCGGGTGACCGTGGACGAACTGGAAGATGAAGTGGAACAGGTTGTATCCCACCGGCAGCCGGTGCTCGACCGGCATCGCGTACCAGTTGCCGAAGAACGTGTTCAAGAACCCCTGATCGCCGCCGTCGTAGCTCTCGGCGCCGTGCAGCGCCTCCAGCATGCGGCCGAACGTCTCGGCCGAAGGCTCCAGCACCATCACGCCGGAGTTGAAGCGGTCCGGCATCAAGAAATCGGGCGCCGCGGCGATCGACGGGCGCTCGAAGAGATCGTCCACGTTGCGTAGAACGAGCGTGTCGGCGTCCAGGAGGACGACCTTTTCGATATCGGTGAGCTGCCAGGCGCGCAGCTTCGAGAACACGTTGTCGAAGCGCGGGAACAGCGCCGTCCCGCGGGCCGGGCTGGGGAGCGCATCGATGTCGCGCACCTGCCATCCCTGCGCGGCGAGGGCGGACCTCGCGGAGGTGGAGACGTCGGCCGCGGCCATCGCTATCATCGGCTCCCGGGTGCCGCTCGCGCGCAGAGACCGGCCGAGCGCCTCCACCCCCGGCGCGTAAGAGTCGCCCCCGCACAGCATCGTCACGTAGGCCCGCTTCATGACTCCTTGCCTATTGGCTCGGATCCGTCACAAATCAATGCCTCTTCGATCCCCCGCAACAATAGCGTCCGCGGGCGCCGTCCCGGCGCGCCGAGAGGCGCGGACGGGCGTCTCCCGGCCCCCACGAATGGACAGGGAATTGCACGGAAGAATGCCAATGAAGCGGACAGCGCTCCTCGTCGTGGTGGGTCTCGCGGCGTGCGCCGGAACGCCCCGTCCGCCCGTGATCGTGGAGCCTCTCTCGTGGGTCGAGAGCACGCCCACCGGGCTTCGGACGATGTCCTCGGACACGCCTCCTCCGCTCGCCTATGCGCAGGAGGTCACGGGGCCTCCTGCGCCGGCCAGCGCGCTCGCGGGCGAAGGCTTCAGCCCCGCGGGGGAGGAGCGCGGCGTCAAGCTCTATCGGCGGCCGCGGGACCGGGGGATCGAGCTCGCGTGCGAGGGCCGGCTCGCGGGCGGCCCCGAGCGCGTGCTGCGCGTCCTCATCGACTATCCGGGGCACATGCGCTGGCAGAAGCACCTCAAAGGGCAGCAGATCCTCGGCAAGGGGGACGGGTTCGTGGACGTGTACGAGCGGCTGGAGCTGCCCGTGCTGGACGATCGCGACTTCACCCTTCACGTCACGTGGGGCGCGGAGGGGGACCTGCGCTGGATGCGCTTCGCGACCGTGCTCTCGGGCGGTCCGCCGCCGGTCGACGGCGTGGTGCGCGTCACCGCCCACAGCGGCAACTGGCTCCTCCAGCCCATCGACGGCGGACAGCGCACCTACGCTGTGTATCGGTTCCACATCGATCTCGCGGGCAGCTTCCCCCCGTGGCTCGGCTCCAGCCAGGCGACGACCGACATGGCGGATCTGTTCGCCAACATCGACCGCGAATTGCCGCGTTATCCGTGAATCAGAACGCGATCCGGGTGGCGGCGCCCACGAGCAAGAGGTGCTGTGGCAGCTCCTCCGGCGATTGCACGCGACATCCCGATCCCGAGCAGCCTCGGCGCATGGAATGCCCCCAGTTTGTGCATGAATACGAAGACGCGTCTCTTGCGGTGGCGACGCCTGCCTCGCTCCCCAAGCGTGGCCTTCGCCTGCGGCGCGATCCCGGCCCTGACGCCGCGGATGGGCGCCGCCCTCATCGCTCTCCGCGACGGCAGCGCGCTGCTCGCCGGCCGGCGCGGACGACGAGGACGACGCCTCCTCGGTCATCATCTTGGGCGCGGCGCTCGCGGCGCTCACGTGCGCGCGGCGCCGCCGATCCCGGTGATCGTACCTGGCTTGGGGGGAGCGTGTCCGTTGGGGGGAGCGTGTCAGTTGGGGGGAGCGTGTCAGTTGGACGCGGAGGCGTCGCAGGCCGTGTCGGACGGGTCCTCGCTCACCGCGGCGGTGATGAACACCGTCGCTTGCGGGTTCGGGCTGCCCTTGCCCACGAACCGGATGTTCCGCTTCTCGCTGTCCGGACACGAGTCCACGAGCGCGGGGTTCCCGATCGGCGGATCCGCCGTCTGGTCGACGTAGCAATACCCGCTCACCGGCGTGCCGTCCGCGAGCTGCGGAGAGCGCGAGGCGTCGTTCTGGCACGTCCAGAGGGGCTCTCCGGGCGCCGTCCCCGTGAGCTGCGGGATCTCGCAGAAGCAGTCGTAGCCGGCCGCTTGCACGATCGGATCCGACTTCACGTCATCGAGGATGCCTTGCTTGTCCGCCGGCACGTCGAGGCGAGCGAGCGACGGATCGCAGCAAATCTCCTTGCCTTGCAGCCTGCGAGCCTCGATGACCATCGTATTGACCTGCCCGTCCGCCGACGCGACGAGCTTGCGCGGCAGGCAGCTCTTCGACAGGCCCACTTGCAGCCGCGCGAGGGCCGCCGCGATCGCGGGCCGATACCCGAAGTCGAGGGCGCCCGGATCCGTCGTCTGCGCGGGGCACACGCTGGCCGCGACCCCTTGTTGTCCGAGCGACTTCAAGAGGCGGAGGAACCGAGTCCCCGGCACCGCGCCGGCCCGCTTCTGCGTGGTCGCGGACCCGTCGTACGGCGGGTCGAACACCGGGCTGTCCGAAGGATCGAGGCAGTGCTCCCCGTCGCACGGGATCGCCTGCGGCAGCGGGAAGATGCACGCGTATTCCAGCTGATCGGTCGGCTTCATCTCGTGCCCGTTGATGGGATTCTGCAGCGGTTTGTCGGCCGTCACGAGCTCGTCGCCGGTGACGGGGTTCTTGCCCGTGCGCGGCGCGTTGCTCGGGATCATCAGCGGATCCAGCGGCGCGACGTTCGCGTCCGCGTCCCCGAGCACGACGTCCCACGTGGTCTTTCCGCTCTTCGGGTCCGGCTGGACGAGCTCCACCGCGGACTTGAAGCCCTTCGAGAGATCCGTCGGATCCCGGGCCAGATCCTGCCACGGCACGCCGACGATGCCTGTCAGGATCACCATGGTCGGATCGCGGAGATCGTGGTTGTCGTCGGAGGGGTCCAGATCGACGAACAGCGGATTCGGCACGGTCGCGCCGTTCCGGTCGGTGATCGTGCTCTCGGTGAGGCCTTGTCGATACCGCTCGATCGGCTGCAGGAAGTCGATGCCGAACCGGCGCTTCTGGTCCCAGCACCGCAGATTGTACATGTCGGCCGCCTGCTTCACGTTCCCGGCGTCGTCGAAGCACGCGGGATCCGGCGGGCAGAGGTCGTTCCCGGCCGAGTCCTTGGGGCCCTTTTGACCGCACGAGAAGCAGCACTGATCATTGGGGTTCGCGGCGCACTCCGACCGAGGGGCCGGCAGCGTGAAGGGGCTCCCGTCCGCGCGCTTGCCCTGGAGAGCCAGGTAGTATTGCCCCGTGTCCCGCACCGAACAGTCGTCCTCGTCCGAGAGCTGCACGATGGCGAGCAGCGAGTCCGGTCGCAAGAAGGCCTTTCGCTGATCGAGCACCACCTTGTCCACGCCTTCGAGCTTGACGCGGTTGTCCGTGTCGAGGGACAGCGTCTCGTACGGGCTCGGATCCACGAGGAACCGATACCAGCTCTCCAGCTGCGACTCGAAGCCGCAGCCGTGCTCCCCGGCGCCGGAGATCATCTCTGCGAGCACCGGCAACAGGGCCTCTCCGTTCGGGTCCGTCGCGGAGTCCGCGTCGAGGTCCGCCTCGCCCGGAGGCGTGAGCCTCTGCGCCGGATCCCACGCGAGGAAGCCGAGCCCCTGGTACGTCGGAGCCTGCGCGGCCCCCGCGGCGTCGGCGCGCGCGACGAGGTGCCCGCGGTCGTCCAGCGAGGGATTGCTCGCCTTCGGAAGGCACGAGTCCGAGCCGTGCCCGCCGAGGCTCGACGTCACGACGCCGATGTGGATGTCCAGCACCGGATCGAACGGCCGATCGCTGCCTTTCGGGCACGCGTCGAGGGGGCTCTTCGGCGCCGGCGACACCGGGGCTCCGGTCTCGTCGAGGCAAGGCGGGTTCACGAGACCGCCCACGAGATCCGGCACGGCGAGGGCCAGGAGAGCCTGTTTGTCGGCCATGGAGTGGGAGTTGTCGATGGCGAGGACGACATCCACCTTGTCGATGCTGCTGGACGTCAGCTTCTCGTGGACATAGGCCGTGAGCTTCGGCTCCACGGGGCAAATGGGCCGATCCTGACATGCGCCGAGGACCAGGCCGAGGAGGAGAGCACCGGACAGGACGAGGGGCGCCCTGCGGACGGAAGGGGAGAGTTGTCGATTGGCCAGCATGCCCCCCGCTTCAGCAATGCGAGTGCCGACTCACGATCTCGCAGAATATCTGTCTTTTTCCAGTGAGGCGGCGCAACGAGGTTGGCACCCCCCCACTCCGCGCCAACCGCAGCGCGTTCAGCCGGCAGGCTTGCAATAGACGTGGAGGACGATCCCCTCGTCGTTGCCGTCCTTGCACTCGGTGACGGCGCCGCCGTCGTTGGCCTTCACGGTGATGTCGACGGCGCTGGCATCGGCCGCCGGCGCGCCGTCCCACATGCACGACACGACCTCGCACTCGTCCGGGAACAAGGGCTTGCTCGTCTCCGTCGCGCACGCGAGCACATTGCCATCGTAGAATCCGACCTTGAGCCCGGCGCCCACCGGCGCGGACCCGCGGTTGCAGATCGGCGCCGTCAGCGTCGCCGTGGAGCCGTCGCACGAATAGCCGCCGGACGGGCCCGCCGTCGCGTCGGGGCTCGCGGCGCCGCCCTGCGATCCGGGGGAGTTCGCGCGGAAGTTGTTGAGGCCTTTCTGCTCCCAGTTGTTCTTCCACTCGCTCGACTTCGGGATCGTCCCGTCCTCGTTCACGTGGGTGATCGCATAAGCGTGCTGATTCCAGATCATCCGCGACCGAACCCACTTGTCGTTGGCGTCCGTATACACCCGGATCCCCGAGACGCCGTGCGGGTGCGCGGCGCGGCACGTGCTACCGTCACCGGGCGTCCCCGCGGGCGGCGGCGCGCACAGATAGCCGAGCTCCAGGCACGTCGCGTCGTCCTTGTCCGCGCAGCACTCGGCCCCCGTCGTGCACCGGCAAAGGCCGGAGTCGCACACGCCCGACACGCAGTCCGACCCCACCTTGCAGTGCAGCCCCGCGAACTGCGCGTCCACGCCCTCCGGCGTCAGGAACTGGCACGCGATGCCGTCCCCGTTCGGCGAACAGGCCTTGTTCGACGGCACCACCAGATCCGCGCGGTAGTTGCCGTCCACGTCCGCGATGAGCGGGTTCTCGTACCACGTGCACGAAGAGCGGTATTGACTGAACAGCACCTCTCCGCTCGACCCGTCGTACACCCGCGTGAAGCACTCGTCGGCGTAGACGACCTCCGCGTGCCCGTCCGCCTCGAAGTCGAACATGCTCGATCCGGTGACGTTCGACGACAGATCCTGCGTCGACCGCGACCACGCGATCCCCGCCGGGCACGGCCCGAAATCGCACGTCGCCATCGCGCATTTGCCGCCCGGCCGCGGCGTCGCGGTGCAGTCGATGTCGAAGATCGTATAATAGGCCTTCCCGGCGACCGCCAGTTCCGGCAGCCCGTCTCCATCGAAGTCGCCGATCGTCGGAGGCCCGCCGCCCGACCCTGGCACCGCGACCGGTTCCAGCGCGAGCTCCCCGGTCATCGCGTAGATCATCGCATAATCGTTGCGCACCACCGCGAGCTCCGGCGCGCTCGCGGGGCCCTGCCCGTACGCGCCGAAATCCGCGAGCGCCACGTGGCCCGGCGACGACGGCGTGGCGCCGGGGAACGCCGCCTCCTGCTCCCACGCGCCGTTCTTCCATTGCCAGATGAACTGGCCGTTCGTCATCTCGATCTCCGGGTCGGCGTCGAGGTTCGCGACCACCGGGAACAGGCCCGCGGAGTACGTCCCGTACCCGGCCGGCGCCGCGGACAGGAGCGCTCCCGTGCTGGAGAACACCTCGCCTTCGCGCAGGATCTCCGGCACCCCGTCGTCGTCGAGATCGTGAATCGAGGCGCCGCCCCAGCCGCCGAGGATCGGCGCGTAATGCACGCTCCCGTCCTGGTTCTTCGCCTTCCAGAGCAGCTTCCACGCCCCGTCCTTCCGCGTGAAAGCCAGCGTCGTCGACAGCATGTCCTGCCCTTGATCGATGCCATACGCGACGATCTCCGCCTTCCCGTCGCCGTCCAGATCGCCGGCCGCGAGCGACGCGGAAGAATACGACCAGTCCACGACGCCGTCGCCGTCCAGATCCGTCCCTGTCAGGTTCGCCTCCAGCGAGCAGTCCTTCCCGGAGAGCACGCGGATGACGCCGAGGTTCTCGGTGTATCCCGCGGGCACCGTCGCCGTGAAGCTCGCGGCGATGCTCGGCGTGCCGATGGGCAGCGGATCGCCGCCCGGCATGGGCGTGAAGCCGTTGAAGTTGGTGACGATGGGCGTCGCCTGCACGTCGACGTGCGCGGGGAAGGGATCGCCGTCGGGCGCCTTCGAGAACTCGCATCTCGTCCGCGGCGACAGCACGCCCGCCGCCGTCACGTAGATGCACGTCGGATCGTGCGCGGGGTCCTGT
Source organism: Polyangiaceae bacterium (assembly GCA_046351455.1). Taxonomy (GTDB): domain Bacteria; phylum Myxococcota_A; class Polyangia; order Polyangiales; family Polyangiaceae; genus JADJRH01. Next base: position 101,564 of record JAXLYM010000021.1, read on the forward strand.
CCGTCCCACGGGACGCACTGGCCCTCTTTGCAGAAGGTGTCGTTGTCACAGTCGTTGTCGGTCGCGCACGTCTGCCCCGGCACGCAGACGCCGTGCGAGCAGATCATCCCGTCCTTGCACGCGGGCGTGCACTCCGAGGAGCCGCCGCCGCTGCCGCCAAGGAGGCCGCCGCCGCTCGCGCCGGTGCCGCCGGTCGTCGTCGTGGGGGAGCCGCCCGCTCCAGCGCCTCCGTTGCTCCCGCTCCCGCCGCCGCACGCGACGAGCAACATCGATGTTCCGAAGAGCCCCGCGAGGCCGAGCTGCGTTATCCAAGCTGGTCGATTCATGCGCCGCGATCTAACAAGAAGCGCGCCACGCAAGGCTCGGATTCACGCGCGCATCGGCTGCGCGCACCGCGATTTCGCGACTCCCGCGGACCGCGAGAGATCCCTTAAAATCAAGCCTCGGCGCGCTTCGTGACGGCGAGCCGCTCCCACTCGGGCACGAGGTGCATGGTCCTCGGGAGCGCCCCCCGTGGATCTTTCCAGTACCGGAGGGCGAGGTCGTGATCGCTCTCGTCGCTCACGATTTCGAAGCCGGTCTCTCCGAGGAGCGACTCCATCTCTTCGCGCTCGAAGCGCCCGCGCAGGTGCTCTCCGACGGTGCTCGCGAGGAAGCTCGAAAGCCGGTGGATCGTGGGGCCGAGCGCGTGCGGAGGGCGGATGTACGTGACGACCAGTCGGCTCGCCGGCGCGGACAGGGACGCGACTTGGCGCAACGTGGCCGTGATCGCCTCTCGCGTGAGATAGGGAGTCACGCTCTCCCAGATCCAGAGCGTGGGAGTCTCCGCGGAGAAGCCCGCTCGAACCAGGGAGTCGTGGAGCGAGTCCCGCTCGAAGTTCACCGGCACGAGCACGCGATCGTCGCGCACGCCGGCCGCCGAGAGCCGCGCGCGCTTGTACCGCTGCATGTCGGGGTGATCGACCTCGAAGCTCCGGATCCCCTGGGCGAGCCGGCCCGCGCGGTTGTCGAGCCCGGCGCCGAGCAGCACCATTTGCCTCGCGCCCGCGGCGAACGCGTCCCGCGCGGCGTCGTCGATCGCGAGCGTGCGCAGCGCCACGTGCCACGACAGGCCGAGCGACGCGACGCCGAGCCCGTGGTGCACCGCCGGCGCCAGGAGATGCACCGCCGTGAGCGCGCGGGCCGCGGCCGCGAGGGGCATCGGCGCGAGCGCCCCCGCGTGCGGATCCGGCGCGATCCGAAGCCCCGATGGGAACGACGCGTACACGGCGCGCACGCCGCTCACGAGCTGCGCGGTCAGGCTGGGTCTGTCGGCTCGCACGGAGGCACCGTACACCAGAGGTCACGCCGCTGGTGCCGTTTCACGCGACATTCGGTATGCTGCCGCGCATGGATACCTGCCCGAATTGCACAGCGCCGCGCGAGGCCGGCCTCGTGGCTTGCAAGTTCTGCAACACCCCCTTCGTGAGCGACGTGGCGACGGAGGCCGTGCAGTGCACTTCGTGCGGCACGTACTCCGACATCCGCATGACGAACTGCGTGAAGTGCAAGGCGTGGGTCGTCGTGAAGTGCATCTTCTGCGGCGGCCTCTCGCCCCATCATTTCCCGGCCTGCCAGCACTGTCACGAGCAGTTCCAGGGCGCCGCGGAGCGGTGGCAGGCGCGCCAGGATCAGGCCAATTCGGCGCGCAACATGGAGATCCTCTCGACGGTCGGCGGCGTCGCGGCGGCGTTCCTCGGCGCGGCGGCGGGCGCGGCCCTCTCGGACAGCGGGCCGAGCGTCGCGCACAAGCACGGCCATCGTCATCGCCACCATCACGACGACGACGACGACAACAGTTGACCTCGCGCGGCGGGTCCATCATAGACCCGCGCTGTCACTCCCAAGGAGAAAGTCCCATGATCGCGATCGGCTCCAAAGCGCCCGACTTCAACCTCTTCAACCAGAAGCGCGAACGCGTGAGCCTCGAGAGCTACCGCGGCAAGAAGGTCGTCGTGGCCTTCTTCCCGGCCGCCTTCACGAGCGTGTGCGAGAAGGAGCTCTGCACGTTCCGCGACTCGCTCGCGGCGCTCGACGACATCGGCGCGACGGTCCTCTCGGTCAGCGTGGACGCGCCCTTCGCGAACGCGGCCTTCGCCAGCAAGAACAACCTCAACTTCGCGGTCCTGTCCGACTACGCGCGCGAGGCGACCCGCGCGTACGGCGTCGCGATCGACAACTTCGCGGGCATGCCCGGCTACACCGCGTCGAACCGCGCGGTCTTCGTCGTGAACGGAGAGGGCACGATCACCTACGCGTGGGTCGGCCCGAACCCCGGCGTCGAGCCGGACTACGAAGAGGTCAAGCGCGCCGTCGCCGCGGCCTGAGCGCGCCGATCGGAGGACGCGGTCCTCGACGCTGAGCCAGATGGACGCCCCACGATCTCCGGATCGCGGGGCGTCGGTCGTTTGTGGCGGACAGGAGATCCGTAGTCGCTCGGGACGGAGCGGGGGCGGAGCACCGTGACTTGGACGGGGGCGGTCGTGGTGGTAGCCTCGCGGCCGTGCCGCCCGCCGTGCTCGCCCCGCAAGATCGTTCGTTCCTGAAGGCCTTCTTCCAGGCGGTGACGGATCAGGCTCTGGAACCCGACGATCCGCGCTATGTCCCGCTCTACGAAGGCGACGCGGCGCTCCCGGACGACCCTGTGGAGCTCCTGGCCAGGGCGATCGAGTTTTCGGAAGAGCAGAGCGTTCAGCTGCTCTCCGGGTTTCGTGGCATCGGCAAGACGACAGAGCTTCTGCGTCTGCAAGCCAGGCTGCGTCGCGAGGGGTACAAGGTCATGTACATCGACATGCTGGGGTTCGTGAACACCGCAGCTCCGATCGACGTGACCGACTTCCTCATGGCGCTCGGCGGCGCGGTCGGCGAGTCTCTGAAGGCGCCGGAGCTGCTCGGTGAAAACCCGGCGAGGCGCGGCTACTGGGACAGGCTCGTTGATTTCCTGATCAAGACCAACATCAACGTCGGCGACATGACCGCGGCCGGGCTCAAGGTCAATCTGCGCAGCGATCCGTCCTTTTTGGAGCAGATCCAGAAGCGGATGCAAGGTCACCTCGGCGCCCTCGTGACGGACGTATGGAAGTTCGTGGCGGAGTGCGTCGCGGCGCTCAAACAGCGTCACGGCCACGAGACCCAGGTGGTGCTCCTCATCGACTCGCTGGAGAAGATGCGCGGTAGTTACCAGAACGCGCGACAAGTGCAGGAGTCGGTCGAGACGCTGTTCGCCCATCACGCGGAGAAGCTCCGGCTCCCCGACGTGCATGTCGTGTACACCGTGCCTCCCTATTTGAAAGCACGCTCGCTCGGGATCGGGATGCTCTACGGTCTCGGCGCGGTCCCGGTGTTCCCGGCGATCAAGGTGCGCGGCTCCAAGGGCGATCTCCACCCCTCCGGCCTCAGCGCGATGCGAAAGGTCGTCGAGAAGCGCGGCGACTGGGCTCGGCTGCTCGGTCGCCAGGAGCTCGTGGATCGACTGATCTTGATGTCGGGCGGCAACCTCCGCGATCTCTTGCGCTTGTTCGCGGAGGTCATCCGTCGGGCAAAGACGCTGCCTGTGTCGGAGGAGGTCGTGGAGATGGCCATCAACCAGATGAGGGCCGAGTTCCTGCCGATCGCGAACACCGATGCTTCCTGGCTCGCGACGATCGCCGCGACGCACGAGGCGGCGCTCATGAACATGGAGCAGGTGCCGGATCTGGCCCGCTTCTTCGACTCCCACGTGGTGCTCTGTTATCGCAACGGGCCCGAGTGGTACGACGTCCACCCGCTGATTCGAGAGCACGTGATCAAGCAGGCAGAGGCCTTGAAGACGCGCAGCGAGGACGACGAGTGATCCTCGGGCCGCCCACCGCGGACGATCCCCTCGGAGAGAGCGGGGAAGCGGAGTGGGAGCGGCTTTCGCGCCAGATCGAGCTCGCGTCCGGGTTCTGGCTCGCGTTCATGTTCGTGCCGTCGGCGCGCGTGGCGGGGATTCTCCGCGAGCGAGTGACGAGGATGCTCCGGGAAGAGGGGAAGTCGGTGCGGCTCATTCGCCCGTCGCACCACGCGGCGCTGAGGATGGCCATCCGGGTGCTGCTCACGCGCGATGTGGACAACAGCGTGGGTTGCACCTGGCTGGAGGCGGTTCACAAGGACACGAACACTGCCACGGAGCGACCCTGGCAATCGGCGTGGTCGGATTTCCTGACGCACGCGAACGAGCAGCGCGACGTCCTTCGAGCCAACGTCGGCCACGGGCTGGTGGTCGTCGCCCCTCCGGAGGTGAAGCCGCGGGTCCGAGAGCTGGCCCCGGATCTCTGGCATGTTCGTGGGATCGTGATCGAGATCGCGAATGAGCCGGATCTGCCTGCAAGGAAGGGAAACGCAGCAGAGACGCCCGCGCCCGCCGGGAGCGAGCCGGCCGGGTTTCGGCGTCCCACTACAGGGTTGTCGGCGGAGGAGGTTTACGGAAGCAGGTCTCCCGAGAGCGCCCCCACGACGCCGCCGACGCTGGCACATGAGGGCGCGCTCCAGGTCGAGGACAGCGCGCAGAAAAGGAATGATCCGCCGACGGAGGATTCGGCGATCTTCGTTTTCAAGGCGTCCTTTCCCGCGCCCAGTGAGTTGTTGTTGAAAGAAAGTGCGCCGCCCGCCGAGCCAGCCCAGCAGCGCAAACCGCCCGCCGCGCTTGCGCGTCAGCAAGCAAAGACGATCATCAACCGCACTCTTGCATCTCCGTCCGAAGTTGCGCTGAATCGCCCTGATCCGCCCACCTCGCAGCCCAAGAGATCGCGCGCCTCTGCGCCTCCGCCCGCCGATGAGCGCGCGGTGCGCGTGAGCGCCGCCTCCGTGAAGGTCGGACAGGCCGAGCGGGAAATGGAGAACGGCGAGCGCATCCGCGCGCGCGCCATTGCAGTCGAGGCTGCGGAGGCAGTTCACGGCGACGATCCGCTCGTGGAGAGCCGCGCGTGGATGGTGGCTGCGATCGCTGCGTTCGAGGATGGGGACGCGAGCGCGGCCGCCGACTACGCTCCTCGGGCGATCGATATCCGCCGCGCGACCGCTCCGGAGGCTGTCCCCGTCGCGTGGCTGGTCGTGAAAGCATCGACCCTGATGCGCTGCGGTCGCCGAAAAGAAGGCCGGAAGGCCTTGGCAGAGGCTTATCGGCACGCGCGCGATCGACACGCTCGACAGCCTAACTTGGAGACCGTCCTCGATCTGGCGAACGTGCTGTGTTGGACAGGCGATCTCCTCCTCGCCGAGGCGGACCCGGATCGTGCCACTCAGGCGCTCGAAGAGGCGCACCGACTGATGCGCACCGTCGATCTCTCCCACGACGAGACGCTGATCCGCCGCGATCTGGAGATCCTCCTCCGCCTCGGGGACGCCTATCGGCAGCTGGGGCGCGACGTGGACGCAGAGGCCGTATTCGAGCTCGGAACTGTGACCGCCCAACAAAGGCTCGCTCCGCGATCCGTCGATGTCGTGGCGCTGCGCGACGCCTCCGTGCTGTTCAATCGATTGGGCGTCGTCCAGCTCGCGGCCGGCGACACGGACAAGGCCATCGAGTGCTTCCAGCAAGCCGTGAGCCTACGAACCAGGGCGCTCGCGGCGCTCGATCCAATGAAAGCGGCGTCAAGTCAATCCCGTCAGGAGCTGTGCTCGGCGCTGGAGAAGCTCGCGGCGGCGCTCCGGGCGGCCGGACGCGATGAAGATGCCCGCGCGACGGAAGAACGCCTCCGCGCGACGCGCGCCGGCTGATTCATTCTATTCGGAGGAGGGGCCGTCTCTCCGTGCGCATCCCGGTGGACGGCGTCCGCGCGTCGTCCTAACGTCGCGGCGCCTCGCGGGCGATCACCGCCGCGGAGGCGTCGACGGGTCGCAAAATACAAGGGAGTGAGAGATGATTCGGCCTTGGCAATTGGGCGTGGTGGGCTTCCTGGTCGCTGGGTGCGTCAGCCTGGGCGGGCCGCCGACGGAGAAGTATCGGATGGCGTACGAGGACGCGAACAACATCGTTCGCTCCCCCGGCGCGGACGCGCTCGCGGTCCAGGCCGCTTATGACGTCGTGCGGACTTGCTACGACGGCGGCGGCGGCGACTTCAACCTTCTGCGCAACAGCTACTCCGACAAGACCGTGGAGACCAGCAAGGGCGAGAAGACCATCAAGCAGATGTCCCTCGACTGCAACAACCTGCTCGACGAGGTGAAGAAGAAGCCCGTGGAGGGCTGCGGCGCCAAGCAGATCTTCTTCTCCTCCGACATCGAGGGAGGCGGCAAGTGGACGAAGCCGAGCTGGAGCCGGCCGGACCCGGACGAGTACATCCCCATCAAGTGCAGTGATGTGCACTCGGCCCCAGCAGAAGGCGATTTCCAGGCCCTGCCCGACACGGTGAAGCAGGCGTGCCCCGACGCGACGGACGTGGCCTATCCGACCGACTGGAACAACACCACGAACCAGCTCGGCGTGGTCGTCCACCGCGAGGCGATCGCGGTCTGTTACTTCAAGGGCAAGCGCACCGACTGGAACTTCTACACGAACAGCCGCGCCCACAAAGCGTACTGAGCCCCCTCTCCGGCGCCGAGACATCGAGTCGCCCGGCGCACGGCCCCACGAGCATCGGTGTCGTCATGCGGTGTTGTAGACGAGCCACCGCACGAGCGGCGCCGCGGCCTTCGCCTGCGTGACCACCCAGTCCGCGAAGGCGCGTGTGCTCACGATCTCCGTCGGCAGCGGCGGGAACATCACCACGAGCCCCTTCTTCTTGAGCAGCTCGATGCGCGGGTGATCCGGCGCGACCCCGCGCGGCGCCGTCTTCAGCGTGTCCATCGCGTCGGTCTTGAAACCCTTCTTTTCAAGGGCCTTCACGAGCTTCGCGACCTCCTCGCCCGTCTCCTCGTCCTGCACGGCGGCGCGGTACCGCGCGAGGGTCGGCCCGTCCATCATGTACTGCCCCGCGGCGCCGAAGCTCTCGACGCCGAGCTGCACGTAGAGGGCCGCGGGCACCTCCATCGCGTTGCCCCGCGTGCGCGCGGAGAGCAGGCCGCTCACGTTCGTCTTGTACGGTGATTTGTCGGCGCTGAAGCGCACGTCGCGGTTCAGGCGGAACACCTTCGGCTCCGGCAGATCGCAGTCGGGATACGCGTCGTCGATCCGGTCGCGCACCTCGGCGAGGAGCGCCTTCATCGGCGCGTTCCAGCCCTCTTCGAACTCGGGTTTGTGCGCCGCGAACCACTCGCGATCTTGGTGCTTCGCGAGCGCGTGGAAGAACTTCATCTTCGCGTCGGCGAACCCCTGAAAGCCACCCACCGCAGCGTCTTTCGGCTCCTTCTCGGCGGCGGGCCTCTTCGGAGCAGCGGCCTTCTTCGGAGCGGCGGACTTCTTCGGAGCAGCGGTCTTCTTCGGCACGCGCGGATGCTCCCGCTCGCGGGCGCGAACGTCAACAAGGGAGAGCGCGTGATCGGGAGGGGCGGAAGGAGAGGGGCGCAGCGATGCGCGGGGAGGGCTGCTCAGACGACGAAGTCGAGCATCTGCACGCGCGTCAGATACTCGCGCAGCGTCCGCTGGTACTCGTCAATCAAGAGGTCCAGCGTGACGAGCACGGTGCTGCCGTCCGCCGAGGCCACCTTTCCGCTGATCGGGATCTCGGCGCGCGGCGTGACGAGGACGCCGCTGAAATCCGAGCCGGCCGCGGGGACGCCGTTCGGCCACTTGCCGAAGCGCACGGCGCCGTCCGACAGCTCCACGACAGGCACCAGCGCGCCGTTGTCGAGCCGCACGGAGCTGTGCAGCGGGCCCGACGGCTCCACGAGGTAGTGCCCTTTCTTGTTGTGCTCGATGAGGTCCTCGAGCGTGTCGGCGATCTCTTTGCTGAGCGGCGTCTCGGGCGCGTCCATCACGAGATCGAGCAGGCGCTTCATCGCCTTCTGCGTGCGGATCAGGTTCGCGCGCATCTCCTCCATGCGGCGCACGTCGCGGCGGATCTTGAGCGCGACGAGCTGCAGGAGGTTGTGCTCGAACGGGAACGCGACGTCCCCGTGGCGCTCGAAGAAGTCCATCAGCGCGGCGCGGCTGATGCGGTACACCTCCGACGGGGCGGTGGTGACCGCGGTCGTGTTGCGCTTGAGGCCGGTGAGGGCGCCCAGCTCGCCGATCGGCGCGACGGGCGTGAGCGTGAAGCGCGCGGCGTCGGCCTCGCGCAGCTCCACTTCACCGGAGACGAGGACGTGGAACGCGTCGGGCTCGGATCCGGCCTCGAACAGCACGGCTCCGGTCGGGAGGCTCAGCGACTCGAACGCGCCGAGGAGCGCGTGCAGGTGCTGTTCCGTGATCCCCTGGAAGAGCGGGATGGCGTGGAGATCATTGGTACGAACCGCCATATTTCGCGCGGAGCATCGGCTCGCGCGGAGGGCGTGTCAACACGGATCCTCCGTCCCGCTTTCGTTCGAGCGATCTTCTCCTGTAGCCTCCGTCCTCATGCGAGCTTTCTTGTGTGGAGCGACGGTGATCGCGGCGGCCCTCGGCCTCGCGGCGTGCGGCCCCGAAGGGGTCTCTTCTTCGGGCGGCGGCGGCAGCGGAGGCACGACCGCGAGCGGCGGCACGACGAACGGAGGCGGCGGCGCGACGAACGGAGGCGGCGGCGCGACGAGCAGCGGGGGCACGACGGCGAGCGGCGGCACAACGTCGAGCGGCGGCGCGGGCGAGGGGGGCCGCGGCTTCCCCGTGGGCTCTCCGTGGGTGAGCTTCTACGGCTCCATCAGCGACATCGACGCCGCGAAGACGGCGGCGACATTCCGCATCCTCAACATCGACGCGGACCCCGACGGCGGCAACACCAAGGCGGAGATCGAGCAGCTCAAGGCGGGCGGTCAGAACAGGGTCATCTCGTACATCAACTTCGGATCGTGCGAGAGCTTCCGCACCTATTACGACACGCCCCCTGCCGGCCACGCGTCCTGCGTGTCGAGCGGCGCGCTGACGACCCCGTACGACGGATACCCCGACGAAATGTGGGCGGATCTCTCGAATACGGCTTATCGCGATCTCCTGGTGAACTACGTGGCGCCGCGCCTCGTGGACCAGGGGGTGGACGGCTTCTTCCTCGACAACCTCGAAGTGGTGGAGCACGGCGCGAACGACGGAAACGGTCCGTGTGACGCGGCGTGCTCGCAGGGCGGCCTCGATCTCGTGTGGGAGCTGCGCCAGAAATTCCCGGACAAGCTCATCGTCATGCAGAACGCGACGAGCGACGTCACGTTGAAGGGCACGACGCACGGAGTCGCCTTCCCGACCTTGCTCGACGGCATCTCCCACGAAGAGGTCTATTCGAACGGAGGCGACGCCCAGACGCAGGCCGAGATGCAGTCCTGGCGCGCGAAGAATTTCACGGTGAACGGCGTCCCCTTCTGGATCGCCTGCGAGGAGTACGTGGGTAGTTGCTCCGCCGCCGACAAGTCCGCCGCCGACGCTCTGTACGCCCAGGCCACCGCCGACGGCCTGAACGCCTACGTCACCGACGCGAGCGCCTCGCAGCAGGGCCCTTGTTTCTGGAGCGACTTCTGATCACTCTCTGGTGATCGGTAACCGCTTCTTCTCCGGCACCGTCACGACAGGCACCTTGCGCTCCCCTTCGATCTTCGGGGCGGGCTCGACCACGATGTCGAAGCGGCCGTGATCGAAGGGGAGGCCGGGCGCGGCCTCCACCCTCACCAGGCGCTCGCGGAGGCCTTTTTTATCCATCTCCAGCGCGCGATGGTGGCAGTAGGGGTTGTTGCCGCGGCGGCCGAAGAAGACGTGGGCGGCCCAGGAACAGCCGGCCAGGCAGTCCTCCGCGTAATAGCACTCCTTGCAATACCCCCACAGCTCCGACGTGCGGTCTCCCCGCGTGAAGGCCAATTCGGGCGCCGTGTCCCAGATCTCGCGCAGCGTCCGCCGGCGAACGTGACCGCCTGTATACGAGGCCGTCGGGAGCGACGGACAGCCCTTGATCGCGCCGTCCGACTCGATGCCCATCACCGAGGAGCCGGCGCCGCAGCCGTCCCAGTGCGCGCCTTCGAGCTCCGGCAGGATGTGGCCGCGCAGCGTGTCCTCGTGCGGGCCGAAGTAACCCACGTTGTTCGCGCCGTAGAGGAGACAGCCGCCCTCCTTCGCGCGGACGCACAGCTCGGCGAGCTTCGGCGTCACGACGAGGAGATCGTCCGGCTGGAACAGCCACTCGGGGCGCTCCGCGGCGCGGCCCATCGGCACCGTGATCGCGATCTGCCAGCCGCGCGCGCCGTGCTCCAGGATCAGATCGAGCAGCGCGTCCATGTCCGGGAAGCTCACGCGGTTGAGCTGCGAATTCGCCGAGACGACCACGCCCGCGTCGCGCAGGTTCCGCATGGACGCGACCGCCGCGTCGAAGCTGCCGGCGAGGCCGCGCTGCAGATCGTGCGTCGCGCCGATGCCGTCGATCGAGATGGACACCGTGTCGATCCCGGCCTCTTTCGCCTGCCGCGCGCGCTCCGGCGAGAACCCGCGGCCGCCCGACACCATGCTCGCGATCATGCCCGCGTCGTGGATGGCGCGCGCGATCACGTGCCAGTCGTCGCGCAGGTACGCCTCGCCTCCGATGAGCGACACCTCCTTCGCGCCGAGGTCCGCGAGCTGCGCGACGACGTCCAGCGCCTCCTCCGTCGTGAGCTCTTCCCCGCGCGGCTTACCGGCGCGCGAGCCGCAGTGCTTGCACCCGAGATCGCACGCGAGCGTGAGCTCCCAGACGACGTGACGGAGCTGCGCTGTTCGCATGGATCGGCTTGATTTAAAGGCGATCCTTCGGCCGGACGGGCGCGGGGCCGTACGCGGGCATCGGCACGGGCGCGGGCTCCTGCATCGGCTTCGTCGCGGTGCCGATGCTCTTCGTGGTGCTCGCGCTCGTGCTCGGCGCGCTCGTCGTCGCCGGTGCGCTCGTCGTGGTCGGCGCGCTGGTGGTGGGCGCGCTCGATGTCGCGGGCGCTTCGGTGGTCGTCGCGCTCGGCTCCGCGGTGGGGACGCGCACCGTCGGATCCATCGGAGGCGGGCCGTACACCGCGGCCACCGGCCGATCGCAGCCCGCGATCGCGAGGCCTGCGCCGAGGGCGATCGCCGCGAACGAGAGCGCCCCGCTCGAATGGCCGCAGTGCGGGCACCGAGTCTCGCTCGGCTTCACGTGGCGGTCGCAGCTCGGGCACAAAACGAGGCGGCTCATCCCGCGGAACGTACGCGAACCCGCGCGCGGCCCACAAGCACCAACCCGCGCGCACCGCGAGACCACGCGGAGAGCCAGCGCGCGAGAGGTGAGGCGGCTTCTGGGGGCGGGGAGACAGACCGCGGGCGGGGGCGGCGTCGGGGGCGATCGCATCCTCGCGGGGCCGTGAAGAAAGCGAAAAAAACGACGGATCGATCCGGGCGGAGTCGAGTACGCTGCGCGCCCCGTGCGAGGTTGGCTGCGTCGATTCGTGCTTTGTTCCGCGATGATCGCGGCCTCGCTGGCGTCCGGCTGCAAGGTCCGGCCGATGAAGGTGCCCGGCGAGACGGACATCGCCGTCACCAAGGTCGAGATCGAGCCGGCCGAAGGACAGGAAAAGCTCGCCGTGCAGTTCGAGCCGCTGATGGAACGGCTCGGCATGCGGCCCGCGTCGCTCATCGCGATGGGGCGCATGTACAGCGAGTTTCGTGAGGCCGAGGATCGCCGGCGCATCGAGGCGTTCTGGCAACAGCTCGGCTACTTCGACGTGCAGGTCTCGAAGCCCGAGGACACGTTCTCCGCGGACGGCAAGAGCGTGTCGATCGTGTGGAAGGTGAAGGAGGGGCCGCGCTACACCGTCGGCGAAGTGCACCTCGCCGGCCCGCCCGCCGACGAACAGGACTGGCTCCTCTCCGCGATCCCGTTCGCGAGCGGCGAAAAAGAAGTGGATCTGGAGCGCTTCCGGAAGGTGCGCAACGACATGGCGGACCACCTCCGCCGCGACGGTTACGGGCACGCGAACGTGTACAGCCGCGCGTACGTCGATCGCAAAGAGAAGCTCATTCACTGGTACTACTTCGTCGACGCGGGGCCGAAGACGACGATCGCCTCGGTGATCGTCGACGGAAACGTGAAGGTCTCGAAGGAGAAGATCCTCGAGCGCAGCGGCCTCAAGCCCGGAGACCCTTACAAAGAAGGCCTCCGCGATCAGGTGGCGGCGGACCTGCTCGACACGGGATCGTTCGCGTCGACCTTCGTGCGCGTCGACACGGACACGAAGTTCGTGCCGCCCGGCACCGCGCCGGACACGGGCGGAGAGCTGCGCGACGAGCAGGTGGACGCGAACGGCAACCTGGTGCCGCGCAAGCTGCCGCCCGGCGTGAACATGACGCTGCACGTGATCGAGGCGCCGAGCCGCACGCTCAAGGTGCGCGGCGCCTTCGAGATCGATCCGGCCCGCGCGGACGCCACGCTCGGCGCCACGCTGTGGATGCGGAACCTGTTCGCGCCGATGCATCACCTGGTGATCGAGGCGCGCGGCGGGTATGGCCTCGTGTTCGACAACCACCCCGGTGAGCCGCAAGGCCTTTATGGGGACGCGCTGATCCGGACTGTCCACAATGGCGTGATCGGGCGGACCGGGGATCTGCGGCTCACGGCGCGCGCGCGGACGGCCCTTTATCCGGGGGCGTACCTCACGGAGCTGTCGGCCGGACCCGGCGTGCGATCTACGTTGTATACAGGTGTGTTCTTCGATCTCGATCTCCTCGCGGTGTACGGCAAGACGACGAATTTCTCCGGGTTCGGCGCGGCGGATCGCGCGACGTTCGCGCTGCCGGACAAGGACGAATCGATCAACCCCGAGCTGTCCGCCGCGATCCGGTGGGACGCGCGCGACAACCCCGTCGAGGCGAAGAGCGGTCACTATCTCGGGCTGGAAGCGCGGTTCGCGCCGGGCGCGCCGATGGGGACGAATCGGTACCTGAACCTGTCGCCCGAGGCGCGCGGTTTTCTGCCGCTGACATCGTCTCTCTCGCTGGCCGGGCGCGTGCTCGGAGAGTGGTCGTTGCTCCATGACGACTCCGGGGTTCCGCTCGGGGCGCGCTTCTTCGGGGGCGGCGCGTACGAGTTCCGCGGCGTCGGGAGGCAGCAGCTCTCGCCGGTGATCCGGAGCTGTGTGCCGCTCGTGACGCGGCCCGCCTGTGTGGAGAAGCTCGTGGGCGGACTGTCCCTCTTCGAGGCGACGGCGGAGCTTCGATTGTTGCCGTTCCAGAAGCAGTACGGAGCGGTCGTGTTCGCGGACTTCGGCGGCGCCGGCGCGGACGCGAACCCATTTTCGGACGGGCTCAGCTTCGCGGCGGGCCTCGGGCTCCGGCTCCGTATCTGGTATTTGCCGCTGTCGGTCGACGTGGCCTATCGGGCGCTCTCCCGGGGAGAGGTCCAGGGCCTGGACAAGAATCCTGTTTCCGCGTTCGCTCGAATTGGTGAGGCGTTCTGATGGGCTGGAAGAACTGGTTTGGTGGCGGGGGAGGCGAACAGGCGCCGCAGCAGCCGCAACAACAAGGCTGGCCGCAGCAGCCGCAACAACAAGGCTGGCCGCAGCAGCCGCAACAGCAAGGCTGGCCGCAGCAAGGCTATCCCGGGCAGCAGGGGTATCCGGGGCAGCAGGGCTTTCCGGGGCAGCCGCCGCCCGGCGACGATTACGACGCGGCCAGCCGGCACGTGGACCAGATGGCGCAGGTGCCGCCCGCGCACTGGCAAGATTACACGGGGCCTCTCCAGCTCAGCCAGGGAGAGGATTTTTACATGCACATGATGGACATGGACCAGTCGGCCCATGATCCCGTGGAGCAGAGGAAGAAGCGCGACAACTACGGTTACCACGACTGGGTCGAGTGGCACCGCGTGCGGATGACCTTCATCAAGCACTACGGCAACGGCGACCCGAACGGCCCGCTCGCGTACTGGCACATCGAAGGCCCCGCGACCGCGCAGCTCATGATGAACGCGATGATGCGCCTCCAGCAGCGAAAGGCGCAGGAGACCGCGAACGCCAACCCCGAATTGCTGGCCCCCGTCGAGGGCGTGACGCTGGAGCAATACGCGCAGATCTGCGCCGGCATCGGCAAGTGCACCGGCACCGACGACACCGCGCGTTTCCTCGCGGGCTTCGGCCTCGATATGGCCCGCTGGGAGCGCGCCAACAAGGGCTGGAGCGCCAAGATGTCCACGGACACGACGGGCACCATCGGAATGGCCTTCTCGAAGGCGTTCACGACCTCCGGCTCCGCGCAGATGGGCGGCCCGCAGGCCGGCGCGGCGATGCCTGGAATCGGAGGCGCCGTCGGTCAGGCGCCCGCGGGGCAAGCGCCCGTCAGCTTCGAGACGTACTGCGAGATGAGCGGCGCGATGGCGGCCTGGTCCGAGCAGGGCAAGGACGTCAACGCGATGCTGAAGGAGAAGTTCAACGTCCTCGCGGCGGATTTCTCCAATATTTCAATGTACTGGACGCAACAGGGCATGACGGATTTCTCGCTCTTCGACCGGCAGCAGAAGCTGATCGACGCGGCGAAGGCCCGTTACGCCGAGCCTGATCCCGACGCGGACCTGGTGTTCTGATGACCGCGAAGCCTCCCGGCTCCGGCGTCGCGGCGCTGTTCGCGAACGCCGTGGAGACCTCGGCGAAGGCCCCATGGGCCAACGTCGATCACAAGCGGTCTGTCACGTTGAACTGCCCCGCGTGCGGGGCGCCGCAGGAGGTGGCCCTCGATTTCAAGTGCCGGTATTGCCACGCCCCGATGGGCAGGGATCCGAACGCACAGGGCCCCTCGAACGCGAAAGTCGATCCCGGAGCAACCCCGATGACCCCGAATCAGCAAGCCCTCGTCACCCGCTTTCGCACCTTCGTGCAGAAGGTCATGGTGCGCCTCCGCGACGTGCTCGCCGAGGCCGATCAGGGTTTTCGCCAGATGCTCGCGGCGAACCCGGCCGATCCGCTCCCGATGACGAACGTGATGGGCGCGCTCAGCGCTCGCAAGGCGAAGCTGTCGAAGAAGATCTGGGACGCCTGGTCCGACAACATGGTGGAGGGCCTCGCGGAGGAGGCGATGGGCCACGCACAGCTCGCCGGAGCGGTGGAGTACAAGGGCCGCCTGCTCGACCAGATCGAGGCCGAAATGAAGCAGGCCACGAGCTGGATCGACGACACGTTCGAGCACTTCCGCGTCCGCTGGGCGGCCGAGTCGGTGCGCGCGATGTGGCCAGTCGCCGAACAGGCCATGAAGAAGCCGGTCCATTGCACGCAATGCGGCGGCGGTCTCACGCCCCGCGTCCGTCACCAATCGGACTCCGTGAAATGCCCCGCGTGCGGCGCGGTGAACCAGGTGCTGCCCGAGAGCCCGGTGTCCATGTATTTCAGCATGGCCCCGCACGCGCTCGCGGAGGAGGCCGCGTTCCAGAAGCGCCAGGCGGTGACGTCGTACCGCAGGCAGGTCGAGCAATGGCGCGCGTCCGAGGCCGCGAGGACCGGCAACTGGCCGGACGAAGGCGTCGATTCCCTGAAGAAATGGGAGGCGCTGGAGCGAGACTACTGGGTCACGTACACCGAGACGAAGGCCCGGATGGACGGCACGTCCCCCGACGACCAGAAGAAATTCATCGAGAGCCGGATGCGCCCGTTCATCGAGGATCTGGAGCGAAACCCCGTGTGGCGAAGGGCGCACGGCCTGCCCACCTGACCCGTCCGGAGCGCGCACAAACCCGTGACCTGCTCCGGGCCTCGCGGTAGCCTCCCCCCACGATGAACCGGGAAGAGGAAGTGCTGCCGTCCGATCTCCCGCCGGTGCGCTACAAGGGCCGAGTCTGGATCCGAGTGGGCCCGCGCCGGGCCGTCGCGACCGAGGCCGAGGAGCGGATCCTCGCGGAGCGCAGGACGGCGCTCGCGAAGACGTGGGACGCGCGGACATGCCCGGAGAGCGCGCTCGAGGATCTGGCGCTCGACCTGTTCGCGCTCAGCTACAGGCCTTTCGCCGTGAGCAGCGATGTGATCCGCGACAACCACCGTCCGATCGAGTCGCAGCTCGCGGCGCTGCGGTTCTTCGACCAGAGACAGGCGTGTCCCACGAACGCGGGGGTCCTGTTGTTCGCCAAGGACCCTGTCTATTTCCACCCCGGAGCGTACGTGCAATACGTTCGTTACGCGGGCGCCTCTCTCGCCGACGACGTGACGAAGGAGCGGCGATACTCGGGCGATCTGCTCTCGGTGCTGCGCGGCCTCGACGAGCTCGCCGAAGAAGTGGAGGAGTCGCGGCCCGAGGCGCTCCCGTCCGGACGGGACCGGACGATCTCGGCGTATCCTCGCCGCGCGGTGCACGAGATCCTCATGAACGCGGTGATCCATCGCAACTACGAGGGATCGACGACGCCGGTCACGATCCACCACTTTCAGGATCGCATCGAGATCCGCAGCCCGGGAGGGCTGTACGGCGATCTCACCGAGGACGTGTTCCCCGAGGGCACCTCGTACCGCAACCCGATCCTCGCGGAGGCCGCGAAGACGCTCGGCTTCGTCAACCGCTACGGGCGCGGGATCGCGATGGCGCAGGACCTCCTCGCGAAGAACGGCTCTCCGGCGGCGGAATTCAAGATCCACCCGAACCAGATCGCGGTCACGCTGCGGAGACGGCCGTGAAGACGATCGCGTTCTTCAACAACATGGGTGGAGTCGGAAAGACATCGCTCGTCTTCCATCTGGCGTGGATGTTTCGACGGCTGGGGCTGTCCATCGTGGCGCTGGATCTGGATCCGCAGTCGAACCTCACATCGGCCTTCCTCCCCGAGAGTCGGCTGGCCGAGATGTGGGAAGACGAGGGCGCGCGACGCACGGTCTTCGGCAGCGTCCGGCCTTCGCTCGAGCGCGCGGGCGACGTCGACGCTCCGCACGTGGAGGCGATTGAGTCGGACCTCTTCAGCCCGGATCTCGGCCTGGTCCCCGGGGATCTGGGGCTCGCGTCCTGCGAGGATCGACTCGCGGAGACCTGGCCCCGTTGCCTGGAGTCGAGCTGGAGCGACGTGGAGGACGGCTTTCGGGTGACGACCGCGTTCCATCGTGTCGCACGGTCGGCCGCGGAGGCGACGGGGGCAAACCTGGTGTTGATCGACGTCGGACCGAGCCTCGGGGCGATCAACCGCGCAGCCCTCGTCGCGTCCGATTACATCGTCGTTCCGCTCGCCGCCGATCTCTTTTCAATCCACGGGCTCCAGAGCCTCGGACCGACCTTGCGAGCGTGGCGGCGAGATTGGGCGATCCGCAAGAACGAGGCTGTGGTGCCGCGTCTCGGGTTGTCGTTGCCCGGAGGTGGCATGTCGCCGATCGGGTATGTCATGCTGGAGCACGCCGTACGCCGCGATCTTTGGGCTCGTCGCGTGCCGAGCGCCTATCGCACGCACGTGCTGGATCAGCCTATCGGACCGCAGGCTCCGTCCACGGATCCTCACTTGCTCGGCACGATCCGTCACTATCGCAACCTTATGCCGATGGCGCAGCAGCGGCGGAAACCCATGTTCGAGCTGACCCCCGCGGACGGCGCGTTCGGTGGGCACGCCGCTGCGGTGCTCGACTGCCGCGAAGCCTTCGAGAAGCTGGCGCGCCGGATCGCCGGTGCCTGTGGGATCACGCTCCCGTCTTGACCTCGGAGCAGGGGTCCGACGTTTGGGGGACGCGCATTCGAGGGTCGCGTTTGGGGCGGTTCGCGGGTAATCTTGCCGGCTACGATGTCCGACACGAAGTCCCCGGAGGCCGCCGCGCCGCCCAAGAAGCCCACCAAGAAGCGCCGGGCCCTCAAGATCGGCGGCACGATCCTGGGGATTCCGCTGCTCCTCGCCACGCTCGGCGTCGGGTATCTGCACACGGGCCCAGGCAAGGCGAAGATCAAAGGCATCGTCGTCGACAAGCTGAAGGAGCGCGTCAACGGCTCCGTCGAGGTGGGCGTCGTCGACTACGCGCTCTTCGGCGACGTGAAGCTCGGTGACGTCCACCTCAAAGACGAAGCCGGGGTCGAAGGCGTCGGCCTCTCCTCGCTCACCATCTCCCCCTCCTGGGGCAACCTCCTCCACGGCAACCTCGTCATCGACAAGGTCG
This sequence comes from Polyangiaceae bacterium, assembly GCA_046351455.1. Lineage (GTDB taxonomy): Bacteria > Myxococcota_A > Polyangia > Polyangiales > Polyangiaceae > JADJRH01. Next base: position 119,705 of record JAXLYM010000021.1, read on the forward strand.
CTGTCTCCGGCATCGGCGTCCACATCGTCAAAGACGCGGACGGCGGCTCCAACCTGAAGCGGCTCTTCAAACCGATCCCGGAAGACCCGAACAAGAAGCCTCTCTCGCGCCTCGTCACCGTCAAATCGCTCACCATCGGGGACGTGGCGGTCGATATCCTGCAACCGGACGGCACCAAGGTGCTCGTCTCGAACGTGGCAGTCGACGGCTCGCTCGCGATCCTCCCCGCGAACAAGGACGTCGACGTGGAGATCACCAAGCTCGGCCTCTCCGTCGGCATCGACAAGGGCGAAAACAAGCTGAAGCTCGGCGTGAACGGCGTCGAGACGGGCATCACCGTCAAGCTGGAAAAGGGCGCTGGAAAGGCCACCTTGCACCCGCTCAAGGGCCGAGTCGCCCTCACCCTGCCGGAGCGGCAAGAGCGCGGGTTCGACATCGGACTGGCCGGCTTCTCCGCCGATATCGGGGAGAACGGGGTCGGCGTCTCGCTCGAAAAATTCCTCGCCGGCGCGGTGGCGCTCGCCTCCGTGGAGGTCAAGGGGCGCATGTCGAACGGCGCCATCGACGGCAAGCAGGACGCGGACGTGCTCGGGCTCAAGGTGTCCGGCGCGCGCGTCAACGAGCTGCTCGGCAAACCCGTGCTCGCGGGCGACATCGACGTGGAGACGCACATCCACGGTCCGCCCGACAAGATCGAGATCAACGGCAAGATCACCACGCCGGGCGCCGCCGTCGACATCGACGGATCGGTCGGCGTCGCGGACCCCACGAATCCCAGCTACGACGTCGGCGTCACGCTGCGTGATGTGGATACGGACAAGCTGCTCGCCCCGGAGATGGGCGTCTCGCGCGTCGCGGTCGACTCGGTGAAGGTGACCGTCAAGGGACAAGGCCCCAAGGTCGATACGGCCGGCGCCATCGCGAAGGTCAATGTCAGCGGCGTCACCGCGCGCGGCGTCCGCATGGATGGGCTCGATTTCGAAGGCGAGCTCGACAAGGGCGTCCTCAAGGTCAAATCCGTCGAGGTGAAGGGGATCGGGCAGAAGCTCACCGCCTCCGGAGAGGTGGAGATCGCGACGAAGAAGATCGATCTCAAGGTGGGAGTGAACGGGGATGTCGGGGACGCGCTCGCGCGGCTGCGGGACGCCGGGTTGCCCATCAAATCGAATTTGCCACGCGGGGCCGTGGTGTTGCCCGAGGGCGACTTGCAGGTGCACGCGAAAGGGCTCCTCGCCGGCGCGATCGACGTGCAGGTGTCCGCGAAGAAGATGACGGTGCTCGGCGGCTCGGTCGGGCTCGACGCGAAGGCCTCCTTGATTCGGCACGATCCCCCGCTCGAAGACGGCAAGAAGGTCACCGTCACGGCGATGGACGCGGACGTGAAGATCGCCGGGATCAAGCTCTCTTCGATCCTCGCGATGCGCGGAAAGAAGCTGAAGGGCATGGACGGCACGCTCGCCGGCGATATCCATGTCGAGGGGACGCCGAAGGAGCCGCGCGCCAAGCTGATGCTCGGGCTCGCCACCTCGCGCGAAGACAAGGGCAAATCGCTCCGACTCTCGATCTCCGGCGACGTGAACCCCACCCAGGCCGATCTCAACGTGGCGCTCACGCCGGTGGACGCTCAGAACAAGCTGCTGTCGCTGGCCGCCAAGCTGCCGCTCTCGATGGGCGGAGAGAAGAAGGGGATCGACCCGTACCGCGCGCTCGACGTGCACGCCGATCTGCCGAAGACGACCTTCGCCGAGATCTGGGAGTACGTGCCGAAGGACGCATTGCCAGGCATCCAGTTCCTGCCGAAGGGGGATGTCGCGCTCGGGCTCGACGTGAAGGGGACGGCCGCGAAGCCCGAAGGCACGCTGAAGCTCGCGCTCACGTCGCACGCGAATTTCGCCAACCTCGAACAGGAGCAGAAGGTCGATCTGCAGGCCACGCTGAAGCCGACCGGAAACGGCACACAGCTCGCGGCGCACACGGATCTGGACCTCTGGCTCGACTCCGCGAAAGGCAAGCTCGTGCACGTCGGCGGGGACGTGGATCTGTCGCGCTCTCCCATCCTCGGCAAGCCGGAGATCGGGTATCGCGCCGGCGCGATGGTCGGCCCCGTGATGATGGCGGATCTGCCCGTGAAGCCGGAGCTGCAGGCGATGGGCGGGCTCCTCGGCGCGAAGATCGACGTGCAGGGCAATCGAGAGGACCTCACCGGCAAGGTGATCGTCACGGCGGACGGGCTCCGGCCCACCAAGCTCGGCGCCGTCGCGCTCAATGCGACCGTCGGAGTCAATGACGCGGACACCGACGTGGACGTGCGCGTGCGCGTCTCGGACACGGTGGAAGGGGACCCGGCGTCGGATCTGCTCAAGGTGGCCGGCAAGGTCGGGCTCGGCGGAAAGAAGCTGTTCGCGACCCTCAAGGACAAGGAGCACCTCGATCCCACGCTCGCGCTGGCCCTCGATATCCCGAAGCGCGCGCTCGCGTCGCTCAAGGTGCTGCGGCCCAACCTGGAGAAGGCGCCGGGCAACCTGACTGGCTCCATCCCGATCACCGGCACCGCGAAGATGCCTCTCGCGAAGGGCGCCATCGCGATCACGGATGTCGCGCGCGTCGACGGGAAAACAGGCGGCGCCGGCATCTCGATCGACGTCAACAAGGACGCGATCGCCTTGCTCGTCGGCGTCGGAGAGACCAATGCCGCGGACGCGCCGCTCAAGATCGCGGTGAACGTCCCGCGCGACAAGGTAGCCGGCATGTCGAAGGGGGAAGTCCTCCCCGTCACCGCCACGATCCGGGCGAATTCGGCCGATCTGCGCACGCTCGTGCCCGCGCAGGCGATGGCCGACACCAAGGTGGATCTGTCCGGCAAGCTCGACTGGAACATGGATGTGAAGGCCAGCCTCGCGAAGGACGAGAAGCTCGGCACGCAGCTCAAAGAGGGCTCCATCACGGGCCTCCTCGACCTCAAGAGCGACGCCATCGGACTGCCCGGAACGAAGCGCGCGTACCGCGATATCGCGCTCACGCTGAAGGCGGACGACAAGGGCCTTCACCTCGACGCGCTGCGCGCCAAGGAGTCGGACCTGGACGAGAAAGAGCGCACGATCGCGATCAAGGCGGAGGTCGGCCTCGACAAGTTCAAGCCGACCAGCGCCGACGTGAAGCTCGCCGCCAACAAGTGGCTCGTGTTCGGGCCGCGGGCGCTCGGGTTCGCGGACGCGCCGCGCGGGACGTTGACGCTCGACGCGACCGCGAAGGCCGAGCTCGACAAGCCCCTGAAGAAGGCCTCTCTCAACGTCACCAAGCTCGATCTGCTCTTGCCCGAGCGCTTCGAGCGCGCGCACCAGCCCGAGGACGTGCAGGTCGGCGACGTGTTCTATCTCGACGAGAAGAAGGTGGCGAAAGGCAAGCTGCCTGTCGCGCCCCCGCCCGAGGCCCCCAAAGAGGAGCCGAAAGCCGTCGCCGCCGCCGGGACGCCCGCGGCGGAAGAGGGCTTCGACGTCGACATCCACGTGGACAACGCGCGCCTCTTCCGCGCGCCCATCGACGTCCATCCGAAGGGCGATCTCAAGATCGCGATTCGCCCGAGCGGGCGCACGACGCGGGGCAAGCTCGTGGTGACCGGCGGTCAGCTCCAGCTCGGCGGCAAGCAACACACGGCGATGAACGGCTCGCTCACGTTCGACGACGAGCACCCGAAGGGCTGGCTGGATCTCAATTTCGCCCGCCAACTGAAGCCGTCCCAGCTCCGCGACATCTCCGAGGCGAGCGGCGGGGACTCCGTGAAGGTGCACATGTTCGGCCCCATCACGGATTACAAGACGGTGCTCTCCGGCGCGGGCAGCCCCGGGGCCCTCTGGGACGTCCTCTCGATGCACAACACCGGACGCGAGCGCCACATCTCCGAGCCGGATCTCCCCGGTTCGATGGCGATCGACTTCCCGCAGCATGACAGTCTGTTGGTGCTAAGCTTCCTGTCCGTGAACCTGCCGCACCTGCTCTTCCTGGACCGGTTCGGCGCGTGGGCGGACCCGTACGATCCTTCGAGCGCGTACGGTCGATTGAACCATTTCGAAGCGGAGCGCTACGTGGCGGACGACAAGGTCCGCGTGCGCGCGACGACGCGCCCCCCGACGGCCGGCGAGAGCGAGGCCGAGCTGGAGATTGACTATCTGCCGCTCAACACGGCGCGCATGATGTTCGGCATCGGCGCCCAGGGCGGCACGCGCGGCGGCGGCGGCCCCGGGTTTGTGTGGGAGTGGTCCAGCAAGGACTGACACGCTCCCGAACTGGCAATTACGCTTTTCCCATTTCCTTCTCAACCTCTCCCGCGTGCGCCGGACTCCGGCCCTTCACGAGCGGAGCAACATGTCCATGTCGAAGCGAATGCGAACAGCCATCCATCTCGCCGGCTTTGCGGTCTTCGCGGGCGCCCTCGCGGCCGCGTGCGGCGGCACCGGCAACGAGACGAGCGGACAGACCACGACCACGAGCGGCGGCGCCGGCGGCACGAGCGGCGCCGGCGCGAGCACCGGGGCCAGCAGCGGCGGCGACTTGATCGGCACCGGCGGTCAGTGCGCCGGCATCAAGTGCGACATCCCGCAATGCGACGGGGACGCCACGACCACCATCAGCGGCACGGTGTACGCGCCGGAGGGGAAGACGCCCCTCTACAACGTGGTGGTCTACGTCCCGAACGAGCCGCTCGCGCCCATCACGGACGGGGCGACGTGCGATATGTGCGGCTCCACGCTGAGCGGCAGCCCTATCGTGACGAACCTCACGGACACGAAGGGCCAGTTCGTCCTCAAGGACGTGCCAGCGGGCAAGAATATCCCGCTCGTCATTCAGGTCGGCAAATGGCGCCGTCAAGTGACGATCCCGGAGGTGTTGCCCTGTCAGGACAACCCCCTCCCGGACCCGGAGATGACGCGCCTGCCCAAGAAATCGAGCGAGGGCGATCTCCCGCGGATCGCGCTCACGACGGGCGGCGCGGATCCGCTCGAATGCCTGATGCGCAAGATCGGCCTCGACGACACGGAGTTCTCGACGCCGGACGGCGGCGGTCACGTGCACTTCTTCCACGGCGCGGGCGGCTCTTCGAAGTTCACGCCCGCCATCCAGAACGGCGACTCCTTCCCGGACGTGACGTCGCTGTGGAGCTTCAAAGAGTCCTTGATGGCCTACGATATCGTCCTCATGGCCTGTGAGGGCAACCAGAACCCCAACGAAAAAGGCGCCGGCGCGCTCCAGGCCATGTACGACTACACGGCCTCCGGAGGCCGCGTGTTCGCCTCGCACTGGAACAACTACTGGCTGGAGATGGGGCCGGATCCGTTCCCGAAGACCGCCACCTACAACCACCAAGCGGACCTTCCGAACCCGATCACCGCGATAGTCGACACCAGCTTTCCGAAGGGCCAGGCGCTCGCGGACTGGCTCGTGAACGTGGGCGCCTCCTCGACGCTGGGCCAGATCCCCATCAAGGAGGCGCAGCACACGGTGGACGCGGCGAACCCCGAGATGTCGCAGCAGTGGATCTACCAGTCCGATTACAACTCGGTGCAATACTTCACCTTCAACACCCCGATCGACGCGATGCCCGACATGCAGTGTGGACGCGTGGTGTTCAGCGACATCCACGTCTCGTCCGGCGACCAGATCGGCCAGGATTTCCCGAAGGGCTGCGTCACGAACGAGATGTCCCCGCAGGAGAAGGCGCTGCTCTTCATGCTGTTCGATCTCTCGTCCTGCATCCTGCCCGACGACACCCCGCCCGAAGATCCGCCGACGTGACCACGCTGTGGGCCCTCGCGCCCGCAGCACGTGATCATTGACGCCGCGGAGGCAATGGGGCAACACCGCCGAACGGGAGAGCGAACATGCTCGTACAACGTCGGCGGTCGGGACTCGGGATCTCTGCGCGCGCCTCATTGCTGGCCCTCTCCGTCTCCCTCGCCCTCCTCGCGCCCGCCTGCAAACCATCGGAGCCGCCCGTCGCGATCGGCTCCGTGCAGAAGCTCGCCGGCGCCCCCGCCCGGGTCCTGAAACTGGCATTCTCCGGGGACGGAAAAGACGTCCTCGCGGCGGAGCGTCGCAGCGCCGAGGCCGGGGACTGGAGCCTGGACGACAAATACGCCCTCACGAAGCGCCCAGTCACAGGCGGCGCCGCGGTCGATCTCGCCGTGACCGACAAGGCGATCGTCCACTTCGTCCCGTTCGAGGACGGCGCCTATTACGTGGAGCAGTTCGCCTGGCCGGCGCGCTTGCCGGACCGCCCCGCGGATCCGAAAGAGAGCGAGCGAATGCGTCAGATGCTGGTGCATCAGCAGGCCTCGGCGCGGAGAGACGCTGTCTTGAAAGAGGTGCATCCAGGCCAGTCGCCGACGGTCATGAGCGGCCCCGGCGGGAGGGTCTTCGGCCTCGCCGGCAGCGCGAACGGGCTGTGGGTCGCGTACTCCCTCGGCGCCTCGAAGAACCCGGACGAGCCGGGGGACGCCGAGGTGTACGTGGTCTCCTCGAAGGACAACAAGGTCACGGTGCTCGGCCGGAGGGGCGTCGTCTACGACATCTCGCCCGACGGGGCCCGCGTGCTGATGCTGCGGCGCTTTTCGGACAGCGGCTCCGAGGGCGCTCCCCTGATTCCTGCGCAACCGGTATTCGATACGACCGCGGTGTTCCTCGTGGACGTGAAGGCGAACAACACGCTCACGCTGCCGGGCTCGATCCAGGTCGACGGGGCCGAGGTCCGGACGGACGCGCTGGCCGTGCGACTGACCACCACGGGGCTCCTCTTCGCCTCGAAGGCGGGCGACCTCTACCGATGTGAGCTCGACGGCTCCAAAGCCGCGCGCGTCGCGGGGCCGACGGAGCCCAAGGAGCCGATCCGGCTCGTGGACAGCCGCGGCGCGGCGCACGAGATCCGCGAGGACGGGCCCGCGGTGGAGGTGTCGCGAGCGGCCGTTGACAGCGCGCATCCCAAAGTGGTGGAGGGCCGTCTGGAGGCGCCTTTTGCGGCGATCGGGCCGGCGGCGATCGATCCGACGGGGACGCGGCTCGCGTTCGCGGTGGTGTCGGACACGTCGCGGGACGGGCAGACGAGCGCGGTGGACGACGATGCGGTGGTGTTCGTCTCGGATCCGGCGAAAGGCAGCCTCGCCGTGGAGCGCGCGCAGACGGGCCTCCTCGCGGACGAGCTGCGCCCGAAGATCGCCGGCGCGCTCTCGATCCCGGCGGACAAGGTGCAGATCACGCACGCGGGCGCGCGCCTCGAAGTGACCGTGGATCTGCCCTTGAACGACGGCGACACCCCCCAATCGGTCGTGGATCGGTGGATGAGCGCGGCGAACGCTCTGCGGCAGTCCGTGCCGATGAAGTCGGCGATTCGCAAGGTGCGTGTCGGCCCGTTCGAGGCTACTGTGCCGCTCTCGAAAGAAGGCGCCACGACGCTGGTCGTTCGGGCGCTCGGGCGGCTCTGGCAAGATCCCTCCGCGTCGCAGCTCGTGCATCACCACCCGTCGCTCACCACGATTTCGGGCGGCTCTTTCCCGCGGACGCTCGCCGGCATCTTCGAGAACAAGGGCACGGAGCCGCTCGGCCCCATCGAGATCGTGGCCACGTCGAAGCCGCTTTCGCCCGGCGTCCCGGACCCCAACCGCAAGACCGCGAGGACGACGATCGGCCCCATCGATCCGGGGAAGAAGCTGGCCTATCGACTGACCATCTGGGAAGAGGTGTATGGCCCCGAATTCGACGTCGAGTACCTGGTCGGCGGCAAATCGGTGGTGCCCCTCAACATGTTCGCGATGGAGGACAACCTCGATATCCTCAGCGCCGCGCTCGCGATTCACAAGGAGCACGGCGTCGCGCTGGAGAACGACGACGCGCCCGGAGAGAACATCTCGGTCGTCCGCCTGAGGCTCACGGACAAGCACGCTGCGATGACGGACGACGGGCGCGCCCCGATGATGAAGCGCGCGGTCGGCCTCATCGAGAAGCACTTCGCGCGCTATCACCGGGACCGCTCGCCGGAGATCCGCTTCCTCGCGCCCGACGGCCGCGGGTGGATGCTCGTGAACGGCCGAGTCGGCCATTTCGCGAGCGAAGCGGCCTTCGAGGGCAAGCCCTGACAGCGCGCCGTTCCATCAGATACGCGCGCACGTGCCCGACGTCGCTGTCCACGAACGAGCTTGCGCGACGAGAGCGGTAGTCTCATAAGGGGCTCGCTGACGGGGGGGCCTTTTGACCGACGTTCGGTCGCGGAGGGATCCCATGCGCGCTCGCCGCCTCGCGTGGCTCTTGGCCTTCATTTCAAGCCTCGTGCTCCTTTGCGCGGGCGCTCGCGACGCCGCTGCGGGGACGGCGCTCGAGCTGCTCCACGGGTGGGGATACAACCAGGATTTCAATGGAAACCGCGAGAGGACCATCTTCACGATCAAGGTGTACGAGCCCTGGCAATACGGCTCCTTGTTCCTGACCTGCGACATCACCGAGCCCTTCTTGCCTGCGAGCGCGGCGGTCGTCCCCAACCAGAAAGGCGGGTTCGACGGCAACGGCGCGATCGAGATCTCCGTGAAGAAGATCGCCGAGAAGGCGCGGGGCGGCCCGCTCGCGTGGGGAGCGCTCGAGGATCTGGCGCTGCACCTGGAGGCGGAGACCACGTCTCGGATAGGCGCGCTCCTCTATTACGGCGCGGGTTTCCGCTTCCGGATACCGCTGTTCGACTACGCGCTGGCCACCGTCGTGATCCGGGACGACTGGGCCCTTGCCGGCGCCGCGCTCCAGCTCGGCGCGGCGTGGCAGATGACGTTCGGCCTCGGCAAGGTCACCGACCTCGTGTTCGACGGGTACTTCTCGTGGGGTGTCTTCGGCGAGGGGACCGGCGTCGCTCTGGCGGGCCCCGACGCGCTGGGGCGATACACCGAGGTGCCTGTTCAGGGGAGGGCCTTCTTCATCTCCCAGCCGCGCCTCTCGCTGGACATCGGGAAGCTCTCACGGCTCTTCGACAAGACCCTGTATGCGGGCGTCGAATACCAGCTCGCGTGGAATCGCTACCTGCAACAAGGGGTCTCGGAGAACGTGCCGCAGCTCATGCTCCGGTGGGTGCTCCACGAGTGAGGCGGGCGGTGACTGCCGCGGTGCGCTCTCGGTGCGGGTCGCGCGGACGTCACTTGCGCGTGTCGACGAAATCGAATGGAGGCAGTCGTGCAAGCCCGTAGGCCTGAAGGGCCAGCTCATCCAAAGCGTGAAAGTCGCGCGCCCGGAACGCCGCTTTGACTTTTTTCGCCAGCCCTGACGGCATCGCGTCCGGCTCCGGTAGGCGAATCCGGCGGAGATACTGAGCCTGGAATCGCAGGTACGATCCACGCATCTTCACCGCGTATGACCAGATGAAGAAGAGAGCGACGCGTGAGCTCAGGAGGCCGCCCAAGATCTCCATGTCCCAGCGCTCGGAGACCACAAAATACAGGTTGTGGTGTGGGTGATATTGCCCCTTGTCGAACGTGACCTCATTCGAGCCGGCGATGTCGGGGATGAGGAGCTTAGGAACCGAAACGAGATCCGGATAGACCCGGTCGATCGTGCGGAACCAAGCGTTCGGGTTCTTCCTCGCCACGTGGCGTCTTTTGATCTGCGCCGCGTGCGCAGAAAGGTAGGCCTGGAGCTTCGGATAACGCGCGAGATCGACGACGCGGCCCGACTCGTCGAACGTATTGATCACGCGACGTCCAGCGTCCTTGATGGTCCCTCGTTCAATGTCGTCCCGCATCACGAGCGGCACGAGCCGATCCGGCTCGATATTTACGCTGCTCGTGGTGATATAGAGAGAGTCATTCCCAGTCGCGACGCCGATGCCTACTCGACATGTTTCCTCGAGCGGGGCGAACGATTTCTCGAGCCATCGCAGCGTGTCCAGGTGCTCCGGGGAGCCGAGCACCCACGGTTCGTCTCCCCGGAACCATTCGCGATACCAGGAGACTGTCACGCCAGCCGGCAGCTCCGGCGAAGGCCCTCTAAGCGCACGTGCCACAGCCCCACACTCCTCCGGAGAGCCGGTTTGCAGCCGCACGACCGGAACATCTACCGAGGCGCCGGGGCTGAACACGAAGATGGAAGGATAGGCGATGACCTCTGACTCGAAGGGAGAGGCCTGGTGCAGATCCACATAACATCGCACCTGGACCCCCTCAGACACCAGCCGTCGCAGCGGCGCCCCGTACTTGTTCGAGGTCCAACGATCCGCGCAAATGAAGGACATCCGACCCGACGCCGACAGGAGCGAGAGGGCGCGCTCGATGAAGGCCACGTAGAGATCCGCGCGGTCGTAGAGCGTGCGGTAGCGCTTTCGGTACTCGGCGTGCAAAGTGGCGTCCAGCTGCTCGATCCTGACATATGGCGGATTACCGACGATGAAGTCGATCTCGCCTGTCAGAGGGGCCAACAGAAAATCCCCTTCTCGAATCCAATGCTCGACGAGCTTCTCCGCGACCGAAGCGGATACCCGATGACGCCGAAGCACCTCCCGAACAGCGGCGCGAGCTTGCTGCACGTGCGTGGGATCGATGTCGTATGCCACGATGGCCTCACGCAGATCGATCACCTGGCGCCCCAGCCGCGAGGCCGCCGCGAGGAGCCGCTCCACCGCCGGGACCAAGAACGCGGCTTGCCCCACCGCCGGCTCCAGAAGGCGCTTGTGGGTGAGATCGGCGTCGCTCGTATAGCCCGCCAGATCGAGGATCAGATCGACGATATGGCGCTTGGTGAGGACGACTCCGTGCGTCTCCCCCGATGTTCGAGTTCCGTAGTCATAGACGTTCTTCGGGAGGTGGACGGGCAGGTCCAGGTGCAATTGCATGGCTCAGGCACTCTCCGGGGGGGCACGGCGCCGGGACGGTTTTCCCGTGTCTTTCGTGTCGTCGACCGCTGCGGTGAGTTGCGCGAAATGTGGAGGCAGCCCTCGCGCGCGGAGTCCATACATGACCTGGGCACATTAGCAGGGAGGCCTCACGCTGTGCCAGTCTTTCGGGGCCGAATCGACCCCTAAATCTGCGCGGGCCAAGTCCCGGGGCGCACCTCGGCCCCCGGGTAGTGCGCGAGGATCTGCGCCTTCAAGCCGCGGAGGAACGCGGCGGGGCCGAACTCCGGCATCAGGATTCGGTGGTTAGGCCTCTTCCCTGCGAGATCTTCTGCCGTTACGAGAAAGGCGCCGCTGTCGTAGAGCCGGGCGGCGACCGCTTGCCGGAGGAACATCATGTAACGCGCGGCGTACGAGGGGCCCAGGTAGGTCGCCGACGCGTCGCTGCCTTCCACTCGGAAAGGAGGCATCGCGAGGAAGTGAGGTTGCTTGATCCGAACTTGGACGTTATCGGCGCCGGGCTGGTATTTCCCAACAAAGAGATAGCCGAGCCAGGGTCGGGGCTGGAGCCGTTCGAACCCGGACTGGCCGTAGGTCACCCAGAAATCGTGGGCGTTTCCGATGCTCTCTTCCAATCGGTTATTTTGGTTGTTTCCGATGCTTTTGTCCTGGGATTTGAGCTCGAGCGCGGCGTAGAGGACAGGCCCACCGGACCCCTGCTCCTTCGAGTGAAAGCGGCTGTTCGCGACGACGATCAGGTCCCAATTCTTCGAAGGTCGAAAATAGGAGGGCAGGACGGGAGGCGCGTTCGACAGGTTGCCTCCCGCGAAGACGTGCTCCGGCCGAACGCCGAGAGCGATGAGGAAGTCGCGCACCGCCTCGATGAAGCCGTTCATCGTCTTGCCGTGGAGGTTCTGATCACGAGCGCCTCCCTGGCTCTTCTTCGAAGTAGCGGACTGCTTCGAGGACCAGAATTGTTGGACCGCGTCATGAAACAAGTCAGTCTCCAGAAAGGGCTTCTTTCCTGGTTTGTCGGGAATGCCATCCATGGGACGGACAGCATACACCTCGCACGATGAGAGGGGAACCTGTGGGAATTTCGCCTCGGGGTCGTGATTTCCGCGTAGAAATCGACTCCTCCGTGAACTAGCATCGCGGGCCATGCGCGCGCGCCCAGCGTCTCTCGTTGCTCTGCTCGGAATGGCCCTCTTTGCCGTGGCCTGCAACTCGGCCGAGACCGGAAGCTCCTCCGGCGGGTCCACCTCCACGAGCACGTCCTCCGGCGGCTCCACCACGACGTCCTCGGGCGGCGGCGGCGCCACGGGCGGGACGACGTCCGCCGGAGGCGGCGGCTCCGGCGGGTCGGACGTGATCGGCGGCGATCGGCCCGTCACCATGCACGTGTCGTCGAAGTACGATCCGAGCAAGCCGGCCCCGCTGCTCGTGCTGCTGCACGGGTACGGCGCCTCCGGTCTCGTGCAGGAAGACCTCTATTTCAAGCTCAAGGGCGAGGCGGACGCGCGCGGCTACATCTACGCTGTCCCCGACGGGACGGTGGACGCGAACAACAAGCGCTTCTGGAACGCGACCGACGCGTGCTGCGATTTCGGCGCGACGGGCGTCGACGACTCGGCCTATCTCGCGGGCGTCGTGGACCAGATCAAGGGCGCGTACAACATCGATCCGAAGCGGGTCTATTTCGTCGGCCACTCGAACGGCGGCTTCATGTCGTACCGCATGGCCTGCGACCACGCGGACATGATCGCCGCCATCGTCTCCCTCGCGGGGGACACTTACAAAGACGACTCGAAGTGCAAGGCGAGCGAGCCAGTCGCCGTCGCGCACATTCAAGGCGACATGGACGAGACAGTCGCCTACGCAGGCGGCACCTTCGTGGTGAGCTATCCCGGCGCCGCAGAGTCCGTGGCAGACTGGGTGGCGCACGACGGGTGCGACGAGACATCGGTCGACGGGCCGGCGATGGACCTCGACACGGGCCTCGCGGGCGACGAGACGACCACGAAGATCTTCGGCTCCAACTGCAAGCCGGGCGGCCACGCAGAGCTCTGGACGATCGTCGGCGGCAAGCACGTGCCGGCCGTGTCGGACGGATTCCGAAAAGGCGTGTTCGACTTCCTCGACGCGCACCCCAAGCCCTGAGGCCTCGAGTCGGAACTCGGCCCAACAACCACGCGAGAGGAAGCACCCTCCATGGGGACGGCAGATTACGAGCTCGCAGTCGGCCAGATGGTCGGCGAATACCGCATCGAGCGAAAGATCGGGGAGGGCGGCTTCGGCAAGGTGTACGCCGCCGTTCACCCGGTGATCGGCAAGGCCGCGGCCGTGAAGATCCTGAATCCGGATCTGGCCAAGAGCGAAGAGATGGTGTCGCGCTTCGTCTCCGAGGCGCGCGCCGTGAACCAGATCCGGCACCGCAACATCATCGACATCTTCTCGTTCGGCACGCTCCCCGGGCCTCTCCACTACTTCGTGATGGAGTTCCTGGAGGGGATGACGCTGGACGCCTATCTGCGCAAGAACGGCCCGTTGCCGCCGGATCTGGCCTTCTCGATCCTGTGGCCCATCGGCCGCGCTTTGCAGGCGGCGCACAAGCACGGCATCGCGCACCGCGACTTGAAGCCCGAGAACGTCTTTCTCATCTTCGATCAGGACGGCGGCATCTTCCCCAAGCTGCTCGATTTCGGCATCGCGAAGCTCCTCCACGAGAGCGAGATGGCGCACCGCACGCGCACCGGGGCGATGCTCGGGACGCCGATTTACATGTCGCCGGAGCAGTGCCGCGGCACCACCATCGATCATCGGTCGGACATCTATTCGTTCGGCATCATGGTGCACGAGGTGCTCACGGGCGGGCGGCCGTTCAGCGGAGATACGCTGATGGATCTGCTGATGAAGCAGGTCACCGAGCCGGCCCCGCCGATGTCGTCGTCGCGCCCCGGACTGCCGCGCTCGCTGGACGCGGCGGTGCTCCACATGCTCGAAAAGGCCCCCGAGAAGCGGCCGGAGTCGATGGCGGCGGCGCTCGAGGAGCTCGGGGCGGCGGCCCGCGCGGCCGGCATCGCGGTCCCCGGCGGCGCGCAGGTGCAGGCGCCCGCCTCGGCGGAGGCGCGCGCGTCATCGCCTTCGGTCCCCGCGGATCCGCACCTCGACACGAACGCGTGGCTCCAGCAGAGCACCCCGCATCCGAGCGGCGCGCGGCCGCCCTCGTCCGGCGCGGCCCACGCGGTCACGGGGCCGCCCAATCCGAGCGGAAACTACGGCCCATCCCCGCAGCACCAGAGCGGCAATCTGGGGCAAGCGGCGCAGCACCAGAGCGGCAACCTTGGGCAAGCGCCGCAGCACCAGAGCGGAAACTACGGCCAATCACCGCAGCACCAGAGTGGCAATCTGGGGCAGTCGCCGCAGTACCAGAGCGCCAATCTCGGTCAGGCTCCGGGGTACGGCGGGCAGATGGCGCAGGCCGGCGGAAACTACGGTCCGGTGCCGTTCCAGGGCCCGGCGCCCGGTCAACAGGGCTGGGGCAACGCGGGGTACGGGCAAGGTGGCTATCCGCCGCAGGCACCGACGCTGCAGAGCGCGGGGAACGGCGGATCGCAAAAATCATCGGGCCTCGTGTGGGGCATCCTCCTCGGCGTGCTGGCCTTGTTCGTGGCCGGGGTCGTGGGCATGTGCTCCTTGGCCGAGGGCATCGGCAGCGGCGGCGGCGGCGGCGTCACGATCGGCGCCGTCGGACCGAGCGTCGGAGCGCCGATCGCCCGGGAATCGACGGACGATCTCACGATGGAGTTCACGCCCGTCGGACAGCAGATCATCACCGGCAGCACGCAGGTGCACTCGCATCGGCGGTTCACGCTGAAGGTGCTCGCGACGGCGGACAGCCACGTTTCGCGCGCGGAGGTCGCGTATACAGACGCCTCCGTGCGCACGACCGGCCCCGAAAAGAAGGTGGAGAACGAGGACGAGCCGGTCGCGAACCGCACGTACCTCGTCGAGACAGCGGGCGCGGCGCTCACCGTGACGGCCATGAGCGGCGGCGCCATCACGGACACGGAGCGTGATCAGGTGGTGAACGACGTCGCGGCGTTCTTCAAGCCGAAGCCGCGCATGTTCGACAAACCGCTGCACATCGGCGACGCGCTCACCCCGTCCTCCGAAGAGGTGGTGGAGATGCTGAGCCTCGGCTCGGCGACGTGGAACAGCAAGGTGCGCGCGGACAACGCCACGTTCAAGCTGGCCTACGTGGACGACGCCGCGAAGACTGCCACGTTCGAGGTGGCGTTCCTCTTCAGCTACGAAGAGGGCCTGCTCGCGCTGAAGGTGCCTCTCGAAGGGACGATCACGTACGATCAGGCGACCGGGACCGCGCTGAGAGGCGCGCTGCACGGGGCGGTGGACGGGTCGTTCACGTCGGATGGAAAGCGCTTCCACGTGACTGGCGACTTCAAGGCAGAGAGCCACTGATCGCTGTCAGTATCGCCTCTCAGAGTCCGATGCTCTTGAACGACGGGGGGCGGGCTTCGCGGGGGGCCAGGGCGAGGGCCGTCTCCATCAAGTACGAGCACGTCAAGGCCTCTCCCGGCTCGTGCACGGCGGCGGAGAAGAAGTGTTTGCGCGGCAGTCGGAGCAGGGGGATCGCGGCGCCGACGAGGGTGCGGAAGCTCTTCAAGAGGCGCTTTTCGCCGCGGCGCACGAGGATCGCGTTGCGCACGTTGACGGTCAGATCCGGGCGCGACAAGAGCTCCAGATCCTCCGCTTCGTCCGGTGAGTCGAACTTCGCGAGGGAAGCGGCGCACGCGCGGTCCAGCATCGCGAGGGCGCTTATCTCGTTGCGGGCGGAGAGGGCCGGCACTGGCTTGCTCTCCTCCACGAGCTTCGCCACGCGCGCGATCTCCGAGCCGCTCGCGGCGCACGCGCGCAGGAACGTGAAGGTGCGCTGCGTGTCGTCGTTGCGGAGCTTGTTCGTGAGGCGATAATCGCCCTCGGGGCCGCCGAGGCGCCGCAGGATCTTGGTCTTCGCGGCGGACTGCGCGTCTCCCTTCGGCAGCGCGAGGTGCACCTCGATCTCGTCGTCCGCCCCGGACTCCAGCGCGAAGCCGTAGTGCACGAAGAAGCGGCCGTTCGGCTTGCGTCCGTAGCTGTCGACGAGCTCCTCGCCCTTCGCGATGTCGCGCGACGCGGTCATCACGAAGGCGCGCTTTTCGTCGTCGTAGGTCCAGTCGATCGCGGGCGGGCGCTTGTGGTTGATCATGTCCGCGAGAGGCACCATCGCCTCCGTCGAGGCGCCGCGCATCTTCACGCCGAAGACGCGCGTCACCACCGTGGTGCGCGCCCAGAAATAGTCCTTCAGCGTCACGTCGCGGAAGGCCGGCACCTTGTCCCGCAGCTCCAGGTAGTCGCGGCAGATCGTCTCTTTTCGCCGCACGATCAAGGACCCTGCGAAGCTGCCGCGCAGGTACGGGAGCAGCTCCTTCGCGGAGTAGAGAGGCACCGTCGGGAAGCGCGTGGGCAGCGTGCCGAGGTAGGCGGCGAACGGCGAATCCGGGCGTTTTCGCTCCTGGAGGAGGTACGCGGCGAGGTACGAGTGGCCGCTCGGAAGGTCCATGTCGGCCTCCCGCATCTGCTTGCCGATGGCCGATTTGCGCGCGAGATCCAGCGTCAAAATGGCCGGATCCGGGATCGCGAGCACCGTCTCGCCTTCGCGGATGTCGGAGGCGGCGGTGACGCGGCGGCCCGCTCGATCGTCGGGCTCTATCGCCACGCGCGGCAGCTTCACGCCGTGTCGGGCCATCGAGTCGAAGAGCGCTTGAATTTCCATGGATGTCGCAGCCGGCGAGGTCCCCTTTGTGGCACGTCCGAGGCGAGGAAGCCAAGGCCGCGAGGCGAGGGGAGGGCGAAAAATCTTTGCGCACGGCGGGGAGCGCGTCTGTTGTCGCTTGCCGCCGCTCGCTCTGTTAGAGGGCGCCTCATGAGCACCACGCACGACAATCCCATTCGCACGCTGGCCGTCGTCGGCGCCGGCAACATGGGCAGCGGCATCGCGCAGAAGATGGCGCAGAGCGGCTTCCCGGTCATCCTCGTCGATCTCGACGACGAGAAGGTCCGCCGCGGGCTCGCGATCATCGACAAGACGCTCGCGGAGGGCGTCGCTCGCAAGGTCTTCAAGCCGGAGCAGGTGGAGCAGATCCGCGGTCGCATCACCGGCACGGCGGACTTCGGCGCGCTCGCGGCGGCGGATCTCGTGGTGGAGGCCGTGTTCGAGGACCTCGGCGTGAAGCGCGGCGTGTTCGAGCGGCTGGAGAAGGTGGTGCGTCCGGACGCGATCCTCGGCACCAACACGTCGTCGTTCGCGGTGACGGATCTCGCGGAGGGCCTCGCGCACCCCGAGCGCGTGATCGGCCTGCACTACTTCTATCACCCCGCGAAGAACCGCCTCGTGGAGGTGATCCCCGGCAAGAAGAGCGACGCCGCGGCCGTGCGGCGCGCGTGGACGGTGCAGGAGCAGATCGGCAAGACGCCGATCGCGAGCGCGGACGCGTCCGGGTTCATCGTGAATCGGTATTTCGTCCCGTGGCTCAACGAGGCAGTCCGGATCCTGCAAGAGGGAGTCGCGAACATCGCCACGATCGAGGCGGCGTCGAAGAAGACGTTCGGCGTCGGGATGGGCCCGTTCGAGCTGATGAACGTGACGGGCGTGCCGATCGCGCTGCACGCGGCGACGACGCTGGGCCAGGCCTTCGGCCCGATGTACGCCCCCGCCGAGAAGCTCGCGGAGCAGGTGAAGAGCGGCGCCTTGTGGCCTCTCGACGGGACGGCGGAGGAGGCCTTGTTCGAGAAGGTGGGCAGTCGGCTCGCGGCGGTGACCTCGCTGGTGGCGGCGCAGCTCGTGTCGGAGGGAGTCGCGAGCATCGAAGATACGGATATCGGGGCGCGCGTCGGGCTCCGGTGGCCGAGGGGGCCCTTCGAGATGATGAATCGCCTCGGGGTCGAGAAGGCCTGTTCGCTCGTGTCGGAGCTCGCGGGCAAGTGGGGATTCGAGGTGCCGAAGGTGCTCGCAGATCAGGCGATTTCGAAGAAGCCTTTCGTCTTCGAGCTCGTGCGGAGCAACGTGAATGATGGCGTCGCCACGATCACCGTGCAGCGCCCGGACGCGATGAACGCGCTCAACGAGGCTGTCGTGGGGCAGCTCGCGGAGAGGTTCCATGCGGCGGCGGCGGATCCGACCGTGAAGGGCATCGTGATCGCCGGGAGCGGGAAGGCCTTTGTCGCGGGCGCCGATATCCGCTTCTTCGTGAAGAACATCGAGGCGAAGGATCTGAAGAAGACGTACGACTTCACGAAGGACGGGCAGGATCTGCTGGCGGCGATCGACGCTTGTCCGAAGCCGGTGGTGGCGCGGCTCCATGGGCTTGCGCTGGGCGGTGGTGTGGAGCTCGCGCTCGCGTGCGATTATCTGATCGCCACGCCGGCGGCGACTCTGGCCTTCCCGGAGACGGGGATCGGCATTTACCCGGGCCTCGGCGGGACGCAGCGCACCAGTCGTCGCATCGGAGTCGGCCTCACGCGATGGATGGTGTTCACGGGGCAGACGCTCGGCGCCGAGGAGGCGAAGGCGATGGGCCTCGTGGACATGGTCGTGCCGCACGCGGATCTGGAGAGCGCCATTCGGGGTGCCATCGAGAAGGGCGTTCCCGGGGAGCGTGTCCGTCCGGCCCTGTCGGCGAAGCACGCCGCGATGGAGGCGTTCTTCGCGGCGAACGACGCGGATGCGCTGCGTGAGGGCAAGGCGGATACGAAGGGGGACGACAACCTCGCGAAGGCGATGAAGCGGGTCGGTGGAAAGGCGCCGATCGCGCTCCGGCTGTCGCAGAAGCTCATCGACGAGGGCGCGAAGGTGTCGCTCGCGGAGGGGCTCGCGATGGAGATGGCGCATCTGAACGAGATCTTCTCGACGAAGGACGCCTATGAGGGCCTGTCCACGCTCGGGAAGAAGACGCCTGTCTACGTGGGCGCCTGAGCGGCCCTCACCAAGGGGGGGATCCCGGACATTCTTTGACCATCGCGCGGGACGTTCTCGGCTTTTTGCCGGGGTGCTCGTGGTAGGGTGCGCTCCTCCGTCGGGGCGGAGTTGCCTATCTGGCGGAGAGAGGAGAGCTTTGTCATGAGCTTCAGGATGACAGTCATTTCGGCCTTCGCGGCGGCGGCGCTCATCGGTTGTGGTGGCGGCGGTGGCAGCGGCGCGCAGACGCAGGAAGAGGATCTCGCGGAGTTCGAGTCGTTGCGCGCGGAGCTGGAGGGGAAGCGAAAGACGTTCTTGGAGGGCCCCGCGCAGGACTTCCAGGCGGCCGGCAACCTCTTGTTCTGGGTGGAGGCGGCGGCCGGCGACCCGCGCCTGCACAGCTTCGATCAGCCTGCGAGTCAGACGACGGACTACTCGTTTCCTCCGTTCCTCGTGGCTCCGAGCAGCCCGAATCCGATCGACAACCTGAACTTCGTCGGCAGCACCTCGATCATCGCGACGATGAACGTGCTGGACGGCGCGCAGGTCTATTCCGTGGGCAAGAACGAGGAGAAGCTGGGCAAGTGGACGCTCCCGGCGCCGCCGTACGGCCAGAAGTGGTGGTCGTATGGTGTGGACGGGGGAGACGTGTACGCGGCGATCCTCGACGACGCCGGCAAGCTGCATCTGAAGAAGTGGACGCCGAACGGCGCGGAGAGCGATGTCGCGGTGTTCGACGACTTGATCGCGCCGAACGCGATGGGCGAGTTCCACAACTTCGCGGTGAGCGGCACGACGCTGATCTTCGATGAGGGCGGCCGCATCTGGACGGCGGAGCTCGGCGCGCCGAAGGCGAAGTGGGCGCAGAACGACAAGGAGGTGAGCGGCGCGGCGTACGACAAGGCCGGAGTCGTCTACTCCCAGGGCGGCGACTTCTGGCAATACGACGCCGCGACGGACTCACGCAAGAACCTGAGCGAGAAGATCAAAGGCAATGAGTACAAGCTGAACGAGACGTTCAAAGAGGCGCACTACCCGACGTCGACGACCACGTGGTGCAAGAGCGGCGACAAGATCGTCTACGAGGCGAATTACGGCATCTTCGCGTACGACATCGGAGCCGACACGGTGGAGCCGCTCGTGCTGGACGCGCGCGACAACAGCATTGTCTACAAGTACCCGACGGCGCTCGACAATGGCACGCTGTTCGTGAAGGGCCTGGAGAGCCAGAGCGGCGCGACAGGGGCGGACGGGCCGACGTTCATCGTGGGGCAATAGGAAGTCGTGAGGCTTGCCCTGTCACCGTGGGTGACGCCGTGATCGAAGAACACTTCGTCATCGCGGTGGCCGGGCGAGCTTCTCCATGGTTTTGCGAACCGAGCTCGCTGGCAGCGTGAAGCGTGAACGGTGACCGTCTCGGCGACGCGCCTCCAACCACGCCAGCGCCTGCGCGTGGCCGACTCCGTGGCGAATCAGCGCGCCGTAGAGGTGCGCGTGCTCGTCGGCGAGACTCGTGGCAAAGCTCACGGGATCATCGCTATTCACGGAGAGGGGTAGAGGGGGCCCCATCTCGTCCGAGGTCGTCCCGGAGAGCGGTTGAAGCCTGAACGAAGGATGCTCGCCCAGGGTCAGCATGTCGCCGATCAGGAAATTGCTGGAGGGGTTGCTCTCGATCGTGATCTCGCGCTTGGCGATCTCGGTGCGCAGCCACCGCTGTGCTCTCTTGAGGAATGTGAGCTCCCCGGAAGTGAGGCGGATTGGCAGTGGTACACGTCCTCGATGGTAGACCGCTTGATCGGTGAGGTATCCGAGTAGGAGCGGCTGTGCGCCAGCGACTGCGATGCTTGAGAGGCGGATGAAAGGGTAGGCGAGGCGACGAAGGACATCGGAGTCATGCCGGAGCTTTCGCGCCTCCAAGAGGTCTTCGACGCTCTTGGAGATAGTAGTACCGAACATCTGCTTTCCTAGGCGGAGGGCTTCGGCGCTGACGGCGGCCAGGCGCGAGGCATCGGTGTCGATCTCACCCCTCGTGTAGCGCTCGATTTCCCACAGGAGGTCATCCAGCCTATCTTCGAGCGGCTGGAATGTGACCTCTGCTCCGCGGGCCCAAAGCTCCGGATCGTGTCCTAGCGCGAGCCCGTGTCCAATTCTATCGCCGGCGCCCACGATCCTCGTGTCGAGGAGCTCGTGGACTCTCCTTAGCCCTTCCACGAGTCGGCGGTAGTCTTCTCCTGCGTGGCACGTGACGCGCAGCGGTCGGACGCCGAGAGCGGGCTCTTCGCGGGCGAGGTTGTCGGCCACACGGTGCGAGATTTCTCGAAGGCGGTGAAAGAGAGGCACCAAAGGCCATGTCGGGACCGAAAGCTCGGACGACGCCACGTCTACTCCGCGGAGCAACAAAAGGAGACGCGGATCGTTGTCGAGCGCCGTTTTGATGGCGATGACCTCTTTCCGACGCTGGTAGAACCATGCACCAAATCGGGCACCGTGAGCGTGTTGGTTCGGCTCTGCGCAAGGTCGCCCGTCGTGAGTGGCGCTCTTCAAGAAGTGCAGGATCAGCCCCACTTCTGCCCTTTCTGCCCCGCTCCGATATGGGAAGTGTGCGGCTTGGCGGGCGGCGTATCGCAGCATGTCCCGGACCTTTGTCCATCGCGGCTCCGGTGAGGTGCGGCCTTCGAAAGAGCCGAGCCTCACGTCGCGCGCGGCGATCGTCAGTCCGCTCTCAAACAAGACCTTCTCGAGTGGTTTGCGCAGCGGGGAGATGCGGTCGTAATGTTGTTTGAACCAGTCCAGCCCGGACGTCCCCGGCTCCTGGACAAGGTACTTGTAGAGGATGGTGCGGACGCGCACATACTGCCAGAAGACGCGCGCGAAAGGCTCATCGTCGATCCCGTGATGCCGGATGTAGCGGATGGCGCGAAGGAGGAATTGTGTCTCCGAGGATGCGTGGCCCGCACCGGTCGGCAGCCAAGTGGAGAGTGGATCTCGCGTGGCCACGTCTTCCAAGGTCCGCGCTCTTCCTCGGAGCGGCCGGCCCGCCAGACGCCGATAGGCGCTTTCGAGCGCTGCGAGGGACAAGTAGTCGGGGAGGCGTCCGTCGAGCAGCGAGCGCACCATCTGTCGGAGAAGGCGTTCTTCGGCAGCCACATCCATCGACATGTTGATATGCGACGCGATTTCCGGAAAGGCCCGCGTTGCGAATTGCGAGAAAGTTCCGCTGGATTGCCTGTCATCCGCTTGAAGGAATTGGGCGAGGAGCAAGCGCGTGCCCGCCGCTGCGATGAGTCGCAGCACCGAGGTCTTCGGATCACCGAAGGCTGTGAGCTTCTTTTTCAGGGGGGCGATGTTGTCTCGGGAGTCGCACCGGAGACCGTCCATGAGACCCGTCCAGAGCAGATCGAAAGGAACAGCTGCTCCAAGGTGGACGTGTGTTTCCGACACCAGCCCCTCGTGGAGGAGCGAAAGGAGCCCCGGAGTGCAGAGTGACAGATGAGCTGTGGGGGGCCTCATGCCGTCGAGGGAGGCGTATCGCGCGGCGATCAGCAGATCGCTCGGGAGGAAGAGGGAGAGCCACCTCTGGCGCTCCAGCCGTACAGCGAAGTCTCCATCTTGCCGGAGCGCGACGCGATCTCCCTGGGGCTCCACCAGCGCGTTCGCGAGCCGGCAGAGGTGCTGTCCGAGCGTAACATCCCCGTGCGAGATTCCGTCGAACCAGGCATGATCGCGCAACGAGGCGAGGACATCCAACGATCGGCCGGCCGCGTGCCGCTGGAGATCGCGCTCGAGATCCTCGGCGACGGCGCGGGTTTCCCTCTCGAGGCAGCCATGCTCGTCCCTGCGGAGACAGATTGTCGCCTGGGAGAGGGCCGTTTTGGAGAGGAAGGGCCAGGCCTCAGCTCTTGCGAGGAGATGACCGTCGGCGACGGGGCGGGGCATCTTGTGGAGCGTCCTTGTTTTTTGCGGGGGTTGCCTTTTCGATCTGCTCAATCCACGGGTGTTTGGGAACATCAGCGTCGATCGATGCGAGGTGCTCTTCGATGGGATCCTTCTCGCTCCAGCCGAACGTATCCCTGATCCGATCGCGACGCGCGGAGCGCAAGAGAGAGGTGTCAAGCCGATGACCGAAAGCCGTGAGGATCCGTTCTGCAGCTTCTTCGCTCAGCCCGGACTCGGGGGCAGCGAGAAGGGGCACTCGGTAGAACCACTCCCGATAGCATACGCAGCGGGCACCTATCGACATCCGATTGGCGAAGCGGCCCTCCATTGTAGCGAAGATAGAGCTCCAATTCTCCACGCGGGGGGAGTTCATCCAGTGATCCTCGTGCAAACCTCGTGACATGAGGAGCCCATCCACGACGCGGACGTACCAAAAAGCGAGCTCCTCGCCAAGCTCTCCAGAGCCCCGAACGGCTTCCGCTCGGGCCTGTAGCCATGCACATCTCTTGTTCCACAGCTCCACCAGCAGATGGTGATCCAGGAAGGACCACCAATCCACTGCTGGCCACCCGTAAATCGGTCCGCCGGTGTACGGGCTGCGCCCGATCGCCGGCCACCACCGGAGATGACCGTCGTCTACCCCGTCTGACGTCTCTACGTTATCCACGTCGCTAGCATCCACAGTGAAATCCCAGAACAGCTCGAAGAGAGTTCTTGCCAGCGGGCTGGAGAGCTTCGAGTCGAGGGTCCACGTGAATTTGCCGCTTCGGAACTTCAAATCGTGTTCGATGAGGTAGCTTGTTGACGAAGGTTCGAATATCCAGGGCTGGGTTCCGCTGGTCGTATCCTTATACGCTTGCTTCATGGACTTGAGGTTCAGAGCCTTGGGCGCAGGGGGAAGTCCTTGAGCGGCCAAGCCGTCGCCGAGAAGCTTCCAAAGAGCTAACAAGCCACCACTCATCACATGTCGATCGTTCTGCAAGCGCCTCAGGCTGTGTTCCCATTTCTGAATGGTCGACTCTGGAAGCTCAGCTAGCGTCACCGCACGTTCGGGGACGCTGCTCACATAGGTTGGCCAGAAGGTTGCCGGTCCCGCGGCTACGAAGGGAATGTCCATTGCGGACAACTGCTTCACGAGATTCGCCCAGTAGAGTGCCCTACGGCTCGATTGCTCGATCTCGGACACCCAGTCGAATTTCAGCCGTTCGTCCTGGTGGGCGCCCCATGTCAACGCCGCCGGGGTCGTGCCGCGCTCCTGGAGCAAATTGGTCCACGAGTCCTGGATACTTGTCTTGACCGTGGCCCAACTGTCCCCGAACGCATCTTTCAGCGCTGCGAGCCATCGGTTAGCCTCGTCGGGCCCAAGCCCCATCTCCGGGGCCGCGAACCAAGCGACACGGCGCTCTGCCCACGAAGCCAAGGCATTCCCTCTGTCATCTGCGCTTCTGTTCGCTCGCTCTGGCATCAGGCTTGCCAATGTTTCCCATGCTGGCCCTGACGATTGAACCTTCTTTCCCAAGGCTTGCAGAACGGATTGGATGCTCTGTGCAGCATCTCGGGGCCCCTCCGACGCGCAGAAGTCCTCGTAGTCCAGAATTGTTGCGATGTACCGTTTCACAAGCATCGCAGGACGGACCTCCTCATCGAGGGAAGCCTGGAGACAGATGTGAAGCGCATTGAGATCGATGACGCTGTTGGTGTCCGGAAGGGGCCAGTCGAAGCGTCCGCCTGGGGTGGTTGCGGTCACGAGGGCTGGGAGGGCTGGTGTGATTCGCTCCCTACCAATTCTTCGGTTGGTATCCAGCCAGAAGATTTTAACGCCTTTCTCACGCTCGCTTGCTCGTGGGCTTACGACCTGCAAGCGCGCAGAATTGGCCAACCAGATCGTTCGAGGAAACGGTGGCGTGAGAATTTCCAGGACGAAGACTTTGAAGCCGTTCGCCAGCCGCCATTGCTGCTGGGCTTCCCAGGACGTCCCCGAAGGCCACTCGTCGTCCCCGTCCGAACGCTCATCGATGAAGTCCTCGCTCGTCAGCAGCCGCAGAAGCCGTGCCGCTCGAAGCCCTTTGGCAGGGGTCATGCTGTCCGCGTGCAGAGACAACCAGGTCTGAATGTCTATCAGCTCGCGCAGGTTCTCCGGGAGCAGCGAGGCGGCGTCAGGCACGAGATCGAAGTACTCCGTCAGGTGTTGGAGGTGCAAAGGATGCTCTGGCGCTGGGACGCGCGACAGAGCTCTGCTCATGACCTTCTGTCGGGCCTCGGGGCGAAGAGTGGTAAGGTGGAGTCGATGTGCAGGGGGGATGGCCTTGCGGTAGATCTGGCGGACGAGGTCAGTTTCAAGATGCACGACGTCCGTGACGCGGCCAGTCTCCTGGTGAAGGGGGCTTGTCGGAATCAAGAAGCGTCTTAGTTGCGCGTGAAGGCGTGCGCGAAACAAATCGCTGTTACCCGTGAGGACAAACGCCGCCCTCGGGTGCCAGAGCGTCCGCACGAGGTCGAGTAGCTCTACGGCCCGCTCCGGGTTCATGTCCGCGTCATCCACGGGAATCAAAAAGAGCGGATATCGCTCGTTGAGCAAACCTGATGTTAGCCGCTGGTCGCGAAAGCTCTTTGCGAGCGTGTCAAGAAGGTTCCGGAAAGCGCGCGGCACGTCGATTCGTGACCGCTCGGTCTGCTCCAGCTCGAATGTGAACGCTTCCGGATCAAGGTGCGCGCGCCGAGCCTCGACCCCTTCTCCTCCCCAACCGAGGGCCGCAGCATTCAGGAAATCACGCCACGCCTTGCGTACAGCGGACTCCGGATGATCCTCTGCCTCCCAAGGAGCGCGCTCGTTCGAGGCGTGACGGCCTCCCGTCACTCCATTGCTCAGAGCCTCCACGACACGTTGAAGCTGCCCGACGAGATGAATAAGGAGGTTCGTCGATGGTGGCAATGGCTGTAGGTCCACCAGCCCAACTGGCACCACTCCAGCGACGAGGTCTGCAAGCTCTCTTATCTTCTTCCCTTCGTCCGTGTTGTCGTCTCCGATGTCTTGCCCGCGAACCTTGCGGCTCAACAAGCTCAGCAGCGCGATCAACACCGCTGTCTTCCCGGTCCCCCGACCACCATCGATGAGCAGCACATGGTTGTGCCGCTCGGCATCGATCGGCGGCAGGAAGTCATACAAACGAGACCCGCCGTCCTTCGGCGGCTCCCAACTTCTGCTCGCCATATCGCCAAGCAGCACGCATGCACGCTCCAAAGCGCCCTGCTGGTCCTCCGTCAGTTCATCCCACTTCCGCAGCCGCCCCTCCGCTCGTGCGACCTGCTTCGTATCCGATCTCGCCATCACGGGCATCTTCGCACCCGCCCGTCGGCGCGGGACAGTTGAACAGGCGACCCGTATTCGCTCCTCGCCTCTTCGCCGCGCGAGAGGTAAGGTGACCTCGGAGAGCTGCACATGAACGATCGCATCTCCATCGATCCCCGCATCTGCCACGGCCAGGCCTGCGTGAAAGGCACGCGCATCCCGGTCCACCAGGTCGTCCACATGCTCGCGGGCGGCGACACGATCGAGGACCTTCTCCGCGAGTACCCGCGGCTCACCCGCGAGGACGTCCTCGCTTGTCTCGATTACGCCGCGAGCCTCGCAGAAGAGCAGATCGCCCCGATCGACGGCCTCCTGGATTCGCTGCAGCCCGCGTGAAGATCCTGGTCGACGAGAACATCCCCAATTCCACGGTGGGGGCCTTGCGGAGCGCCGGACACGACGTGCTCGATGTTCGCGGTACGCCCGACGAAGGGCTGACCGACGAAGGCATCTGGCGGCTCGCGAATGAGCAACAGCGCCTGTTGATCACGACGGACAAAGGCTTCGTGCAGCGGCGCGACGAGCCTCATGCGGGCATCCTGATCGTGCGACTGAAGCGCCCCACCGGCGCCGAGATTCATCGCCGCGTGATGCTGGCATTGGCGCAGTTCCCCGAAGATGCATGGACTGGCCTCGTCGTCGTCATGCGCGACGTCGCTCAAAGCATCTGGCGCTCCGGCGAGCGTCTGTGATCCTCTCGCTTCCCCTCGTGAGCGCGTCGCCTTCCGCTCAAGGCGCGCCGTTGCTCTTCGGCTGGATCAGCTGGAATCCCACGGAGCGGTCGAGCCACTCCCAGCCGAAGCGGCCCGGGCGCGTGGTCACTCGCAGGCTCGCGCCGATCGCGTTCATGTAGGCGTCGCGCGTCACGGTGACCTCGATGCCGTCGCGGTCCGGGCGCCAGGATTGCAGCACCACGTGGTACGTCGTGTTGTTCTTTGACGTCGTCGTGTAGCGGCGCGTGATCGGCGCCACGTGCACCGTCGCTGGGCCCTCGTCGAGCGTCGCGTTCGCCATCGAGCCGAGGCCCGCGCCGATCGCCGGGTACACGACGAGGCCGCCGAACAAGACGAAGCCGTACGCCCGCAGCGCGTCGCTCTTGCCGCGCATCGTCACGAACGCGATCACGCTGAGCACCGCCCACGCCACGAAGCCCGCGAGCACGCATTTCCCCAGCACGCCCGCCGTGAGGATCTCCCACCGCGTCGCGCTGACCGCGCCGAACACCAGCGCTCCCATGGCCCCGCCCATGCCCACGATCGCCGCCACCGTGGTGCGCAGCGGCGCCGCGCGACCGACCGGGCTCCGCTCGAACGACGGGAGGTTCTCCGCGATCACCGCGAGGCGCTCCACGAGCGGGGCGATGTTCTCCGCGTCCGCCGCCGTCGGGCGCATCATCGTGAGGCGCACGTCGGAGGCGCCGCGGAACAGCTCCACGCTCATCGCGCGGCCGCCGAGGAGCTGGTGCACCGCCTGGCGCGTGGTCGTGTCCGACAAGAGCGCCTCGAGATCCGCGGTCGTCGCGTCGCTCTCGATGTAGACCTCGGCGTCGAACGCAGCGTCCCCCGTCTGGTGCTCCACGTTGAGCCCGATCCGCTTTCCGAAGGCGTCGAGCGGCTTCTCCTTGCGGAACAGCACCGGGAGCTCGCCGGTCACGCGGCGCTTCGCCGTGTCGCGGTACACGCCCTGGTCGCGGCGCGCCGCTGCCCCGCTCACCAGCGGATCGACGGGCAGCATCACGCGCAACATCGGCGGGCCGTTCTTTCCGCCGCCGAACATCTGCACCTTCACGCGGCGCTCGCCGACCGTGATCTCCTGCGGCGTGTAGAGCGCGGCCGTGGTCGGGAGGCCGAACGCGCGGCCGACCTCGTCGTACGCCGCGAACGCCCCTTGCGACGGCTTCTTTTTCGTGAGGCCCGCGATCCACATCACGAACCAGATGATCGCGCCGACGAACACCGCGACGCCGAGAGAGACAGCGAGCACCACCGCCATGGGGACGGAGCATACGCGGTTCAGAGCACGGGATCGGTCCCGTCCGCCGTCACCGCGTCGTCGGAGTACGTCGTCTCGTCGAGCGGCGCGTCCTCCGGCGGGAGCAGCGTGTCGCGGCTCGTCTCCATCCCCAGCGCGCGCTCCACCACGTCGAGCACCGCGGGCGTCACCCCGTACCGCACGAGCTCGCTGACCGGCACCAGCGCGGCGTCCGCAGCGTCGTCCCCCGCGCGCAGCGAGCCTCCGTCGACCTCGCACAAGTAATCGAGCACCACGTAATGGAACGCGTCGTCGATCAGCTCCACCGCCGCGACGAGCGGGCCGGGGCGCACGAGGAGGCCCGTCTCTTCGAGCACCTCACGACGCACGGCCTCCGCGAGGCGCTCGCCGCGCTCCACGCGTCCGCCGGGGAGGGACCACGCGCCCGCGCGCGGCGGGTTGCCGCGCTTCACGAGGACGACGCTCGGCTCGGAGCCGCTGCGATCGAGCATCACGCCGCCGACGCCGATCGCCGGGCCGGGCGCGCGTGGAGGCGCGCTCGAAGAGGCCGGGCGTGCGCCGATGCCGCTCATCAGCGCTTGCTCTCGCCGGCGGCGCACACCGCGTCGCCGGGCGTCTGCACGAGGAGATCGTACGAGCCGAGGTGGAAGTCGCTCGGCACCACCACCGGGCCGTCGAACGTGCCGCGATCGTCCGTGGAGAGCGAGCCGACCGCCGCGCCCTGCGGCGCCTCGGGGCTCACGAGGAGCACGTCCACGCGCACGTGCGGGCACGGGGAGCCGGCGCTCTTGATCTCGCCGTGCACGCGCATCGGCGCGCCGCGCAGCACCCGCGACTCCAGATCACCGACGATCACCTCCGTCGGCGGGCGGTTCGGATCCGCGGGGGAGCCGCTCGCGCTCGGCGTCAATGCGGCGGGGGAGCCGCTCGGCGCGGGGCCGGCGCTCGCGGAGCCGCTCGGGGACGCGTTCGCCTGCTGTTGCTGGCGCGCGCGGTTCGCCGCGTGCTGCCCCGAATCCTGGTTCGCGGGCCACTTGTACGGGTCCGGCGGGGCGACGTACGGCGGGCGGTTCGGATCGTTGTTCGATTCGAGGTTCGCGGCCGCGCCGCCGAGATCGATGCGGTGCCACTGCGTCGCGTCGTACACCTCCACCCAGGCGTGCGCCTCGTTCACGACCATGCGCGCGGGGATGCCGATGTAGAGCGCGGTCACGAGGAACGCGAACGAGCGGTGCCGGCAGACGCCCTTCTTCGAGATGCTGAGATCCAGGTAAATGTCGCCGCGCCCGCGGGGCGGATCGTCCGACGGCTCGAAGGCGCGGTGGTACTCGACCATCTTCGCGACGACGTCGCGCGGGCGCATCTGCCGCGAGATGCCGATGGTGCGCGCGACCTCCTGGAAGGCCTCGATGTGCGCGACGGGCGGCGCCTCCACGTACGGCTGGAGCTCGCTCCAATCCGCGTCGGCGAAGGCGGAGCCGAACACGCTGCGCGCGATCGCGAGCTGCTCGATGATGCGCACGCGCTGGCGCACCTTGCCGCGGACGAACCAGTTGTCGGCGCCGTCGCGGAGGAATTCGACCTGCGCCTCGGGGTTCAAGTGGGCGCGCAGCACGCGCGCGTCCGGGCCGACGGTGGGGAGGCGCACCGGCTCGTCCGGCAGCAAATCCACGGAGAGATCCCCGTAGAACGTCTCTTCGCCGGCGCGCAGCGTGCCGCCGACGGGGATCGTCTTCAGCGAGCGGCTGCGGACGCGGAGCGTGTAATCGACGGCCACGGCGTCGTACGCGCGGAGCCGTTTGTACGGCGCGGTCGCGGGCGAGAACGGATCGTCGTAGCGCTCGACGTTCGGCTTGCGGGTGTCGCGGTCGGGCTCGTAGGTCGACTCGGGGCCGTCGTCGACGGTGCTGCTCGAATAGACGTGATCGTTCGGCTGCGGCGGCTTCTTCGTATCCGGCGCGGGCACGGGGCCGCTCGGCGTCTGGATCGCGGCCGGGAGATCGCCGTCGCTCGTGGTCGCCTGGAACGCGAGGTCGTCCTTCGCGTCGGGCGGGATGAACTCGTGGAGCAGCGAGGGCTGCGCGTCGGCCCCTCCGGCCGCGACGAGGGCCGCGAGGAAGAACGGAACGTAGCGTTGCCAGCGTCGGCGCATGCGGGGTGGAGTATAGAGCACGCGAGCGCCCCGCAGGTTCCCTTCGGCTTGACGGAGATCCACCCGTCCCGTGTCATCGGCCGAGGAGGTCCCTTTGCGCTTGCTCTCTTCCTCGATCCACCACTCGGTCGGGATCGTGATCGTGCTGGCGTTGCCGGCCGTCACCTTCGCCGCGTGCGACAGCAGTCCGGGCTCCAGCGGCACGGGAGGAGGCGGCGGCGATTGCGCGGCGTCGCCCACGCTCCCCGCCGTCGAAGCCGTATTCACAGGCCATTGCGCAGGCTCCAGCTGCCACCAAGGCGGCCAGAGCGGCGTATTCCCACCTCTCGCTGCCTCCGAGCCGAGCGCTTGGGTGAAGCTGAAGAGCCAGGAGGATCCGAGCAAACAGCTCGTCGTGCCGGGCCACCCGGAGCAGAGCTGGCTCTACCTCAAGGTGAGCGGCGCACAGGGCCCATCGGGCGGCGCGCTGATGCCGCTCGGTGTGGCATCGCCGATCCCGGAGGCCGACGTGATCCGCGACTGGATCGCCGCGGGCGCGCCGGGAAGCTGCGCGGACGACCCGAGCAAGCCCACGCAGCCCTCGGACGATCCGAACACGCTCGATCAAGCGCAGCTCTTCACGTGCCCCATGGACGCGGCGCCCGCGAGCTCGCCCGCGCGCCTCCGTCGCATCGAGTCGCCCGAGTGGACCTACGCATTGCCGCAAGCCTTGAACGGCTGGCACGGCGGCACGGAGAGCGCCGCGCATTTGAACCCGTTCACCGCGCTCGCGACGCAGCCGTACTCCACGTACGCGGCCGGCGTGACGGTCGACACGGCCACGCTCGACCTTTATTTCCAGGTCCTCCCGGAGGCGCCGCTGAGCTGGGTCGCGCATGATCCCGCGTTCACGGGCGGCCTTCGAATCAAGGGCATCAACGACGACGGCGCGCTCGCGTGCATGTTCGGGCCGGACGCGCAGATCGAAGCGAGCCCGTCGGACAGCTGCATCGATACCTACGTCGATCGCCTGCTCACGCTGGGCGTGCTCGCGCGGGCGCCGACCTCCACCGAGCACGCGAACCTGCGCGCGCTGCTCAAGACGACGCTCGACGCCGAGGGCGGTGACGTGAGCAAGCGACCCGCGACGCTCGCGCTCGTGGGGCAGGCCGCGTGGCTCACGTCGGGCGCGCTCTTCCGCACCGAGATCGGCGCGAAGGGCGACGATCCGAGCCGCGACCGGCTCACCAACGAAGAGCTCGCGCTCGTGATCGGCGGCATGTTGAGCTTCCACCGCCCCGGCGCGCCGATGTTGGGCCTGCCGTTCAACAGCTTCGTCGGCCCCTCGGATCCGGACGACGGGTGCCATCCGTGGCTCCACCTCGTGAGCGAGGCCGCGGCGAACGGCACGATCCAGGACCCCGCGACCATCAAGACGCTGATCACCGCGTACGGCGGCGGCGTGGATCCGGGCGGCCAGCCGCTCGCTTGTCAGAACGGCACGACGCAGCGCCGCCGCGACCTCACGATCGAGATCGACGAGCGCCGCCTCCCGTCGCGCGGCGAGTACTGGCTCGCGCCGCGCATCGCGGGCTTCTTCCGCGAGTGGCTGGGCTACGGCAACGCGAACACGGTGTTCAAGGACACGCCCGGTCTCACGAGCAAATACGACACGACGAGCAGCATGTGGGACGAGACGTCGCTCGGCTACGAGAACCTGCAGAGCGGCTATTACGGCTACGAGCTGCTGCTCGACGAGCAGCTCGACGACACGGTCGCGCGCACCGTGCTCGACGCCGCGCAGAACCACGAGGACGTGTTCAAGGCGCTGATGACGACGCGCCTTTACCGCCTGCCTTCGGATCGCAACGACACGAACGGCATGAGCTGCGCGCAGGACAGCGACTGCACGGAGATGGGCTACGACTCCTGCGCGAAGGAATTCAATCTATGCGTGGACAGCATCTCGAAGTCCACGATGACGGCCGCGCGCGTGTACGACGTCGACGGCGTGCCCGCGACCGACGCCGGCCGATGGGTGACGATGCCCGCCGAGCAGCGGAGCGGCGTGCTGACGCACCCGGCGTGGCTCTCCGCGCACGGCAACAACTTCCAGGACGATCCGAGCCTCGTGCATCGCGGCAAGTGGGTTCGCCAGAACCTCTTCTGCGAGACGGTGCCCGGCCTCGAATTGGTGATGGTGGCGGCGAAGCTCGGCGCGCGCGGACCGAACCTCTCGGCGCGCGATCGCGTGCAGGCCGCGACCGAGGCGAACGCGACGTGCGAGGGCTGCCACCGCCTGATGAACCCGCTCGGATACCCGTTCGAGATGTACAACCACGCGGGCTTCCTGCGCGCGTGGGACCGCTTCGAGGACGACGGAGTGACCCCGCATCCGCCCGACGCGACGAGCGTGCTCTCCGACCTGCCGGACCCGGCGCTCGACGTCGCCGTGACGAACGCGGTCGACTTCGTCGAGCGGATCGGCGACTCGCCGTACGCGCGCCGCTGCTTCATCCGCCA
Organism: Polyangiaceae bacterium; assembly: GCA_046351455.1. Classification (GTDB taxonomy): domain Bacteria; phylum Myxococcota_A; class Polyangia; order Polyangiales; family Polyangiaceae; genus JADJRH01. The sequence continues at coordinate 152,502 of JAXLYM010000021.1, forward strand.
GGCCTTCCGATACTTCATGGGGCGCGATGAGACGATGGCCGATCAGTGCACGCTCGCCGCGATGGAAAAGGCCCTCGATCAGGGCTCGTTCTTCGACATGCTGGCCGTCCTCGCGTCGAGCGACACGGTCCTTTACCGCACGAGCGGAGGTGCCCAATGAGCCGACTCACCCGAAGGACCTTGCTCCGCGCGATCGCCGCGGGCGCGGGCGGCGCGATGCTGCTGCCGATCTTGTCGCGCCTCACGAGCGCGGGCCCGTCCACGGTCGCGCGCTTCCTCTTCATCGTCGAGGGCAACTGCTACGAGCCGATCACGGTGCTCGATCCGCAGACGCAGGCGAAGATCGACGAGAAGGCGAGCCAGTCGATCGCGGGCGAGCGCTGGTGGTACTCGCTCTACGGTCACGACACACCGATCGTCGTTCCAGCGACGCAGTTCGATCAGACGATCGCGTTGCCGTCGATCGCGTCGCAGGGCCTCGCGAGCCAGACGGCCGTGCTCTTCGGCCTCTCGTCGCGCATCACGGGCGGCGGCCACACGGCGTTCCACGGCGTGCTCAGCTCGACGCGCACGGTGGGCGGATCGCCGGGCGGTCCGACGATCGACGCGTACCTGGGCGCGCTCCCGGCCGTGCGGCAGATGACGCCGTACGACGTGGTGCGCCTCGGCATGATCGGATCGGTCGGCGCGACGCGCTTGAGCTATGCGACGTGCGCGACGGCTCCGGGGGTCGCGGCGCCCGCGATCGTGGACCCGCTCGCGGCGTTCGCGACGCTCTTCGGCCTCGTCGGATCGCCTTCGCAGATGGCGGAGTTCGCGCAGCGCAAGACGTTGCTCGACTTCGCGCAGAAGGACGTGCAGGCCGCGCTGAGCGCCTTCGGAGGCAGCAGCGACGAGCGCGCGAAGCTGGAGAGCTACCTCGCCTCCGTCGAGGAGCTGAGCACGCGCCAGCAGCGCCTCACGATGATGGCGTCCGAGCTCGCGAAGGTGAAGCCGCCGAGCCCGGACATGTCGCCCGTCTACGCGACGGACTGCATGGATCGTTTCGGCGCGCAGCTCACGCTCGCGGTGGCGGCGTTGAAAGGCCAGCTCACGAACGTCGCGGTGGTCACCTCGGGCTCGGGCGACGACTTCGGCTCGCTGACGTACCCGAGCGAGCCGGACGCGTCGTACCGCAGCCGCACGCGCCACGACCTCCACCACAGCTCGTCGTCGGACCCGGGCGCGCTGAAGACGATCCACGACATGACGCGCCAGCAGATCGACATGATCGCGGCCGCGGCGGCGGACCTCATGAACGCGCCGGATCCGGCGGGCGCGGGCACGATGCTCGACAACACGGTGATCGTCTTCATCGGCGACAACGGCGAACAGCACCACTCGACAGCATCGGAGTTCCCGGTGGTGTTGATCGGCGGCAAAAATCTAGGCTTGAATACGGGGGGCCGGACGATCGTGTATCCGGGCGTCGACACCGGAGGATCCGGCCACCGCCAGGTCTCCAACCTGTGGAACACGCTGGGTCACCTCGCCGGCGACCCGCTCGACACGTTCGGGAAAGAGGGGCCTTATCGCGTCGCGACAGGCCCCCTCGTCGAGCTCTCGTAACGCGCTGATTCAGGGGGGGCCCTCACCCGCTGGTGCGTCCCTCGGCCATCCCGGTCGTCACGTAGTGTTCGATCGCGGCGCGGTAGTTGGTGCCGAACTGCGCCTGGAGGTCCTTGTATTTGGCCAGGTACGCCTTCACCGAGAAGCTCGGGTGCGCCTGGAGACCCTGGTCGACTCCGGTGCTGGCCCAGTGTTCGCGCCACGCGGCCTTGGTCATGAGCTTCGAGCCCTTGACCGCCGGGTGATAATAGTTCGAATCGAAGACCGCGGAGTGCAGGACGAAGAGCCCGATGCGGCCGTCTTTCTGGCCGAGCGAGAGGTAGTGTTCGGTCGCCGCCTTGGTGTTCTTGCCGAACGTGGCCTTGAGATCGGGGTAGATGGCCAGGTATTCGGGCGCGTGGAACGTCAGGTTTCCCTGGCGGCCTTCGCGGACGCCGTAATCGACCCAGTGGGCCTTCGCCTGCTCCTCCGTCGTGATGCCGGCGGCCGGGAGATCCGCGTTGTGGCTGATGTAATAGCTCCAGTCGAACACCGCCGAAGACGTCAGCTTTGGCATGTCGACCACGATCGCGATGCCGCCGAAGACGCGGTCGCGCCAGAGCTGGTACGTCGCGGGGTGATCGCAGCGCAGGTCGATGGACACCTTGGTCGAGCTCGTCGCCGTGCGCTTGGTGGAGGTCGCGTGGCTGGTCGTGATCGTCACCTTCTTGTCCTCGGTGACGCCCCAGCCGAGCGCGCTCAGGAGGCCTTTCTTGTACTCGGTCACCTGGCTCGTGACATCGGTGTTGGCGACCTCGTCGCCGCTCTCGTACTTGATGGTTTGTGCGATCTGAACGCCGGAGTCGACGTCGCTCGCGGTCAGATCTACGGCGGCCGCCCCGTTGACCAGCACCCGGCCGAAGCGCGGCTCCGCGGGGATGGACGCGTGGAAGCCGAGATCGGGCGCGTCCACGAGCGGGTTGATGGACAGCACCGAACGGAGGGCGGCCGGAGAGAGGTGCGTATTCCGCCCTTGAGGAGCGCCCACGCGCAGATCGGCCAATAGCTCGTCCACGGTGGGGTGGCCCGAGCTCGCGGCGCCGATGTACTCGAGGAACACGCCGTCGGTGTGTGCGACCCACGCGAGCTCGACGTCGCGGAGGTAGAGGATGCGATCGCCCCGGCCGGGTCCCGCGCCGGATCCGGTGCCGAACGTCGCGTCGAGCTGGGTCGTCGTGGTGTAGGTCTGTCGCTGGACGGACGAGGTCGTGGTGATCTCGCGCGCGGTCACCGTGCCGACGTACGACGAGATCAGAGACAGCCTGTCCGTGATGGCCTTTCCGAGCGTGTCCGCCATGAGGCCCACGGCCACCGCCGTCTTCGCGACGGTCGTCAGGTTGGTGACCACGTTCTGGAAGGTGGATACGGCCTGATCGAGGGGTCCGGATGGGTCCACGGCCTTGTCTTCGGACTTGTCGCTCTTGAGCTCGGCGGTGAAGGTGGAGCCGATCGCCTCGCTGCTGGTGTACGAGGAGGTGCTCTTCTTCGGGCCGGATTGCGGCGGATCGTACAGGACGGCGAGCGGCAGGACGGGCACGCGGAACACGCCGATGCCGAGCCGCGGCGGGCGCACGACGACGACGACCGCGTCATAGGGTTTGGCGCCGGGGCCGGTGGCGTGCAGGGTGATTGATCTGGCCCGACCGAGGTCGATCTCCCAGACCTCGAACGTCTTCCCTCCGACTTGCGTGGTCCCGACCTGCGAGCCGGCCGAGCCGCTCACGCGCACACCGACCGCGTCATCCCCTGTCGCGACGAGGAAGCGCCCCGTGATGTTGACGCTGTCGAAGTCGACCTCGAGCGTGCCGGGGGTCGCTCCCTGGCGCGTGGGGGCGCCGCCGGTCACGCTGACCCAGGCCTCGGCCGGCGGGTCGCCGACGTACTTGCCGCTGAGCACCTTGGCGGGCGCGTGCTTGAGCGAGAACGTCCCGAGCTCCAGCTTGGCCCGCGGCGGCGGCCCGTAGAGCATCCCTGCCGACTGCTCCAGCAGCGTCTCCAGCTCGCGGATCTTATCGAACAACTCCGTCATGACGCAGCCTCCACTCTTCGCGGTAGGCGCGCAGAATCGTCCCTGTGGACGCCCCCCGTCAAGCTCCGTGGTTACTCCACGTGTTCGAGTGTGAAATAGACCGTCCGAGCCATATCTGCGCGACGGGGTCGTATGGAGTTGTCCCCCCCTTGTCGTGCTCGCGGCGTCCCACCGCTGCGCGCGCCGGTCCCGGCAGGGAGGACGGAGAAGCCCGCATTCTCCCATGTCACGTCGACGTCGTCCGCGTCCCGCGCAGCCGTGGAGTCAACGGCGACCGCCGGAGCGCAAGAGTCGGGGCCTCTGGCGTGCGATGCGTAAAACGGAAGGCGTGTGCATGCCATTGTCCGCGCGCCTCCACGCGACGGGGGGCCGTGGGACGCGCGAAAGAATTTGCTGGACACGCTGGAACGTTCTTCGTTAGCGTCTTGTGTACACGGTAGTCAGGGGTTCGCTCGCGGCCGGGTGGGGATCGTTCACTCACTCCGTGCATGCCAGGCGCTCAGGACATCATCGGGGCCTTCCAAATGCCTTGTCCGTTCGCTCCAGGACATACTGGCCCGCTCCAGGACACGTGCCTGTCCGTCCAGGACATTTTCGGCGGCTCCAGGACATGGGGGAGCCCACCCAGGACATTTTCGGCGGCTCCAGGACGTGGGGGAGCCCACCCAGGACATTTTCGGCGGCTCCAGGACATGGGGGAGCCCACCCAGGACATTTTCGGCGGCTCCAGGACATGGGGGAGCCCACCCAGGACATCTGGAAACCTCGTGAGCTGCGCTGTTCCATGGCGCGGCGCCTCCTACCGATTTCCCTCGCACCTTCGGCTCATCGAACCAGAAAGGAATCGCGAACAATGCCCCGTGGTACATCCGTAACGACATCCCACCTCCCGCGCTGGCTGGCCGAAGCTCAGGCGTCTCCCGTCCAAGAGCTTCAGATCCCCGTGCCGATTCACATCCTCATGGGAGAGGCCATCGACGTCGCCAAGTTCTTCGAGAAGTACGCCGCAACGATCAAGCCCGGCAAGGGGCAGGCGGGCCGGCCCGGGTTGGACTCGGTGTTCGACAAGGAGCGCAACCTGACCGCGGAGACCGGGAGTGATCTCCGGTCGCTGGAGCGAGCTCTCTACGAGTCGAATACGGCGTATCGCAGCTCGCTGGGCGCCTCCGCCGTCGCTCCCTATGAACGCGCCGAGCTCGTGGTCGACGAAATCGAGTCCGTGCTGGAGTGGTACTTCGACGATGGAGTCGAGGATGAAAAAGACGTCCAGCTCGCGGCGCTCCAGAAGACGTACAAGGACAAGTCGGGCTCCGCGGACGCGCTGGCCGCCAAGTGCGAGGACTACGCGGCCCTCGGCCGGCAGCACGAGAGCGCCATCGACGGGCTCGGCGGCTTCGACATCAAGCTGCTCGACGAGGCTGGGGAGCTGGCCGCCAAGCTGCGCGAGCATCCGACGTCGCCGGGCAACACGGAGAGCCCCACCGCCAAGGCGCTCGCCGTCCGCAACCAGATCGCGAACCTCCTTTACGCGAGGATGAACATCGTGCGAGCGGCCGCCCGCTTCGTCTTCCGCGGGAGCCCGGAGATCATCCGCGAGGCCACCAGCGCCTACGACCGCCGCCGCCGCGCCGCCGCCCGCCGCGCTGCCGCCAAGAAGCCAGTCGAGCCGCCGAAGTAGTCTCTCGCTCCCTCCCCCTCCAAATCCAACCTCCAAATCGAGTCTTCATCGCGATCGGCGCTCTCTGCTGATGCAGCGCCGTCGTGACCGGCTCACCCACGGTACGTCAACATCGCCGGGGCCGCGTGCGACGGCGTCCATGTGCTGAGCAATTCGAGCAGGCCCGTTCGCGCCGGCACGCCGTCGTCGAGCGTCCGAGACCTTCGAGGCCATGGCAATGCTCTGGTGCGCATCGAGCTTCACGGCATTCCACGCGAGCTGGGGGGTCTCCAATGCGGTTCTTGACATGAACGCCGAAAACTGATGGACGGGGATGGTGGGAGAATTCGTGGCGCGAGTGTCCCTGACTCATCGGCGGGTCGCGTCCGCCTTTGGCCTGGTTGCGCTGGGGCTCTTGCTCACAGCGCTCATCGTTCGCCCGGCCGGCGCGACGAAACGCGTGATATCCGGGGCCAGCGAGGCGGATGTGCTCGCGAAGAACGCCGCGGAGCCGCTTTGCAAGGTCTGCCCGTGCACCACGCGGGTGCGCACCACCACCGCCGAGGGGACCGGCGGGCCGAAGAGAGATGTCGTCGTCCACGTGCATGTCGTTTTCGATCGGTCCAGCAGCTTTATCTTTCCGCATCCCCGCGGGGGAGAGGGCTCGGAGCTTCACGACGAGGTGGAGCAGCGCAGGCGGTCTCGAGACAGCGCGCTTGGAGTGGGCGCTCAATCCATCTCCCTCTGGAAAGACGCCGTGAACGGTACAGTGGGGGGCCTCAAGAACAAGGACGCTCACGAAAGCCTTTGGGCCCGCGCCATCTCCGACGCGACCCGTTCCCCGCGGGTGCAGATGGATCAGGAGATCCACTGGCTCCCGTCGACCGGAGCCGGGCCGACCGTGACATCGAGACGGCGCGATATCTTCACTCCGACGTCCACCAGCATCTCGGCTCTCCCCGATTGGAGTTCGAAGAGCGATGCCTGCCATCCGCACGCCTTCATCGTCGTAACAGATGGGCTCGACCACATCGACGACAAGCACCCAGAGGAGAGGCAACACCCGGCTCTCCAGACCATGCTCGCGCAAAGAGCCGAGACGACGCACGTCCTCTTCGCTGTCGCGAACCCGCTGAGCCGGTACGAGTATTTCCGTTCGGGCGACGATCCGTGTCACGCGCAGCAGCAGCAGCAAAAGACGCCGTTCTGCGTCTGGGCGCCCATCGAACATCCCATGGCAGAGGTCAGGTACGGCAAGATCCAGAACTGGTCCGACTATCTGGACGCGGTCAACCACCCGAAAGCCTCGGCGGGCGAGCTCCAACGTGTGGCGACGGCATTTCTCCAGCGAATCGAGGAAGACGCCCAGCGGGCTTGCGGCGGACCTTCGGACGATACGCCGAGCGCCGCCACGACGGAATACGAGGCAGAGCAAGAGATCCCGCTGCCCCCCATCGGGGATGCCGTTCTGCTCGGCGACGAAGCCCAATGGAAGTGTACGGGCGCGCTCGTGGCGCCAGGGGCCGTGTTGACGGCTGCGCATTGCCTCCCTGTCACGCGGGTTGCCTCCACCGACGACGCCGCCGCGCCGGGCACGCCGCTAAAAGTGACCGAGAGCGCCCGCCCGCCCGGAGAGGGAGTCGACGCCGTCCTCCTCCGCCTCACGCGCGCTCTCGTGGTCACGCCGGCGCCGCGACGGACTGATGCCGGCGCCGCGGGGCCGGCCGGCGTTCTTCGGTTCGTGGGATACGGCGCGACGGACAGCCAAGGACGAGGGGGATTCGGGCACCGGCACGTCGTCGATCTCTCCGTGACCGGATGGGGATGCGACGCCGAGCGCGCGGAGAGGACAGGGTGTGTTCCGGGGTCCGAAATGGTCGTCCTCGGGAGCGCTGGACACGACACCTGCCGCGGTGATAGCGGCGGTCCGCTTTACGAGCTGTGGGGCAACGGAAAGGCCTGCGGCTACCGGCTCGTGGGCGTCGCGTCGCGCCGAGTCGCGGACGCCGTGGTCCCGTGCGGCAACGGGGGAATCTATACGCGGGTGGATGTGCTGGACGGGTGGATCACAGGGCAGCTCAAGAAGTGGACAGGCGACGAGACAAAGGGAGATGCGCCATGAAGCGCACATGCGATCGGGCGGTGAGGTTCTCTTCGGCCTTGAGCGGCGCGCTTTTGCTCGGGCTCACGGGGTGCGCGGCGTCGCAGGCGACCGACACCGCTCAGAAGGCGCTGCAGAAGGCAGAGGAAGCGAGCTGCGTCGCCAAGGTGGCTCAAAAGTTCGCCGGCGACGCTCAAAAGTTCGCCGGCGATTCTGCCAAGTCGGTCGCGGACCCGCAGGCGGTCCTCGAAGCCGTCGCGAAAGCCGCGAAGGAAGCGACAGCGGCCGCCAATCAAGCGAACGGCCTGTTGATGGCGCTCAACAACGCGACCGACGATAAGGCGAGCGCGAGGAAGGCCCTTGAGGACGCGAGATTGGCCGCCGAAAGCGCGACGACCGCCGCGAACCAGGCCCGCAAAGGCGCCGAGGATCTGCAAGAGGCGGCGCGCAAGGCGGCGGAACAGAAGGCTCCGCAAGCCGCGATCGATGCGCTGAAGAACGCCGCAAACGCCTTGAAGACCTCGGCCGACGCAGCGGTCGACGCGGCTGCGGCCGCCCGGCGAAACATCACGGATGCGGAACATCTCCTCGGAACATCGACCGGGGCCGGCGCGGCGAGCGTCAATGACCACACCATTCACCTGGGCTCCAAGAAGCGGGTCGTGATCACCCTCCCACAGATGCCACCCACGCGGACCTACTGCACGTTCGACGAGAAAGGTGGGAACGAGAGCGTCACGGTCGACTGGGATCCTCTGGCTCCACGGAGTCTCGTGCGCTCGGTCACGCTCGGCGGCGACGATTATCAGATCTCCTGCCACTCCGAGCCTGCGCGCCAGGCGCTCGACGCCGAGGTGGACTTCTCGTGGAGGTTCATCGAGAAATTCGAACAACCCAACGACTCCACGCCGGGAGCGCTCCACTTTTGCGATCCCAGGGCGAACACGACCCGGAAGGAGTGCAGTGGAGACAACGTGTCCGCGGAGATCAAGATCCTGGAGAAGCGCTCTTCAGGGAACCGCGGTGGTCTCTCTGTTGCAGGGTTCGCTCCGGTGCCCGCGCTGGGGACGGCGCAGCGCGCGTTCGGCGGCCTCTCCGACGAGGCGTTGAACGAGCTGTTCCAGGTTATCGCGGAGGTGGTCGTCGAGCGTGCTCAGAGCAAGGGGCTGAAGATCGCGCAGGACAAGCTCCAGCAGCTCTTGTGCAAGGAGCTTGTACAGCTTGTGGATAAAAGCGAGGTGCCTCTCTTGCCGCGGACCTGCGACGCTGTTCGGGCCGTGCGGCTGGAGGATCTCGCGGGCACGGGTAGGCAGCTCCTCGACTCGCTGACGACAGATCTGGTCACCGCAGCGCTGAAGAAGGTTGTGGAAGAGAAGCAGCTCGCTGCGAAAACCATCCCTCCAAAGCTCATCACCACGCTCGTGAAGACGATCGAAGCCTCGCTCGACGCCGCGATGGGCCGCCAGGAGCGGCTCCCCGGCGCGGCTGCACGGCTCCTGATCTCCATCGGAGAGGCGCTCGACGATCAGGGCTTCACAGACGACCAGAAGAACGCGAAGAACGCGTTGCAAGTGGCATTCTTGATCCTCGAAGAGTGCCACGGCTCGGCCCGGTGCGACGCGACCCGCATCGAGCGACTCGCGACCAAGCCGGGGGATTACTTCGGTGGAGTCAGCCAGGTAAGCTGGCCAGCCCTGTCGTCGTTCGTCACGACCGGGCTGCGTATTCTGTCGCCGCCCGCTGGCACCACCGAGTTGGAGCAGCTCCGCGGCGCCGTGGGGCTCGTCATGGATACCCTCGATTTGTTGACCCTCCAGAGTCAGGACACCTTATCCATCTTCAATTACAAGACCACGCTTGGGACAGACTCGGAGGGGATCATCGTCGGCGTCAAGGGCGACTCGGCCACCACAGCGCGGCTCATCCGCGATCTGCTCCAGGCCGCGGTCCAGCAGGATCTTTCGAAGGTCGTCACGGCGGCGGTGCGTCTGATCCAGACGAACCTCGACGAAAAGAAGAGCCCACACCTCCAGAAAGTGGCGACGTTGGGCGGCGCGCTCGGCTCCTATCTCGCGACGTATACAAGCGGTCGCGCCCCGAGCAAGGAAGAGCTGGAGGCCCGCCGAGAGGCCAGGAAAAAGGCGATCTCTTCGCTCATCGACTCTCAGACAGAGCGGCGCAATCGCATGAGGAGCGTCGTGCTGTCGTTCGGCGGGACGGTCGGGTTCCTCGGCGCCATTCAGAACCAGCCCGGCTCGCAATGGAACGCGTTCCGACTCCAACCTTCGCTCTGCCTGGGCCTCGCGGTCGATTGGCACATTAACGCCGGCTGGGGCCTCCATTTCGAGGCGATGCCGTTCAACCTCGGGAGCTATGCCTCTCTAGTGCCTGGTACGAAGACTCTCGGCAAGGACGGGAAACCGACCGACACTGACGCGACTGCGGCCTCGGTGCCTTCCCCGGGAGATGCCATGAGCCCTTCGATCACGCTAGCTCCGACCTACGTTGTCAAGAGCGCTGATCTCGTGGTGATCCTCCCGGGCATCACGGCAGGTTACGCGGCCAAGATCGGCAATGACGCCTCCAACATCTACGGCGGTGCCTACATCGGAGTGACCACCGGTGCTTACGTGCCGATCTTCGATTTCAACTGACGCTCTCCGCCGGGTCGGAAGAGCGATCGGCGCTTGTTTCACCCGCGCTCCGAGGGGCCTTCCTCTTCATCGAGGAACAGCTCCGCCACCGGGATCGCGACCTCGGTGAACGGGGGCGCGCGCACGGTGTCTTCCGGGCCGGCGACGAGCAGAATGACATAGCCGCGGTCCGCTCGTTCGAGCACGGTGAGCGTCTTGTACGCCGGGTCCAGCAGCCAGTAATGGGCGACGCCCGCCTTGTGGTATGCGTCGCGCTTGATGCCTTGATCGTAACGGGCTGTGGACGGCGAGAGAACCTCGCAGATGAAGTCGGGCACGGCGGTGACGACCCCTCGGGCATCCGGCTGGGGTGTGCGAGGGTGCTTGTCTCTTCGCCAGCCGACCACGTCGGGCCGGCACCCGCAGCCGCCCACCACCAAGTCTACTTCCAACGACATCCACCACCCGCCGGGCGCCCCGGCCCCCCCGCGCCGGTACGGCCGGAGCAGCGTGACGACCTCGGCTTGCGCTGCCCCGTGCTTCAGGTCCGGAGCTGCATGATGGATGATCCTGCCGTCGATGAGCTCTGATCGGAGCTCCATGGGCTCCGCCAGCCACTCCTCGACGGTCGCGCGATGAAGGTCACGCGTGCGGTCATCCTGCGGTGCCGTGATCTCCATGGTGCGAACGTAGCGCAAGGCCACCGCTGCCGAAAGTGCCGACCGTGCGGCGGAGCACCGGGTGAACGGTCCGCGGGCGACGGCACGCTGCCTTCGCCTTCTGAGCCTCGTCCGCAGAAGACTGCTTCCTTCAGCCGTCTTTGAGCGTGCCAGTTGGAATGCGCTGTCTCTCATGGCCTGTCGTGACAGGCGGACCCACGATGAAGCGGCGCTCTCCAGACTCAATACGTTGCTGGAGGGACTGCATCGCTCCCGTGTCGTCACTGTCGATCCACTCCGATGGATCGATGTGCGGGATGATGCCGCGCGGGTCGTCCGCGAGGTGACGCAGCGTCGGCAGATCGAGCGTCGCGCGGTACGTCAACGTCGCCGGATCCGCGTGCGAGGGCGTCCATGCGCTGATCAATTCGAGCGGGCCCATGCGCGCGTGCACGTGGAGCGCGCGGCTCGCCCATTGCGTCGCGCCGATCTGCGCCGTCGCACGGTACACCGCGAGCGCGATGGCCTTCGTCAATCGGCCCAATCCTTCGAGGCCGCGGCCGGGGAGCTGCTCCGCGGCGCTCGCCAGGTTGTGGCCGACCCACGCGCCCGGCTCCAGCGTCGGCACCGCGATGTACTGCGCGAGCGGCACGAGGGCGTCGTACGCGTCCGGCACCCGCAACAAGGCGCGCGCCTCCGCGTCCAGCGCGGTCGCTTCGCGCGCGAGGCCCACGATGCCGCCCGGCAGTTCGGAGCCGTCCACGAAGAGCCACCGCGCCATCGGCATGCCCTCGGGGCCGAACGTGATCGCGTCCAGCCGCGACAGCAACGTGAGGAACGTCTCCGACGACGTGCGCAGCGGATCGATCCGCCCGCGCTCCGCGATCGCGAGGCCGAACGGCGCGAGATCGAGGTAGGGCAAATGATCCGGCGTCGCGACGACGTACGGCACGAGATCGCGCAGCAGACGCTCGTTTCGAGGCTGGATCGCGATCACGACGGCACCTCTCTCCGGATCGGCACGCGCGCTCCGTCCCTCGTGCGCGTGGGCGGGCCCGTGATCGTGATCGCCGCGCCGCCTTCGATGTCGCGCTGGAGATCGCGGAGCGCATGCGCGTCGCGCGGATCGAGCAGCTCCTCCGTGGGTCGCCGCTCCGATTGGGTTCGCGAAGTCGCCTCCGCGCGCGCCGCCACCTCCGCGCGCGCCGCCATGTCTGCGCGCGACGTCGCCTCGATCCGGATCACGCACGTCGCGTTGATCTCGTGCACGGGGAGCCACGCGGCCCGCACGCGGAGCGGCGCGAGGCTCGCGAACGTCGACAGCTCCTTCGAGTCCCACTGCACGGTGGCCGTGATTTCAACCGCGTTCAGCATCGCGAGCCCGAGGGCCAGCGTCTGCTCCTCGAGCGCCTCCACGCCCAACGGTGCGGCGCCGATCGTGTACACGAGCCACCGCCGCCCCCCGAGCATCGGCGTCGCGATCATCATCGAGATCGGCACGATCCCCGCGTGATCCGCCGGCACCGCGAGCAGCGCGCGCTCCTCCTCCGACAACGACGACGCTCCTCTCGCGAAGCCGATCACCGCGCCGGGGAGGCCCGCACAGTCGTAGAGCGCCCACCTCGGCGCCGTGAGATCGCGCGCGCCGTACAGCACGACGTCGAGGCGCTGGATCGCATCCATGAACAGCGAGCCCGCCACG
>JAXLYM010000022.1:0-162413 GCA_046351455.1 Polyangiaceae bacterium
AAACGGTTTTTTTGGGGGGGCGGCAGGCCGCTCGTTCCGTCCGCCGCCTCCCTAGCCCACCGACTCGTCTCAGGGCAGAACGAAGAGCTGGTCAGGGCAGAACGAAGAGCTGGAGACGGGCGGCGTGCGGGCTCGTCGGGTGCGCCTTGATGAAGGCCGCGGCGCGCGCGGAGGCCGCCTCTTTGGCGCCGCTCTTCGCCAACGTCTCGATCGCGAGGGCCTCCCGCTCCTGACCGAGCGCGCCGTTCGGGAACTTCACGCGGGCCTGTTCGAGCAGCCGCATCGCTCCGCCGGTGTCGCCGCCGCGGAGAGCCGTGCGCGCCTGATTGACCATCTCGCGCTCTTCCCGGAGGAGGCGCTCGCGATCTTCGGCGCTTCCGGGCGCGGGCGCGTCACTGCCCGTCGCGTCGGTCGCCTGCGAAGGCGGAGAGACGGCCGCGCTCGTGGCGTCGCTCGAAGGCGAAGGCGCCGCGGACGGCTGCGAAGAAGGAGACGGCGCGTCGCTCGGCGCGGGCGCCCCCGAAGGCTGCGAAGATGGAGGCGGCGCGATCACCGGCTCCGCCGAAGGGGCGGGCGTATTCCCACGAGGCGCCGGCGAATCCGCGCGGGCCGGCAGTGGCTCCGGCGCCGTGACCACGTTCGCGGGCGGCGCGGAAGACTCCGTCGGGGCCAGCGCCGTGTACCCGGTCACCGCGACGACGCCGCTCACCACGCCGATGAGGATCGACTTCAAGAGCCCGCCGCCGACCGCCGCCGAGGCGCCCGCGCCCGCGCCCGTCGCGCCGACGCTCGCCGATACTGTGGCCGCCGTCTTCGCCGACGCCGCGGCCGCTGCCTTCGCCGAGGCGCCCGCGGTGGCCGCGGACGTGCCGATCTTCGCTGCCAGAGCGAGCCACACGGCGTTTTCCGCGCCGTCCGGCGGATCCATGTCGTCCTTGCCCGCGCGGAGGAGATCCTTCATCGGCGTGGGCGCCGCGTCGTCGTCCGACCATCGCTTCGGGAAGGTCATGTCTCACCTCCCGCGGACGCCAGCCGGAACCGGTCGCGGGCCTGGAACCGCTTCAGGTTACGCTCGAACGCCTCCCGCGCGAGCCTCAACCTGGAGTGCACCGTCCCGACCGGGATATCGAGCATCTCCGCGATGGCGTCTCCCCCGAGGCCTTCCATCTCGAAGAGCGTGAAGACCGCGCGCTGCTCCAAGGGCAGCAGATCCAGGAGCGACTCCAGGAGGCGCAGGCCCTGGCGGCGCTCCGCGTCGGCCGCGAGGTCCACCGTCTCGTCCGCGGCCAGCTCCAGCGGCGAGTCGTCGTCGCTGCGGCGGCGGTTGTGCGCGAGCTTCTTCCGATCGCGCGCCACGTTGAGGCAGATCCCGAAGAGCCAGGTGGTCATCTTGGCCCTCCCCTCGAACTCCCCGAGCCGACGGTGGACCACCAGGAAGACGTCCTGCGCGGCGTCGTTCGCGTCGCTCTCGGGCACGCCGAGGCGCCGGAGCGAACGCCAAACGAAGCGAAAATGCTCGCGATAGACGTCCTCGAAGCGCAGGTGCTCGGGCATGCGGAGACCATGAGTACCAAAGATGAGTGGAGGGCTTGGGCGCCCGCCATCAAAAGAATCGCACACCGAGGCCGGTGCTCACCAGAAGGCCGACGGGAGCCGGGTCGAACGCGACGCCGACGTTCTTGATCTGGAACCCCTCCTGCTGGGCGACCCCGAACAGGCTCAGGCGCGAGGACCAGAACAGCGCCCCCGCCACCCGCACGTCGACGAGGCCCGCGAGCCCGACGCCCGCCCACACGCGCGTGGCCGACCCGTTGGTCGTGTACCCGCTGGATCGCCCGAGGATCGGCCCGATCGCGACCGTCGCGCACCCCCCGAGACGCGCTCGCCCGAGGACGCGCCACGTCGACAGGCACCCGCCGAGCTCCCCGAACGCGAGGGCCATGTCGACGTACCCTTGCTGGAGCGGGTACCGCTGCTGCGGCATCCACGTGAAGCCGCCCAGGATCGAGAGCGGCCCGAGCACGCGGACCTGCGCCGACACCACGAGCGCCGGCACGAGCCCGCCCGCGAGCCCCGTCGAGACGCCCCCGTGCGCCGCCCCGTAGAGCCGAGGCCCCTCGTCGGGCGGCGGCGGCGGTGGAGGAGGCGGCGGCGGTGGAGGCGGCTCCTCCTCCTTCTTCGCGGGCGGCGGCGGTGGAGGCGGGGGAGACGTTTCGTCCGCGTCCACGAGGATCGCCAGCGAGAGCGCGAGCGCGTCGGTGAGCCCGGCGCACGTCGGCCCCGGATCGTCGATCTGCCGGCTGCGACCGGCCGCGAGCATGATCGCGGAGTACCCGTCCTCGGCCTTGAAGATCTGGATCTCGAACGCGAAGCTCTGCCCCGCGCTGCTGGACGGGACGAGCGCCTCCCGGCCGACGAGCTCGTTCACCTTCGCCGCGAGCTTTTCGGCGTCCGCGCAGTCCGAGGCCGCGGGCGCGCGCTGCACGAGCACCGGCACCCCGCGGAGCGCCGCCGGCTGAGCGATCGCGTCGCCCGCGCACGCGAGCGCGACGGCCCCTGCGGTGACCGCCGCGAGCCCACGAAAGCTCTCGCGCCCGGATCTCATCGCCGCGGGATACGGCATTCGCGAGATGTCGAAAAGAGGACGCGCGCGGAGGCCTCGATCCAGGCCGTTCGGTCGAAAGGACGAGCGCGGCCCTGCGCGCGGGTGCGTTCTCCCGCGGCCGACCCTGCTCCCCGCGTGGACGCGGCGCGCGCGCCCGTTGTAGGCTGCGCGGTCATGAAGGTTTCGAGGCGACTCTTTACGCTCGCGAGCGCGGGCGCGCTCCTCTTCACGCTGCCCGCCGTGAGCGGCTGCGGCCCCTCCACTCCCGACGCGAAGACGGCCAACGTCACGGCCGGCGACATGCCCTCGGGCGGCGAGTGGTCCGGCGTCTACTTCAGCGAGCTCTACGGCTACCTGCACCTCGTGCAGGACGGCAACGCCATCAGCGGCAAGTGGATGCGCACGCACAAGGATCGCTGGGGCGAGGTGCACGGCACCGTGACCGGCGACCTGATGAAGTTCGAGTGGAAGGAGTACACCGTCGGCCTCATCACGCCGAACTCGACGCACTCGGGCCGCGGCTATTTCAAGTACAAGCGCCCCGAAGGCGACAACGTCGACGACCAGCTCGTGGGCGAGATCGGCCGCGGTCAGGACGAGGTGGGCGACCCCTGGGAGGCGATCAAGCAGCGCAACGTGAAGCCCGACCTCGAGTCGATCGGCGGCTCCGGCTCCGGCGACGTCGGCGGCGGCGACTTCGACAACGACAACAAGGAAGACGGGAAGCCCGAGGCCCCGCAGCCTCCGCCCGCGCCTTGAGAGAGCGATTCATGACGAGCCCCCAACCGCAAGGCATCAAGTTCCGCGAGCCCCCCATCTTCGAGCGCGGCGCGCCCGGTCGTTCCGGCGTGTCGCTCCCGGCGCTCGACGTCCCCGAGGTCGATCCGAAGGCCGCGTTCGGCGCGGTCGCCCGCGCGAGCGAGGCGGCCCTCCCCGAGGTGAGCGAGCCCGAGGCGTACCGTCACTTCCTGCGGCTCTCGCAGTGGAACTTCTGCATCGACTCCCAGTTCTACCCGCTGGGCTCGTGCACGATGAAATACAACCCCAAGATCAACGAGTGGGCGTCGCGCCTGCCGGGGTTCTTGCACCTGCACCCGCAGACGCCGGACGAGCTCGCGCAGGGCACGCTGGAGATCATGTGGCACCTGCAGCGCGCGCTGGCCGAGGTGAGCGGCATGGACGACTGCTCGCTGCAGCCCTCCGCGGGCGCGCAGGGTGAGCTCGTGGGCCTCATGATGATGCGCGGCTACCACCAGTCGCAGGGCCGCGATCCGAAGAAGGTCTTCATCCCCGAGAGCGCGCACGGGACGAACCCCGCGAGCTGCTCCTTGAACGGCCTCACCGCCGTGAAGCTCGAAAAGACGAGCGACGGCATCACGCACCCGGAGCAGCTCCTCGCCGCGATCGAGCGCGAAGGCGGCGACGTGTGCGGCCTCATGATGACGAACCCGAACACGCTCGGCGTGTACGAGTCGTACCTGCCCCAGATCGTGAAGCTCATCCACGACAAGGGCGGCCTCGTCTACGGCGACGGCGCGAACACGAACGCGATCATGGGCTACGCGCGGCCCGGCGACGTCGGCATCGACGTCATCCACATCAACCTCCACAAGACCTTCACGACGCCCCACGGCGGCGGCGGCCCCGGCTCCGGCCCGGTGTGCTTCAAGAAGCACCTGTCGCCGTTCCAGCCCGGCCCCGTGCTGGCGAAGGGCGAAGGCGGCTACTACCTCGATCGCGATCGCCCGCAGTCGATCGGCCGCGTGCGCGCGTTCCAGGGCAACTTCGGCATGTTCGTTCGCGCGTACACGTACATCCGCGAGATGGGCGGCGAAGGCCTCAAGCTCGCGAGCGCGCTCGCGGTGCTCAACGCGCGCTACCTCTGGGCGCAGCTCAAGGATCACTACCTCGCGCCCGTCACGCAGCCGTGCATGCACGAGGTCATCCTCAGCGACACGGAGATCGAGAAGCAGACCGGGGTGAAGACGCTCGACATCGCGAAGCGCCTGCTCGACTACGGCTTCCACTCGCCGACCGTGTACTTCCCGCTCGTCGTCCCCGGAGCGCTCATGATCGAGCCGACGGAGACGGAGACGAAGGAGACCTTGGACGAGTTCGCCGCGGCGATGCTGGGGATCCTCCGCGAGGCGAAGGAGCAGCCGGATCTCGTGAAGAACGCGCCGCACCGCACGGTCGTCGGCCGCATGGACGAGGCGCGCGCCGCCCGCAACCCGAAGCTCCGCTGGACCAACGAGCGGGGCGCTCAGGCCGCCAAGTAAGGCGACCGTTTCCCCGGACAACCACCGATGCCGTCGCGTCGATCGCGCCACGTGGGGCCCCTTCTCTTCGGGGCCTTCGCCGCGCTCGGCGTGGGCCTCTTCGCGGCGCGCGCCGACGCGTACCCGACGTCCGTCGTCTTCGCGCCGAGCGGAGAAGCGCTGCCGTTCCTGGGGTTCACCGCGGGCATGTTCGGCGCGGTGGGGCTCGGTCCGGCGCCGGCGCACCTCTCCAGCTTCTGGGGCGGCGCGGGCATCGGCGCGCTGCCCTCGTTCGATTTCTCGAAGACGCCCTCCGGCCCCATCTCGTTCGCGGGCGCCGAGATCGGCTTCGACGTGTACGGGCCGGGCCCGGCGGGCGGCGCGGTGCTGGTGCTCAACTTCAAGCTCCAGATCCTCGCTGAAGGACCCTACTGGCCGACGCTCGCGGTCGGGATGTTCCAGCTCTCCCCGGATCCGAAGGCCGGTCAGGATCTGGGCTACTTCACGCTGTCGAAGAGCTTCTCGTTCCGCGGCTCCGATCTCGGGCAGCTCACGTTCGGGATGGCGCGCAGCTTCGCCTCGGACGCGCTCGTCGCGCCGCGGTGCTTGGAGCCGATCGCGGGCACGAGCAGCTGCGTGTTCCGCGGGTCGGATCCGTTCCTCGACAGGAACGGCGCCTTCCTCGCGGGCTATTTGTCGCCTTCGATCGGCCCGGTCTCGTTCGCGGTCGACTACGTGGGCGGCACCTCGCCGGTCTCCAGCACCAACATCGCCGCGTATTTTCGCCTCTGGAACGGGGGGCCGCGCGGCAACCTGACCGCGGCGCTCGTGGGGTACTTCAGCAACGATCGCCGCACGTCTCCGCCGGGGCCGGGCGTCGAGGACGGCATGCTCCTCGCGCTCACGTTCTCGTCGAGCATCACCGCGCTGACCGGCTGGGACCCGGTGAAGGACTGGGGCACCTCGAAGAAGCGCCTCCCGCACGAGGACCCGTTCGAGGCGCCACCGCTCACCCCGCCGACGCCGACCACGACACCGACCACCGCCCCGCCCCCCGCGCCCCAGAGCCCCAACGCCAACCCGGCGAAGTGAGCCGAATCGGCGTCGAAGTGCGGCATCCCCCGCCGATCAGCGACTAACAAAAACTAACGATCCTCCCGAAAAGGCCGGTATCGTCCCAATTTGGTCCCTTTTTGCGCGCAGGACGCGTGGCGTGGACCGGAGTGGCAAACGATGGCGAAGACGAGACCGAAGCATCTCCACGGCGCGTTGCTGTTGGGGGCGCTGCTCACCCTCGGAATGGGCTGTGAGCTCCTGACGGCCCCCGATAGAAGCAAGATCGACAGCAGTGGCGGCGGCGGCGCCTCCACCACGACCACCGGTGGAAGCACCGGCGGCACCACCACCGGCGGCGGTGGCACCACCGGAGGCGGCGGTACGACCGGCGGTGGCGGCACCACCGGCGGCGGCGGCACCACCGGCGGTGGCGGCACCACCGGCGGCGGCGGCACCACCGGCGGCACAGGCGGCGTCACGGGCGGAACCGGCGGCACAGGCGGCGTCGTGTGCGTCCCGGTCGACGACAACAACCCGTGCACCGACGACATCTGCGACGCCAACGACATGCCGGTCAGCGTCCCCAAGATGGCGGGCACCGCGTGCAACAACGGCGGCACGCAATGCGACGGCGCGGGCAACTGCGTCGAGTGCCTCGGGCCGAACGACTGCGCCGGTCAGGACGACGCGTGCCAGACACGCACCTGCGACGCAGGCACGTGCGGCTTCAACTACGCCGCCGCGGGGACCGCGGTCCCC
Organism: Polyangiaceae bacterium; assembly: GCA_046351455.1. Classification (GTDB taxonomy): domain Bacteria; phylum Myxococcota_A; class Polyangia; order Polyangiales; family Polyangiaceae; genus JADJRH01. The sequence goes on from JAXLYM010000022.1 coordinate 6,679, forward strand.
ACGCAGACCACGGGCGACTGCAAGCTCGTCGTGTGCGACGGCCTCGGCTCGACCACGAACACGGTCGACGATCTCGATCTGCCGAACGACAACAACGCGTGCACCGACGACATCTGCGCGCAGGGCGCTCCGGCGAACCCTCCGAAGGCGCAGGGCACCTCGTGCGGCGGCGTGGGCTCACCGCTCGTGTGTGACGCGGCTGGCAACTGCGTCGGCTGCAACACGGCGAACGACTGCCCCGGCTCCGACGACGAGTGCAAGCAGCGCACGTGCGTGAACCAGGTGTGCGGCGTCGCGTTCACCGCGGTGAACACGCCGGTCGCGGCGCAGACCGCGGGCAACTGCCTCAAGCATGTGTGCGACGGCAGCGGTAACTTCGTCGACATCACCGACGACACCGACGTCCCCGCGGACGACGGGAACCAGTGCACCAGCGACACGTGCGTCCAGGGCGTGCCGTCGCACCCGAACAAGTCGAACGGCACGAGCTGCAACGACGCGGACAGCTGCACGCAGACCGACACGTGCCAGTCCGGCACCTGCGCCGGCGGCAACCCCGTCACGTGCGTCGCGCTCGATCAGTGCCACACGGCGGGCGCCTGCAACCCGGCGACGGGCGTGTGCTCCAACCCGACGAAGGCGAACGGCACCGCGTGCAGCGACGGCGACGCGTGCACGCAGACCGACACGTGCCAGACCGGCACCTGCACCGGCGCGAACCCGGTCACCTGCACCGCGAGCGATCAGTGCCACAACGCCGGCACCTGCAACCCGGCGACGGGCGCGTGCTCGAACCCGAACAAGGCGGACGGCACCTCGTGCAACGACAGCAACGCGTGCACGCAGACCGACACGTGCCAGGCCGGCGCGTGCACGGGCGGTAACCCCAAGACCTGTGCCGCGAGCGATCAATGCCACGACGCGGGCACCTGCAACCCCGCGGACGGCGTCTGCTCCAACCCGAACAAGGCGAACGGCTCTTCGTGCAACGACAACAACGCGTGCACGCAGACCGACACTTGCCAGGCCGGCTCGTGCACGGGCGCGAACCCGGTCGTCTGCGCGGCGAGCGATCAATGCCACGACGTCGGCACCTGCAACACGGGCACGGGCGTGTGCTCGAACCCGATCAAGGCGAACGGCACCTCGTGCAACGACAGCAACGCGTGCACCCAGACCGACACGTGCCAGGCCGGCTCGTGCACGGGCGGTAACCCCAAGACCTGCGCCGCGAGCGATCAATGCCACGACGCGGGCACCTGCAACCCCGCGAACGGCACGTGCTCGAACCCGGCGAAGGCCGACGGCGCGAGCTGCAGCGACAACGACGCGTGCACGCAGACCGACACCTGCCAGGCCGGCGCGTGCACGGGCGCGAACCTCGTCACGTGCGCGGCGCTCGATCAGTGCCACGTGGCCGGCGTCTGCAACCCGCTGAGCGGCACGTGCTCCAACCCGAACGCGTCCGACGGCACCGCGTGCGTCAACGGCGGCACCAACGGCGCTTGCGTCGGCGGCATCTGCGGCACGTGCGGCGACGGCGTCCAGCAAGCCGGCGAGGCCTGCGACGACGGCAACGGCGTGAACGGCGACGGCTGCGACAACAACTGCACCGCCTCCGCCTGCGGCAACGGCGCGGTCGGCGGCGCCGAGCAGTGCGACGACGGCAACCTCACCGACGGCGACGGCTGCGACAGCAACTGCAAGACGACCGGGTGCGGCAACGGCATCGTGACGGCCGGCGAGGCCTGCGACGACGGCAACAACGTCAACGGCGACGGCTGCGACAACAACTGCACCGCCACCGCCTGCGGCAACGGCGTCATCACCGGCTCCGAGGTCTGCGACGACGGCAACAACGTCAACGGCGACGGCTGCGACAACAACTGCACCGTCTCCGCGTGCGGCAACGGCATCAAGGCCGGCTCCGAGCAGTGCGACGACGGCAACCAGAGCAACGGCGACGGCTGCGACAACAACTGCAAGACGACGGCGTGCGGCAACGGCATCGTGACCGGCTCCGAGGTCTGCGACGACGGCAACGCCGTCAACGGCGACGGCTGCGACACCAACTGCACCGTCTCCGCGTGCGGCAACGGCGTGACGGGCGGCGCCGAGACGTGCGACGACGGCAACAACGTCAGCAACGACGGCTGCTCCGCGAAGTGCGTCCTCGAGGCGCCGTACACCTGCGTCGGCGTGCCGGGCGTGTGCACCTCCCCCAAGGAGATCAACTGCAACGACGGCAAGGACAACGACGCCGACGGCCAGATCGACGCGGCCGACACCGACTGCGCGCTCGGCTACAACGCGAACGTCGGCGCCTGCGGCGCGGGCGAGGTGATGCTCGTCTACACCGCGACCGACACGCCGAAGAGCATCCCCGACAACAACGTGACCGGCGTGACCAGCAACATCACGGTCGGCGGCCTCGGCATCGTGAAGCGCGTCGTGATGCAGACCAACATCCCGCACACGTTCGACGGCGACATCGACGCCACGCTCAAATCGCCCGGCAACGTCGTCACGGACGTGACCAGCGACAACGGCGGCTCCAGCGACAACTACACCGACACGATCTTCAACACCGCGTGCGCCACCAGCGTCACGGCCGGCTCGGCTCCGTTCAACGGCTGCTACAAGCCGGAGGCGCCCTTCACCGTGTACGTCGCCGGCCAGGCCAAGGGCACGTGGGCGTGGACGGTCGCGGACGACGGCACCGGCGACATCGGCACCATCAACACCTACCGCCTCGGCCTCTGCGTCGCGCAGACCAACTGCGGCGACGGCCTCCTCGACGCGGGTGAGGTCTGCGACGACGGCAACGCGATCAACAACGACGGCTGCGACAACAACTGCAAGCCGAGCGGCTGCGGCAACGGCATCATCGCCGGCGCCGAGGCGTGCGACGACGGCAACACCACGGCCGGCGACGGCTGCTCCGCGACGTGCACGGCCGAGACCGGCTACACCTGCACGGGCGTGCCCAGCGCCTGCGTGACGGTGTGCGGCGACGGCATCAAGGCCGCGGTCGAGGCCTGCGACGACGGCAACGTCGTCAACGGCGACTGCTGCTCCGCGACCTGCCAGCTCGAGGCCGGATGCGAGCTGGAGCCGAACAACGTCTGCGGCGCCGCGGCCAGCACGATCACGCTCTCCGGTTCGCCGGCGACGGGATCGCTCCAGGCGGTGATCAAGCCGATCGCGGACGCGGACTACTTCGCGTTCACGCTCGCGACGCGCTCCAGCGTGCGCATCGAGACGTTCGTCGGCGGCTCGGGCCTCTGCTCGGCGGCGACGAACTCCTCCGACACGCAGATGGATCTCTACGCGCCGGACTGCACCACGATGCTCGGCACCGACGACGATGACGGCCCGGGCCTGTGCTCGCTCATCGATCCCACCGTCGCGGCCGACTCGTTCGCGCGCGCTCTCCCGCCGGCGACGTACTACGTCAAGGCGTACGAGCACCTGAACGATCAGCTCGTGAACCTGTACCAGATCAAGGTCAGCGTGATCTCGACGTGCGGCAACGGCACGACCGAGCCGAGCGAGGCCTGCGACGACGGCAACGCCAACAACGGCGACGGCTGCTCGTCCACGTGCCAGGTGGAGGCCAACTACACCTGCAGCGGCGCGCCGAGCGTCTGCATCACGGTCGCGTGCGGCAACGGCGTGACGCAGGCCACCGAGACCTGCGACGACGGCAACACCACGGGCGGCGACGGCTGCTCCGCGACGTGCGCGGTCGAGCAGGGCTACGGGTGCAGCGGCGCCCCGAGCGTCTGCAGCTTCACGTGCGGCAACGGCGCCGTCACCGGCAACGAGCAGTGCGACGACAGCAACCTCAACAGCGGCGACGGCTGCACGTCGCTCTGCCTCGTCGAGCAGGGCTACACCTGCACCGGCGCGCCGAGCGTCTGCGCCTTCACGTGCGGCAACGGCTACGTCACCGGCAACGAGCAGTGCGACGACGGCAACCTCAACAGCGGCGACGGCTGCTCGGCGACCTGCGTGTTCGAGACGGTGGCCGAGGTGGAGCCGAACGGCACGACGGCGCAGGCCGACGCCGCGCTGCCCGTCATCACCGGCAACGCCAACCTCACCGGCGCGATCACGTCGGGCGACGCGGACATCTACAAGTTCACGCTCGCCGCGACGACCGTCGTGCGCATGGAGACGTTCGATCCGAGCGGCAAGGACTGCACGGCGGCGCTCGTCCCGGCGGCGATGAACATGACCCTGCTCGACAGCGCGGGCGCGACGCTCAAGAGCGACACGTCCACGGCCGGCATCGGGCTCTGCCCCGAGCTGACCGTGCTGCTCGGCGCGGGCACGTACTACGTCAAGGTGGAGCGCGCGGTGGCCGGCACGATCGCCGGTTACATGCTGCAGATCCGCTACGAGACGAGCAACGGCAGCGAGATCGAGCCGAACGACACGCAGGTCACCGCGACGGACGACCCGGGCTTCGAGTCGCGCATCTTCGGTGACCACACGGTCTTGACCGACACCGACTGGTACAAGATCACGCTGCCCGCGGCGATGTCGGTCCGCGCCGAGACGATCGAGGGCGATCTCCCGAGCGGCCCGGCGCCGTACAACGAGACGTGCGAGTCGCTCGGCATCGACTCGACGCTCACGCTGTACAACGCGGCGGGCACCTCGCTGGCCAGCGACACGGACGCGGGTCGCGGCTGGTGCTCGCAGATCGACGGCACGGGCGCGAGCCCGCTCAACGCGCCGGCGCACAACCTCGCGGCAGGCACGTACTACCTCCGCGTGACGTCGAACGGCACGACCGGCACGTCGAACCAGTTCAAGTACCACCTGTCCGTCGTCATCCGCTGACGGACCGAGGGGGGGAAATCAATCCAGCTTCGCGTAGTAGCGATCCCAGCGCGCGATCTCGTCGAGCACGCCGCGCCCGATCGCCGTCGGCCGCCCGTTGAGCAGCACCGTGTCGGCCCCCTCGCGGTTCGTCTTCCGGATGCGGTGGTACCGCGTCACGAAGTCCTCGCGCTGCGCGAGCGGGTGCCCGGCTGCGATCATCTTCTCGTAGAGCCGCGCCACCGGGAGGAACGCGTGCACCGCGAGCAGCACGCCGTGGAGGGGCCGCGGATCCGGCCGCACCGGCGACGTGTAGAGCGGCGTCCACGCGTTCTCCAGAAGCTCGTCGAGCTCGAACAGCGCGTTGATCTTGTTGTGCGAAAACTCGTGGATCAGAGCCTCGGTCATCGTCATGAGGCTCGGGTGCAGCGTCATGTAGATGGTGCCGATCGCCTCCTGGTACGAGGCCGAGAGGTGTCGCTCCTCGTGGTAGCCGACGGGCACGATCTGCTGCACGAACAGGCGGATCTCACCGGCCAGATCGGGCAGATGCGCGTCCACGAGCGCGAGCGATTCGCGGATCGTGGAGGTCCACGCGTCGGCCGGTCGCCCCCCGAGATCGAGCGCGTTGCCCTCCTTGTCGGGGTGCGCCTCCTCCATCGCGAGCGGGTTGTTGTCGGCGCACGCGAGCCACAGATCGCCCTCGATCGCGTGGAACGGATGCGTCACCGCGCCTGTCGCCGCGTCCGTCACGGTGCGATCGAGGAGCGACACCACGCGCGCCGGCCGCCGCAGGTTCGGCGCCGGCGGCAGGTGCACGCCCGCGAGCGTGAGATCGCGCCGCAGCCCTTCGCAGAGCTCCACGTAGAGCGCGTCACGCACCTCGTCCGAGAGCCCGCACGAAGGCCGCAGGCACCGCACGAGCGTGCCGATCGTGGGCCTCCGAAGCGCCGCCGCGAGCGCGCCCGGGCTCGTCTTCAGCGCGTGCTCCAGCGTGCCCTTCAGCGCCGCGGCCTCCCGGTGCGCCGACGCCGGCGCCGTCCTCGTGAGCTCGATCGCGTCGTGCAAGAGCTTGCGGAGCGCCTGCGACAGCACCTCGCGCGCGGTGGTCGATCCCGGCTCGGGGATCGTCAGGTCCGAGATTGTCCTTGGGAGCGGGCTCATGAAGACACCAGCCTTTCCTCGGCCGCGCACATTACTCCCCCCTCCCTTCGCGAACGACAGTGAGCGATTTGGGAGGGGCGGGCGCACCGTAGGTGCGACCGGGGGTGGGCACCTGCTTTCGTCACGTCTTCGCTGGATTTACAAGGGGGCGCTGCCCCCTCGTTTCACTCCCCCGTCTCCCGATCATCGCTAGACGATCGACGTCGGGATCGCGCTCGGCGTCGGCTCGTTCCAGCTCGGGCGCTTGTCCTTCGTCGCGAAGACGATCGCCGTGATCAGCGTCACGAGGAACAGCACGGCCCCTGCGATGAGCGCGATCACGATCAATTTATCGTCCCGCCATCGCGTGCGCGTCGGCACGATGTCCTTGTCCGGGATGACGACGACCTGCATGTACTGGTGCATCGGCAGTCCGCCCGGGCGCGGCGGCGGCGGCACCGGCGGCGCGTAGCCCATGCTGTAGAAACGAGCCACGCCCGCGCGCAGCTTGTCGCCCGTGCCCGGCGTCGCGGAGCCGATCGTGAGCGCGCGCAGCCACGGCGCCCGCTCGTACGCGCTGCCCGCCGCGAGCACGTGCAGGATCTGCTTCAGCTTCTCGATCAGCAGGCGCGACTCGACGAGGTGCTGGTACGCGCGCGCCCTTTGATCCGGCGGATCTTCCGACGAGAGCTTCGCCAGACAGAAGGCCTCCAGGCGCGCGGCGAGGCCCACGAGCTCCTCGTCCATCTTGTCCTTCGCCTCGGCGGTGAGCACGTCGGCCGGGAGCAGGAAACCCCACGGATCCTCGCGCGCGCGGTCCTTGTTCCACTGGAACACGTCCGCGAAGCCCCACAGGATGTCGTAGCGCGAGACCACGATGTACACGGGCACGTCCGCGTTGAGCGCGGCCGTCGTCTCGGTGAGGTACTTGCGCAGGCCCTGGGCGTATTTGTCGACGCCGCTCTCGTCGAGGTCCGCGAACTCCGAGACGCTCAGCACGAGGAGGATGCCGTCGAGCGCCTCCCGCGGACGCGCCGTCGCGAGCTCCTTCGCGAGCATGCCGAGCGCCGGGCCGTCGCGCTGCGGACCGACGACCTGCGCCTGCGGCTCGATGAACACCGCCTCCTGCGCCATCCAGTACGTGCAGTACTGCTGCGGCAGACCCGTGCGGACGGTGCCGTCGCCGGTGGGCCACGTGAGGTTCATCGCGCGGAGCGCGGTGCTGCGGCCGGCGCCCGGCTCACCGAGCACGAGGTAGAAGGGGATCGCGTAGATGCCCTTCGGATCCCCCGGCTTCAGCTGCTGAACGGCTGCGTGGACGGCCGCGATCTCGTAGACGAAGACACTCATACGGGCGGCCTCAGACGTTCGACACGATGACGAGCACGAGCGACACCAGCCCGAGCACCAGGACCGACAGCGCCACCGCCCGGCCGAACCACAGCGTCTTCCACCACGGCTCGCGGCTCACGAGCTTCGACGGGCCGGCGTCGCTGCGCACCTGACGGAGCACGCCGCCCGAGCGATCGCGATCCGGATCCACGCCGAGGCGCACGCTGAGCTCGTGCCGGTACTTCACGAGCTCGTACTTGTTGGCGCCGGGGAGGCCGTATTTGCCGAGGAACCCGATCCCGAGCACGACCATGAACGTCGCGAGCACGTTCGGCGCCGCCTCGCGCACGCGCTCCAGCCGCTGGTAGAACTCCACGCCGGCGTTGTTGGTCATGTAGCGGTGCGCCTGCAGAGGACGCTGCCCCCAGAGCGCGCGCAGATCCGGGAAGGCCATCGCCACCTCGTCGATCAGCGCGGCGATCGCGAAGAGCCCGTCGTCGGCGATCTGCACGGGGAGGGCCTGCGCCTCCTTCGACATCTTGAGCTCGTCGAGGAGCAGGTTCGCCTGACGAAACACGTGATCCGCGGGCGGCCTGCGGGGCGACTGGAGGAGCAGGCACACCCAGAGGAGAAGCTCTTCGCCGAAGACGCCGACGGTTCGTTCCACGGGCGGAGAACGGTATTACAGCGCCCGCTCGCAGCGGAAGGACAAACCGCCTCAGCGCGCGCGAGCTGCCCCGCCCCACGCGCGCGAGATCAGCCGAGCCGCTCTTCCACGGCGGCGCGCAGCGCGGACACCGAAGCCGTGCGCAGATAGACGACCTTCGCGTCGCCGTCGGCGAGGCTCGCGGCCTGGTCGCGGAGCGCGTGCGACACCATGCCGACCATCACCACGATGAGCGCGATCTTCCCCGCGTTGTGACGCGCGCTCGGAGGGACCTTGTTCTCGAAGTGCCGGAGCTCCGCGCCGTGGCGCTCCACCACTTCGCGGTACCGGCTGGACATGCCCCCGCTCCCCCCGATCACCATCACGGTCTGACCTGCGGCGCGCGCCTTCTTGTCGCTGCGGAGTGATGCGTTGTCGTTCATGGGTCACCGAGATTGCAACCCGCGAGCCACGCTGTTTCGATCCAGGATCGGCTTCGAAATACGACAAATCGATTCTATTCCCGCGCTCGTGAGGGGCAATTTGTCGGCGCGCGGAATCGGTGTTTGCCAAGGTGGCAGTCGGGGCGCTTCGGCACAGGCCCGCGGGTGTCCATATCGCCCCAGGACGACCGCTGCGCTCTCGCGGCGCACAAAGACGGAGCGTCGGCTTGTCGCCGAAAGCGCCCAGGTCTACGCGTCGATCCTTCGTATTTCCCCGCAGATGAGGTGAGGAATGACACGGTGGCGTCCGTTACGACAAATCTTGGGGGTCGCGCTCCTCGCGACCGTCTCCGGCTCGTTCGCCGGCTGCCTCGGCTGCCAGGCGGCGCCCGAAACCGGAGCGGCGGCGGAGTCGCTCCGAGCGGCGTTCGCCGAGCATTCCGCGCGCGTGCTCGACGGTGACGTGGCCTTCGTCGCGACGCCGGACGGCTTCTCGCCGAAGGAGATCGCCCACGATCTGCGGATCGTCCTGCCGAGGGGCGGCTCCGAGCCCGTGCGGTTCACCATCGGCGACACGAGCCTCCGCGTGACGGAGCGCGACGCCGCGGGAGAGGCCGAGATCGCCGGCTCCGCGGTGGCCTTCGCGCGCGCGGGCGGCACCTCGTACTGGACCGCTACCAGCACGGGTTACGAGGAGTGGCTGCACCTCGACCGCGGCGTGGCGACGGGCCGCGCTCCATCGGCGACGTGGGACATCGAGGGAGCGACCCTCGCGCAGAACGGCGACGCGATCGACGTGCTCGGACCGGACGGCGGCGCGCGCATCCGCGTGACCGCGCCTGTCGCGTGGACCGAGGACGGGCAGCAGATCCCCGTGCAAATCAAGGCGAACGGCGCCTCCATCGAGCTGTGGGTGGACGGCGGCGGCGCCGCGGTGCTCGTGGACCCCGCGTGGAACTCGGCCGGCACGCTCGCGGCCGCGCGCGGCTCGATGCCGCAGGTCACGCTCCAGAACGGCAAGGTCCTCGTCGCGGGCGGCTACAACGCCGCGGCCGTGCTCCAGACCGCGGAGCTCTACGACCCGGCGACGAACTCGTGGTCGAGCGCCGGCAGCATGAGCGCGCTCCGCGAATCGGCGCAGGGCACGCTGCTGAACAGCGGCAAGGTGCTCGTGACCGGCGGCGACAACGGCATGGTCGCCTTCGCGACGGCGGAGATCTACGACCCGGCCACGAACGCGTGGACGGCGGCGGCGTCGATGAGCCACGTGCGCACGCTCCACACGGCGACCCTGCTCCAGAACGGGAAGGTCCTCGTCGTCGGCGGGTACGACGGCACGGTGGAGCTGCAGACCGCGGAGATCTACGACCCGGTGGCCAACACGTGGACGGCCGCGGCGGCGCCTCTCGTCGGGCGCTACGGCCACACGGCGACGCTGCTCTCGAGCGGAAAGGTCCTCACGGCCGGCGGCGGCAGCGTGTCGCTCTACTACTCGAGCGCGGAGACCTACGATCCCGTGGCGAACACGTGGAGCGCGGCAGGCACGCTCACGGGCGGCGCGCGCGACTCCCACACGGCGACGCTGCTCGCGACGGGCAAGGTGCTCGTGGCCGGCGGCACCAACGGCGCGGACCTCGCGACGGCTTCGATCTACGACCCGGCGACGAACGCGTGGACCGCGGCGGCGAGCATGACGGGCGCGCGCGAGTCCCACGGCGCGGCGCGCCTCTCGACCGGATCGGTGCTCATCATCGGCGGGTACAACGCGGCCGCGCTCAATACGGTGCAGATCTACGATCCGGCCACGAACACGTGGTCGGCGGGCACGCCCCTGATCGGCACGCGGTACGCGTTCGGCACGTCGGTGCTCGGGAGCGGCATCGTGCTCGTGAGCGGAGGCTTCTCCGGGGCCGCGGCGGTCGCGACGGCGGAGCGGTACTCCTCCGGATCCGGCGCGCTCGGCACGGCGTGCGCGAACGCGGCGGCCTGCTTGAGCGGCTTCTGCGTGGACGGCGTGTGCTGCAACACCGCGTGCAGCGCGGGCGCGTGCGACGCGTGCTCGACGGCCGCGGGCGCCGCGGTGAACGGCACGTGCGCGCTCCTCACGGGCAACACCTGCAGCGACGGCAGCAGCTGCACGCAGACCGACACCTGCCAGAACGGCGTGTGCGTCGGCGGAAACCCCGTTGTTTGCCCGCAGCCCGATCAATGCCACGACGCCGGCACCTGCAACCCGGCGACGGGCGTGTGCAGCAACCCGGCGAAGGCGAACGGCACGGCGTGCAGCGACAACAACGGGTGTACACAGACCGACACCTGCCAGAACGGCGCGTGCACCGGCTCGAACCTCGTCGTCTGTGCGCAGCCCGATCAATGCCACACGGCGGGCACCTGCAACCCCGCGACGGGCGTGTGCAGTAACCCCAACAAGATGGATGGAACTGCCTGCAACGACGGCAGCGCCTGCACGCAGACGGACACGTGCCAGGCGGGCACCTGCACGGGCATGAACCCTGTCACGTGCGCGCCGCAGGACCAGTGTCACGACGCGGGCACCTGCGATCCGGCCACGGGCATGTGCAGTAACCCGAGCAAGATGGATGGCGCCGCCTGCACGGACAGCAACGCTTGCACGCAGACGGACACGTGCCAGTCGGGCGCGTGCGTGGGTGGCAATCCGGTCACGTGCGGCCCGCTCGATCAGTGCCACGACACGGGTGTTTGCGACCCGGAGACGGGCATGTGCAGTAACCCCGACAAGATGGACGGCACCGGCTGCGACGACGGCGACGCCTGCACGCAGACGGACACCTGCAAGGCCGGCGCGTGCAGCGGTGACAACCAGGTGGTGTGCACGGCGATGGATCAGTGCCACGACGTGGGCACGTGCGACTCCGACACGGGCATGTGCAGCAATCCCACGAAGACGGACGGCACGACGTGCGACGACGGCAGCATGTGCACCTCCAATGATGTGTGCACGGCGGGCGTGTGCGGCGGCGACACCATGAAATGCGACGCCTCCGACGAGTGCCACGACGCGGGCACGTGCGACGCGGGGACGGGCGTTTGCTCGGATCCTGCGAAGTCGGACGGCACGCCGTGCTCGATTGGAACGTGCCAGTCGGGCGTCTGCACGCCGGACGGCACCGGCGGCGCGGGCGGCACCACGGGCACCGGCGGCTCCACGGGCGGCAGCACCACGAGCAGCGGCGGCACGACGGGCACCGGCGCGACGGACACGGGCGCGGGCGCGACCGGCGCGAACGACACGGGCGGCAGCGGAAGCGCCGGCAGCAGCGGCGGATGCGGCTGCGAGACGGCCGGAAGCAGCCAGTCGAACAGCGGCCTGTGGCTCGGTCTCGGCCTCGCGATGATGGCTGTGTCCCGCCGCCGCAAGCGCGCCGCGTGACGAGCGCCGAATAACGCACGAGGGGGGCCCTTCCAGCTACTTCGAACCGCTTCGGGAGACCGGGCACCCCTCACGAGCGACCGTGCGTCGCGGCGGCGGACGGGAGCCCGGCGCTTCGGTTTCGTGCCTCGGCTCCACCCCGTGCGCTATCCTGCGGCGCCCCATGCCCCTCACGTTGCACGAACGCCAGGCCTTCATCCGCCGCTGCGACCCCAACGAGCCGCTCGCAGCCGGTGATCCTGCCTACGTGCCGCTCGATCAAGGCGCCTCGGTGCGCGGGAGCGACGGGCTGAGCTGCATCGACGAGCTGGAGCGGACCATCCTCTTCAGCGACCCGGCGCACCCCACATGCCAGTTGTTCACCGGCTTCGCGGGCGCCGGCAAGACCACGGAGCTGCGGATCTTGCGCGAGCGGCTGGGCGCCAACAAGGACGTCTCGACCCACGCCGTGATGATCGACTTCGAGAGCTACATCGACGTCTTCCGGCCGATCTCGATCACCGATGTCCTGCGCGTGCTGGCCTATGTGCTCGACCGAGAGGCCACGATCGAAGAGAACGGCGACCCCGACAAGAGACCCGGCTACGCGAAGCGGCTGTTCGACTTCATCACGCGCACCGACCTTCAGATCAAGGAGATCGGCTTCGAGGAGTACGGCGCCTCCTTCATGCTGGAGCTGAAGAACAACCCCACGTTCCACAAGCGCGCGGAAGAGGCCTTGTCGCTCCGATTCCAGCAGTTCGCGAAAGAGGCCAACGAGGCGATGGCGGCCGCCGTCGTGCGGCTCCGGAAGGCGACCGGCGCGCAGCGAGTCGTGGTGATCGCCGACGGGCTGGAGAAGCTCACTCCGGTGACGGAGACGGAGCGAAAGTCGGTGGAGGCGAGCGTCGAGACGGTGTTCGTCCAGCACGCGAGCTGGCTCCGCCTGCCGTGCGATGCGATCTACACGTATCCTTTGTGGCTGCGTTTCCGCACGGCGGTGCTCGGCCCGCTGTACGACCAGGAGCCGCCGACGCTCCCGATGGTCCGGATCGCGGAGCCTGGTGGGGCGCCTTACCCGGCGGGCGTGGCGAAGCTCGTGGATCTCGTGTCCCGCCGGGTGGAGGTGCGCCGCGTCTTCGCCGAGCCGCTCGACGGGACGCTCGGAGAGATCATCCGCGCCTCGGGCGGATATCCGCGCGATCTCCTGCGCATGGTGCGTGACGTGCTGATGCAATCCTCGTCGTTCCCCGCGCCGCCGGAGGTCTGTCGCCGCACGATCGACAAGCTGGCCGAGGCGTACAGCCGCATCATCCGGGAGCCCGACGTCGCGTTGCTCATCGACGTGGCGCGCACGCACTCCCTGCCTCACGGAGACGACGAGCGGATGAACGCTTTCGGGGCGCTCCTCGGAAAGTGGCTGATCTTGACGTACCGCAACGGCCATGAGTGGTACGATCTCCACCCGCTGGTGCGGCGCGTTCCGGCTGTCTGGCAGAGCCTGTCCAAGACCCCGTGAGGACGCTCGCCGCCGCGTTCCCGGAGTGGTTGCCCGGCGTCCTTCGCGGGTTTCAGGAGCTGTTCGACGTCCTCTCGGTGTCGAGCGGCTTCATCCTCTTTCCCGTGGAGGTGCCCGACTCCGAGGTGGCGCGCGTGCTCGCGGACTGGCTCTCTCGAAGGGGCGTGTCGGTCACGACCATCGAGCCGAAGACGGACGGGGATTGGGAGGATCTGGCCGCTTCGATCCTGCGCAGCGCGCCCCCGCCGGAGGGAGGGGCCTTGATGGTGATCGGGGGCCCGCAGGCGGCCTCGGTGCGCCCCGCGGTGATCCAGGCGCTGCGGCTCGTCAATCAGCGCCGGGACACCATGGCTCGGCACCTCAAGAGGCCTCTTTTGTGGACGGGGCCAGTCTCGTTCCTGGACGCGACGTGGAACCACGCGCCGGACTTCTGGTCGGTGCGCGCGCTCGATCAACGCATCGCCCCGCCGGAGGGCGGCGACGCGCTGGATTCGCTGCGTCATCTCCTCACGGCCGCGCGCGAACAAGGGGACGTGCGGAGTGAAGCGAGGCTGGCAGTCCAGCTCGCGGACGATCTGAGCTCCGCGGGGGCCTACGTGGAGGCCATGGAGCTGCTCGGCGAGACCCTCTCACGCGCAAAGAGCGAGCCTGTCGAGGTGCGGGGGGAGCTGACGATCCGGAAGGCCCGACTGTTCCTCCTGCAGGGCGACACCTTCGCCGCGGAAGAGCTGATGCGCGCCCTGCTCGAATGGCCGCTTCCCAAAGAGATGGTCGCGGCGGCGCTCCTCGTCCTCGCGGGCGCGCACGCGCGGGCGGGCCGGCACGAAGAGGCGCTCGGAGCATATGAACAGGCCCTCTCCGCGGCGGAGCAGGCGAAGGACATCGCCGCGGAGATCCAAGCGCGCATCGGGATCGGGCTCAATTCGGTGAGCGCCGGCGGTCCGATTTCGGAGGCACGCGCGTCGATCCAGAAGGCCGTGGAGCAGGCGCACGCGATCGGCGACCCGGCGCTCGAAGCGCACGCGCTCCGCGCGCTCTCGCACGTGAACGCCGGGTTGAACGACGAGGCCGACGCGAAGAAGCTCCTCCTGGACGCGCTCCACCGGGAGGCGGCGCAGAGCGTCCGCGACGTGACTGGCAGTCTGGCGTTGGCCCTCTCCGACGCTCGCGCGAAGCGGTCCGCGCTGCTGGCTTCGGGGGAGGCGACGGCGGCGATCGACGCGGAGATCCTGGAGCTGCGGCGCAGGCTGCGCGAAGGTGGCCAGCTCCGCATCGGCGACTCGCTCGGGGATGATCGGTATCTGCTGCTCCGATCCATCGGGCGCGGCGGGTTCGCGACGGTGTGGGAGGCGCTCGATCGGAGGCGGAGAGAGCGCGTCGCCCTGAAGGTGCTCCACCCGCAGCTCAGCCACGACTCGGTACGACGAGACCGCTTCTTCCGCGGCGCACGCGTGATGGCCGAGCTCAACGACGACGCGATCGTCCGCGTGCTCGAGCCGTACGGAGAAGACGGCGGATTCTGCTATTTCGTGATGGAGCTCGTGCTGGGCGGCACGTTCGAGCGAGCCGTCTTGGAGCACGGGCTGCCGGTCGAGCGCGTGCTCACCGTCGGAGTCACCATCGCGGAGGCCCTCGCGCGGGTGCACGCGAAGGGCGTCGTCCACCGCGACGTGAAGCCGAGCAACATCCTTCTGGACGAGAGCGGCGCGCCGAAGCTCAGCGATTTCGATCTCGTGGCCGACCCCGGAAACACCACCGGCGGCACGCAGACCGGGGCGATGGGAACCTTCTTGTATGCGGCGCCCGAGGTGCTCAGTCGCCCGCAGGACGCGGGGCCCGCCGCGGACGTATTCGCGCTCGGGATGACGCTCCTCTTCGGCCTGTACGGGCGACCGATCCCGCTCTCCGCGCTGCGCGATCCCGAGCTGTTGTTCCGGGAGATCGCCTGTCCGGACGCGGTGAAGGACGTCCTCCGGAAGGCCACGGCGTGGACTCTGGAGGATCGATATCCGGACGCGGGGTTGTTCGCGGCGGCCCTGCGGCAGGCGAATCAAGCCCTCCCGAAGAAGGCCGCACCGTCCAGCGAAGACGCGCCGCCGGACTCGACCTCCGTGATCAAGAAGCGCCCGAGCCCGAGCGCGCAAACGGCTCGGATCGGCGATGGGCCGGTGAGCAACGCGCCCGCCAAGGAGCCGCGCCCTGCGGCCGCGCCGGTCTCGCGCGTGGCCATTCTGGGGTTCGGGGCCGCGTTGCTCGTGGCGATCACGTTCTATCTGGCCACCGGACCGGACTCGGGCTCGACGCTCAACGGCTCGGGGGACACCAACGACCCCACATCGCTCGTCACGGCGACGATCGCAGAAGACGCGGCGCCGCCGCAGACGTCGACGGAGACGACCTCCACGACCACGAGCGCGCCGTCGACGTCGGGGTCCTTGTCGCCGCGGGTCATTTGCGGAGAGGGCTCGATCCCCGTGGAGGGCTCCGAGACGTTCGACTGCGTGGATCGCGCGCCGGTGAAGAAGGAAGAATACGAGGCGTGCGTCCGTGACAAGAAGTGTCGGAGCACCGTTGTTTGCGCCGGGAGCGGCGCCTCCGCCGCTCCGTTCGCGGGATGCGTGGACTGGCCGGCAGCATACACGTTTTGCCAGTCTCGGGGCGCGAGCTTACCGACGGATCGAGACCTGGCGCGCTCGAACAAGCAGGTGAGCCCCGACGCCCCGCTCCGCGAGTGGACTTCCATCCTCGGCGGGACCAAAGACGGCAAGATCGAGGCCCTCGTCTTCAACCGGCGTACGGAGATGACGAGTATTCAAGAGACGACATCCCAGGATCAATGGCTCGGTTTCCGCTGCGTCACCCGCCATTTCCTCCCGTGACGAGCCCTCCCCCCGGGGGCGATCATTTCCCCTTGAACACGGCCTCTCGCCTCTCCAGGAACGACCGCACGCCCTCCGCCGCGTCCTCCGACACCATGATCGCGCGCGTCCTCTCCAGGAGCTTCGCGGCCTCCGCCGCCTCCCCGTTCTCCGCGGCGTTCTTCGAAGAAGCGAGCGTCGCCTGCACGCCGAGCGGGGCCTGCGCCGCCACCCTCTGCGCGATCTCCGTCGCCTTCGCGAGCAGCTCTCCCGCCGGCGTCACCTCCTGAACGAGCCCCATCCGTAGAGCCTCTTCGGCCCCGAACATATCCCCCGTCAGCAGATACCGCATCGCGTTCCCCCACCCCGTGAGCGCCGGCATCCGGATCGTCGCGCCGCCGAACGGCAGGATTCCCCGCTTGATCTCGATCTGACCGAGCTTCGTCGTGTCCGCGGCCAACCGGATATCCGCGGCCAAGAGGAGCTCGATTCCGATCGTCAGACAGTACCCTTGCACCGCCATCACGAGCGGCTTCGTGCGCGCGCGGCCGTGCAAACCGAGCGGATCCACGCTGCCCTCCGGGAACAGCGAGCCGCCGCCGAGCACCGCCGGGCCGACCTCGTTCAGCTCCAGCCCCGCGGTGAAGTGGTCTCCGTGCGCGAACAGCACCGCGCACCACAGATCCGCGTCGGCCTCGTAATCGGTGAAGGCCTGCGACAGCTCGCGCAGCATCAACAAATCGAACGCGTTCCGCTTGGCGGCGCGGTTCAGGCCAATCCGGGCCACGCGCCCGATCCGCTCGAAGGTGATTCGCTCCATATCGCGCGAAGATTACGCACGTCCGGGCCCGCGCCGATAGACCGATGCCCTTTTCGCCCGCGCGGAGGAGGAGTAAGCCGTTCGCCCATGAGCGAGATCTTGAGTGTTCGGGCCCTGGAAATCCTCGATTCGCGCGGCAACCCCACCGTCATGGCGGAGGTCGCGACCGAGCTCGGCGTCGGCCAGGCGGCGGTCCCCTCGGGCGCCTCGACCGGTGAGCACGAGGCCGTGGAGCTTCGCGACGGCGACAAGAAACGCTACCTCGGCAAAGGCGTATTGAAGGCCGTTCACCACGTCGAGACGATCCTAGGCCCCGCGATCATGGGCATGGACGCGCTCGATCAGCCGGCCGTCGACAAGGTCCTCATCGACGCCGACGGCACGAACAACAAAGGCAAGCTCGGCGCGAACGCGATCCTCGCCGTGTCGATGGCCGTGGCCCGCGCCGCCGCGGAAGCCGTGGATCTCCCGCTGTGGCGCTACCTCGGCGGAGCGACCGCGCGCGTCCTGCCGACCCCGATGATGAACATCCTGAACGGCGGCGTGCACGCGGACTCCGGCCTGGAAATCCAGGAGTTCATGATCGTGCCGCACGGCCTGCCCACGTTCGCGGAGGCGCTGCGCGCCGGCGTGGAGGTGTTCCACACGCTGAAGGGCCTTCTCAAGAAGGACGGCCTCGTGACCGCCGTCGGGGACGAGGGCGGCTTCGCGCCGCGCCTCAAGACCAACGAGGACGCGGTCGGCTACATCCTCCGCGCGATCGAGGCCGCCGGATACAAGGCGGGCACCGAAATCAGCCTCGCGCTCGACGCCGCCGCCTCGGAGTTCTTCGACACCGACAAGGACCGCTACACCTTCGACAAGACCGAGAAGACGCGGGAAGAGCTGGTCGCGATCTGGGAGTCGTGGTGCTCGAAGTACCCGATCGTCTCGATCGAAGACGGCTGCCACGAGGCCGACGCGAAGGGTTGGAAGCTGCTCACGGAGAAGCTCGGCAAGTGCATCCAGCTCGTGGGCGACGACCTCTTCGTGACGAACCCGGCGCGCCTCGCGAAGGGCATCGAGGAGGGCACGGCGAACGCGATCCTCATCAAGCTGAACCAGGTCGGCTCGGTGACGGAGACGCTCGACTGCATCCGCACCGCGACGGAGGGCCACTACAACTCGATCATCTCGCACCGCTCCGGTGAGACGGAGGACGCGTTCATCGCGGATCTCGCGGTCGCCACGAACGCGGGCCAGATCAAGACGGGCTCGGCCTCGCGCTCCGACCGCATCGCGAAATACAACCAGCTCCTCCGCATCGAGCGCACGCTCGGCAGCGGCGCGATCTACTCGGGCAAGCGCCCCTTCAAGCGCTGACGTTCGCGCTCTCCAGCGGCCCCAAATCGCTGGAACCCCTTCGTTTCAAGTCCTTTTTGTTCATTTAGCCGGTGAGTCGTCTCGCTTCATGCGGCGCGGATCGTCGGCGTCTGTCTCGTCTTCACAGAAACTCCATAGAACGAACCGCGGGCGGATCGTCGCGCTGGTCACGCAACGTCGAGGACTGCGCCCTTTCCGCTGCGGTCTCCGCTGCGCGGCTTCGCCGCTCCGCTGCGGCCTCCGCGGAAAGGGCTCCGTCCTCCCAGTGGAGCCCGCGTGAACCTTTTACGCAGCGCGGTGTTGCGCTTGCGGGGGGCGGCCGTTCTTGGCATACCGGCGCGCATGGCAAAGTCCAAGGTCGCCGTCCTCAAGGTCAAGCCCGCCTCCATCCTCGACGACATCGAGCGTCTCTGCACGCTCGCCGACATGAAGGCCGCTCTCGACCCGACCACCACCACCATCCTCAAAGACAACATCTCCTGGCACTACCCCTTCCCCGCCGCCAACACGACGCCGTGGCAGCTCGAAGGGACGATCCTGGCCCTCCAGAATCAGGGCTTCAAGGACATCTCCGCCGTCCAGAACAAGACGGTCGTGACGAACGCCTTCAAGGGAGAAGACCTGAACAACTACGTTCCGATCTTCAAGAAGTACAACGTGCCTGTCCTCTACAACTTCAAGGATGAGGACATGAAGTGGGTCGAATACCGCCCCAAGGCGAAGATGCACGTGCTCGATCACATCTTCCCGCACGGCATCCGCATCCCGGACTACTTCTTCGGCAAGAACATCCTCCATCTCCCCACGGTGAAGTGCCATATCTACACGACCACGACTGGCGCCATGAAGAACGCCTTCGGCGGCCTGCTCGCGACGCACCGGCACTACACGCACACCTGGATTCACCGCACGCTCGTCGATCTCCTCGCGATCCAGAAGGAGATTCATTCGGGCCTGTTCGCGATCATGGACGGCACCACCGCGGGCAACGGGCCGGGCCCTCGCACGATGTTCCCCGTCGTGAAGGACTACATGCTCGCGTCGAGCGATCAGGTCGCGATCGACGCCGTCGCGGCGAAGATGATGGGCTTCGACCCGATGGGGCTGGAGTTCATCAACGTGGCGCACAACGACGGCCTCGGCGTGGGCGATCCGCGCGACATCGAGATCGTGGGCGCGGACGTCTCCGGCGAGAGCTGGGGCTTCGAGGTCGGCGACAACGGCGCGAGCAAGGTCGGCGACTTCATGTGGTTCGGGCCGATGAAGAAGTTCCAGAAGCTCTTCTTCCACACTCCCCTCGTGAACGCCTTCATCTTCGGCAGCGAGGCGTACCACGATTATTATCGCTGGCCCCTCAAGGACAAGAAGACCTTCGAGGACTGGCAGGCGAACACCTCCTGGGGTCGCCTCTTCGAGGCCTACGCCCAGGGCCAGGAGAGCCGCGTGATCCAGCGCGGATCCGGCGCCTCCGCCGCCGCCCCCGCGGCGGAGTGACACGCTCCAAACTGGCAGTTACCGACTGATCAGCTCGCGCACGCGCACGCGCAGCTCGGCGGGGCGGAACGGCTTCTGGAGGCGAGGGACGCCCACGTCGCTGAGGAAGCCGTCCTCCTCCGTGCTGAGGCCGCCGCCCGTCATGAAGGCCACGCGCGAGGCCTGCTCGCGATCCGCCGCAGCCAGCGTCTCGTAGACCTCGATTCCGCTCATCTCGGGCATCGTGATGTCGCAGAGGATGAGATCGAAGCGGTCCCCCGAACGGAGGCGCGCCAGGGCCGCGCGCGGGCTCGCCTCGATCACGATCTCGTGCGCGGCGCGGAGAATGTGGGCGATCATCTTCGCCACGGCCGCGTCGTCATCGATGACTAGAATACGGCTCATCGCTGCTTCACGGGCCGAGCTGACGGGTTCCTGGTTCACCACATTTCTCCAGGCGACAACGAGATCTTCGGGTCCTCGATCACGTCGGGCCGGAAGCGAATCTCACGGTAACTGCCGAAGGCGGGTTTCGCAAGAGTCGGACCAGCACGCCGCTGTGTATGCAACCGCGCCACGGCGTCATTCCCGCCCCGTTCGCGCGCCGACAGCGAGGTGCACGGGCCGCAACCGAGCGCGCCCGTTGCGGTCCGCCGACCGCAACTTCGTGATGGGGCCGAGCCGCATTTCAGGTCGGCGCCCACGCACGCTGCCCGCTGAAGGGTGCGGGTCGGCGGTACGTCGCGATCGGAAGCTCACCGCGGAGGGAGCGTGAAGCCCCAGAACGTAGGGCCCCAGTGGACCGTGCCCGCGGGGAGACGCGGCGGGACGAGGTCTTCGAAATCGACGTCCGCGCAGGCGAGCCACACGGACGTGCCGCTCTCCGCAGGGGCCGCGGAGGACGCGCGCGCGCCGAGGTGCGACGCGAGCTGCCAGGCCTCCATGAGGTTGTGCAGCGGGTGCAGGAGGCGCTCTTTCGGGAGGTCTTCGGCGCTCTGGCGGAGGCGCACCACGAGGGTCGATCCGTCGAGCTGCGTCGGGATCGCGCGGAGCTCCCCGAGGACGCGGCCGCTCGGGCCGAGACGGCCGCCCTCCGCCGCCCACCCGAGGCGCACCAGCAAGAGGGCGATCGCTGCCTCCGAAAAGGCTGGATCCGAAGGCGATCCAGCGATCGTCGCGGGGGCGCGGAGGAGCGCGAGGAGGCTGCCTTCGATGCTGTCGGGCGCTCCGGACGCGAGGTCGGGAGAGGCATCGACGCGGAAGGCGCGCGCGGCTCGGAACGCGGGGGCCCAGCGGGCGTCACGCTCCAGATCGGCGAGGGGCACGCCGGACGACGCGCGGCGCGTGGCGTGGAGCGCGTACGCCGCGGCCGCACGGACGCCGCTCGCCTTGTCGACGAGGCCTCCGCGCAAGAGGTCGCGGGACGACGGATCGCGCGCGAGGGCGTAGATCGCGGCCGCTCGCACCGTCGGCGCCGGATCCGAGAGGCGCTCCACGAGCAGCGGGCGCGCCGACGGATCGCGGGCCAGCGCCGTCACCGCGGCGGCGCGGATCACCTCGCCCGTGCGGCGGCCGGAGGGGCCGAGATCGTCGTCGTCTTCGAGGCGATCGCGCAGGAGCTCCCACGAAGACGGATCGCTCATCACCGAGTACACGGCCGCGGCGCGCACCGTGCCGGCGCGATCGAGGAGGCGCTCGCGGAGGTGCGTGCGCGACTCCGGATCGCCCGCGAGCATGCGGATCGCCGCCACGCGCACGGTCGGGGCCGCGTCGGTGAGGCGCTCGCGCAGAAGCGGGCGCGCCTCCGGATCCGATCCGAGGGCGTACACCGCCGCCGCGCGAACGTCGTTGTCCTCGTCGGTGAGGCGCTCGCGCAGCATCGTGCGGGCGAGGGGATCCGTCGCGAGCGCGAGGACGGCGGCGGCGCGCACGGCCGGCGCGATGTCGGCGATGCGCTCGCGCAGGAGGGCGCGTGACTCGAGATCGCTCGCGAGGGCGCGGACGGCCTCGGTGCGGACGTTCGGGTCCGCGTCGTCGAGGCGCTCGCGGAGCAGCGGGCGCGACTCGGGATCGTTCGCGAGGGCCCGCGTCGCCGCGCATCGCGCGTTCGCGACCGGATCGGACAGGCGCGCTCGCAGAAGAGGGCGCGCCTCGGGATCGTTCGCCAGCGCCTCGAATACAGCGTCTTTCACGCCCAGATCGTCGTCGTCGAGCCGCTCGCGGAGGAACGTGCGCGCGCTCGGATCCGTGGCGAGCGCGTGGAACGCGGCGGCGCGGATCGCAGGATCCGAGGGCGCCACGTGGTCCGCGAGCACCGCGCGGTCCGCCGGATCCGGGGCCTTCTTCTCCGCGAGCGCCTCCGCCGCGGCGGCGCGGACGCGGGCCGCCTTGTCCCCGAGGAGCGCGCGGATCGAGTCGCGCGAGGCCGGATCGTTCGCGAGCGCCTCGATCGCGGCGGCGCGCACGTCCTTGTCGGAGTCGGCGAGGAGCGCCCGGATCAAGGGCCACGAGGCCTCGTCCTTCGCGAGCGCAGAGGCGGCGGCGGCGCGCACGTTCCACGACTCGTCCGTGAGGCGCTCGCGCAGCAGAGGCAGGCTGTCGGGATCGACCGAGAGCGCCGCGACGGCCGCGGATCGCACCGCGTACGACTCGTGCCCGAGGCGCTCGCGCAGCATCGGCAAGCTCGTCGGATCGTTCGCGAGCGCCGCGAAGGCCGCGGCGCGCACGTTGTAATCCATGTCGCTCGTCTTCTCGCGGAGGAGCGCCCAGCTCTCGGGATCCTTCGCGAGCGCCTGGAACGCCGACACGCGCACGGTGCCGGAGCGATCCGAGAGGCGCTCGCGCAGGAGCGGATACGACGCCGGATCGTCCGCGAGCGCCTGGATCGCGGCGCTGCGCACGTTGTTGTCCGTCGGCTCGTTGTCCTTCAGCCGCTCGCGGATGAGCGGCCGCGAGTCCGGATCGCCCGCGAGCGCGGTGATCGCGCCGGCCTTCACGTCGACGTCCTCGTCCGCGAGGCGCTCGCGCAAGAGGGGCCGCGAGGCCGGATCGTTCGCGAGCGCCTGCACGGCCGCCGCGCGCACGTTGGGGTCGTCGTCGGTGAGGCGCTCGCGCAGGAGCGGGTACGCTTCGGGATCGTTCGCGAGCGCCTGCACGGCCGCGGCGCGCACGAAGAACACCGGCTCGCCGCCCGTGTGCGCGACGATCCACGACACGTCCATGCGAGCGCGCACGAGCGCCGCGCCCACGCGACGCGCGGCCTTTCCGTGCGCGCTGTGGCGCACCGGCTGACCGAGGCCCGCCGTCCACAGGAGCACGTTCGCCTCCGCGCCCACGTTTCCGAGGCTCGTCGTGAGCGCGCGCAGAGGCTCCGCGTCCTCGGATCGCAGGTGCGGCTTCAAGATCAGGAGCGCCCGCTCCGCGTGCTCCGCGAGCGCCTCCTCCGCCGGACCGAAGCGCGCCGACGGCGATCCGAGCCGCTCCGCGACGCGGCGCACGATGCCCGCCGCGTGCGCCTGTGCGAATCCGCGCGCCCGATCGCCCGCGAACGCGATCGATCGCAGCACGAGCGCGAGCATGCGGTGATCGTCGACGTCGTTCGCGTCCGCGTCCGCGAGGGCGTCCGCGAGCGCCGCGTC
The DNA here is from genome assembly GCA_046351455.1 of Polyangiaceae bacterium. Taxonomy (GTDB): domain Bacteria; phylum Myxococcota_A; class Polyangia; order Polyangiales; family Polyangiaceae; genus JADJRH01. The sequence continues at coordinate 30,134 of JAXLYM010000022.1, forward strand.
GCCTCGGAGCGCGTGCGCCATCGGCAGCAGCTCCAGCGCGGCGTGCGGCGACGTGCGGAACCGCGCGCGCTCGGCCGCGAGATCCAGGGGCGCGCTCGCGGCCAGGTACTCGCCGAGCGACAGGTGCGCGAACCGAAGCCACGCGCCGCCGCGGAGCAGCCCCGTCGACTGCGCGCGCGCGCTCGCCTCTTCACGGCGCAAGAGAGCGCGCGGAGAGCCGCTTGAAGGGGCGAACATCGATCGCGCGAGGTCCACGAGCTCGGCGCGGACCGCCTCTTCTCCGTCGCCCGCGTGCGCGATGAGCGATCGCGTGGCCGCCTCGTACAGATCGATCGCCGAGCCTTCGAGCTTCTTTCCGCCGCTGTACATGCTCGCCGCGAGCGAGAGGAGCGCGGGGTTGTCGCGCCACGGCTCGGCCCCGGGCCAGGCGAACAGATCGCGCACGAGATCGGAGACCCACGGCACGTCGCCGAAATAGCGGCGAAGGAAGGCCTCCGTGCCCCCCGCGCGCAGCCCGAGCAGCCGCGCGCGCACGAACCCGGCCGCGACGACGGGGTTCTCGCCGAGCGGGCGCGTCGCCACGATCACGCGCACGGAAGGCCCGATCTCGGCGATCCGCGGCAAGAGCGTGCGCTGCGTCTCCTCCGGCGCCTCGTCGAGACCGTCGAGCAAGAGCTCCGCGTGGCCCGTCTGAATGGCCGCGGTGAGCGCGAGGATCAGGTGCGGATCGTGGAAATCCAGCGCTGCGGCCGCGCAGGTCGCGAGGTCCGCCGGCAGATCGGCTCCGAGCTTCGGCAGGTGCGGCACCCAGATCGGGATCAGCTCACCGGAGCGCGCCACCTCGTTCGCGAGCCACCGGAGCAGCGTCGTCTTGCCGGCGCCGGCCACGCCCGTGAGCAGCACGCGCGGCCCCAGCTCCAGCGTGCGGCTCGCCGTCACGAGGCCGCCCTCGCCGCGATCTGCGCGCGCCGCGAGCTCCAGCATCAGCTCCGCGCGCGCCGCGTCCCCGGCGCTCTCGTCCGCGTCCTCTTCGAGCGGGCGGCGCAAGAGATCGCGGAGGATGGGAGTCCGCCGCTCGTCGGAGGCGGCCACATCCATGTCCACGAACACGTTGAGCAGCCGTCGCTCCTCGCGATCGCCGAGGAGACGGACGGAGTCCGTCGCGGCGTGCAGTCGAGACAGGTACTCTTCGAACACCGAGTCGGTATTTTCGACCATGACGCGAGGGGGCTGGTGGAGCGGATCGCTCAAGGATCGTTGGGCGCGAAGTTGAACGGGTAGGTCACGACGACCACGCCGCCGCCGTCCGGCTCGGGGAAGGACATGCGCTTCACCGCGGCGACGACGCACGAGACCATGTCCGCGTCGGTGATGTTGGTGTCGGCGGCCGCGGCGGAGAGCACCGCGCCTTTGCCGTCGATCGTGAACTTCACGGCGACCTTGCCTTGCAGCGTCGGCGCCTTCACCATGGCCTTTTCGTAGCAGAACGAGAGCTGTTCGAGGTTGCGTCTCACGATGCGCGCGATCACCTCCTGCGCGAGGCCGGAGCCCGACGTCGTCGCGGTGGCCGCCCCGACGCGCCCTCGCTTCTGCGCGCCGCCCGCGCCGGATCCGTAACCCGAGCCGGTGCCGGTGCCCGCGCCGTGCCCGATCGTGCCGATGCTGCCGAGCCCGATCGTGCCGTCTCCGGTGCCGCCACCGCCCTTGCCGGTGCCGATCATCCCGAGGCCTCCCTCCGCTTCGCCCGCCGCCTCTTCCTTCTTTTCCAGGCCGGTCGAAGACGCCTCGTCGTCCGCCGATTCGACGACCACGACGGGATTCTTGGCCGGGTCGACGGGCGCGGCTTCCCTGGTCTTCACATCACCGACGGCCGAACCGCCGCCGGGTGGTGGAGGAGGCGGCGGCTCCGCGGATTTCATCGTGGCGCATCCGGTCACGGCGATCGCGAGAAACAGCCCGAGGATCCTTCGATCGTGCATCGCGGCGAGGCTACCACGCGACGCGCGCATTCGGGCCCCCCGCGACGCGCGCGGCTCCTGCTAACGTACGCGGGTGCGCCGTTTCCTTCCGTGCTTCGCGCTCCTCGCGCCCTTCCTTTTCTCCAGCATCGCGAGCGCCGTCCAGCTCCCCGTCGGGGCCTCTCCGGCGAACGGGCCCGCCCCCGAGAGCGGCGCGCTCATCGCACCGCCCGGCGCGCCCGCGCTGCGCCATCAAGCGACCGTTCGTTACGGCGCGCCGCCGCCCGCGCTGACCGCCGCGTTCGACGCGTTCGTCGCGGACTCCGGTGGACGCCCGTGGACCGCGCTCTGGGACACCGGGACGAACCGGCCAATCCGCCTCTTCGGCGGCTCGATCCCGGCCCCCGGCTCTTCGTCGAGCCCGGCCGCCGCGGAGAAGCACGCGACATCGATCCTCGCGCGCCACGCGGATCTGCTGCTCGCGGGCCGATCGCTCGCCGATTTCGATCTCGTGACGGACGACGAGAGCCGCGGCCTCCGCACCGTGGCCTACCAGCAGACTGCCCACGTCGGCGCCGCGCGCGTGCCGGTCGTCGGCGCGGTGGTGAGCCTTCGTTTCAAGGCGGATCGCCTCTTCGTGCTCGGCTCCGACGCCCTCCCGGTGGGCGCCTTTCCGCCCGCGCAGCTCGACGCGGACGGGGCGCAGACAGCCGCGCTCCTCTACCTCTCCCCGGCGCAGCCGTTCGCGAAGACGACCTCCGCCACGCTGGCCGTCTTGCCTTTGATCCAAGGCTCCGCGACGGATCCCACCTCCCAGCGCCCCGGCCGCGTCCGCGTCGTCCCGGTGTGGCAGGTGGAGACGGAGAGCGCCTCTCCCGAGAGCCGAACCACCGTGTTCGTCGACGCCCGCAGCGGCGAGGTCGTCGCCACGCGCGAGCGGCTCCGCTTCTTGACGGGCGGCCTCCAGTATACGGCTCCGGTGCGCGGCCCGCAGATGCACGCGGATTACCCGGCGGAGAACGCCAACCTGAAGAGCGACAGCGCGAGCTTCACCACCGACGGAGCGGGTCAGTATACGGTGGATCCGGATCCGGCCTCGCTCTCCTGTTTCCCTGTCGGCCCCCGCGTCGTGGTGATCTCCGCGACGACCGGCGCAGAGTACTCGTTCACGCCCGCGGACGGCGCCGTCACCACGTGGTCCGCGCCCGACGACGAGCTCGTGGACGCGCAGCTCTCCGGCTTCGTCCACGCGACGATCGCGAAGGAGAACGCCCGCAAGATCGACCCGAGCATGGCCTTCCTCGACAGCCAGCTTCAGGTGCGGGTCAATCAGGAGGACGCCAATTACGTCTGCAACGCCTTCTGGAACGGGCTCAGCCTCAACTTCTTCAAGAAATGGCAGAGCTGCCACAACACGGCCCGCGTCGCGGACGTCGTCTACCACGAGTTCGGGCACGCCTTCCACACGCACACGGCCCTCGCGAGCGTGGGCGAATTCGACGCGGCGCTCGGCGAGGGCGGGGCCGATTACTTCGCGACCACGATCACGAACGACCCGACGATCGCGCCCGGATTCTACACGAGCGGCAACTACCTCCGAGAGATCGACACCGATCGACGCTGGCCCGAGGACATCTCCTGGGACCCGCACGAGACAGGCCTCATCTTCGCCAGCGCGATGTGGGATCTCCGCGCCGCCTTCGAGGAGTCGCTCGGAGCGGACGCGGGGCCGCCCGCCGCGCACAACCTGTATCGTGCGGCCCTCCGCGGGGCGCAGAACATCCCGGCCACGTACCCCGAGATCCTCGCGGAGGACGACGACGACGGCGACCTCGGCAACGGCACTCCCCACATCTGCGAGATCCTGAAGGCGCTCGTCCCGCACGGCCTCTCTCCCTACGTCACCCCGCGCGGCGGCACGATCGTGCACGATCCGGTGAAGAACCTGCCCGGCCAGAAGGACCCTTACGAATTCAAGGTCCAGTTCGAAGAGGCCTTCTCCCAGTGCCCCGCGGACGACGGCATCGCGAGCATCGATATCCACTGGCACACGCTCGCGGCGATGGGCGACGTCTCCATGAAGAAGGACGGCGACACGTTCATCGGCGAGGTCCCCGGCCAGCCCGTGGGCGGCCAGCTCCGATACTCACTCACGGTGAAGGGCGCCGGCGGAAAGGTCCAGATCCCCCAGAACGTGGCCGATCCCGAGTACCGCGCGTTCATCGGCGATCCGATCCCGATCCTGTGCGACGACTTCGAGGCTGGCCCCGGCGACTACACCTTCGGAGAGGCCTCCGGGAAGGTCACGGACTTCGCGTGGGGCACGCCGAGCGGCCGCGGGGGCGACCCGCCGTCCGCGTATTCAGGCAGCCACGTCATCGGCACGATGCTCCAGAACGACGGCCTCTACCGCAAGCAGCGCACCTCGTTCGCCGAGCACCCGCCTGTCGACGTCGGCGACTACAAGCACGTGCGGCTCCAGCTCATGCGGTGGCTCACGGTGGAGGACGGCGCGTTCGATCAGGCCACCATCCTCGTGAACGGCCAGAAGGTGTGGCAGAACGCCGGCACCGACCCGAACGACGGCACGCTGACGCACCAAGATCTGGAGTGGCGCTTCGAGGACATCGATCTCTCCAACTTCACCGCGGGCGGCGTCCACGAGATCAAGGTCCGCTTCGAGCTCGCGGCGGACGAAGCGGCCCAGTTCGGCGGCTGGAACCTCGACGACGTCTGCCTCGTGGCGTGGGAGCAGCCGCCCCCGACGACGTCCACCGGAGGCGCAGGCGGAGAAGGAGGCGGCGGCGCAGGCGGAGGCGGCGCAGGCGGCGAGACAAAGAATACGAATTGTTCCTGCCGCGCGGCGGGCGCCCCCGGAGAGCCAGCATGGCTCGCGGGAGGTGCCTTGTCGATGCTCGTGGCCCTCGCTTCCCGGCGGAGGCGGCGCCGGACATGACCCTGCAAGGCGTCCTTCGCTCCACCCCTGCACGCGCCCTGTCGGCTCTGGGAGCGCTCCTCGCGACGCTCGCGATCACCCCGGTCGCGGCCGCGTATTGCCGCACTTCCACGTGCCCTCCGGACCTGGAGCTCGGCACGCAAGGAGCCCAGTGCACACCGCATCAGGACGGCGACTGCGGCGTGCCGCTCGCGTGGCTGCGCGACTGTACCGGCTTCGCCGTGCAGAAGAGCGCGTCCAAGGAGATCGCCCTCTCGGTGGCGCGCGCGACGCTCGCGCAGGCCTTCAAGACGTGGGAGTCCGTGGACTGCGGCGGCGGCAACCCCGGTATCCACGTCGTGGACCTCGGCACCGTGGACTGCGACGAGGTCGAGTACGAGCCGCGCGCCGGCAACGCCAACATCCTCATCTTCCGCGACGAGGTCTGGCAAGAGAACGGCTACGACAAACTGGCCCTCACGACGGTGAACTTCGATAAAGAGACGGGCGACATCTGGAACGCCGACATCGAGGTGAACACCCACGACTACGACTTTCAACAGGGCAAGAGCGGCGGCGACTACGACCTGGTCGGCGTCCTCACGCACGAAGCCGGCCACTTCCTCGGCCTCGCGCACTCGGACGATCCGGACGCGACGATGTACAGCGTCTATTTCGACGGCATGGCCGACCTCTCGGAGGACGACGGCCTCGCGATCTGCGACGCGTATCCGCCGAAGCCCATCGACAAGAACCACTGCGACCCCATCCCCCGACACGGCTTCTCCCCCCGTTGCGCCGCCGACCAGACCGAGGGCAAATGCGCGGTGGAGCCGCTGGAAGAGGGCCCGATCCCCGGCGACATCCCGGTGATCCCGGTCGCGACGGTGGCAGTCTTGTTCACGCTCCGCAGGCGCCGGAGTGAGAGGTGACCCGTATGTCGACCGCACGAGACAAATTCCGCGAGCTCACCCGCGTCTTCGACCCCATCTACCAGCCTCGACAGGACGCGACGGACGGCCCCGGCACTTCGTACGTCGCCGAGACGCACGAAGAGTATCGCCGCCAGCTCGAAGGCATCCTCGAACTCAACGACAACGCGAAGCTCCTCGTCGCGGGACAGCCTGGTTGCGGCAAGACGACTCTCCTCCTCAACGTGGCGCAGGCCCTCCGGAAACAAGGACGGATCGTCGCGTTCGTCGACCTCGAAGCGCAGACCACCGTCCTCGATCTGGACTCCGTCGAGATCCACATGGCGGCGCTCGCAGAGCTCTTGTCCGAGGCCCACAAGCGCGGCGCCTCGCTCCGTCAAGAGACGCTGTCCACGTGCCAGGCGTGGCTCCGCCCCCTCCAGCCCCAATCGCCGATCGACCCTGCGATCCCTTCGATCCTCGGCGCGTTGAAGCGGCAGCTCTCCCTCGTGCGCGACAACTCCAGCCTTCGTACCGAGATGAGGGACATCGCCCAGAGAGAGACGGAGCACGCCGACGACCTCTATGCGTTCCTCTCCCGCGCTCTCCGAGACCTCGAAGATCGAAGGCCGGTGGTGATCCTGGACGGCCTCGACAAGGTCCCTCCGGAGCGCGCGCGCCCCACGTTCCTGGGCCGAAAGATGAAGCCTCTGGCCGAGACGCCCGGGGCCGCCGTGATCACGGTCCCTCTCTCGATCGTGTACGAGCCGCGCTTCAACGTGCTGAGCGAGCGGTACAACAACGCAGACACCGCTGTTCTGCCGGCCGTCCGACTCTGGGACTTCGACGGACAAGGCAGGAAGACCCGCTCGGAAGAGGGCGTCAATCTCCTCCGCAAGATCATCTCCACGCGCGTCGACCCGATCGACCCGAACCTCGTGCTGCCCGACGCCGTCGAGCGCGCGATCGTGGGCTCCGGCGGCAACATCCGCGATCTCGCGCGCCTCCTTCAAAACTCGGTCGTGAAGGCCTTCGTCCGCCGCGGCGATTTCATCGAGACGATGGATGTCGAAGCGGCCATCGCGGATCGTCGAGAGTCCTTCCGCCGCGCCTTCGACCCGAAGTTTCTGCCCATCTTGCAGCGCGTCCGCAAGGATTCCAGACTGGACGAGTCGAGCGAGCTGGCCCAGCAGCTCCTTTATGGACTCTGGGTGATGGAGTACCGCAACGGCAGCGCCTGGTACAGCCTGCCCGAGCCTGTGGAGCAGCTCCTCCGCCACATGGAACGCAGCGCCAGATGAACCCGCAAGCCGTCGTCGACGAGATCCGAGCGCGCCTTCAGCTCATGGCCCGTTCATCGACGTTGACGGTCGCCGTGAGCACCAGCGACGCGACGCTCGCCGAAGAGCGGACAGCCCTCCTCGGGCTCCTCGGCGCGACCCCGCTCCACATCGTCGATCTCGGGCGGTGCGACACCTCGACGGGCCCTCGCAAGTGGGTCGAGATGGCGCGAGCGACGCCCGCGGACGCCTATGCCCTCTCCTTCCTGCCCGAGAGTCCGCTCGCGATCAAGGCGTTCGGCCGCCTCCTCAACGCAGAGCGAGAGTTGCTCCGCGACCTCGGCGCGCCCTTCCTCCTCTTCACGTCCGCGCCGACGGAGCAAGGCCTCCGCGATCGAGCGCCGGACTTCTTCACGTGGACGAGCGCGTACGAGCTGCCCCCCGCGCGGGATCTTCAAGCCCTCGCATCGCCGCTCGGCGTGGCCCCGGCGTCCGTGTACGAAAAGGCACCTCTGGAAGAGCCGATTCGCTTCCTCCACATCTCCGACATCCACCTTCGCCCCGGCCTGGTGAAGCGCTACGACCAGGACCGCGTGCTCTCCGGCCTCGTCGCCTTCCTGGAGCGAGATCGCGCCCATTTCCCGCTGGATCTCATCTTCGTGACGGGCGATCTCGCCCAGTCCGGCCGCGCCGAAGAATACACGTTGGTGAGCGACCTCCTCCGCAAGCTCCTCGAGATCACGGGCGTCCCCCGAGAGCGGATGTTCGTCGTCCCCGGCAACCACGACGTCGATCGCGGCGCGGGCGTGTGGCTGCTCAGGACGCTGGCCAAGGACGAAGAGAGCGTCGCCTTCTTCACGGACCCGGCGAGCCGTGAATTCCACGGCCGGAAGATGGCCGCCTACCACAAGGAGATGGCCAGTCTGCTCGGCGAGGGTCGCCCCCTCGGGATGGCGGTCGGCGAGGACGCGGTCGAGACCATCGACATCAAGGGCAGTCGCCTCTCGGTGGCGTCTTTCAACACAGCCTGGTTCGCGCAGGGGGACGACGACACCGGCAAGCTGTGGCTCGGCGAGCCGAACGTGGAGCGCGCGATCGGCCGCATCGCCGACGACGGGGCGGATATCGCCATCGCGCTCATGCACCACCCGTTCGACAACCTTCATGAGACGGAGCGCGACAACGTCGAACGGTGGGTCGAGCGCGGCTTCGATCTCTTGCTCCGCGGCCATCTCCACGCCAGCAAGACACGCACCATCGTGAGCCAGCGCGGCGGCTTCGTCGAGGTGGCCAGTCCGGCGACGTACCAGGGCAGTCCGTGGCAGAACGGCTGTTTCCTCGGCGAAATCCGCCCTCGCGCCCGCAAGATCCGCCTCCGCCCGTACATGTATACAGCCGGCCCGGATCCATGGGTGCTCGACCCGAAGGTGTTCCCCGACGACGAGGAGAGCGGTTATTGCCGCGAGTTCAAGGTGCCCCCCAAGCCGCGCCTGAAGAGCGCCACGAGCAAGGCGTTGAAGAAGGCCGCCGAGAAGATCGTGAAGGGCGCCTCCCCGGCCGCGCAGCAGCGTATTCTGGAGCAGACGTCGCCGGGGACGTCGGTCCCGCCCCCCGAAGGCCCCGAGAGACGGGCGATCTCGACAGTGCGCGCGCTGGCCGACTCCCCCGAGCTGTGGACGGAGACCCTCGGAGAGAGCACACCCGGTCTCGAGCTGCTCCACGCGGTCGTCCGGGAGGCCGAGAAGGAGGAGTGGCATTCACGTCGAACGGCGGCGAAATCAGCCTCTCTCTCGTACAAACAAGCCCTCAAGCTCTCGGCGCGCCTGCTCGTCCAGACTCTCCGCGGGCGCACGAACCGTCCGACGATGAAGGAGCGCGACGTGGAGCTCGTCTTCTACGCGCTGCTCGAGCTCTTTTCGGACGCGAAGATTGCCTTCCATTCCGTCCCCCCGAAACATGCTCGCCGCATCATCACGATGGGCCACGACACAATGACTCCCCTCGCCATCGAGCTGGAGAGCGGCCGGCGGCGAAAGGACCTCCTCGAAGGCGCCGCACATCTCGACCTTTATGCGAGCGAGGAGCCAACGGCGGATCTGGCGCTCGTCCTGATCAACAGCCTCCCTCCCGAAGCGCAAGAGCCGGAGTTCACCCGTGGCAAAACGCCCAGGGGCCGTGACATGTTGATCGTCCGCATCTGACGGCCTCCGTCTGGTAAGCTCGCGCGATGCGTCGCGCCCGCTTGATCGCCGCCGCCTTTGCCCTCGTCGCGCCCGCGCTCGCGACAGGCGTCCTCGCGTCCTCCTGCGGCGCCCGCAGCGAGCTGCCGTACGACTCCGCGGAGCCGGAGGAAGACGCCGGCCCCGACGTCGTGGAGGACGCCCCGCCCGACATCGTCGACGCCCCGCCCGACATCGTCGACGCCCCGCCGGACGTGCCCGAAGACGCGCTCCCCATCTGCGATCCGGACGTCCTCTACATCTACCTCGTGACGTCGGAGACAGACCTCTACCGCTACCGCCCCGATACCGGCGTGTTCAGCCTCGTAGGCAGTCTGAGCTGCCCCAGCGGCGGCTCCCCGTTCTCGATGGGCGTCTCGCGCACGGGCATCGCGTACGTCGTATACAATGACGGTTCCCTCTTCAAGGTCGACACGAAGGACGCCTCCTGCGACTTCACCGACTGGGTCCCCGGTACGGGCGGATTCAACACCTTCGGCATGGGCTACGCGATCGACGACGACAAGATGGGAGAGACATTGCACGTCGCGGAGATCAACTTCCAGGACGTCTCCAAGGGCCTCGCCACGATCGACACGACCACGTTCGATCTCGGCTACATCGGCCCGTTCTCGGTGAACCCGGGCAACGCGCTCGAAATGACGAGCAGCGACGACGGCTTCCTCTACGGCTATTTCCTCAAGGCGGACGGCACCGGCGGCGTGATCGTCCAGATCGACAAGCACACAGCCGACATCGTCGATCAAATCGAGGTATCGGCCGGCAGCTCCAGCTCCGCGCTGGCCTTCGCGTACTGGGGCGGCGACTTCTACATCTTCACGTCCGACGGAAGCCAGGTGACGACCGTGACGAAATACGCCCCCTCCACAGGCACGGAGAGCGTGGTCGCGACCTTGAACCGCACGGTCGTCGGCGCCGGCGTCTCCACCTGCACGATCCCCTGACCCGCGGAGATTCCCCCATCTTTTTTATCGATGGAGCCAGTCGTCCTCTCCCGGGTAACGCCCGCAACGTGAATGTGGCCCCCCGAGCGCCGCGCCCGTCGCGGAGAGCGTCAATCCGGCACCTTCGCCGGTAAGACCCCAAATAGCGCCTCTGCCCACGCGTCGTAGCAGGGGGCGGAGGGGTGCAGTCCGTCGTTCGCGATCATGCCTTGTTCGGCCTGCTTCGCCATGAGCGGCCAGAGATCCACCCACACGGCGCCCCACGAGGTGGCCTCTTCGCGGAGCGCGGTGTTGTATCCGACGATGGCCGCCGCGATCTTCTGCCGATCTCCGAAGCTGTCCGCCGCCACCGACTTCGACCAGTCCGGCTGCGGCAGCACGAACACCGCGCCATGGGGCACCCCGGCCGCGTCGATCGCCTTGAAAATGAGCCGAACCTGATCACGATAATGGTCCAGCGAGGCGCCGCTCACGAGGTCGTTCGCGCCGATCGCGAGCGTCACCAGCGTGGGCTTGAACCGGCCAATCTCCGGCGCCTCCCGCGCGAGCAGCTCCTCGGTGCGATACCCGTTCACGCCGAGGTTCCGGAGCTTCACGCCTCTCCCCCTCCCTCGTAAACGCTCGGTCAAACGCGATGGAAACGACGCCTCTTCGGGGGACCCGGTCCCGATCGTGAAGGAGTCGCCGAGCGCGAGATACCGGATCTCCTCGCCGGAGACTGGCACGTTCGCGGACGCTGCGACTGGCGCGCTCGCCGAGCCGCTCGCGGACGGAGCGCCCCCCGCCGATACCGGCTCACGCCTGCACCCGAGGAGCACCAGAACAATCGTGAGGAGCGCGCGCCACCTTCGCATCGGAGCCCGTACGCGCGGCAGCATACTCCGGACTCGCCACCCATGGAGCCGCGTCGCTCGGATTCTCCAGCCGATCCGCGCGACCGAAGACGCTCGCGTGCACGGCGCGATCTCTCGTGAGCTCGGGGTGGAACGTCGCGCCCGTCACGTTGCCCTCGCGAACGAGGACCGGCTCACCGCCGACGGTCGCGAGCACGCGCACGCGCGGACCCACCTCCACGATGCGCGGCGCGCGGATCGCGATCACGTCGATCTCGTCGCCGTCGTCGCGCGCCTCGAAGCTCGCGAGCTGCCGGCCCCACCCGTTGCGCCGCACCGTCACGTCGATGAACCCGAACGACGGCTGCTCCGGACCGAGCACGCGCGAAGCACACAAGATCAAGCCTGCGCACGTCGCGAGCACCGGCCGCCCCGACGCGACGAACGCGGCGAGCGGCGCGCGCATCCCGGCCTCTTCGAGGATCTTCAACATCACGGTGCTCTCGCCGCCCGGGAGCACGAGCCCCTTGCACGAAGCGAGCGCGCGCGACGATCGCACGAGCGCCACCTCGTGCCCGATCGCCCGCAGCGCCTCCGCGTGCGCCTCGAACGCCCCCTGCAACGCGAGCACGCCGATCGGCCTCGGATCCAAGCGGTTCATGACGCTCACCACCCTCGGTCCGCGAGCCGCGCGGGCGCCTCGAGCTGCGCCGTCGACACGCCGCGGATCGCCTGACCGAGCCCCGTCGACACCTCCGCGAGCTTGTGCGGATCCTCCCAGTGCGTCGTCGCGAGCACGATCGCGCGCGCCCGCTTCTTCGCGTCCTCCGCGAGGAAGATGCCGCTCCCGACGAACACCGCCTGCGCGCCGAGCGCCATGCACAGCGCCGCGTCCGCGGGCGTCGCGATCCCGCCGGCCGCGAACTGAGGCACCGGCAGCCGCCCGAGCTTCGCCGTCTCGCACACGAGATCGTACGGCGCGCCGAGCACCTTCGCCTCCGTCATCAGCTCCTCTTTCCCGAGCTCCTTCAGCCTTCGGATCGCGGTGCGAACGGCGCGCAGGTGACGCACGGCCTCGACGATGTCGCCGGTGCCGGCCTCGCCCTTCGTGCGCATCATCGCGGCGCCCTCGCCGATGCGCCGCAGCGCCTCCCCGAGATCGCGGCACCCGCACACGAACGGCACCTTGAACGCGTGCTTGTCGATGTGGAAATCCGGATCCGCGGGCGTGAGCACCTCGCTCTCGTCGATGAAGTCGACCTCGATCGCCTCCAGGATGCGCGCCTCGGTGAAGTGCCCGATGCGGCACTTCGCCATGACCGGGATGCTCACCGCCGCCTGGATCGCCTGGATCATGGACGGATCGCTCGCGCGCGCGACGCCGCCTTCTTTCCGGATCACCGCCGGCACGCGCTCCAGCGCCATCACCGCCGAGGCCCCCGCGTCCTCGGCGATGCGCGCCTGCTCCGCGTTGACCACGTCCATGATGACGCCGCCCTTCAGCATCTCCGCGAGCCCCACCTTCGTCTTGAACGTCGACTTCTCCATCGCTGTCTCCTCATCGCGCGCACCGCGCGCACACGTCTCCATCCGCGCGCCCGAGCACCTTCGTGTCGAGCGCACACCTTCGAAAATCGTCTTCGCTGCTTCCGCAACGTCGAGGACTGCGTCCGTTCCGCTGCGGACTCCGCTCCGCCAGGCGGAGCTCCGCCTCCGCGGACCGGGCTCCGTCCTCCCAGTGGCGCCCCTCAGATCGCGTCGATCGCGGGGCTGTCCACCGCGCGGGAGCGCTGCTTCATCAGCGCGCGCAGCGCCTCACCGACGCGCTTGCCGCCTTCGGCGAGCCGCTTCGGCGACTCGGCGCAGAACGTCAACCGGAGGCCCGGCGTGGGGCGCGCGTCGACGCCGAACACGTTGCTCGGGCTCACGAGGACGCCGCGGCGCTGCGCCTCTTCGAACACCGCGGACGGGTCCATGTCGCGCGGCAACGAGAGCCACAACATCACGCCGCGATCCGGCACCGTCCACTTCACCGCGGACGGCGCGTGCTCCCGCAGCGCCTTGTCGAGCGCGTCCCTCCGCGCGCGGTACTCGGGCATCGTGCGGCTCAGGTGCGCGCGCATGTACCCGCGCTCCAGGAACTCCGCGAGCACGTGCTGCAGCATCGCCGATGTGCCGAGATCCATCGCGCGCTTGATCGAGATCACCGACTGCCGCACCGCGGGCGGCGCCACCAGGAACCCCACGCGCAGCGCGGGCGCGAGCTTCTTCGAGAACGTGCCGAGGTGCACCACGTCGCCGTCGAGCCCGCGCAGCGCGGGCGGAACCGGCGCCCCCGTGAGCGACAGGTCCGCGCCGTAATCGTCTTCGATCAAAGGGATCCCCGACTCGCGCGACCACGCGACGAGCGCGCGCCTCCGCGCCGGCGACACGCTCTCGCCCGTGGGGTTGCGGCAGTTCGGCATGAGGTACAGACCCTTCGCGCCGGTGCCGCGGTACCGCTGGAGCGACGCCATGTCCGGCCCCTCCGCGTCCGACGGGATCGACACGAGCCGCGCGCCCGCGAGCGTCAGCAGGTTGATCGCGCCGGTGTACGTCATCGCGTCCACGAGGAACACGTCGCCCGGGTTCACGAGCGCGCGCGCCAAGAGATCGAGCCCTTGCTGCGACCCCGTCGTGATCACGAGATCGTCCGCGCTGACGGGCACGCCGGTGTTCGCGAGGTCCTGCGCCACGAGCGCGCGCAGCCGCGGCACGCCCTCCGGCGGCGAGTACCCGAGCGCCTTCGCGCCCTCCGTTCGCATCACGTGATCGGCGCAGCGCCGCAGCAGATCGGCCGGGATCAGATCCGGCGACGGCTGCATGCGCACGAGGTTCACGACGTCGCGCCCGTTCCCGCTGCGACCGAAGCGATCCGCGCGTCGCAGCGGCTCCGCGTCCGCGGCGCTCGACAACAAAGAGGCCCACGGCATCGCGCCGGCGGGCTTCGCGGGGGCGTTCGCGGGCGGCTCCGGCTGAGGCACCACGAACGTGCCGCGCCCCACCGTCGACGTCACGAACCCGGCCGCCTCCAGATCCGCGTACGCGCGAACCACCGTGTTTCGATGCGTTTCCAGCTCCTCGGCCAGCGAGCGCGAGGGCGGCAGCCGGTGCCCCGGAGGGAGCGCGCGGCTCCGGATCCGAAGGACGATCTGATCGAAGATCTGCTTGTAGATGGGCTCCGAAGAGCTCGCGTCGATCGTGATGCCGGTGGTGCGCATTGGATTGGCACATTGTTGCGCCCGATCGTCGCCTTTCGAAAGGACCAATCAGGGGATTTTCGGTAGTCCACGCTGGTCCAATTTCAGAAAATTGATTGTGCCAATCTTCGGCGTTGCTCCGCGGACGAAGATGGGAGCGAAAGTGGTAGGCTGCGCGCCGCCGACGCCGGCTTCGCTTCTTCCAGGACACGATGATGGTCATCCCGCCCTATCAAATCGCCTTGTTCGTCTTCGGGGCCGCCGCGCTCCTCGCGGGCCTCTTCTCGCTCGATCGCGTGGTCCCCGCGGACAAGCGCTGGATCTACCGCATCTTCGCGACGATCGGCGCCGCAGGCGGCTTCTTCTACACGCTGCAGAGGCTGTTCAACGACATCGGCCCGCCGGTCGACATCACGAAGGGCGTGCTCGCGGGCGTCGCCGCCGTGTGCGTCTTCTACGAGGCGCACCGCAAAGGACAGAACCGTCCGATCGCGGAGAAGTGGAAGAAGTTCGTCGCCATCACGCTCGGGATCGCGAGCGTGCTCTGCTACTACAACGGCTTCCGCAACGGCTACGACAAGGCGTACCACCGCCACGAGCTGTTCCACTACTACCTCGGCGCGAAGTACTTCCCCGAGCTCGGGTACGACCACCTCTACAAGTGCACGGTGATCGCGCAGGACGAGCTGGGCGATCGCAAGTTCATGAACGACACGTTGAACCCTCCGCGCGAGGTGTTCATCGCGATGAAGAAGGAGGCGAACAACCCCGATCGCAAGGTGCGCAACCTCGGGGACGACAACCTCCTCGTGCCGGCGCAGCGCTTCCTGGAGCACCCGGAGATCTGCAAGGACCTCTTCACGCCGGCGCACGGGTCGAGCGCGGAGCGGTGGGAGATGTTCAAGAACGACATCGCCTTCTTCCGGACGGTGTCGGACCGCGAGTACTTCAACAAGATGCAGCTCGACCACGGGTTCAATCCGCCGCCCGTGTGGACGCTCGCAGGCAAGTTCTTCTCGGACCTGGCGCCCGCGAGCACCAAATTCATGCAGGCCTTGTCGGCGCTGGATTTGATGTACATCGGCGGCATGTTCATCGCCCTTTATTGGGCGTTCGGGTGGCGAGTCGCCTCCGTCGCGGCCGTGTTTTGGGGGTGCCAGTCCCCAGCGCCGATGTTGTGGACGGCCGGCGCGTTCCTGCGCCAAGACTGGCTGTTCTTCACGGTGCTGAGCGCCTGTCTCCTGAAGAAGAAGTATCCGATGCTGGCGGCCGCGGCGATGGTCTATGCGGCGCTCCTCCGCATCTTCCCCGGCCTCATCGTGGTCGGGTGGCTCGGAGTCGTCGGCTGGCAGCTCTACAAGTACAAGAAGCTGACGAAGGAGCAGATTCGCATGCTCGCGGGCGGCGTCCTGTGCGCGGCGGTGCTCTTGCCGGCGAGCGTGGTGGTCTGTGGCAAGGACTCGTACAAGGAGTTCTACACGCACACTCTGAAGGTGCATGACCAGACTCCGCTGACGAACCACATGGGCCTTCGCGTGCTGATCGCGCAGAAGGTGCCTTTCGAGATCCCGGCGCTCGGCATCGGCAACACGAAGGAGTCGGGCCGGATGAAGTACACCGAGGACGGCCGCCTCTCCGACGCGTTCAGCGTGTGGAAGCAGATGCGGAACGACCGATATGCCAAGTACAAGTATATCGGTTACGCGTTCACGCTCGGGATGCTCGGCTTCTACGTGTACGTCGCGCGGCGGATGAAGAGCATGTGGCTGTCGATGGGGGCGGCGCAGATCTTCGTGATCCTGATGTCGCAGCTCACTTGTTATTACTACTCGTACATGATCCTCGGAGCGACGATGACGAAGGTGAAGCCACTCCGGAAGTTCTACGAGCTGTCGTTGTTCGGCTTCGTGATCGCGTCCCAGTTCACGTTCGGCGTGTTCCGCTACAACGACGACAAGTACTACATGCTGACCGTCCTGTGCCTGTTGCTCAACTTCGTGCAACTGGCCGCCTTGGCCCCGCGGAGCCTGTATCTGAAGCTCCGCGCGAAGCTGCCTTTCCTGAGCGTCTTCGAGATCCACCCGCCCACGGCGGCGGAGCTGAAGGCCAGTCAGTCCTAGGGCCGATAAGGCCGTCACTCTCGGGAGGCCCTCCTCCCGAGCGGCTCTCTCCGGGCCGGTTTCTCCTCTATCGACGTGGCTGGATCCACGCTAGTCTTCAGGCGTGAGCGTCTCCGCCAACGACCCCTGCCTTCGCCCGTTCGACGACTTCAAAAACGCGCGCGACGCGGCCTCTCCGGCCGATCGGCTCCGCGAGGTGCGCCTCCGCTCCGCCCGGTTTCGCGAGCGGATGCTGAAGGGGCCCGAGGTGCGGTATTACGCCTCCTTCGGCCTCGCGCGGGTCCCTTATCCGACGAAGTACGGGCTCCTCAACGCGTGCTCCGTGCCGACTCCCTTCATCCACATCCTGAATCGACTCTTCGTGATGCAGGTGGACACGGATCAAGGCACGAAAACGCTCCTCGCGTCGCCCTCGGACGTGCACGCGGCGGTGAGGACTCCCTTCTTCGAGAAGCTGTCTCGCAGCTTCGGCCCCTTCCAGGCGCAGGGGCGGGCGCTCCTCGGGCCCACGCTCGGGACGGTGCCCGTCATCCTCGACCGACTCGGCCTCTCGCCCGAGAAGGTGGACTACATTTCGTACGATCACCTGCACACGCAGGACCTCCGCAACTGGCTCGGGAACGGCGAAAAGACAGGCCTCTTCCCGAACGCGAAGCTCCTCGTGATGCGGCAAGAGTGGGAGAGCGCGCGCGGCCTCCTCGCGCCCCAGTCCGACTGGTACTGTCCCAACGGCATCGACGGGATCCACCCGTCGCGCGTCGTCCTCCTCGACGGTGACACGATGCTGGGCGACAGCGTCGCTCTCATGGCGACTCCCGGCCACACGGAGGGCAATCACTCCTTCGTCGCGCACACGCCGGAGGGCCTCATGATCACGAGCGAGAACGGGGTCGGGCCGGACGCGTACGCGCCGCTCGCCTCGCGGATCCCCGGCGTCGCACGCTATGCGCGGGCGACGGGCATGGAGGTGATCCTGAACGGCAACACCCTGGAGCGCGGCCTCGATCAATACATCTCGATGGTGCAGGAGAAGGAAGTGGCCGGCCCGTCGATCCGAAACACCGAGTTCCCAAACATCGTGTCTTCCTCGGAGCTCGCGTCGTACTGGGCGTTCCCGGGCATCAAGCCGACGATGAGCTTCGGCGATCTCTCCTTCGGAAAGATGGTGGCGTGATGGGCACGGACAAATCGATCGTCCTCACCGGCGCGGCCAGCGGCATCGGCCGTCACCTCGCAAAGACCCTGTCGGCGAAGGGCCACCGCGTCCTCGCGACCGACGTGAACGAACAAGGCCTCTCCGACCTCGCGGCCCTGCGCGGGCGCGGCGGCGGCGGCGATCTCCTCACGACTCCCCTCGACGTGACGCACCCGGATCAGTGGGAGAACGCGCTCGATCTCGCGGAGAAGGAGTTCGGCGTCATCGACGTGGTGATGAACGTGGCAGGGTACCTGAAGCCCGGCTTCGTGCACGAGCTCGACGAGAGGGCGGTCCACCTGCACATCGACGTCAACGTGAAGGGCGTCCTCTTCGGCACGCGCGCCGCGGCGCGACGCATGGTGGCCCAGGGACAAGGCCACATCGTCAACTTCGGATCGCTCGCGTCGCTGGCCGCCGTCCCCGGACTCTGCCTCTACAGCGCGTCGAAATATGCGGTCCGCGGCTTCTCCCTCGCGGCCGCGGCGGAGCTCGCGCCCCACAACGTGGCCGTCACGCTGGTCATGCCGGACGCGGTGCAGACTCCCATGCTCGATCTGCAGGTGCACTACGAAGAGGCGGCGATGACGTTCTCGGGGGACGCGCCGCTCACCGTGGAGGACATCGAGGCCGTGATCTCGAACGAGGTGCTGCCCAATCAGCCGATGGAGATCACGGTGCCTCTCGGGCGGGGGCTCCTCGCGCGGCTCGCGAACACCGCCCCCGGGGCCGCGCTGCTCCTCGCGCCGCGGCTCACGGCGAAGGGTAAGAAGGCCCAGGAGAAGGCCAAGAAGAACGACCTCTGATCGGGAGCTGACTCCATGCCTGCAAGCGTCTTTTCGTACATCGTCGACGGTGTAGAGATCCCCTTCAAGAAGCTGCGCCCGCCGCCGGACGAAGGGGTGACCCTGTCCGAAGAGCAGGAGACCGAGCCGCAGCGCAGCGCCTTCGTGGACCGCTTCGGCCACGAGTTCTCCCTCACGAACGAGGTGCTGGTGCGCTTCAAGGACGACGTGGGCGAGGCCGTGCTGGACGCCCTCGCGACAGAACACGGCCTGTTTACAGTCCGCAAGAAGGGCCGAGTCTGGAAGCTCCGAGTCTCCGATCGGGACGAGGACGCGCCCCTCATGATCGCGCAGCTCCTCGCGAAGAGCCCGTACGTCCTGTGGGCCGAGCCGGTCGTGGAGCAGGCGGTGTGCCCGACGGGCCCCCAGCAAGCGCCCTTGTTCGACAAGCAGTGGTATCTGAGCAACACCGGCCAGAGCGGCGGCACCCCAGGGGCCGACGTCGGCGCGATCCAGGCGTGGGAGATCACCACCGGATCGCCTTCGATCTCGGTCGTCGTGCACGACTCCGGGGTGGACGCCTCGCACCCGAACCTGGCCCCCAACGTGACCACGGGCTGGAACTTCGACACCGACTCTTCGAACACGACCCCTGCGACGAGCTCCCCGACGACCGCGCACGGCACCGCGTGCGCGGGCATCGTCGCGGCCGCGGCGAACGACACCGGCATCACCGGGATCGCGCCCGGCTGCACGATCGTGCCTCTCTGCGCGACGGGCAGACACTCCTCGGAGTTCTGGGCGGAGACGATCGACTGGGCCGCGGACCACGGACAGGTGGTGTCGTGCTCGTGGACGAACTCGGCCACCAACATCCTGACAGAGGCCATCCGTCGCGCCGTGAACAAGGGAGTCACGCTCCTCTTCGCGGTCGGCAACAACGGGGAAGACGTGACCGGGATCGCCTATCCGGCGAGCCTCGGGGACGTGATCGCGGTCGGCGCCAGCACGAACCAGGACGTCGTCGCGGCGTACTCCCAGACGGGCCCCGGCCTCGACTTCCTGGCGCCCAGTCACGGCGGCACGTTGAAGATGCAGACGACGGATATCCAGGGCAACGGCGGCTTCAACCCCCGCAAGGACGAGGCGGGCAATTACTGCGAAGCGGACGGCCCGAGCGGCTTCGGCGGCACGTCCGCGTCGACTCCCCTCGTGGCCGGCGTCGTCGCGCTGATGCTCAGCGTGAACCCGTCGCTCTCTCCCGGAGAGGTCCGCCAGATCTTGCGCGACACCGCGGTCAAGATCGATCCTGAAAATGCCAAGTACGACGAGAACGGCTGGAGCCCTGTCTACGGATACGGCCGAGTCCACGCGGGCGCCGCCGTCCGCCGGGTCATGGACATGAAACTGGCACGTTCGGTCATTTCCGGCGGCGCATGATCACCGGCGCGTCCCCGGTGGGCGTCGTCGAGGAGAGCGCCGCGAGCAACGCTTGCCCGCCCGCGGCCACCTTTTCGAGCGGCGGCGCCTCCGGGGCCACGACCTCGCGCTCGTCGTACAGCTCCGGCGGGATATCCAGCAAGAACCGGCTCGGCGTGCGCGGCATCATCTTCCCGCGGCCGAGGCGCGCCTTGCACCGGCACAGATAGAGCTTCTCCTTCGCGCGCGTGACAGCCACGTAGAAGAGGCGCCGCTCTTCGTCCAAACTACTGGCGTTCTCCAGCGGAAGATCCGTCGCGCGCTCCGCCAGCGTCCGCAGGTGCGGCAAGAGACCCTCCTCCAGCCCGATGACGAAGACGAGCTTGTATTCAAGCCCCTTGGTCCCGTGCATCGTGGTGAGCGTCACCTTGTCCTCGGCCTCTTCCTCCCCTTCTTCCTGCCGCAGCGTGAGGAAGCGCAGGTATTCGGCCAGATCGGCCCCGTGCCCTTTGCCCTGCTCGTCGCGCCGCCCGAACAGCTTGAAGAGCCCTTCGATGTTGTTCCACCGCCGCTGAGCCGCCTGGCTCGTCGTGGATCCAGCGAAGATGTCCGCCCGAAGGCCGATGTCCTCGACGAGCCCCATCGCGACCGGAAGCGACGTCTCCCCGCGCGCGAAACGCCCGCGGGCGCCCTCGATCACGCGCAGCACCTCCCGGCACCCTTCCATCACGGAGGCGGGCAGTCCATGCACGATGTACGGCTTGGAGACCACGTGCCAGAGCGTCGTGTCGTGGGCTGTCGCGTAGGCAGATAGCTTGCTCAACGCCACCTCGCCGATGCCGCGAGCGGGGTAGTTGATGATGCGCCGCAGGGCCATCTCGTCGTGCGGATCGAGCGTGAGGCGCATGTACGCGAGCAGGTCCTTCACCTCTTTCCGCTCGAAGAACTGCTGCCCGCCGATCATGCGATAAGGGATCTGCCTCTCTTTGAGGGCGTTCTCCATCGCCTGCGCCTGCATGTTGGAGCGGTAGAGGACGGCGATCTCCTTCGGCCGCAGCCCCTTCTCCTCCATGTTCTTCTGGATGGTGTCGCCGACGAACGAGGCCTCGACTTCGGGGTCGGCGGCGACGATCACCTCGGGTCGCGGCCCCTGATCTTTCGTGGCGACGAGGGATTTCTTGTGCCGTTTGCCGGGTGTCTTCGCGAGGACGGCGTTCGCGACGTCGAGGACGGCTTTGACGGAGCGGTAGTTCTGCTCCAGCTTGACCACCTTCGCGCCGGGGAAATGCTCCTCGAAATCGAGGATGTTTCGCACGTCGGCGCCGCGCCAGGCGTAGATGGACTGGTCGTCGTCGCCGACGACGCACACGTTCTTGTGCCCGGAGACCAGGAGCCTCACGAGCTCGAGCTGCGCGTGGTTCGTGTCCTGGTATTCGTCGACGATGACGTAGCGATACCGCTGTTGATACCGCTCCAGAACATCCTGCCTCTTGCGCCACAGCCGCACGACTTCGCAGATCAGATCATCGAAGTCGAAGGCCTGCATCGCGCGCAGGGCGGCCTGGTATTTCGGGTACAGCACGCAGGCGATCTCGTCGTAGTCGTCGAGCCCGCGGCTCTTGCGCTGCGCTTCGGCCCAATCTTCCGGATCCTGGAAGGCGTTCTTGGCGGCGGAGATGCGCGTGAGGATGGCGCCGACATCGTAGTTCTTGCCGGTGCGCACGTCGCGGAGCAGCTCCCGGATGACGCCCGACGTATCGGCCTGATCGAAGATGGCGAACGCCTTCCCGCGGAGGCCGAGGGCCTTCGTCTCGTGCCCGAGGACTTCGAGGCCGAAGCGGTGGAAGGTGGAGACGGTGAGGTCCTTGGCGCCTTTCGCGCCGACGATGCGGACGACGCGCTCCTGCATCTCGGCGGCGGCCTTGTTGGTGAAGGTCATCGCGAGGATGGCGCGGGCCGCGACGCCGTGCTCGATGAGCCGCGCGATGCGCTGCGTGACGACGCTCGTCTTGCCGGATCCCGCGCCCGCGAGCACGAGGAGCGGCCCGTTCTGGTGCTCGACCGCCGCGCGCTGCGAAGGGTTCAGGTTCGATGCCACGCGCGCGCTTTATCACAACCTCCCGGCCAAACGAAGCGCGGCCGAAGACGAGCGCGCCGGCGAGCAGATCTGCGAAAAGAGCACGCGACCCGGGAGACTACACGCCTTCGAGCTTGATCTTTCTGTCACCGAAAACAGCGCACACTTCGAGCCTCCCGCCGAGGGCCTCCACGTAGCGGCGCAACGTCGAGAGCAGATGATCCTCTCGTTTCTCGAAGCGCGAGAGCTCCGCCTGGCTGAGGTTCGCCAGCGCCGAGAGCTCTTCTTGTGTCTTGCCGACGGACTCACGGAGCGCGCGCAGATTCATGGCGAGCAGCTCACGCTCGATCTCTGCGTCGAGCTGAGC
Source organism: Polyangiaceae bacterium (assembly GCA_046351455.1). Lineage (GTDB taxonomy): Bacteria > Myxococcota_A > Polyangia > Polyangiales > Polyangiaceae > JADJRH01. Next base: position 52,437 of record JAXLYM010000022.1, read on the forward strand.
GATCTCTTCGTTGGTCCGCCCCTTGGCCTTGATCTCTGCCCACTTCTTCGTTTTCACTTTGCCATCTTGTGAGTCACCCGAAGGTGACCGGACAGGGTTATGAGGACCCGGAGAGATACTCGCTCCACAGCGCTTCGGCCCTGGGGATCATCTCTTCGTAGAACCGATCGTTGCCTGTTTTGTCTCCGCCGAGCAAGAGCACTGCTTGCCGCCTGGGATCGAACGCATAGAGGATCCGGAGGGGCCTTCCGCCGGACTGTGCCCGCAGCTCCCGCAGCGCGTGCTTCGAGCCTCGGAGCGCGCTCGAATGTGGGTATCCGAGGAGCGGACCCAGGTTCTCCAGGAGGCCGACTACGCGGTAGACGGCGTCCGAGTCTTGATCGCCGAGCGAGGCGTACCACTCGTGAAATTCGTCCGTGACAATGACTTCCGTGGCCATGCGGTCCTTCGCTTCCGGGTAATCCTGTCGGCACGGACCGCAACCAACATGTGTTTTCTCCTGGACTTTCCTTGACCATACGGTCAAGCACATATTCTGTCAAGCGTATATCTTCGGTTGCACGCAGGCGCGCGTCTCCGGCCGCGATTTGGGGCGCGACAGCCGGGTAGGTTTTCAGCGTTTCGGCTATCGATCCTGGACGAACGTCGGGGTATCCTGGAGGTTCCTCATGCGCTCGTTCAAGCTCGTCACGGCCGCCTCGATCGCGCTGTCCACTCTTATTTGCGGGGGGTTCGTGCCGCGGGCGCAGGCGGCGGCTCCGCCGGATACGCACCCGCGGCTCTGGGTGCGTGGGAAGGACCTGGACGATCTGCGCAAACGGATGAACGCGCAGAATCCCGTGTACGAAGAAGGGCTGAAGAAGGTCGTCGCAGAGGCCATCTCCAAGGTCGACGCGGCACCTCCCAACGATATCCTGTCCAAAGACAAGGGCTCCTGGTCGCAGTCCTACAGTGAGTCGAGCGAGCTCTTCGCGCAGGTGTTCGCGTTCATGTACGTGCTCTCGCCGGACGGGTCCGCCGAGAAGGCCGACTACGGAAAACGCGCCAAGAAGCTCATCATGAACGTGATCGATCACGTCTACGAAGGGCTCCAGAAGCTGCCCGACGGGACGAAGATCTCCGACATGGCTCCCGGCGGATCCTCCCACAACCAGGATCCGTGGGTCGGCGGGAAATTCGTGCTGGATCTGCGCACCTTCATCGAGGACTCCATCCCTCTCACCATCGACTGGATCTATCCGCTCCTCACGCCGGAGGAGCGCGGGCGCGTCCGCACGGTGTTCTATTACTGGGCCCGCGTCATCACCGAGCGCGCCGCCACGACTGGCAACCACGACAAACCGAACAAGCTCGGCGTCTACAACGATCCCTCGCTGCTCGACCTCTCGGACGAGACGCGGGCCACCGCGCGCTTCGGGCTCAACAACTGGTTCGCGATGCACATGCGGCTCGTGGGGCTGATGTCGCTCGCCGTCGACGCGGCCGACGACGTGCCGCAAAAAGGCTCCGACACCGGGGGTTCGCTGTTCAAGGAGATGCGGGCGGCGCCGGCGGGGGCGCTTCGCGAATACGTCAAGAGCGCTACGGGCGCTTATCTGTACATGATCCACTACGGGCACCAGAACGACGCGCGAGGCGGGCTGTCACCGGAGGGGATGCAGTATTTCTCCGCGGGGCTCGGGCCGGTCGCCCAGTTCTATCTCGCCCTGAAGACGAGCGGGTGGGACGATCCGGACCTCTATCCGCAGAAGCAAGAGCAGGTGGTCCTCACGAGAGACCCCTTCTGGAAGGACATGTTCGCGGCCTTCCTCTCGCAGCACACGCCCGTCCCCGGCATCATCAAGAACTACGAGTGGCGCGGTCCGTCCTATCAGCCGGCCTGGTACGGCGACGGGGAGCAGTACATTCCGGGGGAGCAGATCAACCTGTTCGGCGCGCTCGCGCGGTACCACGATGTCGCCGGCAACAAGGAAGAGGCCTCGGCCGCGCGCTGGATCGCCGAGAACGTGTCGACCGGCGGGTCCTCGCAGATGAAGAGCCGTATTTCGAGCGCCATCTCGAACGGGTCGACCCGGTACGCGATCCTCTATTTCCTCGCGATGGATCCGGCCGCGCCCGCGGCGCAGGATCCCCGACTCAAACTGCCACTCACGTGGATGTCGCCGGGCCTCGGGTCGATCTCCGCGCGCACCGGGTGGGGCAGCGACGCGCGGTGGCTGAGCTACATGCTGCCTTGGAGCCGCGTCGACCACCAGCACGGGGAAGGGAACATGATCCAGCTCTACCGAAAGGGGGAGTGGCTCACGAAGAAGTGGGTCGGCTACGGGGCGAAATCCGCGTCCTCGCAGTTCTGCAACACCGTCACGGTGCTGAACGATCCGCCGAAGTACAACGAGAATGGCAGTTACCAGAACGAGCAGTGGAAGGACGGATCGCAGTGGCAGTACATCAACGCCGGCGATCCGCTGCTCGTCGGGTGGAGCGACTCCAGCGCTTACACCTACGCTTACGGCGACGCGACTCCCCTCTACAACTCCAAGATGGACGGGGCCATGTCGACCGCGCACGTGAGCCGCAGCGTCGTGTGGCTGAAGCCGGATCACCTCGTGATCTACGATCGCGTGGCCTCCAAGAAGGACGATCGGTTCAAGCGATTCTGGCTCTCCTTCGAGAACGAGCCGAAGACCGATAGCGGGCTCACCACCGCCACCACCAAGGGCGGTCAGATGGTGTTCGTGAAGACGCTCCTGCCGGAAAAGCCCACGTTCGCGGTGAAATCGGATCACCCGATGTGGGACGGCGGCGGGAAACAGACGGCCACCGGGGAGCCGATGCAATACCGCCTCATGGTGGAGGCGCCCAATCAGAAGGACGCGCGGTTCCTCCACGTGCTGCAGGGGGCGGACGCTGGATCCACGGCGGATCCGGCCCAGATCGTGCGGTCCACGTCCGGGGTCGCGTTCGAGGGCGCCGTCGTGCACGAGACGGCCGTGCTGTTCCCGCGCGACTTCGGAGAGCCCGTGACGACGCTGGGGTACGACGCGCCCGCCGCCGCGAAGACCCATGTCGTGACCGGCCTCGTGCCCGAGAAGAAATACAATGTCACCGTGAAGCCCGCCGGCGACAAGCTCAATGTCACGATCGCGCCCGATGGTGCCTTGTCCGCGGACAAGGGCGGTGTGCTCGCGTTCGACAACGCGGGTAAAGCCGTGGCGCTGGGGCCGACCGCGCAAGGTGGGGCCGCTTCGCTCGACGCGATCAAGGCCGCGGCGTCGGGGCTGCCTGCGCCGGGGAGCTACGGGGCCCCGGTGGTGCCGCCCGCGGGCGCCGGGACTGGCGCGGGGAACAACGCCTCTCCGACTCCGGGGGTGGTGACGCCGCCCGGCACTCCTGCGTCCCACGGTTGTGGCTGCGGCACGACGAGCGGCGGCGGTGGTGTCCTGTCGATGACTGCCTCTCTCGGCGCGATCGCGGCGGTGATGCGCAGAGTACGACGCCGCCGCAAGAGCGCACAGGGACCGCACCAAAGGCCTTGAAGTTGCTCGAACAAGGGACCACGTACGCGGATAAAGATTGACAGGAGGGCGGAACGGGCTCAAGTCGCCGGCCCATGACCACCCAGGAAACTCCCGTCCCGAAGAAGGCCCATGCCGTCCGCGTGCACACGTTCGGCGGCAACGATCAGCTGAAATACGAGGAGGTCGACGTCGTCCCGCCCGGTGAGGGTGAGGTCCTGATCCGCCTGTCCGCCGCCGGGGTGAACCCCGTCGACTGGAAGATCGTGCGCGGCTATCTGAACGGCGCTATCCCCGCGAAGATGCCTTTCGTCCCCGGGTGGGAGCTGTCCGGCACCATCGTGCAGCGCGGCCACGCCGCCCGCCGGTTCGCCGTCGGAGATCGGGTGTACGCGTACGCTCGCCGGCCGACGGTGGAGAATGGCTGTTACGCGGAGTACGTGACCGTGCCCGAGTGCTACCTCGCCGCCGCGCCGGAGGAGATCTCCCTCGAAGCCGCCGCCGGCGTGCCGCTCGCGGGCCTCACCGCGTGGCAGAGCCTGCACGACGCCGCCAAGATCCAGCGCGGAGAGACCGTGCTGATCATCGGCGCGTCCGGCGGAGTCGGCGGCTTCGGCGTGCAGATCGCGAAGGTCGCCGGCGCCGACGTGATCGCGGTCGCGAGCCAGGCGAACAGCGCCTATGTGCTGGGCCTCGGCGCGGACGAATTCGTCGGCTACGACAAGGGCAGTCTGGAGGCGATGTTCGCCGCGCACGCGAAGAAGGCGGACGTCATCTTCGATTGCACGGGCGGCGACACCTGCGTGAAGAGCCGGCCCGTCCTCAAGGACGGCGGCCGCGTCGTGAGCATCGCGACCCGCAATCCGCCCCCCGGCTTCGAGGGCGTGTCGTACCAGTACGTGTTCGTGGAGCCGAGCAGCGTGCAGCTCCGCAAGCTGGCGGCCCTCGTCGACGAAGGCCGCCTCACGGTGCACATCCACGCGCGCACCCCCCTCGCGCAGGCCAGGAAGGCCCTCGATCAGAGCGAGACGGGCCACACGCGCGGCAAGGTCGTCCTCGTCCCGGCGGAGTGACCCGCTGTCAGACTGCCAGTCTTACAAACTGGCAGTCTGGAAAACTGGCAGTCTCAGTGGGTGCTGCGGCCGCCGATGGTCGCGTTGAATTTGGCGGATTTCGTGGTCGATCCGGCCGACGGCGGGGGGGCGAAGGCGTCGTTGATCGCGGCCTCGTCGCAGGCCTGCAGGAAGGCCGTGACCACGTTCGCGCGGTGAGGCAAGAACACGTCCTTCAGGGCCGGAGACAGGTTCCCGCTCTCGTCGATGTGCGTCTCTCCGAGCGACTCCGGCCACGTCATCCCGCAGCCGATCTTGCGCTCCGGGCCGAGCATCTGCGCCGGCGCGTGGCAGCCCGCGCACGAGTCCATGGTCGCGCGGCGAAGGATGGAGTCCGCGGTGAGCGGGTCGTCCGACGGGCACCCGTCGTTCAGGTGGTTCGCGTCGATCGCGCCCTGGATCTGCTTCTGCAGATAGTCGTTGTTCTTCCCGCGAGAGGCGTAGTCGTTCAGGGCGTCGCCCCCGAGCGCGCTCTCCCCGCTCAGCGTCTCCGCCGCGAACGTGCCGCGGATATGATGGAGCTTGTTCGACGCGAGGGTCGGCACGCTGTCCACGAAGGTCCCCGCGAAGGCCGCGAGCGAGGCCGAATTCAGCGAATCGACAGGCCCGAAGAGATCCGGGAGGGGGTTGTTGCCGACGGGCACCGGATCGAACGTGACCTGGCCGTCCGCGGTCTGCGCGACCACGAGCTGCCGCAGCTCCCACGTGTCGTCCATGTGCTGACTGACGCGGACCTGACCGCCGCCGCCGTAATAGCTCTGTCCGCCGGTGAGGCCGAATCCGAGGTTGTTGGGCACGAGGATGGGGCCGCCGCCCGTCGCGTCGATGCCGGTGAAGAAGAAGGTCTGGAGCTTCGCGCCGACGTCGGCGGGCGAGCCCGCGTCTTCGAGGCCCTTCCAGAACTTCTGCACGTCTCGACAGCCGAGCAGATTGCCAGGCTGCGGGTTGGGCACCGACACCTCGAAGATGACGAACACGCGATCGTTCGCGTCCGTGAGGCCGGACTGCTTCGCGAAGACGATCCGCGCCTCTCCGCAGGTGTTGCCGCCGAAGCTCGCCAGATCGAAGCGGTTCACGACGGCGACGGGCTTGAAGTAGTCCTTGCTGCCCTCCGTGAAGAATCCGTCGCTCACCGCGAGGGCGCCCTCGGCGCGGGGGCACTCTGCGGCCTTCCCGTTCACGTGGGCCGGGTTTCCGGGCGAGTCGCAGTGATAGCCACTGTAGAACTGGCCCGCGAGCTCGTTGTTGTTGCTGTCGAAGAGGCGCGCGGCGAGGTCCACCGGGCTCGTCCCGTAGTCGTTCGACCACTGGATGACCTGCGTCAGCACAGCCTCGAACGTCAGGCCCTTGAGCGCCTCCGGATCGGTGACGATGAGAGCGGGGCTGTCCGCTTTCACGACGATCGACGGGTCACAGTCGGGGACGGACAGGACGTTGACGTAGCCTTCCTCATTGTAGGTCGGCTTGGGCGCGGAGTCGTCGCACGCGGCGAGGGCAGCGGCGCACATCAAGAGAGCGAAGGATCCTGCGATCGAGCGGGCAGCAAGCTTCATGGGTCGGGCCTCCTCCAGGGCAGATCGCCCCAGAGCAAGGACCGAGCCCGCACGCACCGGGTGCGCTAGATCGCGGATCTTGCACGGTTCACGTGAGCGGCTGTGCGGCGGACCACCCATCGGCCGCGACGTCCGCGTCAGGGTGTGCGCCCGATCGCACAGGCCACAACGAGCGCACACGTCGGTGCGGCTTCGTGCTAAAGGCACCCGGCCCGATTCCCATGAGCGATCCCCCGCCTCCCCCGTCCGAACAAGCGGAGCCTCTTCCCGAGTCGGCGACTGCACCAGTCGAGTCGGCGACTGCACCCGCTCCGTCCGCGACTGCACCCGTCGAGTCCGCGACTGCACCTATCGAGTCGGCGACTGCACCGGTCGAGTCCGCGGCCGCGCCGCCGGAGGCTCCGGCCCCGCCGCCACCGCCCCCGAAGCCGCCGGGCCGCCTGCGCCGCGCGTTCCGCAAGATCGGGCGCGGATTGTCCATCGCAGGGGATTGGATCACCCTTCAATTCGAGGGGATCCCGCCGCGGCGCTCGTGGGCGCTTCTCGCGACGGCCGTCCTCCCGCCGCTCGTCATTCTCATCTTCGACTCCATCCGTCGTCGCGAGATGTTCGTGAACCGCGCGGGTCCGCCCGTCGGCGGGTACATCGGCGGCGCGCTCCTCAGCCTGTCACTCTGGGGCTTTTGCCTGGAGTCGGCCCGCCACCCGAAGAGGCGAGTCCGGTATCCGGCGCTCTTCGTGCTCGCGCTGACAGGCTTCTTCGGCATCGGCGGACAGCTCCTCTTCCAGACGACGGCGCACGAGTATTACAACCGCGACGCGGTCCTGTTCGCCATCGACATGGGGCCGATCATCTTCAATTATCTGAAGGAGAACCTGGCCGTCAATCTGGCCGTCCTCTTCGGATCGGCGGTGTTCGCCGTCGCGTACGGGATCGTGCGCCACCGCCTGCACGGGCCGCGGCAGAGGCTCGCGTGGTACGGCGCGGGGCTGGCCCTCCTCGCGACGCTGCTGAACGCCTTCATCCCGTGGAAGGCGCCCGCGTGGAAGCACGGTTTGCCGCCGGAGGTGCTGTTCTGGCACGCGGCCGGCGGAGCGAGCCTGTACGCGGTCGGCGTGCTCGACAAGCCCGCTTCGCTGCCGCCGGGCAAGCACATGCAACTGCCACGCACCAAATCGGCCGTCGGCCCCGACGCGCCCGACATCGTGCTCATCTTCGGGGAGAGCGTGCGGCGCGACGAGGTGTGCTCGCAGCCGTCCCCCTCGTGCAAGAAGAGCCCCGAGCTCGACGCGGCGGCGCCCGATCGCTTCGGCTGGAAGCTGTCGTTCTCGGTCGCCTCGTGCACCGAAGTGTCGAGCGCGATCCTCTGGAGCGGACTCCACATCTTCACGAAGCCCGAGGAGATCCAGACAGCCCCTCTCGTGTGGGACTACGCGAAGGCGCGCGGCTACCGGACTGCCTACCTGACGTCGCAGAACCTCGCGTTCCAGGATCAAGGCACCTTCCTCCGGACGAGCCAGATCGACGAGAAGCGGGAGGCGCGCGACCGCAACCCGCACAGCGACCTCGACATCGGCTCTCCGGACGAGGGGACGGCGCAGGAGGTGCTCGATTTCCTCAAGAAGGGCGGCGGCCCGGCGTTCGCCGTGCTCCACTTCTCGAACACCCACCTTCCGTACCGGCAAGTCCCCGGCTACACGCCGAACGACGCGAGCGCGATCGACTCGGACTCGAAGAAGGAGGCCGCCGACGCGCGGCGCGCGAAGTACAGGAACGCCCTCTTCCACCAGGATCACATCTTCGGCCTGTTCCTCACCGAGCTGCGGAAGACGGAGCGCGGCAAGCGCACCATCGTGATCTACACGGCGGATCACGGCGAGGCGTGGGGCGAGCACGGCTCCTGGACGCACACGTTCGATCTCTACGGCGACCAGACCAACGTGCCTCTCTGGATGGATGTGCCGCCCGGCGTCCTCACCGAAGGGCAGCGGAGCTGGCTCAAGAACGGTCAGGAAAACCGGCCTGTATACACCGGAGACGTCACCGCCACGGTGCTCGATCTGATGGGCGCGCTGGACGATCCGGAGCTCGGGGCGCAGACGAAGGCGCTCGCCGGGACCAGCCTCCTCAGGCCGCTCGGTCAGCGGGACGTGGTGATGTCCAACTGCCCGCCTTTCCGCGGCTGTTTCCCGGACGCGTGGGGCGTCGTGCGCTGGCCGCTCAAATTCCAGTACATCGGCCGAGCGACGGAGTCCTCCTGCATCGACTGGAAGAAGGACCCGGACGAGCGCTCCCCGCTCCCGACCGAGAAATGCATGAGTTTGCGCGCGATCGTGGCCAAGCAATACGGCATCCGCGCGGACAAGACCTGGACGAAGTACGAGTCGGCGAACCCCTCCGCGGCGAAGGCGTTCGAAGAGTCGCTCAACCTCTCGGGCTCCGCGCTGCAGAGCACCACCCCGTGAGCGAACCGAAGGAAACGGCTGGTTCGAAGGGGTTTCCGCGCTGGGTGCCTGTCCTCGTCGTGGGCGCGGTCGCCGGCGTGGGCGGCGCGGTCGCGTTGAATCGCGCCCTCGGCAGCTCCGGTCAGGGTCCGAGTGGGCCGGCGGATTCCGCTACTTCCGGGCCGATTTCGGAGGCCGGCGCGCCCGACTCCGGCGCGGACGCGGGGGACGATGCCTCGGCGGACGGCGGGGACGACTCCGAGGCTGCGGACGATCTGGACCCGAAGACGCTCGCCGAGCAGCGCGAGAGGCTCTATCGCTTGATGGCCGCGAGGAGCGGAGTCACGCCGGAGCAGCTCGCGAAGGTGCGCGCGATCGTGGAGGCGTCCCCGTACATCGGCCAGGGCAACCCCGATGTCTCGGTCCACGCGATGACGCACGCCGAGTGCCGAAAACGCCGCGCGGAGGCGCAGATCGCCGCGGACGAGCCCTCTCTGTGCAGCCGGAAGAACATGGTGCCCATCTTCGATCCCGCGGCCGGCGAGACGAAGGAGACCGCGAAGATCTGCATCGATCAATACGAGTTCCCCGACATCCCCTGTGAGTACCCGGTCGTGAACGTCCGCGCGAACGAGGCCGCGGATCTGTGCCGCGCCGTGGGAAAGCGCCTGTGCGACGCGCACGAGTGGGAGGGCGCCTGCGCAGGCGCCGTGCACGCCCCGGAGACGGAGTATCTGTTCGGCCAGGACAGGCGTTATTCGTCCGGGATGCACAACCTGAAGCGCGAGATCCTGTGGGCGTACGGCCCGAAGAAGAACCACGCCCTCTGCGCGACGAACAGCTTCAAGACGAAGGACTGCCCCGGAGGCGGCTGGAAACAGTGCGGCTCCAACACCTACCCTGCGGGCGCCTTCCCCGAGTGCAAGAGCCCCTTCGGCGTCTACGATCAGCACGGCAACGCGGCCGAGCACATGAATCTGCCGACGAAGCCGGAAGAGATGATGTCGCGCGGGACAGCGGGCGGCCTCACGGAGATGAAGGGGAGCTGGTTCATCTTCAGCAAGGGAGAGGCGCACCTCGACGACTGCCGCTGGAGAGAGCCGAGCTGGCACGAGAGCAAGGTGGCTGACCCGAACAGCCACCGAAACTACCACCTCGGATTCCGCTGCTGCGCGGATCGGTGAGAGAGCGCCGAGGTCCTTTTTCGGCCCCGATCGGCGACTGCTGCCCTGCAACGTTCGCCGCCGGCAGATCCTGCCGCCTGGGCGCATCGCGCGATCTCCCGGGAAACAAGCCTTTTTCATCGACAGGCACCCTCGGAATACTGTTTGCCAGAGGGGCCCGTCATGGATGCAGTAAGGTCCCTTGGGCTCAAGAGCTTCGGTCTTTTCGGTCTCGCGGCGTGCGTGGCGCTCTCGCTCACGGCGGGGTGCGGCGGCGGCAGCGGCAGCGGTGGCAGCGGCGGGTCCACCAGCTCCGGCGGGTCCACCAGCATGGGCGGCAGCACGGGCGGCGGCGGCTCCACGGATTCGGGCGGCTCTCTGCCGGGCGGAACGGCCGTATGGGTGCATGCCTATCCGAACCTCGTCTTGCCGGACGTCCGCGCGACTGCCACCGACCAGGACGGCAACGTGTACGTCGTCGGCAGCGTGCAGCCCGGAGAACAGGACTTCGGCGACGGCGTGAAGCAGTGCAAGGCCAAGTTCACGTGCGGCTTCCTCCTCAAGCTGGATCCGAAAGGCACGCAGGTCTGGAGCCGCTTCTTCGATCCCGGCGACAACGAAGGTGTCGCCGTGAAGGCGATCTCCGTGACGGCGGACGGCATCCTCCTCGCCATCGAGTGGGATCGCATGCCCGGGACGTCGACCCCGCTCGATCTGGGTCTCGGTCCTATCCAGCCGGACGGCTACGCCAACGTGGTCGTCGCGCGCTTCGACACCGACGGAAACCCGGTGTGGAACAAGAGCTATGGAACGAACGCCACCGCCAACGTCAACGTGTATCCTGATTTCATGGTCTCGGAGGGGCCGAAGGACTTCACCATCGTCGGCGAGCTCAACTCGCTCACCGCGGATCTCGGCCTCGGCCCCATGGATCGCGTCGGTTCGGGCACCGACACGATCTTCATCGCGCGCTTCGTGAACGGCGCGCCGGTCTGGCAACACTCGTTCAACGGCTATAACGGTGCTTCCATTTATAGCCTGGCAAAGACGCCCGACGGCGGGTATTCGCTCACGGGAGAGCTCCTCGGATCGATGGTGGGGGCCGACTACATCCCTCCGATCGGCGACGCGATGTCGTCCTTCGCGGTCCACTACGACGGCGACGGAAACCCCGTCTGGGCGAAGGATTTCATCTCGCCGCAAGGCACCCGCGGCAAGGGCGGTACGGGCGACTCCAAGGGGAATGTCCTGCTCACCGGATACGGCTTCGGGACCATCAACACGAACGGCGGCCCGACCGTGGTCATGGACGAGGAGGCCAGTTACCTCATCAAGACCGACGCCTCCGGCAACACGCTCTCCGTCGCCACGAACGACGGGAGCACGTTCGGTCTGGAGATGCTCAGCGCCTTCGTCGTGGCCACGGACGCGGACGACAACATCCTCTGGTCCGGCAGGCGCACGAACGCGAACGGTGTTGAATACACCGATTACATTTACACGGGGCGCCTCACCAAGCTCGCCCCCGACGGGACGCAAGCGTGGGAGATCACCGCCGACGACTTCGGTCCGAGCGCGCTCGCGGCGGATCCGAAGGGGTACGTCCTCGCGGCGGGCACGTACAGGAATCAGCTCGACCTCGGGACCGGCTCCCCCGCTCCGCAGGCAAAGCTGGAAGGTGTGTTCATCGCGAAGTTCGCCCCCTGATCCCACTCCCCGGTTGTCAAGGTGCTCTGCCATGCTCGTATCGACGACGTCTCGACACCGTAAACTCGGACTCTTCGGCGCGGCTGCGCTCTGCCTCGCCCTCCCGCTCTCCGCGGGTTGCAGCAGCTCTCCGGCCCAGAGCTCGGGCGGAGGCGGCGCCGGCGGCACGACCGCGAGCGGCGGAACTACCAGCAACGGCGGAACTACCAGCAACGGCGGAACGACAAGCAACGGTGGAACTACCTCGAACGGCGGTACCACGGAGAGCGGTGGAACCACGGCGAGCGGCGGCGGCGGCACCGGCGGCGGAGGACCCAATGGACCGGCCTTGTGGGCGCGCGGCTATCCCGATCTCTGGAATCCGATCGTCAACGACATCGCCGTGGACGACGCCGGCAACGTGTATATCGCCGGCGTCGTCGAGCCCCACGACGAGAACTTCGGCAGCGGAATCGAGCCTTGCACGAGCACGCTCGGCTGCGGATTCCTCATCAAGCTGGACACCGACGGCGCCGAGGTCTGGCATCGAATGTTCAACGTGGGACAGGGGCACGGCGTCCTCGTCAACTCGATCTCCCTGACGGCGGACGGCCTCTTGCTCGGCATCCACTGGAAGCGCGGGGCCATCGCGATGGGGCCGCTCGATCTCGGGCTCGGCCCCATCCAGCCGGAGGGCTACTCCAACCTGATCGTGGCCCGGTTCGACCTGGACGGGAACCCGGTGTGGAACCAGCGATACGGCACCAACGCGACCGCCAATTCCGGCGTGTATCCGACGACGATCCTCTCGGAGGGACCGAAGGATTTCACCGTGCTCGGCGGGTTCAACCTGTTCGGCACGGATCTCGGCCTCGGCCTCATGAACGCCGTGGGGTCCGGCGATACGTATTTCGTCGCGCATTTCGTGGACGGCGCCCCGGTGTGGCAGCACGCCTTCAATGGCTCGCTGTACTGCCAGGTATCCGATCTGGTGAAGACGCCCGACGGCGGATACACGATGACCGGCTCGCTCCTCGACGACATGATCGGGGCCAGCTTCATCCCCTCTGCGCCCGGCGCGGAGGCCCCTTTCATGGGCCATTACGACAAGGACGGGAATCCTGTCTGGGGCAAGACGTACCAGGCTGCCCCGAGTGGCGCGCTCGAGCAGAGCGGGGCCGGCGACTCCACCGGAGCCGTCCTGATGACGGGCCACGGCTCGGGCAACATCGACACGAACGGCGGTCCTTCGCTCGTGCTGAATCAGGAGAGCAGCTACCTCCTCAAGACCAACGCGACGGGCCAGACGGTGCTCGTCAAATCGGCCGACTCGTTCGACATCGACCTTCACTCTGTGGTGTACGCCGACGCGGACGACAACATCCTCTGGTCCGGGACCATCAAGGTGCAGGACGCGAACATGCTTTATCTCAAGGGGCGCCTCACCAAGCTCGCCCCCGACGGCACCGTGACGTGGGAGATCCTCGCCGACAACTTCGGCCCGAAGGCGATCGCGTCCGACTCGCTGGGGAACGTCTACACCGCGGGCGTATACATGCACCAGCTCGACATCGCCCCGGGCATTCCCCCCGCGCCCATCAATTACGAGAGGGCCTTCATCGCGAAGTTCGCGCCCTGAGCGCTCGCACACGGCTCGTCCGCGCGACTCCGCCTCTCCACGACTCGGTCGCTCTTCTTTTGGAGGGGCGCGGCGCCGATCTTTGATATCGTGCCGTCCCATGCGCCGGCCGATCATCGCCTCTCTGTTCGCGATCGCCTTCGTCTCCGCGGGTTGCGTGGATCCGCCGCCGCCTCCTCCGAAGGTGGCGCCGCCGCCTCCGCCCGTCGTCACCGCGGAGCCCACCGCCGCCGCCGCGCCGGAGCCTCCGCGCGGCGACGGCACCGCCGCGTCTCCTTATCACCTCATCGCCGGCAGAGCGCAGCCCGTGGAGCTGCGGCCCCCGCCGTTGCACAGCGTGGGAGTCACGCTCCAGGAGCGGGCGGATCTCGTGCTCACGTGGACGGGCACGATCTCCCCTCCACTCGACGTCTGGTCCGCCATCGGGAGCGTGAAGTGCGACAAATCCCCGTGCGTCATCCCGGCGGCGCCGTTCGGCGAATACGAGCTTCGCGTGGCGAGCGGACCGAAACAGACCATCTCCGCGACGGCGCTCGCCCTCCCGACCGCGCCCGCGCTGAAGCCGGGGAAAGCCGTCGTCCTCAAGCCGAAGCCTGTCGCCGAAGGGGATCCGCGCGGCGCCATCGCCGACGCGACGATGCAGTTCGACACGAGCGGTCCGCGGTCGATCGATCTGCGCCCCCTCGGGAAGAAGCGCGCGAACGATCTCGACGGGCTCCTGCGCAAGGTGCATGTCCGCGTGTACGGCAAATACGGCCCGGTCCGTCAAGAGACGGCCCTGTCTCCGGATGCGGGCGGCGCGCTCCGCGTCACGTTCCAGGCGCCGAGCGGCCCGTATACAGTCCGTCTCACACGCGACGACGACGAGATGGCGGACGCGGTGGAGGTCAAGCTCCACAAGGACACCGAGACGAAGCCCGACCTCGGCGGGATCCGGTCGCCGCCGCCCCGGGACGACTTCGCGAAGCTCGCGATCGGCGCGAAGGTGGACGTCGACGTGACGCCGCCGGAGGAGCCGCAGCGCGCCTATTTCGACGTGCAGCCGGACAACGATCTGGCCGTGCTCCGGAGAGCGACGGACAACCTCCCGCAGCCTTCGGTGACGCTGTACACCGAGTGGCCGGGCAACTCCCGATCACGGACGTGCTTCGGCAACTTCGGCCCTTGCATGATCTTGCGGCCGCACCCGGGCGTTTATCAGGTCTTCTCGCCGCCGCAAAACCCGATCATGACGGCCACGGTGGACGTCGTCGCGCTCCCCCACCCGAAGCTCGCGGGCACGCTGTCCGTCGGCGCGAAGATGGATGTCACCACGGAGTCGCTCGCCGAGAAGGACCCGCGCGGCGCCATCGCCGAGGTCGCGCTCGACGTGCCGGCGGCGGCGAAATACCAGGTGATCGTGAGGTTCACGGAGGGCAAGCCCGTGCCCAGCGGCGACGGCTTTTCGTTCCTGGGGCCGGAGCTCGAGATCTTCGGGCCGGACGCCACGAACAACGCGAGCGTCATCGAGGGCGTCACGTCCCTGGACACGGCGACGATGGTCGCGACGATGATCCTCACGACGAAGAGCGCCGGCACGTACATCCTCCGCGTCGGCATGCAGGACGCCACCAAGATGACCGAGGTCACCGCGAAGCCGCGAAAGGCCCGCATCGAATTCACGGAGAGCAAGGTGGTCAGCAGTAATTGAGAGTTTTGGGGGGCGCGACAGGCCGGCCCCCACTGGGAGGACGGAGTCCGGTCCGCGGAGGCGGAGCTCCGCCCGGCGGAGCGGAGTCCGGAGCGGAGCGGACGCAGTCCTCGACGTTGCGCGTCTATGTCACCCCGCCGGAGAGGCGCTGTCGGCCGCTCTGCGCGGGGTCGGCCCCGGTGATGGGCACTCTGCACACGAAGCGGGCGCCGCGCGGATCCGACTCGTGGGCAGGCTCGTGCGACAGCGTGCCTCCGTGGCGACGCACGATGTCCGTCGAGATGGATAGTCCGAGGCCGGTGCCCTCCCCGCGCGGCTTCGTCGTGAAGAACGGGTCGAAGATCTTCTTCGCGATGGCCTCCGGGACGCCCGGCCCGTTGTCGGAGATGGCCACGCACGCGACGCCCCCGGAGGCGCTCGTCGCGATCCGGATCTCCGGCGGCCGCGGCGGCGCGTCCCCCCACGACTCCAGCGCTTGAATGGCGTTCACGAGCACGTTCATGAACACCTGGTTCATCTCCCCGACCCGGCACGTCACGAGGGGCATCTCTCCGTATTCCTTCACCACGGAGATCCCGGCCTTCCGCAGGCGCGGCCCCAACAAAAGAAGCGTCTCTTCGAGCCCGGCCGTCAGATCCGCGGGAGTCGCCTCGCCCGAGGTGCGCGAGAAGCTCTTCAGATTGCCAACGATCTTCACGCTGCGGTCGACGGCGCGCTTCACCACGTTGGAGATGCCGGTCAGATCGTCGAGCGACGCCTCCAGATCCACCTCCTCTCGCAGCTTCTTCAAGGCCTCTCGCTCGGCGGGCGGCAACAAGGCCTCTCGCGCCCGATAGGCCTCCATCACGCGGCGCAGGTCCTCCGCCATCGTCGCGAGGGGGGCCGCGGCGCCGGCGATCGCGTTCAATGGATTGTAGATCTCGTGCGCGACGCCGCTCACCAGCTCTCCGATGGAGGCCAGTCGCTCACCCTGGATCAGCGCGGCCTGCGTGCGCTTCAGTTCATCGAGGGCGCCGCGCAGCTCGGCGGTCCGCGCCTCCACGTTCGCTTCGAGACCGGCGCGCTCGGCGGACAGCTCGGCGATCGTGCTCGCGAGGGCGCCGCGCATTCGCTCCACGTTCTCCCCCAGAAAGACCACCTCCACCGGCCCCGCGATCGGCAGCACCTTCGCGTCGAGCTTGCCTTTCGCGACGACGTCGGCCCGCTTGGCGAGCTCCCGCATCGGCCGCGACAGCTCGCGCGCGGCCCGCGCCACCACCGCGCCGACCGCGATGATCAGGAGCGTGAAGGACGCGAACAAGGCCCCTGTCGCCCGGATATCGTGCCCCACCGAGGACGACGGCGCGAGCGCTCGATAGAGGCCGATCGACGAGAACAACGACAGCGCCCCCATGAACACGGCCGGTAACCCGAAGTCGCGCATCATGCGCTGCTCCAGCGTCGTCGGGTCGCTGCGGACGTCGATGCCCGTCCACCGCCGCAGCCGCTCCACCGCGGGCGCGCACGTCTCCCGGTGCCACGCGCGCTGGTAAAAGCTGACTCCCCACGAGAACAAGGCGCCGAACCCGAGCTGCATCAGCGCATCTCCGACCCGGTGCGGCTCCGCCACGACGGCGCCGCCCACGAGCGTGAAGACGAGCCACAAGAAGAAATTGAGGTACGCGAGCCGGCTCGGGAGCCCCATCGCCTGCTGGAGCCCGCGCGCCAGGATCGCCCGATCGCCGCCTTCTCCCGCGGAGAGCGCCGCGATCATCCGCCGCGTCATCGGCCACACCGCCAGAGAGAAGCCGAGCGTGCCGAGCAACGCCAGGAACGGCACAACCTGTATCCAAGCCCGGAACATGACGTCGCTCTGCGTGCGGAGGAAGGCCACGCTGAACAGCAACATCACGTGTCCGCCCACGATCCCGGCGGTGGTGGCCGACTCGGTGAGCCGCAGCCGAAGCTCGTCGCGGAGCGCGCGGTCGTCCATCGCGTCGTCGTCCTTGTCGAGCACGCGCCGGTAAATCGCGCGCCGCATGCTGCCGGCCATCAGCCCGAAGGCGAGCGCCGCGACGACGGCCCCCGTCCCGGAGCGCGACAGGAGCGGCACGATCGACAGAGGCCAGGCCACGATCCGCACGAGCGCCGCGACGCCGAACCCCTTCTCTCCGCGGGGCAACAGCGCCGGTGCGAGCGCCGCCGACACCACCATGGACCCGAGGTACACGAGCGCCGTCGCGTTCACCCCGAGCGCCGCCGGCAGCACGGCCGAAGCGAACAGCAGCGCCGAGAACACCTCCCATCCGGCCGCCGCGACCTCCGCGCGGACGAGCACGTTCCGGATCAGGCTGAGAGGGAAGTTCCGGACCACGCGCGGGCACGGTGCGATGGAGTTGGCTCCGGCGCAAGTTACATGTAGGAAGGTCCTTGTCATGCGCCCCGGAGCACGAAGGACCCCGCGCGATCGAGCGCTTCTCGGCGTCGCGCTCACGTTGGGAGGCGTCGTGTTCGCGGGCGCGTGCGCGGCGTCGGCCCCAGTGCCCGCCGCGGCCCCCCAGAAGCAGGCGAAGGCAGCGCCCGCGGTGACAGTGACGGCCGCGCCGACGGTCACGGCCGCGCCGGAAGCGCCCGCGCCCACGGCGGAGGCCTCGGCCGCCCCTGTGGCGCCGCCCGCGCCGGAGGCGCCGCGGCTCACGAGCATCGGTTACATCTCGTTCATCTGGCGCAGCCCCAGCACGAAGACGCAGTACATCGGGTATGTCCGTAACGGCCAGTCCATCGCGCTGAAGTCGACGGAGACGGTGTTCGGCCCCGGCTGCCCGACTGGCTTCTACGCGGTGGAGCCGTACGGCTACATCTGCAACGACTTCACGGTGACGCGCACGCCGGACGCGCGCTTCGTGAAGGCCGCGCGCGCGACGGATCCGGGGAGCGGGCCGTTCCCGTACAGATACGCCCTCTCGAACGGATCGCCGATGTACAACCGCATCCCGACGAAGGACGAATACACCCGCAACGAGCGCACGTACGGGCCAGTCGGCAAGTGGCGCCCTCTCCATCGCTCGGTGGCGGCGCACGGGGATCTGGCCACCTTCGATGCGATCCCGGCGAAGGACGAGATCCCGGGCTTCTTCCTCGACGGGAAGGCCGCCAACGCGGACCGGATGGGGCTCATCCGGCAGACGATCCCGCTCGGTTCGATGGTGTCGTACACGAAGGCGTTCGAGGCGGAGGGCCGGACATGGCTCCTCTCCGTGGACCAGACGCTGGTGCCCGCGGACCGCATGCGCCCCTTCAAGCCGAGCGCTTTCCACGGCGTGAAGCTCGAAGGTGACATCAAGTTACCGATCGCGTGGATGCGAAAGAGCGATAAATCGAAGTACAAGAAATCCGGCGCCGGCGTCGTGGAGGCGGGCGCGACCTGGCCTCTCCGCGGCTTCGTGCAGCTCACGGGGCAGAGGCTGGAGATCGGCAAATCGGCGTATCTGGAGACCGCGGAGAGCGACGGCGCGAGCGGCCATCTCTACATCGCAGAGGCGGACGCGACCGTGGCCGAGCCGAAGGACAAGATGCCTTTCGGCGTCGACCCGGACCGGAAATGGATCCACGTCAGCATCTCGAAAGGCACCTTGGTGGCCTACAAAGGCCTGACTCCGCTGTACGCGACGCTCATCTCGCCTGGGAAAGGCGGCCTCCCGGTGAAGGGCAAATCCAGCCTGGAGGCGGCGACCACCCCGCTCGGCACGTACAACATCACCTTCAAGGACCGCGCGGCCACGATGTCGCCGGAGACGGGCGAGAACCGCTCGTTCTGGATTCAGGACGTCCCGTGGACGATGTACTTCAACGCGCCGTTCGCGATCCACGCGGCCTTCTGGCACGAGCGCTTCGGCGAGCCGACGAGCGCCGGCTGCGTGAACGCGAGCCCGATCGACGCCCAGTGGCTCTTCGAGTGGGCGGATCCGCCGGTCCCGAAGGACTGGCAGGGCGCGACCGGAGCCGGCGCGACGTCGGTGAACGGCCCCACGACGGCCGTGGTCGTCCAGCGCTGAATACGGGCTGTTACTGAGGCTGTTTACTTGCCAGTGAAGGCGGGCTTGCGCTTCTCGGCGAACGCGCGGAGCGCCTCCAGCCGGTCCTCGCTGCGGAGCGTCTCGTCGTAATAGACGCGCTCCAGCTCCAGGCCGAGATCGAGCGACACATCGTACGACGTGTCGATCGCGCGCAGCGCCGCGCTCTGCGCGATGGGCGCGCCGTTCGCGATCGGCGAGAGCCACTCGATCGTGTCGTCGAGGACGTTCGCGCCCTCGGGCGAGATGCGGTTCACGAGGCCCCACGCGAGCGCCTGCTCGGCGTTGAGCTTGCGACCGAGCAGGATCATCTCCTTCGCGCGCGCCTCCCCGACGATGCGCGGGAGCCGCTGCGTTCCGCCGGCGCCGGGGATGATGCCGAGCGTCGTCTCGGGCAGCGCGATCTCCGCCGTGGGCGCCGCGACGCGCAGATCGCACACGAGCGCGAGCTCCAGACCGCCGCCGAACGCGACGCCGTTCAGCGCCGCGACGACCGGCTTCGGGCTGTGATCGAGCACGCCCAGCTCCGTGCGGTACAGGCCCACCTGCACGCGCACGTCGTCCGGAGACATGCCTTGTCGTTCCTTGAGATCGGCGCCCGCGCAGAAGGCTTTGTCGCCGGCCCCGGTGATCACGATCGCGCGCACGCTCGGATCCGCGACGCACTCGCGCCCGAGCCGACCGAACGCGAGCAGCGTCTCGCGGGACAGCGCGTTTCGCCGCGACTCCCGATCGAGCAGGAGGACGGCGATCGCGCCGCGGCGGAGGAGCTTGACGGGTGAATCTTCCATCTCGAAATCCCTCAGCGCTTGCGAGCGTGCTTCTTGTCTTTGTGGTGGTGCCCCTCGTCCTTCGACGGCGCGTCCTTCGCGGGCGCGTCCTTCGCGGGCTCGGCGTCCTTCGCGGGCGCCCCGTCCTTCTTCTCGCCGAGCAGCGCCTCCAGCTTGCCGAGGCGCGCCTTCATCTCCGTGTAGTCGTTGCGCAGCGCCTCGAAGTCGTCGCGCAGCCGATCCGCGTCGCGCTTCCCGGCAGTGCCGATGTCACGAAGCGCCTCGCGGATGCGCCGCCGCACGCGCCCGTCGAGCTCGCGCTCGAGCTGCCGCGACAGCGCGCCGCGCGACTTCGGATCGCCCAGATCCACGAGCGATCGCACCACGTCCGTCCGCAGGTACGGATCCGTCCCGTCGAGCAGATCCTCCAGCGTCTCGCGCGTCTTCCGGTCCGTCGAGATCTTCGGCAGCGCCATGATCGCCGCGCGCCGCCCGCGCGTGGAGATGCCGTACCGCGTGCGCGCCACCACGTGCGGAAGCGCCCGATCATCGCGGAGCGCCGCGAGCCCGTCGATCGCGCCGGCGCGGATCACGTCGGCCCACGAGGTGCGATCGAGCACGTCGATGAGCGTGTCGAACGCGATCGACTGACGCGTGGCCCCGAGCGCGCGCGCCGCGTCCGCCTCGACCAGGTAGCTCTCGTCGGACAGCGCCATCTTCTGGAGCAGCTCCGCCGAGCGCGTGTTGCGGAATTTCCCGAGCGCGTTCGCGACCGCGCGCCGCACCTTCGGGTGCTTCGTCGCCGCGTTGTTCACGAGCACGGTGAGCGCCTCGTCCGAGCGCAGCGCCCCGAGCGCCGCCGCGGCCTCCGCGCGCACGCCCCAGAATTCGGCCTCGTTCGCGAGCGTCGCGGCGAGCGCCTTCGACGTCGGCGGATCGTCCATCTTCGAGAGCGGGGCCGCCGCGAGCATGCGCCCGCGCGCCGTCTGCGCCGCCGTGAGCTGCGCGCGCAGCATGTCGCCGGGCGCCTCCGTCTTCACCTCGGCCGGCACCGCGAAATCCGGATCCACGACCACGTACTTCGGCCGCTTCGCCATCGCGAACACGAACGTGTGCGTGCCCTGATCGACGTGCCGAGTCTCGCGCCGGACGCCTTCCTCCGTGCCGATCTCGAACGTGAGATCGAAGCCGAACATCGGCACGATCGGATCCGAGTGGCCCGACGGCGTGCCCGCGGTGGGGCTCGTCGCCTGCGTCTGCCTCACGTTGATCGAGAGCGCGTCGCCGTCGTGCGAGACCTTCACGCTGAGCTCGGGGTGGCCCGCGCGGAACACGTACTGCTCGAAGAACTGATCGAGGCTCTTGCCGCTCACCTCTTCGAGCGCGCGCTGCAGATCGCGGGTCTCGACGACGCTCTTCGCGTGGCGGTTGAGGTACGTCCCGACGCCCTTCCAGAACACGTCGTCGCCGAGCTCCGCCCGCAGCGTGTGCAGCACGACGGCGCCCTTCTCGTAGAGGTGGCGATCGAAGATGTCGATCGGAGCCTCGTAGTCCTGGCACACGATCGGGCGCTTGTAGCGGCCGTGCGCCTCGCCCGTGTACGTGTCGAAATCGAGCCAAAGACCGTAGTGGTACTCGTCCTTGCCGAGGTGCCCTTCGCGGTCCACGTGCTCCATGAACGTGGCGAACCCTTCATTGAGCCAGCCGTGCGACCAGTCGCGGCACGTCACGTAATCGCCGAACCATTGGTGCGCGAGCTCGTGCGCGATGAGGTCGTCGGCCGTGATGTCGATCGTCGCGCGCTCGTCGAGCAGGATGTGCTCGTACATCGTCGTCGCGGTGGTGTTCTCCATGCCGCCGAAGATGAAGTCGCTCACCACGACCTGCGCGTACTTGTTCCAGGGGTATTTGACGCCCGTGAGCTCGCCGAAGCGCTTGATCATGTCGGGCGTGCGCCGGAACGTGCGCTTGCCGTCCGCCTCGCGTCCGCGCGGCACCCAGTACGAGATCGGCAGTCCGTCGTGCGTCTCTTCGATCACCGAGAAATCGCCCGCGACGATCGTGAAGAGGTAGCTCGGGTGCGGCTCCTCCATCTTCCAGTGGTAGACGCTCTTGCCGTTCACGTGCTGCTCGACGAGCACGCCGTTCGACAGCACGGACCACCCGGCCGGCACGGTGACGCGCGCCTCGGTGGTCTGCTTGATGTGCGGCTTGTCGTGGCACGGGAAGATGTGGCGCGCGTCCTCGTCCTGGCACTGCGTCCACACCTGATTGGGCCGCCCCTTCACGTGATCGTCGGGCGCGAGGAAGTACATGCCTCGGCGCGGCGTGGCGCGGTATTTCACCTGGATGCTGGCGCTACCTGTGCCCGCGGGCACCGCGACCTTCAGCGTCTCCCCGTCGTACTCGTACGAGGCCGCCGCGAGCGCGCCGTCCGCGGACGCGAGCGACACCGAGTCGATCTCGAACCCGATCGCGTCGAGGCAGATCTCCTTGGCGGAGCGATCGATCCGCGCGATCTCGACGCGCGCGATCGCCTCGATCGATTTCGTGGCTGGAAGGATCTCGATCTCCAGCGCGATGTGATTGATCGAGAACGGCCGATCGCGCTCGTACACGCGCTTCGTCCCGGCCAGCGTGAAGGGTTTGGTGGCAGCAGCAGCGGCGGCGCCGGCTTGATACCGAGAGAGCGTGGAGCCGCAGGCGCAGCGTTCGTGATGGCGGTGCTCAATGGGCATGGGGCGCGCGGAGTAAAGTCGTGCGCCCACGAGCCCGCAAGCCCGAAAGGACCGTTGCCCACCCCCGGTCGGTGCTCGCTACGCTGCGCGCCGCCCGCCCCGCCCAAATCGCTCCCTTCGGTCGCGAAGGGCGGGGAGCGTTTCACGCTTCGAAACGGCTCTCTAATCATCGTCCGATTGCCGACGTCGCGGGGAAGCAGCGAGCGTCGCGGCGACGGATCGAGCCTCTTCTTCGTCGCGGACGCGCAGGCGGAAGATCTCTCCCGTCGACAGTGCGACGTGCACCACCCGGCGATCCGGGGGCCTGGCGACGGCGGTGACGACTTGCCACCGGGGGATCCGTCGTAACGAACGCGGCGTGCCGACGAAGAACGAGCGCCGGTCGATCGCGTACGACAGCGCGCGGCCGATCCCGAAGGTCTCCACGAGCGCGGCGGCCGCACACCCGATCGCGACCGCGTACAGGGCGCGCACGAACGGCAGCGCCGCGGCGACCTGCGCGCCTGCCTCTCTTCCGGCGAGCGTCGGCAGCGCCTCCACCGACAGGGCGACCGCCGCGATCACCAGCGCCGCCCGACCGAAGCCGCGCGCTCGAACCGGGCGCGCGCGGCGCACGCCGGCGGGTCTCCAGTCGATCTTGGAAGCGCTCGTGACGACCATGCGGCTCCGGCCCGTGCTGCGTAGCCCTTTCCGAGCGGCAGGGAAAGGCGTACGAGAAGCCGCCCCGTGAGCACCGCACCGAAGATGAAGCTGTCCGCGTTCTCGATCGTGACCCTCGTGCTCGGCGTCGTCGCGATCGCGCTCATCGCCTGGCGCATCTCGAAGGCGTGGAACCTCCAGTACGGCGACGGTCCGCGCGAGCCGCCGCCCCCGATCCCGACCGGCGGCTCGTACGGCCCGCCCGGCATCGTGTCGGAGCTGCCGCTGCGCAATCCCGCGCCGACATCGAGCGCGACCGCCGCGCCCGGCGCGACCGCTGTGCCCGGCGCGACCGCTGCGCCCGGCGCGACGACCACATCGCCGTGAAGCCGCGGAGACGCGCGATCACGTGGTTGTTCCGGCGCCTCGTCCTCCCGGCCTATTTCCGCGACATCGACGTGATCGGGGCGCCGCCCGCCGCCGACGTGCGCGGGCGGCTGTTCGTGTCGAACCACGTGAACGCGATCCTGGATCCGATCCTCGTGTTCGCGACGTGCGCGCCCCCGATCTCGCCGGTCGCGAAGAGCACGCTGTGGAAGGTGCCGGGGCTGCGCTTTCTGCTCGGCGTGGTGGACTCCGTGAAAATAGTCCGCCGCGTCGACGAGCCGGGGAAACAAGGCGGCAGCAACGATCAGGTGTTCGACGAGGTCGCGGCGTGGCTGCTCGGCGGCGGCAACATCCTCATCTTCCCCGAGGGCACGAGCCACAACGAGCCGCACCTCGTCGCGCTGCGCAGCGGCGCCGCCCGCATGCTGGAGCGCGCCGGTGAGCTGGGCCGACTCGACACTGTCACTGTCCAGTCCGTCACGCTGACGTTCGACGACCGCGAACAGGCCCGCTCGCGGGTGCTCCTCGACTACGGCCCGGCGTTCGGAGCGGCCGAGATCCAGGGCGGCGCGGAGTCCTTCCGAGAGGCCTTCCAGGCCCGCATCCGAAAGGACCTCACGGACCGGCTCATCGAGGGCCGGAGCTGGAGCGAATTCACCTTGATTTCCCGCGCCGCGGAGATGCTCGCGAACGACGACGGGGACGCCCGACTCCACACCTGGAAGCGCCATGGCCTCACCGTGAAGGCCCTCGTGCAGGACGCCGGTCTGGCCCCCTCCGATCTCGATGCCCTGCGAGCGGCGGTGACTGCCTATTTCGAAGAGCTGGAGAGAAGCGGCCTCAAGGACGAGGACGTGGTGAATCCGCCGCGTTTTTCGGAGGGACTCGCGGGGAAGCTGGTCAAGCTCGTGGCCCTGCCGCTCGCGATCTTCGGCATCGTGGCGCACGGCCCGCCGTACGTCGCGACACGTTATTTCGCGGGCCGCGTGAAGAGCGGGGACGAGACTGGCACCATCCGCATGGGCGTGGCGCTGGCCGCGCATCCGCCGTGGACGGCCGTCACCTTGATCGCGGTCTGGCTCGCCCTCCCATCCCTCTGGAGCGTGGCAGTCACGGCCCTGATCCTCGTCAGTCCGATCGCGACCATCGCCTGGATCGACACCCTCCCGGAGATCGCCCGCGGATGGCGCCGACTCACCTCCCGGGCGGCCCTCCCAACCTTGAAAACGCGCCGTTCCGAAGCGACAGCGCTGCTCCGAGAGGCCTTGTCGAAAAAGCAGTCCTGACCCGGTCGCGCTCCTCAGCGGCCGAGGACCGGCAGCACCACCGCGGACGGCCTCTCGGGGTCGTGAAACACCGTCTGATCCGCCGCGACGAGCCGCGTGGCCGTGTCGAACGGCTCGCCGGATCCCGTGTTTCTCGCCCAGCGCGGGTGCGCGCCGCTCGACACCTGCACGCGGATCTTGTGCCCCTTCAAAAAACGGCACGCCGTCGGCCACATCGTGACGGTCACCTTGCGACTGCCATCCTTCTCCGCAGCCACGTTCTCAGGGGTGACGCGGAAGATGCCGTCGCTCACGTTCATCGATTTGCCGTTCGGGTGCACGTCGCACAGGCGCACGAAGAAATCCGCTTGCGGAAGGCTCGATTTCACGAACAGCTCGGCGCTCACCGGGCCGATGATCTCCACGTCCTCCGCGAGCTCCGGCGTCGTGTACACGAGCACGTCGCTCCGGGCCTCCAGCTTGCGGTTGTCGCGCGATCCCGTGTTGTCGCTGAGGCTCGCGCCGCCCACCGAAGGCGTCGGATCCGTGGGGTCGTACCGATAACGATCCGGCTCGGACGGCGGCGGCGCGCCCTCCGACAAGGCCCCTCCCGGGTGCAGGTGATACCGAGTCTTCATCGCCCCGGGAGGCGGCCACTCCGGGAAATCCCGCTGCTCACCGTTGATCACGTGCACCCGGACGGGCAGCTCCCGCAGCGCCGAGCGGTCCCCCATCAAGTGCGCGCGGAAAAAGCCCAGCGTCTCGTTCAACGAGATCGACCCCCACGCCGGATCCACATGCGACCACGGGCCGAGCGTCAGATACGGCTTCTTCCCGGCCGCGCGGAGCAGCTCGTAATCCGCCAGCGTCCGTGGCAAGAAGACATCGAAATACCCGCCGAGCAACCGCACCGGAGCGTCGATGTTCGCGACGCGGCCGGAGTGATCGAGCGGGCTCCACCATGGATCGCCCGGCTCCGCGTGACTCATCCAGTCGCGCATGAACGGCGCGGGCCGGCCGATGCCGACCTCGTCCGCGGTGCGCAGCGGCAAGTGCCGGAACGCCTTCGCGAGGAGCTTCGACGCGCGGCCCTGCATCAGCATCGAGAGGATGGGCGACCGCTCCTGCACCTTCACGATGAGGCCCCACGTGAGCGCCGTGTCGAGCCAGTACGCGCCGCCCGAGAACGTCGAGCTGCGGATCTCGGAGAAGCTGATCTCGATCGAGTGCGCCTTCATCTCCGGCGCGCCGTCCGCCCCGATCGCCCACTGCACGTATCCCAGATAGCTGCCGCCCATCATCGCGAGCCGCCCGTCGAACCACGGCTGCGCGCGCAGCCACGCGAGCGTCGCGAGCCCGTCCTCCCGCTCCGTGTGGAACGGCCGGAAATCCCCGCCGGAGCCGAACGTGCCGCGGCAGCTCTGGATCACGACCTGGAAGCCGCGCTCCGAGAACAGCTCGCCGTACTGCACGCCCCACACGCCGCCGCGACCGTACGGGGATCGCACGAGGATCGTCGGCAGCGGGCCGCTCGGGTTTCGCGGCGCGAACCGATCCGCGAGCAGCGTCACGCCGTCCTTCATCGGGACCTTCAGATCGCGCTCGACGACGATGTCCCGCGTCTGCACGGGCGGCAGCCGGTTCAACCGCTCGAGCGCTCGACTGAAGAAGCTCATCTTGCGATCCCTTTACTTCGCGCGAGAGACGCGGCATTCGTGGCGCCATGAGCGACGGTCACGAGCACGACGCACACGATAGCGCGGCGGACGCGCATGACGATCACGGCTTCGACGGCGAGCCCGCGAAGGAGCTGGGCCCGGACGAGCCGATGACGCCGGGATGGCTCCCCGCGCTGGGCGGCGCGCTCTTCGCGTGCCTCGCGCTCGCCGGCATCATGATGAGCCGCGACGGCCTCGACGCCGCGAACGGAGCCGCCGCAGGATCCGGCGCCGTCCGCCCGCCCGCGGGCGAGCAGAAGATCGCGCAGCCGGCCGAACAAGCGCCGCGCCCCGCCGCCCTGCCGACGCGCCCGCAGATGCTGCAGCCCGGGAAGGACGCGCCCGACGCCGCGAAGCCGTCGCTGAAGCACCTCTCGCCCGAGGACTCGAAGGACCTTCAAGAGAAGCTGAAGAAGGCGATGGAGCAGCGCAAGAACGCGCAGCCCCCGGCGCCCGGAGGTCAGTGACATGACGCTCACCGCCGAGTCGATCCGCCGCGTCCTCGTGCTCGGGACGGGCACCATGGGCGAGGGCATCGCGCAGGTGACCGCCGCCGCCGGCTGCATCACGAACCTCTTCGACGTCGACGAGGCCCGCGCGCAGAAGGCCGTCGCGAACATCCAGGGCGTGACGTCGCGCCTCGTCGAGAAGGGCAAGATGACCGCGGACGCCCGCGCGGATCTCGTGGATGCGCTCTTCCCGATGAGCGATCTCGCGGTCGCGTGCTCGGGCGTCGACATGGTGATCGAGGCCGTGCCGGAGAAGATGGACCTCAAGGTCGACGTGCTGTCGCGCGTGAAGGACAGGGTCCTGTCGCACGCGATCATCGCGTCGAACACGTCGAGCCTCTCGCTGACGGAGCTGGGCCAGCGCATCGGCGCGCCCGACCGCACGATCGGCCTGCACTTCTTCAACCCGCCGCCGATCATGGAGCTGCTCGAGATCGTGCGCGGCCTCGGCACGAGCGACGCGACGATCGAGCTGTGCCAGGCGTTCGCGAAGCGCCTCAAGAAGACGTCGATCCTGGTGCGCGACGTGCCGGGCTTCGCGACGAGCCGGCTCGGCGTGATCCTCGGCGCCGAGGCGATGCGCATGCTCGAAGGCGGCGTCGCGAGCGTCGCGGACATCGATCGCGCGATGGAGCTCGGCTACCGCCACCCGATGGGCCCGCTGAAGCTGACGGACCTCGTCGGCCTCGACGTGCGCCTCGCGATCCTGGAGCACCTGCAGCGCGAGGTCGGCGAGCAGTTCCGTCCGCCCGCGATCCTGCGCCAGATGGTGCGCGCCGGCCGCCTCGGGAAGAAGTCGGGCCTCGGCTTCTACAAGTGGACCGACAAGGGCGCCGAGCCGACGGATCCGCTCAAGTAGACAGCAGCCGCGTCCCCCCCAAATAAAAACTGTCATGTCGCCACCGTCGACTTGACAATCAAACTGTCGCGATGCACCCTCTCGCATCGTGACTGCCACCTACAAGATCGAAGAGCTGGCCGCGGAAGCGGGGGTCTCCCCGCGGACGGTCCGCTATTACGTCCAGCGCGGGCTATTGCCTGCGCCGGAGTTCCGGGGAAAGGACACCGCCTACGGGCGCGAGCACCTGCTCCGGCTTCGCGCGATCAAGAGGCTCCAGGAGGCGCACCTCCCGCTCGACGAGATCCAGTCTCGGCTCGCGGCGCTCGGCACGCTGGAGATGGAGCGGATCGCCCAGGGACACATCGACCTCGGAGGGCGCGACGTCGGGGGGCGCGCGCCGTTCGAGGAGCCTTCCGACAGTGGGAGTGGCAAGAAAGGCCACCCGTACCGCGCGCCGGTGCCTCTCCCGATCGAGGACGGGCGGCGCGACCCGCATTTCCCCGACGATTCGTATCCGCGTGACCCGCAGGCGACGGCGCAGGTGTACCGTCTCGCGGTGGGCGTGGAGCTGTGGGTGCGGAGCGGGCTCAACGCCGCGTCGCGCGCCCTCGTTCGCGAGATCCTGTTCCGTTATCCGACCGACGAAAAGGACGAGAGTCGATGAGCCCTCCCACCTACCCCTTCGTTCAATGTCCGAAGTGCCATGTTCAGGCGAGCACGGAGCGCTGCCCCGCGTGCGGCACGCCGCTCCACAACCTCGGTCTCGGGAGCTGGGCCGACGGAAGCTGGGCGTGCCTGCGGACCACGGCCGGTCAGGCGGTGCCGTTGCTCGGCGTCGCGCTCGGCGGTGAGGTGTTCGGCGCGCACGCGCGGCTCGTGCTGCGGCAGCGCTACAAGAACAGCGAGCCGGATCCGATCGAGGCCGTGTACACGTTCCCGATCCCGAGCGACGCGACGCTCGTCGGCTTCGCGATGGAGTGCGACGGTCGCCGGATCGAGGCGGAGGTGAAGGAGCGCGAGGAGGCGTTCGCGAAGTACGACGAGGCGATCGCGAAGGGCCACGGCGCCGCGCTGCTCGAACAGGAGCGCCCGAACATCTTCACCGCGAGCGTCGGCAACCTCCTCCCGAACGAGGAGACGATCGTCGAGGTGACGTTCCTCCTGCGGCTCACCGCGGACGAGGGCGCGCTGCGGCTCATGATCCCGACGCTGGTCGCGCCGCGCTACATCCCCGGCAAACCGGCCGGCGATCGAACTGGACACGGGCAGGGAGCGGAAGCGGACGCCGTGCCGGACGCGGATCGGATCACGCCGAAGATCGCGGCCGTCGAGTACGGGCTCGCGATGGATCTGCTGTTCGATCTGGGGCGCGACGTGACGATCGAGAGCCCGTCGCACCAGGTGATCGTGGAGGACCTCGGCGGGCTCCGGAAGCGCGTGACGTTCGCGGCGCGCGAGGTGGCGCTGGATCGCGATCTCATCCTGACCGCGGACGGCGCGGCGGGCGTGGCGGCGGGCCTCGTGTGCGACAAATCGGCCGGCGAAGAGGGCACGTTCGCGCTCACGTTGGTGCCGGATCTGTTCGAGGCGAAGAAGCGCTCGGGCGGGCGCGCGGTGGTGTTCGTGGTCGATGTGTCGGGGTCGATGGGCGGCGTCTCGATCGACCAGGCGAAGCGCGCGATGCATCTCTGTCTGCGTCACCTGTCCGAAGGCGATCTGTTCGACATCCTGCCGTTCAGCAGCTCGTACACGCACTTCTCGATGAGCGCGATGGGCCGGCGCGGCGGCTCGCCGGACCTGATCCCGTTCACGCAGATGACGCTTCAGCACGCGGACGCCTACGTGGAGTCGCTCGCGGCGGGCGGCGGCACGGAGATGCTGCAGCCGCTCACCGCCGCCACAGGTCTGCTCGCGGGGGCGCGGCGGGACAAGGTGATCGTGCTGCTCACGGACGGCGAGGTCGGCAACGAGGCGCAGATCCTCGACGAGGTGTCGAAGCGAGCCGCAGGGGTGCGCGTGTACACGTTCGGCATCGGCACGAACGTGAGCGACAATCTGCTCAAGGGGCTCGCGAAGCGCACGAAGGGGGCCGCGGAATTCATCTATCCGGGCGAGCGCATCGACGAGAAGGTGACCGCGCAGTTCGCCCGCGCGACGGCCGCGCGCGTGGACGGCGTGACGTTGAAATGGATCGGCGTCGACGCGGGCGAGGTGGCTCCGAGCGACGCGCCCGCGCTGGTGGATGGCGAGCCGTGGAGCGTGTACGGGCGCTACGAGCAGCCGGGTCCGGGGCGCGTGGAGATCCGCGGCACGCTGGGCGGCGAGAGCTTCTTCATGGAGGTCCCGCTCGATTTCCCGGCGAACGCGAACCGGCCGTCGCTCACGTCGCTGTGGGCCGGCGCGCGCGTGAAGGATCTGGAGGAGATGGACGCGAGCGCGATGGGGCGGCGCGCGGAGGCTCACAAGAAGCGCATCGTCGATCTGTGCGTGCGGTTCGGGATCGGCTCGAAATACGCTTCGTTCATCGTGGTGGAGAAGCGCTTCGGCGACCGGCGATCGCAGGGCATGCCGGAGACGCGCGCGGTGCCGGTGAACGCGCCGGCCGGCTGGGCGATGTTCGGTCGCGCGCAGGCGGACGGCGGCAACATGAACATGACGCGCGCGGGTTCGAGCCGGTATTCGGCGGTGACGTTGGGCGGCCGGATGCCTGGGAGCGCTCCGCCGGTCCCGCGATCGCCCGCTCCGATGATGCGGGCCGCCGCTCCGATGCGCGCGCAGTCTCCGGCGCCGCCGCCTCCGCCGGCGATGGCGTTCGGTGCGCCGCCGCCCGCGTCTTCGACGGGCGCGCCGCCGCCGTTCGGGGCGCCTCCGGGGGCGCCGGGTGGGTATGCGCCGCCTCCTCCGCCTGGGGTCGCACAGGGTGCATTCGGATCGGCTCCGCCGGCCTCGCCGACGAAGGGTGGCGGTGGCTTCTTCGAGAAGGCGAAGAAGGCGTTCGGCCTCGCGAAGGACTCGGCACCTCCCGCGGCGTCGATCGACGATTACGCAGAGCTGGAGTCAGACGAGGAGGCGGCGCCCGTGGTCGCGAAGAGAGAGGCTGCTCCGGCGCCCGCGCGCAAGATGGCCCCGCCGGAGCCGAAGAAGCCGGTGGATCTGGGCGCCACGTTCGCTCTGCAGCTCGCCTCGGGTCTGTGGGAGTCCGGCGACGCGTCGGATCGCGGCCGATTGGCAGCGACCGCGGCGATCCTCGAACGCTGCGCGAAGGAGGGAGTCGACACGTCGAATCCCATCTACGGCGCGCAGATCACGAAGGCCGTCGACGCGCTGTGCGCCCTCGCCGAAGCCGCCGCGAACAAGGGTGAAGACGACGACGCGGTGATCCGTGCGCTGGTCGCGATGGTGGCCGTGTCCACCGGAAAGCGCGCGAGGAGCCGAGCCTCCGCGATCGCCCAGAACGCGAAGTCGGAGGCGGTGAAGGCGATCGGCCCGCACCTCGTCAGCCAGGAAGCCGCGAAGAAGAAGATCGGCTGATCCGTCCCCGGGGGGGACTCCCACCTTCAAAGCATCGTTCGGAATCGAGAGCGCCTGCTCTGGTTCCGGGGGAGTGATACGAGGGGGCGGAGCCCCCTTGTAAATCCCACGAAATGAGACGAATGCCGAGGCGGACGACTCCCACCCAGACTGGCGTGCTCAGAGGCCGATTCGGAAGCCCAGGTCCACCATCAGGCCCGATATCGAGGGGGCCACTTGCAGGTCCATTCCGAAGTGGTTCGTCGGGGTCCAGCCGATTCCCAATAACGGGACGGCCAGGAACGGGAACACCGTCGGGAGGCGGCCTCCGTCGAACCAGCTCGGCTCCGTGTAGCCGGGGTATCGGGTCTTGTCGATGTCGAGCTCGTTGCAATAACGGAAGGTGCCAAAGGGGTTGTTGGGGCCCTTGCACTTCGCATAGAGGTACGGGTCATTGCCGGACTGCTTGGTTGGATAGGCCTGCGTCCGGTAGAGGTTGCCCCAGAACATCCAGCCGACTCCCACGCTCACGCCCGCGCGGAACGTCCAGCGGCCCGCGTCGTCCAGGCCCTTGTTGTAGAGCACGTCGAGCGTCGCGAAGAGCGCCATCAAGTCGCTGTCGTCGATCTCGTAGTCGGTGTCGGGCGTGCCGATCTTCTTGAGCGGCATCTCCGGGAACGCGTAGCTCGCGTAGGCCGCGGAGAAGACGAACGACGCGTCCCCCGAGCGCGTCTCGAACGTCAGGCCGCCGCCCGGAGCGAAGATCGTCGCGCCGCCGTCGAACACCGCGTTGATGACGAACTTGGGCATCATGTATCCGCGGAAGCGCGCGCCGATCCAGTTCGTGCTGCGCTGATCCTTGCGCGGCGGCGGCGGCTTCGGCTTGCGGTGGAGCTTGATCGGGAGGATGCGGCGCTCGCCCTCGGACAGCACCAGCTTCGCCGTGAAGACGTCGGTGTCGCGCGCCTGGATCTCGATGTCCACCGTCGTGTCCGGCGCGACCTTCTTCGGCTCCAGCGGGTCGACCCAGCTCTTGCCGTCGATCAAGACGTCGAGATCGTCGTACGCCTCCTCGATCGAGAGCGTGATCGTCGGGATGCGCGCGTCGACCTCCTCGGCCTTCTTCTTCGCGCCCTTCGCCGCCGCGCGATCCATGTACGTCCAGCCGCGCTGAGGCTCCTCCTCCGCGATCGCGTGGTAGAGCTCCGACGCCTTCAGGAGCTCTCCGAGCTTCACGTAACAGCCGGCGAGCGCCGACGCGACGACGGGGCGGTGACGCGCGAGCTCCGACTCTTCGAGCAAGGGGGTGGCTGCCACACAATCCCCCTTTTTGGCCAGTCCCATTCCGCGCGCCGCCGCCCATTCCGGACGGCCCGCCTGCGCGGCTCTCGGTGTGAGGACGAAAAGCAGCACCGCCGCGGTCGTGACGAGGACCGACAGCGTCCGACCCTTCGCCGAACGCCTCAAACAAACCCGACGAAGTCTCGCGATCGTCGCTACCATGCAGGGGTGATGGGGCGGCAGGCTTGCAAGAGGCCTCGGAGAGTAACGCTAACGGAACGGCCGCCTGTCTGGGGTTGTGCCGCGATGCCTTGAAAGGAAGCTCTTCGCGCGGCCGACGGCGAGTTATACTCCTCCCCCTTTGAGCCGTAAGGTGTATAGAGGCAAAAACGATGACCGCAGCCAGGGAGCGAGAGAGCCGCAACGGACCGGGGACGGACCAACCGAGCGGAGAGCCGGCGAGCACATCCGCCCCGCCGAGCCGCCCGACTTCGCCGGAGCTTCTGAAGACGCTGATTGAGTGCAAGCACGCCTCGCAGTGCGCTGGCTGCCCGCTCATCGAGCACGACTACGGTCAGCAGCTCGCGCTGAAGCGCGCGAAGGTCGCGGCCGCCGCGGCGTATTACCCCGCGCTGGAGTCGGTGCAGACGCGCAACGTGGAAGGGGCCGATGTGATCGTCGGCTACCGCACCCGCGCGAAGCTGATGGTGTCGCCCGCGGGCGCGATCGGCCTCTACAACCGATCGGGTCATCACGAGGTCGTCGACATTCCGGGGTGCCGCGTGCTCGCTCCGGCGCTCTCGGACGTGGCGGCGGCGCTGCGCGCGCTCATCGCGAACCCGCCGGCCGGCGCGCGTCCGCTGCTGCTCCCGTACGATCCCGTCGCCGGCGGCGTGCTGCGCGCGGTGGATCTGCGCGAGGTGCGCCTGCCCCCCAAGCCGCGCGAGGACGCCAAGCCGCGCGAAGGCGCCGAGGACGGGATGGGCGTGCTCGTGACGCTCGTGCTCCAGCGTGATCGCGCCCCGTCGCGGGACGATCTGCGCGAGGCCGGGCGCGCGCTGCGACCGCTGCTCCCGAAGGCGCTCGGCGTCGCCGTCAACTTCCACGACGCGGAGGCGCCGCAGATCCTCGGGCCCGAGACGCTCGTCCTCGACGGCATCACGCAGGCGGAGGACCGGATCGGCGAGTCGTACCACATCGCCTCGTTCGGCTCGTTCGTGCAGGCGCACCGCGATCAGGCGGCGCGCGTCCACGGCGCGATCCTGCGAGAGATCGGCGCGATCAAGCCGGCCATCCCAGGCGCGCCGACGCGCGTGCTCGATCTGTACGGCGGCTCCGGCGCGATCGCGATCGCGCTCTCCCACGCGAAGCACAAGGTCACGATGGTGGAGTCGTTCCCGCCCGCGACCAACAACGCGCGCGCCGCGGCCGAGAGCCAGGGGCTCACCAACATCGAGGTTCGCACCGGCGACGTGGCCGAGGTGCTCGGGCAGATCGCCGCCGCGAAGACCGAGTTCGACGCGATCGTGATGAACCCACCGAGGCGCGGCGTCTCGCCGGCTGCCCGCGAGGCGATCGCGCGCATCAACGCGCCGATGTTCGTCTACGTGTCGTGCGACCCCGACACGCTCGCGCGCGACCTCGATCACTTCGCGCGGCTCGGCTACTCCACGAGCGATCTGGCGCCGCTCGACATGATCCCGCTCACGGAAGAGGTCGAGACCGTCACGGTGCTCCGCAAGGTGTCGCCGCCGGCGCCGCGCGTCCTGTACGAAGATCAGGACGTGCTCCTCGTCGAGAAGGGCCCGCACGAGCCGGTGGTGCAGCACCCCGAGTACATCTCGTCCTTGCTGCAGCGCTGCACGATGCTGCCGCGCGGGCAGAAGCCGCGGCCGATCCACCTCGTGGATCCGGGCACGAGCGGCCTCGTCCTCCTCGCGAAGAGCGAGGCCGCGCGCGCGGTGTGGACGCACGCGCTCATCAACTCGGGGCGCCTCATCTACCTCGCCGCGGCGAAGGGCGTCACGCCGTCGAAGGGCGCGATCACCCGCGACCTGCGCGAAGGGAACCGCTCGTACCCGGCGCGCACGCGCTACCGCAGGCTCGCCGTCGCGTCCGGTCACTCGGTGCTCCGCGTGATCCCGGAGGGCGGGCGCACGCACCAGATCCGGCGTCACCTCGCGGCGATCGGCCACCCGGTGCTCGGCGACGAGCGCTACGGCCACGTGCCGACGAACCGCTACTTCGAGGAGAAGCACGGCCTCGATCGATCGTTCGTGCACCTCGTCCGCATCGAGATCACGCACCCCCGCACGGGCGCGCACATGATCATGGAGTCGACGCTCCCCGGCGATCTGCGGTCGGCGCTGCTCCGCGCGAGCGGGCCGAGCGTGCTGCGGTTCCTGGAGGCGAAGCACGCGCTCGGCGAGGGCCGCGTGTACACGCCCGGGCCGGACGACGCGCCGCCGAGCCGCGCCTCCCGCGCGACGGACGACAGCATGGACATGCCGCCGATGTCGCGGCGCATGCCGCCCGCCACCGTCGTCGATTTCCTCGACGAGCCGCCGCGCACCCGCCGGCACCCGATCACCTCCCCCGATGAAGACTGAGCACCAGCGAGCGCCGCGGCGCGTGCGCCGCGGCCTCGCGCACACCACTCCCCTCCGCGCCGAGCACCCTCATGGATGATCGACCGAGCATCCTCGTCGTCGACGACGAGAAGGTCATCCGCGACATGCTCGCGGACCTGCTCGACATGGAGGGGTTCCATGTCCGCACCGCCGAGGACGGATCGAGCGCGCTCGACGAGCTGTCGCGCGAGCACTACGACCTCGTCCTGTCGGATCTGAAGATGCCGAAGATGGGCGGCATCGCGCTGCTCGATCAGATCGGCAAGGTCGCGCCGCAAGCGGTGACCGTGATCATGACCGGCTTCGGCACGGTCGAGACCGCGATCGACGCGATGAAGCGCGGCGCCTACGACTACGTGCTGAAGCCCTTCAAGCTCGAAGAGGTGGTGCACGTCGTCCGCCGCGGCATCGACAAGAAGCGGATGGTCGCGGAGAACATGCGCCTCAAAGAGGCCGTGTCGCTCTACAAGGTGAGCGAGGCGATCGCCGCGTCGCTCTCGCTGGAGCAGGTGCTCGAGACGGTGGGCGACGGCTGCTTGCACGAGGTGCACGCGGACTTCGTGTCGACGTGGCTCGCGGACGGACAGGGCGGCCTCTTCGAGCGGCTGCGGCTGGTCTCGCCGCAGCTCCTGCCTCTGCCCAACGTACGTGACGAGGACGAGCAGGGCGACGCGAACCTCGGGCGGCTCGATCCGGCGAAGGTGGTGGAGCGGCTCCGGGCGGATCAGTCGCTGATCGAGCAGGGCACGCGCGGCGCGAGCTTCTTCGCGGATCCTCCGAAGGCGGCGCTCGCGTCGTTCATGGCGGTGCCGCTGCGCGTGCAGAACCGGCTCATCGGCTTCATCGCGGTCGCGTCGTTCACGCCGGCGAAGCGGTTCGACGAGGGCGTGCGCAAGCTGCTCAGCATCGTGGGGTCGCGCGCGGCCGCCGCGATCGAGAACGCCCGCCTGTACGAGGATCTCCAGGCCACGTTCCAGCAGACGATCGAGGGGCTCGCGAAGGCGATCGACAAGATGGATCGCTACACCGCGGGGCACTCGGATCGTGTCGCGACGTACGCGGTGTTCCTCGCGCGGCGGCTCGGCCTCTCGGAGACGGAGATCGAGATCGTCCGCCAGAGCGCGCTGATGCACGACATCGGCAAGATCGGGTGCGTGCTCAACCTCAACAAGCCCGGCAAGCTCACGAACGACGAGTACGAGGTGTTCAAGAAACACCCTGTATACGGTCGGGATATTCTGGATCCTATCAAGTTCCTTCACCCATTGATTCCGGGTGTTTACCTGCATCATGAGCGTTGGGACGGCCGCGGATATCCCCTCAAGCTGAAGGGGCCTGACATTCCGCTCCTCGCGCGCATCATCTCCGTGGCGGACACGTACGACGCGATGACGAGCGACCGCTCGTATCGGCGCGCGCTCCCGCACGAGGTGAGCATCGCGGAGATCGAGCGCTGCGCAGGCACGCAGTTCGATCCGGATCTGGCCAACACGTTCACGGAGCAGATCGAGGCCTACCGCGACGAGGAGCGCGGCAAGGGCAAGAAAGTTCCTGAGTGAGCGCGCGGGCGCTGTGGATCGGGCGGCGGCGCTATGCGCTGATCCACGACCTGCAAGAGAAGCTCGTCGCGGCGCGGATGGACGCCTCGATCGGGGACACGATCCTCCTCCTGGAGCACGCGCCGGTCGTCACGCTGGGGCGCAACGCGAAGCGGGAGAACGTGCTGTTCTCGGAGGAGGCGCTCGCGGCGCGCGGGGTCGATCTCTACCCGACGGCGCGCGGCGGGGACGTCACGTACCACGCGCCGGGGCAGCTCGTTTGTTATCCGATCCTCGATCTCGCGCCGGATCGATGCGACGTCCGCAAATACGTGCGCGCGCTCGCGGAGGTGATGATCCTCGTGCTCCGCGAGCACGGCGTGGAGTCGGGCGTGGTGGACGGGCTCATCGGCGTGTGGGCCGATCCGCACGCGCCCTCGGCGTGGGGCGGCGACGCGTGGGCCTCGGAGATCGCGAAGGTCGGGGCGATCGGCGTGCGGCTCACGCGGTGGGTGACGATGCACGGGTTCGCGCTGAACCTGACGACGGACCTCGCGGGGTTCGAGAACATCGTGCCGTGCGGCATCCGCGATCACGGCGTGACGAGCCTCGAACGGCTCACGGGGCGCTCTCCGGCGGTCCGCGAGGCGGCGCTCGCGCTGGGGCCGCACCTCACGCGGGCGCTCGGCGTCCCGGTGGACGAGGTGCTCGATCGGAGCGAGGTGGCGGACGATCGGCTCACGGATGAGGTGTTGCGCTGGGGCGCCTCGTTGCGGTGAGATTAGGGTTCGGCGTCGCGCATCGAAATTTGTCCCGATCGCGTGACGCGGCTCACACTTGAGGGCAGCATGGCCTCTTCGGACACGGACGAGCCCACCGATCCGAGCGGGAACGGCGCGCGGGACTCGGAAGAAGTCCACGCGCGGTGTCCCCGCTGCGGGGGGCGCGGCAATCCGCCTCGGTACCGTCCGCGCGCCAATCCGTTCCTGTTCAAGCCGAAGCCGGGGGCCCTCGTGTGCGAGGACTGCGGGCTCGACTACTGGGATACCGGTTACTCGCCGCCTTCCAGCGGCAAGTCTCCGTGGTAAGAGCGCCCCGCGGTGCTCCCTCGAGAGAAGCGAAGACGAAGGCGTAGGCTTGCGGTGATCGGCTGGGGCGTGGCGCTCGGCCTCGGCGCGCTGTGCCTGGTCCCCAACTGGCTCGTGTGGATCGGGACGCGCTCGGCGACGTCGTGCATCCAGCAATACGAGGCCCCGCGCGGCGCGGAGGTGCCGTGGTGCGGGGAGCCGATGAAGTGGTTCTCGTTCCCGGCGCGCATCCCGTGGACGCGGACGCCCGCGACGTACCGCGCGGAGGAGCTGCGGATCCGCATCGCGATCGGCAACTACCAGAACGCGATCGCCGGCGAGCCGAACCGCGACGCCCGCAAGGCCGGCGCCGCGCTGATGACCGAGGCCAGCGCGATCGTGCACACGGGGTCGCAGCGGCTCGCGTTCGAGGAGCTCGGCCCCGCGGTCGGGACGCCGGAGCCCGCGCAGGACGCGCTGCTCGCGGGGGATCGGGACACGCTGCTGTCGCGGCCGAAGGACTGGCTCGAATGGCACCAGCGGCTGCACGCGCTGCAGGCTTCGCTGCTCGAAGGCGACTTCGATCGCACGCTCGACATCGCGAAGGCGTACGCGGCGTGGAGCCCGCGCGAAGAAGATCTGCGCGGCGCGCTCGGGGCCGTCCTGTGCCTCGGCGGGGACTCGAAGGGCGCGTTCGAGATGCTGGTGTTTCAGCAGAACGATCGGGCTTCGCGAAGGTACGCGGCGATGAGCCGCAACTGGGGCGACGTGCGGACGGCGATCCTCGCGTGCGCGGCGTTCGCGAAGGTCGCGCCTCCGCCGCGGCCCGCGACCAGCGAGGCCGGGCAGGACGATCAGCGCGAGGTGCGCGCGCCGGTGCGATTGCGGCTCACGGAGGATCAGGACAACCACCTTCGCGAGGCGCAGGAGAGCGCCGCGCAGATGCTGCAGACGACGTTGCCCGCGGGGTTCCGCGCGCCGATCCTCGCGGCGCTGCTCGCGTCGGGGCGCGACCTGCCGCCGGAGACGTGGGCCGATTTCGCGACGCCGCGCACGACGGACGGCGAGGCGCCGATGCTCGATCTCGGGACGGTGAACGTGCTCGCGTGGCTCGATTTGCCGACCGATCGGCCGATGGCGGTGGGCTCGGTGTACCGGCACGCCGCCGAGAAGCTGATCGAGGCCGCGAAGAGCGGGCCGGAGGACGTGCGGCCGGCGCTCGAATTCGGGGCGGGCGCGCTGTGGATCGAGGGCGCGAAGGCGTACGTGCGCGCGGCGGACGCGGACGCCGCGGTGGAGATGCTCGGGCGCGCGGGGCCGCTCGTGAACATGGATCCGACGACGCGCGCGCTCGCGGAGGGCATCGCGCGGTACGCGGCCGGCGACGCGGTGGGCGCGCACGCGGCGCTCGCGAAGGCGCCGATCGACGGCGCGCCGAAGGAGCTGCACGCGGCGCTGCTCACGTTGCTCGCGGAGACGAGCGGGGACTGGGGCCCGCCGAACGCGGAGGCCGCGCGCGCCGCGTACGACGCCGCGGAGGAGACGAAGAGCGCGGCGCTGATCGCGTGGGCGCGGCGCGTTCGTTTCTGGGCCGCGCCGGACAGCGAGCCTCCCGCCACCGTGCGCATCACCGACATCGACGCGATGAGCGGGCGCACGTTCCTGTGGCCGGGGCTCGGCTATTCGAACAAGACGGTCGCGTGGCACGAGGTCAACGACGAGCGGCTGACGTTGCTCGCGAACAACCTCGGAGTCTGGAGCGCGGCGTTGCACGCGAAGCCCGAGGATCAAAGGGCGTTCCGTTACGCGTTCCTGCGCCAGCGCGGGGACATGCCGGACGCGCTGGTGCCTTATCTGGCGGTCGCGCAGTCGGCGGTCGGCACGGGCGATCCGGAGGTGTGGCTCGACGCGGTGATGGCGACGGACGCCCCTCGCTTCTCGATGCGCGCGTACGCCTGGTCCCGCGCACAAGCCGCCCGCGCCCGCGGCGACAAGGCCGCTTTCAAGACATGGTCCGACCGGCACAAGACGCTGGCGAAATACGTCGGCGACGAGGGGAAAGCCGAGCTCGCCCGCTACCTCGGTATTTAGGGAAAGGGCTTTTGAGGGGGGTGACGCGAAGAGAAGGTCTCTCCGGTTAGCGTCATGGGGAGTCGGTCTGGATGAGCGGCTCCCCCGAAATAGGCACTCTGGAGAGTGGCAGTTTCAGATGGCGGCTTCGGCCTTGTCCTTCGCGTCGTCCGTGTAGAGCTGCTCGATTTGCGGGCCGTACTTCTGCCAGACGAAGCGGCGCTTCACCTTCAGGCTCGGCGTCAACATGCCGTTTTCCTGGGTGAAGTCCTCGGGGGTCAGCGTGATCTTCTTGATGCGCTCGAAGCCCTTGAACGACTTCGAGAAGGCGTCGACCTCGCTCATCACGTGCGCGACGACCCGCTTCTCCGTGAGGAGCTTGTCCGGATTCGAGGTGTCGATTCCCTGGTCGCCCGCCCACTTCTTGAGGTTGTCCATGTCGGGGACGACGAGGGCCGTGTTGTAGAGGCGGTTGTCGCCGTACACCATCGAGTTGATGATGAAGGGGGAGAGCTTGAGCTGCTCCTCGAGCGGGGCCGGAGAGACGTATTTGCCGTTCTCCAGCTTGTACTGCTCCTTGATGCGGCCCGTGATGTAGAGATATCCTTCGTCGTCCAGATAGCCGAGATCGCCAGTCCGGAAGCCGCGATCCTCCGTAAATACGGCCGTGTTCTCCTCCGGACGCGCGTGGTAGCCCTGCATGATGTTGGGGCCGTAAACGACGATCTCTCCCTGCTTGTCTTCGCCGGTCGCCGTCTTGTCGATGACGATGCGCACTCCGGGGATCGCCTTGCCGACGCTGCCGAGCTTGCGGGCGCCGGGGCGGTTCGCGGTCGCGATCGGGCTCGTCTCGGTGAGGCCGTAGCCCTCGTAGACCGTGATGCCGAGCGCGTCGATGAACTCCGCCACCTCGCGCGAGAGGGCCGCGCCGCCGCTGAAGGCGTACTTGAGGCGCCCGCCGAAGCGGCCGCGGATCTTCGTGAAGACGAGCTTGTCCGCGAGCGCGAGCGTGATCTTCTCGACGAGGCCGAGGCTCTCGCCCTTCTTCTGCTTCGTCGCCGCGCGCAGGCCGCCCGAAAAGAGGTTCTGGATGATCTTCGGGCGCGACTCCATCTGCTTGTTCACGCCGTCGTAGATGCGATTGAAGATGCGCGGCACGCTGACCAGGATCGTCGGCTGAACCTCCGCGAGGTTCGGGATGATCTTGTCGACGGCCTCGCACAAAGCCATCGACGCGCCGAGCGAGAGCATCGTGTGCAGCTCCACCGTGTGGCCGAAGGAGTGCGCCCACGGGAGGAACGAGAGGCTGCGCTCGTCCTGCGTCATCGGCAGGATCTCGTGCACGGCGCTGATGTTCGACGCGAAGTTTCCGTGCGAGAGGATCACGCCCTTCGGGTTGCCGGTGGTGCCGGACGTGTAGATGAGGCACGCCGTGTCCTTCGGCTCGGGCTTGATCGAGGGGACCGGGGACGCCGCGCCCTTCTTGAGCAGGCTCTTGAACGAGCCCTCGTCACCCTCGCCGCCGAAGAGCGTGATCACGTTCTTCACGGTCGCGGCCTTGTCCTTCACCTCTTGCCACTTGGTCGCGACCTCCTTCGTCGCGGCCACGATCGCGACGGCGCCGCAGTCGTTCGCGATGAAGGCCCACTCCTTCGGGAGCTGCGCCTCGTACATGGGGACGATCGAGATGCCGAGGCCGAAGCACGCGTACGCGATGACCGCCCACTCGACGCGGTTGTTCGAGACGATGCAGATGTTGGCGCCGCGCTCGATGCCCAGCGACGCGAGGCCGCCGCGCATGTCGTCGACCATCTTTCCCATCTCGCGGAAGGTGGTCCATTTCCAGGCGCCGTCGGTCTTGGTGCCGAACAGCTCGCGCGGCCCGTACTCGCTCACCGAGCGCTCGAACATCTCCACCAGGTTGCTGAACTTCGGCGACGACATGGCACGACCTCCTGAGCGGTGACGGCGAAAACCCCACGGCGCGCGGCAAATCCCGTCGTGCGGCGCGCGCGGAGAGGGCGACCTTATCACGGGGAATCCGGCGGATGTCACGAACGGACACGCCCGGCGCTGCGAAAAGGAGGGGTGTGCGCGATGGCACCGGGGCCTCTGTTTTGTTAGAGCATCGGGCCCCATGACCCCCGACAACGCGAGCGCGACCCCGAAGGACGGACGGCGGCCGACGTACGCGGTGACCACGTTCGGCTGCCAGATGAACGTGCACGACTCGCAGCGCATGGACGAGGTCATGTCGACCGCCGGGTTCGATCGCGCCGAGGACGAGACGTCCGCCGACGTGGTGATCCTCAACACGTGCAGCGTGCGCGAAAAGGCCGAGCAAAAGCTTCGATCCGAGGTGGGCCGGCTCGCGAAGCAGAAGCGCGCGCGGCGCGAGATGGTGCTCGTCGTCGCGGGGTGCGTCGCGCAACAAGAAGGGGACAAATTGCTCGGACGGATGCCCGCGATCGATCTGATCGTGGGGCCCGACAACATCCCCGAGCTGCCGCGGCTGATCGAGGAGGTGGGGCACGGGGCGCCCCCGCTCGCGCGGACGGTGTTCGATACGGAGAGCCCTCGGTTCTTGACGGCGCCCACCGTGCTGTCGGGCGCGCCGACCGCTTTCGTGACGACGATGAAGGGGTGCGACGAGCGGTGCTCGTTCTGCATCGTGCCGCACACGCGCGGGCCGGAGAGGTACCGGGCGAGCGAGGAGATCGTCGCGGAGATCGACGCGCTGGTGCGATCCGGGGCGCGCGAGGTGACGCTGCTCGGGCAGACCGTGAACAGCTATCGGGATCCGCTCGGGGCGCTCGCGAAGGCGCCCGAGGCCGCGGCGGACGATCCGGACGAGAGCGAATTCGCCGCGTTGATCCGGGCGATCGCGGAGCGCGTGCCAGGCCTCGCGCGGATCCGGTACACGAGCCCGCACCCGCGGCATCTGACGCCGTCCTTGATCGCGGCGCATCGGGATTTGCCGGTGCTCGCGCGGCATGTGCACTTGCCCGTGCAGTCGGGGAGCGATCGGGTGCTGCGGCGGATGATCCGGCGGTACACGCGCGCGGAGTACGTGGAGCGGACCGGGCGGCTCGCGCGCGCGGTGCCGGGGCTCACGCTGTCGACGGACATCATCGTGGGGTTTCCGGGCGAGACGGACGAGGAATTCGAGGCGACGCTCTCGCTCATCGACGAGATGGAGTTCCGGGGGTTGTTCGGCTTCAAGTACTCGCCGCGGCCGTACACGCCGGCGCTCCGGCTCGGCGACGACGTGCCGGAAGAGGTGAAGAGCGAGCGGCTCGCGCGCGTGTTCGAGAGGAGCGAGGCCCTCTTGCACGGGCACCTCACGACGCTCGTGGGGAGCGTGCAGCGCGTCCTGATCGAAGGGCGCGACAAGGGGAAGGGCGCGCACTGGTCCGGCCGCAGCGAGCGGAACGAGATCGTGCACGTGGCGGGCGCGGACGATCTGGATCTCGCGGGCGAGATCGTGGACGTCACGATCGCTCGGAGCAACAAGCACTCTCTGGAAGGTCAGCTCACGGAGAGCGCGCGCGCCTCGGCGAGGCCGCTCGTCGCGACGAGCGCGAACAGCAACAAGGGGGGACGGCGTCAGCTCCCGGTGATCGCCGCGTCCCCGCACGGAGTCGAATGACAGCGCAACACCGGTCCGTGGGCTCCGCGCTCGTGATGCCCTACGGCGACAAGAAGCCTGTTCTCGGGCGCGACGTGTGGCTCGCGCCGAACGCGACGGTCATCGGAGACGTGGTGCTCGAGGACGCGTCGAGCGTGTGGTTCGGCGCCGTGCTGCGCGCGGACATCGGCGGGATCGTCGTCGGGAAGCGCTCCAATCTGCAGGACCTCGTGTGCGTGCACATGACCGAGGGCCTCTCGAAGACGGTGATCGGCGAGGACGTGACGGTCGGCCACGGGGCCGTCCTGCACGGCTGCATCATCGAGGATCGGTGCCTGATCGGGATGGGGTCGATCATCCTGGACAACGCGGTGATCGGCGCAGGCTCCGTGATCGCCGCGGGGACCGTGGTGCCGCCGCGGATGGTGGTGCCGCCGGGATCGCTCGTGCGCGGCAACCCCGGCAAGGTGATCCGTCCGGTGAACGAGAAAGAGGCCGGCATGGGCGTGTTCGGCGCGGATCATTACGTGACGGGAGCGGCGCGGTTCCGCGCGGTGATCGACGCGATGGAGGCGGAGGAGAAGTGAACGTCCAGGTGAACGGCGAGGCGCGCGAGGTCGCGGAGGGCACCACGGTGCGGCGGCTCGTGGAGATGCTCGGGCTCAACGACGGTCCGGTCGCGGTGGAGCGCAACGGCGAGGTCGTGCGGCGCGCGCAGCACGCGACGGAGCAGCTCGCGGAGGGCGACGTGATCGAGATCGTGCATTTCGTCGGCGGTGGCTGACGTGACGTCCGCGGGCGAGGCTCCGGCGCCGGCCTGCATCGTCCGGCCGATCGACAAACGCGAGGCCAGCGCCTACGCCGAGTACGTGCAGGTGCACATCGGTCAGTCGGGCAAGAACGGGATGCCGGTGTTCGCGCCGGGCGCGCGTCCGGGCCGCGAGGAGATCCGCGACAACGCGCTCGCGAGGTGGTCGCGCACGTTGACGGAGCCGAACTGGGGCCGCGCGTGGGCGCTCGTGCGC
Source organism: Polyangiaceae bacterium (assembly GCA_046351455.1). Classification (GTDB taxonomy): domain Bacteria; phylum Myxococcota_A; class Polyangia; order Polyangiales; family Polyangiaceae; genus JADJRH01. Next base: position 96,907 of record JAXLYM010000022.1, read on the forward strand.
TGCCGCGACGGGGCGATCGTCGGCCACATCGAGCTGCGCGGCGGGCGGATCGTGCCGGAGATGCACCGCGCGACGCTCGCGATGGGGATCTTGCAAGCGCACACGAAGCAGGGTCACGGGCGGCGCCTCATGGAGGCGGCGCTCACCTGGGCCCGCGAACAGCCGCGGATCGCGTGGATCGATCTCGGGGTCTTTCGCGACAACACGCCCGCGAGGAAGCTCTACGAGCGCACCGGCTTCGTCGAGGTGAGCACGCGCGAAGACGCCTTCCGCAACGAGGAGGGAGCCTCGATCGACGACGTGACGATGACGCTCCGCATCAAGTAAACCGCACGTTGGAATCGGCGGCACATCAAGCCTTGTAGTTTCCCTTTCGCCTCTGCGATCCTCTCGCCCCCATGCCCAAGCCGAACCCCAAGCAGCTCCTGCGTGTCGCAGGCAATTATCTGAAGAGCCACCCGGAAGAGATCTGGCGCGCCGTGAAGGGCGCAACGGGGCTTCGGTTCGGCCTGCCGATGGACGCGCTCCGTTATCTGATCCGCGAGCTCGCGACGGGGGAGAAGGCGCCGAAGGACATCGTGATCGAGGCCGCGCCCCCGGGGCTGCGCGCGTCGCTCACCGTGAGCGCGATGGGCACGCCGCTGCGCGTGTCGGTGATCGTGTTCGTGGAGGAGATCGAGATCACGCTGACCGCGATGAAGTTCGTCGTGCGCCTCCAGGACCTGAGCCTGAAGGTGCTCGGCGACGCCAACACGCCGATCGCCGGCTTCATCAAGAGCGGCGCCCTCGACCTGTCGAAGCCCGCCAACCTCGTCAACATCATGCCGAAGAAGCCGGCGCTCCTCATCGACGCGAAGGACGACCGCATCACGCTGGACCTCATGAAGCTGCCGAAGATCGCAGAGAATCCGCGCGTGAAGCGGGCGCTCCCGGTGGCGCTCCCGGTCGTGGGGCTGTCGGCGATCCAGACGAAGGACGACCACCTCGACCTCCACCTGAAGCTGCGTGTGTCCGGCGTGCCTGAGGCCATCGCTGCGGCGCGCGCCACCGTTTGATAGGCTCACCGCCGCATGGTCCAGCCGCGCACCGAGGCGCAAGGCGCGATCCAGTTTCATTATCTCGCTGAGATCGCCGTCGGCACCACGGCGCGGGTGGACCTTTGCCGCGCGGACTCGCCCCCTCACCTCGCGGGCAAGCTGCTCGCGGTGAAGCGCCTCCACCAGCACATCGCCGAAGATCCGGCGTTCGCGAACCAGTTCCTCGACGAGGTCTGGATGACGGCGGCGCTCAAGCACCCGAACGTCGTCGAGGTCGCGGGGTGGGGCAACGACGACGACGGCATGTACCTCGCGGTGGAGCTCGTGCAGGGCGTGTCGCTCGCGCGCTTGATGAAGACGATCTTCGATACCGGAGAGGCCTTCACCGAGCGCATGGTCGTGTACATCGCGTCGCGCCTTTGTCGGGGGCTCGCGGCGGCGCACTCGCTCCGCGCGGCGAACGGGGAGCCGCTCGGCCTCGTGCACCGCGACCTCACGCCGGGCAACGTGCTCGTCGGGTTCACGGGCGCGCTGAAGATCACGGATTTCGGCCTCGCGAAGGCGAAGCAGCGGCTCACGAAGACGCTGACCGGGCTCTTGAAGGGGCAGCCGCAGTACATGGCGCCGGAGCAGGCGCGCGGGGAGGCGATCGATCACCGCACGGATCTGTTCTCGCTCGGCGTGCTCATGTTCGAGCTGTTCGCGGGGCGAAAGCCGTGGCTCGCGGCCTCCGACTACGACGCGGTGCAGGCGATCCTGATGAAGCCGCCGGACGACCTGCGCGAGCTGCGGCCCAAGATCGACAAGGAGCTCGCGGCGATCGTGCAGCGGTGCCTGGAGAAGGATCCGAAAGCGCGCTTCCAGAGCGCGGCGGAGATCCAGGCGCGGCTCGACGAGTGGCTCCTCGTGCACGGTTACCAGGAGGGCAACGAGGAGGCGCTCGCTCGCTTCGTGCGGCGAAACGCGATGCGGCAGATGCGCTGGTTCGAGCGCGCCGTCACGGGCCAGCTCCAGGAGGGCCGGCCCGAGCCTCCGAAGGTGAGCGCGTACACAGGGCAAAACCCGGCGTTTTCGTACAAGGACGGGGACGACGACGACGGCAGCGACGACGAGACCGACATCACCGACGCGGAGTCGATGGTGGCGGAGCTCGCGAAGCGCTCGAACGATCCGAAGGCCTCGTCGCTCGCGTCGCAGGACGACGATGTGGAGGCGGAAGAGGTGCCGACGATGGTGCTCCAGTCGGAGAGCCTGCCGCTTCGAGCGAAGGGAGCGCCCGCCGCGAGGGTGGCGCCGGCTCCAGCGAAGGGCGCGCCCGTCGTCCCCCGCGCCGCGCCGCGCACACCGGAGCCGCCGCCCGCGAGGCCGATCGCGCCGCGCGCGCCGATCGCGCCGCCGCCTGCGCCCGCCCCGTCCGCGCCGCGAGCGCCGCCGCGCGCGTGCAGCCGAGGCCGCCGCCCGGAGCCGCCGCGCCGCCGATCGGGGCCGCCGCGCCGCCGATCGGGGCCATGGCGCAGCCGCCGTCCGCGAGCGCGAAGACCGTCTCGGAAGGGCGATCCGTCGCGGCGATGCGGCCGATCCACGACTCGATCCTCGACGAGGACAGCGACGCGAGCACGACCGCGATCAAGCCGCGCGGCCCGCGTCCCTCGGGCGTGCGCACGCCGCTGATCATCCAGACGCCCCCGCGCGAGCCGGCGCCCTCGATCAGCGATCCGGAGTCGGAGGAGGTGCCGACGCTGCCGCTGCAAGGCTTCCCGAACGGGGCCGCGCGCCGCAGCTCGCCGACGTCGCTCGCGACGCCGAACGCCGCGCGCGCGCAGAGCGAGCCGCCCGGGAAGATCGCGCCGCCGGGCCCGAACGTGCCGCCGCTGCCGTCGCTCCAATCGGTGGAGGACGAGAACAACCGCGCGCCGATGACGGAGGAGCGCCTCTTCGCCGAGGCCGATCGCCTCGCGCTGGAGGCCGTGCGTCAAGGCGACGAGGCGAAGCTCGCGGCCGCGCGCGCGGAGCGTCAGGCGATGATCGCGAAGATCGCCGCCGACGCCGCGGCGATCGCGGTGGAGGCCGTGCGCATCGGCTCGATGCAGGGCGCCGCGGAGGCCGCGCGTCGCTTCGAGGACGCGTACGCGCTGGAGGCCACGATCCGCAGGCTCTCCGCGGCCCCGCTCGACGTGCCGCCCACGGTGGCGCGCCAGCAGCGCACCGAGCGCCTCTTGCCGCAGAGCGCGCCGCCTCCGCCGCACCCATCGTCGCCGGGCGGCCCCGCGATGCACGATCCGCGCGCCGCGCACCCGCCGATGAGCCCATCGCAGTCGTCGCCGTCGCACGTCGGTCCGCCGTCGCACGCGTCGTCGCCGGTTCATCCGGCGCCCGCCGTCCCGCCGACGACAGGTCAGTTCGACGCGTTCGAAGAGAAGCTCCGGCCCATGATCTTCGGCCTGCCGAGCCTCCATGTGGCCGCGCTCGCGATCGGCACCTTCGTGCTCGTGCTCGTGCTCATGTGGATCCTCATGGGCTGAGCGCGTCGCCCATTTACGCGTCCGCCCGCGCCGCATACCGTCTCCGCCATGAGCGAGAAGCGGGGCCAGGCTGGCCAAGAGGTCGAATGGGTGATGATCGGGCTCGACGCGAAGATCGCGCGCAAGCAAGGCATGCCCACGCAGGTGCCCATCCCGAAGACCGAGTTCGAAGGCCTCGCGGAGAAGGGCCTCAACATCGATCAGACGCGCGGCTGGGCGAAGGCGTTCATGGCCGGTGAGGTCGGCCAGAACGACGCGTGGCGGAAGAAGAACAACCAGCTCGCCGCGCAGCTCGACGCGTTCGTGGACAAGGGCCCCATCTGGGAGAAGGCGCAAAAAGCCTTCCAGGAGCGTGATTTCGCGAAGGCCGTCACCGTCCTGAAGCGCATCACGACGATGGACGCGGACGACCACATGGCGCTCTTCAACATGGCCTCGGCGCAGGCGAACACCGGCGACTACGCGGGCGCGCTGAAGAGCTTCAAGAAGGTGCGCGACACCTTCGCGGGCGACCCCGACTTCCACACGACCGTCGCGCACGTGCACCAGCAGCTCAAGGACAACGACGCCGCGATCAACGAGTTCGTCCTCGCGCTGGAGGCGAAGGGCGATCACCAGGCGGCGCTCGACGGCCTCGAAAAGCTCGGCGTGCTCGTCGCGATCTACGAGAACCCGCGCGACGCCGCCTCGCTCTTGTACGTGCGCGCCGACAGCGTGAAGGAGTACCTCACGGGCGTGTGGGCCGCCGAGAAGCGCGACGTCGCGTACTACCTGGAGCAGCTCAACTACCACGAGCGCGACAACCGCCACGACGTCGCGCTGGCCGCCGCGGAGCACGCGATCGAGGCCGCCGGAGAGGCCGGCAGCGAGCGCGCGGAGACCGCGAAGATCGTGGCCCTGCGCGCGCTCGGCCGGAAGGAAGACGCGCTCGCCGCGGCGGAGGCCTACGTCGCGAAGAACCCGAATTCGGCGGCGGGCCTCGTGGAGCTGGCGCGATCGCTCGGCGAGCTCGGCCGCATCGACGAGGGCCGCGCGGCCGTCGACAAGGCGCTCGCGATCGATCCGGGCGATCAGATCGCGCTGCTCGCGCGCTTCTGGCCGAAGAAGACGGACGACATCATCGAGGTGACGAAGTGCCTCCCGGCGCTGCAGGCCTTCGTGGAGGCGCACGCGGGGTCGGCGGGCGCGTGGCGATCGCTGGCGCGCGCGCTGCTCGTGGTCGGCCGCACGAACGAGGGAATCGACATGCTCGGGAAGGCCGTGAACCTCGCGCCGGCCGACGACGACCTCCGCGCCGAGCTGTGGACGGAGCTGCGCAAACAGCTTCGTTACCAGGACATCGTCGACCTATCGACGAAGCTCGGCGACATGAAGGACCGCGACTGGAAGCTCCGCTGGAACGAGGCGGAGGCGTACCTCGGCCTGCAGAAGCACATGGAGGCGCGCGCCCTCTTCACGGCGATCAACGCCGACGAGCGCCTCCACGTGGACATCCGCAAGAAGGCGAAGCGCGCCGTCCGTCAGATGGACATGCCGCAGGGCCTTCAGCTCACGCCGACCGCCGCTTCCTGATCAGAACGTGTAGCCGCTCTTGAGGAGCTTCGCGGCGTCGATCGCGGCGTACGTGAGGACCCCGTCGGCGCCGGCGCGCTTGAAGGCCGCGAGCGCCTCCATCATCGCGCGCTCGCCGTCGAGCCACCCGCGCTCCGCGGCGGCCTTGATCATCGCGTACTCCCCGCTCACCTGGTACACGTACGTCGGCATCGAGAAGGCGTCCTTCACGCGGCGCACGATGTCGAGGTACGGCATCCCCGGCTTCACCATCACCATGTCGGCGCCCTCGGCCACGTCGAGCGCGACCTCGCGCAGCGCCTCGTCCGTGTTGCGCGGGTCCATCTGGTAGTTCTTCTTGTCGCCCTTCCCCAGCGACGATTTCGATCCGACCGCGTCGCGGAACGGCCCGTAATAAGCCGAAGCGTATTTCGCCGCGTACGACAGGATCCGCACCTTCTGGAACCCCTCGGCGTCGAGCGCGTCGCGGATCGCCCCGATGCGCCCGTCCATCATGTCGCTCGGCGCGATCACGTCGCACCCCGCCTGCGCCTGCAGGATCGACTGCCGCACGAGGATGTCCACCGTCTCGTCGTTCGCGACGAGCCCGCCCTCGCGGATCACCCCGTCCTGTCCGTGCGTCGTGTACGGATCCAGCGCGACGTCGCACACGATCCCGATGTCGAGGTCGAGCTTCTTGATCGCGCGCACGCTGCGGCACATGAGGTTGTCCGGGTTCGTCGCCTCCTCGCCGTCGGGCGTCTTCCGATCGAGCGGCGTCACCGGGAAGATCGCGACGGCCGGGATCCCGAGCGCGGCGGCCTCCTTCACCTGATCGACCAGCAGATCGATGCTGAGCCGCTTCACGCCGGGCATCGACGCTATCTCCGTCGACGTGCCCTGCCCCTCCTGCACGAACACGGGCCAGATGAGATCGTTCACGGTGAGCGTCGTCTCGGCGACGAGCTTGCGCGACCAGGGATCGCGGCGGTTGCGGCGGAGGCGCGTCCGCGGGAAGGCTGCCGAAAACGAGGGGACGAAGGGCTTTTCTGCGGTCACAGGTCTCACCAAAGGCTTGGGATCGAGGGCCGCGCGGGGGTGCAAACGGCCGCGCCGCGCGGTAGCGTGGGCGGATGCTACGCCTCGTCCCGCTGCTCGGAAATCGCCAGTCGCTCGACGGTGGATCGATGTTCGGCAACGCGCCGCGCGCGGTGTGGAGCAAGTGGTACCCGCCGGACGACGCGGGCCGCATCGAGATCGCGTGCCGCAGCGCCCTCGTCGACGAGGGCCACCGCAAGATCCTGTTGGAGGCGGGCATCGGCGCCTTCTTCGAGCCGAAGATGCGCGCGCGCTACGGCGTCGTCGAGGATCGCCACGTGCTGCTCGATCAGCTCGCGGCGCGCGGCCTCTCGCACGAGGACATCGACGTCGTCGTGCTGAGCCACCTGCATTTCGATCACGCGGGCGGCGTCCTCGCGGCGTGGGAGCCCGACGCCCCGATGCGCCTCCTCTTCCCGAAGGCCACGTTCGTGGTCGGCCGCGCCGCCTGGGATCGCGCGCGCTCACCGCACGCCCGCGACCGCGCGTCGTTCGTGCCGGGCCTCCAAGATCTGCTCGCGCAGAGCGGCCGCCTCCACGTCGTCGACGGCGATCACACCAACGTGCTCGGCGATCACGTGCGCTTCGTCACGACGGACGGCCACACGCCCGGGCTGATGCACGCGACGGTCACGGGCCTGCGGCAGAGCGCCTTCTATTGCTCGGATCTGGTGCCGGGCACGTCGTGGGTGCACCTGCCGATCACGATGGGGTACGACCGCTTCCCCGAGCGCGTGATCGACGAGAAGGCTTCGATCTACGAGCGCCTCGTGCGCGACCGGACGTGGCTCGTGTTCGTGCACGACGCGAAGACGGCGATGGCGCGGCTCGCGCGCGGCGAGGACGGGCGCTATTCCGCGGTCGAGGTGCGCCCCGACGGCGACGGCGGGATCGACCTCGACGCGTGACGCGGATCTCGTGACGCCGCTCATCGAGCTCCGCCGCGTGAGCGTGTCGTTCGGGGCGACGCGCGCCCTCGACGACGTGTCGTTCGCGGTGAACGCGGGCGAGGTGCACGTGCTCGCGGGCGAGAACGGCGCGGGCAAGAGCACCCTCCTCCGCGTCCTCTCCGGCGTGGTCGCGCCGCAGCACGGCGAGGTGCTCGTGAGCGGCGCGCCCGTGCGGCTCCGAAGCGCGCGCGACGCGGCGAGGAGCGGCGTGGCCACGATTCACCAGGAGCTGTCGCTGGTCGGCTCGATGACGGTCGCGGAGAACCTCGCGCTCGCGAGCGATCCGGCGCGCGCGTCCTTGTTCCGCCTCTTGCGGCGCGACGACGAGGCGGCGGCGCGGCGGATCCTCGCGACGATGGAGCTCGACGTGGACCCGCGCGCGCTCGTGGAGAGCCTGCCCTTGTCGACGCGCCAGATGATCGAGATCGCGCGGGCGCTCGCGAGGGACGCGCGCGTCCTGATCCTCGACGAGCCGACGAGCGCGCTCGAAGAGACCGACGCCGAGCGCCTCCTCGCGCGCGTGGAGCGCCTCGCGGAGAGCGGCCGCGGCGTCGTGTACGTCTCGCACCGAATGGAGGAGAACGACCGCCTCGCCGACCGCGTCACGGTCCTCCGCGACGGCCGCGTGGTCGCGTGTCGCCCCGCCTCGGAGCTGCCCCGCGAAGAGCTGGTCGCGCTGATGATGGGCGCGCCGCGCGCGGAGGACGCGTCTCACGAATCCGAGACACGCATGGAGGCGCCGTCGCGCGCGGAGGAGCCGTCTCAAAAATTCGAGACACGCACGAACACCCACGAAGACGAGCCTCTCCTCGGCGTGCGCGGCCTCACGCTCGCGGCGAGCGGCGCGGCGCCCCTGCACGACGTCACGCTCTCGGTGGGTCGGGGCGAGATCGTGGGCCTCGCGGGCCTGCGCGGCTCCGGCACGTCGGAGACGCTCGCGGCGCTGTTCGGCGTGCACGGCTCTCTTGCGCGCGGCGAGGTGCGGCTCGGCGGCGCCCCGTTCGAGATCGCGAGCCCCGCGCGCTCGATCACCCAGGGCCTCGTGTGCCTCGCGAACGACCGCCGAAAGACGGTGCTCCCGGACCTCACCATCGCCGAGAACATCACGCTGTCGAGCCTGGCCGCCGAGTTCGGATACGGCCTGTTATCCCCCGGCCGAGAGCGAGCGATCGCGACCGAGCAAGACGCCCGCCTGCACGTGGTGGCCTCTTCTCTGGAGTCGCCCGCCCGCGCGCTGTCGGGTGGCAATCAGCAGAAGACAGCCCTCCTCCGCTGCCTCGCGGTGCGACCGCGCGCCCTCCTCCTCGACGAGCCGACGCGCGGAGTCGACATCGGCGCCAAATCCGAAATCCACCGCACCCTCCGCGCCCTCGCCGACGAAGGAATCGCCATCCTGGTCGTCACCTCGGAGCTGCCGGAGCTCCTCTCCCTGTGCGACCGAATCGTCGTCCTGCGCCGCGGCCGCACCGCCGCCACCCTGGAAAAGAAGGACTTTTCGCGCGACGGACTGCGCCTCTCGCTGGACGGCTAGAAGTGCCCTCGATCGATGGCGAGATCGGCTCGAATGGGTTTTACAAGGGGGCTCTGCCCCCTCGTTTCACTCCCCCGCCGCAGAGCTATCCGACCGAATAAAGCGTCAGACTCCCCTCCACCGCGATCATGATCTGCCGCTTGTCCTGGATCCAGGACCCCGCGTCCACCAGCGGGATCCGCCTCCCGTGCACCTCGATCCAGGAGATCCCCGGACAGTGCGAGTGCCCGACGATCGCGAGCCGCAGATTCCGAGAGTCCCCGATGGCCGAGACCAGGCTCCCGAGCAGATCGCGCGACTGCCGATCGCACCACACCGGCGAAGTAAACCCGTCGAGCCCCGAAGGCGCCTCCGCGAAGAGCGGCCAGTGCCCTCGAAAGAACGCCGTGTCCGGATCCGCGAAGAACACCGTCGCGAGATCCAGATACTCCTGCGCGAGCTGGCTCGACGCCGGGAGCAGCTTGGCCGCGAGCGTCGCGAACTGCACCGTCCCGAGCCCGCCCTGCGCGGCCATCTCCTGCCCGATCACGTCCTGTTGATGCCCGTGAAACGCCAGCACGCGCCCGCTCGCGAACGTGTGCCCGTACGCGAGCTGGCCAGTCGGGCCGTTCGGACCGCGCGCCCACGACGGCGGATAGGGCCCCATCGGCGCGTCGTGGTTCCCCACGCACACCCGCGCTCGCAGATCCTGAGTCAGCTTCCCGATGATGTCGCCGTGCGCGTCCTCGATCCGCCGGTAATTCGCGGTCGGATGGTCCTTGTACTCCGGATACGCGCGCCACACGTCGTAGATGTCGCCGAGCTGCACCACCCGAAGCTCCGGAAAGGCCTGCTTCGTCGCGATCAGCGCGTCGAGCAGGTGCAACATCTTCTCTCGCTGCCCGGCCCCGAGGCCCACGAACACGTCCCCCGGGCCGCGATCCGACAGATGCATGTCCGGAATGACCACCAGGATCCGCTCCGCCATCACGGGCCCCGTCACGCCCGTATCCCACGTCAACGTGGCAGTCCGCCCCTCCTGGAGCAGGGGAGTCAGGCCGACCCCGCGCGCGGCGAGGGCACGAACGAAGGGGTGATTCGCCGTCGGATCGCTCATTTTTCAGGGCTCCCAGGGAAGAGAGAGACGCCGACGAGGTGCGAGCAGTGGCCGATCCGCGTCGTCGTCTCCAGCACGATCACCCACTCTCCGAGGACATGGCAGCTCACCGCGAACCCGTCGGCCGGCCCGATCTCCACGTCCCCGTTCTGGACCGCGTCGTTCGGAGGCTGCGCGCCGCGCACGTCCGCCGCGTCGGCCCAGGGACATTTCAGCGGCTCCAGCGAGAAGCCGAGCGCCTCCGCCAGCTTCTTGTCCTCGTAAACACCCTCTCTGCACTCGTCGGACGTCGCCGGAGGCCACTTGTCGGGGCGGGTCGTGAGGCCGGCGCGCGCCTCCGGGGCGAGGCCGCTCCTCGCCGGAATGGCCCGCACGAAGACGCCAGTCGCCCCGGACTTCACGCCCGCGGGCGGCGTCGGGCGACACCCCATCTCCACGAGGGACACCGCGGCGAGCGCGAACACCAGCGTTGCTAACGAGGACCGCACGTTCTCTCCAGATTACCCCCCGTGAGCGCCCGGCGTAAAGCCTTCGTTCACGCTCGCATGATCCGCATTCGCGGCGGCGGCCTCACCCCCGCACGACCCTCAGAAACACCGAGAGACGCAGCGCGTCCGCGAGATTTCGGGGCCGCGCTCCGCCGGCGCCGCGCAGATTGGCCATCGTCGGCGGAGCCGGCGCCGTCCGCCAGGCCGCCCCCGCGAGCGCCGATGTCTGCGCCGAAGGCCCCATCTTCGCGACCTCGTAGTCGACCGCGTCGACGGCCTCTTCGATCTGGCTGAATCGCGCCATCTCCTGTCCATCCATCGTCACCTCCCACCGCTTCCCGCGCGCCCCGCGACACCGGATCAGCGCCTCCGCGGTCTTCCCCGGCCGCCGCTCGAAATGGAGCACCAGCCCGTGCCGCCCGAGCGACCCCCACGCGTTGCCCGAAATGGCCCGAACATCGGAGTCCAGCCCGAGCCCGAGCGGGTCGAACCTCTCGGCGCGCTCCTTGATCTCCCCGAGCGTGATGGCCCCTGCCTCCACCTCGAAACCAGGGTGATCGAAGGCGATCCGATCCCACGCGCCCTTCGCCTCCGACGCGTCGCGCCCCTCCAGGTCCATGTCTCTCGGCATCCCGAACAGGGACGGTAACGTGCAGAGATCGAGCGCGGAGAGATCCACGAAATCGAGGATCAAACAATCCTTCTTGCCCGGGAAGAGCCGAGTCCCGCGCCCCACGCACTGCGCATAGAGCCCTTCGTTCCGCGTGGGCCGCGCCATCGCGACGCAGCTCACCCCCGGATCGTCGAACCCCTCCGTCAGCACACCCACGTTGGTGAGCACCACCGTCCGCCCCTCGCGAAAATCGGACAGCGCCTTTTGCCGGTCTTCGCCCTTCATCATCCCGTGGACGAGCCCGGCAGGCACCCCGAGCGCGTTCAGCGCCGTGCAAAGATGCCTCGCGTGATTGACAGTCACGCAGAACGCGATCGTGCGCCGATCCCGCGCCAGCTCCTGGATCGACCGCGCCACGAGCGCGTTCCGCTCCTCGATATCGACGGCCTCCGCGAGCTCCTCCTCGATGAAGTCGGCCCCTCCGCCGGACAGCCGCGACAGGTCCGCGCTGGTCGCGATCCGGTATCCGCCGAGCCGCACCAGATACCCTTGCTCGATGAGGTCCGGCAGCGTCTGCGAATAGACGATCTCCTCGAACACCTTGTCGAGCCCCTGCCCGTCGCCCCGCGTCGTCGTCGCCGTGAACCCGAGCAACGTGCCAGTCCACCCCGCGTCGAACGCGCCGAGCCGCCGCAGCACGCGCAGGTTGTCCTCCGCCGTCGCGTGATGGCACTCGTCGTAAATCACGAGCCCCAGATCGCGCCCCCGGAGCACCTCTTCGATCCGCGTCTCGTGGAGCGATCGAATCGAAGCGACGACCACCTTCGCCGAGAGCGGAGCGCGCGCCTCCGCCCGCTCGACAGCCACCATCGCGTCCCCGCCGAGCGCCGTCTCGATCTTCTCCTTCGCCTGCGAAACCAGCTCTTCCCGGTGCGCGAGCACCAGGACTCCCCTCTTCGCCATGCGGGCGAGCTGCGCGAAGATCACGGTCTTTCCGGCCCCGGTCGGCAGACACACCACCATCCGCCGCGTGCCATTGCGCCGCGCGGAGAGCACCGCCTCCACCGCCTCCCTCTGATAAGGCCGCAGCGAGACCGCGCTCACTTCGATCCTTCGGCCGAGAGCCTCTTCTGGAACAGCACCGCGCCGAGCAGGATGACGCCCGTGAGCATGAGCCGCACCTCCGTCTGGAACGCGTTCAGGCTCAGGATCTTCTGCAAATACCCCATCGTCAGCGCGCCGAGCAGCGTGAGCCCGATGCCGCCTCTCCCGCCGGACAAGGCCGTTCCTCCGAGCACCACCATCGCGATCGCGTCCAGCTCGTAGCCGCCGCCCGTCTCCGGATCGCCGTGCGTCTCCTGCGCGGCCTGGCAAATCCCCGCGATCGCCGAGAACAGCCCGGCCATGGAATACGCAAAGATCAACGTCCGCTGGACAGGCACTCCGGAGAGCTCCGCGGCCTCCCGATCTCCGCCTGTCGCGTACACGTACCGCCCCGCCGTGAGCCGCCGCAGGACGAACCACGTGACCCCCGCGCACGCCAGCATCACGAGCGTCACGACCGACAGATTGCCATCCAGGATCTTCGCGTCCAGCGCCCTCCAGATCCCCGGCAGCTCCCGGACGGCCGTGGTCGACCCGTCCAGCGCGGAATACACCGTGACCTTCTGCCCGCCGGAGAGCTGTTTGGCGAGCCCGCGCGCGAACACCATCATCGCGAGCGTCACCACGAACGGCTGCACCCGATGCCGCGCGACGAACCACCCCGAAGTCGCCCCGAGCAGCGCGCCGCCCGCGAGCACGATGGCCACCGCGAGAGGCGCGGAGAGCCCGAGCGGCAACGTCAAGAGCGCGAACCCGACCGCCGACAGCCCGAGCACGCTCCCCACCGAGAGATCGATCCCGCCGGCGAGGATCACGATGGTCATCCCGCACGCGAGGATGCCTTGCACGGAGATCTCCCGCAGCACGGCCCGGTGCGTCCCCCACCGATAAAACGCGCCATTTTCGTGGAACACGGCCCCGACGAGCAGCACGATCGCGAGCGGCGCGAACGCCCGCGCGGCCGGCGATCGAAACAGCCTCTCTGCGCGGTCCCGGATCATCCTGCCGGGTCTATTACCAGCGTCTCCGCCTCACGGACAGCGGTTCTGCACCTGCTGCTGCACCTCTTGAATCCGCGCCGAGCTCGGGTCCCCGTGCGCGAGGTAGTCCTTGAAGTGCGCGCACGCGAGCGAAGTCTGGCCCATCCGCATCTCGGCGCTCGCGATGTTGAAGAGGATCGCGTTGCTCGGCACGAGCGCATAGGCCCCTTCGAACAGCCGCTTTGCCTCCTTGAAATCCTGGCTCTGGTACGCGACGACCCCTTGTTTGAACAGCGCCCTGGCCTCGTCGATGTCCTGGGCAGAGCTGGCATTGGAGGGAGTCTGCATCTCCTTCTCCTCCGGGGCCCGCTTCTTCGGAGAGGCCTTGGCGGAAGGCTCTTCGGGCGATTCGCTCTCGGCGGGATCGGCGCTCGCCTTCGCGCTCGGGGCCTCCGCCGGCGGCGCGACGGCCACGACGGCGACATCCTTGTTCGGCGCGCCGCAAGCGGACACCCACAAAAGGCCTGCCGTCATGCTCCACAGGACCGCTCGTCTCATCTCCGCACCAACCCGGTTCGCATCCATGTCTCTGTCCCCGGCGGAACATGGTTGTTCCCGCGCACGTCTCTTTTTACCTCTTTTTGGGCCCGCGCGCGGGTGGTAAAAGGCAGCGCCATGGCCACCTCGCACCGCCGCGCGTTCGTCGCCCACGCCGCCGCCCTCCTGACGCTCGCGGCGCTCGCGGGCTGCGCTTCGAAGGGCAGCAGCGGAGACAAGCCGCAGCACACGCACGCCGGCACCGCGGAGGATCCGTTTCGCATCGGCCTGAGCCAGTGCAACCTCGGGGAGCCGTGGCGCGTGCAGATGAACGCCGACATCCAGCGCGCGGCCGCCCCCCTGCCGAACGTCAAGATCATCGCCAAGGACGCGCAGAACGACTCGCTCCGGCAGCGCGCCCAGGTCGAAGAGCTGGTGGGCCAGGGCATCGATCTCCTGATCATCAGCCCCAAAGAGACGGCCCCTCTCACGGCCCCCGTCGCGGAGGCGTACAAGAAGGGCATCCCGGTCATCGTGCTGGATCGCGCCGTCGAAGGCGACGAATACACGGTGTTCATCGGCGCGGACAACCGCCGCATCGGCCGGGAGGCGGGCCGCCACATCGCGCGCATCCTCCACGGAAAAGGCAACATCGTGGAGCTGAAGGGCCTCATGACGTCGACCCCCGGGCAGGACAGGCACCAGGGATTTTTGGAGGGTCTCGACCTCGCGCACAACCCGGACATCCACATCGTGTTCGAGGCCGACATGGCCTGGCTGGAGCCGAACGCCCGCAAAGAGATGGCGAGCGCCCTCAGCGCGAACAAGCAGATCGATCTCGTGTACGCCCACAACGACCCTGGCGCGCACGGCGCGTACCTCGCCGCGAAGGACGCGGGGCGCGAGAAAGAGATGAAGTTCATCGGCATCGACGCGCTCGGCCACGAGGGCCTGCAGTACGTCAAGACTGGCATTCTGGACGCGACGTTCGCCTACCCGACCGGCGGAAAAGAGGCGCTGGAGACGGCGATGAAGCTCCTGAACGGCCAGAAGGTCGAGAAGAAGATCATCCTCGGAACCCGCCTGTACACGCAGGAGAACCTCGCGACGGGCGGCCTCGAGATCAAGTGATCGTCACAGACGACAAGCCATCCGTTACGACAAGCCATCCGTTACGACAAGCCATCAGAGGAGCACACGCCATGGCGAAGAGAGTGGCAGTTTACTGGCCCGGTGACGCCCGCGCGAAGCCGAACGAGCTCGCGGTCCCCAGCATCGAGGCCGCCACCGTGCAGATGGAGCGCGCGCTCCGCAAGCTCGGCCGGGAGCCGTACCGCGTCCCCGGCTTCCTCTCGAAGCCGCACGAGGCGATCGAGAAGCTCGGCCCCATCGACGATCCGACGGTCGGAGTCTTCGTGCACTGGGTGTACGGCCCGCACACGACGGACGGCGTCGTCGGCAAGGACACTCCGCTGCTCCTCGCGTCCAACTTCTCGGGCCAGTGGCCGGGCCTGGTGGGCCTCCTCAACACCGGCGCGTGCCTGGAAATGCTGGGCCGCCGCCACTCCCGCATCTGGACGGACGCCCCGGATTGGACGCAAGATCCGGTGTTCATGGAGCGCCTCGACGAGTGGTGCGCCAGCGGTCAGGTGGTCTATTCGAAGGACGAGATCCAGAGTCACGCCCCCGTGTCGGAGGCCGCGAGCGCCCTCGCGAAGAAGGTGGCCGCGGAGATCAAGCGCCGTCGCCCCCTGATCCTGATGCTCGGCGACACGTCGATGGGCATGATCAACGGCTATTTCGGCCCGCGGCGCCTCAACCCGCACGGCTTCTCGGAGCACAAGATCGATCAGGCCTGGATCATCGATCGCGGCCGCCGCATCGAGGAGAAGCGCATCGACGAGGCCTTCGCGTTCGTGAAGGCGAAGGGCGTCACGTTCCACTGGGGCGAGCGCGGGGCCACCGACTTCGACGAGAAGGCGACTCGGGAGCAGCTCCGCGACTACCTGGCTGTCCTCGACATGATCAACGAGTTCAAGGCCGACTGTCTCGGCTGGCAATACCAGCTCGGCCTCATCCCGCTGCGCGCCCCGTCGGACTTCGCAGAGGGCCTGTTCAACTCCACGTGTCGTCCGGAGTCGAACGGTGACACCATCGCGACCGCCACCGAGGCCGACCAGGGCAACGTGGTGCCGATGGAGATGCTGAAGCGCCTTCTGAAGGCGAAAGGCCTCCATCAAGCGGTGATGTTCCACGACGTCCGCTGGGGCGCCGTCCACGAGGGGCGCTTTCTGTGGGTGCTCCTCAACTCCGGATCGTGCGGCGCGTACGCCTTCAACCACGACCCGGACACGCTGGAGGGCGTGCACACGTACAGGCAGCCTTCGCTCTACTTCCCGACTCCGGGCGGCACGTTCGCGGGGGAGAGCCTCCCCGGCGAGATCACGTGGGCGCGCGCGTTCCTCCAGGGCAACGACGTGTGGATGGATATCGGCCGCGGCGAGGTGAAGAAGCTCCCGGCCGAGGTGCGTGACAGTTGGTGGAACGGCACCACCCGAGAGTGGCCCTTCATGGCAGCGGATCTGGGTGTATCCCGGGACGCGCTGATGGCCCATTATCAATCGAACCACGTGGCCGTCGCGTACGGGGACGTGTTCGGGGAGATGGTGGCTCTCTCGCAGGAGCTGGGCTTCAAGATCCGCATCTGGGGCCGGGACGGCTCGAAGGTGGAGAAGGCCGCGTGACGTCGGCCGGCCGCTTTTATCTGGGCATCGACGTCGGCACCGGCAGCGCGCGCGCGGGCATCTTCGACGCGTCCGGCGCGCGCGCAGGCGTCGGTGCGGCCCCGATCCAGATGTGGCGCCCCGAGGAGGACTTCGTCGAGCAGTCCTCCGAGGACATCTGGCGCGCGTGCGGCCTCGCGGTGCGCGCGGCCCTCGCGGAGGCCCGGATCGGGGCGGATCGCATCGCGGGCATCGGCTTCGACGCGACGTGCTCGCTCGTCGCCCTCGACGCGAACGATCGCCCCGTGACGGTGAGCCCCACCGGCAACGACGAGCAGAACGTGATCGTGTGGATGGACCACCGCGCGATCGAAGAGACCGAGCGCCTCAACGCGACGAAGCACGAAGTCCTCAAATACGTGGGCGGCGTGCTCTCTCCGGAGATGGAGACGCCGAAGCTCGCGTGGCTCAAATCGCACCTCCCCGCGACGTGGCAGAGGACCGCGCGCTTCTTCGATCTCGCGGATTACCTCACGTACCGCGCGACCGGCAGCGACGCGCGCTCGCTCTGCACCACCGTGTGCAAGTGGACGTACCTCGGCCACGAAGCGAAGGAAGGCCACGAGACGAGCGGCTGGCAGGAGGCCTATCTGCGCGCCGCGGGCCTCGGCGATCTCGTCGACGATGGCTACAGACGCATCGGCACGCGCGTCCGCCCGATGGGGGAGCGCGCGGGCGTCCTCTCTGCGCAGGCCGCGGCCGATCTGGGCCTGGCGCCGAGCACGCCGGTCGGCATCGGCATCATCGACGCGCACGCCGGTGGCCTCGGCCTCCTCGGCGCGCCGCTCGAAGGCGCGCGCCCCACGCCCGAGACGCTCGAACAGCGCGTCGCCCTCATCGGCGGCACGTCGAGCTGCCACATGGCCGTGTCACGAAACCCCTTGTTCGTCCCTGGAATCTGGGGCCCCTACAAGAGCGCGATGATCCCCGGCCTCTGGCTGACCGAGGGCGGACAGAGCGCGACCGGCGCGCTGATCGACCACACGATCCGCTCGCACGTGCGCGGCGCCCAGCTCGACGCCGAGGCGCGCGCGAAGGGCACGTCGATCTACACGCTGCTCAACCAGCGCCTCCTCGCGCTCCACGGCGAGGTGCCGTTCATGGCGGAGCTCACGCGCGATCTGCACGTCCTGCCCGATCACCACGGCAACCGCTCGCCGCGCGCCGATCCGAGCCTCCGCGGCATGGTGAGCGGCCTCAAGCTGACCGACAGCCTCGACTCGCTCGCGCTCCTTTACTACGCGACGGTGCAGGCGATCGCGCACGGCACGCGCCACATCCTCGCGACGATGAACGCGAACGGCTACCGCATCGACACGATCTTCGCGTGCGGCGGCGACACCAAGAACCACGTCTTCGTGCGCGAGCATGCGGACGCGACGGGCTGCCGCGTGGTGCTCCCGCGCGAGCCCGAGGCCGTGCTCCTCGGCTCCGCGATCCTCGGCGCCGTCGCGTCGAACGACTTCGATTCGCTGCTCTCGGCGATGGCCGCGATGAACGCGACCGGCGAGGTGATCGAGCCCGAGCGGGGCGACGTGGCCCGCTACCACGACCAGAAGCACGCCGTCTTCCAGCGCATGCACGCGGACCAGCTCGCCTACCGCGCCCTCATGAGCTGATTGAATCCCCTTCCATTCACGGCAAATCCGTCGCCACGTCAGAGACCGTGCCCGCGTGTGGCTGCGCCGCGCCGCGAAGTGGTACGTTGGCCTTCGCCCATGAAGCGCGCCTGGCCCCGCCCACGAATGATCTCCGCGTCGCTCGCGATCGCGACGGGCCTGTTCTTCGTGATCGCGGGCGGCTGCGAACGACCGGATCCGCAGCTCCCGCCGCAGCCTTGTCAGCCCGGCACGTGCCCTCCGGGTCAATGGCCCACGCTCGCGCCCCCCGCCCCGGACCCGAGCCCGACGGCGGCGCCTCCCGGCCTCATGCCCGCGTTCCTCGGCTTCCCGTGCATGGCGACCGAGGACATCATCTGCGGCTGGGGCCGCTGCATCGCGGGCCGCTGCGGCGGCTGTCAAACGAATCAGGATTGCAAGCCCGGCGGCGCCTGCGGCTGGACCCCGATCGGAATGGCCTGCGTGTACGCCGGATCCCCCGCCCCTCGCTGAAGCGGACCCGTCAATGTCCCAGCCGGGGACGTCCGCCGTTGCGACCCATTTCGAAAAATGCTCTTCAAGAATCGGCGCGAATTGCGCTTGCGGATCGTTTTTTGCACGAACCGAAAAGCAAGACTCGTGCCCGACGTCAGAAGATGCTAGCTTCGGACCCCGCATGAAGACGACGCACGCAGCAAACCGGCCGCTGGCCGGGCGCGCCCCGCGGTGCGCGGCGACGACAGGAGGGTTCTCATGGGCATGGAGATGAAGCTCCAGGTCAAGCTGTCCCAGCAGCTTGTGATGACGCCGCAGCTCGTGCAGGCGATCCGGCTGTTGCAGCTATCGCGCCTGGAGCTCGTGGAAGAGATCCGCAAAGAGCTGGACGGCAACCCGGTCCTCGCGGACGACATCGCGGAGCCGAGGCGAAATACCCCGGCGACCGGCGGCGTGCAGGAGTCGTCCCCGATCGACTCCTTGCCCGAGCGCCCCTCGCACGACTCCGACCTCAACGCCCGAAAAGCGGAGAAGCAAACGAAGGACGTCGATTGGGAGCAGTTCCTGGAGAACCGCAATCAGCAGCAGGCGGTCCCCTCGTACAAGGGCGGGTTCGAAGAGCTGCCACCGATCGAGCAGAACCTCACGAAGGCGCAGACGCTCCGCGAGTACCTGCTCTGGCAGCTCCACATGAGCGACCTCGTCGACAACGAGAAGCAGTTCGCGCTCCTCGTGATCGGCAACCTGGACGAGCGCGGCTACCTGGATCTGAAGGGTGACGAGGGCCAGCCCGACATCCCCTTGGAGGAGCTCGCGAAGGAGGCGGAGCTCGATCCGGAGGACGCGCCGGACGTGCTCGCGATGATCCAGCGCTTCGATCCCGTGGGCGTGGCGGCGCGCGATCTCCGCGAGTGCATGCTCATCCAGGCGGAGGTGCTCGGCTACGACGACATCGAGAAGGCGATCATCAAAGATCACCTCGGCAACGTGGAGCGCCGCAATTTCCAGGCGATCTCGAAGGCGCTGAAGATCCCGCTCGAGGAGGTGTACGAGTCGGTGCAGGAGATCCAGAAGCTGGAGAGCACCCCCGCGCGCAACTTCACCGAGGTCGACGACAAGCAGATCGCGATCACGCCGGACGTCTACGTGATCAAGGACGGCGACAAGTTCGTCGTCGCCGACAACGACAAGGGCCTGCAGCGCCTCTACGTGAACGAGACGCTCGCCCAGAAGATGCTCCGCGACCCGAAGGCGAAGGAGTTCATCAGCGAGAAGCTCCGCAGCGCGCAGTGGTTGATCCGCGCGATCGAGCAGCGCCGCCGCACGATCATCCGCGTGACGGAGTGCATCGTGGAGAAGCAGCGCGACTTCCTGGAGCGCGGCGTCGCCTACCTGAAGCCGATGATCCTGCGCGACGTGGCCGAGGCCGTCGGCATGCACGAGTCGACGATCTCCCGCGTGACGTCGAACAAGTACGTGCACACGCCGCAGGGCTTGTTCGAGCTCAAGTACTTCTTCAACTCCTCCATCAGCCGCGTCGCGGACGAGGACATCGCGTCCGAGAGCGTGAAGCAGGCGATCAAGAAGATCATCGCGACGGAGGACAAGTCGAACCCGCTCAGCGATCAGGCGATCGTGAAGATGCTGGAGGACCAGGACGGCATCCGCATCGCGCGCCGCACGGTCGCGAAATACCGCGAGATGCTCGGCATCCTCTCCTCGTCGAAGCGCAAGAAGATGTTCTGATCGTCGAAGCGCAAGAGTTGTCCTGACGTGCTCTCTTCTGAAGCCCTCTTCGAAAAATGCTTCCTCCCTCTCTACCCCCCGGAGGCCCGGCGAGACCTCGCGAAGGCGCGCGCCGCCGACGCGAACCCGGCCGAGAACCCTTCGATCTATGCGCAGCTGGAGGTGATCGCGACGACGTTCGCGGAGCTCGCCCCGCACGCCTTCGAGCGCCCGGACCTGGTGCTCGATTTCAGCGACGCCTCGGTCCACCGCCTGGGCGTCCTCCTCACGAAGGAGCTGCGGGACAAGTGGCTGTCTCCGAACGAGGACGGCAGTCCGCCCCTGATCACGCAGATCGTCATTCACGGCGCGGTGTACGTGGCGGCCGTCGTGGTCCGCGCGCACGGCGGCAAGTGGCAAGTCCGTAACCCCCTGTGGGAGTCGCAGGTGAGGCTGGAGTCGCGCGCCGGCACGGCCGATCTAGCAGTATTCCACTGGTGGTTGAAGGCCTTGTCGGACGACGAGATCGGACAGCCGCGCCTCGTCGACCGCTATCGCACGCACGTGGAGGTCCCCACCTTCGACCCGTCGACGCTGCCCGTGATCGCCCCGCCGGACCGCCGCCTCCCGCGTCTCGCGAAGGTGCGCTACGACCTCCTCTACAAGCACCTGCGCGCGCACTTACCGGAGCTGAAGAGCGTGGGAGACGATTTTCCGTCCCCCGAGCGCGTCGAGGAGCTGGCCTTTTCGTCCCTGGACTTCACCCTCCTCGGCGAAGGTAGAATGCTCCTTGTCCACGGTCCTACGAAAGAGGGCCTCCACCTCTACTGGCTGGACGCGACAGGCTTCCAGAAATCCGCCTTCTTCCCGGCCGACTCCTTCCCTGCCCCGCTCGTGAAGGTGGAAGGCGAGAAGATCCGCATCTTCCTGAGCGTGCAAAAGCAGGAGATCGTGCACGAGATGCTCTGGTGGGGCGCCTGATCCAGAGAGCGGACGATCGCCGGATCGCCCAGCGCCCCGGTCACCGAGATAACCTGTCCACTCATACTCGGTAGTTGCCCCCCACGGGGCTCGTCGCGGTGCTCCTCGCCCCCGCGCCCCTCCCATCGCGAGCTGGCCGCCACTGGAAGGACGGAGTCCGTTCCGCGGGGGCGGAGCTCCGCTGCGGAGTCCGTAGCTTCGCTACTGCGGTCCTTGACGTCGTAACGGAGAGAGCGACTTGAGAGGGGCGGATTTCGCGAAGCGAAGGCCGGGGTGGGCACCTCACCGCTCGTCACATCTTCCTCGTTGAATCCCGTTCCTGCGGTGCGTTCCTCTGCGGGGGAGTGATACGAGGGGGCGGAGCCCCCTTGTAAATCCCACAAAATGCGATGAATCCTCAGGTGGACACCCGCGCCCCTGTTTCATGCTCTCTTGGGAGCGCGCTCGTCGTCACATCGATGCGCACTCGGGCTTGGAGGCGTCCATCGACTGGCACGCTATTCCCGAGGCGCCGGTCGCTGCGGCGGTGCTTCCGGGGCCTCCGGCGGCGCCCTGACCGGCGGTGCCGACTGTCAATGTGGAGTCGACCAGCTTGGGGGCCGCGGACTGCCATACGAGCGCGATCGAATGGCCACCTTGTCCGCCTCCGCCGGGGCCGCCCGCGCCGCCGGGACCACCCGGGCCGCCGGAGCAGGCCTCCGAGGCCTCCACCACGACTCCACCGTGACCGCCCGCTCCGCCGAGGCCGCCTTTTTGACCGGCCGCTCCGGAGGCGCCTTGTCCCGCGACGCCGGCGATCAACGATGCTTGACTGAGGTACACCGAGGCTCCGGGCGCCCAGAGAGCGATGCTGGATCCGCCCGCGCCGCCTCCGCCGCCGCCGAAACCGCCGCAGCCGCCGCCGCCGCCTCCGCCGCCGCCGGCTCCGTGGCCGGCCATGCAGGCCTTTCCACCGCCGCCGCCGCCGCCCCCGCTGCCAGCGTGTCCGGGGGAGCCGTCCGTTCCAGGATACCCTTTGTATTCGGAGGTCAGGAGCGCCGCCGTCGACTGGCCACCTGTGCCCTCCGCGCCGTCCGTGCCTGTTCCGCCCATCGTCCCGGCGACGCAGATCCCGCCGTCCGGCTGGACCGCGCCGGGAGCGCCGCCGAGCGGGCCTGTCCCGGCCGTCGCGTCGGTGCCGACGGGCGCGCCGTCGCCGCCGCGTCCGCCGCTCGCGTCGATCTCGTGGCCTTGCTGGGCCGGATCCGGACAGAGCACCGTCGCCACCGCGCCCCCGAGCCCCGTCGGCCCGCACGCGTCCTCGCCGTTCAAGCCCTGCGCGCTCGCGCCGAGCACGGGCAGCTCCGAGGCCGGCGCGCCGTCCGCACCCTTTCCGGCCTGGATCTCGCTGCGGACGATCTCGATGTCGGCGGATGGAAGCGCGACGGCGCCGATCGAAGCGCCTCCGGACCGCGGGTCGTCCCCGGTGCCGTCGGGCGCCGCGCCGTCCGGAGCGGTCACGTGGAGGTTCTCGACGTGGATCGTGGCGCCCGCTCGAAACGTGAGCGGCACGCCGCTCGCGGGCGCGATCGCCGTGCGACCGTCGTCCGTGTGCGCCCAGCTCTTCGCGCAGTCGAGCCCGCCGTAGAGCGTGAGGCCCGCGGGCAGATCGAGCGCCTCCGCGAACGCGCCCGAGCACGCGTAGATCCGAGGCGTCGCGCTCTTCTTCACCGCGGTCAACGCCTCCGCGAACGTGGCGAACGGCGCCGCGCGCGTGCCCGTGCCGCCGGGCTTCGCCGCGGGGCTCACGAAGACGCCGCACGCCTCGTCGACCGGGCCGTCCGCCTTGTTCGGATCGCACTCCGCGCCGCCGCCGGGACCGCCGCACTCCGCGGTGAGGTTGCAGTCGCCCGCGGTGTTCTCGCACCCCGCGAAGACGCCGAACGCCGAGGCCGCCATCAGCGCGAGCGCCGCCCCGACCATGCCCCTCGACCACCTACGCATCACGACCTCCTGCCTCTCGCGAGCGAGCCTAGACCACGCCCGCGCGCGGCACGAGGATCGATCACCCTTCAGAACGAGCCGATCACGAGCGCGCCCCCGCCCCGATCCGACACGGCCGGCAGCACGCGCAGCTCGCGCCCGGCGCCGGTCGAGGGCTTCATCGTCGGGCGCTGAAACGAGGGCGTCAGCGCGTAGATCGTCGTGCCGACCGCGAGCACGCCCGCGCCGATGAACATGCCGGTCGCGACGTTGAAGAAGAGATCGTGATCCGATCGGAGGCCCTTGAGCCGCGCGCGATCGGCGTCGCTGCCGCACGGGCACGTGTGATCCGGATCCGCCGCCACGAGCTGCTGGAGCAGCGCGTCGGCCTGCGCGCCCTTGTTCGAGGCGCCGATCATGAGGCCGATGCCGCTGCCCGCGGCCGCGAGGCTCACGCCGAACCCCGTGAGCAAGAGCGGCATGCTCCGCGGCGGAGGCGGCGGCTGGCTCTTCGGCACGAGGGAGAGGTTCACCTCGCGGCTCTCGCCCTTCGCGACGTCGATGACGATGCGCGTCGGGAGGTGCGCCTGCAACGTCGCCTCGATCGTGCGCTTGCCCGGCTCCACGAACACCTGCGCTTCGAAGGGCGAGAGGCCGATCGACGCGCCGTCGACCGAGACCGCCGCGCCCTGCGCGCTCACGTGGATGGTGAGCGCCGCGACCTCCTTGCGCGACGCTTCGAGCGCGCGACGGATCGCCTCGCGCGGGGCCGCCTTTCCGGTCGGCGGGAAGAGGCGCAACGTGAAGTCGAGGTGCTCGGCGGCGTCGCGGAACTTGCCGAGCTTCAGCTCCACCTGGCCGAGGTTGCCGGCGATGTCGTACGTGCGCTTCTGCGCCCAGGCCTTCTGGTAAAGGCCGTACGCCTCCTCGAGCGCGCCGCGATCGAACGCGTCGTTGCCCTGCGCGAAGAGCTCGTCGGCCGGATCTTTCGCGGCGGTCGATCCGGCCTGCGCCGGCGCGGGCGGCTCGTTCGAAGCGGGCGGCGAGGCCGGCGCCGGCTGCGCCGCTGCGGAGGCGACGAGCGCGAACAGGAGGCAGACGGCTACGACGGCGCCGAGCGAAGAGGAGCGTGCAGGCATCGCGAAGCGCGATTGTTCCACGTCCGCACGGAGCGGGCCGAATCGACGACAGAGGCTCCGGAAGAATTCGGTCCGATCCGCGCGCGATCGCTCAGAACCAGCGGTCGGATTTCTTCTCGGGTCCGGACGGCGCAGGCGTGGCCGTCGACGTCGCGGCGGACGTGGGAGACGCCGCAGCGGCCGACGCAGGCGGAGTCGCTCCGGTGGGCGCAGGCTCGTTCATGGAGCCGCGCGAGGAGGCCGCGCCGGGGCTCGTGATCGCTCCGGGCGGCGTCATCTCCGAAGCGGTGGGCGCGGGCGACTCCGGCGCAGCCGACACGGAGGGCTTCGGCGCGACGGACGTGGGCGTCACCGGAGCGCTCGTCACGACCGGAGCGCTCACCGCGGCGGATCCGCTCGGCGCGAGCGCACCCGAGTCGCCGGAGGAAGGCGAGCGCAGGAGGAGGAAATACACCGCCACCGCGAGCAGCGCCGCGAACAGGAAGATGAGCAGGACCGCCGCGCGCCGCTGCTGCGGCGTCTCCCCTTGCTCACCGGGCGGCGGGCGCAGCGAGGCTTTCGCGCCGGTGCGCGCCGCTGGATTGCGCGCCGCGGTCTTCGTCACGGTCGGCGGCGCGGCGCGCGGCGTCACCTTCGACAGCGGCTTCGAGGGCGTCATCCGCAGCGCCTCACGGCTCGAAGCGGACGGAGGAGGCGCAGGGAAGCTGCTGCGCGCCGGCGCGTACCCCGTGCCCCTGCGGATGCCGCTCGCCTGCGAGTCCGGCGGCGCTTCGATCACGGCCGGCGCCGGCTTCTCGTGCGCGATCGCCTGCGCGGCCTTCTTCAGGTTCGGGAGCGTCGGCGCCTTGCGTGGATCCACCTCCGCCGAGACGGCGACCTTCGTGTTCGGAACAGGGGGTTCCGGCGTCTCGGGCAGCGGCATCGGCGCGACGTAGGCCTGCGCCGTGTCGGTGTTGGTGCCGATGAATTCGCGCTGGCTGCTGGGCGGCGGGGGCTCCGAGGGCGTGGATCCGCCGGGCGTGCTCGCGCCACCTTCGGGGGCCCCGCTCGGATTGACCTCACGCATCGTCATGCGCCTCTCGCACGTCGAGCCAGCATCCTACGCCATGGTGCCGTGCACCTGCGAGCCCATCGAAGGGCCCGGCCGCGCATGGTTTGCTGAGGAGTCTGGTTCGACGTCGCATGTTGAAAGGAGCCGGGCCGCGTTTCGAGACTATGCTGAAGCGCGGGAAGATGAGCCAAGACGAGCGCGATATCAAGCGAAGGGGCGCGTCCGCCCGCGAAGAGGACGAGGACGGGCGCGGAAAGCTCGGAGCGCTGAAGGCGGATTTCGACCGCGTCGCGTCGGGCGCGTCGCTCGCGCTCGAAGTGGCCGGCCTGAAGACGCCGACGCGCGCGCTCGGAAAGAAACGGCTGCTCGTGTCGGGCGGGCTCTCGTTCTTGTTCGGCCCCTTCGGCTGGCTGTACGCGGCGCCTTTGAAAGAAGCGATCCCCGCGATCGTCGCGTACGTGGCCGTCTTCTGGCTCCTCAGCTTGTTCCTGCCGACGCTGCTGCTCGTGTGGCCGCTCGGCATCGTCAACGTGCTCACGGGCGCGGCCGGCGCGCTCTACGCGTGGGGCTTCAACTCCGCGGGAAAGCGCGTGCCGATGGTGCTCAAAGAGTCGGACGGCGACGCTCCGCCTCTCCGCAAGCTGCTCGCGAAGAAGGACTGAGCGCCGCGAACGTCGATCGGATCGCGCCGGAGATCGCCGCGATCAGAGCACCGCGCCGAGCGAGAACGACAGCGTCCACTGCCGGCCCGCGTCGCTGAAATCGAAGGTCGTCTGGTCCTTGTTCGCGTCCTTCACGTCGACGACGTCGGAGATGAAGTGCGCGCCGAACTGGATGACCTGGAACTTCAGGTTGAAGCCGCCGCCCACGCGATGCCGGTTGAGGCGCACGGGCGTGAAGACGACGTCGTTGTTGAAGTCGGCGCTGTTCGCCGGGCTCTTCGCGGTGGGCTTGCCGCACACGGGCTGGCCGTCGAAGTAGCTCTTGCTTGGATCCGCGGGCGACCCGTTCGTCTGCGCGATCGCCGGCGTGTTCTGCCCCTGGTACGCGCAGTAGTTGATCGCGTCCGTGTTGGGCGTGAGGTCGATGAGCCCCGAGTCGCCGAAGATGCGAAGGTACTGGTACCCCGCGTACGGCTCGAACACGACGACGCCGCCGATGGCGAAGGGCTTCGACAGGATGCCGTCCGCGCCGAGCACGGTGAGCTGCATCTGCTCCGTGCCGGTGATCGTGCGCACGGAGGCGCCGACCGACAGCTCGGGGAACACCGCGGGGACCCCGGTGCGGAAGCCCTCGAACAGGGACCAGCGAACGTCCGCGCCGCCGGCCACGATGCTCGTGCGCGCCACGTACCCGACGGTCCCCGTCAGCTCGAAGCCGAAGGGCAAGCCCTTGCGGATGCGGAGCATGTACGTCTGGATCATCGAGTCGGGATCGCCCCGCACGCTGAAGTTCTTCGTCGTGGGATCTTGCGGTCCCTGCGTGCCGCGGACCCAGTAGTCCTTCTTGTTGTCGATCGAGGTGTAGTTCGCCTCGAGCGACAGCTCGAAGCCGCCGTACCCGGTCGTCCGCGAGCCGTGCATCGAGCTCGGCGCGAGCGCCGCGCCGTACTGCGAGACCAGGTTCGCCCACGGCGCGTTGTCGGGCGTGCAGCGCGAGTAGCCGGAGGTCGGGTTGTAGTAGACGCCTCCGCCCGCGCCCGAGGTGCGGCAATCCCGGTTGGCCGCGTTCACCAAGACGAACCGGTTGAGGACCGGATCCATGGTGTCCGCGTGCGCCGCGGAAGCCGAGAGCGCCGCTGCGCCGAACGCCGCGAACGCAAAGAAGATGGAGCCGAATCCGCGCATCGCGTTTCTCCGAAGGGCGAGGCTACGTAGACCACGCTCACCTCGTCAAGCGGAGCCACGATCCGCGCGGCCGCATCCTGCGATCGGCGATATAACGGCGCCGTGGCAAAGGACCACCGACCGAGACTCCGAGCGAAGCCGCTCCCGACGCCGTTCCATGTCGTCCTCGTGGATCCGGAGATCCCGCAGAACACCGGGAACATCGCTCGGCTCTGCGCGGCCACGGCCAGCAAGCTCCACCTCGTGGGCCGGCTCGGCTTCCGGATCGACGAAAAGAGCGTGCGTCGAGCGGGCGTCGACTACTGGCACCTCGTCGACATCGAGCAGCACGTCTCGTTCGCGCACTTCACGAACGCGCACCCGAACGCGCGCCTGCGCCTCTTCAGCTCGGTGGCGACGCGGAGCTACCTGGCCGAGCCGTTCGCGCCGGGCGACGCGCTCGTGTTCGGCAAAGAGAGCACCGGCCTCGATGAAGATCTGATCGCCGCGCACCCGGACGCGTGCTTCGGCATCCCGACGCTCGGCCCCGTGCGATCGCTGAACCTCGCGAACGCATCGGGCATCGTGCTGTTCGAGGCGCTGCGTCAGGTGGGCGCGCTCGCGGCCCCGTACCTGGAGGCGATGTGACGCGTCCCCGCGCGCGAGCCGCCGGCCGATCCCGCGCGTGGATGCTGGCGTTCGCGCTCTTCTGCGAGGCCGCGACGGGCTGCCGCGGCCGCTCACCGAACGCGACGCCCGAGGGCGCGGTGCGCGAGCTCGTCGAACGGATGCGGCGCGTCCAGGGCGATCCGGCCGACGCGAAGGCCGCGTTCGAGCTGCTGTCGAAGAGCGCTCAGGCCAACTTGAAGGCGCGGGCCGAGCGCTACAGCGCGGCCAGCGGCAAGCCGATCGCGCCCGAGGCGATGATCGTCCCGTCGCTGTTCCTGCTGCGCTTCGAGCCGCAGCGGTACGGCGCGCGCATCTCGGGGACGTACGCGGTCGTGGAAGCGCAGGGCCTCTTGCCCGAGGATCGGGCCCAGATCGGGTGCGTCTACGAAGACGAGCGCTGGAAGATCGATCTGCAGCTGCCGCCGCTCTCGCCGATCACGACGCGTCCCCGCGACACCGAGTGAGCGCCGTCCGCCGCTGACAAAACGCCGCGAGGGCCGCTCCGTCGAGAGCGACCCTCGTGCATGGGACCGCGGCGCCGAGCGCGCCCGAAGCGGTCAGTTGGCGAGGAAGATCGCCTCGATCTCGTTCTTGACCTGCTCCTCGGTCTGACCGCGCGCGATCGCGATCTCTTTCACGATCAGCGTGCGGGCCGTGTCGAGCATGCGGCGCTCGCCGAAGGAGAGCTGCTTGTCGGTCTTGAGCCGATACAGATCGCGCAGCACCTCCGCCACGTCGTAGATCGAGCCGGTCTTGATCTTGTCCATGAAGCCGCGGTACCGGCGGTTCCACGTCTGGTTGTCGAACGCGATGGTCCGCTCGCGGAGGATGTCGAAGATCTCGCGGATCTCCTGCTCCGAGATCACTTGCCGCAGACCGACGGCGCTGGCGTTGTTCACGGGGACCATGATCTTGCGGTCGGTGTCGAGGATGCGCAGGACGTAGAACCGTTGTCGGTTGCCGGCGATGTCCTTCTCCTCGATGTTGACCACTTCGGCGACGCCTTGGGCGGGATAGACCGCCTTGTCACCGACCTTGAACTGGATCTCCGAACGAGCCTGCATACTGTCTCCTTGATGATCCCGGGCGATCCGTGCAGGGGGGCTGCACAGATCACCGGATGCGGCTTTGAACAGCCGCCTGCGGACAGAAAAGACGGGCGAGTAACCGCCGTTACTTCGCCAAGATTCCCCCACGAGGGATGAAATTCGGCGCTGGCTTCCCAGCTGTCACCGTGGAGGTAAAAGACGCGGCGCACCTTCGATCTGCGGTGCGAATCAGCGGGGAGCTTGAAAGAGACCGCGTCAAAGGACTGGCTTTCTGGGGTGGGTTCGCATTGCGCCGACGGGAGAACCGTCGGATTCAGGACCAAAAAAGCCGAATCTCGGGTTCGAATGGCGCGGCCGAGTGAGCTATTTGGGGCACCGGCAATGACGAAGTGAGCGCCAGTGGGCGCGCACTCTAGTAGGCTGTCTTCATTCTGTCAACTCACCGCGTCGTCGCGGACGCTGGATCTGCTCATTCGTTTAGCATTGGAGAGCGATGGGCATTGGAGGAGCCGTTTGCGGCGCTCGCTTACGAGAGCGCGAAACGGCTTTTTTTCAAGCCGATTTCGACCTCAACGCGCGTGTCGCACGCGCTACGCAGAGCCGAAGTGCAGACATGGATTGACACTCTCCAGGTATTGAGGCGCGCTCTCGTTCGGCGCACGTCAACGAGCCGCGACGGCGCGCGCGACGAGGCCCCAGCGCACTCCGCGGTCCGAGACCCGCATCCGGTCCGCGCCGCAGAACCGCAGCACCTCGGCGGTGAGGACGGCGCCCGCGACGATCACGTCGGCCCGCTTGGGATCGATCGCCGAAAGCCGCCTCCGCTCGTCGAGCGAGATGCGCGCGAGCTCCGCCGTGCAGCGCTCCAGATCGGCGAGCGTGAGCTCCGCGCCGTGCACGCGCGCGCCGTCGTAGGGCACGATGTCCTTCGCGAACGCGGCGATCGTGGTCACCGTGCCCGCGACGCCGACCACCGCGCCGGAGGGACGGAACGGCACGCGGGCGAGCTCCGAGCGGACGTCCTCACGCACGCGGGCGAGCTCCTCTTCGGTCGGAGGATCGTGACGAACATGCCGCTCGGTGAGGCGCACGCTCCCGATGTCGAGGCTGATCTTGTCGCGCGGCGACGCCGAGGAGCCGTCGCTCGACACGTCGCCCACGATGATCTCGGTGCTGCCGCCGCCGACGTCGAACACGAGCACCTCCCCGCGCACGTCGAGGCCCGAGAGCGATCCGAGGAACGTGAGCTCGGCCTCTTCGTCTCCGCTCGCGACGCGCGGCGAGACGCCGAGGATCTCCCGCGCGCGCTCACGAAACTCGGCGCCGCCCGCCGCGTCGCGCATCGCGCTGGTGCCGACGACGTGCACCTCCGACGGCGCGTGCTCCGCGATCTCGCCCGCGTAGTCGCGCAGGCAAGCGAGCGTGCGGTCGATCGCCTCCGGCGCGAGCGTCCGCGTGCGGTCGACGCCCTGACCGAGGCGCGTGATCGTGGCGCGCTCCACGAGGGGCCTCGGCGCGCCCGCGTGGACCTCCGCGACGAGGAGGAGGACCGAGTTCGTGCCGATGTCGATCGCGGCGATGCGTTGCATGCCGCGCACTCTACTTACGGAGCGGCGACCTGCGTGAGCGACTTGAGGTCGATCATCTCGTCCGTGCTCGGGACCACCACGAGCTCGCAGCGCCTGTTCGCGGCCATGTTGTCGGGCGTGTCGTTGGGCTTCAGCGGGTCCGTGTCGCCGTAGCCCGCCGCGCTCCACTTCGAGGGGGTGAGGCCGCCGCCGCCCTTGTCCTGCGCCTTCACGAGGAACGTCAGCACCTCGCGCGCGCGCATCGCGCTGAGGGCCCAGCTGTCCTTGAAGCGGCCGCCCTTGATCGGCGCGTTGTCCGTGTGGCCGGCGACCTGGAACGAGCGGTCCGCGAGGCCCTTGTCGTTGCGGATGACCTCCGCGACCTTGAGGAGGATCGCCTCCCCGTCCTTCTTGATGGTCTCGCGGTTGGCGTCGAAGAGCGCGTCGCCGGGGAGCTGGATCACCATCCGGTTGTCGCGGGTCGTCACGTTCAGCCCGAGCTTCGACAGCGCCTGCAATTTGTCGCGGAGCGAGGCGAACCTCTTCTTGATCTGCTCGAGCTGATCGGCCCGCCGCCGATAGTCCTCCAGCGCGCGGGCCTGCTGCTCCAGGTTGGCGTTGAGGTTCGAGATGTCGACGCCCGCTGCGGCGAGCTGCTTCTTGAGCTGCTCGATACGCACCTGAGCCTCGTCGATCTCCGCCTTCGCCTTCTTCGAGCGCGCCTGCTCCGCGTCGAGCTGCCCCTTGAGCGACGCGACCTCGGCGACCTTCGCGCGGTACTCGTCCTCCGACGGGCCACAGCCGACCGCGCCGAGAGCGACGGCAAAGAAGACGAGACCCGCGGGCGAGCGACGAAGAAACATGGCACTATCCTCTGGAGCGGGCCGCGAGCGCAGCGCGAAGATCGAGAGGGGCGACGTTAGCGGTAAGGGCAGCGCTTCTCAAGTCCGGGGGACAAGAGCGGAGGGGATGTCAAGCCAAATCACTTACGAGGGCAGTTTTCCGGCGCCGAGGCGCTCATCGAAACGCAGCACAGGACTGTGCGGACGTGACAGGGGCACATCCGCGCACGGAAATGCTTGCGAGGTACCCCTCGAATTTCGGCCGAGCACAATCGTCAAGACCTCGCAAGATTTTCCTTGACCATCACGATGCGTGGCAATATAGGTGGTGCAACATCTGTTAGCCTCGGTCTCGCGGGACGCGCTCGCGGGGCTTCGAGGCGGCCACTTATTGGAGGGTCACAGATGGCTGCTAAGAAGACTGCTGCAAAGAAGCCCGCGAAGAAGGTCACCAAGACGGCGAAGAAGCCGGCGGCTGCCAAGGCTGCGAAGGTGGCGAAGAAGCCTGCCAAGAGGACGGCAGCGAAGCGGACGACGAAGCGCGCCGCTACCCCGAAGAAGACGACCAAGCGTACGGCTGCGAAGAGGAGCACCGCGAAGAGCACCGCGAAGCGCGCCGCTCCGAAACGCAAGGCCAAGGCTGCCGGCAAGCGTGCCGCGTCGCCTCGCAAGCCTTCTTCGCGGAAGAGCGCCAAGGCGTCTGCTCCGCCTGCTCCTGTTGCGGCTGCTTCGTCGAGCGACGAATCGGAATGAACGGAGCACAGAGCGCGCACGTCGCGCCCTGACGAACGTTTCGGAGCTAGGAAGTGTCTCGGCAGCGCGTTCGATCGCGCCGGCGAGTCTCCTCCGAGAGACGGAGCGCGAGCGAGGCGTGAAGGTGCGCGAGAAACGGCGAGCCGTCGCTCGTCGATTCACATAGAGGACGTCGGCGTGAAGAACCGACGTCCTTCGTGTTTTGTGCTCGGTCGCTCCCGGCGAGGCCCTCCGATCCCGGAGAGCGCGCGCGGAACCTCCTCCGAGCCGTGACGCCGCGAACCGCGGAGATCGGCCGCGGGCGGGATGGCTGTTAGCCTCACGGACGTGATCCGGAGCCCCCGCGCCATCCTCGCGCTCCTCACGCTGCTCAATTTCATCAACTACCTGGATCGCTTCCTCGTGAGCGCGGTCTCGCCGAAGATCCAGGAGTCGCTCGGCATCGACGACGCTTCGATCGGCTGGATCACGAGCGCGTTCATGTTCGGCTACTTCTTGACGAGCCCCGGGTTCGGGTGGCTCGGCGATCGCCACCAGCGCAAGGGGCTCATCGCGGCGGGCGTCGCCGTGTGGTCGATCGCGACGGCGGCCTCCGGGCTCGCGACGAGCTTCGGATCGATGTTCGCGGCGCGCGTGCTCGTCGGCATCGGCGAGGCTAGCTACGCGTCCCTCTCGCCCACGATCATCGACGACATCGCGCCGCCCGAGAAGAAGAACCGGTACCTCGCGATCTTCTACCTCGCGACGCCCGTCGGCTCCGCGCTCGGCTTCGTGCTCGGGGGGATGCTGCAGCACGCGTGGGGTTGGCGGAACGCGTTCTTCGTGTGCGGCGGGCCGGGCGTGCTGCTCGCGCTCGTGATGCTGCTCGTGCGAGAGCCCGAGCGCACGGAGCGCGCGCGGTCGTCGCCGTACGGCGCGCTGCTGCGCGAGCCGCTCTATCTGCTCGCGGTCGGCGGCTACGTCGCGCAGACGTTCGCGCTGGGCGGGTTCACCGCGTGGGCGCCGCAGTACCTCGTGCGCAGGCTGCACATGGAGCTGCACGACGCGGACTTCTGGTTCGGCGCGATCACGGTGCTCACCGGCATCATCGGGACGGGCGTCGGCGGCTACTGGGCGGACCGCATGAAGGGAGAGCGCGTCGTCGTGTGCATCAAGGTGTGCGCGATCTCCTCGGTGCTCGCGACGCCGTTCGCCGCGGCGTGCCTCTTCATGCCGACGCCGACGCTCTTCTTCGTGGTGATGGGCCTGTGCGAGCTGTCGCTGTTCCTGAGCGTGTCGCCGACGAACGCCGCGATCATGTTGAGCGTGCCGCCCGCGATCCGCGCGAGCGCGATGGCCGTGTCGATCTTCGCGATCCACCTGCTCGGCGATCTGGTGTCGCCGCCGCTCATCGGCGCGATCTCCGATCACAGAGGCGGCGGCGCGAGCGGCCTCCAGATGGGCATGTACATGCTGCCCGCGGCGCTCGCGGTCTCGGCGCTCGTGTGGGGCGCCGGCGCGAAGAGCCGACCGCCCGCGCAGGCGACGGGCGCGATCTGATCGCGCGCGCCGGGCGCGTGGTGAGCGAGCGCACGAGGCGCGCTCACGGTGAGATCGATCGACGTGGATGAGGCTTACTTCGCGAGCGCCTTCGCGGCGCTGTTCTTGGGATCGCCCTCGGGAGAGCTCGGCGCGTTGAGCAGCTCCGTCACGAGGTCGCGGCACTCTGGCTTGTTGCGGAGGTTGTTCAGCATCGTGTTGGAGACCTCGTTGAAGGCCTTCTCGAAGGCGAGGCCTTCGCGCGTGCGCGCGGCCACCTTCTCACGGCTCTGGGCGAGATCCTCCTCGAGCGCCTCGGCGTAACGAGCGAGCTGCGCGCGGAGATCTTCGATCTGCCGGCGGAGGTCGCGCGCCGTGGCCTCGCGCACGTTCTTCTTGTGCTCGTAGCGGCCGAGCTGCTCGCGCTTCGCCTGCGCGGTCGCCGCGGCGGCGCCTGCGCGCTCGAAGATGCTCGGATCGTAGGCGCCTTGACGGAGCGCGTTGTCGGCGATCTGACGAGCCGCGACGGCCGCGCGCTCCGCTTGCAAGAGCTCCGCGCGGACCTTCTCCACGTCCTCGCCGTCGACCGCGGCCTCGCGGAGGACGCGCGACTCTTCGTGCGCGAGCTCCTCGACCTTGCGACCGATCTCTGCGCGCAGCGCTCGTCCGCGGCGCTCCTGCGCCTCCAGCTTGCGCGTGTAGCTCGCGACCTCGCCCTCGAGCCGGTTCGCGCGCGCGGCCAGATCCCACGCCTGCGCGAGCGCGTTCGTCACCTCGGGCGTCGCGTTGCCCGCGGGGTACGCGCGCGACACCATGCGGCTGAAGAGCGCGGCGCGGCTCGCCCACTCGGTGACGCCGGCGGTCTGTGGCGGCGGCGGCGGCGGCGGCGCGGGGACGCCTTCACCCGCCTCCGAGTCCCACGCCTGCGACGGCAAGCTGCGCTGGAGCGCCTTCAGCTCCTCTTGCAGATGGTGCGCGTCCCGATAGCGCTTGCGGATGTCCTTCTCCAGGAGGCGAAGGCAGATCGACTCCCCTTGCGGGTGCGCGTCCGGCCGGATCGAGCGAGGCCGCGGCGGCGCCTGCGAGCGCTGCATCTCGAGCAGCGTGTCGCGATCGTTCGCGCGGAACGGGAGCTGGCCCGTCAGCATCTCGAAGAACAGCACGCCGAGCGCGTAGAGGTCGGACTGCGCGGCCGCCTCTTCACCGCGAGCCTGCTCCGGCGACATGTACTCGGGCGTCCCGAACACCGCGCCCTTCGGGGCGAGGCGCGGGTCGCGCGCGATCGCCGCGAGGCCGAAATCGAGGATCTTCACGAAGTCCTTCCGGCCGCCGCGCTGGGTCAAGAGGATGTTGTCGCTCTTCAGGTCGCGGTGGACGACGCCGAGGTCGTGCGCGCGAGCGAGCGCCGCGCACATCTGCTCGAGGATGTCGACGCCGCGGGCGATCGGCATCGGACCGCGCGCCAGCTCCGCGCTGAGCGGCGTCCCGACGAGGTACTCCATGACGAGGTAGAGCTCGCCCTCCTCCGTCTCGCCGATGTCGTGGATGTCGATGATGTGGGCGTGGTCGACGCGGTTGGCGGCGCGCGCCTCGCGGAGCATCCACGCCCGAAGGTGTGTCTCTCCGCGGAGATCCGGGCGGATCAACTTCAGCGCGACGACGCGCTCGATGAGGACATGGCGCGCGCGGTACACGACGCCCATGCCGCCCTCTCCGAGCCGCGCTTCGAGTCGATAACGGCCCGCGACGACCTTTCCGATCATCGGATCGGAGCTGGTACGGGAGCTTCCTGACGTGCGGACCGAGGGGCGGTTCTCCATAACGACCGTTTTCCAGGGGGCTCTTGGCGATGTGCGCCCGGAGCGTGGTCATCCTAACCCGAAACGGTCGGAATCTACCTTCGCCTCGAGCACGTCCCGTCGAGCACGCCTTGTGCCGGGGCGCAGACCGCAGCGATCGAAGGTGCTCGACGAAGCGGTGTGCCATTTTCTGCGGCGATCGGCGCACCGACCACGAGCGCCCCCGTCCGGCTCGACGACGCCCGCGACAGAATGAGACGTCGTCTCGCGCGTGATGTCGCTCAAAGCTGCGTGGAAATGGGACGGCCTGTCGGTTTCGGCTTGGCCCCCGGGGCTGCGGAGCCCGTCGGGTCGAGCGGATCCGTCGTCGTGGACGCAGGGCGGCGAGGCTCCGAAGGCCGCGCGGTGGAGCTCGAGGATGGAGACGCCGGCGCGCTCTGCGGGGCGATCGTCGGAGCTCCGCTCGGCTCGGTCGGCAAGGGTATGTCGATCGGCGCGTCGTCCTTCGAGCGGCACCCGGACATGAGCGCGACGACAACGACGAGGAGCAAGGAGCCTCGTGACATCACGTCCGCAGGATACGCAGATCCGCGCGAGACCGTCACCAGTAGGAGGCCCCAGGTGGAGTCGCCGACGTGCCCGACACGATCGCCCGCGCCGCCGCCGCGTCCTTCGCGATCTGTGCGCGGAGCGCGTCGACGCCGGAGAAGCGCTGCTCGCCGCGGAGGCGCGCGATCAAATGGACGCGGAGCGAAGCGCCGTAGAGATCCTCGTCGACGTCGAAGAGGTTCACCTCGATCGAAGGCGGCGCGCCCTCCTTCACGGTGGGCCGGACGCCGATGTTCGCGACGCCCGCGGCGAGCGCGACCGCGCGCTGCGACGTCGCCGCGCCCTCCATCCGATCGACGAGGACCGCGTACACGCCGAACGGCGGCAGCGCCTCGACGACCTGCGCGAGGTTCGCCGTCGGGAAGCCGAGCGTGCGGCCGCGTTGATCGCCGCGCACCACGACGCCCGTGAGCGCGTGCGGTCGGCCGAGCACCGCGCGCGCCGCGTCGAGATCGCCCGCCGCGACGGCCTTGCGGACGCGCGTGCTCGAGAACGTCCCCTCCTCGTCGCCGACGAGCGCGTGCGATCGCGTCTCGAAGCCGAGCTCGCGTCCGAGCGCGCTGAGCACGTCGAAGTCTCCGGCGCGATCCTTCCCGAAGCGGAAGTTCTTCCCGACGATGACGTGCCGCGCGGACAGCTCGTTCACGAGGACGTCGCGCGCGAACGACTCCGGGCTTTGAGCGGCGAAGTCGAGGTCGAAGCGCTTCACGACGACGTGGATCGCGGGCACTGCGCGCTCGATGAGCTCGATCTTGCGAGGGAGCGGAGAGAGGACCGGCGGCGCTCCTCGACCGATCACCGCGGCGGGGTGCGGCTCGAACGTGAGGACGACCGGAGAGAGGCCGCGGGCGCGCGCGTCCGAGGCGGCGCCGGCGAGGACCGCCTGGTGACCGCGATGGACGCCGTCGAAATTGCCGATCGCGACGAGACGCCCGGCGGGTGCTTCCGTTTGCACGGGCCGCTTCGTAGCCAAAGCGGAGCGGGACCGCAAACGGGTGCGCGGTTGGTCAGCTTGACGCTGCGCGGTGCGTCGGGTAACCGCGCGCTCGCTCAGGAGAGCGGAGGCACGCGATGTTCAAGAAGGTGGCCATCTTCTCCGGGGGTGCGAACCCCGCTCTCACCGCGGAGATCTGCCAGTCCCTGGAAGTGACCGTCGGCCGGAGCAAGGTCTCGCGGTTCTCGGACGGTGAGACGTTCTGTGTGATCGAGGAGAACGTGCGAGGCGCGGACACCTACGTGGTCCAGCCCACCTGCTCCCCGGTGAACGACAACGTGATGGAGCTCCTCATCATGGTCGACGCGCTCCGGCGCGCCTCGGCCGGCTCGATCACGGCGGTGATTCCTTATTACGGGTACGCGCGGCAGGACCGGAAGGTCGCGCCCCGCACGCCGATCACCTCGAAGCTGGTGGCGGATCTCATCGTCGCGGCCGGCGTGGATCGCATCGTCGCGCTGGATCTGCACGCGGCTCAGATCCAGGGGTTCTTCAACATCCCCTTCGATCACCTCTTCGCGATGCCGTCGATGCTCGACCAGCACCTGCGCGAGCACTACCAGAAGGACGTCGTCCTCGTGTCGCCGGACGCCGGCGGCGTGGAGCGCGCCCGCGCGTACGCGAAGCGCCTCCAGGGATCCCTCGCGATCATCGACAAGCGACGCGAGCGCGCCAACGAGAGCGAGGTCATGAACATCATCGGCGAGGTGGAGGGCAAGCGCTGCCTCATCCTCGACGACATGATCGACACCGCGGGCACGCTCGTGAACGCGGCGAGCGCGCTGATGAAGGCCGGCGCCAAGAGCGTCGCCGCCTGCGCCACGCACCCGGTGCTCTCGGGCCCGGCGGTGCAGAGGATCAAGGAGAGCGCCCTCACCGAGGTCGTCGTCACCAACTCCGTCCCCCTCCGTGATGAGGCGAAGGCGACGGGGAAATTCAAGGTCGTCAGCGTCGCCCGGCTCCTCGCCGAAGCGATCCGCCGCATCCACAACTCGGACTCGATCAGCTCGCTGTTCGTCTGACCAGCAGAATCCCCTCTTTTCTAGATCGTCTCGACCAGCCGGCCCTAGATCTGCTATAGGGCTCGCCCCGTTTTTCCGGAGCATCTCCCATGACCATGGAACTCATCAAGATGACCGCCACCCGCCGCACGGCGAGCGGCAAGGGCCCCTCGAACCGCCTCCGCGCCTCCGGCCAGATCCCGGCCGTCGCGTACGGTCGCGATCTCCAGGCGACGCACGTCGCGATCGCGCCGAAGGCGCTGCTCGGCGTGCTCGGCTCCGACCACGGCCAGAACGCCGTCGTCGAGCTGGCCATCGAAGGCGGCGAGACGCTCACGGTGATGGTGCGCGACTACTCCTACCACCCGATCTCGCGCGACCTGCTGCACGCGGACTTCGTCTCCGTGAAGCTCGATCAGCCCGTCGACGTGGACGTGCCGTTCCGCATGACCGGCA
This sequence comes from Polyangiaceae bacterium, assembly GCA_046351455.1. Taxonomy (GTDB): domain Bacteria; phylum Myxococcota_A; class Polyangia; order Polyangiales; family Polyangiaceae; genus JADJRH01. Next base: position 135,232 of record JAXLYM010000022.1, read on the forward strand.
AGGCGAAGGGCGTCGCCGAGGGCGGCATCCTCCAGCAGATCTTCCGCAAGATCCCGGTGCGCTGCCTGCCCGAGAAGATCCCCGCCTTCATCGAGGCGGACGTCTCGGATCTCGGGATGGGCGACTCGCTCAAGGCGAACGCGCTCAAGCTCGCGGACGGCGTGAAGGTTCGCCTGCACGACGACCAGACCATCGCCATCGTGAACATCCCCGAGAAGGGCAGCGACGATACCGGCGCTCCGGCGGCGGGCGCGCCGGCGGCGGGCGCTCCGGCGGCGGGCGCGGCGGCTCCGGCGGCGGCGGCTGCTGCCCCTGCGAAGGGCGGCGCGGCTCCGGCGGCGAAGGCTGCGGCGGCTGCCCCTGCGAAGGCCGACAAGAAGAAGTAGTCGTCGTGCTCCTCGTCGTTGGCCTGGGAAACCCTGGGCGGCAGTACTCGGCCAATCGCCACAACGTCGGCTTCATGGTCGTCGACGAGCTGGCGACGGCCTGCCGCGCCGACGGGTTTCGGTCCAAGTTCAACGGCGAGTACGCGAAGGGCGCTCTGTCCGGAGAGGACATCGTCCTGCTCAAGCCACAGACCTTCATGAACGAGTCCGGTCGCAGCCTCCAGGCGGCGATCGCCTTCTTCAAGCCCGCCATCGATCGCGTGCTTGTCATCCACGACGAGCTGGATCTCCCGTTCGGGACGATCCGGCTCAAGGTGGGCGGCGGGCACGCGGGTCACAACGGGCTCCGCTCGATCATGGCGTGCATCGGCAGCGGCGATTTCGGGCGCGTGCGCTTCGGGATCGGGCGACCGCCCGCGGGCTTCCGAGGTGAAGTGGCCGACTACGTCCTCTCCAATTTCGACGGATCCGAGCGCGCAGAGCTGCCTGATCTCTTGAAGAAGGCAGGCGACACTGTGCTAGAAGTCGCGTCGCGCGGGCTCGCCACGGCGATGAACGTGCACAACGTCCGGCCAAAGCCGGCAAAGAAAGCTTCGAAGGCGCCCGAGACAGCGACGGGCAACGCCTCACCAGAGGCGGCCGCGACACCGGCGAGCGCAGAGCCGCGCGCCGACAAGCGCATCCTCCACTGACCAAGGAACGCCTTCGACTCCTCGCTCCGGAGCATCCCGCCCCGGGGCCACAGACCACGAGGAAGACCGCATGAGCAGAGCAGCAACGGCGCCGAACCGCGCCCGAGAATACGAGACGATTTACATCCTGAAACCCGACATCGACGCGGAGAGCGCGGAGCGCGTCGGCACTCGCCTCGCCGAGGTCGTCGGCCGCGAGGCCGGGCAGCTCACCAAGGTGGAGACCTGGGGCCGCCGCAAGCTCGCGTACACGATCGCGAAGCACAAGCGCGGCGTGTACGTGTACCTCAAGTACCTCGGCACCGGCCGCGTCGTGAGCGAGATCGAGCGCAACCTGCGCCTCTTCGACGGCGTGCTGAAGTACCAGACCGTCCTCGTCCGCTCGGACGTGGAGGTCTCCGGCGTCGCCATCAGCGCCGACGACGTGAAGTTCGAGCGCCTCGAGCTCCCGCCGCTCGAGGAGGACAAGGACGAGTCGCGCGAGCGTCAGCTCGGCCTCGTCGAGAGCGAGCGCCGCGAGAAGCCGGAAGGCATCCCGGCGGACCTCGAGGAGAGCGAGCTCGAGGCGATCGGCGAGATGGGCGGCGAAGAGGACGAGGAGAGCTGAGCCATGCAGCGCAACATCGACAACCGCACGAGCGACGTGGACGATTTCGGTCGGACTCCCGACCTCAACGCGGACGCCCCCGGGCGCCGCCGCACCGGCCGCCGCCGCGCGTGCCGCTACTGCGCGGATCGCGCGCTCGTCATCGACTACAAGGATCCGCAGGCGCTCAAGTACCTCATCTCCGAGCGCGGCAAGATCGTGCCCCGCCGCATCAGCGGCAACTGCGCGCGCCACCAGCGCAAGGTCGCCCTCGCGATCAAGCGCGCGCGCAACATCGCCCTCCTGCCCTTCACCGTGACCGCGTAGGGAAATCATCATGGCGCATCACATCCACGTCGTCCTCACGGAGGACATGTCGAACCTGGGTAAGAGCGGCGAGCTCGTCCGCGTCCGGCCCGGCTTCGCGCGCAACTACCTCATCCCCCGCGGCCTCGCCGTCAGCGCGACCGAGGAGAACAAGGCGCGCATCGAGCACGAGAAGAAGGTCGCCGAGTCGCGCGCCGCCAAGGCCCGCGCCGCCGCGACGGAGCTCTCGCAGAAGCTCGGCAGCGTGAAGCTCACGATCACTCGCCCCGTCGGCGAGAACGAGAAGCTCTACGGCTCCGTCACCGCGCGCGACATCGAGGAGGCCCTCTCGCAGCAGGGCTACAGCGTCGACCGCCGCCGCATCGACACCGAGCCGCTCAAGGCCCTCGGGACGTTCCGGGTGCCGATCCACCTCGCGACGTCCGTGACCGCGACGATCGAGGTCACGGTCGCCGCGAAGTAGTGAGGTCGCCTTCGGCGATCGCTCGGGCCGTCCCGGCGGTCGCCGCGGGCTCGCGCGAGAGCGAGCTAGAGCGCGGACGGAGAATGTCCGCTCAGCGCTCGAAGAGGTCTCACGAAGAGCTTCGTTTCTGCTAATCAGTGATTCGCGATGGACGCCTCGGAGGCTCGTGTCTCCGGGGCGTCTCGCGTTTCGGAGGTTTGCCTGTGGAAAGCTTCCGCAAAACCTGGAGACGACCGTCGTCGAACCTGGGGACAACCCCGGAGGGCCTCGCCGCGAAGGCGACCTCGGATCGTGCAGCGCCGCGAGAGGAGGGCTGACGCATGACGATGCCTTCGACGCAGCAGGGATCGTCGCGGCGCATCAAGCCGCCGACCGTGGTGGATCCGCCGCCGGTCGCCGGGCGCGTCCCGCCCCACGATCTCGACGCGGAGGCGGCGGTGCTCTCGGCGGTGCTCCTCGATCGCGACGCGCTCGATCGCGTGCTCGAGGTGATCAAGCCGGAGCATTTCTACAGCGAGGCGAACGCGCGCATCTTCCAGGCGGCGCAGGCGCTCGCCGTCTCGATGACGCCGATCGACATCGTGAGCGTGGCGTCGTGGCTGCGCGATCGCGAGTGGCTCCAGAAGATGGGCGGCACGGCGTACCTCGCGCAGCTCGCCGACGCGACGCCGGCGGTGGGGCACGTGGGCGCGCACGCGAAGGTCGTGCACGAGAAGTGGCGCTTGCGACAGCTCATCGCGACGTGCCAGCGCGTGTCGGCAGAAGGGTACGGCGACGTCGGCGAGGTGCAGCAGTTCATCGACGGCGCGGAGCAGTCCATCTACGACCTCGCGCGGACGGCGCACACGTCGAGCGCTCAGCCGCTGTCGCAGGTGCTGAAGGCCGCGTTCGAGCAGATCACCGCGGCCGCGGAGCGAGGCGATCGCATCACCGGCGTGCCCACCGGATACGATCGGCTCGACGGGAAGACGGCCGGCCTCCACGAAGGCGATCTCGTCATCGTCGCCGCGCGCCCCGGCATGGGGAAGACGTCGTTCGTCCTCAACATCGCGACGAACGTGGGCTCGCCGCGCACGATCACCGCGCCGGGTCCGGGCGAGTCCGGTCACGGCGTCGAGCGGTACGAGCCGGGCTTCGGCGTGTGCGTGTTCTCGCTGGAAATGCCGCGCGAGCAGCTCGCCACCCGCATGGTCTGCTCCGAGGGGCGCGTCGATCTCGGCAAGCTGCGCCAGGGGCACCTCCACGCGGACGACTGGCGCAAGCTCACGGAGAGCGCCTCGTACCTGTCGACGCTGCCCGTGTGGATCGACGACACGCCCGGCATCGGCGTGCTGGAGCTGCGCGCGAAGGTGCGCCGCATCCAGGCCGAGTACAACCGCGAGGCGACGGACACGCAGCCGGCGCGCCGCGTGGGCCTCGTCGTGATCGACTACCTGCAGCTCATGAAGGGCCGCGACGGCGTGAACAGCCGCGAGCAAGAGATCAGCGAGATCTCCCGCGGATTGAAGGGCCTCGCGAAGGAGCTGAAGGTGCCGGTGATCGCGCTGTCTCAGCTCAACCGCGCGGTCGAGACGCGCACGACGAAGGACAAGAGGCCGCAGCTCTCGGACCTGCGCGAGTCCGGCGCCATCGAGCAGGACGCGGACATGATCATCTTCATCTACCGCGACGACTACTACAACCCCGAGACCAGCGATCTGAAGGGCATCGCCGAGCTCATCATCGCGAAGCAGAGGAACGGCCCCACCGGCAAGATCAAGGTGCGCTTCTCCGCGTCGTACACGCGCTTCGATAACCTAGAGCCCGGCGATTATCCGGAAGGCCCGGACGACGAGTGAAGATGCCGCGGGGTTACAAGGGGGCTCCGCCCCCTCGTATCACTCCCCCGCTTGCGCTGTGTGTGCTGGGTACGAGTCAACTCTGCTACGGAGGCGCCGAGCGACGCGCTCGGATCAACCGGCGCTTCCCCTCCCTTCGCGAACGATAGTGAGCGATTTGGGAGGGGCGGCGCACGCGCAGCGCAGCGAGCATGCGCCGGGGGTGGGCATCGCTTTTGTGATTTGGACGAGCGCTACGAGATGCGGATCGTCGCGGGCATCATGGCGAGGGACGTCTCGTGGAGCAGGTCGCCGTAGAGGCGCGCGAGCGTCGTCGGATCTTCTGCCGTGGGCAGCAGCATTTCGTGCGGAGGGGTGACGTTCCAGACGGGCGCGTCCGGGCCGGCGCCGGAGAGCTCTTGGGCGATCTCGATCGCGCGGCGCACGTCGCCGAGATCGTCGATGAGGCCGCACGACCTCGCGTCGGCGCCGGAGTAGATGCGGCCTCGCGCCAGCGCGTGCACCTCGTCGCGGGTCTTCTTTCGGCCGGCCGCGACGCGCTGGAGGAAGCGCTCGTACACCTCGGCGTTGTGACGGGCGATGAGCGCGCGCTGCTCGTCGTCCCACGGCTTCACCGGGTTGAAGAGGAGCGCGTACTTTCCGCGGCGGAGCTGCTCCGCGTGGAGGCCGTATTTCTCGAACATGCCCTCGAGCACGGGCTTGCCGGTGAGGACGCCGATCGACCCCGTGATCGTGTTGGGCGCGGCGACGATGCGAGTGGCCGAAGCGATGACGTAGTAGCCGCCGCTCGCCGCGACGGCGCCCATCACGCCGACGACGGGCTTCTTCTCGCGGACGCGCGTGACCTCGCGCCAGATGAGATCGCTCGCGAGCGCGGAGCCGCCCCCGGAGTCGACGTGGAAGACGACCGCGGCGGTGCCAGGATCGCTCGCGGCGAGGCGCAGCGCGGAGACGATCGTGTCCGAGCCGGCCACGCCGCCGCCGAACGGAGGCACCGGAACCGGCGCGCCGCGCGAGCGCCCCGAGACGATCGGACCCGTGAGCGAGACGACCGCGATCCGCTTGGCGCCGGGCGGCGCGAGAGGCACGCGGACGAAGCGGCGCGCGTCCTCGATCGTGCGGTGCGCTCGACCGAAGACCTCGTCCTCGTAGGCGACGCGATCGATCAGCTTGCGTGACTTCGCCTGCTCCGCCGACGTGATCCCGAGATCGACCGAGGCGCGCACGTCGTCCGCGGTGACGCCTCGGCCGGCGGCGATCTCCGTCATGTAGTGCTCCTCGAAGCTCGTGAGGAGCGCCTCCAGCTGCTCGCGCTGCGGGCCGCTCATCTCGCTGCGGATCAGCGTGTCGAACGCGTTCTTGTACTCGTCGATCGCGAGCTTCTCGAAGCGGACGCCGAAGCGCTCCAGCGCGTCGCGGTAGAACGTGGTGCTGACGCCGAGGCCGTGGAGGAAGAAGTCGGCGCTCTCGGGGCACACGATCTCCGCGGCCGCAGAGGCGACGTAGTGGGCCGTCAGATCCACGCGCGGGAGGTACGCCAGCGTCTTCTTGCCGGCCTCACGGACGCGCGCGATCGCTCGGCGCAGGCCGTACGCCGTCGCGCCGTCGATCACCATCCCGTCGATGCGGAACGCGACGCCCTGGAGCCAATCGGCGCGCGCGAGCACCGCCAGCGTGCGGCTGATCTCTTCGAGCGATCGCGTGCCGCCCACGAGGGCCGGAGGCACCGGGAGGCCGAAGATCCGAGGGCGACGGAGGCGCGCGACGATCGGCCCCGAGAGCTCGATGACCACCCAGGAAGGGCGCTCTCCGGGGAGGTGACTGAGGACGTTCTGCGCGCCGGCGCGGATCCGGTGGATCGCGTTCTCTAGCACGGGCGGAAGGTGAGGAGCCTTCATCGGCGCGAGCATAGCCGCGCGAACCACGACCATCCACGAGCGTGCGCCTACTTCGGCACGCGAATGTCGGGGCGGCTGTTGGGCGCGTGAGGAGGAGAGGGAGAGGATATACTACTGAGCATACGGAGAGGGTATGCCGTTTGATCGGAAGAGCGGTGCTCACGACTTCGCGGCGCTGATCACGCTGGAGCTGCTGTTCAGGACCGAAATGGATTTCGTGATGAACACCGCTCGACGATGCGGGCTCTCCGATCCGGACGCCGAGGACGTGACGCAGCAGGTGTTCATCGCGCTCCAGCGGCGGCTCCACACGCTGTGCTCGCCCGAGTCGGTGCGGCCCTGGCTCTTGACCGTCACGCGGCGCAAGGCGCGGGCGCGCTTCGGCGCAGGCTCGAGGACGGAGGCCGCGCTGCCCGATCACCTCGGCGAGATCGTGGATGAGACGCCCGCCGCGGACGAGATGATCGCGCAGGAGGAGCGACGACGTGAGCTGATCGAGCTGCTCGAGTCGATCGAGCCGCCGCGACGGATCGTCCTCGTGATGCACGTGCTCGACGACGTGCCGATGTGCGAGGTCGCGGAGGCGCTCGAGATCCCGGTCGCCACCGCTTACAACCGGCTGCGCCTCGCGCGCCGCGACCTCCAGGACATCCTCACGCGGAGACGGTCGTCCGAAGAGTTCGCGATGCTGTACAGGCGGTGGGAGAAGATCGCCCTGGTGCGCGATCCGACGGACTTCTACTACGGACGCGAGGCGCTCAGCGAAGGCGCGAGGGAGCGGCTGTGGCAGCGCGTGCTCGGAGAGATCCGAAGGGCGCACGGCACGCTCGAGCAAGCCGAGATCGACGGGCTCCAGCTGTTCTCACCCATGCTGTCGCGGAACGCGCCGCCGAAGCCCTATCCGCGCCTCAAGCGCCAGCCGCGGATGCCGAAGGCCGAACGGCTCCCGATCCGCTGGTGAAGCGCCGAGGCCTCACTGGATGCCGTACTCTTTGAGGCGACGGTAGAAGGTGCGACGAGGCATGCCGACCAGCTTCGCGGCCTTCACGCGGTTCCAGTTGCTCGCGCCGAGGGCCGCGAGGATCCGCTCGCGCTCCGTCGCTTTGTGGGAGTCGAGCGACGTGACGGCGGGGCGCTCCGTCTCGCTCGGGAGGCGCGACGCCCGCGGCTCGGGGCCCTCGAAGAGGCGGCGGCTCGTGTCGGGGAGCTCGAAGTCGTCGATCTCCAGCTCGCGCCGATCGCTCAGCACCCACGCGTTGAGCAGGACGTTCTCGAGCTGACGGACGTTGCCGGGCCAGTGGTACGCGGCGAGGCGCTTCAACGCCGCGCGCGAGACGCTGCGGCGCTCGCGGGAGTAGCGCGCCGCGAAGATGCCGAGGAAGTGATCGATGAGGACGGGGATGTCGTCGGTCCGCTCGCGCAGCGGGGGCACGCGCACGAGGATGACGTTCAGGCGGTAGAAGAGGTCCTCGCGGAACGCGCCGTCCTCCACCATGCGGCTGAGATCGCGGTGCGTGGCCGCGATGACGCGCGTGTCGACCGGCTCCTCGCGCGCGCTGCCGACGGGGCGGACCACCTTCTCCTGGAGGACGCGGAGGAGGCCCGCCTGCATCTTCGCGGGCATCTCGCCGATCTCGTCGAGCAAGATCGTGCCCTCGGTCGCTTCGCGGAAGAGGCCCTTGCGATCGCGATCGGCGCCGGTGAACGCGCCGCGGACGTGGCCGAACAGCTCGCTCTCCAGGAGGTGCTCCGGGATGGCGCCGCAGTTGATGCCGACGAACGGCCTCTTCGCGCGGCCGCCCGCGTTGTGGATCGCACGCGCGACGACCTCCTTGCCGGTGCCGCTCTCGCCGACGATGAGGATGGGGACGTCCGCGTCCTTCACGCGATCGACGAGCGCGTACACGCGGCGCATCGCCTCGCTGGTGCCGACCAGGCCTTCGTAGCCGAAGTGGCTTCGGATCACGGCGCGCGCGGAGCGGAGATCGCGGCGGGTCGCGGCGAGCTGCGCCGTGCGGTGACCGAGCAGCTCCTCGAGCTTGGCGTGCGCGGCCGTCAGCTCCTCGTTCGCGCGGGCCAGCTCGCGCGCCCTCCGCTCGTTCTCGCTGACGAGGCGCGCGCTCTCGATCGCGATCGCGACCTGATCGGCGAACGCGACCAGCGTGGGGACGGCGTCGGCGAAGCTCGCCGCGGGGCGGAGGCGCGTCTCCAGATACAGCGCGCCGATCACGGAGCCGGTGCGAGATCGGATCGGTACGCACGCGACCGACTGCAGCATGAGCTGGTGGACCGAGACGTAGTCGGCCATGCGCGCGTCCTCGCGGGCGCTCGACGTGACGACGGGCTCTCCCTGAGCGATCACGCGCTCCGCGATCGATCGCGAGAAGCGCGCGTGCGGATCGTCGCCCGCCTGATCGCGGGACGCGTGGATCGAGAGCTGGTTCGTGTGCACGCTGACCGATCGTTCGCGCGGCTCGTGGAGCGAGTGGACGCTCTCCGCGTCCGCGGCGGCAGCGCGCCTCGCGTCGTGGGAGTACGTGCCGCTCTTCAGGATGATGAAGCCGCGCTCGGCGTGCAGCAGCGCGATCGCGTGGTCCGTCACCTTCTCGAGGAGGCGCGACAGATCGTGCTCTCCCGCGATCGCGCGGTTGATCTCGAGGATCCGAGCGAGCCTGTCCTCCCCGAGCAAACGCGGGCGCGGCGCGGCGCCGGTCGGCTCCGCCACGGTGGAGCTCCGCAGCGCGCGGCGGCGCGGCTCGTTCCAGTAGACCTCGCGGAGATCGCGCGGGAGGCGGGCGGCGATCTCCTCCAGGATCGCGAGGGCGGCCTCGCGATCGCGGCGCGCGCGCAGCGACTGGCCCGCCTCGGTCTCGAGATCGGCGCGGGCCTCCAGCGCGCGGAACATCCAGTCGCGCTGGTTCTCCGCGGTCGCCGCCGCGAGGGCCTCGTCGAACGCGAGGCGCGCCTTCGTCTCCTCGTGCTGCAGCGCGAGCACCTTGCCGCGGGCGATCGAGAGCAGCGCGCGGTGCGCGGTCGCCCCCGAGAGAGCCGTCGCGGCGCGATCCACGTCGCGCGTGAGCGTGGCCACGTCCGCGCCCGGCATCGAGGCCGCCATCAACACGCCTTCGAGGCGCGCCTCCGCGGCGTCGATAGGGCGACCGATCGCGTCGTAGGCCTCCGCGCACTGACCGCACAGCGTCGCACCGCGCGCGACGTCGCCGGATCGCGCGGCGTGCTCCGCCTCCAGCGCCAGCGTCTGCGCGAGCTGCTGCGGCGGCAGATCCCGGCGTTGCTCCGCGAGCGCGTCCATGGACACGCGCGCCCTCGCGAGGCGCCCCACGTACAGATCGAGGTTGGCGAGGTTGAGGAGCGCCTGCCGTACGGTGACGACGCGACCGGAGCGCCGCCCCATGTCGACCGCCGCCTCCAGGTGCTCGATCGCGCGCGCCACGTCGCCTTGACCGTGCGCGATCGCCGCGAGGTTGAGCCGCGCCGTCGCCACCGTGCCGGCGTCGCCTGCCTCCTCGGCGGCGGGCAGCGCCTCTTCGTACGCGGCCTTCGCTTCGGCGAGACGATCGTCCCGCTGCAGCGCGAGGGCCAGCGACGACAGCGCGAGCGACAGGAGCCGCGGCTCTCCGATGGCGCGCGCGAGGTGGACCGATCGTTCGAGCGTGACCTTCGCCTCGGAGTGGCGCGACGCGAAGCTCTCCGCGAGGCCTCGGACCGTGAGCGCCTCGGTCGCGACGAGGCGCGCCGGATCGCGCTGCATCGCCACCGACGTCGTCTCGCCCGCGGGCGCCGGGCCGTGCAGCGTCGACGATCCGAGGCGCTCCTCCACCTGCGCGGCGCGGCGCTGCGCCTCCGCGTAGTCGCCGAGGCGCAAATACGCGCGTGACGCGTGGAGGAGCCACATCGCCGCGAGCACGTCGTCCGTGCCGGAGAGCACGTCCGCCTCGACCGAGCGCAGCCCGGCCAGCGCGCCGGTCGCGTCCCCGCGGCTCGTCGCGAGCCGAGCGCGCGCGATGATCATCACCGGCGACCGATCCTCGGAGAAGGCCGCGAGCGCGTCGGCCGCCTCGTCGAAGTGGCCTCGATCCAGGAGGCGGAGCACCTCTTCGCGGTCGCGCTTCGGCCCGGGGCGCTGCGCGAGGACGGCGTCCACGTCCGCGGGAGACACGACCGGCAAGCCGGAGAGCTTCGCGAGCATCGATCGCAGCGCGCCCGGCCACCGGCCCGATCGCTCGATGAGGTGAGCGACCACCGCGTCCGTGAGCGCCGGCGCGGTCCGCCGGATCACCTCCGCCGCCACGTCCGCGTGGAGCGGACGCATCCCGAACACCTCGAACGTGGGCCCGCGAATGCCGCGCGCGAACCCTTCGGATCCGGCCACGAGCACGAGCCGCGCGCCGTCGTCGCGCAGCTTCTCCAGGCGAGCGAGCGCGCGATCGTCGAGCGCGTCGGCGTCGTCGATGAGGACCACGAGATCGCGAGCCCCCTCGGTCGCCGCGAGCTCGATCTCGATCGCGCTCGACGCGTCGTGCGCGCCCGCGTCCCCGTTCTCACCGCTGCGAGCGGCCGCGAGGCCCGCGGTCTCCACCCACGCGACCGGGCGCCCCTCCACGCCGAGCGACCACGCGATCCGCCGCAGCAGCACGCTCCTGCCGGAGCCCGCCGGCCCCGCGATCACGACGCCTCCGCCGGGACGCAGCGCGTGGACTTGCGCGGACAGATCGGCGGCCGCGACGTCGAGCCCGACGATCGGCCACACGTCCGCCATCGTGCCGGGGCGGTCCGCGGCGGAGACCTGCGCGTCCGCCTCTCCGAAGGCCGCGCGCACCGCCCGCGACAGCGCGCTCCTGAGCTCGTCCGCGCTCGGGTAGCGCGCGTCCGGATCCGTCGCGGTCGCGCGCGCGACCACCGCGTCGAACGCCGCGAGCGACTCCTTCGGCAGGTGGCTCCGCTGCATCGAGAGCACCTCCGAGAGCGTGGCGCCGAGCGCGAACACCTCCGCGCGCACCGTGAGCCGCGAGCCTTCGAACAGCTCCGGAGCGGCGTACTTCGGCGTCAGCCCCTCGGGCCGCGCGCCCTCCTCCGAGAACGCGGCCGCGAGCCCGAGATCCACGAGCGTCGCCTGACCGTCCGCGCCGACGATGATGTTGGCCGGCTTGATGTCGCCGTGCAGCAGCAGCGCGCGGTGCAGCCGCGTGAGCTTGTCGGACGCCTGGATCACCGCGCGGAGGCACGCCTTCGGATCGACGCCGCGAGAGATGCGATCGGAGAGGCTCTCGCCCTCGACGAGCTCGCGCACCATGTAGCGCCGATCGGATCGCGGCAGGCTCCCGAACCGCAGCACCCGCGGCACGCCGAGCCCTTCGACGCCGGAGAGCGCGACCGCCTCACGCACGAGGGCCATCACCTCGCGCTCGTGCGCGCCTTCGCGGAGCGCCTTCAGCGCGACGGTCCGCCCGGTGATCCGATCGCGCACGGCCCACACCTCGCCGCCTCCTCCCTTCCCGAGCGGGGCGATCGGCGCGTATCGCGGCGGGAGCGAGGGCGGCGACTTCACGATCGATCCTCCGGCCTCAGAAGCCGTAGCCGGCGGAGAGCCCCGTGAAGAACCCCGTCACCGAGAAGCCCGCGTCGATGCGCGTCTGCAGGTGCTTCATCGGCTTGATCCGCAGGCTGATCTGCGGGAGCGACACCCACGGGATCACGATCGGCTTCTGCCCGCCGTCGAGCCAGCTCGGCTCCGAGTAGTCCTTGCCGTTCTGCGGGTAGTGGTTGTTGCCCGAGTCGCAGTAGCCCGCGACGCCGTCGCCCGGCGCGCCGCACTTGGTCCACTTGGAGGCGTTCGTCGGATCCGGCGCGCCGCTCGTCGGGTACGCCTGCTCGCGGTACAGATCGCCCGCCACGACGCCCACGCCGAGGCCGCCGCCGACGAGGAAATCGAACATGCCGTTCTTGTCGAGCGGGAAGTCGAAGAGCAGATCGAAGGTCAGATAGAACACCTTCAGATCGCTCTTCACGATCTCGTACGCGAAGTCCGCCTCGTTCTTGCCCTTGAACATCGCGGGGCCGAAGCCGTAGTCGGCGTACGAGAGCGAGATGTCGATCTCGGTCCCCGCCTTGCGCATGCTGAGCTCGGGGCCGACGAGCCAGAGGTTCCCGGTCGCTCCGCCCTTGGCGAAGATCTCGAGCATGAACTGCGGCACGATGATGTCGCGGAAGCGCGCGCCGACGAAGTAGTACCGCTTGAGCTCTTCCTCGCGCAGATCGCTCGCGCCCGCCGCGTCCTTCGACGCGCTCTTGTCCGCCGACGCGCTCTTGTCCGCGGAGGTGCTTGGGTCCTTTCCGTCTTTCGCGCCCTCCGCCGCGGCGTCCGTCTTCGGCTCGTCCGCGAGCGCCGGTGAGGACAGCGAGAGGAGGGACGCCGCGACGAGGGCCGTCCCTGTGATGCCGAGCCTGCCGAGCTTGCGAGCGCTGTTCGCCGTCGTGTCCATGCGATCCTCCGTGCGGTCCCGCGACGCGACGCGCCCGCAACGTCCAGTCGACGCCGCGACCCTATCACGACTGCGCCGCGCGACGTCGCGGTCACGTGCCGCGCTCGGCTCCGGCGGCTTCGAGTTTTGCCCCCGCGAAGGTCATGCTAGCGCCGCAGCATGAAGTACCTCATCCCGGCGCACCGCTCGCGCCCGAGCGACGATCCGATCTTCGCCTTGAACGCCGAGGCGAAGGCCCGGCAAGCCGCTGGGGAGGCCATCATCAACGCGACCGTCGGCGCGCTCCTCGACGACAGCGGCGCGCTCGCGATGCTGCCGAGCGTCTCCGCCGCGATCCGCGACGTCCCTGCGCACGTCACGGCCGGTTACCCGCCGATCGCAGGCCCGCCCGACTTCCTCCGCGCGGTGGCGCAAGACCTCCTCGGCCCGCACGCGAACCTCGCGGCGTCGGCGGCCACCCCCGGCGGCACCGGCGCGCTGCACCACGCGATCGCGAGCTTCGTGGAGCACGGCCAGACCGTCCTCACCAGCTCGTTCTATTGGGGCCCGTACAAGACGCTCTCGGATCAGCAGGGCCGTGAGCTCGCGACGTTCCGCATGTTCGATCCCGCGGGCCGCTTCGACGTCGCGCAGCTCGAGCGCCACCTCCATCAAGTCCTCGAGGCGCAGGGCCGCGCGCTGGTGCTCCTCAACTCCCCTTGCCACAACCCCACGGGGTACTCCCTCGACGCGAGCGAGTGGAGCGACGTCGCGACGGCCGTCGCGGGCGCCTCCAGCAAGGGCCCGATCACCGTCGCGATCGACGGCGCCTACGCCCTCTACGGCGCGCGCGCCCTCACGTCGGATCGCGATCGCATCCTCAAGATGGCCGAGCACGCGCAGGTCGTCTTCGCGTGGTCCGCGTCGAAGTCGTTCACCCAGTACGGATCGCGCGTGGGCGCGCTCGTCGCGTTCTGCCCCGACGAGACCGATCGCAAGCGCGTCGCCGCGGCGCTCTCGTTCGCGTGTCGCGGCACCTGGTCCACGTGCAACTCCTCCGGCATGAGCGCGATCACGCGCGCCCTCGTGGAGCCGGAGCTGCGCGCGCGCGTCGACGCCGAGCGCGCCGAGCTGAAGGCCCTCCTCGATCGCCGCGTCGCCACGTGGAACGAGCACGCTCGCGCGGCCGGCCTCGTCTTCCCACGCTACGACGGCGGCTTCTTCACGACGGTGCTCTGCGACGGCGCGTTCGACGTCGGCGCCGCCCTCAAGCAGGACGGCGTGTTCGTGGTGCCGCAGGCCGGCGCGCTGCGCGTGGCGCTCTGCAGCGTCGCCGAGCGCGACGTACCGCGGCTGGTCGCGGCCATCGCGAAGCGACTCAAGATCGCGTGATCGCTCTTTGCGGAGCGCGAAGACCTCACCCTCTGGTATTGCTTGAAATCCACATGTATCGGCCAATGACGAAGCACAACGCGACAACGGCGCTCTGGATCTCGGGCGTGGCCCTCGCGGGCCTGCTCGCCGCGGGATGCAACCCTTCACCGCACCTCAACCCGCCCGACGGCTCCGGGACCACGGGCGGCTCGGGCGGCACCGGCGGCGACACCACCACGACCGGCGGCGGCGGAAGCACCGGCGGCACCACGTCCTCGACGACGCCCACCACGGGCGGCGGCGGCGCGGGAGAGTGCGCCTCCAACGCCGACTGCGCGTACCCGAACAACCTCTGCGACGTCGCCGCGAGCAAGTGCGTCGAGTGCCTCACGACCGACAACTGCGGCGCGAAGCCCGGCACGGTCTGCAGCAAGGCCGCGTGCGTGTGCCCCGTCGACGGCGAGGATTTCTGCGCGGCCGACGGCTACGGTCCGGCTCGCTGCATCGACAAGCTCACGTCCGGCACCGACTGCGGCGGGTGCGGTCACCAGTGCTTCGGCTCGTGCGGCGCCGGCAAATGCACCGACGCGTGGGAGCCGACGGCGGCGGTCGGCGCGCCCTCTCCGCGCGCTCGTCACGTCGCGGTGTGGACCGGCACCAAGATGATCGTGTGGGGCGGCGCCGGCCCGAGCGGCGCGCTCGCCGACGGCGCGATGTACGACCCCGACAAGCGCACGTGGACGCCGATGACCAACGCCAACGCGCCGAGCCCGCGCGAAGGCGCGACGGCGATCTGGGACGGCTCGAAGATGGTCGTGTGGGGCGGCACCGGCCCGAGCGGCGCGCTCGGCGACGGAAAGGCCTTCGATCCTGCGGCCGGCGCGAACGGCCAGTGGGACAACATCTCCGGCGTCACCAACCCGACGCCGCGTTACCAGCACACGGCCGTGTGGACCGGCAACCCCACCACGCGGATGATCATCTGGGGCGGCTTCGACGGCGGCGAGCTCAGCACCGGCGGCTACTACACGTCCGCGGACGCGTGGTTCGATCTCAGCGCGGGCGGCCCGCCCACGCAGCGCCGCCTGCACACCGCGGTGTGGGACGACGCGAACGGCCGCATGATCGTGTTCGGCGGCCTCGGCTTCGACCCCAACACCGGCACCACGACGAGCCTCAGCACGGGCGGCATCTACGGCCCGCTCCCCGGCGTCGAGGCGTGGACGGATCTCGGTCAAATCGGCTCCCCGCCGGCGCCGCGCTACGAGCACTCCGCGATCTGGGCGAGCACGCACATGATCGTGTGGGGCGGCCAGAACAACGCGCTCGGCCTCCTCGGCGACGGCGCGCGCTTCAACGTGGCCGGCAACAACGAGTGGTCGGCGATGAACGGGTCCGGCCCGTCGCCGCGTCGCCGTCACACCGCGGTCTTCTTCAAGGCGCTGAACCGCATGGTGGTGTGGGGCGGCTACGGCCCTGGCAACACCCCGCTCGACGACGGCGGCGTCTTCGACACGTCCGGCGCGGGCCAGTGGGTCGACACCGGCGTCCCGAAGGGCCCGAACGCGAGCGTCGATCACACCGCGGTCATCGCCGGCAGCCGCATGATCGTGTGGGGCGGCATCACCTCCGGCGGCGGCATCACCAACAAGGGCGCCGTCCTCGACATGACGAAGGTCCCCTGACCTTCGCGACGCTCCACGCCCCACCAAGCCACGGGGACCTGTGCGCACCTCCACCACGACGACGATCTCCGCAGCGCTCACGATCGCGGCGTTGACGTCCGGTTGCGCGCGCGAGCCGGCGGAGCCGGACGCGGACGTGACGCTCGTGCTCGCGGGTTACTCCGCGGCGCGCGACGTGATGGATCGCGAGATCCTGCCCGCGTTCAGCGCCGACGTCGCGCTCGCACCGGCAAGCGGATCCGCGTGGAGGCGTCGTACCTCGCGAGCGGAGCGCAGACGCGCGCGGTGCTCGGCGGCTTCGCGGCGGACGTGGTGCTCCCTCGCGATGGCGCCCGACGTCGACAAGCTCGTGAAGGCCGGCCTCGTGGAGCCCACGTGGTCCGACGGCCCCGCGCGCGGCTTCGTCGCGAGCACGCTGGTGGCGTTCGCGGTCCGCACGGGCAACCCCAAAGGCATCGTCTCCTGGCCCGATCTCGCGCGCCCTGGCGTCGCGGTGTTGATGCCGAACCCGAAGACGAGCGGCGGCGCCATGTGGAACGTGAGCGCGCTGTGGGGCGCTGCGCTGCGCGGCGACGCCGGCTTCCCTCCGGGCGATCACGAGGCCGCGCACGACTACCTCCGCGACGTCCTGCGCAACGTGGTGGTGCTCGACAAGGGCGGTCGCGAGAGCGTGATCACCTTCGAGAAGGGCGTCGGCGACGTCGCGCTCACGTACGAGAGCGAGATCGTGGCGGGCCGCCTCGCAGGCCGAACCTACGACGAGGTCCTCCCGTCCTCGACGCTCCTCATCGAGATCCCGGCCGCGGTCCTCTCCTCGAACGCGACGAAGCACGCGGTGGCGAAGGAGGCCGAGGCGTTCGTGACCTTCCTCCGATCGGAGACCGCGCAGCGAGCCTTCGCGCGCTACGGCTTCCGTTCCCCGAACGGCGACCGCATCGCTCCCGCGGAGGCCCCCGCGACGGCGCCGCAGCCGGTCCTCTTCCGCGTCGAATCGCTCGGCGGTTGGAAGAGCCTCATCCCCACCCTCTTCGGCCCCGACGGTTCCTTCACGAAGACGTGGGAGCGCGTCTACGCCGAGTGACCAGCGATCCAGCCGAGCTCTCCGTCCCAATCGAAGAACGGATGCCCACCCCCGGTCCGTGCTCGGCCTACGGCCTGCGCGCGGCCCGCTCCCGCCTCAACTCTCGCTTCGCTCTTTCAGGGCGGGGAACCGTCACGTGATTGGGAGCGGGGCTCTAGCTAGTGCGGCTCCAAGCGTGACGTAACGTTCCCCTCCCATCGCGAACGAAGAGAGCGATTGGGGAGGGGCGACTTCGCGAAGCGAAGGCCGGGGTGGGCACCCGAGCCCCCGTCTCATGCTTCTTGGAAGCGCTCCAGGATTCGGTCTTTTGTGCTTCGATTCGCTCCGGAGGCTTCCGCCGCGGCCAAAATGGCTTCCGCCGCGGCAAAACAGCCTCCGCCGCGGCCACGAACATCTCCGCCGGCGGCCGAAGCGTCATTTTCGAGGCGTTTTCGGCTTCCGCCACCGTGGCGGAAGCTTCGTTTCCGTGGCGGAAGCACTCCGGGCCGTGGCGGAAGCTCGGTTTTCGTGGCGGAGCACTCGCGGACGGCGGCGGGGAGCTCGTTTTGGCGGCGGAGGCTTCGTTTTGGCGGCGGAAGGCCTCCGGAGCGTGCCGGGGCCTTCGCTTGAATTGCCGATGCGCTGTTTGCGGTGGGAGCTCGCGAAGTCCTCTCGGCGCGAGATCAGAAGCCGGCGTTCACGACCGGAAACACCGGGAGGAAGCCGCCGCGGCTCGCGATGTTGATGAGGCCGAGCTGCACGCCGTGCAGCTTGCCCGCGCGGTTCACGAGGCCGATTTGTACGCCCTTCATCTCCTCCCCGGCGAGGTTCACGACGCCGAGCTGCGCGCCCGTCATGTCGTCGAAGGTGCAGTTCACGACGCCGAGATCGAGGCCGTGCATCTCACGCGCGAAGTTGCCTCCGCCGAGCTGCACGCCCTCTCCGCGCTTGACGTAGCTGCCGACCCCGATCTGCGCGCCGTACATCTCCTGGCCCACCCAGTTGAACGCGCCCGTCTGCGCGCCGATGTGCTCGCCGCCGTCGACGTTCACCGCGCCGATCTGCGAGATGCCGGAGAAGTTGTCGTCGACGTACGTCACGACGCCCGCCTGGAAGCCGCCGACGAAATCGTTGTCCACGTAGCTGAAGCCGCCGAGCTGCATCAGGCCGTAGAAGCTCTCGTCCGTGTACGCGACGAGGCCGCCCACCTGCGCGAGACCCTCGAAGTCGTCGTCCGTGTACGCGCCGAGGGCGCCGAACTGCAGCACGCCCTGGAAGCTGCGATCCGTCAGCGACGCGAGGCCGATCTGCGCCACGCCGCGGAAGTTGTCGTGGTCGTAGCCGTCTCCACCGCTGCCGAAGATCTCCCGCACGATGCCGGTGCCCACGTAGTTCAGCGCGCCGATCTGCGCGACGCCGTAGAAGCCCCGCTGCGCGAGCGACACCGCGCCGATCTGAAAGAGGCCCGCGAAATCCCGGCCCGTGTGCGCGACGGCGCCGAGCTGCAAGAGGCCGTAGAAGCTGCCGTGCGACGTGCTCGAGAACGCGCCGAGCTGCGCACCGCCGATGAAGTCCGCCCGCTGCGTCAGGTTGACGACGCCGAGCTGAAACGCCCCGTAGAAGTCGCGCGAGGATTGATTGACGACGCCCACCTGACCCAGGCCGACGAACCGTCCGAACGGCGAGCCTTCGCCGCCGTACCCCTCCGAGCCGATGCGGTTGTGAAGGCCGACCTGCGCGATGCCTTGGAAGGCGTCCGCTCGGTTGAGCGCGCCGACCTGCGCGAGGCCCACGAAATGCCCCGCTTGATTGCGGAACGGGCTCACCTGCGCGAGGCCCACGAACGTGTCGTCGACGTTGTTCTCGAAGAGCGCCGCCTGCGCGAGCGCGCGCATCGACCCCGCCGAGCTCATCACGAGACCGAGCCAGCGCGAGGCCGTAGCCGCGATCTGCGACGTCGCTTCCTTGCTCCGAGCCGAAGAGGCCGTAGAACTCACCGGCGCCGGCCTCCCACCCGATACACGCGAGCTGCACGCCGCCGTAGAAACTGCTCCGCGTCCGATTGATCAGCCTGACCTGCAGCACGCCCGCGAACCGCGACGCGAGGCGCGCGCACCCCGAACTGGTGCAGCGGTCCGATCTTCCACCGAGGGCGGCGGAGGCGGCGAGGCGGCTCGATATACGGACTTGCGGTGGTGGCGGCGGAAAGCGGCTGCTCCACCATGTCCGGCGGTGGTCTGCACCATGTCCGGCGGCGGGGCGGCCACGGGCACGGCGAGATCGGCCACAGCCAACGAGAGGCCCGCCGTCGCGCGGCGGAACGCGATCGCCATCGCGGACCGGAGCTTCGCGTGCGTGGCGTCCGCGTAGCCGGCCCCTTCGAGCTCGGACGCGGCGCCCTGCCGCGTCTCCCCCGTGGCGTACAGGACGATCTGCACGGACACGGTGCGCGAGCCGACTGCGCCGCTGATCGTGGTGCGCGCGACGCCCTCCGCCACGTAGCGAAGGCTGTCGCTCTCCGCCTCGGCCGCGACGGCGCTCTGCACGCTGCCGCGGAGAGACGACGTGAGACCCTGCACGTCGACGGCGGTGAGCGAGCCGGACTGATCCACCACCGGGAGGACCGCGACGCGAGGCGCCGACTGCGCGGACGCGACGCCGCTCACCGCCACGAGCGCGAGGCCCGCCGCGAAGGAGAGCGCCCGCGCGAGATCCGAAGGCGCCGCGCGGCACGCCGCGAGCGCGAGGTTGGCCACGAAACGCAGCCGACGAGAGGCGCCGCGGCTCACCACGTCGCACCCCACAGCGTGGCGTAGAAGCCGTCCGCCGCGCCCGCGCGAGTCGAGGCGCGCCGCACCACGAGCAGCTCCCGCTTCGGCCCTTCACACACGTAGAGGCCGCTGTCCGAGGACACCTGCCCTCCCGCGGTCCGCGACACGAACACCTCCGACCACTGCGATCTCTTCTTCAAGTACTCCATCGCTGCGTTCCCGTGAGGCGGTACGTCGCTCCGCTCCAGCGCGCGGATCGCCTTGTCGGCCTCGGTGAAGGGCGAGCCTTCGTCCTTCGCGATCTCGCCGAGCGCGATCCGCGCAGGGAGCTGGCCCGGCCCCACTTCCGACGAGGGGACGCGGCGGACGCGGAGCACGGCGACCAGCTCGGTCGTCTTCTTCCCGTCGACCTCGTAGCCGCGTCCGAGCCACCGCCCGTCGCCGGACGGAACCTCCGCCGACCAAGGCTTGCAGCCGGCGAACCCCGCGAGCACCGAGCACGGACCGGACTTGGCGTTCGCGGCGCACGCGAGCGTCTTCTGAAGAGCAGCGACATCGAGATCCGCAGCCGGAGGAGGCGCCGGATCCGTCGCAGCCGGAGGAGGCGCCGCGGCCGTCGTCGTCGCAGCCGCCGTCGTGGCGCCGCCCGTCGTCGCGCCCGACCCGCCGGAGCCGGCGTCACACCCGGCCGCGGCGAGCCACACGACGACGCCGAGCGCGCATCGCAGCCTGGCGCGTGCACCGACGGCCTCTCGGCCCGCCGGACAGCGCGCGCCCCCAGCGATCCCGCCACCCCGCGCAGGATCCACCGAGGGCTGACTTCGATCGAACGCTGCCTGCGTGCTCATGCGGGCAGCTTCGCACGATGCGCGGCGCTATTCGAGATGCACATTCACGTGGCGCGGCAGCGGTTTCGGCATCTCCCCGCGCACGAGGAGATCCCGCATCGACGTCGCGCCCGTGCGCATCTCCCGGGCGATCTGCCCGAGCACGAAGAACGCGGCGCGGTCGATCGCGTGCTTGCCGTTCTCCCAGCGGGAGATCGTGTCGCCCGCGATCCCGAGCATCCGCGCGAGGTCGCGGCCGCGCAGACCGACGACCTTGCGCAGAAAGCGGAAGGAGTCGCCCGTGGGCGCCGCCTCCGACAGGATCTCCGCGATCGCGAGATCGAACCGCTCGCCGTCCGCGAGCTCTGCGATGGTCTCACCGCAGGCGCCGCAGACCTGGCCCGACACCGTGGCGGAGAACGTGTGCTCCCCGATCTCGCGCGTGAGCGTGACCGGACCGGGGGTCATGGCCTGCACGCCGCACGAGACGCAGACCGTCGCTTCTTCCTTCTTCATCTTCACCTCCTTTCTGGCCCCGGAAGAGGGGCTGTTCTGGGTGCTTGTTCCGGTCAGAACACAGTGATGATCAGAATCCCATCTTGAAGGAACAGGATGATCGTCAGCGAATCTCCGGACGTGTCCTTGGTCCATACTCTCCACTTCCCTTCTTCCCCTGCCTCGCAGTCGCTCGCGTTCGTCAGACCGTACCGGAGGTCGGCGTATGTGACCCCACGCTGGCTCATTCGCAGTCGTCCGTGGCTCGTCACGCGGACGCGCCCAGCAGCGGCGAGCCCACGGATGTCCCGGAGAACTTCCTTCTTCGTCATACAGCCCTAACTCTCATTCGACGTTTTGTCGAATACTATTTTCCAACCTCTCCCTGATTCCCTTTTCGTCCCGTCCTCTGCCCACCTCAAGGCGGATCGAGCACGACGCGAGATCGCAGCGTCGCGAGCCTCTTCTTCCCGATCCCCTTCACGCGCAGGAGCTCTTCGACGCGGCGAAAGCGCCCCAGCTTGTCGCGCAGCCCGAGGATCGCCTGAGCGCGCGCGTGCCCGATGCCCGGGAGCTTCCGCAGCTCCATCTCGGTCGCCAGATTGAGGATGACCTTGCCGTCGGCGGTGATCGCGGCGGAGCCGGTCGCGCTCGGCTCCGGCGCTCGCGGACCACCGTCCGCCGCGTGTGGTGCCTTGTCGTCCGTCGCGTGTGGTGCCTTGTCGTCGGCGCGCGGCACGGTGTCAGTTCGCTCGGTGGACGCGGACTGTTCCGCTGTCGCCGCGGCGCTCGGTGTGGTGGCGGCGACGGCGGGCGCCGCGTCGGTGGACGTGCCCGTGCTCGCCTGTGCGCTCGCGGCCGTCGCGCTCGTCCGCGCGTGCATCGGCTGCGGATCCGGGGCGATCGCGGTCGCGGCGCCTCCGAGCGTGTCGCCGAGCACACCCGAGTACGCGACGAGCCCGAGGAGCGTCGCGCCCCCGAGCCACAACGCGACTTTGTGCCACGTGGAAAAACCCTTCTTCTCAGGAACTCGGTCTTCTGTTTGGTCGCTCATTGGGAGAACCCTCCGAGCTCCCCAAATAGCGAACGGCGTGCCGCGCCGAGATCCCTTCATTTCAAGGGGAATTTGCGTGCTCGCTCCCACCCGAAAGTGTCGACCCGCCGTCGGAGGGTGTCGGGCCGACACCCCATGCGAGTCGCTCTCCGGTCAGCTACGATTGACGCGCTCGACGTGATGCCGCGAAGAGGAGACGCCTTCGATCCTGGGCTCGGCCCGCTGGTGCCGCGGCGCGCCCTCCTGTGCGGCGCAGCGGCGGGCGCGCTCTCGCTCGCGACCTCCTCTTCGCGCGCCGCGGACGACGTCGCGGGCGGCGGCGACGGAGGGAGGTTCGTGCCCCTCTCGATCCCGGGCGAGATCGTGAAGGTGTCGAAGGAGGGCAGCCTCCAGCCGAACGGCCTCTGGCCCAAGGAAGACTGCGCCCGCGACATGCTGGCCCGCGCGATGTCCGAGCTCACCGGCAAGAGCCGGATCGGCGACGCGTTCGGTCAGTTCGTGCGCAAGGACGATCGCGTCGCGATCAAGATCAACGGCATCGCGGGGCGCCTCGGCTCGACGATGGCCACCAACAAAGAGCTCGTGGTCGAGGTCGTGCGCGGCGTCGTCGCCGCCGGAGTGCCGCCGACGAGCGTCGTGCTGTACGAGCAGTTCCACTCCTTCCTGGCCGGCGCGCGGATCATCGATCGAAGAAAAGACACGCTCGATCCAGCCTTCCCCGAGGGCGTGCGCGCCGTCTTCCACGACAACTCCGACGCCAACACGGACGTGCTCTACGTGTGCGGCGTCCCGACGCGCTACGTGAGGCCGCTCACCGACGCGACCGCGGTGATCAACGTCGCGATGATCAAGGACCACTCGATCTGCGGCTACACCGGCTGCCTCAAAAACATCACGCACGGGTCGATCATCAACCCCGGCGCCTTCCACGATCACCTCGCGAGCCCGCAGATCGCAGAGCTCTACGCGCAGTCCGCGGTGAAGCGCCGCGTCGTGCTCCACATCGTGGACGCGTACAAGATCATCTACGAAGGCGGCCCGCTCGACCGCAACCCCGAGCGCCGCGTCCCGCTGGAGACCGTCTACGCCACGACCGATCCCGTCGCGATGGACACGATCGGCTGGGGAGAGGTGGAGCGCCTCCGCCGCGACAAAGGTTTGCCCTCGCTGAAGAGCGCGGGTCGGGAGCCGTCCTACATCCGTATCGCCGCGGAGCTCGGCCTCGGCCTTCACGATCTCGACCGGATCCACGTTCGCGAGGTGAAGCTGTGAACGAGCCCCCTTCGAAAGCGGCGCCCCACGGTGCTTCGATGCTTCGACCTTCTTTCGCTGTCCTCGCCCTCCTCATCGTCGGCTGCGGCACGCCGATCGTCCCGGCCGAGGCCCCGCCGCCTCCACCGCCCGAGCGTCCCCCGACACCGAAATCGATCACGCGCGACAACCCGGGCGGAGACGCGTCGGACCCTGAAAAAGCGGCGTTGCAGCGCCTCCTCACGGAGCCCTTCTCGTCGAAGCGGCGCGACAAGTGGAACACGCTGGCCGTGCCGCTCGCGGACTGGAAGAACTGGCGCCGCATCAAGATCTGGGGGAACCCGACGCGCGCCTCGTTCCAGTACGGCAAGGACTACACGGCGATGGTGACGATCCGGTACAGCCCGATCGACGGGCCGAACGATCCGGAGCACTGCCTCGCCGACTTCATGAAATACGCGACGCCGATCGCGGAGAACTACGGCGTGCGCCTCGGCCAGTCGCAGCTCCTCAAGACGACGCAGTCCGTCCAGGAGCAGAAGAAGCCCGTGCTCGTGCGGCTGCAGGAGGGCGGCGTGGAGTCCATCGTCGCGACGGACGACTACGTGGGCTTCATGGCCTCGTACCAGTCGTGGCCGGGCACCTGCCTCGTGCAAGGCTTCGCGGTCGTCTCGACGGACCACCCCGACCTCGCCAAGAAGGTGCGCGATCGCTGGGTGAGAGAGGCGGTCGCCGGCCTCGTCTGGAGCAGCAAGCTGACCGAGGCCCCCGACCCGTCGCTCATGCGGTAAAACCGCCCTCGATGGGAGCCCCGAACTACATGACGCCCGAAGGCGCGCGGAAGCTCTCGGAGGAGATGGCGCGCCTCCGTCACGAGCGCCCGAAGGTCGTGCAAGAGGTGGCCGACGCCGCCGCGCAGGGCGATCGCTCCGAGAACGCCGAGTACATCTACGGCAAGAAGAAGCTCCGCGAGATCGATCGCCGGATGCACTTCCTCACGCACCGCTTGAAGGACGCGGTCGTCGTGGATCCGAAGGAGCAGCGCGGCGACAAGGTCTTCTTCGGCGCGACGGTGGACGTCGAGGACGAGGACGGCGCGCGCTCCACGTACTTCATCGTCGGCGAGGACGAGAGCGACGGCGCGCACGGCCGCATCAGCTACAAATCGCCGATCGGTCGAGCGCTCCTCGGCAAGCGCCTCGGCGACGTGATCACGGTGCGCCGCCCCTCCGGCGAGGTCGAGCTGGAGATCGTGACCGTCCGCTACATCTAGAAGTTGAGGAAGATCGAGTCGGCCGGCATCCCCTGCTCGGCGAGGGCCTTCTTCACGGCCTCCACCATCGGCTTCTGACCGCACAGGAACGCGATCGCCGTCGCGAGGTGCACGCCTTGGAGGTGCGTCTGCACGTAGCCCGTGAGGCC
Organism: Polyangiaceae bacterium; assembly: GCA_046351455.1. GTDB lineage: Bacteria > Myxococcota_A > Polyangia > Polyangiales > Polyangiaceae > JADJRH01. Next base: position 159,840 of record JAXLYM010000022.1, read on the forward strand.
GCTCCAGCCGGTGTCTTGCGGGCGGCTCACGACGGGGAACACGTCGACGTCCGCGGCGCGCCACGCGTCGAAGCGATCGCGGTACGCGAAGGCCGAAGGCGTGCGCGCGCCGAGGTACAGCGACACCTTGCCGAAGCTCGATCGATCCGCGATCACCGCGTCGATCACCGAGCGGATCGGGCTCACGCCGGAGCCGGTCGCGACGAGGACGAGGTCTCGGCCCTTCGCGCGATCGAACGGGAAACCCTTGCCCTGCGCGGTCGTCGTGCGAACCGCGGCGCCCTCGGGCAGGCGGCTCACCGCGTCCGTCACGGCGGCGCCGAGCTTCAGCAGCAGCTCCAGACGATCCGCGGCGGCTCCTGGGCGCGACGCGATCGCGAAGAAGCCTTCGCCGACGCCCTCGATCGCGAGCTTCACGTACTGCCCGGGGATCGTGTGCGAGGACGCGACCTCCGCCGGGACGTCCAGGTGGAGGTGCACGAGGTTGTCCGCCGCCGGGGAGATCGAGGCCACTCGCGCTTCGAACCAGTCGCTCATGGTGCCTCGATTACTTCACTTCGCCCCGCGGGTCATCGCCCTCGGGATCCTGCGGACCGCCGCGATCGGAGGGCTCGCCGTCCGCGGCAACCGGGCGCGGCGGGAACGCAGCCGAGAGCGCCACCGCGATCGCTCCGGCGATCACGCTCGTATAGAAGAGGATGTCGATCGCGCTGCCCGCGGACGAGCAGTTCGCGCCGGCGCCCACGCGCGCGACGAGCACGCCCTCCGGCAGCCCGGTCACCGGGGCAGGAGGAGCTTCGTCGCGCGCGGGCTCGTTCACTTGCCGACCACGACGCGCTGACCGAACGCGCGATCGACGGCCTCGCAGAAGGCGCGCCAGCCCTGGTACTCGCCGGGCGCGATGCGCGTCTTCTTGAGGATGAGCGTGCTCTTCACGGTGACCTTTCCGTTCGCGTCCTCGACCTTGATCGCGAAGCTGCCGAACGGCGTGTCCATCGAGAGCGGCAGCGGCACGCGCGTGGCTTTCGCGCCCGCGGGCAGCTTGATCGTCCACGTCTCCTCGTGCGTATTGAGCGGGCCCACCACGACGTCTTGCGTGCGCGACGACTGCGACGCGAGCGACGCCGCGAGGCGCTGGAGCGGACCGGCCGGCGCGCTGAGCGTCTCGCCCTCCTTGCGCGCGAACGCGGAGGCCTTCGCCTTCGCCTTCACGTGCACGGCCTCCTCCTCGTTGTCCATGTCGCTCGTCTCGACGCTGCCCTTCCCCGTCGCGAGCTCGATCGGGCCGAAGTCGGACGCGAGATCGCGCGTGAGCCGATCGCGCCGCGTGCCCTCGGCGAGGTAGCGCATGCGCCACTCCGGAGCGAACGCGCCGGTCACCGTGGTGTCGCTCGCGAGCTGCGCGGAGCCGTCCGCCGCGAGCGTCACCTCGACCTGCCGCTTCAGCGTGGACGCGTCGATGCCGGGCTGCGGCAGGTGCACGAGCTTCGGCTTGCCCTCGTTGATCTGCAGCGCGAAGGCGTTCCGATCCATGACCGGCAGCTCGGTCGAGCCGGTGTGCTCCGCGGTGCCGTCCAGGTACAGATCGAGCGACGGCACGTAGGCGATCGCGTGGTCGAACGGCGCGAGGCTCGCGGGCTCGTTCTCGAAGCCGCCGCGCATCTGCGTCCGCACGAGCACCATCGTCGCGGGGATGCCGATCTCGCGCAGCATCGTCACGATGACGGCCGCCTTGTCTTTGCAGTCGCCCCAGCCGCGAGCCATCGTCTGCGACGCGCGGCGCGGGCGGATCCCCTCGATGCCGAGCTCGAGCGCGACGTAGCGCAGCTCGGTCACGTACTTGTAGATCGCCTTCACCTTCGAGGCGTCGTCCTTGAGCCCCTTCGTCAGCTCGCGGACCTTCTTCCGCACCTCGTCGTCGACGTCGAGCTGATCCTTGGCGAGCCCCCAGTAGAACGCGCCGACCTCGTCCCACGTCTTGAACGTCGATACGTGCACGTGCGCGAGCACCTCCGACCACGGGGGCATCGCCGACTCCGGCACGATGGGCGCGACGTCGCTCGCGCTGATGCGGAGGATCGACTGATCGCCGCTCTCCGTCGTCTCCTGCTTGAGGCCCGGCAGCGGCGACACGAAGACGTTCATCTTCTTCGTCTTCGGCGAGATCAAAATGTACTCGGACGATCCGATCGGCTCGTCGGACTGGAGGTACTCGACCTCGCCGAAGTAGTCGGCGATCTCATTGCGGAGCGAGACGTCCTCGACGCGGTAGCGGAGCTCGACGATGTCGCCGGGCGACAGGCGCGGGAACCGCACGTAGAAGGTGCGCGTCGACGTGTACATCGAGATCGCGGGGTTCGCGACGCCGGCCTCGCCTGTGTCGACCGCCTCGTCGACCTTCCCGTCCGAGCGGTACACCTTCGCCGCGCGCAGCGTGACCACCTGCTTGTCGCCCTGGTAGCTGAACGCGAACTCGCGCGTGTCCTGCGCGGCGTCCTCGGTCACGGGCATGTACACCACCTGATGGAAGCGGCTCGCGAGGCCGTTCGGGAACACGGTGGTGACGTTGAGGTT
>JAXLYM010000023.1:0-162334 GCA_046351455.1 Polyangiaceae bacterium
CTCAACGCCACGCTCGAAGCGCGCGTCGCCGAGCGCACCGCCGCCCTGGCGGCCAGCGAGGAGCGACAGCGCGCCATCCTCGACACGGTGGTCGACGCCGTCGTGACGATCGATCTGCTCGGGACCATCGTCGATGTCAATCCGGCGACCGAGCGGATGTTCGGCCATTCCAAGGCGGAGATGCTCGATCGAAACGTGACGATGCTCATGCCCTCTCCCTACCGCGAAGAGCACGACGGGTATCTTCACCGCTTCCGTCGCACCGGCGTGAGAAAGGCGCTCCTCAAGGGGCGAGAGGTCATGGGGCAGCGCCGGGACGGGACGACCTTCCCGCTCGAGCTCGCCGTCGGTCAGGTGGCTCATCTGGGCCTCTTCACCGGCGTCCTCCACGACTTGACCGGACGCAAGCAAATCGAGGCCGATGTGCTCCGCATCGGCGAGCGAGAGCGGGAGAGCGCCGCCGCGGATCTGCACGACGGCGTGTGTCAGGAGCTCCTGGGGCTCAGCTTCCTCGCGACCGGAATGCTCCCTGACTTGCAGGCGCTGAGCCCGCGGCTCTCGACGAGGCTCCGGAGGATCGCGAACGCCATCGCGCAGGCGGCCGAGCACACCCGCCAGGTCGCGCGGGGGATGAACCCGCTCATCCGCGGAGGGGACGGCCTGATGGAAGCGCTGCGCCAGCTCGCGGAGACGGTGCGCCACACCCATCGAGTGCGATGTCTCTTCCAGTGCGGTGAGCCGGTGTTGCTCCCGGAGTCGACAGCCGCCTTCCAGATCTATCGAGTCGCGCAGGAGGCGATTCAAAACGCGCTCCGGCACGGGCAGGCGACGCGCGTCACGATTCGCCTCAGCGAGGACGCCCGCTCGGTGCGGCTCGAGATCCTCGACAACGGGCGCGGATTCCCGCGAGGCGTCGCGCCGGCGGACGGATTGGGGCTCCGGACGATGCGCTATCGACTCGGCCTCGTCGGCGGAGAGCTCACCGTCGAGCAGCGCAAGCGCGGCGGCGTCGAGGTGCGCTGCCTCGTGCCGCGACCCCCCGCGGCGTCCTGAAATCAGGCCTCGATGAGGCCGGCGCGGATCGCGAGCCGCGTGAGCTGCGCCACCGAACGGGCCGAGAGCTTCAGCATGATCTGCTTCCGGTGCGAGTCGATGGTGGACGGCGCGACGCCGAGGCGCCCCGCGATCTCCTTGGAGGTGAAGCCCTGCGCGAGGAGCCGGAGCACCTCTCGCTCGCGCGCCGTCAGCTTGTCCGTGAGGTCGGCCGGCTGGTCGGTCTTGCGGCGCCGCATGCCGTCGACGAGCGCCCCCGCGGCCGCTGGGCTGACGAACGTCTCCCCGCGGGCGATCGCGCGGATCGCGGAGAGCAGCTCTCCCGACGCCGAGGTCTTCACCACGTATCCCGACGCGCCGGCCTCGAACATGGCTTGAACATGGTGCTTGTCGCGGTTCATCGTGAGCGCGACGATCTTGGTCCCCGGCAGCTCCTGCAGGATGATGCGCGTCGCCTCCACGCCGGTCAGGCCGGGCATCGAGATATCCATCACGATGATGTCCGGTCGCAGCCGCCGCGCCTCCGCGACCGCCTCTTCGCCGCTGCGAGCGTCGCCGACGATGGTGACGTCCTCGTGCTGCCGGAACAGCGCGCGAATGCCCTCACGCAGCATCGGGTGATCGTCGACCAAGAGGACATTCATCTTGCGGGTGCAGACAGTAACACCCGCTGGGGCTGTCAGGGAGGGGCGCATCTTCGTTCTCCCGCGCGAAAGAGACTGGATCGAGGGCGTCGAGCTCCACCCAGAAGGCGGATCCTTCTCCGGGCACGCTGCGAAACGCGACGGTGCCCCCCATTTGCTCGGCCATCCGCCGCGCGAGCAAGAGGCCGAGGCCGGTCCCCGGGATGGGGCCGTTCTCTCGACCTGCACGATGGAACGCGCCGAACAAGCCGCTCTGTTTTTCGAACGGGATCCCTGTCCCGGTGTCCATCACGATAACTCGAATACGAGCTGTTTCCAGCCGGGATACATCGAGGGTGACGCTGCCGCCCGGCCGGTTGTACTTCACCGCGTTCGAGACGAGGTTCAGGAGGATCTGCCGGAGCCGCATGCGATCCGCGCGGACGTTCGGCGTGCCGTTCGGCAGGGGCACGCTCTCCAGGTGAACGCCCGCTTCCTCCGCGGTCTCCTGGAAGATGCCGGCGACCTCCCGCATCGCGTGCCCGAGATCCAGGCATTGGAGATCGATCGAAGCCGCCGTCGCCTCGGAGCGGGCGAGGCTCCCGAGATCGTCCAGCAGATGCACGATGTGATCGCCCACCTCCTGGATCGTCTCGAGCCGCCTCTGGTGCCGGTGGAGGTGCGGGTCCGACTTCGCGTCTCGGAGGAGCAGCTGCGAGAAGCCGAGGAGGGCGCTCATCGGAGACCGCAGCTCGTGGCTCACCATGGAGAGGAGCCGGTCTTTGGCAGCGCACGCCGCCCGCGCCTCTGCGAGCGCCGCCTCGAGCTCGGCGATCCGCGGAGCCGAGCGCTTGTCGTCGTCACTGACCATCGGGCAACCTCAGGCACACGATCGACCCCGTCTCTTCCGTCTCGGTCCAGGCGCTCCCGCCGTGCGCCTCCACGGCCAGCAGGCAGAAGTGCAGCTCGAGATCGTGCCCTTTCCCCGAGCGCCGCGCGCCCTGGTCCGAGTCCCGCGAGGCGAACAGGGGACTCGAGCAGGACCAGTTCACGAGCCGCAGCTCGGTCCCCCCCTGTCGCGGCGTCGTGACCAGCGTGACCCGCCCGCGCGGCGGCGCCCGCAGGATTTCCCGCGTGAGGAGGCCCCCGAGGCAGAACCCGAGGACGTCGCGATCCGCCCAGGCGTGGGTCGCGAAATGGATGACCTCCAGCTTGACGTGTCGGGCCTTCGCCAGCGCCGCGACCCGCCCCGTCACGAGCGCGCAGAGCCCCCGGAGCTCCACGCGCGACGGCCGGACGCCGAGGAGCAGCGCGCGCCATGGCAAGCAGGCCGTCGCGTGGGGGTCCGACGGAGGCGGATCGTCGAAATAGGTGGAAACAAGCGGGCTTGTCGCGACGGCCTTGGCCACCATGATCTGCCTCCTCAGGGTCCCCACACTGGCACACTCGCGTCACCCGAAACATCCAGTCGATCGAGGGGCGGCCTCCCGAAAAATGGGGATCGCGGACCGGCCGGGAATATTCGCGCCCCGCGCAGGAGCTCCGGCGTGCCTCGCGCGGCACGAAAAACTCAGCGAAACCCGGAAAGCAGCGTTGCGATGGGGGCGACCACGTTCTATCTTGCCGGCCGCTCGTGGACACGGGTCTGCGGCACGAAGGGAGAACCCGCGATGGGGATCATGGATTTCGTCAAAGGTGGCGTGCGCGAGATGATGATTGCGCGCCCCGACCAGTTCAAACCCCTGATTGTCTACAAGCACCCGGATCAGAACATCCCCTTCTGGTCGCAGCTCACCGTCGACTCGGACGAGTGCGCGGTCTTCTTCAAGGACGGTCGCTACGTCGGTCACCTCCCGCCCGGCCGCCACACGCTCCAGACGCAGAACATCCCGTTCCTCAACAACATCATCAACAACTTCACCGGCGGTGACGTCTTCATCGCGGAGATCTTCTTCGTGAAGATGCAGCCGGTCCGCGGCGTCCCCTTCGGCGGCCCGCTGGAGTCGATGGAGGACCCGATCCTCTTCGAGTTCGTGACCCCGCGCATCTTTGGCGAATTCGCGCTCGTCGTGGTGGACCCGGTCCGCTTCATCATCGGCTACCACGGCCAGATGGCCGGCGTTCAGGACAACGACCAGATCCTCTCGTGGGTGAAGGGCAAGTTCTTCCTCAGCGTGAAGAACGTGATCGGCTCGCTCTGCGTGCAGCAGCAGAAGAGCCTCCTGAACATGGCCGGCATGAGCCTGGAGATCGCGGGCCGCATCCAGCAGAGCGCGCCGAACCTGGAAGAGATCGGCGTCAAGATCCTCGAGATCGGCAACTTCAACATCAACTTCTCCGCCGAGGACAAGCAGATGTTGCAGGAGGCCAACAAGAAGCGCGCGGAGGCTCGCCGCTCCGTGGGCATCTCGGCCGACACGACGCGCGCCAAGCAGATGGAGCTCGATCAGCGCTACCAGAACGACCAGCGCTACACGCAGATGGCCGGCGGCTGGAACCAGTACGCGGCCGGTCAGGCGATGCTCGGCGCCGGCGAAGGCATGGCGAAGGGCGGCGCGAACGCGGGCGTCGCTCAGATGGGCGCGCAGGCGGCGATCGGCATGGGCATGGCCGCGAACATGATGCAGCCCGGCTGGGGCCCGCAGGGTTACCCGCAGCAGGGCTATCCGCAGCAGCAGGGCTATCCGCAGCAGGGTTACCCGCAGCAGCAGCCTCCGCAGGGCTACGCGCAGGCGCCCCAGGGTTACCCGCAGGCGCCCCAGGGCTACCCGCAGGCGCCCCAGGGTTACGGCCCGCCCCCCGGCGCTCCAGGGGCTCCGCAAGCGGCGCCTCCGCAGGCAGCGGCCCCCGCGGCCGGCGGCCCGTCGGTGGAAGAGCGCCTCGCGAAGCTGGCGGACCTGAAGAACAAGGGCCTCATCAGCGACGAGGACTTCAACCAGCGCAAGGCGAAGATCCTCTCCGAGATCTGAGCGTCTCGTTCCCGTTGGAAGGGTGGTTCCCACCCTTCCCCCCGCCATGCGGCGGGACCCCCCATCCAGACCTCTTCGTGAAACGTGCAGCACGCAAGCCATCGCGTGGATGCGGTCGCGTCCGTCTTCACCGACATCGCTAAAATCCCTGGATTCCGCCGCTCGTGCGCTAGCATCTGCGGCCATGGGCGCGACCATGCGCATGGGCTCCGGCGGAAGAGGCGGCGGCGGGGAGCCTCCTCCGCCACCGGATCCGCCTGCGATCGAAGGCGATCCGCGCGACGCCGCCGCCTCCGTGCCCCTGCCGACCGCGCGGCCGAAGTGCCCCGAATGCGGTGAGCGGTTCTCGCGCGGGTCGCGGTTCTGCGCCTTCGACGGGGCCCGCCTCGTCGACGCGCCCGAGGAGCACCACACCGATCCGCTCGTCGGGCAGACGCTCTCCGGCAAATACACGGTGCTGCGGCCCATCGGCGAGGGCGGGATGGGCACTGTCTACGAGGTCGTGCACAACGCGCTCGACCGCCGCTTCGCCCTCAAGGTGCTGCGGCCGGAGATCGCGCAGAACGGCGAGCACCTGCAGCGCTTCCTGCTCGAAGCGAAGGCCGCGGCCGCGATCGGGCACCCCGCGCTCGTCTCGGTCAGCGACTTCGGCGAGTGCGAGATCCGCGGCAAGACCGTGCCGTTCTTCGTGATGGAGCTGCTCAAGGGGACGAGCCTCGCCGCCATCCTGAAGGCCGAGAAGACCATCGAGCCCGCGCGCTGCGCCCGCATCCTCGCCGGCTGCGCGGACGCCCTCGCCGCGGCGCACGCGGCCGGCGTCATTCACCGCGACCTGAAGCCGGACAACGTGTTCGTCGGCGCCGAGAACGAGACGGCGAAGGTGCTCGACTTCGGCGTCGCGAAGATGGCCGGCTCCTCCAAAAAGCTCACGAAGGTCGGCATGGTGTTCGGCACGCCGCACTACATGAGCCCCGAGCTGGCCTCCGGAAAGACCATCGATCACCGGGCCGACATCTACGCGCTCGGCGTCATCCTGTACGAGTGCCTCGCGGGCCGCGTCCCCTTCGAGGCCGACAACTCGGCCGGCGTGCTCACGAAGCAGATCTTCGCGAACCCGGAGCCGATCGAGCGCGTCGCCCCGGACGCGAGCCGGCTCGGCGCGCTGGGGCCGATCGTGATGCGGTGCCTCGAAAAGGAGCCGGACGATCGGTTCGCGTCGATGGAGGAGCTCGCGGCGGCGCTGCGGCACGCGATCGAGGATCCGGTCGCGGCCGCGACGGAGTCGCTCGGCGGGCGGCATCCTTCGCGACGGCCGCCGCTGCAGCTCCGGGAAGAGGTGGCGGTGCCCCACGCGGCGCCGGCCGGGGATCTCCGGCCGCCTTCGTCGTGGACGCGGGTCGCCGCGATCGGCGCCGCGGCGCTGGCCGTGCTGACGCTCGTGGGCGTCTCGGTGCGCGCGATCGCCTTCTCTTCAGGCGGATCCGGCGCGTCCGACGCCTCCGCGACGACGGCCGCGCCCTTCGCCCCCGCGGCCCCGGCGAGCGCTGCGGTCACGGCTTCGAGCGGCTCCACGGCGTCGCAGGCCCCCGCAACCGCCGCGGTCGCGTCCAGCGAGCCCGCGCCCGCGCCGGAGCCCGCGGCGTCGGTACCCACGCGGACCACCGCCTCGTCCGCGAAGGGCAGCGGCGCGACGTCCGGCACCTCCAAGAAGGGGCAGGTGCCCGGCGTGGTCGACCCGTGGAGCAAGCCGAAGAAGCCCGCCCCCTCGTCGGGCGTGGTCGATCCGTGGGCGCCACGGAAATAAACGATCCCTCTGGGGCGGCCGCGGCGAGGCAAAAGCCTTCGGATCCTTGACACCCTCGCCCCCGGCTAGCCATTCTTCGCGCCGCGCGTGGCGAAGCAGCAACTCTTGCTAGTCGACGCGGACTCCCGGAGCGTCCGCGTCCTCGAGGTCAGCCTCAAGAAGGCAGGCTTCAGCGTGACTACAGCGCGCGACGGCCAGGATGCGCTCGCGAAGATCGAGCTGTCGCCGCCCGACCTGGTGCTCACGGACACGCGCCTGCCGACGATGGACGGCTACGCGCTCGTGCGGAAGCTCAAGGAGCACGCCGAGTGGTCGACGATCCCCGTCGTCTTCCTGACGAGCCAGAAGTCGATCGAGGACAAGATCCGCGGCCTGGAGCTCGGCGTCGAGGACTACCTCACGAAGCCGATCTTCGTCCGCGAGCTGATCGCGCGCGTGAACCTGCTCATCGCGCGACGCACGCGGGAGCGCATCGCGACGAAGAGCACGACGGTCGCGGGGCGCACGCGGTTCACCGGCTCCGTCGCGGACATGGGCGTCGTGGACCTCATCCAGACGTTCGAGGTCAACCGCAAGAGCGGCATCGTTCACCTGCAGAACCAGGGGTACGAGGCGCACGTCTTCTTCCGTGACGGCAAGTGCGTCGACGCGGTGCTCGGCCGGCTCACCGGCGAGGAGGCCGTGTACCGCGCGCTCATCTGGAACGAGGGCACGTTCGAGGTCGAGTTCACCAAGGTCGAGAACCCCGACGTGATCGAGACGTCGACGCAGGGCCTCCTGATGGAAGGCATGCGGCGGCTCGACGAGTGGGGCCGCTTGCTGGAGTCGTTGCCACCGCTCTCCACCGTGTTCCAGGTGAACGGGGACGAGCTGCTCGAGCGCCTCAACGAGATCCCCGACGAGCTGAACGGGATCCTTCGGCTGTTCGACGGCAAGCGCGATCTGATGGCCGTCGTGGACGCGTCGCCCTTCGAGGATCTGTCGACGCTCAACACGATCTCCAAGCTGTACTTCGAGGGCCTCTTGCTCGCGCAGGAGGCCGGCGGGCACGAGGACTCGACGGACACGGCCGAGAGCGAGGTGGTGCCGTCCGTCGGCGGGGACTCGCTCGACGCCTCGGAGCCGCCGCCGCACGCGGAGACGGACGGAGAGCCGCCGTCGTCTTCGGGGCCGCGGCAAACCACGATCGTGCCGGGGGACGACGGCGCGAGCATCCCGCCGCCCGCGCGCATCGACATGGCCGAGGCGGCGCTCGCGGAGAAGGTGCCGCGCCCCGCGCCGATCCCGGGCGGGGACGTGCAGGCGTCGCTGCCGCGCGCGATGGAGACCGTCCGCATCGTGGAGGCGGACGCGGCGAAGGCTGCGCCGGCCATCGCGGAGGCGCCGAAGACCGCAGCGGCGCCGGTGATCGCCGAGGTCGCGACGGTCGCGGAGGCGGCGCGCGCAGAGACGAGCGGGGGCGTCGACACGCAGAAGTGGATCGGAGACGCGAAGCTCGAGGTCGCGACGGATGCGGCGCTGCCCGCCGCCGCGGCGGAGATCGCGCCCGCGACGGCGCCCTCGCCGGAGGCGCCGAAGACGCCGGACCCGCAGCCTGCGGAGGCCGCGAAGGACGCTTCGGCGAAGGCGGCGGTGGCGTTCTCGCCGTCGCCGGAAGAGGGCGCTCCGAAGGGGCCGGCGGAGCGCAGCGACCTCAACACGACGCTGCGATCCGAGCCCGGGATGGCCGCCGCGCTGCAGGCCGGCGTCGCGAAGGTGCAGGTGGTGAACCCGCGCCGCGTGACGAAGCCGGGCATCGGGCTGGAGCTGCCGCTGCCCGCGGACCGCTCGAAGCAGACGGGCGACGCCGCGGCGAAGGATCCGAGCGAGGCGTCCACCTTGCCGCCCGCGCGCATGCAGCCCGAGAAGGGATCGCCTCCGGGCAAGAGCGATCGGCCGCCGCCTTCGATCGGCGACAAGGAGTGGCAGCCGCTCAGCGGGCCGCACGCCAGGGAGCCGGCCTCGCAGAAGGGGCCCGCGTCGCAGAAGGGGAAGGGGAAGAGCCCTCCAGCGGCGGCCTCCGGTGAGGACGAGGCGCTCACGCTGCCGACCAACCAGAGCTCGAAGGTCGTGCCGATCGTGGTGGTGATCGTCGTCGCGATCGTCACGCTGCTCGTGTTGAACCGGGTGCTGCGCGGCGGCGGATCGGCTTCGGGGAGCGGCTCCGGCGCGACGACGGCGGCGGTGACCGCGACCACGAGCCGCGCGCCCGCGACGACCGCCTCCGCGACGGAGACGACGACGACGGCGCCCGCGACGTCCGCCACCGCGACCTCGTCGGACAGCGGAACGGCGACGGCGACGGCCACCGCGAGCGCGACGGCGAGCGCATCGGCGACGGCGTCTGCGGAGCCGTTGGCGCCGGAGGACGACGAGAAGAAGCCGCTCAGCTTCCGCGTCATCACGGCGATGAGCAAGGGCAAGACGGCGAAGGCGTACGACCTCGCCGTGCAGTACACGCAAGCCGCGCCGAACAACCCGAAGGCGTGGCAGATGCGCGGCGGCGTGGAGCTTCAGCTCGGCAAGAACGCGAAGGCCTCGTTCAAGCGCTGCGCGGATCTCGCGCCGGCCGACAGCGATCTCCAGCACGAGTGCCGCGCCCTGTCGGAGTGATCCGAAGCGTCTTCCGCATCGCGGGGGAGTGATACGAGGGGGCGCGCAACGTCGAGGACTGCGTCCACTCCGCTACGGACTCCGCTCCGCCAGGCGGAGCTCCGCCTTCGCGGACCGGACTCCGTCCTCCCAGTGGCGCCCGGAGCCCCCTTGTAAATCCCACAAATTGCGGGCGTTCCTCAGGTGCCCACCCCCGGCCCGTGCTCGCTTCGCTCCGCGCGGTCCGCCCCGCCCAAATCTCTCGCGCTGCTCGTTCAGGGCGGGGAAGCGTCGCGTGATTCGAAGCGGCGCTTCAGCGTGCCTTGCGGTTCCTTCGTGCGTCCGCCAAGCGCGGGTCCACGAACGGCAGCAGTAAGTCGAGGAGCACCGTCGAGAGCGCGACTGCTGTTGACGTGAAGAGGACGACGCCGAGCACCACGGAGCCGTCGCGGTTCAGGACGGCGTCCACCATCATCTGGCCGACGCCGGGCCAGCGGAACAGCTTCTCCGTCACGACCGCGCCGCCGATCATCGTGCCGAGGTCGAGCGCCGCGATCGTCACGATCGGCACCATCGCGGTCCGCAGCGCGTGCACCACGAGCACCCGCGCCCGCGACGCGCCCTTCGCGCGCGCCGTCCGCGCGAAATCCTGACCGAGCGCCGCCGTCACCTCGTCGCGCGCGAGCCGCGCGTACAGCGCGACGCCGAGCACGCCCAGCGTCGTCGCCGGCAACACCAGCGAGCGGATCTGATCCGCGGACGTCTTGCCGTACCCGTCGTACGGCAGGAGCCGCAGCCGGTAGGCGAGCACGTACTGCAACAAGAGGCCGACCAGGAACACCGGCGCGCTCATCCCGAGCGCCGTCGCGCCGAGCGTCGCGTCGTCCCACCGCGTGCTCCGCCGGCTCGCCGCGAGCACGCCGAGGCCCACGCCGAAGAGCGCCTGCACCAGGAACGTCGCCACCGCGAGCTCGAACGATCGTGGGATCCGCGCCGCCAGCAGATCGACGACGGGCTTGCGGTACGTGAAGCTGTACCCGAGATCCATGTGCACGCTGCCGGCGACGAGCGCGCAGCTCCGGTGCTCGCGGTCCTTCGGATCGATCTTCGGCGCGCCGGTGTGCACGAGCCGGCCCCAGAAGCGCGTGTACCGCTGGAGCAGCGGCTGATCGAGCCCGTAGAGGCGGCGGGCCTGCGCGACGTCCTGCTCCGAGGCCTGCGGTCCGACGAGCATGCGCGCGGCGTCGCCCGGGAGCTCCTCGATCACGAAGAACGAGAGCGTCGTCACCACCACGACGACGAGCGCGGCCCACGCCAGGCGCGACGCGGCGCGCACCACCCCGGCCTTCACGGCTGCCTCCATCCGAGGCGCGCGGCCTTCACGGCTGCCCCCACGCGCGCAACGTCGCGCGACCCAGCACGCGCGCGCCCCGCGGCGATCCCGGCGCTCCGAAGAACGCCGATGCCCCCGAGCGGCCCGCCGGATCGAGCCACACGTCCGCGAGCGGCACCGGCAAGATCGGGTGCGGCGCGTACCCGCGCACGTACGGCTGACGCACCTCCAGCGAGCGCGGCACCGTCGCGGGGATCCACGGCGCCTCCTCGCGCACGATCTCCTCCGCGCGCTCGTAGAGGGCCATCCGCTTGTTCACGTCGCTCTCGGCGCGCGCCTGATCGAGCACGCGATCCAGCTCCGCGTTCGAGAAGAACGCCACGTTGAGCGAGCCCTCGTCGTGGATGGCGCGCGTGTGCAGCACCGACTCGAAGAAGTTCGCCGGGTCCGGGAAATCGGCGCCCCAGCCCGTGGAGCCCATCGCGGTCGTGCGGCGGCGCGACACCTCCGCGAGGTACGCCGCGAACGGCACGAGCCGCAGCCGGATCCGCACGCCGATGCGCGCGAGCTGCTGCGCGTACACCTCGGCCTCTTGCTGCTGGAAGCTGTCCGGCACCGTCAGGTAATCGATCGCGTGAGGGTAGCCGCCCTTGCCCGTCGCCGGATCGAACGGGTACCCCGCGCGCGCCACCTCCGCGAGCGCGAACGCCAGATCGTGCGTGCGCATCCGCTTGCCGCGGTCGGGGCCGGGCACCGACGGCGGCAGCACGCGATCGTTCTCGGCGATGTCCGTGCTGACCTTCGGGAGCACCGACGGATCCACCGCCGCCGCGACCGCGCGCCGCATCGCCCGCGAATCGAAGGGCGCCATCTCCGTGTTGAGGAAGAACCCGTTCGTCGATTTCTTGGTCGACCAGGCGACGAGCCCCCGCCACCGCTCGTCGGCCGTGTACCGCGCCGTGTCCCCGGACGACAGCTCGCGCACCACGTCGAGCGAGCCGTCCTCGAAGCGGTAGCGCTGCGTGCGCGGCAGCACGTTGGTGATCCACTCGATCGCGTCGAGGTACGGGCGATCCGGCCGGTAATACGCCTCGTGCCGCACGAGCCTCAAGCCCGACTCCGGCTCGAACGACGCGAGGCGGAACGGCCCCGCGCCGCACGGCACGACGGGCGACGTGGTGTCGACGGTCGCGCCCATGCTCGGGCACACCGGCGCCGCGAAGCCGAGCGTCATCAGCGAGAGGAAGGTCGCGTCGCGCTCCACGAGCTCGACGATGACGGTGCGATCCGAGGCCGCGCGCAGGCCTTCGAGGTGCTCCGATTTGCCGCTGCGGAACGCGTCGAACCCCTGGATCGACGCGTAGTGACTGGCCGCGGGGCACGGCGTCTTCGGGTGCAGCGAGCGCTCGATCGATCGCACCACGTCCGCGGCCGTGAGCTCCGCGCCGTCGTGGAACCGCACGTTCGGCCGCAGCGTGAACGTGTACGTCTTGCCGTCGTCGGAGAGATCGACGCGCTCCGCCAGCTCCGGCACCACGCGCCCGTCCGCGTCCCACGTCACGAGCCGCGCGAACAGCAGCGCCTCGATCGGCGCGGACGCCTCGTCGTACGCGATCGCCGGATCCAGCGTGCGCAGGTTCACGCTGATGGCGAGGCGCAGCGTGCCGCCGCGCACGGGCGTCGCGTCCGCGCGCTCGACGCCCGCGGGCCCCGCGATCCGAGGCGGCCGCGCGATCCCGACGAGCAGCAGCACGGCCGCGGCCAGCAGCAGATCGAACGGCACGCGCCGCCCGCGGGGAGCCGCCCGATCGCGCGGCTCGAACGCATCGCGCAGCCCCTCCGACACGCGGCTCGTCGCGAGCACCGTCAGCAGGATCGCGAACCCCGGCGCCGCCACCTTCGGGAGCTGCGTCGCCATCAGCGGCTCCGCTTCGTGGAGCATGCGGCCCCAGCTCGGCTGCGGCGGCTGCGTGCCGAGCGTCAGATAACTGAGCACGGCCTCCGCGAGGATCATCTGCCCGACCGACACCGTGCCCACGACGAGCAGCGTCCCGATCAGGTTGGGCAGGATGTGCTTGCGGACGATGTGCGGCCACGATCCCCCGAGCCCGCGCGCCGCCAGCACGAAGTCGCGTTTCTTGATCTCCAGCGTCTTGTCCCGGACGATGCGCGCGATCACGGTCCACCCCGTGAGCCCGAGCACGAGCAGCATCGTGCCCGCGTCCGGCCGACCGACCGCCGCGCCGATCGCCGTGATGAAGAGGAGGAACGGCAGCGCCCGCAGCGCGTCCACGAGACGCATCAGCGCTCCGTCCACCACGGAGGAGAGCCGCCCGCCTTCGCAGAGCCCCGCGAAGATCCCGATGCCCGCGCCGAGCCCGACCGCGATCACCGTCGCCGCAGACGCGAGCCCCAAGGACAGCCGCGCGCCCGACGCGAGCCGCGCCACCAGATCGCGGAAGAGGCTGTCCGTCCCGAGCGGGTGCGCCCACGTCGGCCCCGGCGGCGCGCCGATCGGATCGCGCGTCATCGTGAAGTCGCTCGTCGTCGCGTCGTACGGCCACACGAGCGGCCCGAGCAGCGCGAACAGCACGAGGCCCGCGAGCACCACGAGCCCGAGCCGCGCCGATCGGTCGCGGAGCAGCCGCGCGAGCGTCCCGTTCACCGTCTCCCCGAGAGGAAGGCGATCACGTGCTCCACGAAGCGCTCCGGCGCCTCTTCGTGCGGCGAGTGACCCGCGTCGAGGATCTGCAGCTTCGCCCCCGCGAGCTCGTGCGCGAGCCGCTGCGCGTGCTGCACCGGCAACAATCGATCATCGTGCCCCCACACGACGAGCGCCGGCTTCTGGATGCGCCCGAGCCGCGCCACCACCGGCCGCGAATCGAACATCGCGTGCATCACGGCGTGCGCGCTCTCGCGTGCGTTCGGCGTGCTGAGCAGCTCGTAGTGCCGGTCCACGCGCGCGAGCGGCACCGTCGTCTTCGGCCCGAACACCAGCTTCTGGAAGTAGCTGCGGAACATCGCGCGGCTGTAGAGCTGCTTGAAGAAGATGCCCCCCAGGATCGGCACGTGCGAGAGCTGCGGCGCGATGCGTCGCGGCGGCGGGTAACACAGCGCGCCCTCCAGCACGAGCCGCTGCACCAGCTCCGCGTGATCGGCCGCCAGCGTGAGCGCGATGGCCGCGCCGAGCCCGTGTCCGACGATCGACGCCCGTCCGATCCCGAGGGCCGCGATCACGTCGACGACCGCCTCCGACAGCGCCTCGACCGTGTAGGGGTAGCGCCCCGGGATCGGCTTCTCGCTCTCCCCGAAACCGGGGAGATCCGGCGCGACGACGAAGAACTCCTCGGCCAGGGGATCGATGACCTCGTCCCACTCGAGGTGGCTCACGAGGAAATCGTGGACCAGCACGATCGCCGGCTTCTTCGGGTTCCCTGCGGTGACGGCCCGCGTGCGGACGCCGCGCGCGTTCACGTCGCGAACGGAGCGAGCGGCGCTTTCGGCGGTGGTCATCGCGCGCAGATTAGCCTGCGACGGGGAGGCCGGATATTCGGCACGCCGTGTGGGCCATGGTAGGTTTCGCCTCGCGTAGAACGACCCCTGGGTGGGGACCCCCGTCGAGGCATGACGCGAGGTGTTGGGACAAAAATTGTCCTAGGGATTTTTGGAAACGCCAGCGTGCGTAGCGAAACCGCCGCGCTGCGCAATAATCTCGCGTCAAGCAATTGACGATATTCCATTGAGTAGAATACATTCGCTCGCGTCGGTTGGGCAGCGCCAGGAAGCGGCCCTCCCGAAGCCCGAGCGGAGGCTCTCCGACCGGGCGGACGCCCACGGAAGCCCGAATGTCAACCTCCTCGCTCATCACGGACGACGTTCTTGCCGCGGTTGAGCGGAAGCACGAGGAGGGCATCTCTTCCGCGGACATCCTGGACTTCTTTGCTTCGAACGAGATCAAGTTCAGCGAGGCCACGCTCCGCAAGTACGTCCAGCTCGGGCTCTTGCCGAGGAGCGTGCGCGTGGGCCGCAAAGGCAAGCACCAGGGCTCGCAGGGTCTGTACCCCGCCACGGTCGTGCGGAAGATCCTGCGGATCAAGGAGATGATGTCGAACGACTACACGATCGAGGAGATCCAGAAGGAGTTCCTCTTCGTGCGCGGCGACATCGAGGAGCTGGAGCGGATCCTGGGGAAGATCTTCGACACGCTGAAAGAGGCGTCCAAAGAGAGGCGCAGCGAGACGAGCGGTCGAGCGATCTCCAACGATTTGGCTTCCGCCGAGGGCCTGGCAAAGGACCTCATGGTGAAGCTCGAAGTGATCGAAGAACGCCTCATGGCGCAGGCCCGGCTCGGTCGGACCGCGGTCGCCGTGTAGGCGGGACGGTAGGAAGAAGACAAGAGGGCGAGCCCGCGGCTCTCCCGGGACGCCGATCGGCAGGACCGTCGGCTTCACGGGAGGCCCGCGGGGCAGGGAGCGCTGCATTTTCACGGCGCCCCACGGCCGGCGGTTTCGCCGCGGCCACGGATTCTTTCGCGCTGCTCCCGAGCGTCGGACCGGCTCCGGCGATCGTGGGGACACGTGCGTGCGCAACGGTTTTTTTCTGGTTTCTGGATGGAGGCGCGCATGACGATGGCGAATGTTGACGAGCTCGAAATTTCGACCTTCCAGGCCGGCGACAGCCTGGATCAAGGCTCCGAGAGCACCGAGCTGATGGTGGAAGGGGCGCTTGCCAAGAAGGCCGTCCCTGCCACGTCCGCCACGGCGATCACGCGCGAGCAGCGCCGTTCGCGCCGCAAGCGCGAGGTGCGGGCCCGGACGATCAGCGTGAAGCGCATGACGAAGCGCGAGCTGGAAATCGGCCGGATGCTGTACCCGGAGACGGATTACCAGAAGCCCTCGACCCGCGCGGAGTGCGCGGAGGGTCTGCGTCCTTGCCCGTACGTGTCGTGCAAGCACCACCTGTTCCTGGACGTCTCGGCGCGCACCGGCGCGATCAAGCTGAACTTCCCGGATCTGGAAGTGTGGGACATGAACGAGACGTGCGCGCTGGACGTCGCGGATCGCGGCGGCACGACGCTCGAGGACGTGGGCGCGATCATGAACCTGACGCGGGAGCGCATCCGCCAGGTCGAGGTGAAGGCGCTCGCGAAGCTGCAGGCGCTGAAGGACATGATGGGCCTGCGCGACTACGTGGACGAGGGTCCGGTCGGCAAGCGCCGTCTCCCGGTGCTCTCGAACGACAACGACGCGGACGACGAGGACGAGGAGATCGAGGCCTCGGCGGACGACGACGCGGACGAGGCCGAGGATCGCGCCCCGGCGGCGTCGCCCCCCGCGTTCGACGAGATCGCGGAGTTCGACGGTGCGGAGTGATGTTGCCCACCCCCGGTCGCGCTGACGCGCGCCCGCCCCTCCCAAATCGCTCTCTTCGTTCGCGAAGGGAGGGGGTCGTTATTTGTGACGGGCCGCGACGACGGTGAGCGCCGTGTCGCGGAACGTCGTCGCGAAGAACGTCTGCATGGCCGTGCGCGACGGAGCCGCGGCCGTTCGCGGGGGATCTCCCAACCACAATTTCACGAGGCGCGCGCGCGGATCGAGCGCCGCTGCCTCTTCGGCGCGGGCCTTCTTCGCGCGGGCCTGATCGAGGCTCGCGTCCGGTGGGCCTTCCTGGCCGAGCTTCGTGAGGAGCGCCTTCACCTCGTTCACCGCGTCGTCGAGCGCGGACGCCGGGGCGCGCACGTCGATGACGAGGGCCGCCGCGCGACCGCCGCCGAGGAGCCGCGCCGTCGCCGTCGCCGGCACCGACGTCTTGTCGAGCGCCGCCTGCGCGAGCCCGCGATCGCCGGACAAGAGATGCGCCGCCACCTCCGCGAGATCGCGCCCGGCCTGACCGCGCGCCGCGACCGGCGCCGCGACGAGGGCCTGCGCGAGATCGACGCCCGAAGGCAGATCGACCTCGTAGTGCCCGGGTTTCAGCGTCGACTCCGTGGCGACGGGGCACGCGTGCGCCGAGGGCCGCGGCGCGAGCCAGTGGTCCGCGCGCTCGAACGCGGCGTTCGCCTGCGGTGCGCCGCCGTTCGCGAGGAGCGCCATCCGCAGCGGCCCGGTCGCCAGCGACTGCCAGCGCGACGTCACCGACGACGTGCTGAGCGCCGCCACGCGTGAGAACGGGCCGATCGGATAGAGCTGCGCAGGGTGATCCGGCGCGAGCGCTCCGAGCAAGCCTTCCATGGCGGCGCCGTGCGGTCCCGCGGTGCGCTCGATCTGCGCGATCGCCGTCGCGCGCGCGTCCGCGATGCCTTGCCGATTCGGCACCTCGCCCGCGAAGGCGCGCGCCGCCGCCGAGGCCACGCGCCGAGCGAGCGCCGCTTCGTCCTCCGGCGGCGACGAAACGGCCGCGGCATGCGCGATCACGCCGACGCCGTCCGCGGTGATCCACGGCTCGATCGACGTCGCGTCGCCGAGGAGCGCCTGCTCGTCCGCGACGACCGCGAGCGCGCCGAGCGCCGACGAGCCCGCGTCGTAAGGCCCCTCGTCGATCGTGCCGCACGGGCTCGCGAGGAGGATCCACACCTCGCCCTGGCCCTTCTCGATCGACGATCGACGCTCCGCCACGACGGCCTCGGAGGCGGCCCACGCGGAGGCGAGATCCGCCTCGAAGCGCTTCGTCGCGGGCGCGAGATCGCCGCGATCGTCGGGCGGGAGCGCGAGCGCCGTCGCGATCCGATCCGGCGCTCCCGCGACCGGCGTGGACAGCGTCCACCACGCGGCGATCGCGGCGGCGTCCCGCGGGTCCGCGGCGGAGAGCACCGCGCGCGCGGCGACGCCCGGATCCGCGGGCGCGTGCGCCTCCGTGACGATCTCTTTTCGAAGGATGGCCGCGGCGATCGCGCTCGCGGAGATCGGCCCCGACGCGGATCCGGAGCCGCCCGGCTGCGGCGCGTCGGCCTCGGCGGTGACGGCGACGCAGCCTCCGCGCGGGTGCGCGACGCCCGTCACCTCGGTCACGCGGAACGGCAGCGGCAGCGCGGAGAGCCGCGCGCGCAGCGCCCCGCGATCGTCGCCGAGACGCGACGCCGCCGAGACCGCGGACGGCGCATCCGCGACGCGCGCGGCCACGGTGATCCGCGAACGGCCCTTCGCGACGTCGTTCGCGGCGTACGTGCCGACCGAATCGCCCGCGGGCCACGCGTCCACGATCGGCGGCCCTTCCTGCCAGTCGGACGAGCTCGTGAGCGCGCTCTCCGCGGCCGCGCAGAACGCCTCCGGGCCGACGATCGCGAGCGCGGTCCGCTCGATCGTGAGCGCCGTCGCGCGCGCCTTTTCGAGCGCCGCCACGCCTTCGTCGGACTGCGGATCCGGCAGCTTTTCCTTCGGGACGATGCCGAGCAGCCCCGTGCAATCCGCGGCCGGCGCCATCTCGGCCGCGGGCAGCGGGTTGCGCTTCAGCGCCGCGAGCCGCTCCGCGACCTTCGCGAGCTCCGGCGCGCCGCGCGCGACCTTCGCCTCGAACGCGCGCGCGAGCGCGTCGAAGAAGGCCTTCGGGGTGAGCTGCGGCGTCGCCGCGAAGAGCCGCACGCGGAACGAGCCGCGGTCCGCGCGCGTGTCGACGGGCAGCCCCGCGGCGACGAGCCGCGCCTCCACGAGCGCCGAAAGCGCCACGGTTTGCGCCGATCCGAGATCCGTCGCGACGACCGCCACCATCGCGGGCGCCGGATCGCCCTCGCGCGTCAGCAGCGTGAGCCGCGGCCGATCCTTCACGAGCACGAGCCGCAGGTTGCTCGGCCCCGCCGCGCCCTCCGGCACGATCGCGGGCGGGGGCGTGCTCGTCCCCGAGGGCGCGACCCCGCTGCACGCCGCGAGCGCGCTGCCCCCGACGAGCAGCGCCGCGACGATCGCGACCGACGATCGGAGACGCGGGGCCGGAGCCCCCGACGCGGAGCCCGTCACTTCACGAAATCTTCCGGCGATCGCGGCGCGATCTTGAAGCCGTAGAAGTACGTGATGATGCCCGTGATGCTCTTGAACTTGTCGCCCTTCGCGAGCACGGGGCCGTCGTTCAGCACGTCGTAGAGCTCGTTCGAGATCTTCGGGTAGTCGCCGACGTCGACGCCGGTCGTGTCGATGTTCGAGTGGTCGAGGTCCGTCGTGTAGCGCCCGCCCGTCGGCAGCGCCGAGTTGCTCGACACCGGATCCGCGCCGATCGTCACGTTCTCGATCGTCACGAGCATGCCGAGGTAGCGGCGCGCCTTCGCGTACCCGTAGATGTCCGCGAGCGCGATCTTCTTCGCCGGGGTCGTGCTGCCCTCGAAGCGGAACGTCGCGGTGCCGCTGATCTCCGGCAGGCTCTTGCACTTGCCGAAGAGCCCGCTCGTCGGCCCCATGAACTCGCTGTACACGCCGAGGATGTCGAGCACGTCGCCGCGCGCGACGCGGAGATCCGGCGGGGAGTAGCCCGGATCGAAGACGGTCATGCCCTCGAACTCGCCGGGGTTGTCCTTCGTGTCCTGCACGTAGACGTTGCCGAGCGCGCCGTCCGCGACCTCGTCGAAGCGGTCCACGGCCATGATGCTGACGCCGGTGACGTAGACGTCTTCCTCGGCGGGGGAGGCGCAGTTCACGCTCATGCCGTTCTTCGCGTCGAACCACGTCGCGGGGCCCATCACGTCGCTGATGCGGTCCCCGTTGCCGAGCACGCTCTTCGTCGGCTTGCTCGGCGTGTCGCCGCCGCCCTGGAAGTTGTTGCACGCGGCGAGGAGAGGGACCGCCGCGAGGAGCGGCAGCAGCCGGAGCGAGGAGGTGCGAAGACGCATGGCGAAGCCGTCCTAGCACAACCGCCGCTGCGCCGGGGCCGGCGATCGGCTATGAAACGCGCGTGCTCTCGGGTCGCGCGCTCGCCGCAACGCTCCTCGCCTGGTCGCTCGTGCGCACGACGTGGGCGCGAATGATGGGCCGCAAGACGGGCCTCGCGCTGTTCCACGAGAACTACGAGGCGGACCGCCTCCCCGCGGTGGACGCCGCGGATCGCGAGCGCCTGCAGACCTTCTCGCGGTGCGTGGCGTGCGGCCTCTGCGACGTCGGCGAAGCGGATCGCGTCCTCGCGTCGCGCGGCGCCTACCCGGGCCTCATGAGCGTCGTGCTCGCGTCGACCCGCAGCATGCCGGACTTCGACGCCGCGTCCGTCGCGCTCGGCCACATCCCGGAAGACGTGCTGCGCGAAAAAGAGGCGATTTGCCCCGCGGGCGTCCCGTTCGTGGAGCTGTCGCGCTTCGTGAAGCGCAAGGCATCGGGGCCGAAGCTGCTCGTGCTTCGTTCCGAAGAACCGTAACGCACCCCTCCCTTCGCGAACGACAGTGAGCGATTTGGGAGGGGCGCCCGTCGCGAAGCGATGGGCGGGGGTGGGCAGCTACTTCACGAGGCTGAGGCGGGGGCCCGCGGCGAACGCGGCGATGTGGCCGCTCTCTTCGGCGACGTAGAGGTCGCAGCGCTCGTCGACGCGGAGCATGTCCGGGATCAGATCCGTCTGCACCTGGCCGAGCAGCGCGCCGTCCGCGGGGCGCACGACGTACACCTCGTTCTGCGGCACGAACAGCGCGCCCGAGCGGAGCACCGGCTCCAAACGACGCGGACGATCGCCGTCCGCGCTGCTCGAGAACACGTGGCGGTAGCGGACCGCGCCCGTGCTCGCGTCGAACGAGATGAGCTCGCCGCCCTCGCTGTTCACGACGATCGTCTGATCCACCGCGAGGCAGGACGCCGCCGTCGTGCACGCGCCCAGCGCGAAACGCTGCTCGCCCGTCTTGCGATCGAACGCGACGAGCTCCGTGCCGCGGCGACCGTGACCGACCACCACCACCGTCTCCGGAGCGAGCAACGGCGCGCCGACCGGGCTCAGGTGCTTCGGAAGATCCACGCTCCAGCGGCTCTCGCCGGACCATGGATCGAGGTGGTAGAGCTTCACGCCGCCGCGGCCGACGAGCGCGCCGTCGCCGGCGAACGCGAAGAGCGCGTCGTGATCGACCGCCACCTGCGACGCGAAACGAAGCCGATCGCAGAACCGCCACACCACCTCGCCGCTCGTCACGTCGAGGGCCGTGAGCGCCGGCTCGCCGTTCGCGACGATCACGAGCTTGCCCGCGCGCTTCAGGCGGAAGAACGAGCCGCGCCGCGCCGCGTACCGCCACGCGATCTGCCCGGTCGGCAGATCCACCGCGACGAGGTGACGCCGGCCTTCGCTGAGGATCAACGTCGGCGGCAGGCGCGGGAGGCTCACGACGGCGCCGGATGTGCTCGCGCCGTGCCGCGGCTCCACGCGCGTCGACCACAGCGGCTCGCCGGACTGGATGTCGAAGAGACGGAGCGCCCCGTCCGGCTCGATGCGCGCGAGGCCCTTCGGCGTCATCACGCTCACCGCGCGCGGCACGGCGCGCTGCCACAGCACGTGCCCGGTGCGCCGATCGAGGCCGATCACCTCGCGCGTCGCGCCCACCACGAGCACGTCGCCGCACAGGAACGTCGCGCGCAGATCGATCGACGCGACCGCCGCCGTCCACCGCGTCCCGTACCGGAGCCGGCTCTGCGCGAAGGCCCCGCTCGAGTCCTGGGGCGCCGCGTGCGCCGCCGCGAACGCGCGGTAGCTCTCGGGCGCCGGGTTGATCTTCGAGTCGTTGCGCGAGATCTCCCGCAGCCCGTCGTGCAGCTCGCGCACCTTCGCGCGGAACCGCAAAAGGAGCAGGTTCGCCGCGTGCGCGCGGCTGCGGCGCACGAGGCTGCGGGCGAGGGCGCGCCCGAACGCGCCGATGCCTTGCACGAGCGCGCCCACGTCGAGGGCCGGGAACGTCCACGCCGGGAGCTGCGACGAATTCGAGCGCCGCGCGAGGCCGAGCGTCAGGTACGCGGCCCCCTGCGCGGCGTCGAGCCGCAGCCCGAGGATGGCGCCGCCGACGGTGAGCCGCCGGTAGTACGAGCGCCGCGCGACCCACGCTTCGAGCATCTCCGTCGTCATCGTGACGAGCTGCTCGGCGAGCGGGAACACGAAGACGTCCGGCACCTCGCGGGCGTGCTCGCCGACCGTGACGCGCATCTTGCCGCGGAACAGCAGCGCGAACAGATCCGGCCGTTGCACGCCGTTCGCCGCGTCGGGGGCGGCTTCGAGGGCGCGCATCATCACCTCGGCGGACACGACGATCGGCACGTCGCCGGTGGGCTCGACGGCGACGGCGGTCGGCTCCAAGGGCTCCGGATCCGGCACGAACGGCAGCGCCGCGGAGAGCGTGGCGTGCGCGTTTTCCAGGG
The DNA here is from genome assembly GCA_046351455.1 of Polyangiaceae bacterium. Classification (GTDB taxonomy): domain Bacteria; phylum Myxococcota_A; class Polyangia; order Polyangiales; family Polyangiaceae; genus JADJRH01. The sequence continues at coordinate 21,708 of JAXLYM010000023.1, forward strand.
CCGAATCGTCGGCGGTTCGCCGCCGCGTGCCGTCGTTCGCGGGGAAGCGCGCGCTGGCCATCGCGAGCACGCGTCCGGCGAAGGAGGAGGCGTCGATGCGCCGCTCGTGCACGAGCACGTCGGGCAGATCGCCGGAGCGGAACACGGTGACGAGCACGTCGTCGCCGGCGCGCTCCACGCCGAGCTCCCAGGGATCGGGATCGACGCAGAGGCGCACGACGGCGCGGCTCTTCGACCCGTTCGCGAGGCTGGCCAGCGCGTAGGCGAGGTCAGCCAGCGTGGAGCGCACGCGTACGCGCGGCTCCGGGGCGCCGAGCAGCTCCGAGCGGCGATCCGATCGCAGCGCGGCGCCGGGGGGCGCGGGCGCGTCGTTCGCCGCTTTGGTTGCGGCGTAGGAGGTGGGCTCAGGGACGCTGCCAGCGAGCGCCTCCACGAATTCGCGGAGCGGAGCGTGGTTGGGCTCGGGTGCAGTCTCGGTGCGCGGAGCGACGAGGAACAAGCCGGTCATCCGAGGCCGAACACTAAAGATGCGCGCGGCGAATCATGAATTTCGTGCGACGTTTGCCGCAGATTGGACAAGCGCGAAAACGGAGATTAAGGCGCCGCCGCCGTCGCGAAACGCAGCCGAAAGAAGGCGAGGATCGCGACGCGCGAGGTGCCCACCCTCGGCCCGTGCTCGCGGTGCTGCGCGCGGTCCGCCCCTCCCAAATCGCTCTCTGTCGTTCGCGAAGGGAGGGGAGCGTTATGCTCCGCGGGATGCGAGCGCACGGTGACGTCGGCGGGAGCGCGAAGACGCCGTCCTCCGCGCTGTTCGCGGGGGCGTTCGCGATCGCCGCGCTGGTGCCGGCGCTCCTGTTTCGCGGCTTCATGGTGGACGATGCGCTCATCACCGCGCGGTACGCCGCGAACCTCGCGGCGGGCCACGGCTATCGGCTGAACGCGAACGGGCCGGTGACGGATGGGGTGACGCCGCTCGGGTTCGCGTACGTGCTCGCGCCGTTCGCGAAAGGTGGCGCGCTCGCAGCGTTCGCGGCGGCGAAGTGGATCGGCATCGGCGCGTGGACGATCGGGGCCGCGGTGATCGGGCTCGCGGTGCGGCGCGTGATCGTCGAGTCGTCTCCGGTGAGGACGGGAGGTGCCCCTCCCTTCGCGAACGGAGTGAGCGATTTGGGAGGGGCGGGCGCGCGACAGCGCGACCGGGGGTGGGCACCCAGGTTTGTGCTTCTTTCTGCGGTGATTCCGCTCGCGATCCTCGTCACGTCGGCGCCGCTCGCTGCGTGGGCCGCTTCCGGGATGGAGACGGGCCTCGTTCTGGGGCTCGGGGCGCTCGCGATCGGGCTCGCGATCTTGGAGCGGCCGGTCGCTGCGATGGCGTGCGCGGGGATCGCGGCGGGGTGGCGGCCGGAGCTCGTGCCTTGGGCGGGGACGCTCGGGATCGGGTGGTGGCTCGCGCATCGGAAGGAGCCGGGCGGGGCGCGGGCGTGGGTCGCGGCGGTGCTCTCCGTGGCGCCGTTCGTGGTCGTGGCGTGCGTGAGGGTCGCGGTGTTCGGGCGGCCGGCGCCGCTCTCTATTTTCGCGAAGGCGCCGGATGCGCGGCTCGGTCTCTATTATGCGGCGGCGTGCGCTCTCCTCGCGGGGCCTCCGGCGATCGTCGCGCCGCTCGCGTTTTCCAGGCTTTCGCGCTTCGAGAAGGCCGTCGTCGGGAGCGTGGTCGCGCACGTGATCGCGATCGGGCTCGCGGGCGGGGACTGGATGCCTCTGTCGCGCCTCATGGTGCCCGTGCTGCCGACGATCGCGATCGCGGCGCTCCTGCTCGCGAAGCAGGCGGCTCCGTGGGCCACGGTCGTGCGGATGCTCATCGCGCTCGGCGGGCAGCTCTTCGTGCTCGTGAAGGTGGGGCCGACGGCGGCGCGCGTGGCCGAGGATCGCGTGCGGGTGCTGGAGGAGCTGCGGCCGGCGCTCGCGACGTCGCGTGTCGTGGCGAGCCTCGATATCGGCTGGGTCGGCGCCGTCACGGAGGGCGCGCTCGTCGATCTCGCGGGCGTCACGGATCCGCGGATCGCCGCGCTCCCCGGGGGCCACACGACGAAGCAGATCCCCGCGGGCCTGCTGGATGCGCGCGGCGTGGACACGCTGGTGTTGCTGCTCGCGCCGGGGGAAGAGGTCGCGACGCCGTGGACCCGTTCGCGGTGGGCGCGCGGCGTCGAGGGGTGGATCGCCACCACGCCCAACATCGAGGAGTCGTTTCGAGTCGTGGCGACGTCCTCCCCGCCGCTCGTGCGCTACGTGGTGTTGCGCCGCGTGCCGTGAGCTGTCGGTGCGGTGCCGCTTGCGAATCCCCGGCGCCTCGTGAGAGCCTCGCCTCCGAAATGAGGACGGCGGAGGGATGCCGCCGAAAGGAACGGGGCCATGAAGATCGTGGGAACGGAAGGGCTGAGCGGGCACGAGATCGCGATGGAGCTCGAGCGAGGTGGCAAGTTCGTCATCTACCAATACTGCGTCTCGATTCTCATCTTGACGTTCAAGCGCCCCAGCGACATCTACTTCATTCGAGCGGGAGAGAGCGCCGTCGTGAAAGGACTTGGCTACACCTTCCTCACGCTGGTGATGGGCTGGTGGGGAATCCCGTGGGGACCCATCTATTCGATCGCCTCCCTCGTGACGAACCTGGGCGGCGGCAAAGACGTGACACAGCAGATCCTCGCCAGTCTGGAACAGCACAGCGCCCAGCAAATGGGCCCATCGAACGGCCCTGGATACCGTTGAGCTCAGGTGCCAGTCGCGCCGGCGGGCGTCTCGCGGAAGACGTCGGCCATCGACTTCGCTCCGAGCGCGTTGGTGAACCAGCGCTCGATGGTTTGCTCCTCGGTGCATCCGGCGATGCGCGCTTGATCTTCCGGTGAAAGCCGGAGCCCCAGGCGCGACATCAGCAGGAGAAGAGCCTCGCGTTTGCCTTCGAGCTTGCCTTCGAGCTTGCCCTTCTCCTCGCCCTCCACCTCTCCTTGATCGAAAATCTCCCGAAGGAAAGGCGGGAGTTGGTCCTTGTAACCCGGTTGGCTCATCTGCTCCATGGCTTGCTTCTCCAAGGCTCGTTTCATCGGGTCCCGCAGGATGTCGTGCAGGACCCGAAAGTACACCGCCCCCCGGCGCGGTTCCAGTTGAAGGAGCGCCTGCACCGCCGCTCCTAGCACCGCGAGGCCGTGCGGGCCGTTTCCGTGGGCCAGCGCGGAGAGCAACGTGAGCTCCGGATCGGCCTTCGCCGCTGCGAGATCCGTCACCTCGGGCACCACCTTCGGGCCCAGGACCAGCGGGCGCACCGCCGACAGGCCCAGTCCCAGATCGATCGACCGAGATGCCCAGTCGGCCACCCGGGGCTCGGACGTCACGACGAGCAACGCCACCGGCCGGCGGTTTCGCGAACGCAGCGCCGTCAAATAGCTGGGCCAGGAAAACTCCTTCTCCGGGTCAATCGCACGCTGCGCCTCCACGAGCAGAGACAGCACGATCTCATTGACGGAGTCGCGCAGCTCCAACACCAAGTCGGCCTGAAGCTCGACTGGCATCATCTGATCCAACGTCGACTCCGCCACTGTCACGGACGCGTGCGCTGGAATGGGATGGTGCAGAAGACCTTCCACCAGGCGCGGGGCCAACGGCGGATTCTGGCGAAACATGTCGACGACCCCTTGATGCTCCAACGTCGGCATGGAGTGGACACTATGGAGAAGGAGGGGAGGCGACAAGGAGAAAAGAGCGGGAGATGACGATTGTCCGATTGGACATCTTTATTTCGAAATCGTATCGAATGATGTCTTTTTGTGCGTCGCCCTCCCACCCAATTCAGCGCAGGTCGCGAACAAGGCTGCTGCCCTACGGCCCTCGAACTCTTGGGGTAGTTGACGCAACTCGACCCTTGGCGGAGGACGCAACTCGGCCCTTGATCGGAGAGCCAATTCCCCCGTCGCACACCTGTGAGCGCTGTAGTTCAGAGTGGCAGTTAAATTCGTGCGGCGTTGTCTGTTGCCCTTTCGAAGCTCCAGAGTCGTGCTCACTCTGGGCTGCATGCCCGACACCAAGAAGACCAGCTCAAAGCAGAAGCAGATCCACGTTCACTCTCTCGCTGTCGGAGCGGACCCCATGACGGTCGCTCCTCCTGCGATGTTGCGCCTCGGCTCCAAGCTCATCGGCGCGCGGCTCGACCCGCCCGGGTACGACGCGACGGAGGCCGAGCAGCTCTTGCAGGCGCATTTGCCGATGTTGGAGACGATCGCGCCGGATCGCGTCCAGTATCCACGCGTCGACCTGGATGCGACGGGGCGCGCGCTCTTGACGGTGTATGCGTTGTCGCAGGTGCCGGAGGTGCATGTCGTCTTCGAGGCGGCGTCGCAGGGTGGCTTGTTCGTGATGTCGAACCTGGAGCGGATGCGCGAGCTGACGCTCGTGGCGATTCACGCCTTCCGGAAGGCGGAGTCGGCCGGGGCCTTGAAGAGCAGCGCGCGCGTGTCCCCGGAGCTGGATGCGGAGTCTGCGGAGATCGAGAAGCGGATGCAGACCGTGTGCGAGCACTTCTTCCCCAACGACCCGTTCATTCTCTCGCTCCGCCCTGGGATTGGCTATGTGGACCGAGCGTACGACATGCTCGGCTACGCGGACCACTACGAGAAGAACACACCCGCGGTGACTGGTCACGTCCAATATCGCGCGACGGACGTAACGGACGCGCGCCGTTTGGCGGCGGAGATCCTGAAGACGGTCGACCAGGAGCGGAACCCGGAGCAGCGCGTGGCGTTCGATCAGCTCCGGAGGGCGTGGACGGTGCTGGAGCCGGTGTACTTCGAGGTGCGCTCAGCGGGGCTGTACGGGCTGCGGTACGTGCCGGAGCGCGAGGAGCTGTTCCCGTCGGTGTATGTGGTCGGCCGGAAGGGCGTCGGGAGGAAGAAGGCGGCTGCGAAGGACGCTGGAGTCGTCGCGGACACTGCCGGAGACGCGGCGGGGAAGAAGGAGAGCGCACCGGCGGCGGGCGGGGTGACGAACAAGTAAAGAGCTGAAGACAGGGGGCGCGGGGCGGCGAGGTGACTTGCCGCCCCGTTTGCTTTCTGTGGTTTGATGATGAGGTGTGCGCGGGGGTGAGGAGGGGATGAATGGGGCGTGACTCAGCCGAGCGTGTGCTGGGGGTTTCGGAGAAGGAGAGGGGGCGCGGTGGGAGAGCTGGTGGGGTATTCGAATACCGAAAATGACATTATGTATGAGGTCATTCGGGATGTTCCAAATACCGAAATGACATTATGTATGAGGTCATCCTGGATTCTTGAATATCGAAAATGACATTATGTGTGAGGTCATTCGGGTTATTCCAAATACCGGATTGACCTTACCTGTGAGGTCATTTGGGGTTTCGAAATCTGGTGCCGGGGTGCGGGCGTGTCGTCGCCGGATTTGGAGATCCCACGCTGGTTTCGAAAACGATGCCGGGCGGATTTCGAACGGGCGGCGGCGGTTGCTCTGGAGGCATCCGAGGGAACGGAAAAACCGTCCGGACATGGAGAACGGGTGATCGTGCGACGTGCAGGAACCTCCGGCGGCACCGAGGAAGGGTGATCGGGGTTTCGAACAACGGATCGCCACCCCCACAAGTCGGCGACGATGGCAATGGGATGAATTGCGTACGCGGGGTCGGGGAGGGTGCGAAGACCCAGGAGACGCGGGCGGATCGCGGGCCCGCTCGGAGCCGGAACGTTCGAGACGGACGCTGTTGCGGTACGGCCTTGCGTTGATGAGATCGCTGGTGCGAATCTCGACAGCGTGATGGATGGTGGCGGAGCTGGCCTCGGCTTGACGGCGCGGATCGCTGTGACATCCGAAGATCTTGGCGTGGGGGTGTGCGTGTTCGAGGGCGGGGGGCTTCTCTGGGAGGGGACAGATCTCGCGGGCTTGGTTCGGTCGGGGGCAGGCTGCTTGGGGAGCGGCTACGGGGCGAGCATCCGTGGCAGGACGGTCGAGCGGGTATGCGCTGACCATGGGTGCGAGCCAGCGACCAGCAGTCCGGACCGCCAAGCATCGTCGGGGCGCAGCGATCTCAAGAGATGGAGCCGGAAGTACATCGCGCCGGCGCGGTGCTCTGCCGCGGTGGGGATCGCGAACGTCCTCACACAGGGGAGTGGTCAGTTCAATACGCGTTAGATGCGCGGAATAGCAGGCATTTTTCTTCTTGACCACCGAACTTTAGTTCAGTACAATTCCGTTGCCGAAGGATCCTCCATGCCCACTGAGAAGTTCTTTGAAGAGACAACAGAGCAATCGGTCGTAAAGGCGACGATCGTTGAGAAGTACTTTGATGCGTGGGCCAAGATCATCTCTGGGGCGCAAAATAGGTACGCTCCGAACCCGGCGAACAAGATAGGCTATGTCGACTTGTTCGCCGGCCCAGGGCGGTACAAGGATGGCGCGATCTCCACACCACTTCGTGTCCTTCAGAAGGCGATTGAGGATTCCACCTTGTCGTCACGTCTGGCAACCATCTTCAACGATGGAGATCCTGAACATGCCAGTAGCCTTCGTGAAGCGATCGCGACTCTTCCCGGCATTGGGAAGCTCTCTCATCAGCCGAAAATCTGGAACGAAGAAGTCGGCGACGAGATCGCCAAGCAGTTTGCTTCAATAAATACGATCCCTATCCTCGCATTCATCGATCCCTGGGGGTACAGGGGCCTTACGCTTCGCCTTGTTGATGCCTTTCTGAAGAACTGGGGCTGCGATTGCATCTTCTTCTTCAACTACGCGCGCATCAATGCTGGTCTCAGCAACCCAAAAGTGAAGCAGCACATGGCAGCACTGTTCGGAGACCAGCGCGCCGACCAGCTCCAGAAGGAACTGGACCCTCTGACCCCTGCCCAACGCGAAGCAACGATTGTGAACGCGCTTGCGCTGGCTCTGAAAGCGTACGGACATCGGCTTGTTCTTCCGTTCTGCTTCAAGAACGATCGCGGGACCCGAACTACGCATCACTTGATTCTGGTGACCAAGCATTTCAAGGGCTACGAAGTCATGAAAGACGTCATGGCGAAGAGTAGCTCGTCCCATAGCCAGGGAGTTCCGAGCTTTGCATTCTCGCCTGCGGACAGCAATCGGCAACAACTCCTCTTCGAACTGAATCGTCCGCTGGATGACCTCGAAGCCATGCTACTCACCGAGTTCGCGGGGCGTACACTCCCGATGGTCGAGGTGTACAAGCAACACAGCGTCGATCGCCCCTACATCAAGAAAAACTACAAGGATGTCCTGACGGTCCTTGAGACGCGTGGAGCGGTCACTACCTCTGGACGCAAGTCCACAAGGGGATTCGCTGATGAAATCGTCGTGACGTTTCCGACGAGAAAGAAGTAGCCATGGGATTCGGCTCAGCAATCGAATGGACAGAGTCGACATGGAATCCGGTGACTGGTTGCGACAAGGTCAGTCCGGGCTGCAAGCACTGTTACGCCGAACGTATGGCGGAGCGGTTGCAGGCTATGGGGCAACCGAACTACCGCAATGGCTTTCGCGTAACCCTGCAGCCTCATATGCTGGAGTTGCCGCTTCGTTGGTCGAAGCCGCAGACTATCTTCGTCAATTCGATGAGCGACTTGTTCCACGAAGGAGTGCCACTGGACTATATTCAACAAGTCTTCTCCGTAATGAGGCGTGCTCATTGGCACCGCTTTCAGATACTCACAAAGCGTGACGAACGACTGGCGGCAGTCGCGTCATCATTAGTGTGGTCAGCCAACATGTGGATGGGCGTCAGCATCGAGAGCGAAAAATACTTGCCCCGAGCTGATAATCTGCGTTCGACGGCCGCAGCAGTGAAGTTCCTTTCTTTGGAGCCGTTGCTCGGCCCCTTGCCGAACTTGAACCTTCAAGGTATTGACTGGGTCATCGTGGGAGGCGAATCCGGATTAGGCGCAAGACCCATGGACCTCAGCTGGGTTGTTTCGATTCGTGATCAATGCCGACACGCTTGTGTTCCGTTCTTCTTCAAACAGTGGGGCGGACTGAACAAGAAGAAGGCCGGGCGGATACTTGAAGGCCGCACTTGGGATGAGATGCCCGGTGTCAGCGTCGCCCGCGCATCCTGAGGCGCCTAACCCTGCACGCAGCTGACGGGCGCTTTGCGCCCGCAGCTGATGCTGGCGTGCAGCGGGCATGGGCGCGCGGCGGCCCTGCGAGGTGAACGTCTCTTGACTATCCCATTGGAGCAAAGGTTTGACCTGAGGCCATCAGCAATGACGCACTCATCGGCAAAGACGATGTGGCTCGTGCGCGCGGGTAGAGGCGCGGAGTTCATCGATGCGTTCGTGGAACAGGGCGTCGTGGGCTTGTGCTTCGATGATGGGTCGAGGCTTCCGGCCAATCCGACCCGGGATCAGATCCTCGAACGCGTCACTCTCGCAAGCCCCGGTGACAAGAAGGCGGCCGTCCAGGTTCGCGCTGCGCAGCAAGCCCGGTTTGTCCTCGACTTTCAGAACGGCGACCTCGTGCTCACCTACGATCCGGAGACTCGCGACTACCTGCTGGGCGAGATCTCCTCCGGCTACGTGTTCCTGAAGGACGCCGGCACGGACTACTGCCACGCACGACGCGTCACCTGGAAACACCGCGCGTCGCGCGACGAGCTGGCCGTGGAGACTCGGAATACCCTCGGAGCCATTCAGACCGTCATCCTCGTGAACGAGGCCGCCGCCAAGGACGTCATCGCGCACGCTCGACCCTTCACCGCTGTCGACCGCTCGCCTGCGCCCGCAGGAAAGACCGTCAACACGGCGCCCGACGACGAATGGTTCCGCGAGCAGATCGCAAAAGCGGACCAGTTCGTCGAGGACCGTATTCATCGGCTCGATTGGCAAGAAATGCAAGAGCTCGTCGCCGGGCTGCTGCGCGCGATGGGCTACAAGACCCGCGTCTCACCACCTGGTCCCGATCGCGGCCTCGACATCTTCGCGTCCCCCGACGGCATCGGACTTGAGGAGCCTCGTATCTTCGTCGAAGTCAAACACCGCACCACGACCGCGATCGGCTCCCGAGAAATTCGGTCCTTTCTCGGCGGCCGCAAGGCGGGAGACAAATGCCTCTTCGTTTCGACCGGAGGTTACTCGAAGGACGCACGACTGGAAGCCGACCGGTCGCATGTCGCCATCACGCTCCTCGGCTTGCCGGAGCTGCGGAAGCTGGTCGTGGAATACTACGAGAAGCTCGACCCGACGGTGGCGAAGCTCGTCCCCCTTCAGCGCGTGTACCTGCCTGTCGGGTGACGCCATGAAGTCCAATCGCGCCCGTTTTCAAGTCTCCGAAACATCGGGTCTCGTCCCGGTTGAGTAGCTGATGTTATAGGGAGTCGACACGACGATGATCTCACGCATGATGGAGCGACTTCACAGATGGTGAGAACGGACGCGAACGAGATCGCCCTGCGCGCGATCGGCGCCATCCTGGATGCGGCCAAGCCGTTCGAGGTGGACATCGACGGGACGAAGGTCACCTGCACCATCACGCGGCGGGCGCCGGAGCCCTGGCCGGCGGCCGGCATCAAGCACGCCTCCCCTCCGGCCGATGGACGCTGGCCCGCAGCCGTGGAAGTCGCCTGCGCCTGGGAGGGAGGGAAGTGCCTGCTGCGCTTCGAGGCCGCGGTCGCCAGCGGCGGCAGGTACGATCAAGACGTCGCGGCCCTCGTTCGCCTCGCGGAGCGGCCACAACAGGTTGTCTGGTTCAACATGGGGGCCCGCATCCAGTCTCTCGAAGATGGCGCTCAACTCCACGTCAAGCTCGGCGTCACTCTGGCCAAGCGCAAAGAGACGACGCCTCGCGCAGAGGCCGATCGCCTGAACGAGGCCGTGATGAGCTTGCTTGGCAAATCGGGCCTGCCGAGCTTCGGCTTGGGCGGCGCGGAGGGGTGCGTCATCGACATTCCGTCGGGCAAGGTCTCTCCCAGTCCGGAGGAGGCGTTCCGTCGCTTCATCCACGTCGCGCTCCTGAAGCTCGACTTCATCGATCTCGACGAGCGCGCAAAGGCGCGGGGCAAACCGCTCTTCGACATCTCGAAGCTGGGGTTCGACAAGAGAGCCATGGTCGAAGCGGCGAAGGCTGTTGTGGACGCGGGGGCGGCTGGACCGACTGCGGAGGAGGACGAGGCGCCCTCGTCGGAGCCAACCGCGATCCCGCTGAACGTGATCCTCTTCGGCCCACCCGGGACCGGAAAGACCTTCGCGCTCCGAGAGAGGTATTTCCCTCGGTTCACCCGCTCGCCGGAGCAGAATGAGGCGCCTGAGGCTCTCTCCGAGGTGCTCCGGGACCTGAGCTGGTATCAGGTCGTCGCCCTGGCGCTGGACGCTCTCGGGAGACCAGCCAAGGTCGATGACATCGTCCAGCACCCTTATCTTCAAGCGCACCTCCTGACGTCGGACGCGAAGAGATCGTCCCTCCCGTGGATCATCGTGAACAACCTCGGATGGCACACCGTGGAGTCGAACACCATCGTGAAGGGGAAGCGCCACGGCGAGCCCTTGTTCGACAAAGGCGCCGACGGTGCGTGGAAGTTGGCCGAGGGGTTGCCGGACGACCTCCTCGCGATCAAAGCCAGCCTCGTCGCTCCCCGGACCAGCGGCCCGGTCTCCGACTTCACCTTTCTCACATTCCACCAGGCGTACGGATACGAGGACTTCATCGAAGGCATCCGCCCACGCGTCCTCCACGCGGTCGATGAGTCCAGCGGAAGCCTCGCGTACCGGCTCGAAGATGGCGTGTTCAAGCGGGCTGTGCTCGCCGCGCTTAGGCTCGCGAGCTGGGACGGGACGATCGAAGAGTTTTGCCTCCTCCCCCCGGCCGAACGGAAGCGGAGGCTCGCGGGCGCCAGGCCTTATGCCGTGTTCATCGACGAGATCAACCGCGGCAATGTAGCCCGGGTGTTCGGCGAGCTCATCACCCTGCTCGAACCCGACAAGCGCCTCGGAGCCGAGCACGAGGTGATCGCCACGCTGCCGTATTCAGGCCATCGCTTCGGGGTGCCGTCGAACCTCCATGTCATCGGCACCATGAACACGGCTGACCGCAGCGTCGAGGCGCTCGATGCGGCGCTGCGCAGGCGCTTCGAGTTCGAGGAGCTCTTGCCCCTCCCGTCGACGCTGAGCTTCGCGATGGAGGGCAAGATCGACCTGGAGGCGATGCTGCGCACCATCAACCACCGCATCGAGAAGCTCCTCGATCGAGACCACTGTATCGGACACGCCTACTTCCTGGAGCTGCAGAAGGCGCCGACGCTCGAAGGGCTGAAGCGCGTCTTCCGAACCAAGGTCCTCCCCCTGCTCCAGGAGCACTTCTTCGGCGACTGGGGAAAGATCGGGCTGATTGTCGGGGAAAAGTTCGTGCAGCGGAAGGACCGAGGGAGAGCGGTGCTCGCCGATTTTCCCCACGAGGACAGAGAGACCTTCGAAGGGCGCGCCACCTGGGAGATCACCGATACTCGAGTGCTCACCGACGCGGATTTTCGCGCCATCTACGAGCATGCGACATAACGTCGAGCTCTTCGAGCATGAGACGGTACGTGTCGGCGATGCCCTTCGCGTCCGCCGCGGCGGCCCGCGCCACTTGACCGACGCGGATCACGGCCTCCTCGCGCGCTTCAACGATGCGCATGGCGGTCACTTCTTCCGGCTCGGCCATCGGAGCATCACCACGACTCAATACGTCGGATACCTCGAGGTCGGCGATCTCACGATCGAGATCTTGCCCAAGGCCGACCGCGCCCCCGTGCACGCGGACAGCGCCTTCGTCTGGCGCCGGGGCCTGCTCGAAATGCTCAACGTCGCGACGGATCTCCGCCTGGAGAGCCCCGGTCCGGCGTCCCAATTGGCCGGTCGCGCGACGCTGCTCGAGCTCTTCGTGCGGCGCTTCGTGGACGAAGTCGAGCGGCTGGTGCACGAGGGGCTCGCAAAAGGCTACCGTGACGAGGAGGCAAACGGCCCGACCTATCGCGGTAAGCTGCTCTTTTCCCAGCAGCTGCGCGAGAACCTTGTCCGGGCGGACCGATTCTATGTCCGGTATTCGACCTTCGATCGGGACATCGTGGTGAACCGGATCTTGCGCGAAGCGCTCGATGCCCTCCTCGGTCTCGCGCTCTCCAGCGGTCTCGCGGCCAGAGCGGCAGCGTGCGCGGCCACCTTCCCCGAGGTCCGAGGCATTCGCGTCACGAGCGAGATGCTGGACCGCGTCGTCCTGGGTCGTTCGACTGCCCGTTACCGCGACGCGCTCCTGCTCGCTCGGATGATCCTGGAGCAGCGGGCGCCCGAGCTGCGCGCAGGACAGGTGCCGGTCTTTGCCATCCTCTTCGACATGAACCTCCTGTGGGAGCGCTACGTCGCCTCCTTGTTCCGGCGGGCCGCGGGATCACGGTTCGATGTGTCCACGCAGGAGAGCAGGTCCCTATGGCGCGAACCGGGGAAGGCGAGTCGGAGCGTCCGACCGGATTTGGTGGTGCGACCGCACGGCGAAAAGACAGTCCTCCTCGTGGCAGACACGAAGTGGAAGGTCGCGCCCGACGGGACTCCGAGCGACGATGATCTGAAGCAGATGTTCGTCTACAACGAGCTTTTCGGCTCGCCGCGGGCCATCTTGCTCTACCCGAGCACGGGTTCTGCGGTCGGCCGCGTGGGGCAGTATGCCGACCGGACACGGCCTCATGGTTGCGAGACAATGCATCTCGGCGTCGTCGCGCAGCACGCGTGGAGAGAACAGCAGATGATCGCTCGGATCGAGGTGTTGCTCCAATCTCTGGTGGATCCCGCCGCCTCCGCGCGCGCCGGCGCGTGATCCGGTCTTGGCGCTAACCAGCACGGGAATCGCGCGGTCGTGACAGCACGCTCGCCGCTCTCAGGTGCCTGTCCCGCCAGCCGTCGGCTCGCGGAAGACGTCGGCCACCGACTTCGCTCCGAGGGCGTTGGTGAACCAGCGCTCGATGGTTTGCTCGTCGGTGCACCCGGCGATGCGCGCTTGATCCTCCGGCGAAAGCCGGAGCCTCAGGCGGGACATCAGCAGAAAAAGAGCCTCGCGTTTGCCTTCGAGCTTGCCCACCGCCTTGCCCCTCTCCTCGCCCTCCAGCTCGCCCTTCGCTTCCCCTTGCTCGAAGATCTCCCGAAGAAAAGGCGGGAGTTGGTCTTTGTAACCCGGCTGGCTCATCTGCTCCATGGCTTGCTTCTCCAAGGCTCGCTTCATCGGGTCCCGCAGGATGTCGTGCAGGACCCGAAAGTACACCGCTCCGCGGGCCGGTTCCAGTTGAAGGAGCGCCTGCACCGCCGCGCGCAACACCGCGAGGCCGCGCGGGCCGTTTCCGTGGGCCATCGCGGAGAGCAACGTGAGCTCCGGATCGACCTCCGCCGCCGCGAGATCGGTCACCTCCGGCACCACTTTCGGACCCAGCACCAGCGGACGCACCGCCGACAAACCCAACCCCAGATCGATCGACCGAGAGGCCCACTCGGCCACGCGATGTTCGGACGTCACCACGAGCAACGCCACCGGCCGGCGGTTTCGCGAGCGCAGCGCCGTCAAATAACTCGGCCACGAAAACTCCTTCTCCGGATCGATCGCCCGCTGCGCCTCCACGAGGAGCGACAGCACGATCTCATCCACGGAGTTGCGCAGCTCCAGCACCAAGTCGGCCTGAAGCTCGACTGGCATCATCTGATCGAGCGTCGACTCTGCCACCGTCACGGACGTGTGCGCTGGAATGGGCTGATGAAGAAGACCCTCCACCAGGCGCGGGGCCAACGGCGGATTCTGGCGAAACATGTCGACGACCCCTTGATGCTCCAACGTCGGCATGGAGTGCACACTATGGATGGGCAGCGGAGGTGACAAGGAGAAAACAGCGGGAGAAGACGATTGTTCAATTCGGCATCTTTATTTCGAAATCGTATCGAACGTGGCTTTTTTTGTGCAACGCTCTCCCACCCGAGTTGGAGCGTCGAGCCTACCCGAATGGCCTTCTACGTCGTGCCATGGGGGGAGGAGAAGCTCAGCGATCGGGTTCCGGGATCAATGGGATGAGCTGCGTACACGCGGCGGCCGAGGGCGCGCGGTGCTTGGAGACGCAGGTGGATCGCGGGAATCACAGCCCGTACGTGCTTTCTCCCGAACCTTTTTTGCGCCTGACTTTCGGCGGCCGTAGCGCGTGCGGTCGGCCGCGGTAGACTCTCTACTACCGGCGGGAGAAACGAGGTCGGCGTCAAGGCGTGGTGCATCTACAATGAGGATTTCTCCGCAGGTAAACGTTCGAAGAAAGAAAAGTCACCGAAGAGGGGGGAGCGATGGCTTCGAAAGCGCATGTGGTAAGTGCTCTGTCGTTCCTGATTTGGGGTGGATCCATCGTTCTCGCCGGTTGCCTGGCAGAGTCCGGCTCCGACGGGAAAGATCACGACGCGGAGCATGTGGGCGAAGCAGAACAAGCCGGGCACTATTGCGGCTGCGGAGGTCCGCCCTGTCACTGTCTGGCCCGGTGTGGCTCTTGGGCGCCGGACCACTGGGAGGATATCGGCCAGCCGGACCCCGGCCACTGCGACCAAATGGTCAATGACTACTGCCAAGACAGGGGAGGCAACAACGGCGCCTGCTGGGGTGAAGTTTACTGAATCGAAGTGCCTGTGGCACATCAGGTGCGCCAGGTCCTTGGACTGTCGCGCTTCAAAGGGGGGCAGTCCAATGCCGGGCGACCAGAAGGAGTGCTGTGACGGCGGTGCTTGCGGTGGGAGGTGCACCTGCAACTGACGCATGAGGTGGCGCAGCGCCCACCAACCCACCAGACAGCGCCTCGTGGAGCGCACGAAAGCATGGATTGCAGTCGCACCCTGTTGCGCCGTCCCAGAAAGCGGCCATACCATGGCGCCACCGGAAGGAGACTTCGCATGACCGAGCTGATCCTCACGACCTACGATTGGGTTCCTCCGCCTCCGCGGGGCTTTGTGCGGGACCTGCGCGTGCGCTGGGCGCTGGAAGAGGCCGGGCTGCCCTATCGCGTCGAGAGCACGCCGTTTCGCGAGCGGGGGCGGCGCGTGTCAAGATAGATGTCCGATAAACCATCACGAGACAGGGAAGGCGATTGGCTGGATGCGCACCTCCTGCTTGATGGGGTTGAGGTACACGGCGCCGACGGGCGACCAGTTGCGCGTCGGGCCCCGTCCAGCGGCGTGGCGCGCGCTTGCCTGGGTGTAGAGCACGTGGCGGCGCGCCAGGATCGCCTTGTCTCGTCCGCGTGCGCGCTGGGCGTCACGTACCGAAGGCCGCCGTGCAGGTGCTCGGTGGTACCAGGTCGCAAATCCCTCCACCCACGCACGAGCGGATCGATGTTTGCAAAGGGCTTGTCTGGGTACTCCAGGGTGGTACTTCAGCGTCCGAAACAGGGCCTTGCAAAGGGGTTGTCGTCGCTGACGCCGGGGCGGTTGAAGGACGCAACCACCCCGAGCCGCTGAAGCGTCGCGAGCATCGTCGAGCCCCATCGGCCCGCCATTGTCCGCGTGAAGCACCAGCCGCCCGGCGTCCGCTCCTCCGACGCAATCGCCACTTGATAAGCCGAGCTGCGTGCGTCGCGC
The DNA here is from genome assembly GCA_046351455.1 of Polyangiaceae bacterium. Taxonomy (GTDB): domain Bacteria; phylum Myxococcota_A; class Polyangia; order Polyangiales; family Polyangiaceae; genus JADJRH01. The sequence goes on from JAXLYM010000023.1 coordinate 37,319, forward strand.
TCTCCTCGACGTGCACCTCCCAGCCCACGATCTTCCGACTGTATACATCCATCACCAGGTACAGGTAATAAAAGGCTCCTCTCACCGCGCTGCGCAGATACGTGATGTCCCACGACCACATGATTCGGCCCGCGCGCGATGTGCTCTCTCGGACGGGTCGACTTCGATGGACGGCTGTGGCTTCGGTGCGCCAACTGGCCCGCTTCCCGCAGCACGCGGTAGAACGTCGACTCGCTGGCGATGTACGTCCCTCGGTCCGCCAGCAAGGGTACGTGATCCGTCGCGGCGACAGGTCGCGGAACGCCACGCTGTTGGCCGTCTCCAGCACCCGCTGCCGCTCCGCCTCGTCGAGCTTGTGCGCCGGCGGCGTGCTGGGGCCGGTGCGAAAACCGCCGCCGCCTTCGAGGCGCCAGCGCAAGAGCGTGCGCGCGGCGAGGCCGAGCACCTCCGCACACCGCTCTTCGCGCGCTCCGTCGCGCATCGCTTCGTCGACGAGGCGCAAGATCTTTCGCTCTTCGGCTCCGTGTCGTCGTCCCCGTCCTTCCACAGGGCGTGGACTTTTTTTACCAGGAGCGCCGCCGCCCCGCCAGCGCCTTGTCCTTGCGACGAAGCTCCTTTCCAGTTGCTGCACGCGCTTCTGCTCGGCGCGACTGGGATCTCGCGCCCCCGAGCCCTTCGAGCGCCGCGGCACGCCACTGCCGCAGCGTCGCCTCGTGCAGCCCCTCGCGCCTCAAGAACGCCCCCAGCTCCGCGCCGCTCAGCTTCGAGCTGTCCAGCACGGCTTCAGGCGCTCCTCCGCGCTCCAGTCCTCGGGGTGCCGCGGGCCTTGGGCGGCGGCGTGGGCTCGGGGACGGCTCGGTGACCTGCGGCGGATCCTTCGACATGTCCGCCACCGTAGCTCGGGACGCGCGCAACCACCTCGAAAGCGTCGGTTGCGAAATGCCGGTCTCGCTCGCCAGAGCTGTCGCCGTCTTGCCCCGCGGACCCGTCATCCGCTGCACCATCTTCGACTTGAACCCTTCGCTGTACTCCATCATCCTGTCGCCACTCTCCGCCTCCTGCTACGAAGATCCAGACTCCGACTTGAACCGCCGGACAGGATCAAACGGGGTGACAACTATCCTGACGCAGGGGGGGGGGCCGAGCACTTCGCGCATCAACCGTTCGGACAAGTGCCGTGGCTGACGGACGGCGACATCTCCATCTTCGAGAGCGGCGCCATCCTGCTTCACCTCGGCGAACGAAGTCCCAAGCTGATGCCCACCGATCCGCGCGGACGAAGTGAGGTCATCGAGTGGGTGTTCGCGGCGCTCAACTCCGTCGAGATGGCGAGTCAACCGTGGGTCCTCTCCAAGTTCTTCGGCGAGCCGGGGGATTCGCCGGGAGGAAGCGCATCGACTTTCCTCCAGCTACGACTCCAGCGCATGGAGACCGTCCTTTGAAGCGAATGGCTCTCGCAGGCTCCTTCTCGATTGCCGATCTCCCTGATGGCGGACGTGCTGCGCCCTGTCCATAAATTCCGACGGGCTCGCGGCGTATCCGGCGTGCAAGGACTACATGAGCCGCGCGATCGCACGCCCCGCGTTCGTGAAGGCCCACGCGACCAGATGGCGCATTTTGCCGCCGCAGACTGAACCTCACCCGATCTACAGCGCGTCCTCTTCAGGCGGGGAGATCCTCGTGCGCATCACCGACTGCACAAGCAAGCGAATACAGGCTCACGACAGCAACGGCGCGCTGACTGCACGGCTGGCGCCCGAGCGCGGATCTCGGCGGGGCGGCAACCGAATACAGCCATTCCTGCGGTCTCCAAGGCCTCGATCTCATTGGGCGATCCGGTCCGTGCTCCCGGATTCAGAGGGGCACGATTCGCGCATTTCTCCCTCGATGCGAGACTACGATGCGTTCATTCGCGGCGAGCTCCATCGCGCGGCCGCGCCGGCGAACTACACGATCGACTGCTTCGTCCCAGCAGCGAGGTCGCCTACAATGATGTTCTGAGGCGCTGCATGCCGGCGAGCACCGCGCCGCACGGGCGGTGGCTGGGGGTGGGGCCGGATCAAGGAACTTCACGTACATCGGCGCGCTTCGGCCGCAACTGGCCATGATCTGGACGCGCGCCTCGACAACCTCCTGGAGCATCTCCTCTTCAAGCTGCTCTTCGCCGAGGCCACGGGGCCTCGATTATCTCTGCCTGCTCCTCGGGCGGCGCCGGCCTCCACGGCGACCTCGCCGACCGCGGCGGCCCCGGGGAAAGCGGTGCTCGCTCGGCTGGCCGAACAACCGCTCGACGAGGAGCACGCCAAGGCGAGCCGCGCGCGTCGAGGCCGTGTTCGCGGCGCGCTGGGAGACCGGCGCGGAGATCCTCGCGCGCGTGGAGCGCATCCAGATGGAGTTCGTGCGGCGCCAGCTCCGCGTCACCAGCGTCTCCGAGAGCTGCCTCGCGAACCTCGACAAGATCCCCGATTTCGGAGAGGTCATCGGCTCGACGACCGCGGAGGGGTTCAATCTCCATTACCTCACTTGCACCGATCACTTCGCCTACGTGAAGGACCTCCACGCGCGCGACCGGATCGTCCCGATGGTCGGCAACATCACCGATCCCGCCGCGATCGTCCGCGCCCGCGCTCGTCGAAGGCCTCTCTGCGCCTCTCCGCGGTCTATCTGTCGAACCTGGAGGAATTCCTCCTCCAGCGCTACGTGATCGCGAATGACCGCATCGTGGAGCGGCCCAATCCGCACGGCGATCTCACGGGCTCCGCGGGCGCCGCGTACGAGGCGGCTCGTCGAGCAGTTGGAGGCGCTGCCCTGCGAGGACGACGCCGTCCTCGTTCGCTTCTTCTTCCCCGGCGAGCACCGGGGCCCCGCAGCCTGGGCGTGTTCCCCTGGCTCGAAGGACTACGTCTACGTTCCTGCGCGACTTCGTCCGCCGGTATCGCGCCGAACGGCCGGAGTCGGTCATGGCGACCTATGTTTGAATCGTCCGCCGCTGCCTCTCGGAGGCGGGGATCACACATCTCGTATTCGGAAGCGCCGCCGGCACCGTCTACAGGTGGTCGCGGGCCCCGGCCGACATCGACGTCCTCGTGCAAAGCGACTCCTGGCTCCGATTCGCGCGCGTCTCCCCGACGCCACGCCCATCGCATCGAATGGCCTCCTCCTCGGCGAGGTCGAGATCTGGCTCGCGCCGATCGTCCTCCGCTTCGAAGAGCGGGCGTGCACGCTGCCGTTCGACGACGAGACCCTGGAGCACAGCGTTCGTCATGCGGTGTTCCGGGAGGTCGCTCGGGCCCGAAGATCAGCTCTTGATCAAGGCCGCGCTCCAGCGCTCCAGGCACGGCAAGGTCGACGTCGAAGACGCTCGGGCGCTCGTCCGGTACTGGGGCCGCGCACTCCTCGATCATGCCTATCTCGCGCGGCGCGCGGCGCGGTACGGGCTCACGGACCGACTCCTCCCCTTCGTGCCGGAGCTACCCCGATGAATCCCTGGCTGCCGAGCTCACTCCCATCCTCGACACGCTCGCGATCGACGCGGAGACGCCCGTGTGCGGGGCGCCGGAGAGGCCTCCTCTCGCCGCCGCGATGAGCGCCCTCGATCTCGATCGCCCGCGCTCGCAGGCGGAGGCCCTCGCCCTGTGCGCGCGCATCCTTACCGACGGCGTGCGCACGGCCCACCCGCGGTGTTTCGGGTGGCTGAACCCGACGACGTTGCCTGAGGCGGCGATCGCAGATCTCCTCGTATCCCAGGTCAACCCGCAGCTCGCGGTGCGCGCGACGAGCCCGGCGGCGGTGGCGGCGGGGGAGCGGGTGCTCGGCGATCTGGCCGGCTTCTTCGGGCTCCCGAAGGAGGCGACTGGCCTGTTCACGAGCGGCGGCAGCGAGGCGAACGCCGCCGCGAATCGCCGCGCTCGATCGCATCGGGGATTCGCCGGCCGCGGGCTCGCGGGGCGGGGCGCGGCGCCGGTGTTCGATCTCCGCGGAGGCGCACCGCAGTTTGGAGAAGATCGCTCAGGCCGTGGGGCTCGGGCGCGCGGCGATGCGGGTCGTCCCTTCGGACTGCCACTTTCAGCGGACACGGGCGCGCTCGCGGAGGCGATCGAGCGCGATCGGCGTGACGGACTCGCACCTTCCTCGTCGTCGCGACGGCGGGCACCACCAACGTGGGAGCCATCGATCCGTTGCCGGAGATCGCCGATCTGTGCGCGCGCCACGGGCTGTGGATGCACGTCGACGCGGCGTGGGGCGGCGCGGCGGCGCTCTCACCGCGGCTGCGGCCGCTCCTTCGAGGCATCGAGCGCGCGGACTCCATCACGTTCGATCCGCACAAGGGGTTAGCCATGCCCCTCGGGACGGGAGCCGTCTTCTTCCGGAGCGCCAGAGCCCTGCGCCCGACCTTCTGCCCCGATGCGCCGTACGTCGCGCCGCCCGAGGCCCCGCAAGACCCTTGTGCGCCTCCCATTCCATGGTCGCGCCGCTTCATCGGCCTTCGGCTGCTCCTGCCGCTCCTCGTCACGGGGTGGGGCGCGATGGCGAGGCGCTTCGGGCATCAATGTGCGATCGGGGACGTGCTCCGAGAGAAGCTCGCCGTCGATGGATGGGAGATCCTCTCGGCCAGTCCGCTCGCGACCGTTTGCTTCGCCGACGCCGGCAATACCGGCGCCGCGCACCACGAGGCCCTCGCGAACGCCGTCGCCGCCCGCGGCCGCGCGACGGGTCGCGTCCACGCATGTCAGGACCGAGCCGCGCTCCGTGCCTGTGTGACGAGCTTCGAGACCACTCCTGCCGACGTCGACGTGCTCCTGGAAGAGCTGTCTCTCGCGCGCGAGGAGTGGCGTCCGTGCTTGAACGGCGCTCCTTGAAGACTCCACCGCTCGGCGCGATCTCCGGCCCCGCGTTCTGGGCGGCCTCCAAGCTGCGCGTGGCGCAGTGGGACTCCCCCATGCGCGCGATCCGGAGAAGGTGCAGCTCGCGACGCTGCTGTCCCTGTGCGATTCCGCGAAGAACACCGAGATCGGGCGGGCGCTCCGCCTCGGCGACGTCCGCGGTTATCGCGACTTCAGGATCGGGTGCCGCTCCTTCCTACGCTGAATACGAACCGTATTTTCTCCGCATGCGCGCGCGGGGGGGGGGGGGCGTGCTCTGGCCGGGGCTGGTGCCTTATTTCTGCCAGTCCTCGGGAACCTCCAACACGCCGGCCAACGTCAAGCACCTGCCTGTCTCGGAGCAGCAGATCGTCTGGCAACAAGCCTCCGGGGTCGACCTCGCCGCGCGCTACGTGGTGATGTCGGGCGACAAGGCGTTCACGAGCGGATACACACTGGCATGTTGGCCGCCCGGCGTCCTCAAGACCGAGGGGCCCGTGCAGATGGTGAGCATCCAGGGCTCATGTCCCACCGGATGCCGCGCATCGCGCCTCATCAACCTGCCGGAGCGAGATTCGCGACATCGAGGACTGCGGGGCAGAAGCTCACGCGCATGGCGGAGGCCTACTTGGATCACGACGTCCGCGCGATGAGCGGCATACCGATGCTGGTTCTCGCTGGTGTTCGATCGGCTGCTCGCGGCGGCCCGCGCGCGCGGTCGGCGCGTCACGACGGTCTCGGAGATATGGCCTCATCTGAAGGTGCTGTTCGGCGGCGGCGTGCCGTCGAGCCCGTACCGCCCGGCGATCACGGAGCGCTTCGGAAAGCCGCTCGTCTTCATCGACAACCACAACGCGACGGAGGGCGGCATCCTCGCGGCGACAGACCAGGACGGCGACGGGTCGCTCCTGATCCTGCCGCATCGAGGGGTGTTCTTCGAGCTCGTGCGGCGCGAGGAGCACGGGGATCCGGGCGCGCGCCGCGTGCCTCTCTGGGAGGCCGAGTTGGGCGTGGACTACTCCGTCGCGCTCACCACCTCTTCCGGGCTCTTCGGCTACCTCATCGGCGATCTGGTGCGCTTCACGAGCCTCTTTCCGCATCGCATCACGTGTTCGCGGGGCGCGTGAGCGGGATGCTCTCTCTGACACAGAGGCTGACGACCTCGCTGGAGCTGGAGCGAGCCGTGGAGTCCGCCGTGGCCGAGGTGCCTTGTGCGATCGTCGATTTCGCCGCCGCGACCGGGTGCGCCCCGAGGACGGCCCTTTGGGACGGTATCTGTTCTTCATCAATTCGAGCGAGCGCCCGAGGATATGGCCGCGTTCACGCGCGCGGTCGATCAGGGGCTGTGCCGGCAAAACCACGTGTACGAGATTCATCACCGAAAACCAGGTCGCCATCCTGCCGCCGGAGGTGATCCCGCTCATCGGGCGGCGCTGCGACGGTTCATGGCGGCGCTCGGTCGAAGAGCTTTCAGCGAGTTCCCCGCGTCCTCGACCCCGCAAAGAGAGAGCGATCCGCGCCTTCGAGCGCCGGACCCAGGAGGCATGAAAATGCGCCTCGTCTTCGTGTCGATCCCCGTATGTCCGCCCGGTGCCGGCGAGCGACGCGCCGGGGCGGAGAGCGCTGCAACGGCGAGACATTGATTCTGCAAGGCGCCGGGCTGTACGTGAACAGCGTCGCCAGACGCTCTCTCTGCCGCGGTCTGTGGGCATTGGCGACGGCTTATACCGCGACGCGGGCCACAGGTCACCTGGATCGACGCCGGAGATGAGATCTGTTAGGTCGCCCGGAGACAATGGCCAGGATCGCGCTCGCCACGAAGAACGCCGATCAGCTCTGGATTAACATGCGATGACACCCACCGGGCACGTCTGTCTCCAGATCGCTCGGGAGGCGAAGCGCCGGAACCAAGATCGCCGTCCTCCTCGGCGGGCCCCACGCGAGCGCCCGTTACCGCGAGATCCTCACGGAGCACCCGGAGATCGATCTGGCCTCCACAGGCTTCGAGTCGAGCAGCCGCTGGCCGCCGTTGCGAGCGTCTGTCCGAGATGCCCGCGGCCGCCACGCGCGACGAGGCGGCTCCATCCAGATCGCTCGGCGAGAGCACAGGCACGTACGTGGAGAGGGTCGCGCCGGAGATCCTGGAAAAGGCCGATTCGTGAATACCCTCAACGTGTCGTCGTCGGTCGGGTGCGCCTTCTCGTGCGCCTTCTGCGTGGACGGCCGCCTCCGCCTGCGATCGCGCGCCCTGGATGGATTGAGAGAGGAGCTACTGAGCTACGATCGGACGCTGCCGCCGGGCACGCTCGTGCACTTCTTCGACACCGTGTTCGGGCTCCCGCGGGCGTACTTCGACGAGCTGTCCGATTTCCTGGCCACGGAGACGCATCGCATCGTGTTCAGTTGCGACGTGAAGGCCAATGTCGTGACGGACGAGCTCGCGGCGCGGTCGCGCGCGCGCCCACGAGTCCGACTCGTGTCCTTGGGCGTCGAGACGAGCCAGGAGACGGTGCTCCGCCTCACGCGGAAGAGCCAGGGTTTCATGGATTGCATCGCCGCGGCGCACGCTCCGGCGCCACCTGCCGAATGCGATCCTCAAGGCGTACTGGATCCTGGGGCTGCCCGGGACCACGGCGGAGCGCGCGCAGCAGACCTCGCCGCGGCGGAGGCGCTCCTCCGAGAGGGGTGTTCGACATCGTGTCTCCGAAGTTCTTCGTGCCTTATCCGGGGACGCCTTACTGGGATGCTCCGGCGCGACACGGACTCGATCACGAGCCGCGATCTGCACGACTACGATCGCTTCCACACGCCGCCGGTGTGCCACACCCCGACAACCTCGGCGCCGCGGATCTCGCGCGCCTGCTCGTCACGTACGAAGAAGGCGCTCTCCGCGCATGCGCGCGGCGACTGGGTGAGCAGTGGCCTCTACTCCGCGAGGACCTCGGGACACGGTCCCCGTTACAATGGCCATCTGTACGACGTGGGGCCGGCGCTCTCGGGGGCGGGGCGCGCGGGCCTTCGGGGCCTGTCACGGTGCGTCCGCCTTCGTGCGCCGCGCTCGCCGAGCGTCCAGCCACGTGAGCGCGGCCGGCGGGAGCAGCACCGCCGCGAGGAGCACGTCACCTCCCCGGCACCGCCGCGACTCCCATGCTCCGAACCGCGTAGTTCTTGGAGCGGGCCAGGGGCAGAATGGCCGAGCAGCGTGTCCTCGAACAGAGCACCACCGCGCCCCCCGTCGAGCGAACCGCGGCGAGCGCGCTGCCCGGACGCCCTCGCGATACCGCTCCATGATGTTCACCACGCATAATCGACGCTGATGCCGAACGTGAGCGGCGGCGCGATGAGAGTTGAGGAAGTTGAGCTTCACCTGGCCGAGGCTCAGGAGGCCGAGCAGCAAGCACTCGCCCGCGAGCAGAGAGGCGATCACGATCGCCGACGATTTGCCGCCGCGGAACGCGATCACGACCACGAGCAGCGTGGCCAGGAACGACGCCAAGAGGGCCTTCGGAACATCGGAGAGCACGGCTGCCCACATGTCCGCGTAGATCACGCTCCTGCCGGAGCCGAACACGACACTGCCGCATCGTCCGGGTCAGCCGCCGGAATCCGCCCACAAGAAAGGTACTTCGCGTCGTTCGTGAGGTCGTAGCGCGTCGGGGTGATGTAGACGATCCGGCCGCGCGTGCCGTCTCGCTCGACAGGCGCGCGACGCCGTCCGGCGATCCGCGAGGCCGAACGGCGCGATGTCGTCGGGGAGCAGCAGATCCTTGATCTTGTCCCAGTCCAGTCACCGAGAAGATTAGCACTCGGCAGGCCCGGAGCACGCGCTCTTTCAGCTCCCGGAGCACGAGATCTTGTCGGCTTGACTCTTCGGGACGAAGTCTTGCAGCGCGATCACGTCGCTGAAGGGCCCATTGTTCAGGGGCGCCGCGTCGCGCCGCGCGAGGCTTCTGTTTGAGCAGGGCCACCTGCTCCGGCCGAGCGACGAGGATGGCCATTCCATTGAGGCCCACGTATCCGGTGATGTCCACGCCAGATCGACGAGCCGCAGCTCTTCCCGGACCCTTGGTGTGTGCTCGCTCTGCACCTTTGAGGTCGTACTCCATGGGATCGGTCAATCGATGGCGATACGTATACAGGACCCCGCCGCGCAGAGGAGGAGCCCTCGTCACCAGCCCGGGAGCGGCGCGCGCCGGCGAGCGCGGCGAACGGCTTCCCGAAGGCATCCCGTCCTCTGTCACCTTGCCGAGGCGCCCGAGGACGCCGCCCGCTTCGCGTCGAGGGGAGATGCGCTCGATCACGGCCAGTATCGAGGGCAGCGTGAACGTCGCCGTCCAGCAGAGGAGCACCCCACGCCGCCGATCGCCCCGAAATCGCGGAACCCGCGGAACTCCGTCACGGGCCAGCGAGCCGTACGCTGCGGTCCTGGCGAAGGCCGCGGTGAGCGTCGGGGTCCAGGCAAAGGTGCGTTGCGCGATCCGAGCGCCTGTCGAGCGTCGCGCCGCCCCGTCGCGCCTCCAGATAACGAGCCATGGATGAGCCAGCGAAAGCGACGCCGTCGCCGGCGACGATGCTGAACAGAAACCCGTCGCCATGTTCAAATGGCCGATGACGAGCTGGGTGAGGCTTTCATGTCCGTCGCTACGATGGAGATCGTCAGCGTCATCGCGATGAGGGCCCGGAACCGCAGGAAATATAGGAGAACCACGCCCGCGAGCAAGATATCGTTTGTCAATCCGGATCCGGTGAGGTCGTCGATCATCAGGTGTATTCTGACAGGCCGATCACCAGATCGCCCGTCAACCCGTAGCGGATCGACGCGGAAGCTCTGCGGGCGGACGCGCTCCACGGCCCGCGCACGCGCCGCAGGGTGTCGTTGGCCTTCTCGATCTACTGCCCATCACGCTGATCGGATGGCGACGACGAGGACCTTGCCGTCCTGCGACTGGTAGTAGCCGTCGGGGAAGCGCGGCCTCCTTCGGTCGTAGAGCCCGAGCTGCCGCTGGATGGAGTCCACGGAGAGCTCCGGCGGAGGGTCGTCGTCGAGGAGAGTGCCTGTGGCCTTCTGCACCTCGTATTCGAAGCGAGCGTCGATGTCGTCGCGCAGCTCGTCGAGCAGCTGTTCGGTCCGCGAAGAGGCCGGCGCGAGGGCGCATGAAGGCGACGGCGTCGTGGCAACTCGTCCTCCACGGCGCCCACCCACGGAGGCCCCACGCCCTGGAGCGCTCCACCACGAGCGCGTCCGCGGCCTGACGTGCGCGCCCGCGTGTCGTCCCCCTCCAGCACCACGAAGATCGTCGAGATACCGGCTGTGCGCTCCGCCACCCGGTGGAGAGCCTGCACGCTCTTCCGCGACTCCCCGGGAGCAAGCGCTTCGAGGCCGGTCTGCACGGTGAGCCGCGTCGCGAGGAGAGCGCTTGCAGCGGTGATCAGGAGGATCACGAGCAGCACGACGGACGGGCGGCGAACCTGCGTGTCGAGGAGGCTCTCTGCCGCCCGGGCGAGCCAGCGCGTGAGAGGCTTTCCGGAAGCTCGCGGAGAGGGTGGGCGCTTCCACGAGGCGATTGTCTCACACCCAGTGGGGCCCCTGTGCGCGATCTCGGGCGCGGCAGAGATTTCGTCCGAGAACGCGGGTCGGGCGTCGCGGGTAGCAGGGATCGTCTACCAAGAGCGGGAGACGGGTCGTCCTTGAATACCTGCTAGAAGCTGACCCTTCGCGGGGGCCTCGGCGCGGACGCGGTATCTCGAGCGTGCGAATCACCTGTTCGAACGCCCGCGGATACGCCCTCGCCGAGGATCGCGGCAAGGGACGGAAAGGCGGGCGCGGCCATGACGCGGAGAACGCGGGGATCCGGCCTTCTTGGCGGTGGCGGCGATGGTGGGTTGTGGGCTCGGCGGTCCGTCGAATCCGGCGGCGGGCGAAGGCGGAGGGGCCGGCTCACCGGCGGCGCCGCAAGGATGGAGAGACGTTATCCACGGGCCCGCGCCGAGCGTCGATTCGACCCGGGGAGCTGCGCGGGCGATCTCGCGTCGTGCACGATGTCCTTCCTTTCGGCCGATCGGCGCACACCGTGGCGCGGAAGAGCGACGGCACGGTGTGGAGCTGGGGCAATGACGTGCTCGGCCAGCTCGGTGACGGCGGCCCGTTCACCGGCTTCAGCGCGACGCCGGTCCAGGCGATCGGCCTCGGCGGCGTCACCGCGGTCGCGACGAACGTCTATCACACGGTCGCTTTGAAGAGCGACGGCACGGTCTGGGACTGGGCCAACCTCACCGGCCAGATCGGAGACGGCACCACGACGGACAGGGACGCTCCGTTCCACGTCCCCGGCCTGACGGGCATGATCGGTGTTTCTGCGGGCTGGTGCATCACAATCGTCGCCTTGAAGAGCGATGGCACGGTGTGGACTGGGGCGGCAACGGCGAAGGCCAGCTCGGAGACGGCACCACGGACGACCGCCCTGACCCGGTGCAGGTGGGCGTGACGGGGATCGTCGCGATTGCGGCCGGCTGGTATCACACGTTGGCGCTGAAGGGCGACGCACGGTCTGGGGTTGGGGCTACAACAACACTCGCCAGCTCGGGAGACGGTACACCACGACCGAGCGGACGACTCCGGTGCAGGTGATCGGCCTCTCCGGCGTCATCGCCATCGCGGCGGCGCCCTTTCACAACGCGCTGAAGAGCGATGGTACGGTGTGGTGTTGGGGCTACAACGCGACAGGCGGGCTCGGCGACGGCACCACCGAGAGCTGCGCCTGTGCAGGTGGTGGGGCTCGACGACATGATTGCGGTGTCCGCGAACGATCATCACACGATGGCGCTGAAGAGCGATGGTACGGTGTGGGGCTGGGGCGAGAACTACTATCATCAGCTCGGCAATGACACCGTCGGAGATCACAGCCCCACGCCCGTGCAAGCGCTGGGGATCGGTGGGATCGTGGCCGTCGCGGCGGGGGATCCAGCACTCGATGGTGTTGAAGAGCGATGGCACGGTGTGGGGTTGGGGCGCGAACGACAACAGCCAGCTCGGCGACGGTGAGACCACCGACGCCAGCGCCACGCCAGTGTGCAGGTGCTGGGGCTGAACCTCGCGGAGGATGCCTGTCACTCGATGCCTGTGTGCGGCGCCCTGACGGGCATGTGCGCGGCGGTGGAGAAGAGCTGTCCACTCCGAATGCCACCTTGCGGGGACGTGCGATCCGACAAGGCCAGTGCAATCACCCCGCGGCCCCGAACGGCGCACCCTGCAGCGACGGCAACGCCCGCCGCACGACCGGCGACAAGTGCTACGGCGGCGCCACCAGCGGTCACGCCGTGCGCAACGGCGCTCACTGCGACGACGACGACGCGTGCGCAACCCCGACATCTGTATTCACGGCATCTGCGAGGGCAAGCAGCCGAAGCACTGCTGTTCCGGCCTCGTGCGACCCCGGCCGGCGCCTGCGAGTGAGAGGCGCAGGCCGGAATCACGCAGAGAGGCGACAGAATCGTACCGCACGACCGGGTTGACGCGGATCCGCCGCTCGTGCAGAGCGGTCTCGTGCACCCGATCCGTCCCATCCCCGGCGCCGCCCGGAGGCGTATTCGTCCTCTCCCGGCCTCGCGCTCCTGCTGCTCGCGGTCGTGCTTCGGGACGACCGCGTGCGTCCCCTCGGTATCGCCGCTGTCCGGAGCCGGAGACGGCGCACGAGGAATGCCGCGGGAGAAGCAGGCCTCTCCGGCAGGTCTCTACCGGGATATCCGAACAGGGCAGCTCGCGGACGGGGTCACGGCGTACGAGCCGGCCTACGAGCTGTGGAGTGACGGCGCCGCGAAGAAGCGGTGGATCTGGCTGCCTCCGGGCGCCACGATCGACGCCGCCGACATGGATGCGTGGCGGTTCCGCGGGGACGAGGATCTGGAAAGAGTTCGTCCGCGATGGAGTGCGCGCGGAGACTCGGCTTCCTCGAAAAGACGGGTCCCGGGCCGGAGGACTGGTTCGCGATGGCGTATCTCTGGCGTGCGGACGGCGCCGACGCGGTCGCGGCGCCGCAGGGGCGATGGACGTCCTCGGCGACGCACGATGTCCCGCCCGCGCGCGACTGCACCCGGGTTGTCACCGCCGGCACCCCCGGAGGCGTGCTCGGCTTCGGGGCGATTCAATTGAACCACAAGGCCGCAGAAGGAGTGGTCGCTGGACAGGCTCGTTCAGGAGGGGCGACTGCACGGCGGGACAGCCACCGTCCGTCCCGTCCCCGGCGACGAGCGCACGCAGAAGGTGCTCGGTTATCTGCACGCCAATTGCGCGCACTGCCACAATGAGCATCGCCCTCCGGAGCTGCCGGGCGGCCGCTGCTACAACCCGCGGAGCCACCTCGATCTGTCCCTCCGCGTCGCCGACCTCGGCTCCGTGGAGCAGACAGCCACGTATCGAACGGCGATGGGCAAGGAGATCGTGGCCGGAGCCCCGGAGTCGAGCTCCCTTTACAAGCGATCGAGAGGCGATCTAGCGCTGTTCCAGGCCCGGATGCCGCCGCTCGCGAGCGAGGTGATGGATCCGGCGTTGTTGCCGCTGCTGGAGGGATGGATTCGCGATCTGGGGGCGGCCCATCCGGCCGTGAAGTGAAGGCCGTGGCTCGTGCTCGTCGGCGCTGCCCGGGTCACCCGGCCGTGGGAATTTTCATCGCGGGTCCGTTGCCGGCTTGATCCGCGCACCCGGAAGGCGGCACCGTTCGCCCCATGCCGAGCCTCGCGGATGGCCTCTCTCGGTTCGTCGGTCGCGTCGAGATCCTCGCGCTTGGGCTCGATGACAAACGGCGCCAGGCGGAGGCGTCGCTCGCTCGCGGACGGCCCCTGGAGGCCCGGGAGGCCGCGCGCGAGATCCTGAAAGAAGCGCCCGATTCGCTGGTCGGGCTCGCGCTCTGGGCCGACGCCGCGGAGGACGCGTGGCTCGATCACGAGGTCGTCACCGCGCTCACGGATCTCGGCGAACGGCTCCCTTTCCGGGCGGATCTGTGGCTCCGGCTCGGGCGCGCGGGGCTCCGGACCAACGTGCCGACCGCGCGCGACGCGCTCGAACGGGCCGCGGCCTCGCCCGACGATCGCGAGAGCGCTCGCGAGGCGCTGCTCGATCTGTGCGACATCGATCTCGCCGCGGGCGATCCGGGGCGCGCGCGGCACTGGATCGATCGCATCCCCGTGGCGCTGACCGGGCCCGATGTGCCGGTGCTGCTGCGGCAGGCCGAGTGCGCGATCGCGTTCGCGGATCTCGACACGGCGCGCGACGCGGCGCAGAAGCTCGGTGAGCCGTCGCCGCTCGACGCGCGGACCTCGCTCCTGCTCGGGCGCGTGGCGCTCGCCTCCGGCGATACGGCCGGCGCCTTCGATCACGCGCTGCGGGCGTTTCTGCTCGAAGCGCCGGGCTCCACGGAGCTGCTCACCGGCGTCGTGTCGGGGCTGCACGACGTCGTGCTCGTGGATCGCGCGCGGTCGATCGTGAAGGCCGCGGGCGCGATCGAGAGGCCCGCGTGGGCCGCGGCGTTCGCGTTCGCGGAGGGGCGGCGCGCGGACGCTCGCGAGGCCTTGCTGCGGGCCACCGCCGAGGGCGATCGCGGCGCCGCCGAAGCGCTGCTGCGCATGGCCGTGGAGACGCGTGACATGCCGGGCCTCGTCGCCGTGCTCGCGCAGAACCCGGCGCTCGTGCCCGCGGAGCTCGCGATGCTCGCGGAGGCCGCGCGCGCAGGCGAATCCGGCGACGTCGAGGACGCGCTCGTCCGGCTCGCGAAGATCTCCGGCGACGCCTCCGGGTGGGCGCAGGAGATCGCGGCGCACGTCGTCGGCGCTTGGATCGCCCCGATCTCGCGCGGCCCCGATGGCGCGGAGTCCGTCACCGAGGCCGCGTGGCCGAAGCTCCTGCGCGCGCTGCGCGACGTGGCCCGCGACCTGGATCGGCTCGACGTGCTCGGCCGCCTGGAGGCGCTCGCGGTGGAGCGCGAACGACCGCTGCGCGTCGCGATCGTCGGCGAATTCAACGCGGGAAAGAGCACCTTCATCAACGCGCTGCTCGGCGAGGACGTGGCGCCGACCGGCGTGCTCCCGACGACGGCGACGCTCCACTGGGTCGCGTGGGCGCCGGACGCGTTCGCGCGCGTCGCGGTGCCGGGATCGCCGGATCGGGTCGTGTCGCACGCGGCGCTCAAGCCCACGTTGAAGGCGCTCGAAGGCGAGGGGAAGAAGGCGGATCGGGTGTTCATCTACGCCCCGATCGAGCGGCTGAAGCGCATCGAGATCCTCGACACGCCCGGCTTCAACGCGCCGGATCCGGACCACATCGCGAGCGCGCGCAAGGCCTTCGACGAGGCGCACCTCGCGATCTGGCTGCTCGACGCGACGATGCCGTTCAAGGACTCGGAGCGGCGCGTGCTCGCGGAGATCGCGTCGCTCGGCGTGCCGATCCAGCTCCTCGCGAACAAGGCGGATCGCCTCTCGCCGGAGGCGCGCGAAAAGGTGATCGATCACGTGCACGAGGGCCTCGGCGAGACGAAGCTCACGTCGTACTCGGAGCCGCTGCTCTTCTCCGCGCGCCTCGCGCTGAAGGGCCAGCTCGGCGACGCCGCGGCGCTCGCGGCCTCCGGATGGCCTGCGATCGAGGCGCTTTTGTCCGAGCAGATCGTCGATCGCGCCGTGGCCCTCCGCGAGCGCGCGCTGCGGCGTAGGGCCCTCGCGGCCGCGATCGCCCTCGTCGAGACGGCGTCGCAGCGAGCGGCCGAAGCGCGCGAGAAGGCCCGCGCGGATCGCGAAGCGTCGGAGAAGACGCGCGCCCTCGCGGAGCGCCTCCGCGCGGATCGCACGACGGTGGCGGCCGCCGTGGAGAAGGCGATCGAGCCCGCGCGCCGCGTGCTGGCGTCGGACGTGCGACCCCTCGCGGCGCTCTCCCCGGATCGTCGCGGCGGCGGCACGGGACCGCGCGCGTACGTCGAGGAGCGCTTCGTCGCGCGCCTCGCGGAGCCGATCGTGCAGGAGATCTCGCGCTCGCTGTGGCCCGAAGGGAAAGACGTGCCGCCGCTCTATCGCCCGACGTTGGCGGTGCGCGCGGTGCTGTACGGCGCCGTGGCCTCGCAGCCCGCGCCGGCCTCGCTCGTGGAGCAGCCGCTCACGCCCATCGTCGACGCCGCGATCGTCGCCTTCTCCGTCGCGCTCGCCGAGCAGACCGCGGAGCGCCCGCCGGTGTCCCCGCTGTCCGCGATCGAGCTGCGAGCGAACGCGATCCGCGCGGCGATCACCGCGTCTTTGTGACGCGCTGCCTCGTGGAAAATTCCATTTCGAAGATGTAGGCGACGGTCGGAGCAAAACGAATCACGCGCAACGACAGCGTGATCGCGCGCCGAGATCTCCGGCAACATGCGCGATCGTGCAGCCCCTTCGATCCTTCCCGCTTCGCCCGTCCACGCTGTCGCTCCTCCTCGCCGGATCCTCCGCGCTCCTCGCAGCGTGCGACGGCGGCACGTCGAGCAGCTCCGGCGGCGGCTCCGGCACCACCACCGAGACCACGACCGGCGGCGGCGGCTCCGGCGGATCCACCGCAGGCGGCGGCGCCGGCGGCACGACGTCGAACGGCGGCACCACGGCGAGCGGCGGGACCACCACGACGAGCACCACGACCACCACGAGCGGCTCCGGCGGCGCGGTCGATCCGTGGGCCGGCCCCATCGAAGCGCTCGCCGATCTCGACCTCGGCGACGTCACCTTCGGCGCGCAGAAGAGCTTCCCGATCCCCGACAAAACCCTTGGTTTCACGCTCCAGGTCGAGGGCGAGACGCCGAGCTCCGTCGTCGGCGTGTACCGCCTCCGCCCGCCCGTCGGCGGCAGCGTGATCCTCAACTTCGCGATGGTCGGGCACACGAACCAGACCTTCGGCGGTCAGCAGTTCATCGGCGCCGCGGACCCGCAGAGCGACACGGCCGACGCCTTCCCGGTGCAGTCGGGTTCGTGGAAGGTGACGCTCGGCAGCGACAACATGTCCGGCACCGGCGCGAAGGTGCACGCGTGGGTGCGGCGCACGAACGACGGCCTGTTCCACGGCGGCGCCATCGACGTGAACCTCTTCGTCGTCCCGGGCGCCGCGACGCAGTCATACCTGAACCAGGTGCTCGACAAGTTCTTCCCGTACGTCGGCCTCACGAAAGGCACCGTCACCGCGTACTCGCTCGACAACTCGTACGCGACGATCGGATCCGTCGACGAATACCGGCAAATGCTCGCGTCTAGTGCCGCGATCCCGGACGCGCCCGCGATCAACCTGTTCGTCGTCGAGGACTTCTCCGACGCGGCGTACGGCGGCGCGATCGGCGTGGCCGGCGGCATCCCGGGGAGCCCCATGCGCCACGGCACGCCGCAGAGCGGCCTCGCGTACCAGCCCACCGGCGACACCAACTACGACGCCACGATCCTCATGCACGAGATCGGTCACCTGGGCGGCCTCTTCCACACGACCGAGTTCGCGATCACCGAGACCGACCCGCTCTCCGACACGCCGGAGTGTCCGCACGACACGATCGCGAGCAAGCCGGATCAGTGCGCGGACAAGAGCAACGTGATGTTCCCGATCGCGTACGGCGCGACCTCGTTCACGAACGCGCAGCTCAACGTGCTGCACGGGAGCGCGCTCTACCGCGGCGTCCTCGACGAGGGCGGCTCGCCCGTGGCCCCGTTCGCGGTGGCGCCGAAGGGCGCGCTGCCGCCCGCGATGACGAGCGACGCGCTCCCGTCCGGCGCCCGCTCGATGCCCGCGGCCCCGGACGCGCTGGAGCGCGCGCTCGGCGCGCTGTGGTGCGGCGGCGGCGTCGACGCGGCGGCGCTGCGGATCGCGCGCGATCCGGCGAGCTACGTGGCGCGCCCCGGCGGCGACGCGGCCTCCCGTCTGCGCGCGATCGCGCTCGACACGGCGGCGCCGGTGCTGCTCCGGAAGCGCGCGCTTCGGCTTTATTTCCAGGTCGCGAAGGACAGCGGCAAGGAGGCGGAGGCGCTCGACACGCTGCTCGCGATCGCGTCCGAGCCGATCGCGTCCGTCGCGGATCGTCGCGTGCACGCGGCCGCGCTGCGCCTCTTGCGATCCGCGCGCCCGCTCGCTCCCGCGGCGTCGTGGAAGCGCATCGACGCCGCGATCGCGACGGCCGTCGCCTCCTCCGACGCGCTCGTCGCCGCGGTCGCGTCCGGTCGCTGACGTGCGTTGAGGAGCGCGGTCCGCAGATACTGCGCAAACGGCTTTCTTCTCCGAATGAACAGGCGATGGTATATCGACCTATCGCGCGTATTTCCGCTGCACCCCCCCTTGTTTCTGCGATGAACGAGCAAACCGCGCCTGAGCAAACCAAGAGCGACGCCACCTCTCACAACGGATCGGCGGGCGTCCGGCCCTCCGTGTTTCCGCCCGTGGCGTCGCCGGTGTTGTCGCGGGGCCCGGCGATCATCGGCGCCGCGCGCCCCTTCCGCCTCTGCATCGTCGACATGAACGACGGCCACGCGAACCAGGCGATGCGCTGCTTCCGCACGATGGCCGCCCGCTTCTTCTCGCGCGTCGCCGCCACGAACCCGAACGTGCGCTGCGAGCTCGCGGAGGTCTCCCTCCGCAACACCGAGGACGACATCCCCGACGCGGATCTCTACCTCTCCTCCGGCGGACCAGGCTCGCCCTTCGACGGCGACGGCAAAGAGTGGGTCAATCGCTACTACCGCTTCCTCGATCGCGTCGTCGACGCGGCGGAGGACGGCGGCCCCGATCAGCAGGCGCTCTTCGCGGTCTGCTACTCGTTCGAGATGATCATCCGTCACTTCAAGGTGGCGGTCATGCAGCCGCGCCAGGAGCGGAAGTTCGGCGTGATGCCCGTGTACATGACGCCCGAAGGCCAGGAGCACCCGCTGCTCTCGCCGTTCGCGGATCGCCTCTTCGCCTTCGAGCACCGCAACTGGGAGGCGGTCGATCTCGACACGCGCAAGCTCGCGTCGCTCGGCGGCCAGCTCCTCGCGCGCGAGAGCCGCGACGGCGTGTCGAAGGGGCGCGCGGTGCTCGGGCTCGACGTGACGGCCGGCGTCGAGGCCGTGCAGTTCCACCCGGAAGCGGACCGCGCGGGCGTCGTGAGCTGGGTGTCGCGGCCGGATCAGGCGGCGGCCTTCAAGGCGACGTACGGCGAGGTCACGTACCAGGCGATGCTGCGCACGCTCGACGATCCGCGGCGCCTCGCGCGCACGTTCGCGCTCGTGATCCCGGGCTGGCTCACGCGCAAGTTCAACCTCGCGGCGCTGGAGCGCGGCTACAACCACATCGCCGCGCCCGACGACAACGACGTGATCGAGGCGTTCGGCCGGCCCGGCGACGTCATCCCGCCGCCCACCACGAGCGGTCCGTCCCCCGCGGCGAGCACGCCCCACCCGCATGTGAAGGCCTCCGCGGCCGCCGCCTCCTCCGCGTAGGCCCGCGCCTCACACGGTGGTGGCGCTTTCGTCACCTCGAACTAGGAAAGCTTTCGTTCGGCGGGTGGCTCGCGTAAAGAGCGCACCGCTCAGCCGTCGGAGGCTCCATGTTGCGTGACGATCCCAAGCTCATCGAGAAAGCCGTCCACACGATCCAGATGCTCGCCGTCGACGGCGTCGAGAAGGCCAACAGCGGACACCCCGGCGCGCCGATGGGACAGGCCGCGATCGCGCTCGAGATCTGGCTCCGTCACCTCCGCTACGACCCCACGGACCCGAAGTGGCCGGGCCGCGATCGCTTCGTCGAGTCGAGCGGTCACGCGTCGATGCTGGTCTATTCGATGCTGCACCTCGCCGGCTTCGATCTGCCGATGGAGCAGCTCAAGAGCTTCCGTCAGTGGGGCTCGCGCACGCCGGGTCACCCGGAGTCGCACCTGACGGCCGGAGTCGAGGTCACGACGGGCCCCCTCGGACAGGGCATCTCGAACGCGGTCGGCATCGCGGCCGGCATCAAGATGATGGGCGCCCGCGTGAACCACGCGGCCGAGCTGTCGGCGGGGCGCGTGTTCGGCATCTGCTCGGACGGCGACCTCATGGAGGGCGTCAGCGCGGAGGCCGGGAGCCTCGCGGGGCACCTCGGGCTCGACAACCTCATCTTCGTCTACGACGACAACAAGATCACGATCGACGGCAAGACGGATCTCGCCTTCTCCGAGGACGTCGGCAAGCGCTACGAGGCCTACGGCTGGTTCGTGCAGCACATCGACGGCCACGATCATGGCCAGATCACCGCCGCGCTCGACAAGGCCGTCGCCAACAAGGGCAAACCGTCGCTCATCGTGGCGCGCACGCACATCGGCTACAACTCGCCCAAACAGGACACCTCGAAGGCCCACGGCGAGCCGCTCGGCCCCGACGCGATCGCCGCGACCCGCAAGAAGATCGGCTGGCCGGAAGAGACCTTCTACGTGCCCGAGGACGTGCGCGCCCTGTTCGCGGAGAGGGCCGAAGAGGGCAAGAAGGCCCACGAGGCGTGGAACGCGGAATACACGAAGTTGAAGGCGGCCGGCGGAGAGGTCTTCTCGCTCTACGAGGCCATCTCGAACAAGGCCATTCCGGCGAACCTCCTCGACGAGCTCGTGAAGGTCGTGCCGCAGAAGGACGCGGCGACGCGCGTGCAGAGCGGCCTCATCGAGCAGAAGGTGGCGGCGCTCGTGCCGGGGCTCGTGGGCGGGTCGGCGGACCTCAACCCCTCGACGAAGACGTACATCGAGGGATCGCCCGCGGTGAGCGCGAAGGACTTCTCCGGGCGCAACATCCACTTCGGCATCCGCGAGCACGCGATGGGCTCGTTCGTGAACGGGCTCGCGGTGACGGACGGGTTCATCCCGTTCGGGTCGACGTTCCTCGTGTTCAGCGACTACATGCGTCCGGCGATCCGGCTCGCGGCGCTCTCGCACATTCAATCGCTCTTCGTGTTCACGCATGACAGCGTGTATCTCGGGGAAGACGGCCCCACCCACCAGCCGGTCGAGCACTTCTGGGCGCTGCGGCTGATCCCGAATCTGGACGTCTACCGGCCCTGCGATGCCATGGAGTGCGCGGGCGCGTGGGCGCACGGCCTCTCGCGTCCTCACGGGCCGACGGCGTTCGCGCTGTCGCGGCAGAAGCTCACGAATCTGCCCCGGCCGGAGGGATGGGACCCGAAGAGCATGCTCCGCGGCGCGTACACCATCGCGGAGAGCGAGGGCGCCCCGACCATCGTGATCGTGGCCACCGGCTCCGAGGTCGAGGTGGCGGTGGGCGCCAAGAAGCTCCTCGATGCGCAGGGCGAGCGCGTGCGCGTGGTCAGCATGCCGTGCGTGGAGGCCTTCCGTCGCCAGGACGCGGCGTACCGTGACAGCCTCTTGCCCGCGGGCGCGACGCGCGTGGCCGTGGAGATCGGCGTGACGGAGCCGTGGTACGGCATCATCGGCCGGGACGGCCTCGTGATCGGCCACGACGACTTCGGCGCGAGCGCTCCGGACAAGGAGCTGCAGAAGCAGTTCGGCTTCCTGCCCGAGACGGTGGCGGCGAAGATCCGCGCCTTCCGCGGCGGCAAGAGCGCCTGATACGGCCGCTCCGAACGCCCCTTTCTGACCCACCCGAATCCCTCCTTCAAACTGCCAGTCACCGACCCGTCGCCGCGGAGATCTCCGCGTGTGGAACGTGCTCTTCGTGCGTCATGCCGGTTGCCCGTGATCGGCAGTCGTGGCACACGGAGAGACCGTCGAGGAGGGGAGTCACAAGGAGCGTACGATGAACAGGTCCTTACGAAGGTTGATCGGCCTTATTTCGGTGTGCGCGACGCTGGCCCTGACTGCCAGTTGCAAGAACGAGACGAGCGGCACCGCCGGCGGCGGCGCGGGCGGCACCGGAACGACAGGCACCACCACGACCAGCTCCGGCCAGAGCACCTCGTCCGGCGGCGCAGGCGGCACCACCACGGGGTCCAACACGCTCACCGGCTCGACCACGACGAGCGGGACAACCACGCAGACTGGCACCACCACCACCACGAGCGGGACCATCACACAGACCAGCACCGGCACCACGATGACCGGCCCGTGAACAGGCGTCCTGCCTTGTCGGGGGGGCCCGCTCCATCCAACCAAGCAATCAAGCAAGAACCCCCCCTTTGCCGACTCAGCGGTTCGGCCGGTTCTGGCTCGTGCCTTCGTTCCGGTTCTCGTTCCGGTTCTCGTACCGATCCGAGCCGGCGACCTTCACGATCTTGTTGTAGATGCCGAGCAGAAGGATCGTCGGCGCCCACATCCCGATGAACGTGGCCGGCGTCGCGCGGCGGCGGCGGAACATCGAGAAGAGGCCGCCCCGGTCCGTGCCGATCACCTGGAACGCCAGCGATCCGAGGATCGCCGCGCCCGCGGCCCACAGGAACACGTCCGACGGGATCTTCGCCGTCTGCTCCTCGATCGCCTTCGCGACCGGGCCTTCTTTCTGCTCCTCGGTCTTGTCGCGCTGTCCGTGGTTCTTCGACTCCAGGATATCCATGGTCTCCTCCGTCAAACTGGGGATCCGTCAGGGTGCTTGTTCCGGTTGCGTGAGAGTCCGATCGTCCGTAAAGGACCTTTCCCTCCGCGGGTCGGACCCTGCCACACCGGATCCGAGTCCGCACGCGCCGCGGCGAAATCGATGGCGAGCCGCGCTCACCCGCGCACCGATGGGCCACAGTGGAAATCGAGCGCGTCTCTCGGGACGCTCGACGGCGCGACGGCGGGTCGTGTAGGCTCCGCGCGTCTTCTCTCCGCCCGCGATGCGAGCGGGCCGGTGCAGTCCTCATGTCGACCCCCACCACCACGGCGCTCCCCGCGACCCTCCAGCCTGGTACGGTGATCGCCGGCAAATACAAGGTGGAGCGCGCGATCGCCACCGGCGGCATGGGGGCTGTGCTCGCGGCCACGCACGCCACGCTGGGGCACCCCGTCGCGATCAAGGTGATGCTGCCCCAGGCCGTCGCCCACGCGGGCGCGCAGGATCGATTCCTGCGAGAGGCGCGCGCCGCCGCGCACCTCACGAGCGAGCACGTCGTGCGTGTGTTCGACGTCGGCACGCTCGACGACGGACTGCCATTCATGGTGATGGAGCACCTCGTCGGCCGGGACCTCTCCGCCCTCCTGGAAGAGCGCGGTCCGCTCCCCGTGAAGGAGGTCACAGGCTACCTGCTGCAGGCGCTCGACGGCCTGATCGAGGCGCACGACGCGGGCGTGATCCACCGCGATCTCAAGCCCTCCAACCTCTTTTTGGTGGAGCGGACTGGCCGCATCAAGATCCTCGATTTCGGCATCTCCAAGATCGTGTCCGAGGCAGGGCCCTTGTCTTCGGCGGACGCGGTGCGCACGGCGACGACGGCGCTCTTCGGCTCGCCCGCGTACATGTCGCCCGAGCAGGTCCGCAGCACCAAGAACGTGGAGCGCAGCGCCGATCTCTGGTCCGTCGGCGTCATCCTGTTCGAGCTGCTCGTGGGGCGCGCGCTGTTCGCGGGGGACACCTTCGGCGAGATCTTCGCGCAGATCCTCCAGGACCCGATCCCGAACGTCACGTCGCTCCGGTCGGACGTGCCGGCCGAGCTGTCCGACATCGTGGCTCGGTGCCTCGATCGCGACCGCGACAAGAGGCCCACCGCCCGGGAGCTGCACGATCTGCTCGCGCCGTTCGCCTCGGGATCGCCGCGCGTTCCGGCCGTCGCGGAGCGGGACGCGGCGCCTCGGGAGAGTGGCAGTCTCGTGGCCGCGCGCACGCTCCAGGCGGAGGCGGCGGACGCCCCGGAGACGGCCGTCTCGGCGGCGAAAGCGGCCCCGGCGAAGAGCCGCGCGACCCTCGCGATCGCCGCCGCGATCGGCGTCGTGCTCGTGGGGCTGGGTGGTTATCTGATCGCGCGCGGCGGCGGACCGGGGCCCTCCGCGGGCGCGCTCGCCGACTCGGCCCCTTCGTCCACGGGGAGCGCGCCTGTTCCGTCCGTGGTGGTGATTCCGAGCGGGACGTCCGGGGCGACTTCCGTGACCGCGACCGCTGCGGCGAGCGCGCCGCCGACCGCGACGGCCACGGCGAGCGCGAGCGGCGCGCCGACGACGAAGCCCACGCAGAAGGCCGGAACGGGCCCGACCGCGACCGTGAAGACGCCGAAGGGCATCAACCTCAACCAGCGCGACTGAGCGTCTCCTGTCGCCGGCCCGGCGTGGTTGTGTTACGGGGGCGGGCATGGCTCGGGACCGGACGATCGGCAGCAGGGGAGTCGTGGTCGCGGCGCTCGCGACGGCGTTCGCGGTCTGTGCGGGGACGGCGCGCGCCGGGGATCCTTCGCCCTCGGACAAGGCCCTCGCAGAGACGTTGTTCCAGGCCGGCCGCAAGCTCATCTCCGACGGCAAAGTGGCGGAGGGCTGCGAGAAGCTGGAGTCCAGCCAGCGCCTGGAGCCGAAGACTGGCACTCTGCTCAACCTGGCTCTCTGTCACGAGCAGCTCGACAAGACCGCGAGCGCGTGGGCCGAGATGATCGAGGTCGGCTCGCAGGCCGCGCGCCTCAAGCAGGACGACCGCGTCGCCTTCGCGAAGGAGCGCGTCGCGGCGCTCGAAAAGCGGCTGTCCCGGGTGACCATCACGACGCGGCGGAAGGAACCCAACGCGGTCATCTTGCTCGACGGCAAGCCGCTGGACCCGTCCGCCCTCGGCCTCGCGGTGCCGATGGATCCGGGCCTCCACGCGATCGACGCGACGATCCAGGGCAAGGAGGTCTACCACATCACGGTGAAGGTCGCGCCCGGCCCCGCGTCGCAGACGGTGGAGCTGCCGGAGCTCTCGTTGACGGGCCCTGTCGAGACGGCGGCCCCGACGGCCTCTTCGGCTCCGACCGCGACGGGGAGCGCGCCTGTCGGGACGGGGAGCGCGCCTGTCGCGACTGCCATGCAGACAGGGACGGCGGGCCCCTCGGCGCCTCCGCCGAGCGGGGGAGGGGGCTTGTTCGTGGGCGGCATCGTGGCGACGTCGGCCGGCGTGATCGGGCTCGCGGTGGGCGGCGTCTTCGGCGGACTGGCCTTCTCCAAAGAGGGAGAGGCGAACAAGATCTGCCCCGACAAGACGTGCCCCGATCAAGCGGGCGTCGACATGCACAAAGAAGCGAACGGCCTCGCGACGATCTCCACCGTGGGATTCGCCGCGGGCATCGCGGTGGCCGGCGCGGGCCTGACGATGCTCCTCCTCTCGCGCAGCAGCGACCCGAAGAAGACGGGCGCCCGCCCCTGGCTCACGCCGGTGGCCACTCCATCGTCCGCGGGATTCGCGGCCGGCGGCTCGTTCTAGGGCCCCATCAGGGCTTGAGCCCGACCACGTGCTGGTGCTTGTCGACGAAGGCGTACGCGCCGTTGCCGACCGTGCCGTAGCCCTCGTCGCCCCAGCAATAGACCTTGCCGGCAGAGGTGCGCGCGCACACCGTGCCGTAGCCGGCTCCCATCTCCACGACGCCCGTGAGGCCGTCCACCTTCGTCGGCGTGTCGACCTCTGCGAGGTTGCCTGTCGCCGCGCCGCCGCTCTCGTTCTGGCCCCAACAATACACGTCCCCGTTCGCGGCCATGAACGCGCACACCGTGCCCGTCGCGGTGAGCACCACGTCCTCCGCGCCCATCAGGCCGACCGCCTGCGGGGCGTACGTGCTCTGCGGAGCGGGCTTTCCGAGCTCCCGGCTCCCGTTCCAGCCCCAGCAGTAGACTGCGCCGTTCGACGTGTGGACTCCGCACGTGGTGGAGCCGTTCGTCGCCATCGCGTGGACGTCGCTCCACACCTTGGTCGGCGTCGTGACCGGGTCCGTGTTCGTGGGCACGCCGACCTGGCCGTAGTCGTTCTGGCCCCAACAATAACCGTCTCCGCCGTCCGCCGTCCACGCACAGGCCGTGTTCCCGTTCGCGTCCTTCGTGATGCCCGCGGCCCCGGTGAACGCCAGCGCGCCGCCCGAAGCCGCCCAGACGTCGTTCAAGCCGAAGAAGCCGTGATCGTTCGCGCCGGCGTTCCAGCCCCACACGACGACCTGGCCGTCCACGGTGAGGCCGAGATCGTGGCTCGCGCCCGGATAGGCCTCCTGCATCATCGTGTTCGTCTCCATCGCCCCGAGAACGAAGCCGTCCGTCGGCATGGCCAGCTCGCTGACCAGATCGAGATCTCCGCCGTTCTTCACGTAGGCGCGCGGATCCTGGTAGTCGGCGCCGCCGAGCGTGAGATACACGTCCGTCGAGGCCACCGACGCCGTCTGCGGAGAGGCGCCGTCGATCGCGAAGGCGGTGAGCGCTCCCCACCCGTCCATCACCCCGTCCGGGTGCACCACGCCCGCGGAATTCCGGCCCACCGCGAGCTTCGCCACGTTGTCGAGCGGGAGGAGATAGGGAGTCGTCACGAGCACGACCTCCCCGTTGCCGACCATCCCTCGGTCGTTCTCGCCCCAGCACTGGGCTCCTCCCTGGAGCGAGTGAATGCACCGGAAACCTTCCCCCACGTGGACGGACGCGGCCGTTCCGCTCGGAACGTCCCCGTCGGGAGAGGGGCTGTCCGGATCATCCCCGTTCACGCCGACCGCGCCGCACGCCACGGTGCCGTCCTGCAGCGCGCCGCAGATCATGTCGCCGCACGCGATCTGGACCACGGCGCTCGGGAACGTCACGTCCACGGCGGTCGCCGTCTCGAACGTGGCCGCGGACACCCACTTCACGGAGCCGCCGTCGTAGAGGGCGAAGATCTTGTCGTTCTCGGCCAAATAATAGCCCCCGAGCGCGATCTGCTTCGCGTCGATGAAGTCCGGGATCTCCGTCGGGAGCGCCGCGTGGTTGCCCCAGCACGTCACCTTTCCGCCAGCGAGCCGCGCGCACACCTCGGCCCCGCCCGGAGAGGCGATCACCTCCACCGCCTTCGCCCCGCCGAGGTCCACCTTGACCGGCTGGTAGCTGTTGCCGTCGGTGAGGCCGTCGCCCAGGATTCCCCAGTAGCGGACGCCCCAACACAGCACGTCCCCGATCTCGGTGACGGCGCACGTGATCTCCGGTCCGGCGGAGATCTGCGTCACCTTGGGGAGCTTGTTGGCCTGAACGGGGGTTGTATACACGTTCACGGAGGGCGGGATTCCGAGCTCGCCTTGGCGGTTGTCGCCCCAGCACCACACGGTGCCGTCCGCCTGTTTGAGCGCGCACGTGTGCGTGAGGCCCGCGGACACCTGCTTCACGCCGGTGAGGTTCTTCACCGTGACGGGCGTGGGATAGACGTCCTCGGCGTCCGGGCCGCCGACGCGGCCGCCGCGGTTGTCGCCCCAGCAACGAACGGTCTGGTCTTCCAGCAAGGCGCACGCGTGGCCTTCGCCCGCGGAGACTTCGAGGACGCCCATGTCGTCGGTGCTCGTGCTGCCGCCGGTGCCGCCGGTGCCGCCCGTGACTCCGCCCGTGTCGCCGCCGGTCGCGCCGCCCGCTCCCGTGCCGCCGGTCGATCCGCCCGCGCCGCCGGTGGTCGCGACGTCGTGATCGGTGATGCCGATGATCAGATTGCATCCGCCGGTGACGGCGAAGAGGGCCCCGAGCGCGGTGAGCGCGGCGGCTTCCGACAGGCGATGACTCCGGCGCATGGCCCGGCACCCTACCGAAGTCGGACCGCCGCGTGGATCGGAATGTGGGGCCGATGCGTGCTTTTCCACACTGGCCCTCTCGCCGGAGAGCCGGCGAAATCAGCCGAAGCGGCGATCGTACACGAAGGCTCGGCGCGCGGTGGCGGACTGACCATCGGGGCTCTTCACCGTGACATCCACCATCTTGCCGTCCTCCCCGGGGGGCGCCTTCACGTCGATCGCCACGTCCGAGAGGACCCGCACGCTCGCCGCCGGCTTGCCGTCCACGAGCACCGTGGCCCCCTTCACGAAGCCGCGGCCCGAGATCGTGAGCTCTCCGCCCTTGGTCGCGAGGCGCTCGGGCGCGACGGACTCGATCGCGGGGGGCGCGAGCTTTTCGTACCGGAAGGCGCGCGCGAGGACCACCGGGGGAACGAAGGGGTTTTCGATCGTGATGTCGACCTCACCGGGGCGCTCGGCCGGGGGGGCGAGCACGCGCAGCTCCCGCGGCTCGTCCGCGCCGACCGTCTGCGCGATGAGGCCGCCGAACCGGACGATCGACACGCGATAGAGGTGCTTGCCGGTCAGCGTGACCTTGGTGTCCCCGAGGACGGGGCCGTGCCCCGGGCCCACGTCGTCGATGGAAGGCGCCACGTACTGGCGCAGCGAGACGGGCGGCGGCGGGCGCGGCACCGAGTGCGGAGGCGGGTACTCGATCTCGTCCGCCAGGATCTGCGCGGGGCCGCCGGGGGTGCCGGGGGCATCCGAGACGTCGTTCTTCGCCTTCTCATCCACCATGGGCGGCGAAAATACCACAGGCCGCGGCCCGGGCGCGAGGCCTCACTTGCAGACGGCGGCTTCGACTTTGGTGCTGACGATGCGCCCGCCCGCGCAGTCGGCGGCGATGGAGAGGCCCTCTTTGGCGGCAGCCGCGAACGTCTCGTGCTTGCGGGCCTTCGCCTGCACCAGGTCCGTCTCGGCCTGACAGACCATCACGACGGTGAAGTCGCAGGTGACCGCCGCGTCGCAGCCGTTTTCCATGTGGATCGCGCACACGCCGCCGCCGCACTGCGCCTCTGCCTTGGCGCACGGCTTGCCGGTGTCGACTGGCTCCTTCGGGATCTCGGCGTTCGGGTCCGGCTTGGGCTCCTCCTTCGGGGGGAGGGGCGCGGGTGGGGGCGGCGACGAACAGGCCACCAGCGCCGACGCGGCGAGACCGAGCGAAACGAACAGGGCTCTTCGGAACATGGCAGTCTCCTCCGGCGGCGCCGATCTGGCCCGGATCCTCGGCCCGAGCGCCGATGGAGATACGCGGGCGACGGGATTTCCGCAAGGGGCACGATCCGGGTAGCCCGCGGCGGATTCGAGCTGTTCAGCGATGCATCGCGGCTGTTCAGCGATGCGTCGCGCCGGCGTTGTTCAGCCGCGCTTCGTGCCGAGGATGCGGAGCGCCGGCGCCTCGGTGACGCGCTCGGCGCGGGCGTCTTCGAGGGGGAGCGTCCGGGCGAGGGCGCGCGCCTCTTCCAGATCCAGCGAGCGGCCGTGCACGAACGTCCGCACGAAGGGCACGAGCGCGGGCAGCGCCGGCTTCACGGTGCGGGGGAACGCGAGGTTCGCGACGAAGCCCTCCACGTCTTCGAGCCGGGCGCCGCGGTCCGCCTCCACGACGAGCAGCGTGCCGCCCGGCCCAAGGACGCGGCAACACTCCGCGAGCCCCCGCTCCGGAACCTGCCAGTGCTTGATGGATGCGACGCTCACCACCACGTCGAATTCGCCGTCGGCGAAAGGCAAATCGAGCGCACTGCCCACCACGACGGAGGCCGGCCGATCCATCTGCGCGAGCCGCGCGTTCGCCCGGCCCACCATGTCCGGAGAGCTGTCGACGCCGGCGATCGCGACGTGCGGATGCCGGAGCGCGACCTCGCAGAGGTACTGTCCGCCTCCACACCCCACGTCGAGCACGCGTCTGGCGCGCGCGAAGGATGCATCCAGATCCAGACTGGCGCGGTACACCCACTGGAGCAGCGCGGGCGCGATGTAGCGATCGTAAAACCACGCGTCCGTCGGCCGGAAGAAGCCGATCACCGAGGTCGGGATACCAAGGGCCATGAGGCGTCCAAAGGTGAAAGGGGCCCGCACCCTATCATTTCTTGTTCGCCGGGAGCGCGATCTTTCGAGGCTTGTCCGGCGCGAAGCAGACGAGCCGCGGCGAAGTGTCGGAGAGGAGCGGGCCGAGGTGCTCGATCACCCCCCCACGAAGAGGAGAGCCGTCGCCACGCCCGCTGCCCGAAAGGATCTGCTCGTATTCGAAATCACCACGCCATCTCTCCCCGGTGGAGCGGCACCTCCGACTCCACCTTCGCATCCTCGGGATTCGGGCCGGCCCCGGCCGTCGCGACGCGCTGATGAATCACCCACCATCGCACCTTCGCGCCGCCGCCCGGAGCGATCCGCTCCGCCGCCGCCGACACGTCCAGATCGATCTCCACCGGCGCGTCGAACACCCGATCATCCGCCGTGAGCACGCGCCCGAACATCCCCGTCGTCACGTCGAAATGCCGCCGCGGATACCGCACGTCGCGCGCGAGCACCTCCCCGCGCGAGCTCCGCACCTCGCACCCCACCGCGAGCCGCCGGAACAGATCCCCCGTCGGGAACGCGTGCCCCGGATCGCTCTGAACCAAGGTGATCCGCACCGTGCCCTCGTCGACGCGCGCCGCCGAAGCGTGGAGTCGCTCTCGGAGCCACGCCGGATCCCGCACCTCCGCGAACGCGTGCGAGCGCCTCCCGGAGACGAGCGGCATGTGGCAGTCCGCACAACCCCGGTCCGCCCCCTTCGACCGAGCGTGCTCCCGCACCGTCGTCTGCATGAAGTCCCCGTCGTCCTTGCCCACGACCCCGCGCGGAAACGGAAACTCATGGCACCCCGCGCACCCCCCGGCCGCCGCGAACGCCCGCGATCTCCGCACCGCGTGCCCCCGAGGAGAGGCCGAGTCCGCACTGCCACCTTCCCGAGGCGCCGCGAGGATCGCTCCGTCCTCCGTGACATGGCACGTGACGCAGCCGACCCCCATCGCGATCACCGCGGCCGGAGCGGCCTTCTCCAGCGCGGCCGCCGGAGCGTGGCTGTCCCGCGCCGCCGCGACGACAGCCGCATCCAGCGCCACCTCCGGCGCATGGCACCCCTCGCAGAACGGCGACGGCTCGATCGCGAACGCCGCCCGGTACGCCGGATCCACCGCGGACCGCCGATGAAACGAGCGCCGCTGCTCCTCCGCCTCGTCCGGATGGCACTGTTGACATTCCGTATCCCGCTTGACGGCGTCCAGCATCCGCCCGCGCCCCGGCCGAGGGAGCGGCTCGCTCGCACCGCCGCCGGCCTCCGCGGAGGCGCACGCGCTCGCGACGGCCCCCAGCTCCGACGCGGTCGTGCCCCCCAACTCCGGCGCAGTCGTGCCCCCGGGCCCCGGCGCGGCGCTCGTGGAGGAGGCAGCCGTCACGTCGTTTTGCCCCGGCCCCGGCGCCGTCTCGGGCAGCGCGCACGTCGCGAGGCCGCCGGCGAAGACCGCCGCCCCGAGCGCGCGTCCGAGGCCGTTCCGCGTCGAGAGCACGCGCCACGTTCGCTCCATCCCCGCCGCCTGAGAAGCGAAACGAGCGCGCGGAGGCGCCGAGATCCGTGAAGGCCTTCTCGGAGAGGCGCCGAGATCAGCGACGGTCGTTGCGGGGAGTCGCGGGCGCCGGCTCGGACGGGCGCTTCGGGGCCATGTCCGAGGGGAGGGACGGCGGCAGAGGGAGCTTCGCCGACGCGTCGAGCGCCTTCTCCGGCGCCGGGAGAGCCTTCGCGGACACCTTCTTTCGAAGGATCACGCCGTAGTGATACCCGGGCCCGCGCCGGTGATGCTCGTAGATGAAATACGTGCTCACGAGCCGCCGGAGCGCGCCCTCGGGCGGCGACACCGACTCCACCGTCCACGAAGGATCCTGCCGGAAATACCCGAGGCCGCCGAGCGCGCCGCGCGCCACCACCGTGGTGTCCTTCGTCGCGCGCTCGTCCACGAGCCCCTTCAGCTTGCGGAGGAAATCGCCCTCGGTCGGAGGGTAGATGTAGAACAGCGTCGCCTCGTTCGGATAGCTCTCGATGAAATCGCCATACCGGATCTCGACGTCCGGGTTCTTCGCGAAGGCGCGCTGCGCGAACAGAGCGGTCTTGTCGGCCTCGATGCCGATCACCTTGTGTCCGCGGAACCGGTGCGACAGAAAGGCCACCACGCGCCCGAGGCCGGAGCCGATGTCGACGGCGATCTCCCCCTCTTGCAGGCGAATCGACCGGAACAGCACATGGAGGCTGTCGTACCCGGAGTGCCAGGAAGAGCGCGCGAGCTCCAGCGCGAAGGCCACGCTCCGCGTGAACAGGAAGTCCTGAATCAGGTCGAGGACGCGGCGGAGGACCTTGCGGCCGGCCAGTCGCTCCGTGAGGCGGGGCGGCGGCGCGCTCGCGGGGCGCAGGCTGGGAGGGGGTGGCAGACTGTCCACGTCAATCTGTAACCGCTCGCTCGGGACTGGCTCGCTCATGGCGACGATGCCGGAGCGGGGATTCGACGAGTCCGGCGCGTCGGTCGGCGGATCTTCGATCGCGCGGCGCATCGCCCGGAGGGCCTGCGGCATCGGCGTGTCTTCGAAGGTCACGCGCGCGAGCCCGTGGCGCGCAGCCGGGCGCTCGGCGTTCGTCTCGACCTCGTTTTGCTGGGGTTTGGCGTTCGTCTCCACGTCAAGCTCCTTCGAGGGTTCCCGCCCGGACCGGCCAGGAGCCGGCAAGGGGTCTTGCGTCGAGTCTGCGCGACCGGACGCACGGCTTGCAGGTAGCACTTCATGGGCCAACGACTCTTGGGCCGAGACGCCGGCAGGGGCGTCGCCCGAATCTTCCTCCCCTGGCTTGTCGCCTGGTTGGTCCATTTCAGGTTTGAACGAACAGGGTGCAATCTTGCGCCAGAGGCGGCCCCGTTTGCAACACCTGCCTGCGCCTCGAAGGGGTCTGTCACAACCCTTTCAGGGAGCAGTGTGCCCCACGTCGGGCGAGAGGCCCCGCCGCACGGCGAGCGCGAGCGCACACCCGTCGACCTCCGCCTCGTAGAACGCGGACGCGGCGGTGCGGCCCT
Organism: Polyangiaceae bacterium; assembly: GCA_046351455.1. Classification (GTDB taxonomy): domain Bacteria; phylum Myxococcota_A; class Polyangia; order Polyangiales; family Polyangiaceae; genus JADJRH01. The sequence goes on from JAXLYM010000023.1 coordinate 69,916, forward strand.
GGTGGTCAATCTTCGGCCGCGCGCGCAGAAGCACGTTGCCGCTCGTCAGATCGACCAGCGTGACGCGGGCCTCGCGCGTCCCCGTCTGCGCCTGGATGTCCGCCACCACGATGAGGACCGAGGCCCCGACGGCCTTCTTCGCGCGCTCGATCGGCGCGGCATCGAGATCGTGGCGGAGCTTCGCGACGCGCCTCCGATCCTCGGCGGCGCGCACGGACTCCTCGAAGGCCGGCCCCAGGACCGCGAGCCCCTCGCGCGCGTCCGCGAGCCTGTGCACGTTCGCGGTCTCGTCCTCGACCTTGGCCCCCGCGAAGTAGACGCCTTTCACCTTCGCCAGCAAATCGGCCTCCGAAGCCGACTTCGGCGGGTGCCTCAGACAGACCAGGAACGGGTCCTTGATCGACGTCGCCGCGACCTCGTCGAGCTTCGCGGCGTCGCGCATGTCCGCGGCGCTCCCGTGCACGTACACCGCCGGACGCTTCAGCCACGCGTCGAGGCCTTCCGGTGTATTCAATGAGGCATCCACCGTGTCCGGAGGGGCCGTGTCGGCGGCGATCTCGGTGATGCGATGATCCACGACGCCGAGGAACCGCTCGTGCCCCGGCGGCATCCCCGCGCGCTTCTCCGGCAGGCTCCCGAGCAGCGCCGCGCGGTCCTCTTCGAGCAGGCGCTTGCCGTACATGTACGCGCCGGTCCCGAGGAGCCCCACCAGCACGAACAGGAGCACCGGAAGCACGCGCGCGAGCGGGATCTTGCGGCTCTCCGCGAAGGTGCCTTTGAGCCCGAGGCGAGCGGCGGCCTCCTTCGCACGGCGGCGGTGGCTGACGGCCCGCTCCACGCGCGCGCGGAGGGCCGGGTTCATGCGCGGCGTCGTGAGGAAGGTGGCCATTCAGCTCACCCGCTTTCCGATCTTGGGGAACCGGATGTTGCGCTCGATGAGGGCCTCCAGCTCGTCCCGCGTGACCCCGAGTCGAGCCGCCGCGTGCGACGCGAGGGACGTGCCCGCGACTCCGGGCGTGAACTGGTACGTGGGCTTGTGTCCGGCGTCGAGCTCCACCTGCAAGAACCGCAGATTCGTGATCGACTGCTCGCGCTGGAGCCGCGCCGCGAACGTGAGAAAGTGCGTCGTGATGAAGGCCTGCGGCTTGAGCTTCGCGAGCAGCGCCACCACGAGCTCGAAGATCTCCTCGCCTTCGGAGGGGTTGGTGCCGGAGCACAGCTCGTCCAGGATCACCATCGCCCCCGGCCCCAGCTCCTCGAAGAGCGCGCGGATCCGGAGCAGCTCCATGCCGAGCCGCCCCTCGCTCTGATCGAACTTCGTCTCTTGAATCAAGGACACCACGAGCGCCGGCACGCGCACGAGGCTCGCTTCCCGCGCCGGCGCGAACAGGCCTCCTTGCGCGAGGAGCTGAGCGATGGCCACCGACTGGAGGAGCCTTGTCTTACCACCGGAGTTGGGCCCGGTGACGAGCACCGTCGAAGAGACCTTGTCCGTCACGAGATCGCACGGCACCGCGCGCCCGCCGTTCGCGATGAGCAGCGGATTCCAGAGCCCCTTGAGCTCCCGCGCCCCGATCTCTTCCTCCTGTTCGCGCAGCTCGGGCAGACACACGCTCAGCCCTGCGGCCTCCGCCATGTCGCGGAACCCCAGCGCCCCGAGATACACCTCCATCTCCCCGACGAGAGGCAGTAACCGGAGCACGTGATCTTCGACGCCCTCGAACACCGCGTCGAGGAGCCGCGCCATCACCTCGCCGTCGCCGAAGCGGTATCCGCGAAACAGCATCTCGATCTTGGCGAGCCACCTTCGAACCGGGGAGAGCGCGAACGGATTGTCCTCCCGCTCCCGGAGGCTCATGACGTCGAACCCGCGCACGCGCCCGTCCGCCCCGACGCGGATCGCGAGCCGCAGCGACGCGAGGTGCTCGTCGTAGTCGAGGAGCTCGGACATGGACCGATATCCCTCCGTCGCGATCACCCCTTCTCCGAACGCCCGCAGTCGCCGGAGCGCCGACTCGGCCCCGTCGAACGAGCCGGCCATTCGATCGAAGATCTCCTTCAAGAGGGCCAGCACGTCGAGCTGCCGCCGCGTCGGATCCAGCCCTTTTCCGGCGGTGGCCCCTTCGAGCGCCGCGCGCAGCCGCACGAGCCCCGCGTAGATCATCTCCAGTTGAGCCCTGTATTCAGCGCTCCTCGAAAGCTCGCCGAGCACGGTCCGCCGCAGCTCCGTCGCCCGCGGATCCGAGGGCGGGTGTCCGATCACGCGCAGCTGGAACGACCGGTTCACCACGGCCTCGTGCCCGCGCACCCGCACGCGGAAACACCGGGCCACGAGCTCGTCGAGGAACAGATCCGCCCCGAACGAGCGCGGATCCCACGTCGAAGGCGTCATCGGCGCGCGGTCGAGGGCCTGATTGAAGAGGCCGCCGGACACGCCGCTCGCGAACGCGAACGAGAGCCCCTGTCGCAGCTCCTCCAGATCCGGCCTTTGGATCGGCTCCGGGAACAGCAGGCTGGGGAACGTGTCTGCCGCGACGATGGGTCTCGGCGCGCTCTCGGGGGCAGAGGACATCTCGGACTCGTATGCCGGAATCGCTTGGAGGGCCACACCTCGCCGAGACCGTGCGCCCCACGAAAGTTCCCCGCGCCGATCCTTCGAACGATCTTCGCGCCCCCTTGGAAAAGTGCACGTTTCGCCGGCCTTTCGGAAAAATGCAGGCCGAGCGGTCACATCCTCGGGACACGCTGCCACGTGGCCTTCCGGGCGCCCCCGTTTCTTCTCTCGGGGCGGAAGGCCGCACGTCCTTCAGGCGCGGCGTGGCCTCACGGCCCCTTCGGGCCCCACGTTTCTCTGGTTGGTTGAATCGTAAGCGGCGAGCCCCGCCGTCGTCCTGGCCCCGAGGCGTAGGATGTCGGCCTCGCCCACTTGTTGTCCTCGGTTTGGAGGCTCCATGCGACGCATCGCACGTCTCGCGACGATCGGCTTATCTCTGGCTCTCGGATGCACGAACCCGCAAGCGGGGAACGGTCGGGGAACGCCGCTCCAGCTCGCGACGGACAAGAAGCTCCAGCTCGCGTTCGACGACATCCCCGCGCCCGTGGCCGAGTCGATCCCGCTGAGCCTCACCGCGTCGGACGGCACCGGCCTCAAGCTCGTGTCGCTGAAGGGCCGCGCGGTCATCGACGATCCGCTCGCGTTCACGGAGCTGACGCTCGTCTTCGAGAACCCGAACGACCGCGTGCTCGAAGGCACGTTCTCGATGGTGCTGCCGCAGGGGGCCGCGATCAGCCGCTTCGCGATGCGGAACGACATGGGCTTCCAGGAGGGCGAGATCGTCGAAAAGCAGCAGGCGCGCGTCGCGTACGAGGACTTCCTGCACCGGCGGCAGGACCCGGCGCTGCTCGAACAGGCCGCGGGCAACGAGTTCTCCGCGCGCGTGTTCCCGATCCCGGCGCGCGGCCGCAAGGAGCTGATCGTCAGCTACTCGCAGGAGCTGTCGAAGCGCCGCCCCTTCACGATCCCGCTCAAGGGCATGCCCGAGATCGGCAGCGTCGACATCGAGGCGCACGTCGCCGGGAAGGCCGCGCCGGTGCTCTCCGTGTCGAAGCAGGGCCTCAAGCCCGAAGGCGATTTCAAGGTGGATCCGTCGCTCCTCGGCGATCGCGCGGGCCTCCGCAACGGCAACCTCGTGCTCGCGCGCGTCACGCCGATGGTCGGGTCGTCGCCGGAGCCGCTCACGGGCGCGCTGTTCCTCGTCGACACGAGCGCCTCGCGGGCGCTCGGGATGGCCGAGCAGGGCCGCATTTTGAAGCAGCTCGCCGCCGGGATCGCGAAGGCCTCCGGCGCGAAGACGCCCGTGATGGTGGCGGCCTACGATCAGGCGGTGGAGCCGATCTTCGCGGGCGGGGCAGGGGACGTCGGCGACGACACGATCGGCCGCATCCGGCAGCGGCTCGCGCTCGGCGCGTCCAACCTCGAAGCGGCGCTCGCGTTCGCGGGGGAGCAGGCGCGCGCGCACAGCCTCTCGCGCGTGGTGCTGCTGACCGACGGCGTCGCGACCGCGGGGCAGACGTCGGGCGAGAAGCTCCGCGAGAAGGTGGCGGCGCTGCGAACGGCCGGCGTGGAGCGCATCGACGCGGTCGCGCTCGGAGGCATCCGCGACGACGATCTCTTGAAGAGCCTCGTGAACGCGGGCCTCCCGCGCGGAGGCGTCGTCGTCGACGGCGCGATGACGGAGGAGGAGCAGTGGCGGCGGCTCAACGAGGCCACCAGATCCGACATCGCCGTGAAGGTGGAGAACGCGGTGTTCACGTTCCCCTCGAAGATCGACGGCGTTCAGGCCGGCGACGAGGTGCTCGTGTACGCGAACGTGCCGGAGGACAAGCCGGTGCGCATCACGATCGGCAACGGCCCCGCGACGACGCCGGACCTCGCGAAGGTGGAGCGCCCGCTGCTGGAGCGCGCGTGGGTGGGCGCCAAGATCAAGAGCCTCGTGGAGCGCGAGCGCGTCGAGGGCGCGTCGCCGGCGCTGTCGCGCGAGATCGTGGGCCTCTCGACGCAGTACCGCGTGATGTCGCCGAAGACGTCGCTGCTCGTGCTGGAGACGGACTGGGACTACCAGCGCTTCGGCATCGATCGCCGCGCGCTCGCGGACATCCTGATCACCGACGGCGCGAACGTGTCGCTGATGCACCGCGTGACGCCCGCGCCGCCGAAGCCGCCGCCCGTCGTGGTGGTGCAGAAGAAGCCCGAGCCGCCGAAGCCGAAGCCGGTGGCGACCGCGAAGGCGCCGACGGTGCGATCGGCCGGCGCGTCGGTCTCCGGAGGCGGCTCGGGGCAAGGGTTCGGCTCCGGCCACGGACGGCTCGGCGGCTCGCACGCGACGGCCTCGGCGCCGGCTCCGGCGATGAAGCGGGACCCCGACTCGTTCGGGGGCGGCATGTTCGCGCCGGGCACGGTGAGCGGAGGGGGCGCGGGGTTCGCGGTGGGAGCGGATCCGAGGCCTTCGGCGGGCGCGGCGGCTCCTTCCCCGATGCGCGATCGCGCCGAGGAAGCGAAAGAGAAGGCGAGCGAGCAGGTGTCGGCGTGCTGCGGACCGCCGCGAACGCAGCCGCCGCGCGACGCTGCGGTCGACGAGGGCTCCGCGGGTCCGATGGCGAGCGCCGCGCCGACCGCTGCGGCCACGGGAGCGCCCGTCGCGAGGCCGGTCACCACGCCGACGACCCCGGCCGCCACCGCGACGTCCCCGTCGACGCCGCCCGCCGCGCCGGCCTCGAATTCGAGCGGATCCGCGCAAGGGTACGGGTACCTGTTCAGCGACGATCCGGCGCGCCCCCCGGCCGGAGCTGCGGCGCTCGCGCCGCGGGACGAGCGGCCTTCGAGCGGGCCGCGCCCGGCTGCGGAGCCCGCGCCCGCGGCGTCGATCGTGCCCGATCCGTCGGGCCGATTCGCCGCGGACAGCGAGGTCGACATGGACGGCGATCCCTCGCTGTCGAACGTCGGCCCCGCGCCGTACACCGGGAATTTCAAGGCCGTGATGGATCTCATCGCCCGGGGCCGCGTGGAGGACGCGATCGTCGCGGCCTTCGAGTGGCGCAAGAAGGAGCCCGGCGACGTGATGGCGCTCATCGCGCTCGGCGAGGGCTTCGAGGCCGCGGGCGACGTCGCGCAGGCCGCGCGCTGCTACGGCTCGATCATCGATCTGTTCTCGTCGCGCGCCGATCTGCGTCGCTTCGCGGGCGAGCGGCTCGATCGTCTGCGCCTCGGCACCGCGCTCGATCTCGCGTCCGACACGTACCAGAAGGCCGAGGAGGAGCGCCCGGATCACCCCGCGAGCCACCGCCTGTACGCGTACGCGCTCCTGCGCCGCGGCCAGCCCGAGCAGGCGTTCGAGGCGATCGTGCGCGGCATCCACCAGCGCTATCCGGCGGGCCGCTTCGCCGGCGTCGATCGCATCCTGCGCGAGGATCTCGGCCTCATCGGCGCGGCGTGGGCGCGCCTCGATCCGAAGCGCGAGGAGGACATCCAGACGCGCGTCCGCACCGAGGGCGGCGCGATCGAGAACGAGCCGTCGATCCGCTTCGTGCTCAACTGGGAGACCGACGCGAACGACGTCGACTTCCACATCCGCGACGGCAAGGGAGGCCACGCGTTCTACAGCGCGCCGGATCTCCCGTCGGGCGGCAGCCTCTACGCCGACGTGACGACGGGCTACGGCCCCGAGTGCTTCACGATCCGAGGCAAGCTCGACTCGCTCTCGTACCCGTACCGCCTGCAGGCGCACTACTACTCGCGCGGCCCGATGGGCTACGGCATGGGCAAGCTCGAGATCGTCACGCACGACGGCCGCGGCAAGCTCACGTTCGAGGAGCGCCCCTTCATCGTGATGGTGGACCGCGCCTTCGTGGATCTGGGCACGGTGCAGGCCCCGAGCGCGAAGCGAAAGCCCGGCTTTTAGAGCGCCGTTCCGCCCGCTTCACGGAACGCCGCTCATCCTTCAAAACCAGTGATCCGGGAGCTTCTTCGGCGTCCACCACGGCTCGTTCGTGGGGTTCTTCGACGGCTCCGGGGCGCTCAGCGCGGCCAGCAGGAACGGCGCCATCGAGGCGATCACGCCCGTCGCTCCGAACACCACCGAGAGGAGGCCGCGGCGGTAGCCCACGCCGAGGCGCGACACCTTCCGCAGCGTGTACGCGCCGAGCACGAGCGCGAAGATCGCCGTCGCGAACCCGCCCCACGCGGAGTCGATGAACGTCGCGTGCCCCTGCGCCTGTGCGTCGTCGCACGAGGTGCCGACGCTCATGCAGCTCGCGAACCCGAGGAACACGCCGAACACCGAGACGATGTGCGAGATCGTCGCGAAAATAAGGCCGATCGCGGCGGAGAGAGGCGCGTGCTGGACGGGCCCCATCGGCTCCGTGACGTTCGGCGGCGCGTACGGCGAAGGCTCTCCCGGCGCGGCGTACGGCGACGGCTCCCCCGACGGCGGCACGTACGCGGGCCGCGCCGGCACCACGTAATCCGAAGGCTCCGCGAGCTCACGCGGATCCGGGGACGAGGCGCGCTCGTGCTTGAGGTGTTGGAGCTCTGCGTTCTGTTGCCGCAGCTCGGCGCGCTGCGCCGCGAGCTCCGCGTCCCGTTGCCTGAGCGCGCTCTCCAGCGCCGCGATCCTCTGGCGCGCCGCCTCGTCGTCTTCCCGGTCTTGCGACATCGGGCGCGATCCTAGCCTAGAGCGTCGTTCCGAATCACGGAACGACGCGCAAGGGCTCGCGAGCGAGCCCGCCCCCAGGGGTGAATCGACCGGGCTTCGCCTGGGCGAGAGGGGACGCGAGGCGTCCCCTACGTGGGCAAACTGGAGCAGCGTTCCGTGAAACGGAACGGTGCTCTAGATGCGCCTCTTTTCGGCTTCCACGAGCACGTAGGCGCCGGCCGCGCCGATCGCCGCGATGAGCACGAGCAGGATGTCCCACACGGGCCAGCCCCAGCTCTCCGCCGACCGCACCACCACGATCTCCGTGAGGCGCACGAGCAGCGTCGCGAAGCCGTAGCCCGAGAGGCCCACCACCACCGGCGCGCGCAGGCGATCCGCGAGCTCCACCTCTTTCATGCGGTTGTGGCGCACCGTCTTCCACAGCGTGCGGCCGAGCAGCACGAGCGGCGTGAGCAGCACGAAGAACGCGCCGACCGTGAGCAGCATCGCCTCCGTGCCGGACAGGTTCTCCCGCGCGCCGCCGCGCGACATGCGGATGAGCGCCGCGATCGTCGTCACGATGCTGCCGAGCACCCACACCGCCGACACCGCCGTGAACGTCACGATGAGCGGCCACGCCATGCGCACCGCCACCGCCTTCTGCTCCACCGAGGACGAGAGCACGTTGCGCGCCGGCGTCGCGGTGTGGCGGCCCTCCGTCGAGATGCGCTCGGCGTCGGGATCCCACGGCGCGAGATCCTGATCCATCTCCGCCATCGACGCGTACCGCTTCGACGGCTCCTTCGCCATCGCGCGCTGGATCGCGAGCTCCAGCGCCTCGGGGATCGAAGGCTCGATCGAGCGCGGCGGCGGCGGATCGCGCGTGAGCACCGCCGTCACCGTCACCATCGGATCCGCGTGATCGAAGGGGCGCTTGCCCGTCAGCACCGCGTACAGGATCGCGCCGACGGCGTAGACGTCCGCGCGGTGATCGACGCGCTCGCCGCGGGCCTGCTCGGGCGCCATGTACGACGGCGTGCCCATGATCATGCCGGTCTTCGTGAGGTTCGTGCCGCGGCCGTCGCCGGTCTTCGAGATGCCGAAGTCGAGCACCGTCGCGAGCGGCGAGCTCATGTCGCCCTGCAAGAAGACGTTCTCGGGCTTCATGTCGCGGTGGATCACGCCCTTCGCGTGCGCCAGCGTGAGCGCCTTGCAGATCTGCCGCACGATGCGCACGGCCTGCGGCACCGGGAGCTTGCCGACGTCCGCGAGGTGATCCGCGAGCTCCTTGCCTTCGAGGTACTCGGCGACCATGTACGGCCGCCCGTCCGCCGTCTTGCCGACGTCGTACACGCCGACGACGTGCGGGCTGCGCAGCGACGCCGCGGCCTCCGCCTCCCGCTGGAAGCGCGAGATCACCTCGGGCTGACGCGTGTACTCGGGGTGGAGCACCTTGATCGCGAACCGCTTGCCCGTGAGCCGCGTGTGGCGCGCCTCGTAGACGCGGCCCATCCCGCCTTCGCCGAGGACGCGGATGATCTCGTACGTGTCGCCGAGCGTCGCGCCGACGAGCTCGTCCTTGTCGGCGTCGTCCTGCACGTCATCGACGAGGTCGCGCGCGTCGTGGGGGCAGACGCGGAATTCGGACGGGAAGCGGCGGCCGCACTCGGGGCACAGCCTCGTCAGCGGGCCGGCGTCGACCGCGGGCTTCGAGAGCTGCGGCGCGCGCGGGGGCTGCGGCGTCATGTTGCGCTGCGGCGGGCTCGGCGGACCGCCCGGCACCGAACGAGGGACCGGCGGCGATGCCAGGCTCGGCGTGGCGCCGCTCTCCCCCCAGCTCGCGCCCTCCAGCTCCGGAGGCCGTACTGTGCCCGGCATCGGCGCGCAGCCTACACCGAGGGCCCCGTTTCGCGTAGACCTTCGTGCGTCATTTCGAGACATTCGTGCGTAGCCGACCGACCTGTCGCTGGGGCGAAGTGTCCCGCCCCCGGATCCGGCTGATTCCGGCGGCCTTCGCGTGAAGCGCATCGGGCCGCGTTCGATCGTTGACGTTCGATCGGTCCCACGTATACTGCGCGCCCCTTTGCCGGCTCGTCCGGCTTCTGGCCTTCCATGGGGCCGCCGCGCGTGGTGCTGGCGGCGCGCTCCGGGAGAGGCGTCACCGCAGAGAACCAGACCGATGCTCCACCAGACTCAGAAAGCAACGATCGTCACGAAGTACGCGACGCACGAGGGCGACACCGGCTCGCCCGAGGTGCAGATCGCCCTCCTCTCGGAGCGGATCAACCAGCTCCAGGAGCACTTCAAGACGCACAAGAAGGATCACCACAGCCGCCGCGGCCTCCTCAAGCTCGTCAGCCAGCGCCGCCGCCAGCTCGACTACTTGAAGCGCACCAACATCGAGCGCTACCGCAAGCTCATCGGCGCCTTGAACCTCCGCAAGTAAGACTTGCGGAGGTGTCTTGGTCCCGTGGGAAGGGCTTCGCCCTTCCCCCCACCTTCGGTGGGACCCCCCATCCAATCCATCCATCTATTTGGGGCGGCGCGAATTTCGTCCTTCGGCATGTGCGGGGGAGTGAAACGAGGGGGCGGAGCCCCCTTGTAAATCCGATAAATCAACGACGGATGCTCCGCTGCCCACCCCCGGGCTCGTGCTCGCTCCGCTGCGCGCGAACCCGCCCCTCCCAAGCGTCGTGCTCGCTTCGCTGCGCGCGCCGCGGGGGGGGAATGCCTTCGCAAAAAACTCTGGCGCATCGCCGCGGGACGCTCTAAAACCCGCGGCCGAACGATTGTTCAGCGGGGGCGCCCGCGCGGGCGCTCTCGTCGCACCGGCAACTCATCACGCAGTTTCACTCCGAGCGTCGGGACACAATCTTCGTCTTCGCTTCGTGGGCACGATCCTCCTCGGGATGGCGCCCAGGAATCGAGGAAGAAGCGGGGTCCTCGCGCTCGGCGTCGCGATCGCACGCAGCGATCTGGTCTGACATCCATGTTCGTCCGAGAATCCGTCATGGTCGGCGGCCGAGCGCTCACGCTCGAAACCGGCCGCCTCGCGAAGCAGGCTCACGGCTCCATCCTCGTCACGTACGGCGAGACGATGGTGCTCGTGACGGCCGTCTCCTCCGCCGACGAGCGGCCCGGCATCGATTTCTTCCCCCTCACGTGCGAGTTCGTCGAAAAGACGTACGCCGCCGGCAAGATCCCCGGCGGCTTCTTCAAGCGCGAGGCGCGCCAGCGCGACGAGGAGATCCTCGCGTGCCGCATCATGGATCGCCCGCTGCGCCCGCTGTTCCCGGACGGGTACCGCAAGGACACGCAGGTCATCGCGACCGTCCTCAGCAGCGACAAGTCCAACAAGGCGGACGTGCTCGCGCTCACCGGCGCCAGCGCGGCGCTGCACATCTCCGACATCCCCTGGAACGGCCCCGTCGTCGGCATCCGCGTCGCCCGCAAGGACGGCGAGCTGATGGTCTACCCGACCGCGGAGGACCTGGAGACGACGGACATCGACCTCGTCGTGGCGTGCTCGCGCGACGCGATCGTGATGGTCGAAGGCGGCGCCGCCGAGGCGACCGAGGCCGACCTCATCGACGCGCTGATGTTCGCGCACCAGCAGAGCCAGCCCGTCCTCGACCTCATCGAGAAGCTGCGCGCCGCCGTCGGCAAGCCGAAGCGCGTGTTCACGCCGCCCGCGCTCCCGGCCGAGATCAAGGCCCGCATCAAGCAGCTCGTCGACGGCGACCTCTCCGCGGCCACGCGCGTGACCGACAAGAAGGCCCGCTACGAGGGCTACAGCGCGCTCAAGAAGAAGATGAACGAGACGCTCGTCGCCGAGCTCGGCGCCGACAAGCTCGCCCCGATCGCGGGCCTCGTGAAGGAAGAGTTCGAGGAGCGGAAGGCGCACGTCGTCCGCAGCTTCGTCCTCGACGAGGGCAAGCGCATCGACGGCCGCGACACGCGCACCGTTCGCCCCATCGTGTGCGAGGTCGGTCTGCTCCCGCGCGTGCACGGCTCGTCGCTGTTCCAGCGCGGTGAGACGCAGGCGATCGTGACCACCACGCTCGGCACGTCGACCGACGAACAGAAGATCGACGGCCTCATGGGGGAGACGTGGAAGCGCTTCTACCTCCACTACAACTTCCCGCCCTTCTCGACGGGCGAGACCAAGCCGATGCGCGGCCCCGGCCGGCGCGAGATCGGCCACGGCGCCCTCGCGGAGCGCGCGCTCACGCGCATGGTGCCGCCGTCGGATCAGTTCCCGTACACGATCCGCATCGTGTCCGAGACGCTGGAGTCGAACGGCTCCTCGTCGATGGCCGCGGTGTGCGGCGGCTGCCTCTCGCTGATGGACGCGGGCGTGCCGATCAAGAGCCCGGTCGCCGGCATCGCGATGGGCCTCATCCACGACGGGAGCCGCTACGCGATCCTGAGCGACATCCTCGGCGACGAGGATCACCTCGGCGACATGGACTTCAAGGTCTGCGGCACCGCGAACGGCGTCACCGCGATCCAGATGGACATCAAGATCGAGGGTCTTTCGCGGCAAATCCTGGTGGACGCGCTGGAGCAGGCCCGCGAAGGCCGCCTCCACATCCTCGGCAGGATGCTCGAGGCGCTGCCCGGCCCGCGCGCGGATCTGTCGCCGCACGCCCCGCGCATCACGACGATCAAGGTCAAGCCGGACCAGATCCGCCTCATCATCGGCCCCGGCGGCAAGACGATCAAAGGCATCGTCGACCAGACCGGCGTCTCGATCGACGTGGAGGACGACGGCACGGTCAACGTGGCCTCGGCCGACTCCGCCGCGGTCAAGAAGGCCCTCGAGATCATCAAGGGCCTCACGGCCGAGCCCGAGATCGGCGCCGTCTACAACGGCACCGTGAAGCGCGTGGCGGAGTTCGGCGCGTTCGTGGAGATCCTCCCGAACATCGACGGCCTCGTGCACATCTCGGAGCTCGCGCACCACCGCGTCGAGCGCGTGGAGGACGTCCTCAAGGAGGGCGACACCGTCGAGGTGAAGGTCCTCAGCATCGATCGCGAGGGCAAGATCCGCCTCTCCCGCAAGGAGCTGCTGCCCGTGCCGGAAGGCATGGAGGCGAGCGCCGGCGGCGATCGCGGCCCGCGCGAAGGTCGCGGCGATCGCGGCCCCCGCGGCGGCGATCGTGACCGCGGCCCGCGCGGCGATCGTCCTCGCTTCGATCGTGACCGCGGCCCGCGTCCGGAAGGCGATCGTGGCCCGCGTCCGGAAGGTGACCGCGGCCCGCGTCCGGAAGGCGATCGCGGCCCGCGTCCGGAAGGCGATCGTGGCCCCCGTCCGGAGCGCCCGGAAGGTGACCGCCCGCCGCGTCCGGAAGGCGATCGCGGCCCGCGTCCCCCCCGCGACCGTCGCTGAAAAGCGCCCCCCTTCGTCGCTGAAGAGCGCCTCCCTTCGTCGCTGAAAAGCGCCCGCCTTCGTCGCTGAAGAGCGCCCTCACGCCGCGCGCGGGTGGCTCCGTTCCTCCCGCGTTCGGTGCAGCACGAGCTGCAGCGAGCGCAGGCCGCGGAGCCCGAACGTCGGCTGCCAGTCCAGCGGGCCCGCGCGGCGCGTGAAGGCCGGCAGCCGCCGCAGCATCTCCTCGAACACGACACGCCCCTCCAGCCGCGCGAGCGGCGCGCCCACGCAGAAGTGGATGCCGCTCCCGAAGCTGAGCTGCGTCGGGAACAGCCGCGTGATGTCGAAGCGCGCGGGCTCCACGAACACCTCCGGATCGCGGTTCGCCGCGTCGAGCAGCAGGAACACCGACGCGCCCTCCGGGATCGTCACGCCCCGCACCGTCACGTCCTTCGCCGCGCGCCGCGACAGCATCCGCACCGGCGACAGGTGCCGCAGCGTCTCCTCCAGGAACGCCGGGATCCGCCCCGGATCCGCGCGCAGCGTCACGAGCACGTCGGGGTGATCGAGCAGCTCCACGGTGCCGTTCCCCACGAGGTTCGTCGTCGTCTCGTTGCCCGCGATCATGAGCAGCAGCGTCAGCGACAGCACGTCGTTCGCGCTCAGCGTGTCGCTCTCCACCTCCGCGCGCACCAGGTCGCTCACGAGATCGTCCTTCGGCGCGGCCCTCCGCGCGGCGATGAGCTCCCGCAGGCAGTCGAGGAATTGTCGTCGGCTCGCGATCAGCCGGTCCACCTCTTCCTCCGGCAGATCGCGGTCCACGCCGGACGTCATGATGAGATCGTCCGACCACCGCTTGAACTCCCGCCGCCGCGCGGGATCGACGCCGAGCAGCTCCGAGATCACCGTCACGGGCAGCGGCGCCGCGAGGTCCTCCATGAGGTCGACCTCGTCGCGCTCCGCCATCGCGGAGGTCATCTCCACGGCGAGCGCGCGGATGCGCCCTTCGAGCCGCGCGGTGGCCTTCGGTGAGAACACGCCGCTCACGAGCTTGCGCAGGCGCGTGTGCTCGGGCGGGTCCGACCCGATGAGCGACAGCGTGCCGAGCTCCTTCGCGGCCTCGATGAGCCGACGGTTCTGCATCGGCCGGCGCATCTCGACGGGCTGCTTCGACGAGAAGAGGTCCGGATTCCGCAGCGCCCACTGGATATCGTCGTAGCGGCTGAGCAGCCACAAATTGAGCGGCTTCACGAAGTGGACAGGCGCCTTCTCCCGCAGCTCGGAATACAGCCTTTCCGGGTCGGCGAGCGTCTGCCTCGCGGAGAACAACTGGACGGCGTCCTCGATCATCCTGGCTCCTTTTTGCCGGGTCTGTCGCGAGCATGACGCGCATCTGCGTCGCCGCAAACCCGTTTTCAGGAGGAGGCTGATCAGAATGTATTCGACACCGGCCCGCCGGTCGTCGGGCTTACACCGTGGCGTCGGTGAGCGCGGTTTCGGCCTGAATCGGCGCGTGGAGGAGGGCCTCCGCACAAGGCAGCACCACCTCACGAAGCGCGCGGGCCCGCACCGCGGCGAGCGCCGTCGGCCCCAGGATCCCGAGCGCGTGGAGGTCGGCCGTCGCCGCGTCCGGCACGAAGGGGGGAGTGCGGACCTCCCGCTCGATCTCCGCCGCCGCGCGCGACAACGCCTCTCGCACCGGGGCGCCGCCTTCGCGGAGGGCCCACGCGACGGTGCGCCACGCGAGCGCCGCGTGCCGCTCCTCGTCCTCGGCGATGCGCGAGAGCAGACGGGCGATCACGCGATCCTCCGCGATCGAAGCCGCTTCACGCAGCGCGAGGGCCGCGACCGCCTCCCCGAGGGCCGCGTCCACGAACGTCTCCACCGCGAGATCCGCGAGCGTCGCGGGCAGGGGCGCTTGCCGCGCGACATCGAGCTTCGACGGCCCCTCCGCCGCGCCGCGGAGCGCCGAGGCCAGCGCGTACATGAGCCGCGCGTGCTCGATCTCGTCCGCCGCGGCCGCGTGCGTATCCGAGAGCAAGTCCGCCGGAGCGCCCGCGCCGAGGAGGCCCAGCGATGCCCGCGAGAACGCCGCGATCGAGGCGTGCTCGAACGCCGCCTCCCGCGCGAAGTGGTCCGCCGCGAGCGCCCGGTGCGCCGCCGGGATCCGCGCCAAATCCAGCGTGCCGAGCTCAACGAGCCAGTCGCTCCGGGGCGTGGGCGCGGCCAGGATCTCCCCGCCTTCGCCGTGGAGGGGCCGCCCGCCGGGACAGACATGGATCCATTCGTAACAGCACGCATCCTTGTGCGTCTGCCGCTCTTGCGCGGTGAGCACGTCGATGAACGTGATGAACGTCCCGTGCGACTTCAGCTCTTCTTCCGTGTTGCCCGGCGGCACGAGCCCGCAGGACGCGTACGGCGCGGGCGCCGCCTTGGCCCCGCCGAGCGAGTCCGGCGCGGGATAGCACACGAGCCCTTTGGGGCACGAGGGGATCGGGAGGAGATCCGGCCGGGGTCCCGCGCCGAGCTTCCCCGGCTTGATGCGAGGATCCTTCTCCGGAACCCACGATTGCACGGGCGGCGCGCTCTTCGTCGTCCCGGAGGCGGCGGCCGTCTCGGTGGCAGTCTGCGTGTCAGTCTCGGTCCCGGTCGTCGTGTCGTTCGCGACGCTGACGGTGGCAGTCTCGCTCGCGGTGGCCGTCGCGGTGGGCGTCGTTCCGGTCGTCGTGGTCCCGCTGGAGCACGCGAACACCGGCGCTGCGAGGGCCGGCAATCCAAGGACCGCGAAGTAACGAAGCCGCGCGCGGGCGTAGAGCATGCGGCAGTATCGTCCACCCGAGTCCTTTTGCAAAGCCCCGAAATCGTACGCGACACAGGAAGAGCAGAGAAGAGACCAGCGCCCACCTCAGCGACCGCCCGCATTGGTCGGATTTACAAGGGGCGCCACTGGGAGGCCGGAGCCCGCTCAGCGGAGGCGGAGCGGAGCTTGGCTCCGCGGAGTCCGCAGCTGAGTGGGCGCAGGCCTCGACGTTTTTACAAGGAGTCTCAGACCCCGTTAGGCGTCGATGTCTCGGGAGGAGCCGGATCGTCTTTCAAACAAGGCGATTTATATGATCAAGGGGCGTGCGTCGCGGAGCGCAAGCCGACAGGGTTGGACCAGCCTTGGACCAGCGACCCGCGGGCGGAGGTGATCGCACGGCTCTCTTCCGCTCTCGCTTTGTTGGCGAGGGCCGGCGACATGGAGGGGGTGCGATGCGTCCACGAGACCATCGCGCGACTTCTTCAAAGGTGAGCATGAAGGTGGGGTGAGCAAGCTCCGAGTTCGCGTGGCGACCGCCAGCAACCACACCGACGCCCAAGCACATCCGCTGAACAGGTTTGCACAATCGGCGAACATT
This sequence comes from Polyangiaceae bacterium, assembly GCA_046351455.1. GTDB lineage: Bacteria > Myxococcota_A > Polyangia > Polyangiales > Polyangiaceae > JADJRH01. Next base: position 85,875 of record JAXLYM010000023.1, read on the forward strand.
TTTCATGGCATTCGTCAAGATGTTTTTGCGCCTAAAACGGAATTCGCGCCGCGCAAAAAATTCAGCCGGCTGCCCGCGACGCGTTGTCACATTTTCGGACGTCGCCGGCTTGACACGTTCGATTTTCGAACAAGATTGTCCCCCACTTGTTGTTGGTTCACTGCGTCCCCGCCCCAAGGAGGCTCTCTTTCGATGGCCACTCGTCTACCTACTAAGGCTCAGTTCGACGCTCTGCTCCCTGAGTTGCAGGCGTGCACGCGCGCTTGGGCCCAGCGCGAGTGCACATCGCTTGACGATGCCGTCCAGCAGCAGCCGTCCGGCAAGACGGATACCGGAGAAGGCTCGATCTGGGACATGCCCGCCATTGATTCCAAGCGGGTGGTTTCGCTCCTGGTTGAGTTGGAGACGGTGTTCGGAGGCGGCTGCAAGCTCCCGGTGGCCGTCATCAAGTCCGGCGGCTACGCTTCCTCAGACGACCTGATCGCAAGGCTTTTCCCAAAGCTGCGCGACGCATGCACCGACGCCCAAAAACCCGGCCTTGCGTCGACTGCCGCTTCTACAGCGGTGTCTACGCTGCCCCCTGCGCAGGTGTTGCCGTGAGTGATGATCGAAAAAATCTGGGTGTCAAATTGAAGGAAGCACGAGAATATCTCGGATTTTCCCAAGACGAGGCCGCACGCGGCATAGGACTGACGCGGTCCGCAATATCATTGATCGAAAGTGGTCAGCGCAAAGTCGACGTACTGGAGTTGAAGAAGTTCGCCGAGCTTTATCAACGCTCTGTTGCTGAACTTACAGGTGAAGCCGACAAGGGCGGGTCGGTCATGCCGGAGACAGTGCAACATCTTGCGCGCGCGGCAGCCAAGCTGACGGAAACGGACCGAGGCGAGCTTTTACGCTTTGCCGAGTTTCTGAGCACCAAGGGCGCTTCGAAACGTGAGGGATGAGTATGTCAAGGCGTGAGGCGATTCTCGAAGGGACTCAAGCCGCCCAGCGACTTCACCTTGATCTCCACACAATGGCAACGATCGAACGGGGCGGAGCTTCGCGAATCGATGTCTTTCAAGCAGCTGCCACATTGGGCGCGTTCCTGCTTTTTCGGCCCCTAAGCGGTCTCCTTGGGGCGTACTTGGGCAAACCGGACTACCCAACGTCTGGTATCATCGTTTCAACCCAGCGCGACCTCCATGTTCAGCGATTTACCGCAGCCCACGAGATCGGACACCTGTTCTTAGGTCACACAACAACCAGTTTGGACGATCAGGTCGGACTATGGCGGGGTGAGGTGAAGGACCTCCGGGAGGTTGCGGCCGATGCGTTCGCCTCCGAGTTCATGCTTCCCCGATGGCTATATATTTTGCACGCGCGCCGCCATCAGTGGGCAACACAAGCATTCAGCCAGCCGGAAACCATTTATCAGCTATCGCTACGTATGGGCGCTAGTTACGACGCCACGTGTTGGGGACTTCTTGGCCACAACCTACTCAAGCCCGGCATTGTCGACAAGCTGCGCGAGGTGGAGCCCAAAAAGCTTAAGCTCGCCACGCTTAACGGACGAGCACCGCTCATCGACCCCTGGGCAGACGTGTGGCTCATCGACGAGAATGACCATGGTTTCGCCTTCGAGGGTGGCCCGAACGATGTCGTCATATTTCGTTGCCGAGAACGAGCGTCATCGGGGTATCTCTGGGATGAGGCACAGCTTGAGAATTTGGGCTTTGAGCTGCTAGCTGACGAGCGAGAAGCACCGGATTCGGAGATTCTTGGAGGCGAAACTACACGGATTCTTGTGACGCGCGTTCGCGAACCGAACGAATACAAAGTGTTATTTGCAGATCGTCGCCCCTGGAATCCCGAAGATTCATCAGCACAGCTTTCACTGGCACTCGACCTTCACGGAAAAGAACTCGGCTTGCCGCGTTTCGCGCGAAAGGCGACGATCGAGGCATGAACATCACCATCGAGATCGACCTACGCGAGAAGCTCGCCCCGGCGCGAGATCAGCGACAGCGGCCGACATGTTTGGTGTTCGCCGCTTCGGCAGCTCATGAGTTCAAGCGTGGGCCTGGAGAAGTCTTGTCGCCTGAATATCTCTTTTACTCTGGGGCACAGCGAGCGCACAAAAGCCCAGATAAGGGATTAACAGCCAATATTGTTCGAGAGGCGCTCCAACTCGACGGGCAACCTGGCGAAGAGGCGTGGCCGTACCTTGACGCAACGCCCCCTGCATCCGAGTGGAAAATGCCGACGATCAGCGCGCCAATCCACAAGGCGTCGCTCGATTTCGCCAGTCGTACCGTCGCCGACGTGAGGACACTCTTGAAAAGTGGAGTACCTGTACTGCTCGTTATCTCGCTCACGAAACCCATGTATACACCCGACAGGTTCGCCGTCGTTCGTGCGGCCCCCAATGATGGAGTCGTCCTCGCCCGTCATGCGGTCCTTGCTGTCGGCTCAGGCTTTGCGGACGACGGCGGATACCTACTTGTTCGTAACAGCTGGGGACTACGATGGGGTCAAGCTGGTCACGCGTGGCTCCACGATTCCTACCTTGAAGCAAGGTTGGAGATAACTGGGACAATTGCTTAGCAGAGGAGCAACAGCCAGAGATGAAACTGATTCCGAGTAGCACACTTGCAGAGGCTTGGCTGGGCGCCGCTGAACATTTGCGGACAAAGCCAGAATGGCTCGACACGACAGTAGTTCTCCACATTGAAGAGCCCGAAAAGGTGCGCGAAGCCGATCGTGCCGTGGCGAATACGCTCGACGCATTTCTCGTCGGACACGACAACCAGAGCCATCATACTGTTGCCGAGACGATCTTTCCTGGATACGAGTATATGCGTCAGGGGGCTGCTGGAGTGTTTAACTACTACTCAGACGAGATATACCCCAAAATTAAAGCACATCCGGACTCCCGCAATTGGGGGACTTATGCCCAGCGGCTTCTCCGTCGCACAGATCGGGACGGACGGCAGTACAATCCTCTCTATGAGATGATTCAAAAGATGAAGCAAAAGACCCCGGTCAAAGCTTCCTATGAGCTAGGGCTTGGTTTTGACATCTCCACGTATGACGACGACGACGACCGCCGATTTCGGCTGGGCGGCCCGTGTCTTAGCCACCTCAGCTTCAAGTTGATCAACAAGAAGGTTCACCTCACTGCCGTATACCGCTCACATTACTACATTCATCGTGCTTACGGGAACCTGCTTGGACTGGCTCGCTTGCAAGCCTTTGTCGCGGCACAAGTGGACGCGTCAACCGGTCCCCTTGCATGTCACTCGACAATGGCACTTCTCGAACATGGCAAGGAATGGGGTTGGGGTAAGAAGGACGTCGAACACCTCATCAAGACGTGCCATGCCGCTCGTGAAACAACTCGTCAACAAGTCTTGAATGTTTAAGGGGTTGGTATGTTCAGCCGAAAGACATTTGTCGTGTTGCCCCCAGAAGTCGCCCCCGAGCAACCCATCACAATTAATGGGTACCAGTCCGCGTCGCGCACAACTGACCGAATTAGCGCTCTGGATCTTGGGACACCAATCTTCGGCCTATTTGGAGAAATCGGCAGCCTTCTCGCCGCTCTCAAGAAGCGGCGGCGCGAGGGCGACGCATACGCGACTTATGACGAGACTATCCTAGAGGAGCTTGGGGACGTTCTTTGGTACCTAACACCACTGTGTTAGAAATGAGCCATGAATTGAGGGCGATTCGTACCTGATGGGTGGCTGTGGTGGCAGAAGGGACATCTGGGAAGCCAGGTGATCATGATGCGAGCAATGGCAAGGCGGACGGTCTCGAACGAGTCGATGAAGTGGCGCTCAGGCCGCGTGTCGGAGCGGGTCGTGCTCATCTTGCCGCGGGGCCGATGGAAAGTGGCGAGTGCGCTCGGCCACGACGAACGCATAACAGCACAGAACCACGGACACGTGATGATGCCAGCCGCGGAAACTTCGGCCTTCGAAGTGGTCAGTCCAGCTCCTCTACATCTCTTCGTACGCGCGCTCGGTTCGGTATCGCTCTCGGATGATGCGAATCATCTCCTCGGGGCGCATCTTCTCGCCCAACGTGCTGAGGACGAACTTGGTGGGCTCCGTCTCCCTCTCGGGCCATTCGATCACCAGCCACTCGGCCCGAGACATGCTCTTCGGCGCACCCTCTTGAACAGGAACCACCACCCGACACAGCGCAAATCGCGACGACAGCGACCCACGGGTTCCCTCTCGCCAGGTGTACCGACGGTAGGCACTACGGTCAGACCGACCCGATCTGCTTTGGCGCTGCGAGCCTCTTCGCTGACTGCCCCCTTGGAGATCGAGCGGGAACATCGGTCCGTCCCGTAGATGGCAACCCCGTAGTCGAATCCCATCAGACCCACGGCATCCCGAAACGGTTGAGAGTGCCCATAAAAGCTGTCAGCTTAAGCTTGCGACGTCTCCGGGAATCCCTTCTCGTGCGGCGCGCTCCATCATGGCGAGCGCGATCTCATGCTTCGTCTTGAACTCTGTGCCTTCGGGGACTCCGACGCTCTTGCAACGCTCCGGGTCGGCGGTCCACTGCTCGGCAGGAACAGCTCAAAGTCGATCGGCAGATGGGCATGATCCGTGGCCACGCTCAAGCTCGCTCCGATCTGGCAATTGGCTGTCTTGCCGGCTGTCCCGGTGTACTGACGTTGCACTCCCACCGAGTGCTTTCCCTTCTTCAGGGAAATGTCGTCGATGATCCATGTCCGCACTGGCGCTACCTGACTCAACACGTCGAGCGCGTACCGGGCCGACGAGAGGCGCACCGCATCGATCATCCCAGTCCGCCTCGCTCAAGAAGTACTGCAACTTCTGGTGACCGCCCCCGCACCAACGTGCTGCGGGTCGCCCCACACCCGGGCGGCGATCAGCTCCATGCTCTTGCGGCTCCCCTCGTTCAGCAGCCGAGGGCATACGCGGCGAACGACTCCTTGCCGCTTCTTGTTGCGCAAAACCTCGCCGATCCTCGCGAAGTATGCCTCAACCGCTCCACGCCCTCTCCGTTCATCTCGTAGTCCATTCCCGCCGATCGCACGACCTCGACCAGCGGGCCAAATTTTCAACACAGTGGTGCTAAGTACCGTAGCATCGCATGCGGGTATTCGTCTGGTGGACGTAGCATGCCACGTACCCCAACAAGGTCTGGAGGCTTGGGACAAACAAAAGCCTGATGACAGCCTTACGTGGCAATCTTTGCAGGAGCACTCAAGCGCGATGGGGCCCGAGAATCTCACATCGGCAGCAGAAGAATTAGCTGCGTGCGCAGGCGACCTCATTGAGGCGCATCGCTCGGGGAAACTGAACGGCAACCGCGACGCCATCGCCGGACGTATTCTCGGACTGCTTCGCGCGTTGGTAGCAACCGCTCAAATGGCTGGCGTCGCTTTGGACCTTGCGGCCCGGGAGAACCTACATAAAACGTTTAGTCGGTGGCCTCTTAATCCTGAGGCTCCTACCTATCCTGCACCACTGATTCCTGACAGGGACCTGCCTCCGAACGAGAGATTTCCAAGACAGTTCAGGATGTTCATTAAAGAGCATCAGGTCAACAACAAGACATACGTTTACCAAAAGAGAAACGGCGTCATTATTGGGGATCGTCTTACGGACAACAAGTCCGAAAAAGATGACTACCGCTTTCATGACGTTTTTCATATCGCATACGCCGTACACCTTGAATGGTCGCCGGTGCTACGAGCCCTCTTCAAGATTAAACGGAAGAGTCAGCCAAACCTCGACGAGAACGAAGACGGAGCACGTGCGATTTTGGTCGAAGAAGGCATCTCGACATTTGTGTTTGGCCGTGCGATCAAACGAGGACTGTTTGAAGGTCTCACGCATCTTGACTACGACCTTCTCAAGTTAGTCCAAGATCTTGCCCAAGGGTTTGAGGCGGAGCGGTTTGCCGCCTGGCAGTGGGAACGAGCGATTCTTGATGGCTTTAAGGTATTTCGAGCGATCACTAGCAGCCTGTGGATCTATCCGGGCTGAAAATTCGCAGCGAATTGCCGCCGCCAATGGTCGCCCGTGATGTGCCATGCGTTTTGGGAAAGGCATGCCAGTCGCGCTCCGAGTCTTCATGCCACAGCGGCCAGGAGCGTCCACAACATGAGAACGACCCAGAAACGACCCTTCCGGGTCGCCGCCAGGGCTCGGGGCGTCCGGCGCCGAGGGCTTTGCGCATTACGAGATAAGTTGAGCGCGGCGATATGAACGAGGTAGCGCTTTCGCACGTTGTCGCGACCTCGAAGTCTCTGCCGACGCAGCCCCTGTTTCGCAGGCGTGGGCGAACGTGCGCTCAATCAGCTCCCCTCGGCGCCTTTTGCAGGGCTCGCCCTTTCACAGTCCGCGTCCGCGCGCGATTGGCGTACAGGGGTGGAAATTTGCATGTCCCTTCGCCTCTGTCCACTTGCCCGGGCGCGATGCTTCTTCTCCGGCAGATAGGTCCGATAGCCCGAGCGCTGCAACTCGTGCAACAGGGCGGTCTTCATGATACCCCTTGTCGGCCACCACTTCGATGAGCTCTGTCCCCTCGTTCACCGGAGCGCTTGTCGTCGCACTGGGCGGCTCGTCGTCCAGTGTCCTTCCTTCTCTGCTCGCGCCCTCTTTGTATTCGAACGAGCCTGTTCGAGGCTCTGCGGCAGTGTCTTCGTGTCGGCGCGGTCCGCGGTGTACACCTCGGCAACCGCGACGCCTGTCTCCATGTCGACGACATGCTCGCTCTTAACCGTCGCGTTCCGACCATCCTTCAGCCGGGCGATTCAGGCATCCTCGTCTGTCTTGCTCTTCCGATCGACGTTCGAAGTCTTCTTGCCCTTTCGATTCGGTCGTGCCGAACAGCCTCCTCCACCGTCGGCTCCGGAATCCCGTCCTCTTTCGCCAGCCGCTTGATGAACTCCTGTTGAACCCTCTCCCGTATCACGCGCGCCGAACGTCGTCTTCATCGAGGCGTCCGCCCGCGAATAGGTCGAGTCCGCTCCCATGACTTTGCCCTTGAGAAGCCCCGACTTCTCCACCACTCCGAGCACGAATCGGAACATCGTCTCGAAGGCGTCATTTCTCCCCAATCGCTTGCGCATCTTCGAGATCGTCGAGTGGTCCACGGCACTGTCTCGCCGGCAGCAGCCCCAGAAACTCTCGCAACGACAGCGTGAGTCCGAGCAGCGCCACGCGATCCTCGCTCCGACTCGATCCTTCGAAGAAACACCATCAGCATCCGGAAGTACACTCCCGGTGCACGATCGACAGACGCACTTTCTCCCGTCTGCTTCAGTGTAGCGCACGCGGTCTCCATCGCCCCGTCGAACTCGGCCTCACGCAGCAGCTCGTTGAGCTTCTCGCCAGAACCGATGCCCAGGCGACCGCGGCAACGAGGGCGCCGCCACCCACGGCGGCGCCTGCTTCCTCGTCTCCGTCCCATCGACATGACCGGCCCACCCTATCCATTCCGAACAGAATGCGTCGATCCTTGTCGAGCAAAAATCCACAGGCTGCTAGGCCCGAAAACCGGGGTGGGTGGGTTGTGGCAGACCTCGACAAACACACTTTGAGCTTCGAGGCAGGCAACGATGACGTTGTCTAGGTTCGAATGCTAACTGCTCCTTCGACGACTTTAGTTGGGACACAGCGCCCTTACTGGGAGGCCGCCGAGACATCCGATTGCCCCTTCGGGTCGCTTTTCAGCGCTATCTGTCCGACAGATGCTCCTGCGTGGGTACTTGAGCGCCTCCAAGCAACAGAACGGGAGTACGCTCGCTCGCTGCCATCGCCACAGCGTCAACGCGAGTGGCTGGGAGGACGGCATTGTCTGTCAACTGCGCTCGCGCAGCTCTCCGTCGAGCGCCCGGCAATGCTTCAATTGCCATCGGGAGCGCCAATTGTGCCGTTGGGAACAGCCGGCTCGATTAGCCATAAGGGGCCTCTTGTCATGGCGCTCGCAGCTTCTGACGCGGAAGGCGTAGGCATCGATGTGGACTACGCGGACGACCAGGACGTGCGCCTCCAGTGCAAAGTGCTCACCGTTAAGGAGCGAGTTCGCCTTGACCTGCGAGGTGCGGGATCGCTTTACGTTGTGGCTCATTTCTCGCTGAAGGAGGCGGTCTACAAGGCGCTCGACCCCGCGCACCAGCAGAGCCTGGATTTCGACGACATAGAGGTTAGTTCTCTGCCGTTGGTTTCAGGACAATGGCGTCAGGTTGGGGTTAGCGTTGTGGGGAATCCAGTCTTAGTGAAGGCGGCTGTGCTAATTGACGGCAATTGGGTCGTTGCCGTTGCTGCCCGAGGCACGGCTTCTCAGCGAATTAGCGACAGCTGAATACCAGAGCGTTTTTCGTCGGCCACGACTTGTTGCTCTGGGTGAATATGCCATTTGGGAGGGTACCATTGCGGAACTGGCCGGACCGCCGGTATGAAGCGCTGCTTGATGCGCGTGCGTCCGGAAGCTCCCGTGTACTCCGGATGGGCGACTCGTGAATATTTGTCCACCTCGCAGAATAGATTTTGACAATCAATTGGCTGGAGGGGGCGTCCCCATAGATCCTGAAATGACAGGCCAAGTCTTTCAAATTCGTCGCCTGCATGCTCTGTGACGACCTGAATCACGTCTTCGTCGCTCAAGCCTGCTACGTCTTCGAAACACTTTCGGATTCCATCGTGCGCGCCTGGGCCAGCTACAACGAAGTCCATTTCCGAAAACGAACAGATCTCGCTATAGTTGAGATCTATCGTGAACTGAAACGCCAAGAAACGACCAAGAGACGGGTACGACAAGAGTAGACGGAAGACGGCTTCGAGTGAAGGTGCTTGCGTTACTTGTGCGGGCAACCCGTTCTTCATCATTTCTTCGATAAGCAACAAGTGATTCCTGTGCTTCCGGTGATGACCAAAGGGCGGGGACGGCATGATGTACGCCGATGAGTAGATAGTTTGTTTGTTCGAAATAAGGCTGTCGAGAATAGCCGCGTACCGCTCAAAGGAGTATGTCCGCCAACTTACTTCTCCGAGCTGCGTTTGCAGATACTCCCACGTTGTCACTCGGTTGAAGAACTTGAACAACATACAACGAAAAAACACCTCTTCTGCCGCTTGGTCTCCTGTGTACAAAACATTCCGAATGAGGTACTGGCTGACTCTGTCAGCTGCCCTGTACACATTGGTGAATCTGTGTGCAGCAAGAATCGGATCATCGGTCCATGGCGGGGCCTGACCACATACACGCTTGTGAAACACGTCTTGTCGAGAGCAGGCAAATCGCCAATAGGTGTCGAAAACGGGAGTTACCCTCAGGGTCCGGCTCTTCGATGCTTGAATGGTGCGAAAGCTGCTCACATGTGCATCTGTAGCTTGCCGGAACATCACTGACAACCTTTTACTTGCGGTCTGCTTCCAACCGACCACCGACCTCCAAAACTGTGGGTGTGCAGCACTCACCAGCGATGTGTATGGCCGAATTTGCCCACAGAGTCGCCTTGAACCAGGCTGCACCTGAGGAGCTGGGCCATCGGCTTGCTTCGGTTGGGATCGGAAACTGCCGCTTTTTGTCCACCGGAAGATTTCGTGGGAGCGGCATCTCCGCTTTTGCGGGGGCGGGTGTGTAGCGTTGCTGCGTCTAGCGAGGCAGATGCCGTTGTGTGTAACTGTAACGCTGGGAGCGTGAAGTTTCTGGGCGGGATCGTGAGACGAGTCGCTGCTCGTTGAACCCGGCCAGGTGCGCCTCGCCCATCGGTACGAATCACGGAATCGCCCCCTTGCTCGTAGCCCGACCCGTTGTTCACCGCGCTGGAAGGCCGTCCGCGCACAGTAGCCGGCCGGAGCCGCGTGCGATATGTGCGGGCGCAGCAACGGCGTAGGGAGCCGTGAAACGGTTCTGGCGTGCGTTGTTGTGGGGGAACGAGGGAGCCCCGGTCAACACCGGGAAGGCCCTCCTACATGGCGCCGCGCGTTAGGAACGAAGCGCGCTGTTGCAGCGCCGCGACGACACCTGGAGAACCAGGGAGACAAGGAAACAAGGTTGAGCGGGAGTTGAGAGCGGTATGCGGAAATCCGGAGAGACCTCGCGACAACGCGTCACGGGCGAAGACGAGGATCACGACGTCACGCCATGGGCCCGATGGGGGGGGCGCGCGCGTTCCTCTTGCGTGGTGCGACCGCACGCGCCACGCGCCCCCGGTCGACGATTACGAGCCGCAGGGACGGCCCCTCGAAAGGCCCGCGCAGCCTTTAAAACACGTCTTCGACGAGCGCTCCGGCGACGTTGACGGCGAGCCCCGGGATCCGGAAGGGCCACGTTTCCGGGTCATCCGCGCCGATCTCGACCTTCACGTGCGCGGGCTTCACGAGGAGGCTTTCGGCGACGGGGAAGAAGAATGGCCAGCCCTCGTCCGGGCCGATGATGCGAACGCGCTCCTTGGTCGGGCGCTGCGGCTCGCTCGTGGTGTCCAGCCTCGCCGCGTCGGGCGTCGCGGCATGCTTACGAACAGGCTCCGGCTCACGCGGCGCGTGCTCGGGGGCATGCCGAGGCGCATCGTGCTGGTGCCGCTCCACGCGCGGCGGAGAAAGGCTCGCATCAAGGGTCGCCTTCACCGCGATCGGCTCGTGAGGCGGCTCGATGCTGGTCGCCTGTGCGTGCTGCGCGGTCGTCTCGGGCTCGTGGTCCTTCGGTACGTGTGGAAGCCACAGGTGCGCCGCGTTCGCCCGCGAGCTGCGTCGTGACACGCCTCCTTTCACCTTCCGTGCGAACGCGAGGAGCTTCGAGCCGACTCCGCTCGCAGCGTCGAGGAGCCAACGAGCCGCCTCCTTGACGCGGCGCAGACCTGCACGCGCGGCCGCCCGAATGCGTCCTTCGCTCGCCGGCGTCGCGATAAACACGGAGTTTCGACCATGCGCCGAAGCGTCGATGGAGGCAGTAACAGTGGATCTCATGAGTGCCAATCTCCTCTGCGAGGACGCTACGATTCGTAACGCTCGCCCGCGGACGGAGCCACGGATCGCGCGCCCGAACGCGCGGAATTGGGTTGCGGTAGCTGCGTAAGAGGGGGTTTCGACCGCAACCCCAATCGACCGGCGGAGCCGCGCGAAACATTGACACGACGGCGAACCGGACCCACCGCGCGCGATGCTGCGCCTAAGAGCGGGAGTGTTGAATCCGTTCGACGACGTTCGGCGCGTAGGCCGCGCGCGTCAGCCGGCGAATCGGGACGACTCCGCCCACGGCTTCCAGCGTCCCTCGAAGCTCGATCCGGTTGGCCGTCGCAAGAAGTTGCTGGACGTAAGGACGGCTGTAGATGCGGAGGAGGATGCGGCGGCGATTCGTGGGCTCCTCGGCGAGCTGCTTCGCCGCGTCACAGCGGGCGAACGGACAGGCACCAAAGAGAAGCGTCCAGACCAGTGGCTCCAGGGGACCGGGGACAGCCACGGTGACGCCTGCGAAGGTGTCGCCGATGGTGGGCGACGGTACGCGGGCCGGCCAGCGAACAAGCACCCGCTCCGGCGTCAGCAAGAGCGGGTTTCCTGGGAGTAGCGGGTTGTGAATCCTCCGAACCTTCGGCAGAACCTTATCCATCTTCTGACAGCTCCTGCGGGTGTCCAGGCCTCTCGGCCCGGCGTTGCGGAACGCTCTTCGTCCCTCAAGAGTAAAAGCGTAAAACGAGCGCACAAACCACAACGCGCCGGACACGATGTCTCAACTTTCTGAGACCAGCGCGTATTCTGCCGCGCGATTGACGGCTCCCATACTTTTCGGCTACAACCGAGCCCGGGCCGCGATGAATTCCACGAGGCAAGGGATGGGCGAGCGCGCTTGGTTGTGGGGAATGGTGTGTGCGGCGATGCTGAGCACGACCCGCGGAGCGCTGGCGGAGCCTCCCGCGGGGGAGCGACTTGCGACCTTGCTCGGCACCGCGGAGCAAGCGACGAAGGGGCGTCAGTGGCAGTCGTGCGTGGATGCGCTCAAAGAGGCTGTCCGGCTCGACGGAGCGGCGAAAATTCGCGGCGATCTCGGGCTGTGCGAGGAGGGCGCGGGGCAACTGACAGAGGCCTATGCGGACCTGAATCACGCGCTGACGGTGGTTCCGCCGGAGACGCGTCGCACCGCGCGCTGGCTCGCGTTTCAGGCCAGTTTTGAACGCGTGAAGGCGCAAACCGTCGCCGTGGTCGTCACCTTGTATCCTTACACGGCTTATTTGCTCGTGGACGGCAAACCCTTGGGACGCTCGGACGGCCGAATCGTCGCGCTTCGGCCGGGGAAACACACGTTCTTCGCTCGGGAGACGGGCTATCACGACCTCACCCGGACAGAGACTCTCACGCTCGACAAAGGCACCCACACGGAGCCGCGAAACATCGATTTCACCCTGATCAAGCTCCCGGTGACGAGCCCTGTTTCGTCGCCGAGCGCGAGCCCGGAACGCGCTTCGGGGCTCGCACCGTCGCCTCAAGCTGCGGGCGCTTCGTCCGTGCCGGCGCAGCCGTTCGACGTGCGCCGCGTCGCCTTGGTGGTAGGGGTCGTCGGCGGTGCGGCGGCCCTCGGATTCGGGGCCCTCACGATCGGGCTGGAGGTCGACCGCGCGAACATGGCCCGCGGACACGCCGGGGACACGTGTACGGGCGTGAACGCCGCAAGCGCCTTCTGCACGGAGCTGCGCGAGCGGCGTGACCAGCGCGACGCGGCGACAGGCCTCGCGGTGGGCTTCGGGGCGCTCGCGGGGGCGGCGGTGCTGACCGTGCTGCTCGGCGGTCATTCAAGCCGCGACAGCGCGCCGAGCGTGGCCCCGATCGTCGCGGCCGATGGCGCGGGCGTGAGCTACCAAGGCTGCTTCTAGGGCACGTCGCTCAGCTCTTGGGCAACGAAGCGCGCTCCCTCCGAAGCTCGGCGCGGAGCACGCGCGCCCGCTTGGCATTCGCGACGAGCAAGCGTGTCATGCGGGCCAGTCGGCGCGCTTGAAGGCGTCTTTGCGCCGTGGCGCGGCGTCCTTGTTGCTCGATGCGCCACAGCCCCACGAGCAACAGAGGCCCGAGCCCGAGCAAGTACAGGGCAAGCGCCGCCGTCAACATCGAGTCTGGATCCGCCATGGGTAGAGTTGCACGCGGGCGCACGCGAGCGCGAGCCCGCGCGGCGCGCCGAGAGCCACCCTATAGAGTGTCAGTCGCTTCGCATGGATGCTGGAGGGGCCTGCTTTGACCAGTTCGAGCAGCGCCTCCCCCAGATTCGTCGCAAACATCATTGGCTGTTTTCTTCCTTGAACAGGTGCACGAGCGGATAGCCGCTCGGCGGTGTGAGGGCGTCTGGGTCCACGTGCACCGGCTCGGGCGACGGCGGGAGGGTCGACAAGGTATTTCGGTCCATGAAAGGCACTCTGGTCGGCTCGTCTGCATCCCAATCCCCGCGGGCGAAGCTCATCAGCTCGCGACGCTCCTTGGCCGCCGCGCGAAGCTCCTTGAGAATCGCCTGAACCCCGATGCGTCGCTCCTTGAGGAGCACCGTCGCCGTCGCATCGGCGTGCTTCCGATGCTCGGCGGCAAGGTGGCTGAGCGCCTGGAGCAACAACTCGTTTGCGCGCTCGCTGCTGAAGTACGAAAGCACCAGGGTGCCCGCGATCACGCCGAGAAGAAAAATGACGACAGCCAGCAAACCGTACATACAGGGCGACTCCCGAAGGCTCAGGCCTTCTCGATCACGATCTCGATGAGAACGCGTTGACTACTACTCTCGTGCTCGATGTGACGGAGGCGAAGGGCTTCGCCTTGTTGGAGACGGCGCCGAAACACATCCACGATGCGCAATAGCTCTTTGATCGTCATGAAGGCTGTCAGTCGCGCGTCGTCCGTGGGGGTGCGTTCGGCAGGCAGTCCGCCGCGGGAGAGGCGTTGTCTCAGCTCGCGGAGCGCTGCAAACTCGGGGGTAGCGCTCGGATCCGAGGAGGGCGCCGGGGTCGACTTGGGGGGAATCGGTGTTGCTGTCATGGGGCCTTCACGTGGAAGAAGCTGCGCCGGAGTGAGCGGCGAAACCTGTCGTGCGATGCTCGGTTGCGGCCCTCCGCGTGAGGGCTGCGCGCAGGTCTTGAAGGCCGAGCCGTCGCCGACACCATCCCGTGTTGACCGGGATTCCAAGCGAACGTGCGACAGCCTCCATGGGATTCTCTTCGAGGTCGTAAGCCCGAAGGACGGCGGCGCGCTCCGCGGGAATCTGGTCGAGAAGACTCCGGACAAGCCGCTCGTCCTCGTTCTCGAACCAAGCTTGTTCCGTCGGGGAGACGAGGTCGACCGGGGAATGCGGTAGACTCTCGGGAACGGTGAGATCCTCGGCAAGCCGGGCGCTCCGTCGGCGGCGGTTGGCCGCTATCCGCTGAACGATGCTCAATAGCCACGAATGAAGCGCCCTTTGCGGATTCCTCGCGCGGTCGGCGTCGAACGTCGCAAGCTTCTTGTGCACGGCGAGAAGCACCTCTTGCGCGGCGTCGTCCAGGTCTCTCGAAGCAACTCCATGCGTGTGGAGCGCGCGCAGGATGAATGCCGACTGCCGCGTGGCTACTTCTCCGAAGGAAAGCCCCCTGGGCGCAAGCGTCTTCGATGTCTCCCCCATGGTCTGCTCTCCTGGTGAGCGGCAGTGTCCTGCCTTGTTGGAGCTGCATACGTGTCACTCTCGGCGATGTCTTCACGGGACAGGCAAGCTCGCGAGGAACAGCGCCGCTTGATCGCTCGGGCTCGACACGGTGTGCTCGCCGAGCACCATCGAGCCACAAAGCCAACCTCCGACAACGACCGCTCCGGGCGTGCTCGCGTGGGTGGACAAGCCCGCTTGCAGTTGCGGCCCCTGAAAGGCTCGCCCGGTGACGGCTCCGCTCGTGTCCACGTGCGCGACGAACACGGCCTCACTGGCAGGGGTCACGCTCTGAAGGGTCGTGTCGCCAAGCTGCAAGACGCCCGCGAAGTAGCCCGCGAGCGTGAAGCCCTCGCGCATGCCCGGCGCGAAGCAGAGCGACGAGATCGCGCCGTGTCGGTCGAGCTGGCCCCTCACGAGCGAGCGCGGTTTCACGTCCTTGTCGATGCACCGAACGACCAGCAAGGGAGTCGCCTTCGGCCCCTTCTCGTGCACCGCGGGCACCGTGAACGCGTGCGCGATCTCGCCCCCTCGCGTGATTCCGATCGCGTGCGCAGCAAGGGAGTAGGCGCGGAGCGGATACGCCCAGCAAAGCCGCCCGTCGGCGTCGACACGAACGAGGTAGCGAGCCTCGGAGGTGCTCTCCGCGCGGACGCCGTCATGGAGCACGAGCGAGCCGCGGAACGTGCCCCACAGGAGCGCCGCGCCGCTCTCATCGACGCCGACGCGAGGATCGTCCACGTGTCCCGAGGTGATCGGCCACGAGTAGTCCCACGTGATGGCGCCGTCGCTCGCGAGCCGCACCGCACGCACGGCGCGCCATCGGCGCTGCTCTCCGATCCACGTCAGGCACACGCCACCCGACGGATCGGCGGCCGCACGGATCACAGGCACGCGCGGCCGTCCCAAGTCGTGGTCCATCTCGAAGAGGGCGCGCGCCCACTCGACACGACCATCGGGGCCGAGCTTCGTCACGCCGACGTCGCGGGCCCCGCGGAGCGCGCCGTCTTGCGGGACGTACGGCCCCGCGACGTAGGCGCCTCCCGCGTCGTCGAGGGCAACCGCGGGCGCTCGGAGCGCGAGCGTCGCGCGCAACCGGACTGCCCACATCGTGTCACCACGGGGCCCGAGCCGGAGCAGATCCGCGGCGGATAGATCCACGGTGGTGTCCTCGCGCCGAGAGCGGGGCCCGGCCATGTGGTCGTCCCGCGTGACGTCGTCGATGCGCCCGAGCCTCGCCGCGACAAGCACCTCACCGCGCGCGTTGGCGGTGATCTCGTGTCCGAAGTCGCGCTGAATCGCTCCGGTGCCGAGGACACGGGCCCACGCGTGCATGGCGGAAGCGGGCGGATCGAGAGGTGCGAGCGCGCCTTCGGCGGCCCTCGGGAAAAGGCTCATGGGCTCGGGGGGAGCGGCCCCCTTGCTGACCGCTCGCCCTAAGATTCCGCGAGGACCCCGCGCATATCCCGAAATCGTTCAGGGGGCGCGAGATTCGAGCGATCTCAGGGCAACCCCTAGCTCTGTCCGAAGTGCGGTGAACGGGCTGTGCGGGAACATCACGTCATGATCGCGCAGGAACCGCCGGGCCAAGTCGGGTTTTCCCGCGGCAATGGCAGCGGCGGTATGAACCAACATCCCCCGATCCATCGTCGCTTCGGCGGCCGCTTCGGACGGCCGTTGCGGAGCCTCGGAAAGGGCCGCGTGCCCCGGTTGCATAGTGCCTCTCTCTCGCTCCGAGATCCCCGCGTCTCTCTCCCGCTCTGCGTTCGTCGAGAGATACGGGGCCCACGTGTACGAGAGCGCCGTGCGAGCGTCGATGGTGTCTTCCTCGGCGGACAGAGGCGCTCGCGGAGGCTCCTCCATGCCGAGCAGAAGCGGCAACGCGGCGGCGGCAAGGAGCGCCCGCGCGGGACGTCGATGCGACGAACGCGCGCTCGCCGAGCAAGACAGCCCGCGGTCCTCGCGGCGTCCAAGAAGCCAGAACCACGCGGCCGACAGAAGCGCAACGACCGGGAGAAGCCACGCGAAGCCCCCTTGTTTCTTCTGCTCCCTCTCGATCGCCGCGCGCATGTCCTCCTTCGCGCGCTCCCAGCGTGAGCGGACCGTGCCGACCGATAGCTTCATGTCGGCCGCGATCTCTTCGAGCGCGCGATCTTGCCAGAGGTAGAGTTCCGCTACGCCGCGACGACTGTCATGCACCTGCGCGAGCAGCCAGCGAGCAGCGGCGCGCCTCTGTTCGTCGAGGACCGCCGCATCGGGAGCCTCGAACGGCGGCGCTTGCGCTTGGAGGTGCGCCATCACGAGCGGCTCCGCATTTCGCGCGTACTGCCGATCGCGTCGCGCGCGCATCCCTCGAAGATGAAGCGTGGAGGTGAACCAGCTCCAGCGCGCGGCCGGCACGACCTTGCGATCGGCCTCGACCAGGAGCAGCAAGGCGTCCTGAAGAAGGTCCTCCGCGTCCGCCGCGGGAACGCGCAACCGGCGGCTCAGCTCGCGCCGCTGAGCGAGCACGCGACCCGCGAAGACACGCAGGTCTTCGGACGCCCCCGAACGGGGCCGAACACCGCTCGACGGTTCGGGGCCGGACGGCGGCGGAGTACCGGGGTGGGGAGTGGAGAGCGCCATAGCGCCATTAAGATTCCGCGAGCCACCCCGCCATATCCCGAAATCGTCATCGAGGATGAAAATTCCTTCCGGCGTGCCCTTCCGCGGGGCCTCGGACGCCGTTGTCATCGCCTGTAATTCCGTCCGAGTCCGGCGGTTTCGAGGATGCGTCGTGAGGTCGGTCGAACGAGCCCTCGCGGCGATGCCAGGCAGTCGCGTGGAGGTGCGCGCGAGGCCCCGAGGAGCCTTGATGTCGAGGTCGGGATCGCGTACCGCTCGGACATGCAGTCTCGTGGGTGGCGATGGGCGACGGCGTTGAGCCTGATCACGGCCTCGGGATTCGCGAGCGCCGCCGATCCACCCTCGGATGCGCAAGCGCCCCTCTCGAAGCTCCTGCGCACTGGCACCGACGCTGCGAATGCGAAGAAGTGGCCCGCGTGCATTGACGCCTTCACCGAAGCGCTCGCGATCAAGGACGATCCGAACACCGCGGGCGCGCTCGGGTTGTGCGAAGAGAGCGCGGGACGCTTCACGGACGCCCATACACACCTCATGCACGCGATCGAGAAGGTCACCCCTTCGATGGAGACGCGCGAGCCGTGGACGAGCTACGAGCGGGCCCTTGTCCGCTTGCGCGATCACGTGGCAATGCTCTACGTGACGACCACACCGAGCGGCGCCTCGGTGTGGTTGGACGACAAGCCGATCGGCGTCGCGAACGGCCGAGGCCTTCCGGTCGCTCCTGGCAAGCACGTCGTCACCGCGAAGGCTCCTGGCTACGAGGATGCGATCGAACCCGCGCGCACGTGGGCGGCGCGCGATGTCCCCGCGGTCGACCTCACGCTGAAACCGAAGGCGCCGCCCCCCGCGCGGCCGACTGCGGCAACCAGCTCCACCACGACAGCCACGGGTCCAGGGGCCCCGCGCGCGCCATGGTGGCGGCCCCTGGTGCCCTCGCTCGACGCGCGCGGCGCGGGCGCGATCGTGGCCTACAGCAGCGCCGCACTAGCCCTCGGGAGCACAGGCCTGATGATCGGTCTGGAGGTCGACCGGGCGAGCATGACCAAGGGCCACGCGTCGAACACGTGCGCGGGCGATGCGGGCTCCACAGCCTTCTGCACGACGCTGCACGATCGTCGTGACCAGCGGACCGTCGCGGGAGGCGCCGCGATCGGCTTCGGCACGCTCGCAATCGGCACGGGCCTGGCGGTGGTGCTCGCGCAGGTGTTCCGGCGCGCTCCGGTCGTCGCACCTGCTGCAAGCAAGGACGCAGGCGGGCTTGTGATCCAGGGAGCGTGGTAGCGTGGGGCCTATGACTCAGCTTGCCGCGCGGTTGTGGATCGGGTTGGCGCTCGTGGGCGCCGTCGGTTGTGGGCAGACGCCCAGCGGCTCCGGGGGCGCCGCGGGAGGAACAACGACCCTCGCTTGTCCGGCGGATCCGGCGGAGGGAGAGATTCGTCCCGAATGTGGGGTATGGGTGAGTGCCAGTCTCGGCGACGACAAGAACACCGGCGCACAAGACTCCCCGGTTGCGACGTTGACGAAAGCGATCGAGCTTGCGGCAGCGGATAAGGGACAAGTCTACGCGTGCGGCGGAGAGACGTGGCCCGGACCGCTGACTGTCCCGGGGAACGTGTCGCTTCACGGCGGATTCGACTGCGCCCATGGGTGGAAGTACGTGGGCAAAAAGCTTCTTTCGTCGATCGTCGCGAAGGATCCTATAGGCATCTACTGGGAAGACGGAGACGCGGCCGAAACATGGTTCACTGACTTTCATGCAGAGTCGGGTCCTGCTACGAGCCCCGGGGGCTCGTCCATCGCAGTCTTCCTCCGCGGGAATCTGGAGTTCCAGGGGAAACGCCTGTCACTCGTCGCAGGAGACGCGATGGATGGCGCGGATGGAGAGTCGGGGGGCGACTCGCTCGCGACGTCCGGCTTGCACGGGAACGACGGCGGCGATGCGTGCAGCGCACCCGTCAGCAAAGGTGGTGTTGCCCCGGAGACGGCGTGTGAGGATCAGCCTACCTCGCGCGGAGGAGACGGCGGTGACGCCGGCCCGCTTTTGGCAGCGGACGGCGGCGACGGGGCACCTCTCGCCAACCCGCCCGCGGGCATGGGGGGGGCGGGACAACAGTCCGCGCCCGCGTGCACAGCGGGACAGCCGGGAGCGCCCGGGACGGCGGGGAAGTACGGTCGTGGAGGTTCCGACTTCGGCCGACTGACCCTTGACGGATACCTGGGTGTGAACGGGTATGACGGCGCTCCGGGAACACCCGGGCAAGGCGGCGGGGGGGGCGGCGCAACTTTCGGCAAAGCGGCCGTCTGCGGCGCCATGAACCCCGGGGGGGCCGCAGGCGGCTCCGGGGGCTCCGGGGGATGTGGTGGAAAGCCGGGGAAAGGCGGGCAGGCGGGCGGCGGAAGCTTCGCCTTTGCGTCGCTCTCGCAACGGCAAGTTGGAGTCTACAACACCGTTTTTACCACGGGGCGCGGGGGGAATGGCGGCGACGGTGGCATGCCGCAGTTTGGCGGCAAGGGGGGTCTCCCGGGGCAAGGCGGCGGCGGGGACGGGAGCATCCTGGCGGGTTGTGCGGGCGGGGCAGGCGGACCCGGAGGGCCAGGCGGTTGGGGTGGTGGCGGCCAAGGGGGGCCGTCCGTTGCCACTGCCTACTTGGCGGGGACGTTTGTAGGGTCCGATACAGACTCGGTATTGAACTTAGGGCAACCGGGTAAGGGAGGCCACGGCGAGGACATGAACAATGTGGAGACGACTGGGACCGAGCTTCATGGGAATTGGCTCACCCTGAATCACTGACCGCCCATCGGTCACCGCGAGGAACGAAGCGCCATGAAACGTTGGGGTCAAAGGATGTTTCGGCAGGTAGGGCTCGTCGGGCTCGTCGGCGTGCTCTCCACGGTCAGTCAGCTAGGCTGTGACTATTCCTGCTACTCCGATCTGACGTGCTCGCTGGGCACGGCGGGCACGGCTGGGAGCAACGGCGCGGAACGATGCCCCGACCCTGCGAATGGCAGCATCGAAGCCGACTGCGGGATTTGGGTCTCTGCAAGCCTGGGGGACGACGCGAACACCGGCACGCCGGACGCCCCGTTGAAGACGCTCGGGGCTGCGATCTTGCTGGCGCAGAAAGGTCCGCAACGCATCTACGCATGCAGCGAAACCTACGAGGAGAGGCTCTCTCTTCCCGCGGGCGTCTCCCTGTTCGGCGGCTTCGAGTGCGCGGGGGGCTGGAGCTATGTCGGTGGGGACAACAGGGCCCGAATCGCGCCATCCGAACCCGGTGTAGCCCTGAATCTCGCAGAGGGACAGGGCGTGTCCCTCCTCCGCGACATCGCTGTGACGGCGAAGGATGCGATGGGAGCGGGCGAATCTTCGATCGCGATCCTCGCCCTGCCGGGGTCGAACGCCGATCTACGAAGATCCAGAATCACGGCCGGCAATGGCGCGCGTGGAGCCGACGGGGCGGATGGAAAGCATGACGGCGAGCACGCGAAGGGCGGACTCAACGGCAACAACGGCGTGGGGGCTTGTGCGGCTGCTTTCGGACTGGGGGGCGATTCGGTCTTCCTGTCGTGCGACGATGGTAGTTCGTCGATGGGCGGCAACGGCGGCAATGGCGGTGAGATGTTCGCGAATGACGGCGCGGACGGCGTCGTCGCTCCCACCCCGAACCCGCAGGGCTTCGGTTTGGGCGGTGCCGGAGAAGCATCGTTGCCGTGCACAGGGGGGCTGTCAGGGGCCGAGGGACAGGATGGCGCCCACGGAGAAGCCTCGTCCAGCAAAGGCCGCTTGACGCAGCAAGGTTATTTGGGGGCCGATGGAGCGGACGGACAACACGGCTTCCCCGGCCAGGGCGGAGGCGGCGGCGGGGCCTCGCGCGGAAAGGCTACGTGCGGTGGCGCCCTGCATGGTGGTCCGGGCGGTGGCTCGGGCGGGACCGGCGGGTGCGGCGGTCGCGGTGGCAAGGGAGGCCAAGCGGGTGGCTCCAGCATCGGGATCGCCTTGCTTGGCACGTCGCTCTACATCGAAGACTCCTATATCGTCACCGGAAACGGCGGTGATGGGGGCAATGGCGGTGTGTTGCAGCCGGGAGGCCAAGGCGGATTGCCCGGCATCGGCGGAGCAGGATTCGGAGGACCGGACCCGATCAACGCGGCCTGCGTCGGTGGAGGTGGTGGATATGGTGGCAACGGCGGCCATGGCGCTGGCGGGCATGGTGGCCATTCGGTTTTCTTCGCGGTGCTGTCCAGCGTTCCGTTTCCCAATCTCGTGGGCTTGCAGGGTGGCCGTGGAACCGTCGGAGTTGGTGGCCATGGGGGTGACCCGAGCTGGCTCCAAGGTTACGGAAAAGATGGTGAGTCGGAAGTCATGGTCACTCTCGACCCGTGAGAGCACTTTTACAGGCTTCAATGTCAATCAGGAGCGCTGTGTAAGTTAACGAAATAAGGAGTTTCGTCGTGCACCAACGGAGGGTTCGGCAGGGCGTGCTCTTGATCGCGGGTACCACGGCCCTGCTCTTTGGCCCGACGTCCGCGGGGGCGTTTGAGCTTGGTTTCGGGCTGAGCGCGGGTGGACTGGCGATGGGCAGCATCCCGCGCTTTTCCATCGCCCCGCACGTCGCGCTTGCCCTGCAAGCACCGAGCGGCGTTCGACTGGCATTCCACGAGCTACTGGGGATTGTGCCGCACCCGCGTGGAGCCGGGATTTACAGCCAAACAGCGGCCGAGATCGGATATCGATGGGAGAAGTTCGATCTAAACATCGGCCCCTCGTTGGCGATCTACGCAATGCCGGTTTGCAAGCCTGACATTTGCCGTCATGTCGAGGGGGTCGCGCCTGGCGTTCACCTGCAAGGTAACGTAGAGATTTGGGGTCCAGTCGGTCTTTCGGTGTGGGGTGCGATGGACTTTCATCTCGGGGATAGCTCCATGCTATCCGGGAAATTCACGGCCACGTTGCTTGCTGGACCGTTCTTGCGGTGGAGGTTGGGATGAAGATGCGATATTGGGCAGGGGGAGCCCTGTCCGCGGGGATTCTGCTGGCAGCGGCGTGTAGTCGCGATGTCGGAGAGTGTTGGCTTCCCAGTCAAGATGGGCAGGGCGGTGCAGTCGCCGGGCCCTCGACTCCCCAGGGCGGTGGTCCCATCGGCGACACGCCGCCGGGCCCCGACGGGCAACACGCGGCGGACACACCGTGTCCGGAGCCTACCGAGGACGATAGTTGCACAATGGCCGATCTTCGCTGCAAGAACCCCGCAGACTGGGGAGTTGAATGCATGATCACATGTGCCGGGCAGGGCAAACCGTGCCCCGCTGGCGTGAAGCACTCGATAACGGGGTCCATGTGCTTGTTGTACCAATGCACTGGCTGCAAAGGAAGGGATCTCCAGTGCTGGTACAGCAACCCGGACAAAGTGACAGAGGTGTGCGTGTATCGGCCCGACCTTCCGAGGACTGCGCAGAATCCCCT
Organism: Polyangiaceae bacterium; assembly: GCA_046351455.1. Lineage (GTDB taxonomy): Bacteria > Myxococcota_A > Polyangia > Polyangiales > Polyangiaceae > JADJRH01. Next base: position 108,586 of record JAXLYM010000023.1, read on the forward strand.
CTGCAAGGAGTAAAGTGACCATGGATCTGCTGCATCCGCCCCAAAAGGGCAGTTCCCTGGAAGAGAGCGAACAATACCTTTCTGACGTCCTCGCAGCGGCCGACCGAGCAAAGGCGGCCTTGCGAACGCTCCTTGGTGGGGGAACTGCGGACGTCGAAGCGCTGGAGGGTGCCGCGCAGCTCTTGGAGGCGTTTCGCCGCAGATACGTGACCGGGTATCGTGCAGAGACGACACAGGATGACGTCGCGGCGGCACGTCGTCTCGTCGACCTCGTGCACACAGGCGCATCAAAGGCGGAGATCGTCGCCGCAGCCCAGCGGGTGCACGGTATCCTGTTCCGGCCTTTGGAGCCTGACGTCTCGGAGATGGAGCAGATCGAACGGGACACGCTCGACATGCTTCGCACGCGGTATCAAGTCGCGTTGACAGAGGACGACGTGCGCACCGTGCGCCGCCTCGCGGAACTCATGGTGGAGTCCTGGCGGGAGCCCTCCTCAAGCGTGAGCGAGGAGCTACTCGCGACGATGCGTCAAATTCGCGAGATGTGTGCACGGAGTGGTGCCGGAGACGCCTGCTGAACAGCGCCGTTGCGCGGTCAAGCACGGCAGGCGAGCCTACGACCTCATGCCTGTACTTCCCGCCGAGAACCACTTCTTCGTGGCCGTTGCCCCGAAGTGCAGCGGTTCTGGCCTCGTTACGGTGTGTCGTTGGGGGCTGAGCGCTCCTCTCCATACTTGCGATCTCCATAATTCAGAGCAGCGCCGCGTGGATCTGCGCGTCGTCGATGCCGTACACCGCAGCCTCGGACACGGCACGATTGGCCGGCTCACTGGCCAGCATCCATCACCTGAGGAAGGCATTCGACGCGAACAGAACAGGTCACGAAGGAGCCAAGCGCCCCGGCAAATCCAGCGCCGACCGCGCCGAATTCGTCAAGGAATCGGCCGCGGTCGGGTTGACATGCGGGGTTGCGTCGCAAAAGTGGTCTGCCCATGAAAAACGCCCCGCTCGCCCGCTTGTTGCGGCTCCCACCCGAGTTCCAGAGTCAGACGGTGCGCACCATGCTGCAACGTCACCACACGGAGGCGCCCAGTTATTGGGCGCAACTCCTGCTCGCCGTAGGGATTGCCACGCTCGGTCTCGTGCTGAACAGCGTGGGTGTCATCATCGGCGCGATGCTCGTCGCCCCGCTCATGGGCCCGATCGTCGAACTGGCGATGGGCCTCGCCGTCGGGTCGTCGTTGCTCGCCCTTCGTTCGGCGCTCCGCATCGTCGCGAGCGTGTGCGTCGCCGTCCTTCTCTCGGGCGTGGCGACGAGGTTGTTGCCGTTCCAAGAGGTGACCGGGGAGATCGCCGCGCGCACCTCGCCGACCGTGCTCGACCTGCTCGTGGCGAGCCTCTGCGCCCTCACGGCGGCGTTCGTCACGATCAAGCCGCTCGACACCATGTCGACCGCCGCGGGTACCTCGATCGGCATCTCGCTCGTTCCGCCCTTGTGCGCCGCGGGGTTCGGCGTCGGCGTGCGGCTCTGGCACGTGACCCGCGGCGCGCTGCTGCTCTTCACCGCCAACTTCTCCGCGATCCTGCTCTTCGCTGTCATCGTGTTCCTGCTCGCCGGCTTCAGCCGCGTCGATGCCGTCGCTCTGGAGCAGGAGGTGACGAGCGAGCTGGATCGCAAGGGGCTCGTGGTGCGGCTCTCGGCCCGGTTGAATCGGCTCTTCGGCTGGCGCAACGCGTACGCCTTCAAGCTCCTCCTGCCGCTGATGCTGGTGGGCGCTGTCTTCATGCCGTTGCAGCGAGCGCTCGCGACGGTCTCGACGGAGGTGCGCACGCGCCAACAGATCGCCGCGATCCTCGGCGAGCGGCCCGAGCTGCGGAGCGCGCTCGCGACCGGCGTCGATTTCGATCACGGTCAGCTCGCCGTCCGTGTGGTCGTGCTCGGCGACCCGGCGACGGCCAGTGAGCTTCAGACGTACCTGCGCCAGCGCGTCACCGAACGCATCGGCGGGGATGCCGTGGTCTCGGTCGTGGGCGTACCGGACGCGGCGGCGGTAGCGCGTCTCGCGGCCGCTGCGAGGCCTTCCGCGGCCCAGGAGCAGGCCCCGCCCCCGCCGAAGGTGCTCCCGCTCGTTGACCTCACCGGCCGGGTCACGTCGGCCCTGCGAACGGCCTTCCCGACGGCGGAGGCGGGTCCCCTGCTGCGTTGGTCGCTCGACGGAAGCAAGGACGTGCCGGAGCTCCGCGTGACGCACCTCGGAGAAGCGCTCGGCCCCGCGGCCGTCCGGCTCCTCGGCGATGCGCTCGCAGCCCCGCTGAACGGGCCGGTTCACGTGGTGGATGATTTCCTCTCGCCCGCGCCGCGCACGTTCCCGGAGCAGGCTTCTCTTGCGACGGAGATCGCCGTCCTCCGCGTCCGACTGGCAACTTCGCCGGAGCTGCGCCTCTGCGTGGAAGTGCCCGCGTCGCCCCGTCGTGTCGGCGTGGCGCCGCAAAAGAAGATCGACGAGGTCCGCTCCGCGCTGAGCCTCCCGGAAGGAGACGTCCGCGAAGGTGTGGCTTGGAGCGTGCGCGTCGCGAACGAGCCTTGCAACGGCCCGGCCACGAAGCCTTGACGTGAACGCAGGACGGCGCGCACATCGCCGTTCCGGGATCGAAAAGCCCTCTCCGTCGCTCGGTGATCGCCGGGGCGGAGAGGGCGCCTGTCATCTCTCCGTGGATGTCTCGGCTTCTTCCGCGGTTGGCGCCGCGTCTTCTGCGGGCCGCGCGGCGAGGAGAAAGCGGCCCGCGACGAGAGCGAGCACACCCGCGAGGACGGAAGCCGCGAGCACCGCCAACTTGGCCGCGCCGAGCAGACCGGGATCGCGGAAGGCGAGCGAGGCGATGAAGATCGCCATCGTGAAGCCGATGCCCGCGACGATGCCCATCACGAGGATGCCTCTCCATGTGACGCCCCGCGGACGGCTCGCGATCCCGAGCTTCACGGCCAGAAGCGAGGCCAGCACGATGCCGATCGGCTTACCCGCGCACAGACCCACGACGACGCCTGTCACGATCCATGGAGTGGCTGTGCCTCCGAGGTTGACGTCATTGACGCGAACTCCCGCGTTGGCGAACGCGAAGAGAGGCATGATGCCGAAAGCCACCCAAGGATGGAGCGCGTCAATCAACCGGACCACCGGCGACACGGCCTCGCGTCGCGCTTCGGCCACTCGATCGAGCACCGCGACCACCCTGTGCCCGTCCCCGCGCTCCTCCGGTTTTTGCTGGAGATCGGCGCTGGCGGACGCCGTTGTGGACAGGAATCCCTCGACTCCGTACCAGGGTTTCGCGGGCGTCAGCAACCCGAGGAGAACTCCGGCGATCGTGGGGTGAACGCCGGCTTGGAGGAAGCCCGCCCACATGACCACGCCCGGCGCGACATAAGCCGCCGGCCGCCGCACGCCGAACGCCTTCAGCAACACGACGCCGAGCACCCCGGCTGCCGCGACGCCGAGCCCGACGAGGGACAGTCCGCTCGAATAGAAGATCGCGATCACGAGGATCGCGCCGATGTCGTCGATGATGGCCAGAGCGAGCAGGAGCACGCGAATCGCGGGCGGCACTCTCTTGCCGAGCAGCGCGAGCACGCCCACGGCGAACGCGATGTCCGTCGCCATGGGCACGCCCCACCCTGTCTTTGCATCGGGCTGTCGAGCGATGGCCAGATAAAGGGCCGCCGGAACGATCATCCCTCCGACCGCGGCGATCACGGGCAACGCGGCCCGCCGGAGCTGCGAAAGCTCGCCCGCATGGATCTCGCGCTTGATCTCCAATCCGACGACGAAGAAGAAGACCACCATGAGCACGTCATTGATCCAGAAGTGCAGAGGTTGGGAGAACACCCGTCCTGCGGCACCGATCTGGACTGGAACGTGCCAGAGATGTTCGTAGGACGCGTGCCACGGAGAGCTAGCCCACGCGAGCGCCGCCGCAGCGGCGACAAGCAACAGGATGCCGCTCGCTGCCTCGATATGGAGGAAGCTGGAAATGGGCCCCAGAATCGCCTTTGCGAGCCTCCGCGCGGGAGGCAGCGCCCCCGGGATGGGCGGGGGGCTCACAGGCGGAGCGGAGTGGATGGACATGGGATGGGCGCCTCGGGGTGACGGGGAGACGCGTCACCCCAGCGAGGTAGTCAGAGAGGGCGATTCACCGCTCCCGAACGCCTCGCGACGGAGAGTCGTGCGCTCCACGAAGTTGGGCCGGCCCCATCGGCGCATCGATCGAGGATCTCCCACGAAACGGCGACGGACCCGGTGACTGGGGGACTGGCGAACCAAGGTAGTGCGCACACCGTGTAGGGCAAGGGGAGATTGGCGCGATCTGCCCCTCGCCACTCGAACTTGGGTCTACTTTGCTGTCTTTGAGGGCGTGTCGGAACTGGCATCCTCGGACGCCTCTTCTTTCCGTGGGGCGGAACCGGCCGGCCCGCGAATCCCCATGATCGAGAGCACCGCCGCGTGGATCTGCGCGTCGTCGGTGTCGTGCGCCGCAGCCGCCCGAAGCTGATGCCACGACGCGTTCGCGAGCTTCGCGCGCGCCTCCTCCCCCTGGATGCGCCTCGCGAACCGAAGAAGGTGGTGCGCTCCCTTCCGCTGCGACCGCCCCGGGAAGAGGCGCTCTATCTGCACCGGTGTAAGGCGCTGTAGGGCGATGCCCCGCGCGAGCGGACGCCCCACGAACACCCCTCGCACCTCGTCGCACGTGAGGGCGACCGCGGTCGGGGGGAGGGTCACGTTCCAAGAAGCGATCTCCCGCTCGGGGCTCTCGCCGTCGGTACGGTGAGATGGCACGGCGATTGCGCAAGTGACGTGCAAGTGCGCGCGCAGGGTGGGATGCGCGCGCATCCCTCGTGTTTTTCGACTTGCATCCCAAAATCGCAAGCGCCCCCTTTCCGATTCCGGCACCGCGATCAAGCTTGCTCGCATGACCGCGACAACCAGCCTCCGCGACACCGTGTTTTCCCTCCTCGCCGAGTACGGCGGAGGCGCCCTTGCGCGGATCGGCAAGGTCTGGGCGGCGATCCGACGCGCTTTCGGCAACGTTCGGCTGTTTCTCCGGCCCTTGCTGAAGGAGTTGATTACCTTCCTCATGTCGAAGGCGAAGAGCGGGGCCACCATGTTCCGCAATTCGGCGCAGAAGGCGGGGAGCACATTGCTTCACATGGCCCAGCGCTTCATGGGCAAGAGTCCCTCTTCCGTGGAGGGCTCGGAGCCCGAGCCCGAACCGACGAAGAACGCGAAGCGTGTCGCGGAGACGGCCCCAAAGAAGGCCGCCCCGGAGCCGTGTGCTTCGGCTTCGTCGGCCCCCGCGGAGTCGAGCAACCTCGCGCAAGAGGCGATCTTGGCCCCGCGTGAGTCGAACGCGGCGAACGTGGATCTCTTGTCCTCGCTCGGCCCGGTCGTGGGTCGCGCACTGATTCAAGCGTTTCATCGTCCTCGCATGCAGCGCCGGAATGTGTCGCTCGAAAGCCAGATCGGGTTCGGGCCCATCATCCGCGCGAGAGAAGCGGCAGCAGCAAGGGCGAAGCAGGCACAGGCGAACGCACACGCCACGGCGGCGACTGCGCAGCACTGAGACACGACGTCTCCCGCACGAACTGCAAATGCCGGCCGTCCACGGTGGTCCGTGGAAACTCCGAGGGGTTCGGGGCAGTCGAGCGGCGCCGTCGTCCGTTCGGCAGGTGTCGCCGAACTGCCAGCTAGGGATTCGCGCGGGAACGCTCCGCGGAAACGGAAGTCAAGGGGAGGCTTGGAAATAGGGATTGCGGTACTTCGGCCCTGATGCGCGGCTACCGCAATCCCTCTCTCGGGTCGGGGCCTTTGCTGCCCGCGCGCGGCGATCCAGCCTCACCGCATGGCCCCGCGCGCTCGTCGTCCTTCGTCCTTGTCCGCGTCCGCGACCCCAGCAGCCTCCGCACAAGACGCGACCCTCGCGACGCGTCGACAAGCCCCGCGCGAGGCCCCGATCGATTCGCCTCCTTTCAACGTCCACGTGCCTTTCGGTGCGGTGCTGTCGATGTTCGCGCACCTCTTGGCGCCGTTCATGGCGGCAGCGCTCGCGAGAGCCCCACAGAACGACCCCGAGGACGGCTGGGTGGATCAACCCTGCTCGCCCCTTGGTCGGCGTCTTCACTGCTCCTTGGCGCGCCGCGGAGCCCTGCCCGCGCGCAAGCTCGGCCGCCGCTGGCTCGTGAAGCGCACAGTCGTGGAGGCGTACATCGCCGAGCACGGGAAAGCCGCGGAGCCGACTCCATCACCGGATGTCGGGGAATCCGACTACGATGAGAACGCCGTCCGCGAGCTTCTTGCCACGTGCGGTCAGCACCTCTCGGGGTCGTCCAGCCAAAGCGCCAAGAAGGCGCGCTGACCGCCCACTCTCAACCACCCTTCGCGCGCATGCGCCCCTCTGTCGACTCGGCCGATCGTGAGGTTTTCTCGCGGCGCGTTCGTGCCTTTTTGTTCCCTTTCCGTCTCTGCTCTGCTACTGCCGATCTCGTCCGCTGGCATCGAGTCTTGGAATACCGCTTCTGCTCTCGCGTTGTTGGGATTCTCGTACCGCCGGTCAATCTGGGAGGACCGCAAACACCATGGACATGATGACTGACACCATCCACAAGAAGGCCGTGAACCTCACGAGCACGGCGACTGCCACGAACACACCGGACAAGACCTCGAAGCATGGGACCTTGCGTTGGCGCGGCGGGAAAGCCGATCTCCGCCTCTCCCTCGGAGAGACGCTCGGCCGGAAGACATTCGCGCTCCCTACCTGCAAGACAGAGGCGCAAGCCGAACAGCGCCGTGCGTTCGTGGGTGAGCTTGCCGAGCGGTTGATCGCCGCGGGACGTGTCGAGATCGGACTGCCACTCATCGAAAAGGCAGCAAAAGCCGAGGGGAAGATCCTCACCCAGATCAAGTATTCGGTCGAGCATATCTGTAAGGGTGAGTCGAGCAAACTCCCTACCGGCGAGACGACGTTCGAGGATGTTGCCAACAAGTGGCTCACCGGCGAGCTTTCGCGCCAGTTCAAAGACAACGTGAAGCCGCGCCAAAACGCGGCGGATCTCCTGATTCAACTGCACGCGCACGTATTCAAGGTCATCGGCCATATTCCGATGAGCGGCTTCAAGCTGGAGCACGCGCAGGAAGCCATGCGCCACTTGCCCGACAGCTACTCCACAGGAACGCGCCGCATTGTCGCTCTCCTGATTCACCGGATTGTGGGCCTCTCCGTCTTCCCTCTCCGCCTTCTGCCGCACAACCCCCTTCCGAAGGGATTCGTCCCTGCGATTCCTCCGCGGAAGGCGATGGCGCACCTCTACCCGGATGAGGACGCGAAGCTCCTCGCGTGCCGCTCGATCCCGTTGTGCGATCGGGTGTTGTATGCCTTCCTCGCTCGCGAGGGGATGCGGACCGACGAGGCCTTTCGGACGGAAACAACCGACGTCGACTTGGAGCGCGGAGCCATCGCGCTCGATACCAACAAGACGAACGACCCGCGCGCATGGGCCTTGTCGTCGGATGTCGCGCGCGCACTTGAGGTCTGGGAGAAGCTCAAGGCGACAGGCGACGATCGCTACTTCTACCACCCACTCGACGGCATGCGGACCCCCCGCCGTCCTACCCACTTGTTTCAGTCGCGGAAGGATCTCGCGGCGCGCCTTCGAAAGCACCTCAAAGAGGCAGGTGTAACGCGTGCTGCCTTGTTCGAGAACAGCGACACACGCCAGCAACTCCGTGCGCACGACCTCCGCGCCACGTTCGTCACCATCGGTCTTGCGAACGGGCGGACCGAGACATGGATCATGGACCGCACGGGTCACCGCTCCAGCTCGATGGTGAACCACTACCGGCGAGCCGCGCGCACGTTCGCAGAGCTGAACCTGGGAACGCTCCGCCCGATGGACGAGGCGATCCCGGAGATCGCGGAGTACCTCGCCGCAGAGCGCTCCAAGAAGGAGGCCGCGAAGCAAGCTACGGCCGAGCCCGCGCCGTCGGACGCCAAGCCGAGCCAACGCGCGAAGGAGCCGCAAACCGCCGCGTCCGCCGCCGAGACGACCGAGACGACCGAGACGACCGAGACGACCGAGACGAAGCGCACACCGCGCGCCGAGGCTGCGCACGTGAAGGGCGCGCTCGACAAGAAGACGAAGAGCGCGACACGAGGCAACGCCGACAAGAGGAGCGCAACCGCGGCAGCGTCCACCAGGAGCAACGCGACGAACGAGCGCCGTGAGGATGCCGCGCCGATACCGATCTCGAAGCCCATGTCAACGGGTATCGTGGACGGCTGCGAAGAGGCGGTGTTGAGCGCCCACGTCCCGACTCTGCGGCCCTCCTCTTCTTCGGTCGTCAGAATCGAAGGCACGGAGCCCACAACAGGGACTCAAACAGACAGGTTGCTCGACGTCATGAGCAGCCGTCCGGGCTGGTCCGAGCCTGGTCCAAACCCGTCCGAGACGTCGCGAGGGACGCCGGTACCTGGCAAAAACGCCGAGAAATGTGACACATCGAAGCGCGTCGCGACCGGGGTGGACTTTTACAAGGGGGCTCCGCCCCCTCGTATCACTCCCCCGCTGAAAAACGGGCCGCCGGAACGGGGCCTGTCCCGTACCCTCTCATTTCAACACCCCCGCTGCCAGCGGCCGCCGCAAATAGGCCAGCAGCGTCATATCATCCCCGGACCGCTCCTCGACCCCGTCGCCCGCCCACCAGTGCCAGCGCGTGTGCACCACGTCAATCTGCACCGGCGAGAGGCGCAGTCGCACCGGCCTCCCCGCGACCACCTTCATCGGCGTCGCGAACGGGAAATACAGCGGTGACCAGTGCGTCTCCTCCGCGTCGGGGCCGGAGCCGAAGCGCACGCCCTCCGCGAGATCCGCGTCGAACCACCCCGCGATCCCGAAGACCTCCGCCGGCCGATCCGGCACGACCTCCCCCGCGACGGCGCGCGGCATCCCTCGGACACTGGCCATGTCCAGACTGGCCACCTCCACCCCGGCGCCGAGCAGATCCTCCGCCCGGAAGCGCACCCCCGCGACCTCCCCGAACGACCACTCCGACACCGGCCCGAAATCGAACCCGAACACCGGCCGCTGAAACAGCGCCCTCTCGTCGTGCGCCGCGCGGTCCGTCACGAGCGTCGCGCGCATGGTCACGCGCTCGGGGAGCATGCGGCCGCCCTCACGAAGGTGCTTGTCGCGAGCCGCGCAGAGCGGGCCAATCATGCCCTCGTGAACGGCGAAGTGCCCCATCCACTCGCTGACGATCACATCCACCTTCTCGGGCAGATCGAAGCCGCCCTCCGGCGCGAACACGAAATCGATCTGCGAAAATCCGTTCTTCTTCGCGATCGCCTGCGCCACGCGGACGATCGACAGCCGGTCCGCCGCGTACACCTTCCGCGCGCCGGCGCGGGCCGCCATCATCGCGAGGACGCCGAGGCCGCAGCCGAAATCGAGCACGACGTCCCCGGGCCGGACCACCTTGCGGATCGCCTCGTCGTAAGCGCTCGTCCGCACGCGGTCGCCGATCATCCACCGGTGTTCGGACAGGTCGGTATAAGCCATCTGCGCGCCGCGACCATACACCGCCTTCGCCCCGCGCGCCCGCGCCCAGCGGCGTTTTCGTCGCGGCGAGGTCGACAAAGCCTTTCCCGGAGCCGTGCTCTCGGGCATCCTCTTCGCATGCAGCGCTCACCCTTCCTTCCGGTCGTCCTCTTCTTCACCGCGGCGTTCGGCGTCTTCACGTTCGGCGCGTGCGGCGGCAACGTCGTGCTCGACGGCAACACCGGCGTTGGCGGCGCCGGCGCCTCCGCGGGCGCGGCCGGCACCAACGGCTCCGGCGGTAACACGGTGAATCCGAGCGGCGGCTCCACGGGCGACGCGGGCTCCGTCGGCGTCGGCGGCGCCACGATCGAGCCATCGTGTCCCCCCGGCTGGGAGCTGTGCGGCGACATCTGCGTGGACCTCACCACGAACCCGAATTACTGCGGCTCCTGCTTCAACCCGTGCGGCGGCGGGGAGAGCTGCGTGGACGGCATTTGCCAGTCGCCGAGCTGCGTGACCTGCGCCGAGTACATCACGAACGGCGGCACCCTCTGCGACGGCCTGTCGCAGAAGATCTACGACTCGTTGATCAACTGCGTCTGCGCCGGCAAATGCATCGCGCAGTGCTCCGACAACGTCTGCACCGGCAACAACGTCACGGCGGATTGCCAGAACTGCGTCCTCGACACCGCGAACGGCTGCGGCAACGAGTTCAACGAGTGCTCGAACGACCTCTGACGCGCCGCCCGGAGCCCTCCGCTAAACTGCCACTCCGCTAAACTGCCACTCTCACAAACTGTCACTCTCGCAAGCTGTCACTCTCGCAACAGAGAGTCACGCCCCGGATCGCCCATCACCACCGCTCGATCCGGTATCCGCGCTTCCTCGCGATGCGGCCGAGGCGCGGGTCCGGGTTGACGCACACCGCCTCTCCGACCCGCTCCACCAGAGGCAGATCCTGCACGCTGTCCGTGTAGAAGATCGCGTCGTCCAGCGAGAACCCGAGCCTGTCGGCGAGCGCCTGCGCCCGCGTCACCTTTCCGGTGCCGATGCAGAGCGGCGGCGAGACACGCCCCGTGAAGATGCCTTTTCCGTCCACGTCGAACTCGCTGCTCACCACGTGCTCGATCCCGAGGATGCGCCCGAGCGGCCGCGCCGCGTACGGGGACGCCGCCGTCACGATCGCGCACACGTCCCCGGCCTTCTGGTGCCTCTCCACGGTGCGGCGCCCCTCGTCGGTGATGTGCCGCTCCACGTACTCCAGGAACCAGTCGTCGCACCGCGCCGCGAGCACCGTCTCCGGCATCCCCGCGAGGCCAACAAGCACCTTCTCTGCCACCTTCGGCGCGTCCAGGATGCCGAACGTGTATTGAAGGAGCCAGTAAGAGGCCTTGATCGCGTCCCACAGCGTGGCCTCCCCCATCCTCCGCTGGTGCTTGACGTACAGACTGACCGTCTCCACGCGCAGCAGCGTGCGGTCCATATCGAAGAGCGCCGCCCGTGGCCGCGGCGTGACGGTGGAAGTCATGTCGGCATCCCGAAGCCGCGCCCCAGCGTGGCCGAGTAGATGTTGCACATCGCGTGGAACGCGACCCCCGCGCCGATCCCCTTCGTCCGCGCGCGCAGGTAACCGAACACGAGCGCCGGAAAGAACACCGCGAGCCGCGCCGGATTCGGCACCGTGAAGAGGTGCCCCAGCGCGAAGAGGGCGCACGACACGAGATATCCGGCCCCGAGCTCCGCCCCGAGGACACGCACTTTCCACGGCCACGCAGACTCCAGCGCTGTCTGCAGATAGCCGCGGAAAAAAGCCTCCTCCGGCAGCGCGATCACGAAGAGCTGCCCGGCCACCTCGTTGAGCGTCGATTTCGGCCACGCGAAATGGAACCCGTGCGCCGTGTGCCAGGTCGCCTTCGCCCCGAAATAAAAGGGCGGAAAGAACACGACCGCGAGCCCGACGGCCCAGAGCAGCGACTCCGCCGCTTCCCGGAGGACGCGTCTCCACTGGATCGGATCCCGCTCCAGCAAACCGCCGAGCGACAGCCCCCATGTGCGGGCCTCCCCGTCGTCGTCCCGCAGCGTGAGGAACCAGGTCGCGCCGAGGAACGTGAGCCCGACTCCGGTGGACGCGAGATCTTTCGGCGCGAGCCGCGACACCGCGGTGACGAGGGCGCTCACCACCACGGCGGCGATCAGCGCACGTCGCGCGGAGGGCATCGCGGGCGTGTCCCGCTCGGGGGTCATGGGCCGGCCACTCTTTCACGCGCGGCGCGCCCCGAGCAAGAAGGACCGGCACGGCGTCCTCGATCGATGGGCGCGCCGGAACAGAGCAGGGATCGGGTCGCCCAGAATTCTTTCCTCCGGCGCCGATTCATGTAGGGTGGCCCCGTGCCGCGAAATACCCTGCGCACGCTGGCCCGCTTGTTCCTCGGAGGCCTGACCGCTGCGGCGGCGCTGCTTCCGGCGGAGCGCGCGTCCGCGTCCTACCTCGTGATCCCTCCGCCGGCCGTGGCCGAGGCGTCGGCCGCGTACAAGTACGCGAACATGACCGGCGCAGAGGCCCTGGCCGAGCTCGACAAGCGCAAGGTGCCGTACAAGGTGGCCGACCCGATCTCGGGCGTCACCACGCCGGTGCGCCTCACCGGCAAATTGCACGGCGTGTACATCCACTCATCGATCCCCGAGAGTCAGCGCGCCACCAGCGTCTACGAGGTGCTGGACGCCCGCCTGGCGCTCGCGCTGGACGATTTCGCGAAGATCCTGGAGCGACACGACATCGAGGAGGTGGTGCATTATTCGCTCTACCGCCCGAACGTCTCGCGGGAAGAGCACGACGAGGCCGGCCACGTCGCCGCCCGCGCCGCGGCCCAGGCCGAAAAAGAGGCCGAAGTCGCCTCGAAGACGCCGGAGAAGCCCGCCGTCGCAACGACTGGCAACCACGGAGTCGCCGCGAAACAGCCTGTCACGACCGCCGCGAAGCAGCCTGTCACGACCGCCACGAAGCTGCCTGTCGTGACGACCGCCGCGAAGCCGGGCCACAAACCCGCCGTCACCACGGTCGCGAAGGTGACCCCCGCCGCGAAGCCCCACGCGAAATCGAGCGTGCCAGTCGCCGGGACGAAGGCGTTGCCCCAGCCCCTGTCGAAGGGCGGCGCCGGCGCGCACGGCCAGAAGCGCAAAGACCCTCTCGTGGTCGACAAGCCCTCTGTCACGAACGACGCCAAAGCCCCGTTGCCGGCCCTCCCCGCGCCCGCCGCGAAGCACGCCGACGCGCCGGGCGCGCACGCCGCGAACGCCCCTGTCCACGCGTCCGCGCACCCGAAAATGACGGCGAACAACGCGTCCGTCGCGCCCCGGGGCCGCACGGGCGTCGGCTCGAAGGCCTCCGCGAAGGCGCCTGTCGCGACGAAGACGACGACGTCCGCGACCCCTGCGAAGGGTGCAGTCGTGTCCGCTCCCGCTAAGGCTGCTGTCTCGGCGAAGGGGCCAGTCGCCGCGGTGCCCGCCAAGGGTGCCCTCCCCGCGAAGGGGCCCGTCGCGCACACCGCGCTCTCGAACGCAAAGGCCCCTTCCGTGGCGACGCCGGCGAGCAACGGAGTCGTGGGCGCCGCGAAGAACGCGCCGCTCGCGTCGAAGGCCGCCGAGAGCGCGCCGGTGAGCCGACAGACGTGGGCGCCCCCCGGCACGCGTCACCCCGCGGGCCTCGCGATCGACGTGGCGCTCCTGAAGAAGCGGGACGGCCAGTGGATCAGCGTCGCCCGCGATTTCGGCGGCAAGATCGGCGCGAAGACGTGCGGCGACGGCGTGCGAACCGCCGACACGCCCGAGGGCCGCGAGCTGCGCTCCCTCGTGTGCGAGGCGAACGATCAGGGCGTCTTCACGTATGTGCTGACTCCCAACTTCAACGCGGCCCACTACGATCATTTCCACATGGAAATCCGGCCGACGGTGAAGTGGTTCATGTACCACTGAGCGCCTCGGGAGCGCGGCGGCCGGCGCACATCACGGCGGCGCGCTCCCTCCTCGGTGATCGGGAAACGACGGCGCTCCCTCCTCGGTGCGGGGCGTGCTCCGAGCGCGCCGGATCGTGGTTTCGCTTGCGCGGGTCGGCCTCTCTTGGCAGTGTCCGCGCGTGCGTTCGACCCAGCTCTCCGCGATCGTCCTCTTCAGCCTCGGTGCGCCGCTCTTTGCGGGGTGCGCCTCACTCGCCACGGGGCCGGATTGGACGGGCGGAGGCCTCGCGACGATCGCCCCGGCCCGCGCCGCGCAGGAAGAAGAGGCCGAGGCCCGCGAGCTGGAGCGCCTGGCCCGGCAGCCGAAGGAGGTGGGCGCCCGGCACATCCTGGTGATGCACATCAAGTCGAAGGAGCACCCCGAGAACATCAAGCGCACCCGGGAAGAGGCGCTGAAGCGCGCGACCGAGTGCCTCCGCCGCGTGCGCGCCGGCGAAGACTGGAACGCCCTCGTCACGGAGTACACGGACGAGCCCGGCGGGGCCGAGCGCCACGGCGACATCGGCGTGTTCCCCCGCGGACAGATGGTGAAGACGTTCTCGGACGCGGCGTTCGATCTGCGCGTCGGCCAGATCAGCGAGGTCGTGGAGACCCCGTACGGATTCCACATCATCCAGCGAACGCAGTAGCCCGCGCGCGCGGGCCTTTCAATTCCGGCCTCCGCGAGAGAGGGAGCGTGGGTGTCCGGGCGTCACTCCGGGTGGTGGCAGACGGCTTCCACGTTGTGCCCGTCCGGATCCAGGACGAACGCGGCGTAATACGTGGGGTGGTAGTGCGCGCGGACGCCCGGAGGCCCGTTGTCGCGCCCGCCCGCCGCCATCGCCGCCTGGTAGAACGCGTCGACGGCGGCGCGGTTCTTCGCGTGGAACGCGATGTGGATACGGGGTGTGTTGGGCGTCCCGTCGTGGACCCAGAAATCGGGTTTCCCTTCTTCTCCGAGCCCGGCGACGTTCGGCCGGCCCGGCGAAGCGGGGAAATGCATGAGCACCGAATACCCGAGCGGAGCCAGGGCCTTCGCGTAGAATTCCTTGCTCTTCTCGAAGTCGCTGACGACGAATCCAGTGTGGTCGATCATGGTTGTCTCCCGGACACCCTTTTACTCGCGCCCGCGGTGAGTGTCAGCCCGCCCGTCGCGCCGCCCCCGAAATAGCCAATCAGCCGACGGCCTTCTTCGCGGCCGAGGCCTTCTTGGGTGCTGCGGCCTTCTTTGCGACAGCGGCCTTCTTTGCGACTGCGGCCTTCTTGGGCGCCGCTGGCTTCTTCGCGACAGGGGCCGTCTTGGGCGCTGCGGCCGTCTTGGGCGCTGCGGGCTTCTTCGCGACAGCGGCCGTCTTGGGCGCTGCGGGCTTCTTCGCGACAGCGGCCTTCTTCGGCGCCGCCGCCTTCTTCGCGGGGCTCGCGGCGCCGAGCTTTGCGATGCGGGCCTCCACCAGCTTCTTCACCAGCGCGGCCGGGAGCGGCTTGTCCGGCGCGAAGCGGATGGTGCCTTTGCTGGTCTCGTAACCGCTCAGCTCGGCCGCGAGATCCGCCGGGATCGCCCCCGGATAAAAGGCACAGTGCGCCGCCGCGGCCCCCATCCACACGAGCACCTTGCCCTGGTAACGGAAGGCCGGCATCTGGTAGCTGAACGTGTCCTCGGCCCCCTTCGCGGCGGCGAGGATGTCACGACGCAATCGTTCGAGCGCGCGCCTCTTGTCCGGCTCCAGCGCCGCGAGGTACTCCGCCGTCGACGAGACCTTGACTCCGGGGGCTCTCTTCATGCCTCGCTTCTACACGGTCCAGATCCGGAGTCCAGAGCCGCGCAAACTCCCGATCACCGTTCCGGAGCGGGGGAGTGATACGAGGGGGCGGAGCCCCCTTGTAAATTCCGTCGAAGACCGCGTCCTCCCGGTGGCGTCCCTTGGACGTCCGCCAAAAATGCGACGAGTCCGAGGGGGCACCACAGGTTGTATTCTTTTCGGTTTCGACGCCGCCCCCTCCGCGGTCTTCACGTCCGCGCGGGCATGCGCGCGAGCAGCTTCGTGAGCTCCGGCATCGGCACGCCGTTGTCGCGGCCCATCTCCAGGATCGCGGCGCCGACCACGCGGTGCTGCAGCGCGAGCTTCGGGCCGAAGTGCGCCTCCACGAACTTCACGGCCTCCGGCGCGATCCGACGCGCGAGCGCGACGCCCGGCTTCAGCGTGAACGGGCCGATGAAGCGGCCCAGGATCTGCGCCCACGACGCGACGCGGCCCGTCTTCTTCGCGAGCGCCTCGCACTCCTTCACCGACTCGATCACCGCGTGCACGAGGTCGTTGTCCTTGAGCACCGCGTCCACCGACCCGGCCATCCCGAGCGCGGCGGTGAACGGGAAGAACGCGATCGTCGTCGCCGCGTTGAGCGAGCCCACGTCCTTCTCGAGCTGCGTCGGGATGCCGATCTTCGTGAGCTTCCGCGCGAGCTCCTCCGCCGACGTGCGCGCGGCGCGCTGATCGAAGAACGTCATCGCGAGGCGCGGCACCCAGTAACGGAGCACGCCGCGCTCGTCGATGTACCCGGTGACGCCGGGCATGCCGGGGTAGAGCTGCTTCTTCGAGGCCGCCTCGAGCGCCACGATCTGCTTCGGAAACAGGGGCGTGAGGCTCGCGATCGGGACGTTCGGCGCCTCCGCGAGGAGCGCGTGCACGCTCGTGGAGCCTTCCGGCGCGGCCGTGTCGACGATCTGATCGAGGTGCACCGCGAGCAAGATGAGCTCGCTGTCGAGAGGGATGCGCGTCACCAGCGTCGGGTGATCGAGGACGCTGCGCTCTTTGTCGCCGTTCACCTGCTCGATCACCCATGGGTCCGTGCTCGTCGCGCGCGATGGGCGAACGACGAAGCGCACGTCCTCTCCGGCGAGCGCGAGACGGACGCCGTACGCACGCCCGAGCGCCCCCGCTCCAACGATCGCGATCCGCATGGCTCCGAGTTACTCCGCCGCCCTCTCCATGGGAAGGGCCACGTCGCCGAAGCTTTCACGGGACCACGGGAATTCCCGCTCGAATTGCGTTCTGTGATCGCAGAACGTACGCTCCTTCGCATGACGACAGCGGCGCCCGGCATCGGTTCGTTCAACGAGCAGGCTCCTTCCGGTGAGACGCGCGAGGCGCGTGAGACACGTCGCGAGGCTTTCCGCGCGCAGCGGGTCGCCGAGATCCCGGCGGGGTACAGCCCGACGCTCCACCTGCTCGGTCCGGCGTCGCTCGCCGTGGCGGTGCTCGTCGCGAGCGTGTGGCTCATCCACGATCTGCGCGCGGCCGAGCTGCTCACGATCCCGATCACGCTCTTCTGGGGCTTCGGCTTCGAGTGGCGCGTCCACAAGTCGATCCTGCACGCGCGCGTGCCCGGCCTCGCGATCCTCTACGTGCGGCACGAGCTGCAGCACCACGTGATCTACACGCACGACGACATGACGATGCGCGACCGGCGCGAGCGTCGCCTCGTGATGATGCCGGGGTACGCGATCGTCCTCGTGTTCGGGATGCTGGTGCCGCTCGGCTACGTGGTGTGGAAGCTCCTGGGCCTCAACGTGACGTTGATCTTCCTCGCGACGAGCATGCTCTTCTTCCTCACCTACGAGCTGATGCACCTCGCGTATCACCTGCCGCCGGAGCACCCGGTGTCGCGGATCCGCCTGGTCCAGCGGCTGCGCGAGCTGCACCGCATCCACCACGATCCGCGCCTGATGAAGCGCTGGAACTTCAACGTGACGTTCCCCGTCTTCGACTGGATCCACCGCACCAACTGGACGCCGGAGCGCGAGCGCGAGCGCGAAGCGAAACGAGCCGCCCGCGCCGCCAAGCGCGGCTGATCGAAGATCGTCGGGGGGCCCACCCCCGGCCGCGCTGACGCGCGTCCGCCCCTCCGGCCGCCACTGGGAGGCCGGAGGCCGCTCAGCGGAGGCGGAGCTCCGCGGAGTCCGTAGCTGAGTGGACGCGGGCCTCGACGTTGCTCCCAAAGCGCCTGCTTCGCAGCCGCAGGGAGGGGCGCCGTAACGCGAGCTCGAAGGGATTTCGAAGGGGAAGGGGGCCGATCCGCGATGTGGGATCAGCCCCGAGAGGCGAGGGTCACGGCGTCGTGCACATGATCAGGCGCCAGTTGGTGAGCGTGCCGAGATCGCCGCCGGCGTCGTCCGCGACCTTCAGCGTCCAGTTGCCGTTGCCCGAGGCGCCGTTGTACGTCGCGAACGAGGTCTCCGGCGCGTAGCAGCCGGTGAACGGAGCCGCGCCGCTCACGACCGACGTGGCGCAGGTCGAGTCGAGGATCGTGTTCGTGAAGTTGTCGCTGCTGCCGCCGTTGTCGCTGCAGATGTCGAGCTGCGTGTTGTTCGGACCCGTGAGGAAGAAGTCGAGGTCCGCGTCCCACGTGTGCGTGACGTTGTAGATGAGCGCCACGCGGTTGACCGTGCCCGCGTTGGTCACCGCGATCGTGCTCGAGACGCCCGTGGCGTTCGAGTCCGGGATCGACAGCGGCGTGCCCGGGCCCGGGAACACGCGCAGCGATTGGCCCGCGCCGCACGGCGTGAAATACGCCGGGAGCGCGCACGTCGGATCCGCCGCGTCGGTGAGGCCGTTGTTGTTGTTGTCGACGCCGTCGTTGCAGAACGTCTCGAAGCCGCTGCACACGCTCGGCTGACCGGCGCACGAGAAGCCGCCCTCGACCTGGCACGTCGCGGAGCAGCCGTCGTTCGCGTTCGCGTTGCCGTCGTCGCAGCCCTCGGTCCCCTTGATGAGGCCGTCGCCGCAGATCGTCGTGCACACGCTCGGGAGGCCGACGCAGCTCCAGCCCGCCTCTTTCTGGCAGAGCTGCGAGCAGCCGTCGTTGTTCACCTGGTTGCCGTCGTCGCAGTTCTCGACGCCGTCGAGGACGCCGTTGCCGCACGAGGACACGCAGTTGTTGTCGCAGCCGTCGCCGTTCACCTGGTTGCCGTCGTCGCACTGCTCGTACGCCTCCAGCGCGCCGTTGCCGCAGATCGCGGTGAACGTGATCTTCATCTGGTAGACGCCGATCAGGCCGTTGTTGCCGAAGTCCTCCGCGCACACCGCCCACGTGCCGGCCGGGAGCTGGCGCGCGAACGTGTCCGTCGTCGGAGTGATGATCGAGCACGCGCCCGGACCGTCGTCGTCGTCGTTCCCGACCTCCGTGCCGTTCGGGTTGTAGAGGCGGATCACGGTGTCGATCGTCGAGCACGTCGAGCCGGACGCGCCCTCGAACGTCTCGGCCTGAACGTTGACCGGCGTCGGGTTCGTGAACTTGAAGCAGTCCTTGTCGCCGATCGGCTTGATGAGCGCCTTCACGACGCCGCTCTGCTGGAGCGCGAAGAAGTCGTTCGCGATGTTGTACGCGCCGTTGTCCTCGATCTCGCAGCCCGGCTCCGCGGCGCAGGACGACGAGCAGCAGTCGCCGTCCACCACGTTGCCGTCGTCGCAGATCTCGGCGCCGGCCTTGATGCCGTCGCCGCACGTCGTCGTGCACACGCTCGGCTGGCCCACGCAGGTGTAGCCGGCCTCCTTCGAGCAGAACGCGTCGCAGCCGTCGCCGGGGTTCTTGTTGCCGTCGTCGCAGGTCTCGACGCCGACCTTGAGGCCGTCGCCACAGACCTCGACGCACGCGCTCGGCATGCCCGCGCACGCCCAGCCGGGCTCCTTCTGGCACGTCGAGCTGCAGCCGTCGTTCGAGGCCGCGTTGTTGTCGTCGCAGTTCTCGCTGCCCGCGATGATGCCGTCGCCGCACGTCGTCGCGCACACGCTGGGAAGGCCCATGCACGTGAAGCCGGTCTCGATCTGGCAGGTGTCGGAGCAGCCGTCGTTCGAGGCCGCGTTGTTGTCGTCGCACTGCTCGGAGCCGAGGATGAGGCCGTCGCCGCAGAGCGTGTGGCACACGCTCGGCTGACCGACGCAGAGGTAGCCCGGCTCCGTCACGCACGTGGCCGAGCAGCCGTCGTTGTTCTTCTTGTTCTGGTCGTCGCAGGTCTCCGCGCCGACCACGAGGCCGTCGCCGCAGATCGCGCCGCACACGCTCGGGATGCCGATGCACAGGAAGCCGGTCTCCACGAGGCACGCGTCGGAGCAGCCGTCGCCGGCCGCCGCGTTCGTGTCGTCGCACGTCTCCGCGCCGGCGATGAGGCCGTCGCCGCAGACCGTGTTGCAGGCGCTGGGCTCGCCGTTGCAGACGTAGCCGGGATCGATCGCCTTGCAGTTCGCCGCGCAGCCGTCGCCGGCCGCGGTGTTCGAGTCGTCGCACGCCTCGTTGCTGGCGATGACGCCGTCACCGCAGGTCGACGCGCACGCGGAGGGCTCGCCCTCGCAGCCGAAGCCCTTCTCGATCTGGCAGGTGTCGGAGCAGCCGTCGCCGGCCGCCATGTTGTTGTCGTCGCAGACCTCGTTGCTGGCGATGACGCCGTCGCCGCACTTCGATGCGCACACCGAAGGCGAGCCGTCGCACGAGAACCCCTTCTCGATCTGGCACTTGTCGGAGCAGCCGTCGCCCGCCGCGGTGTTCGCGTCGTCGCATGCCTCCGCGCCGGCCGTGATGCCGTCGCCGCAGACGGGTTTGCAGTCGCTCGGCTCGCCGAGGCAGACGTACCCGGTCTCGACCTGGCAGGTGTCGCTGCAGCCGTCGCCGGCCTTCGAGTTCGAGTCGTCGCACGTCTCGTCGCCGGTGATGAGGCCGTCCCCGCACACGACGGGCGTCGTCGTGCCTCCGGTTCCTCCGGTCATGGTGGTCCCGCCCGTGCCGCCGGTCGTGGTGCCACCTGCGCCGCCGGTCGTGGTGGTCTGACCTCCCGTGCCCGTATCCCCGCCGCTTCCGGCGGTGCCGCCCGTCGAAGGCGATCCTCCTCCGGGGTCGCACCCGGAGATGAAAGACCCGACCGCGATCGCCGCGATCAATGTCCAAGTTCTAGCCGACATGATGCCTCCGCAATGCGTGGGCTCGCGGGCGTGCCGGTGGGCAAACCGCCGCAAGCAAGACCTTCCACGAATAGCCGCGCGCCGCGGACGGAACAAGAAAGAGACGCGGTCTCTCGCGCTCAAAAGAGGCGGCGCGAGTCGATCAGGATGGTCACCGGGCCGTCGTTCTCGACGAACACGCGCATGTCCGCGCGGAAGCGTCCGGTCTCCACGCGGAGGCCGCGAGCGCGGGTTTGTCGCACGAAATCGTCGTACATGCGCTCCGCCTGGACGGGCTCCATCGCGCCGTCGAAGCCCGGTCGCAGGCCGCGGCGCACGTCCCCGAAGACGGTGAACTGGCTCACCGCGAGGAGCGATCCGCCCACGTCCGCGAGCGCGCGCGACATCTTCCCCGCGTCGTCCGGGAAGACGCGGAGGCCCGCGACCTTGCCGACCACGTAGTCGAGATCGGTCTGCGTATCCCCTTCGGCCGCGCCGACGAACGCGACGAGGCCGCGCTCGATCGCGCCGGTGATCTGCCCGTCCACCTCCACGCGCGCGGAGAGGACGCGCTGCACGACGGCGCGCACGATCCCCTCAGCGCCGCGCCGGAGCTGGAGCCGGAGCGGCCGCCTTCGCCGCCGGAGCCGGCGCAGCGCCGCCCGCGAGGCCGAGCTCGCGCATCAGCTTGCCGGTGAGCGCGAAGTACGAGGACTTGTCGTACGGCTTGTTGAGGATGTGAAAGTCCTTCTTCGACAGGCCCACGCACCCGAAGCAGTACGTGCACCCGTCGCAGTCCGCCGAGCGGACGAGGTACGACGACCGCGTGCACCGCTCGCTCGCGACGCAGTGGTTGCAGCCGAGCAGGTCGCTGCTTTTGTGGCAGTGCGTGCAGTCGGTGAGGCCCTTCGAGTCGGTGCAGTAGTGGCACCGCACGAGGCCGACGCCGCTCTTGCAGAACGTGCAGTCGACGCAGCGCTCGCACGCCGTGCACGCGACGCACCCCGTGTTGCCCGTCGCGCCCGCGCGCTCGCGCTGGAGCTCCGCGAACGCCGCCTCGAACTCCGCGCGGTTCACGCGACCTCCGCCGAAGGAGCGGGATCGCCGGCGTCGCTGGCCTCCGCGGAGTCCTGGCTCGTCTCCGGCGTGAGCTCGGCGCCCTCCGTCGCGGCGCTCTCCGTCGTGTGCGCGACGTCCGGCGCGGCGGGCGTCGTCTCGATCGGGGCCGCTTCGCTCGAAGGCGGCAGCGACGCGCCCTTCGCCGAAGACGCGACGCCGCGCCCCGTGACCTGACGCCACAGCTCGGCCGCCGCGGTGCGCGTGGCGCTGTCCTCGGCGTACTCCTCGATGCGGCGGAGGCGCGACTGGAGCACCGCGCGGCGCTTCGGCAGCTCGCTCAGCAAGATGGTGGCGAGCGCGCCGATCGCGTCACGCACGCGGTCCTCGCTCGTGTGCTCGAGGAGCTGCAGATACACGTCCTGCTCCTGCGGGAGCGAGAAGCCGTGCTTGAAGAATTCGTTCGCGGCCTTCGTGATCGCCGGCCGCCCTTCGGCCCCGAGCAGCTTGCCGAGGAGGCGCTGCCGATCGCCGGCGCGCGGATCGGCCTGCGGGGGAGGAGCGAGCACGATGCGCCCCGGCTTTCCGGTGAGCGGATCGATCGACTTCGCCGATTTCGCAGCCTCCTCGTCCTTGTCCTTCTTCGGCGAGAAGAGGGCCTCCAGCGCGGCGCGGTGCGCGCTCTGCGTCTTGCGCTCCTCGAGGGTCGGCGCGACACGGGGAGCCGCGGCGTGGCCGCCTCGCCGCCCGCTGATCTCGGGGTTGTGCCAGACCTTGGTGGTTTGGTCTCTGCGAATGCGACCCATCGGTTCCTTCGTGCCGGGCCTTACCACACGAGGCCGGAAAACATCGTGGGAAATTTGGTCGAGCAGGAGGTTCGTGACAGGGTGCGCGCATGACGTACCGCTCCCTTCCGAAAGCGCTCTCCCTGGCGTTGGTGATGGCCGCCGCATCGTTCGGGCCGCTGCTCGTTTCGGGCACGGCGCTTGCCGACGCGCCGCAGGGAGCGGCTACCGAAAGCGCGTCTCCGAAGGCCGACGCGCCCGCCGCCGAGAGCAAGCCGAAGCACGCCTCGAAGGGCAAGCACAAGGCGAAGAAGGGCGCGACCGCGAAGGCGCACACGAAGACCGCGTCGCACGCGAAATCGGACAAGAGCGACAAGTCCGAGAAGTCGGACAAGGTCGAGAAGACCGAGAAGTCGCCCGCGAAGCCCTCCAAGGTGAAGCGCACCGCGGCCCGCGAGAACAAGCCGTCCGCGAAGCGCGCGAAGGCGCCCGCGAAGAGCGACGACTCGCCACAACCGACCGGCGCGCGCGGCAAGAGCCCGTGCGCCAGCACCGCCGTGACGATGGATCGCGGCGGCGTGGAGTCGGAGAAGGTCACGCTGGTCGACTGCCAGGGCAAGGTGCAGGACAGCGCGATCGCGAAGGTGTCGACGCTCGCGCGCCCCTGGGGCTCTCCGCGTCGCCCCGCGAGCAAGACGAAGCGCGTCGACCCGGCGATCCTCGAGCGCATCGACGCGGTCGCGAAGAAGTTCCCCGGCCGCACGATCACGCTCGTCGGAGCGCCCGCCACCACGGGCAGCGGCAGCAGCGCGCATCAGGCAGGCCGCGCGGTCGATCTGCGCGTGGACGGCGTCGACAACCAGAAGGTCGTCGAGCTGTGCCGCACGCTCGCGGACACCGGCTGCGGCTTCTACCCGAACGCCTCCTTCGTCCACATCGATGCGCGCGCGCCGGGCACCGGGAAGGCCTCCTGGATCGACGCCTCCGAGCCCGGCGAGCCCCCGCGCTACGTCACGTCCTGGCCCCCTGCGCTGCCCGCGCCGAAGGCGGAAGCCCCCGCAGCAGCGCCGGCCGAGCCTGCCGCTCCTCCGGTCGCGAAGACCGAATCCACCACCAAGTAAGATTCCCCCCTCGCGGACCTCACGGGCACGTCGTCATCGGCGCGCCGTGCTGGATCCAGTTGCTGATGTTGAGCAGCTGCTCCGCGTCGAGCGGCCCCGACGCCGGATCCGGCGGCGGCATCGGCAGCCCCACGACCACCGAGTCGAGCAGCCGCTGCACCTCGGCGTCGCTCGGCTTGATGTCGGCCGGAGCGGCGTCGATGCTCGACCCCACGAGCAGCTTGTACATCACGTAGCTGTTGCCCGGGTTCCCCTCCACGCCGGGGCTGAACGCGTCGATGATCGGCATCGCGCGGCCGAAGCGCGCGGGCGTCTTCTCCGGCGTCGAGGCGCTCTCGCCCATCTGCGTCTGATGCGCGACGCGGTTGATCGCCGTCTCCTGCGTGTCGGCGAACGAGCCGTACTGGATGTTGTAGAAGCTGAGGCCCTCGGCGCACGTCGGGTGCGGCGCGGCCTTCGTCGGGATGCACGTGTCGCCGCTGCTCGGCCCGTGGCAGTTGCCGTACGCGCACGTCGCCCCGAGCGCCACCGCCGCGCCTTTGTCGCCGCAGAACACGACCTCCGGCGCGGCCTCGTCGACGGCCGTCCCCGGGTCCGCGTCGACCGTGCGCAGCAGCGCGGTGAACGGCGCGTCCAGCGACATGCGATCGAAGGCGCGGAGCCCGCACGCGGTGGGTGAATCGGCGGTGCAATCCCCGTCGATCTGAGCCTTGTAGAGCGTGAGCTTGTACACGGTGCCCAGCGCGAGCCGATCCCCCGGCTTCTGCCGGAGCACCACCTCGCGGCGCACGGGATCGTACGAGGGCTGGAGGAACACGCCCTTCGCGCACTTCGTGTAGTAGGGGACGTCCGCGGTGTCGGGCTGGAGGCACACCGCCTGCCGGTTCACGGAAGCGGGGAGCAGGAACCGATCGAACCGGATCCGAATGCTCGCGGAGGGGACGATCTTGGTCGTGCCGTCGGCGGCGATCGGCTGCGGATCCTGTGCCGTTCCATCGGCGTTCAGGGCGACCGTCGCGAGCGCCTCCGTGACCTTGACCAGGGGCGTGTCCGTCGACTGGTACTGCGCGTCGCCGACGTCGCATCCCGCGAGAGCCGCGGTGGCGACGACGGCGACGGTGATGAGCTTCAGCTTTCGGCGTACGTCAGGAGCTGCTCCTTGACGGTCTTCTCGTTGATGCCGGTCTGGATGTGCTCCTTCAAGCAATCCGCCAGGGTGATCAGCATGTCGTCGACACCCTTCTCTTCGATCAATTTCGAGAGAAGCGCTCGAGCTTCCTTCCCATCGTCCTCGCGGAGAAACGACCGGACCTGATCCAGCGTGATCTCGCCTTGGAAGTCGAGTTGAAGGTTGTCCAAGAGGTATTTGATTAGCTCCTTCACGCCTGTTCTCCTTGGCGCGGACCACCGCCAAGTGAGGCCCGGCGGCGGTTCGCCCCTCGGCATACCAGCGGCCAGAACGGCTGCGCAAGGAATATGCTGACTCCAGGCGACTTTTCATTTGCAGGTCCTCAGGTTCGAGTCGCCGGCCTGGTGACACACCAAGCAGGGCCGCGGGTTGCGCTGAAGGGCGGCGCCGCAACCGGCAGAGAAGCCGACGGGGTGGGGATTGACGCCCTGTCCGCCCGACACGCCCTTCGTCGCGTGGCAAGTCGCGCAGTCGCGCTCCGTGTGGCACGAGACGCACGCGTTGAGGTTGCGCTCCGCTTCCCATGAGTGGTGCTGAGCGGAGCGAGGACCGTTCGTCCAGATCGAAGCCTCCGGGTGGAAACGTCGCCCCTCAGGTCGAGCGCCGCTCGCCGAGTCGCGCGCGACGCCCACGCGGCGGTGGCAGTCCGCGCAGAACGTCTGCTCGGCGTGGCAGCTCGTGCAGCGCGGGTTGTCTTGTCGCGCGGCCTCGGGGTGCATCGAGAGCCAGTCGTTCGGGTGAACCTTGCGGCTCCGGACCTTCCCGTCGTGGCAGTCGGTGCAGTACGTGTTCGTGTGGCAGCTCCCGCAGAACGAGCTGTCATCCGCGGCGACGGACTTGTGGCGCTCGATCCAGTCCGCCGTGTGCCCCGCGTTGTGCAGCCACGCCGGCGGGATCAGCATGCCGGAGCCGAACTGCACGGCGAGCTTGCCGTTCGGATCGGTGAGGTGGCACGTGTCGCAGTCGCTCTTCGCGTCGCCCTGCGCGGCGCCGCTCTTCTGGTGGCACGTGTCGCATCCGACCATGCGCGGCAGGTTGTCGCGCGTCGCGAGCTCGAGCTCTTCGACGCGACCGTGGCACTGACCGCACTGCACGTTGCGATCGAGGTGCTTCTTGTGAGGGAAGCGCAGGTTCGGCTTCGGGATCACCATCGCGGCGACCATGCCGCCGACGCCGGCGTTCGCGCCGATATGGCAGAAGGTGCACTGCCCGTTCGCGTCGGTGCCCGCGGTCACGTGCTTCAAATCCGCGTGGCTGACGTCGTGGCAGTTGTCGCAGGTCTCGGAGGGCTTCGCGATCACCGTGTCGCCGGAGTCGTTGCTCGTGTAGGCCGCCGCGTGGCAGTCCTTGCACTTCGCCTTGAGCTCGCCGACGTGCTTCTTGTGGTTGAAGCGGATCGTGATCTGCTGCGGCGGGAAGATCTCGTCGCTCGGGATCGGGCTCGTCTTCGCGCCGGGCGGCATCCACTCCGTCGGCACGGGCGCGTCCTGGAACAGCGGCGCCATCCCGTGGGAGCCCGCGATCGTCGGAGGCGGGACGGGCGGACCGATCGGCGCGCTCTCCGTCGCGGCGGGCGCAGCGGACGCGCTCGCGGTCGGTGAAGCGGACGCAGCAGGCTGCGCGGACGCGCTCGGTGAAGGAGACACGGCAGGCGCAGCGGACGCAGCAGGCTGCGCGGTCGTGGTGGCGCTGGGCGCGGGCGCGGGTTGCGCGGACGCGTCGAGCATCGCGAGGAGGACGGAGGCGGCGCAGGCCGCGAACGCGAGCCAGCTCGGCGTCGCGCTCTGGGATCGTTTGCCCGACTTCATTTCAGCACCCAGAGATTCAAGAGGCCGATGATGCGGAAGCGCTGCCCGACGAGGCGGTTCATGTCGTGCTCCCACTCGACGCGGAGGTCGGCGACGTTGCCCGGCTTGAAGCCCGCGCCGAGCACGTACCCGAACGAGGTCGCGCCGCGCTCTGGTCGCATCGGATCGTCCCAGTCGTAGAGCGACACGCGCGCGCCGAGCTGGAACTTGCCGCCCACGAACCCTTGGTCGGCGTACAGGTCTCCGCCCGCGCGGTGACCGCGATCGCCCGCCTGCACCATGCCGCGCAGCCCGATCTGCCCGTTGCCGATGCGATAGCGAGCGGCCGCGTTGCCGAGCGCGTCGGTGACGGTCGTCGTCCCGCGGTTCGCCGGATCGCGCACGTAGTCGCGGAGCGCCTTCACCGAGCCCGCCGGATCGATGTAGCTCGTGCCGGGAACGCAGTTGCTGATCACCGTCGTCGAGATCGCCTTGCACTCGCCGACGCCGAACGTGCTCGGATCGCCGTCGGTCGTCCACGTGCGAGCGCCGCCGGACAGCGCGAAGTCGAACCTGCGACCGATGCGGAACGCGGCGCGCGCGGAGTACGTCGTGTTCGCGCCGTGCGTGAACCAGTTCCAGATCGAGTCCGCGTCGAAGGTCGGGAGGTAGTAGTCCGCGTCGAGCCCGATCGTCGCGGTCTGGCCGATGTACGCCTCGATCCCGCCGAACCACGTGTTCACGGTGTTCGCGTAGAGGTCGTACGAGAAGCCGCCCTTCGCGCCGATCGGAGCGCGCACCGGAGCGCCCGAGAGCAGGCTCACGTCCGCCGCGTAGCCGATCCGATCCGACGAGATGCGATCGCCGTTGATCGCCTTGAAGCCGCCGTCGGTGCCGGCGGCCGCGGGGTTCGCGAACTGCTGCGTGATCGAGGTCCCGGTGTTGTACACGCGCCGGTAGCTCAGCCGACCGTGCAGCCACGTGGGCCCAGCGCTCTCGAGCGCGGCGCCGAACGCGGGAGCCGGCGTGGCCGACTGGAACGACGGATAGTCCGTGAGGCTCGGGCCGGTCGCGGTGCCGAACCCTTCGTGACCGCCGCGCCAGATCCCGTTCCGCTCGAAGCGCCCCGTCGACAGCACGAAGCCGTTGCGCTGCTCCAGTCCGCCGTAAAACTCGGCTTGCACGTAGAACGGCGTGGTGAGCCGCACGAGCCCGCCGTCGAACGACCACCACCCGAGCATGTCGGTCACGTACTGCCGACCCAGGCGGAAGCCGAGCCAGCCGTGCATCATGTTGCGGCCTTCGACGTAGCCGTACATGAGATCGAGCGGCACCTCTTCCATCCCCGGCACGTACCGTCGCCCGGACGCGTCGAAGCTCGTCTCGGATCCGATCGGCTCCCCGACGTGCTGCTGATTCAGCCCGAAGTCCGCGTTCACGCGGAGCCGCAGCGTCATGCTGTAGTCGGGTTTTCCAGGCTCGTACTTGCCCTGGAGGCTGTAGACGCTGAGCCCGATCGTCTGCATCAGGCGGCGTCGATCGAGCACGAGGTCGCCCCACGGGCTCGTCACTTGGTAGGCCTGCGCGGCGGTCTCCGCTTGCACCTCGAAGTCGGCGGCGCGCGCAGCGCCCTCTGCACCGACGAGGCCTGCGGCGAACGCGCACGCGGAGACCAAAGACCGCAAGCGCAACGACCTGCGGAGATCGATTCTGGGTGCCACGCTGGTTCCTTCTGAGCCCCTGCGATCGCGGTCCGGAGCGGACTCACGATCCCCGACGTGGTCGGCCTTCACCTCACGATCGCGGCACGTCGCGATCGCTGTTGAGGGCAGCCGGCCGCGTGCGTTCGATCGCATCGCGCGAGATCGTCGGGAGCTCACCGGGCCATGCTCCGTCAGCCCGCCCGAGAGTGTCAATCGCTCGTCACCGAACAAATCTCGCCCAAATGACCTTGTTTGAAAGTCGTTTGCAGCTCCGCGAGCCGGCTCAACATTCGACCGTCGCGAGCCGCGAAGAGCCTCGATGAGCGAGCCGCGAAGAGCCTCGATGAGCGAGCCGCGAAGAGCCTCGATGAGCGAGCCGCGACCACGTCGCGCGAGGCGTCGGGGCGACTCGCCGCACGTGTCGTTTTCGTCCTCACGATCGCGCCGTCCGCACCGCTTGCATCCCCAGCCCCACTTATCCAAGCGCCCCGCGCAACCCGAAGAGCAGCGCTCCAAGCGCCCCCGCGCGACCCGAAGAGCAGCGCGCTCCCGCAGACAACACCCGACGAACGCGAGAAGCACAGCCGAAGAACGCGCACATCACCAAGCGCCCCGCCCTACGATCCGCGGTGATCCCATCGCGCCCCCTCCACGACCACAGGGCCCTCTCGTCGCGATGCCCACCCCCGGTCGCGTGCTCGCTTCGCTGCGCGCGCGCCCGCCCCTCCCAAATCTCTCGCTTACGCTCGTTCAGGGAGGGGCCACGCATCCGAAACGAGCACGAGCCCAGGAGCCGCGCGACGAAGCGTCACGTTCCCGGCCGCGAAGAAGATGTCTGGTGATTGAGCAGAAGGCAGACGATGCAGCGCGAGGCGCCGCTGCCTCGAACGTCAGCGGATGACCTTGCCGCCCGCGTCGACGCGGTACCCTTCGGTGTCCATCAGCGACTTCGCGACCGCGTCGCGGAGGTCAGCCGTGACCACCCAACCGCGGCGCACGAAGCCCTCCGCGACCTTGTTCTTCACGCGCACGCTCTCTTCGGCGATCAGCATCTTGCAGAGGGCGGGGATGCTGGTCTCGCTCGCGTGGGCGAACGTCGTCTCGGCCGCGTGGAAGCGCACCGTCTCGTTGACGTCTTCGAGGAAGCCCTCGACGGCTTCGCGGCTGTGCTCGCCGGGCACCTCCTCGAGCGCGACGAGGAGCTGAATCTTCGGCTCGACGTTGCGTGAGTACTCCGTGTCGAAGCGAGAAAGCAGCCCGAGCAGCTCGTCGCGGTAATCGTCGTCGTCGAGCAGCGCGCGCAGCACCTTGATGGGCCACGTGAGCTGCTCTGCGCGCTCGCAATAAACGCGAGTCGCCTCGACGACCTTCTCGCAACGCTCCTCGGCCTCCGTGAGGGCCTTCTCGCGCTCTTTCTCGTCCTTCGGAAGATCGCCCGGCCGCCCGGCCGCGACGATGCCTTCGAAGGCGAGATCCTTCTCTTCCTGATCGGTGATCGACGGATCGATCGAGAAGGAGAAGCGCTTCAGGAGCGCAGCCGCGCTGTCCGCGTTGCGGATCTCCGCGAGCGCCTGAAGCGACTCCATTCGATCGTAGGTTTGAGCGCGCTTGTCAGCGACGACCTTCGCGTGCCCGGTCACCCTCTTGTCGCCAGGAGGCGGAACCGAGCCCTTCTTGCCGTCGTCTTTCTTTTTGAGGAAGTCGAAGAATCCCAAGGCGGGAGACCCTCAGCCGAGCGTTATTCGGTGGTCTTGATCGCGGTGGGCAGCGCGATCGTGGCGTACACGCTGGCCATGCTGTTGAACTTGAACTCGCTGTCGGCGCCGTTCACGGAGTGATCCGGGAACGCCTTGCCCGGACCGCCGCCGTGGTTGTCGAAACCGGCGGTGTTCCAGTTGAAGGGCAGAGCGCGGAACTCACCGCCGAAGCCGACGAAGTCGTTGATGTAGAAGTTGAGCCGGAGCCCGAAAGTCCCGGTGATCGCGACGCGGTCGATCAGCGAGAAGCTGTCCGAGCACTTGTCCAACACCGAGCCATCGTCCCCGAGACCGCACGGCTTCCGTTCACGGAGGCCGACGAACGCAGGGCCGGCGAAGAACGCGATATCCGCGTCCGGGAAGACCGACGCGAACAGAGCGAGCTTTCCGCGGAACGGCACCGCGGTGACCTCCGGCGCGAGGAACCAGGTCATCGCGCCGAGCTGATCATCCGCGAGCTTGCCAGTCCGGATCGAACCGTCCTTGTTGGTGCCCGGCCGAGTGAGGTTCTCGACGGTGAGGCGGCACGCCTTCGAAGCCGAGTTCTCCGCGCAGCGCCGATCGTCGATGCCGACCTTCTGCAGCTCGTCGGCGAGGTTGGAGCCCGTCTGGAAGCCGTAGCCACCCCACAGACCGAATCCCAACCAGTCCGTCGGGTGATACGTCACCCGCAGACCGGGGATGATGGCGCGCGTGTACTCATCGAGCAGGGTGAACGAGGCAGTCGGCGACAGCTCGAAGCGACCCGCGCGATGGAGGCGCATCTTGCGCACCGCGGGGGCACCCGCGAGAGGACCCGTCAGAAGGATTTCCTGCGCGCTGGCCGCGGTGGAGGCGAGCGCCGCCACCGAACCGACGGCCGCAGCGACCAGGGCCCGGACCCGAGACGACCGAAAGCGAGAGATGAACGTTCCCATCTTCTGTGTCCTCACTTGGGCAACCGGTACTCCCAGGTCGGGGGAAGGAAGAACGACAAGCCAGCCTGCGCCTGCACGTTGTTGGTGAAGCTCGTTCCTTCGGCGAGCCAAGTGTCCTTGTTCTGCGCCTGATCGAGGCCGGGAGCGATCTCCGGGTTTTCGAGCTTGTCGAAGAAGATGTAGTCGCTCACCTCGAGGACGGCCGACAGCCACCGATTCAAGAAGATCCGGATGCCGCCGCCGATGCGGAAGTCCACCTTCGGCTCGAACTCGAACACGCGGTTGTCGGGGTCGACGACGGCGATCGGTCGAGTCGAGATGGCGCCCACGCCGCCCACCACATAGAAGTCGTAGTGGAAGATGAAGTCGCCGAAACCGGCGAACTTGCCGTACGCCGGGACGTACGAGAAGTTCACGTTGGCGTTCCACTGATACTCCGTGATCGGCAAGCCGACGCGCGCCGAGCGGCTCGTCTGGAAGTTGAACGACGATACGGAGTTACCGTACACATTGCCGTTCACGCCGACCGCCAGAACATTGGAGATGTACCAGTTCACCCCGAGACCACCGCCCGGGTGACCGACGAACTGATCGTTCAGCGTCTGGAGGCCATACAGGTTGACCTCGAAACGATGGTAGCGGAGCGCATAAATCTGCTGCACCGCGTACATCTCAGGGTTGAGAGGCCGCTTAGCGAGCTTGTCGAAGTCCTGATTCTGACAGACTTCAGGGGTGATGTCGCAAATGCCACCTCCGACAGGCTCGGTGCCTTCAGGAGGCGTCTCCCCTTCGGGCGGCGTCGCGGGTTGATCCGCGGGCTGCTCGTCGAGGTTGACCTCCTTCGGCTGTTCCGCAGCCTTCTTCGGATCCGCTTTGGCAGCGCCTTTCGGTTGTGCCGCTGCTACCAGCG
This sequence comes from Polyangiaceae bacterium, assembly GCA_046351455.1. Taxonomy (GTDB): domain Bacteria; phylum Myxococcota_A; class Polyangia; order Polyangiales; family Polyangiaceae; genus JADJRH01. The sequence continues at coordinate 140,315 of JAXLYM010000023.1, forward strand.
GCACAGCGACGAGCGCAGCCGCAACAAGAAGCCCTACGCGAGCCTTTCTCATCGCCATTCCTTCCGCAGTCCGTCCGAAACGAGCGTTCGAGCGCTCAGGAAAACAGCCGTAAGTGGGCGAAAATCTTAAGAAAAACGCCCAGAGAAGCGAACGCGCGCACTATATCACGCGCAAAATCTCCGAAGCAACTCCCAAATCCCACAACTTCGCGTTCACCTGTTTTGAAATCGCAGCGGCAAATTCAGCCAGCGCCCACTGCGAAGCCATCTTTGTGGCGGACCTCCTCACGGGGTGCTCGCCTCCCTCGGCACGCTCACGAAGCATCCTGAGCGGAGCCGAGCATCGCCTCCACGAACTCCTCTGCGTTGAACTCGCGGAGATCTTCCGCGCGCTCGCCGATGCCGACGTATCGGACAGGGAGCTGCTGCTCCGCGCAGATGCCGAGAATGACGCCGCCTTTCGCGGTGCCGTCGAGCTTGGTCAGCACGATGCCCGAGAGGGGGAGCGCTTCCTTGAACATCGCGGCCTGCTGCATCGCGTTCTGTCCGTTGGTGGCGTCGAGCACCAAGAGCGTCTCGTGCGGCGCGCCGTCGAACGCCTTCGCCATCGTGCGAGCGGCCTTCTTGAGCTCGTCCATCAGGTTCGACTTCGTGTGCAGTCGGCCCGCGGTGTCGGCTAGGACAACATCCGCGCCGGTATCCTTTGCTCGCTGGATCGCGTCGAAGATCACGGCGCCCGGGTTCGCCCCGTCTTTTCCGCTGACGACCTCACACCCGACGCGCTTGCCCCAGACGTTGAGCTGCTGAACCGCCGCCGCGCGGAACGTGTCGCCGGCCGCGAGCACGACCTTCTTGCCTTCGCCCTTCAGCTTCGTGGCGAGCTTGCCGATCGTGGTCGTCTTGCCGACGCCGTTCACGCCCACGACCATCACGACGGTCGGCTTCGCAGCGAGGGCGATCCCGCCGCCGCCGATCGCGAGCAGCTCGGTCGCGTGCTCACGAAGGCTTTCCCAGACGCGCTCTTCGTCCTTCAGCTCGTTCTTCTTGAGCCGATCCTTGATCTCCGCGAGGAGCTTTTCGGTCGTCGCGACGCCGACGTCGGAGGTGAGGAGCACCTCCTCGATCTGCTCGACGATGTTCGGATCGATCTCTTTTTTGCCGGTGAAGAGCGCCTTCAGCCGCCCGAAGAAGCCTTCCTTCTCGCGGACCTTGGTGAGGCCCTTGCGGAGGCCTTCGATGTCCTTGCGACGCGCCGGCTCTGCGGCCTTCGCGGGGGGAGGAGGCGGCGGAGGCGTCCGCGGCTTCTCCGGCTCTGCGGGCTTCGCGGAGACGGGCGGCGGAGGCGGCGGCTCGGCCTTCGGAGCTGCGGGCTCGACCGACTTTGCGGGCTCCGTCTTCGCAGGCTCGGGCGCCGGCTTCGGCTTCTCCGGCTCCGCCTTCTTGGTGGTGGGGGGCGGCGGGGGCGGAGCGGCTTTCGGTGCCTTAACCTCGGGCTCCGCTGCCTTCGCCGCGACGGCGGGCTCCTTCGGCTTCTGAGCAGGGAGCTGCGCCGGCGGCGCTTCCTCGTCCTCGATCTGCGGGGTCGGCTTCTTGCGCGTCAGGACGAAGGCCGCGACGGCGACGAGGACGACCACAACGATGATTGCGATGATGACGGGATCCACGAAAGGTCCTCCGACGCGTCGGACGATGCGAGCTGACGCGGCCTGGCCCGGCAACCCGAGTCCGTGCTGGACGCACCCTGAAATAGCCGAACGCGTCGCCCCGTCCTAGCAGGATGTTTGCGCTCCTGGTCAGGCGCGGCGGTTGCGCCTTGTTTTCCAGGATTTTTGAGCTATCCGCCGCGAGGCTTCTGAGCTGTCGGCGGTCCGGGCTCCGCCGCGCGAACCGCTTCCTCGTCTCCCGCGCGCACCGGATCGGGGCCGAACGCGGATCCCTCCACCTTTGCCGCCCATTTCTCGACGACCGTCCAGCGCTCTCCCTCCTGCAGTTCGAGGCGGGTCGCAGCCCGGCGGACATGTCCCGGCGTCGGCTCTGCGACGGCGTCGAAGGGAGCGCCCTGGTGACGCGCCCAACGGACGAGGCGATCCAGCAGCGCGCGTCGTCGCGTGATCAGCGCCACATGGAGCGCGCTCGGCGGAGGCAGCGCTTGCTCGAACGTGCTGTGGAGCTCTGCCTCGACGACCAACCTCGCGTCGCGCGGGTGCGCCGGCTCGAAGGAGAACGCTCCGTGCTCGTCCGTCTCCGCGCGAGCGATCACTCCGTCGCCTTGGAATGCAGGCACGACGATCGACAGGCGCGCTCCGACGACGGGCGTCCCTTCGTGCGCGTCGACGACGACGCCGCGCCAACCTCCGGCGCTCGGCGCGCGACCGATCACCTGCACGCCGGGGCGCCCGGAAGGCGGCGGCGCGTCCGCATCTTCGCCGCGTCGTGTCTTCGGCTTCGCGCGGCGCCAACCGGCGACGACCCACGCCGCGACCCCCGCGACGAGCGCCGTGATGAGCAGCTGCTTCCACAAGCCGGCGCCCGCGATCTTCACCTCGGTCGTGAGCTCCGCGCCCGCGCGATACCAAGGTGTCGAGGGCACGTAGCGCAACGTCAAGGAGGAGGTCGAAGAGCGCTCCGTCCCGATCGCGGCGACGACGTGCGCCTTCCCGTCGACGACGGCGCCTGCACCCACGCTCACGCCGTCGCGGACAGCCTCCACCACTCCGCTGGTGACAGGACCACGCTGAGAGGAGACGTCGACATCGATCGCGATGTCCTCGTCCGAGCTGCCTTCGGGCACGCCGACGAGCGCCAAGCGGGCCTCGGCTTGCCGCACGATCGACTGAGCCGCGCTCGCCTTCGACAGCATGTCGGATCCGGCGAAGCGCAAGCGGAGCTCACCGACGCCAGGATCACCGAGCGACTTGGTCGGGATCTCGAAACGCGCCTTTCCGTCACCGCCCGTCTTCGCTTCCGCGAGCACGGCGCCGTGCTCGTCTTCGAGCGCCACCGTGAGCCCCTCGCGCTTCGGCGCCTCCCCCGGCAGATCGCTCTTCCCGATCCGGAGCGCGGCGCTCACCGGCACGGTCGGACGATCGAGATCGATCGTGTCGACCGCCGGCTCGAACCGGATGACGACGCTCGCGAGCGGTCCGTGCGCCGCCTCGACGGGCGAGCGAACCTCGCCGCCGTCGTAGAGGTCGGAGCCATCGTAACGGACGGTGATCGTCGCGGCCGAGCGATCGCCTCCGCGCGCGCAGAACGCGCCGCGCTCATCGGTGACGAACGCGCCATCACCGCGACCGCCCTTTCCGCCGTGCCCGTCGCAGGGAGCGAGCGCGCCGGCAGGGAGCTGCGTCCCGCTCTCGGCGAACGCTTTCATGACGATCGGCGCCAGCGGGATCGCTACGCCGGCGTCGTCAACGAGATCGCCGCGGATGACGAATCCGTCTCGCTCCAGCCACGCCTGAGCGCGGATCTGAGCAGCGCCGCGCACCTGGATCCGCACGGGCTCGGCGACCGCGAGCGACGGCGCAGACACGCTCGCCAGCAAGATGCCGCACGCGACCAGCGGAGCGCAGGACGACTGTCGGACGAAGGTGCGCCGGATCCGCACACCAACCGCTTACTTCGAAACGTGGGGGTGGTGCAACGTCGGCCGTCCTGGGAGGGTTGGCCTCGACCGTTTGGTCACGACCATTGAAGCGACCGGGGCGGTGGTGCGTCCAAGGCTCTGCGCCGCATCAACAGCGACGCGTGATCGTCCTCAGCCATCCGATCTCGGGTTGCGCCGGAAAGTGCAGGAGCGAGTTGATGCGGATTCCCGGCAGAGCGGGTGAGGTGGGTGCGACCAACCCGATGCACGCAGACATGCACACATCTGGCGCCGTCACGGAGTCGGATCGCGTTTCGAACGCCGATCGGTTGTGTATATTCGAAGCCCTCATGCTGCGGCCCGCGCGAGCATTTGCCTCCGTCCTCCTCGCGCTGATGGTGCTCCTGGTGTCGCTGTCAGCTTCGGCAGATCCCCGCACCACGGTGCTCGCCGGACAGCTCAAGAGCGATGACTACCGCGTGCGCACCCAGGCCGCGCTCGCCCTCGGCGCATCGGGTGATGAGGCCGCGATCAAGCCCCTGTGCGACGCGCTCTCCGACGAAAACGCCTCCGTCAAAACGGCGGCCGCGGCCGCGCTCGGCAAGCTGACGAAGCCGGCCAGCCTGAAGTGTTTGGAGGCAGCGATCGCGAAGGAGACGACGCCGGCGATCAAGTCGACGATGCAGAAATCGATCGATGGCTTGAAGGCCAGCTCCACGACGAGCGCGGCCCCGCCGCCGCCCGGCAAGGACGCGAAGTTCTACGTCGCCCTGGAGATCACGAACAAGACGAGCCGACCGGCCACCGAGGTAGAGGCGATCGTACGGGCTGCGATGCAAGCGCGCCTCCTCTCGAAGAGCGGCTACGCCGTCGCTCCGAAGGGTGAGACCGTGGCGCAGGGCGGCGCGATCGTGAAGACGAAGAAGCTCAAGGGCTTCATCTTGATGGCGACGGTCGAGGCCCCTGTTTATGCCGGCGGGAGTTTGTCGGTGAAGCTCAACGTCGCGATGGCGACGTATCCCGACAAATCGATCCAGGCGTCCTTCTCCCCGAAGCTCACGCAGAGCAACACGCCTTCGTCGGACACGAAGAGCGAGGATGCTCTGTTCAAGCTGTGCGGCGAGAGCGCGATCGACTCGTTCGTCAAGGTCACGGCGAGCATGTGACGCGGTGACTGAAAAAGCCCTCGACATCAATTCGCGTTGAAGGCTTCGAGGGGGAGCACATACGCTTGGCGCTCACAGCGGGCCCCCCGCGCCCTTTGAAGGACAGACGATGAGCGAGGCGACGAGCAGCAGGCCGGCGCCCGGTAAGCACAACCGGAGCGCGAAAAACTACCTTTTGGACCGGCGATTCCAGCTCAAGTACGCAGGGTTCCTCGTCGCCATCGCGCTGCTCCTCTCGGCAGCGCTGGGGGCCATGCTCTGGCGCACCAGCGATCGCGTGATCGAACAGAGCCGCGAATCGGTGAAGCAAGGGCAGGAGGCGGTCCGCCAAGGTCAGGAGACCGTCAAGCGCGGTGAGGCGTTGATCGTGGAGAGCCGCAAGGTTCGACAGGTCGTCGAGATGACCGCCGAGACTTGCTACAAAGACTTCCCCGAGGTGAAGCAGCAGTTCACCGCAGACGCCGCGCGCGACGAAGAGAAGCTCAAAGGCGAGCAGGAGCGGCTGAAGAAAGACGCCTCGGAGCTCGAACGGCGCGCGTCGGATCTTGCAGCGCAGACCGCCCAGATCGAGGCGCAGCAGCGACACGTGCTCATCGGCCTTGTCGCGGGCCTCGCGCTCTTCGTGATCGCGCTCGGCTTCGCGGGCATCGTCTTCACCCACAAGATCGCGGGGCCCATCTTCAAGATGAAGCGGCTGCTTCGCGAGGTCGGCGGGGGGAAGCTCGTCTTGCGCGAGAGGCTTCGGAAGGGTGATGAGCTCCAGCACTTCTTCGAGACGTTCGAGCAGATGGTCTCGGATCTGCGCGCGAGGCAGGAGAAGGAGATCGCGCGCGTCGACGACATCATCTCGCGCCTTGAAGGCTCCCCGCTCTCGTCGCGTGGCACGAAGGAGATCGACGAGGACGGCATCGAGCTGCTGAAGAAGCTCCGGCGTGAGATGCGCGAGCAGCTCGACGCGTGATCGCCGATGAGCGCGTCGCGGGGGACGGCGCGTCGATCCTAGAAGGCAGCGCGCACGTGCTCGACATCGGGCGCGCCCGTGGGCGAGAAGCGAACCGCGATGCAGTCAAACCGTAGCCGTTCGAAGCGCGGGTCCGCCGCGTAACGGTCACGCCACAGCCAGCGTCCGGCCAGCCGAAGGCGCGCTCGCTTGCGCGCATCCACGGAGTCGAGAGCGCGCACGAACGCACCGGGGCCGCGCGTGCGCACCTCCACGATCACGAGGACGCTCCCGTCCGCCGCGAGCACGTCGATCTCGAAACGTCCGACGCGGAGATTCGAGGCGAGCACGTCGAGCCCGGAGTCGATCAAGTAGTCGACCGCGGCGCGCTCGGCGCGGATCCCGTCCTGGCGCGCCTTCATGCGTGCAGGTGAGATCGTCTTGGTGGGTGGGGCTTTCGGAGGGAGAGCGCCGCGGTCAGGTCGCGGCGCGCGCGAGAGCTTGCTCACGCATCAGTTCTTCGGCGGGTTGGTCGGGTCGCAGCCACCCTTCTTCGTCTGGCACTGACCGCTCGACGCGCCCTTGCACGCGATGTCGTTGCCGGAGCCCGCGGACCAGTAGCCATCCACGAGGCCGCACTGATCCTTGTTCGAGTCGTACGCGGTTTCCTTCAGGATGCAGTACTTGCCCGTGATCTTCTCGTCGCCGAGACCGACGTTCTTGCGGATCTCGCTGCACTCGAACCCGTCCGGGCAGGTGCAGAAATTGAAGTTCGGATCGTCGGGCTGTCCCTCGGCGACGCCGCAACGGCAAGAGCAGTAGACCGCGTTCTCGGCCGCGCGCGTCGGCGTGGTGTTCGGTTGACCACGGCACTGACCGCACACTGCGCTCGTGACCGGCGTGTCGGTGCCGGGGAGGCAGCACGCCTTGCCCTTGTTGAAGTCCGCGTTCTTCTGCGGGTCGTCCGGGAAGGCGTCCGCGTTCTGGCAGTCCCCGTCGGTGTGGCAAGCGTAGGACACGCACTGATGCGACTTCGCATCGCAGGAGACGACCGCGCTCGTCACGAAGAGGCAGTCCGCGTCCGTCTTGCACTCGCAGAACCCGGCCTCATTGCAGGTGCCGCCCGCGCCGAGACCCTGGCAGAACTTGTTCGCCGCGTCCTTGCCCTGGGACAGATCGCACGAAGGCGAGAACGAGCCCGCCTCCACACAGTTCTGTCCGGAGTTGCAGCTGCCTTGACCCTTCTTGTAGTTGCCGCTTCCGTCGCGCGCGGGCGTGCAGCCCTCCAAGCCTTGAGCGTCCTTGGGGCTGGGCTGGCCGAACGGGCAGCTCACGCGGCCCTGGAAGTGGTTCACGAGGCAGATGCGGGTTGCGCACTGAAAGGAGCGGGACTCAATGATGTCCTCGGTCACCTTGAACCCGGAGAACTTGAAAGACTCTTCGTCCTCCGGGGTGCACGGGTCGCCGACGCCGCCTGACTGGCACGCCGTCGGCAACAAGCCGATCGCGGTGACGCCGACGACACCAACCAGGCCGTACAGGAACGAACGGTTCATCACGAGAACTCCTCTCGACCGCAGATCAAGGACAGTCAGGGCGCGTGCCAGCGTGATGCTTGCGACGTCCCGCACTCGCCCGTCACGCAAGCAAGTGCTTCACCAACCAGGACCATCGCGCACCCGCCGCCGGGGCGGGCCCGATCATCTCAACGAATCTCGGAAATTTTTGGCACAAATCTGGGCCAGCAAGCTAGTCGAAGCGTGGGACCAGCGTCAACAGGCCAGACGCGTTCTCGATACGAAGCGCGATCGCGTGTGCCCGGAGTTGCCTGGCAGGCCAACCATCGTTGGCATGACCCTTCATGATCTCCGCCCCAAGACCAAAGCGCGCGCAGTGTCGGAAGAAACGCTGTCATCGGCGCGGCGTGGCGTTCAGTGGTGATCGAATTCTCCACAAAAGTCGAGTGTTGACCGGGAAAGACCAGCTTGACAACGCGCTTTCGGGCCGACTACGATCCCACGCCGCCGTCAATTATCCGTTGATTCTGATTGGGTTTTTTGAAGAACCGCCCCCGACACACAGGCGCCTCCGCAACTCTTCGCGGGGCTTCGGGCGTGCGGTAAGCGTGCTCCCCATCGCTTGAAAGCGAGGATCGTCGATGCGCACCCGGCTCGCCCGAATCTGCCTCCTTGCATCCGCTCTCATTCTGACGCCGACCTTCGCCCACGCTCAGGCGAAGAAGCCGGCGGCTGCGGCCAAAGCCGATCCCAAGAAAGATGCAAAGGCCGACCCGAAGAAGGGCGGACAGGCCCCGAAGGAAGTCGCGCTCGAAGAAGACGCCGACGCAGGCCCGGTGACCGCCGGCCAGATGACCGAGGAGGCCGCTCAAGCGAAGCGTCTGTTCGACGGTGAGCGATGGGCCGAGGCCGCCGTCATCTTGAAGCGCGTCTTCGACGGCGAGACCGGCGACGATGAAGGCAACAAGCAGATCGCTCAGTACCACTACGCGATCTCGCTCTACCGCCTGCAGTTCTACCAAGCGAGCTACGCCATCTTCTCCGAGATCGCGGAGAAGCCGAACCACCTCAAGTTCAACGAGACGCTGCTCTGGCTGTCGAAGCTCGCCACGCAGCTCCCGGAGCCCGCGGACATCATCGAGCGCGTGGGTAAGTACAAGACGGAGCAGATCTCGCGCTTCAACAACCCGCAGCAGCGCGATCTGTACTGGCAGCTCAACTACCTGCTCGGCCGCTACAAGTACCGCAACCGCAACTACGAGGAGGCCATCAGCCTCTTCGAGAAGGTGGACGGGAAGAGCCGGTATTTCGTGCAGGCGCAGTTCTTCTCCGGCATCTCGTACGTTCAGCTGCGCAAGTCCGTCCCCGCCGTCAAGTCGTTCGATCGCATCCTCACGGCCCTCGATGAGGGGATCGAAGGGGTCGAGGACGAGACGCGCATGCGCGACCTCGCCTATCTGTCGATGGCGCGCACGTTCTACTCGGCGTCGATTCGCCTCGACGACTCCGGTGTTCCCAAGACGGACGCGAAGAAGCTGTCCGCCGCGGTCAAGTACTGGAACCGGGTGGACGTGGCGAGCGAGTACTGGCTCGACGCGCTCTTCGAGGAGTCGTGGGCGTACTTCATGGCCGGTGACTGGCCGCACGCGCTCGGCAATATCCACACGATCGAGGCGCCGTACTTCCCGAACGCCTTCTACCCCGAAGCGGACGTCCTCAAGGCCGTCATCGCGTTCACGATCTGCCAGTACGACGACGCGACCACCATCGTCGCTCGCATGAAGAAGAAGTACGAGCCTATCCAGAAGGAGCTGCTCGCCGTCCTCAATCGTCCGGCCTTCAAGGGAGAAGGCGGCGAGAAGGCGTTCTTCGACTTCCTCAAGGAGGTCCGCGCGGGCAAGGCCAACCTGTCGCCCGCGATCAAGCCGATCGTCGAGAACGCGCTCTCCGATCGTCAGCTCCTCCGCAACCTCGAATACGTCCGCGTCCTCGACGAAGAAGAGGCGCGCTTCAAGAAGGCGCCGCCGAGCTTCCGGAGCTCTCCGGTGGGCGGCGACGTCACGGACGCGCTCACGTTCGCGCGCGATCTCGCGATCCGCAACGCCGGCACGCTCGCGAAGGAGCGCTATCAGCGCTACCTCGAAGAGCTCGGCGAGCACCTCCGCGACGCGTCGAAGATCCTGATCGACATCACCGCTGCTCAGCGTAACCAGCTCGATCAGCAGGTCGTCAGCGGCCAGCTCACCAAGGAGGAGTCGCAAACGTACGGCGTTGTCAAGCCCGATGACGAGCACGTCCTGTGGCCCTTCGACGGCGAGTACTGGCGCGACGAGCTCGGCTTCTACAGGCAAGTCGTCACGTCGAAGTGTGGCAAGTAGCCATCTGACTCGGGGCCGGCCCCGCTCTGGGGCCGGCGTTCGATACGCTGCTTGATTCGTGCTGAACCCGGGGATCCGGCGAGCTTCTTTTGAAAGTCACCACGTCAAGAGATGGGGTTAGAGAGATGAGCGAGTCCAAAGAGAGTCGCCGTTCCATGTGGGAAGGCGCCCGGTCGAGTTCGGGGGGCGACGCTCCGGTAAGCCGAGCTACGCCCCCAAACCAGTCCCCGTCGGGATGGTACCGAGTGCGTGGTTGGGCAGCAGCCGCAGCCGCAGCAGGCGCGCTGGTCGCGGGAAACGCGTCCGCGGCGGACATCTGCATCTCCCAGGCTGCGAAAGACGCTCTTTCGCAATGCCCGGGCGGCAAGATGGAAGCGACTGCCGGCAAGAAGCCCGCGGTCAGCTTCAACAGCGCTCCTCAGGGCGTGAATCTGAAGAAGCGCGACGATCAGACCAAGCCGCAGATGCCGGCGACCTCGCAGACGATCGCGCAGCGCGACGAACGTCGGAATCGCCTCGAGGCGCGCTCCCGTCAGCTCCTCGTGACTGAGATTCAGGGCCTGGAGAGCCTTTACCAGTCCACTCCGAAGGACGCTCCGGACCGCCCGAACCTGATTCGGCGCCTCGCGGAGGGCTACGTCGAGCTGGAGTCGGCTGCGACTCGCGACAAGACCGAGCTCGGAATCAAGATCGACGAGGCCAAGCGGAAGAAGACCAGCGACCTCGCGAAGCTGCAGGAAGACTCCGGCAAGGCCGACAAAGTCATCGCCGGCGGCCGCGCGAACGCCATCAAGTACTACGGTCTGCTCGAGAGCCAGTATCCGAAGTGGTGCCAGTCGCCCAACAAGGCTGATCCGTCGAAGAGCACCGGCTGCACGGACGAGGTGCTCTACTACCTCGCGTACGAGCACGAGCAGGCGAACGACCTCGAGAAGGCGCGCAAGGTCTACCTCAAGCTCATCCAGAACTGGCCGCAGTCGAAGTTCATCGCGAACGCTTACCTTGCGTTCGGCGAGCTCTTCTTCAACGAAGCGCAGGGCGATCCCACGAAATGGGCCCTCGCCGAGCAGTCCTACAACGAGGTCATCAAGTACCCGCCGCCGGACAACAAGGTGTTCGGCTACGCGCACTACAAGCTGGCCTACGTCGCGTGGAACAAGGGCGACTTCCAAAAGGGCATCAGCGAGTTCAAGAAGACGATTGACTTCGGTCAGCAGTATTCGTCGCTGCCCAACGCGAAGGAGCTCGCGAACTCCGCTCGTCGCGATCTCATCCCGGTTTACGCCCTCGCGGGTGAGCCGAAGAAGGCGCACGATTTCTTCAAGCCGCTCTCCGGCGACACCGGCGGTCAGACCGAGAAGACGTTCAAGATGATGGACGATCTCGGGCAGAACTACCTCGACACCGGCCACTATCAGCAGGGCATCGATCTCTACACCGACCTGATGGCCCGTGATCGCGGCCCGAAGTACTGCATCTACCAGGCGCACATCGCAGAGGCGACGCTCGCGATGAAGTCTGGCAACAAGGAGCAGATCATCGGCGAGCTCAACAAGCAGCTCGACACGTACGTCAAGTTCGAAAAAGAGAGCCAGCCGGATGACGCGAAGCTGAAGTGCGCCAACACCACCGCGGAGCTCCTCAGCGAGACCGCGATGGCGTGGCACCTCGAGGCTGTCGGCTCCGGTGGTGTGCGCGGCACCGGCGACAAGAAGACGATGAGCCTCGCCGCGACCCTCTACGAGAAGGTCATCGGCAACTTCAAGCCCGAGCAGTTCGCCAAGTTCGAGTTCCCCCGCATCGTGAAGGAGGACTGGCCGAGCATCTCGAAGATCAAGTACGCGATGGCCGACCTCCTGTACTTCAACAAGGACTGGGCGAAGTGCGGCCCCGCGTTCGACGCTGTCGTCGCTGACGATCCCACGGGCGCGCAGGCGCCTGAGGCCGCGTACGCCGCGGTGCTCTGCTACCAGAACATCTACAGCGAGACGCACAAGGGCGACGCGGCTCACAAGGGCACCGGCAATCTCCCGGGCGGCGACGACAAGAAGAAGGGCGGCAAGAACGCCCCGGTGAGCAAGGCGAAGGAGCTCGCCCCGAAGGACTTCACCGACAACCAGAAGGGCATGCTCAACGCCTTCAACCGGTACATCTGCTACATCAAGCCGCCGGCGAACGACAAAGAGGCGCAGGAGCAGTACGTCGAGGTGAAGTACGCGCGCGCTCGTACGTACTTCGAGGCGCAGCACTGGGAGGAGGCCGCGCTCGGCTTCCGTGACGTCGCCATCAACCACGCGGACAAGGACGCCGCGATCTACGCGTCGCAGCTCTACCTCGAGTCGCTCAACATCATGGGCGCCAGCCTCGAGCCGGCTCACCCGTCTTGCTACGACGACATGGCGACCGATGTCCCGAAGTTCATCGACTCGTTCTGCCAGAAGGGCAAGGAGAAGGACGCCGAGCAGTGCGGAACGCTGATCCGCATCCAGCGCGACATCGAGCGTCTCCGCGCGGAGAAGCTCGTCGAGGCCGCCGGCAAGGGTGGCCCGGACGCGCCGAAGCAGTTCGAAAAGGCCGCGAACTCCTACATGGAGATGTGGAAGAAGTACAGCGAGGACGCTTGCAAGAACAAGCAGCCCGCGTGCGAGCGCGCCGAAGAGATCCTGTACAACGCGGCCCGCGCCTTCCAGGCGGCGCGCCTGATCGCGAAGGCGATCTCGGCTCGTCAGATCCTCATCAACCCCGACTACAACCTCAACAACACCGAGCTCGCGAAGAAGGCCGTCTACGAGATCGGCGGTAACTACCAGGCGATCGCGGTCTACGACCAGGCCGCCAACTGGTACGAGAGGTTCGCGCGCGAGAACCCGAAGATGGACAAGGCGCCGGAGGCTCTCTCGGACGCCGTCGTGCTCCGCCTCGGCCTCGGGCAAGAGGATCAGGCGATCAAGGACGCCGACCTCTTCAACAAGAACTACGGCAGCCAGAAGCAGGCGCAGACCGCGCAGATCGCGTTCGCGATCGGCAACCACTACGCCGAGAAGGAAGACTGGGACAACGCGCGCAAGCGCCTCTCCAGCGCGATCAGCCTCATCGATCGCAACGCGACGCTCGACGTCCAGATCCAGGCGCACGCGCTGATGGGTCGCATCTACACCAAGATCAACAACGCCTCGCAGGCGGCCACCGAGTACAACAAGGTCCGCGGCCTCTGGTCGAACCCCGACGCGGCCGTGAAGAAGCTCGAGTCCGTCTTCCCCGATGAGAACGATCGGATTCGTCGCCTCGGCAAGGCGCTCACGGCCGTGGGCGAGTCGCTCTTCTTCTTCGCTGAGGTGAAGAAGAAGGAGGTCGATAAGGTCAAGTTCCCTGAGTACAAGGGCTCCGGCGAGCGCGCTGACGTGCTCAAGCACATCAACACCAAGGTCGCCGACTGGGTGAAGAAGAAGCGCGCGACGATCGAGGACGCCGACAAGGAGTACCAGAAGATCGTGGCGCTCCAGCCCTCGCCGCCGCCGCGCTGGGTCATCGCCGCCGGTTCTCGCGTCGGTCAGATGTGGGGCAAGTTCGTCGCGGAGTTCCGCGCCGCGCCGATCCCGAAGGAGTGGAACCAGAAGGGTCCGCACCCGACGATCCCGGACCTCACCTGGGAAGACATCAAGTTCAACTACTACGCGTCTCTCGACGAGGCGAGCGAGCCCCAGAAGCAGGCTGCGAAGGCCGCCTTCAAGACCTGCCTCGATCTGTCGGTGAAGCACCAGTACTTCGACGAGTTCTCCCGCGCTTGTGAGGTTTGGCTCGCGAAGAACTACGGCGCTGAGTACCACCTGATCGACGAATTCCGCGGCTCTCCGTCGCGCGTCGCGGCGGGTCTTACGGACAAGCCCCTTCCGGTCAACCTGGACGGCACGTTCTACAAGCCCGAGACGGCGCCGCCGCCCGAGGACGACGCGAAGCCTGCGGACACGAAGCCTGCGGATTCGAAGGCTGCGGACACCAAGGCCGACAACAAGGGCAGCTCCTCCGACGCCGGTCAGTCGAAGGAGAAGAGCGCGCTCGACAAGGCGACGGCGAAGCCGAAGAAGTGAGGAGAAGGTCGATGAAGCGCATCACTGGCATTGGCTTGTTTCTCATCTCGGCGCTCGCCTTCGGCTGCGGCCCGAGCGGTGGCGGCCCCGGCGGCGGCCCCACCGCGAAGGATCCGAGCGGGCACTCGCTCACGGACAGCAAGGGCAACCCCATCCCCGTCGAGGCGGCGAACAAGTTCAAGCAGGGCTTGGACTCGCTCGCTCAGCACGACAAGGCGAAGGATTGGGACGACGCCTCGTGCACCGCGACCGCGCAGATCTTCATGGACGCCGCGAAGGAGCACGAGAAGCCCTTCGCGGAGGCCCTCTACAACGCAGGTCTCGCGTACCAGCGTTGCAAGAAGACCGCGGACGCGAAGGCGCAGTTCCAGAAGGCGGTGGACGCCGACCCGAAGTTCCATCCCGCCAAGACGCAGCTCGTGATGGCGAGCTACTACGAGAGCGGCGAGAAGAACGTCGACCAGGCGATCACCGACATGCGCCAGACGGCCGTCGTCGACGCGCAGTACAAGAACGTCGAGGCGCTCGTCGCGCTCGCGATGCTCTACATGAAGCGCGGCAACAACGTCTCCGACAACGACGGCGCCAGCGACTACCAGCGCGCGAAGCGATACCTGCAGAGCGCTCTGGCCGTCGATGACGGGTACATGCCCGCGTTCAACCAGCTCGCGCTCTTCTATCTCGACAGCGCGAAGCAGGCCGCTGGTCAGGCGAAGTCGTCGAAGAGCGCGACGAACATCGGCAAGAAGAAGAAGACCGACTCGCAGGCGATGGAGCTCGCGGATCTCGTCTGCTCGCAGGCGATCCGGAAGAACCCGAACGACCCGGTCATCTACAACACGATGGGGATGATCCAGGTCGAGCTGGGCAACCTCAACAAGGCGGTCGAGGCGTTCGATCGGGCGCGCCAGCGCGATCCGAACTTCTACGAGGCGCAGATGAACTTCGCGGCCGTGAACCTCCAGTTCCGCGGCTTCTCGAAGTCCGAAGAGGCGTATCGCGCGGTGCTCAAGAACCGTCCGAACGACTACGACGCTCGGCTCGGTCTGGCGCTCGCGCTGCGCGGTCAGATCAACGACTCGAACTTCGACGCCTTCGTGAAGGAGGCCGGTGAGAACCTCGCCAAGGCGAAGGAGCTCGCGCCGGATCGCCCCGAGACCTACTACAACGAGGCGATCCTCACGCAGGAGTACAAGACGAAGGGCACGAGCGATCCGACGAAGGCGAAGCCGATCCTCCTTCAGGCGAAGGATCTGTTCGGTCAGTTCGTGACGAAGGCCGGCGGCGCGACCGAGTACTCCGACGCTGTGAAGCGTGCGAAGGAGCGCATCACCGAGATCGATCAGATCATCGTCTTCAACGAGCAGACGGAGAAGGAGCGGAAGCAGGCCGAGGCCGAGGCCAAGCAGAAGGCGGCCGAAGCGGAGGCCTCCGGCGCGAACGATGAGGCCGGTGGTACGGGCGCCGCAGACAAGCCTGCTGGCAGCGCGCCCGCGCCGGACAACAAGCCCCCGCAATGATCAAACAAGCCGTGTTCGCAAGCCCCCAGTGAGCGAACACGGTTGATACGCAATCAATGTAACTTTGCCGTATCACTGACCCCCTCCTCGCTTCCAAGCGGGGAGGGGGTTTCGTTGTCTGTGCCAAGTCGGGAACCCGCTGCGGATCGTGGTGTCGTTAGGAGCGGTTCGGGTTCTCGATCGACAAGAAACGCTTCGGATCGCGTTGACCAAAGACTTCGTCCGACGGTACACTATCACTGTAATCACGGCGTGACGTCTTCGAGGAGGCCTGCCATGAGAAAATCGACCCGTTTTTATGCTGCGATCGCTGCCAGTCTCTGCGTGATGCTGGCCGCACCTCTTGCGTTTGCTCAGAACAAGGCAGCAGACGCCGGCGGCAAGAAAGATTCAGGCTACGGGTACGAGTTCTCTGACGACCCCCTCAATGCTGGCGGTTTCGGGCCGAACGACGCGACCATCCGCGTTCGCCCCGGCCCGATCCGCACGACGCTCATCCGTCCGCGGACCTCGTTCGTCCCGGAGATGCTCAAGTCGGTCGAGAACCTCTAGGATTTACGTTTTTTCGAGAGGGCCGCGGCCCGATCGAGTTGTGTTTCGCGCCGCGCGAGGGTGCTGAAACGGAAGGCTGGCTAGGATGGAAGGCAAGCAGAAGGTCGCTCTCACATTCGCGCTCTACCAGAATGGGGCGCTCGTTCGGCGCGAAACAGTCACTCAGGACATCGTCAAGGTCGGCAAGGACGCGAAGAGTCATCTTCGTGTCGATGACGAGCTCGCCTCGCGCATGCACGCCGTCATCGAGGTCGCGTCGCCCGAGGACATCACGCTGATCGATCTGGGCAACGAGCCCGGAACGCTCGTGAACGGTGCCCGCGTCAACAAGTGCAAGATCAACGCGGGTGATCAGCTGCAGATCGGCGGGACCACGATCGTCTTCGAGAGCGCGCAGCCGGTGGTCGCCGCTGCTGCTCCCGCGAAGCCCGTCGCCGCTCCGTTCGCTGCGCCTGCCGCTGCCCCCGCGGCGGCTCCCGCGAACCCGTTCGGCGGCGCCCCCGCGAATCCGTTCGGCGGCGTCCCCGCGAATCCGTTCGCTGCTGCTCCGCCCAACCCGTTCGGCGGCGGCGGTGGCGCTGCGGATCCGTTCGGCTTCAACAACCCGTTCGCGGCTCCTCCGCCCGCGCACGACGAAGTTCCGCACGACGCGCCCGAGGGGTCCTACACCTATCAGCTCGTGAAGAGCGCGCCCGAGGTCCCCGCCGAGGAGACGGAGACGCAGGCCGCTTCCGTCGAGGTCATGATCCTCTGGGATCAGATGATCCTCCACGTCTCGCACTTGACGCCCCCGCGCTCCTTCTACGTCGGCGAGGAGGAGAGCAAGACCTTCAAGTGCGACTACTTCATCCCGTCCGAGAAGCTCGGGACGACGCGCGCTCCGATCGTCCTCGCGGATCGCGGCGGCTCGATCGCCGTCGTCATCCCGCAGCGCGCGCGCGGCACGATCGAGCTGCCCGGCCAGCCGAAGATGACCGTCCAGCAGGCGATCGAAGGCGGGCGCACGCAGCCTTGTGCCGAGCTCGCCGGCGCTTATCAGATGGCGCTGCCCGTCGGCTCGAAGGCGAAGATCGAGCTTGACAACCTGATTTTCCAGATCTCCGCGCAGAACGCGGGCCGTGTGGTCGCGGGTCACTTCCAGCTCGAGACGCAGGGCCTGCTGTACACCGGCCTCTCGATGGCCGTTCACCTCGGACTGCTCGCCGCGATGGCGTTCTTCATGCCGCCGCTCGGATCGACGGACGAGGACGGCGTCTCCTCGGATCAGCAGTACCTCATGTCGCAGTACCTCAACGCTGCGGCTGAGAAGGAGATGGAGCAGAAGGAGACCGAGCAGGTCGCCGAGAACAACGCCGACAACAAGGAAGGCGGCACCGGAACCCGCGCCAAGGGCGAAGAGGGTTCGATGGGTAACCCGAACTCCAAGGCGAGCGGCAATCGCTTCGGCATCGCGGGCCCCGCGGACAACCCGGATCCGCACGTCGCTCGCGCGGCCGCTCTCCGCGACGCGGCCGAGTTCGGCATGATCGGTCTGCTCAACTCCGGCGCCGGCGGCGATCCCAAGGCGCCGACCGCTCCCTGGGGTCGCGACGACTCGCTCGGCAACGATCCGATGAGCGCGCGCGGCAACATGTGGGGTGACTCGATCGGCGACTCCTTCGGCGCGGGCGGCCTCGGCCTCTCGGGTATCGGCGAAGGCGGCGGCGGTCGCGGCGAAGGCATCGGCCTCGGCTCCATCGGCACGATCGGCCACGGCGCGGGCACCGGCACGGGCCAGGGCTTCGGCTCCGGTCACGGTCGTCTCGGCGGTTCGCACCGCACCAAGCCGCCGTCGGTCCGCATGGGCGCCACGAGCGTCAGCGGTCGCCTCCCGCCGGAGGTCATCCAGCGCATCGTGCGCCAGAACTTCGGTCGCTTCCGTCTCTGCTACGAAAACGGCCTCCGCAACAACCCGAACCTCCAGGGTCGCGTCGCGGTGCGCTTCGTCATCGGGCACGACGGCGCCGTCTCGAACGTCGGCAACGGCGGCTCGGACATGCCGGACAGCGGCGTCGTGTCGTGCGTCGTCCGCTCGTTCTACGGCCTCTCGTTCCCGCAGCCGGAAGGCGGCATCGTGACGGTCGTGTACCCGATCATGTTCGCGCCGGGCGGCTGATCTTCCCCTCCACAGTCTCGTGACGCACGCGAGCTCCGCGGTCGAAAGGATCGCGGAGCTCGTGTGTTTTTGCGGCATCGGCGGTACGCGTAGCCGTCGGGATTTTGCCTAGACACTGGCGCGCTCGTCCGCCTATCCTCGCGTCGCCGCCACCGTGTCACAGGGCGCTTTTTTCGACGCTAGTTTCGCAAGCTCCGGGCGTATCGCGGGGGTATTCGCGGCGGTCTGGAGATCACTCGATTCACGGTCAGCGTGCGTGAGCAGCCCTCCGCCCGAGAGCGGCGCCGCCGAGAAAGAAAGAGCAGGACGATGAAGTTGAAGCTCGTGTTGACGCTTGCCTGTACGCTCGCGCTTGCCGGGACGGGTTGCAGCCGCAACCGACAGGAAGCTGTCATCCTCGCGAACCAAGCGGACAAGGAAGTTGCGCTCAACCCCGAGGGCGCGTCGGCGAAGTACGAGCAGGCGACGAAGCTCGACCCGACCAACCACGCGATCTTTTTCAAGCTCGCGAACGCGTACAAGAAGAAGGAAGAGTGGGACAAGATGGCGTCGGCGCTCTCTCGCGCGACGCAGCTCGCTCCGAAGTTCGCGAACTACTGGTTCTGGCGCGGGTGGGCCCTCGAGCAGCAGGCGCGCAAGAAGACGATTCAGTGGGAGGAGGCGAAGGAGCCCTACACGAAGGCGATCGAGACCGATCCCAACTTCTCCGACGCGTACTCGCAGCTCGGCTACGTGATGCTCTACACGGACGACGAGCAGAAGGCGCTCGAGAACTACACGAAGGCGATCGAGCACGATCCCGCGAAGCTCCAGTACTTTGCGCAGCTCGCCGACCTCTACATCCGCCTGGGCTACTCGAACGAGGCCGAGCAGGTGCTGAAGGAGGCGAAGAACTTCGCGAAGCCCGGCGACAAGGACGTCTTCGACATCCACATGCTGCTCGCCAGCGTGTACCAGGAAAAGGGCTCGACCTCCGAGATGGTCGCCGAGCTGGAGGCCGCGAAGGCGTCGGTGCCGGGAGACAGCCCCGAGGGCGTGCAGGTGCTTTACAGCCTCGGCAGCGCGTACGCGACGACGGGCCAGAAGAAGCAGGAAGCCATCCAGATGCTGAAGGGCTTTCAGGCGCGCGCGTGCAAGAGCGCTTCGGCGACGAAGTACAAGACCGAGTGCGAATCCACCCAGGCTTTCATCTCCAAGCTGGGCGGCACCTCGCAGTGAGCGTCACGCATCTCGTGAACAGGGTGGGAAGCTTTTCGAGGCAGCTTTAGGGCGGTCAGAGGACCGGTAAATTCATGGATGTTTCGCGTCTTTCGCATCTCGAAGCGGCTCACGACTGGCAGGGGCTCGTCGAAGAGCTGGAAAAGGGAATCGCGTCAACCACGGACCCCGCGCAGAAGGCCAGCCTGCACTTGCGGCTCGGCACCGTGCTCCTGGACAAGTTCCTCCAGGCGGTCAAAGCGCTGAAACATTTCCAGGACGCGTTCAAGCTCAACCCGCAGCTCTTCGAGGCTCTGCGGCAGGCCCGCGCCGTGTACTGGGACCTCGGCAAGATCAACATGGTCCAGCGCCTGTTGGAGCTGGAGCTGAAGGCCGCGCAGGACGGACCTGCGATCGTCGGCGATCTGATCGAGCTCGGTGACGTGCAGTTCGAGCACGGCGACGTCGAGAAGGCGACCGCGACGTACGCGCGCGCGCTCGGCGCATCGGGGGGCTCCGACGAAGACGCGCGCGGCTGCCTCGGCGACGTCCAGCTCGACGCAGACACCTACGCGACGCACCTCGAGGCGCTCACGCAGGACGCTCACGCGATGGGATCGGCTCGGCTCTTCATGCGCGCCGCGCGCATCGCCAAGCGCTTCTCGCCCGCGGACGTCGAGGCGCTCTTGGTGAACGCCTACAACTCGGACCCCACCGGAAAGCAGCCCGCCGCGATCCTCGAGACGCTGCTCGCGGAGCAGGATCGGTATCAAGGCCTGATCGACATCCAGCGCCGCATCCTCGACGCGTCGTCGGGAGCCGCGCGCGGCGCCACCGCCTTCAAGTTCGGCGTGCGCTGGGTGACGCGCCACCAGAACACCGAGATCGGCAGCGGATTCCTCCACGAGGCGACCGTCAACGATCCCACGATCGAAGGCGCCTTCTACTTCCTGCGCGAGCTGTGGGGCGTGAAGGAGAACGACTGGGACAAGGTCGCCAAGCTCGCCGAGAAGATGGCGGACGTCGCGCCGTCCTCGCCGTTCGCGCTCTCGCAGGCCGGCCTCGTCGCGTGGAAGAACCAGGGCAACCTCATCCGCGCTCGCCAGTGGTTCGAGCGCCTCGCGGCCGTCGAGCCGGAGCACCCTGCGGTGGCCGCGTTCGAGGCGCAGATCGGTGAATCGCTCTCCGGCGGATCGAAGCCTGCGGACGCGCCGGTCGAGAACGCCGCGGAGGCGGAGGTGCCTGCAGCGGCCCCTGTTGCCGTTGCCGTGGCCGAGCCCGAGCCGGCCCCCGAACTGGAAGCTGCGCCGCCGCCCGTCGCCGAGCCGGAGCCCGTCGCTGCCGCGCCCGCCCCTGCTCCGACGCCCGCTCCTGCGCCCGTCGCTGCGGCGCCTGCGCCTGCTCCCGCGCCGCCCCCGCCCGCGGAGCCTGTCGGTGCGTCGCCGGAGAAGATCGAAGAGCTCAAGCAGAAGGCCGCGAAGCAAGAGCAGGCCAAGCGCTACAACGAGTACGTCAAGACGCTCGTCGAGCTGGCGGAAGCGGTCCCCGACGCGACGGACAAGGTCGACTTCTACATGAAGGCGGCCGACCTCTACGCCACGAAGTTCTCGAACGCCGCAGAGGCGGTCAAGTGCTACGAGGCGGTGCTCAACCTCGACTCCGAGAACGCGACGGCGATCGACTTCCTGCGCCAGAGCTACGAGAAGCGGCGCGACTGGGAGAAGCTGATCGGCCTCATGAAGCGCGAGGCCTCGGCGATGCCCGAGGGCGGCGCGCGCGCTGCGAAGTTCCTCGAGATCGCGAAGCTCGCCACCGAGCGCGTCAAGAAGCCGGAGCTTTGCATCGACCTGTGGAACGAGGTCGTCGCGAACGATCCCGAGAACGCCGAAGCGCTCAACGCGCTCGCAGGCCTCCACGAGCGTCAGAAGGAGTGGGACGCGCTCGCCGAGGTGCTCCGGAAGCAAGCCGAGATCACCTTCGATCCGAAGGCGAAGGAGGTCGTCCTCGGCAAGCTCGGCACGCTGTACGGCGAGCGCCTCAACAACGACGAGGCCGCGGTCGAGGCGTGGCAGCAGCTCCTCGCGCTGAACCCCCAGGATCGCAAGGCGCAAGAGGCGCTGAAGAAGAAGTACCTCACGCTCGGACGCTGGGACGATCTCGAGGTCTTCTACGCCGAGAGCGGCAAATGGGACGAGTTCATCCGCGTCCTCGAAGCGCAGGAGGCGAAGGAGACCGACGACAAGGCGAAGATCGGTCTGCTGCTCAAGACCGCCGACCTGTGGCTGAACCAGAAGCAGAAGGCGGACCGCGCGGCGCGCGCCTACGAGAAGGTGCTGTCGATCGACGCGATGCACCTCGCCGCCGCGGAGGCGCTCATCCCGCTCTATCAGCAGGCGAACAACCCCAAGGGGCTCGCCGGCGCGATCGAGGTGAAGCTGCACCACGAGGAGGAGCCCGAGAAGCGGCTGGAGCTGCTCCGTGAGGTCGCGGGCCTCTACGAGACGCGGCTAAAGGAGCCGGCGAAGGCCTTCGAGCGGTATCTCTCGGCGTTCGAGATCGCCCCCGGCGACGAGCAGTGCATCCAGGACGTCGAGCGGGCCGCGCGCGTCACGGGCGAGTGGGACAAGCTCGTCGCGTCGTACAAGGCGACGATCCAGCGCGCGGACGAGCAGGGAGATCACGCCCTCGGCATCGATCTTCGGCTGCGCCTCGGGCGCGTGCTCGTCGACGAGGTGAAGCGCGTCGACGACGCGCTCGTCGAGTTCCGCGCCGTGTACGACATCGACGGCGAGAACGCTCAGGCGATCGCGGCGCTCGAGCGGCTCTACCGGGAGACCGGCCGCTACGCGGAGCTCCTCGGCATCTACGAGAAGCAGCGCGATCTGGCATCGGATCCGGTCGAAAAGAAGCAGATCCTCTAC